>NZ_JAKCFI010000003.1 GCF_021412625.1 Myxococcus stipitatus | reverse complement strand
GCACCTGGGACTGCTGCTGCTACCGGAACGAAGAAGCGAGAGGCGCTACCCACGAGTCGTAAAGATAAAGATGAGCAACTACGACAAGAAGTGGGTGAAGCGCCCCCGCCCTAACTGACCGGCATTGCGCCTAGCGGTCGACGAGTGCGTCCACCGGCGCGACCAGCAAGTCCCCTTCGCCCTGTTCGATGCTCATGCGCGCCGTGAGCCTGCCGTCGAACCGCCGACGGGCCAAGCCCCCGGGGCACCTCCACCGCGCTTGCCTCCGCGCACCCGCTCTGCCAGCGTCGTGCCCCGGTCCAATGCGTCCCCGGGAGCCCCTGTCCCTCAACGCCCTGCTGCTGGTGCCCGCGCTGGCGCTCGCGGCGCTGGCGTGTGTGGCGGTGTCGGCGCGGCGACTCGAGCTGGCCGGCGCGGCGACGCTGACCCTGCTGCTGCTCCCCGTCGTCTTCCGGCTGTGGACACGGACCTGGTACCGGGGGCTCGTGCTGCGCGGCCTGGGCGTCTTCCTCATCGGAATGAACGCGCCGCTGCTCGTCGCGGGGGCCCTCGCATACTCGCGATTCGGCTGTGGCGAGAGCGGCTGTCCTCCCTTCTTCTACCTCGGCGCCCTCGTCTCGCCCGTCGTTGGCACGCTGTGCAGCGTCGCGTACTGGCTGATCGGTCGTCCCCCGGTCTGAATTACCAGGATAAGCAGGAGAGCCTACTCTCTCCTGGAATGCTTGTTCCTCTCCGGCTTCGTCTCGCGCCCGGCCTGTCCGTGGCGTCGTCCGTGCCACTCACGGTCTTCTTCTGGTGTTTCGCGCTGACGCCCTGGCTGCAGGGCACGGGGCGGAGCCTGGGCGTGGTGGAGGCCGCGGGCCCGTTCGCCGCGGGGGTGGGCCTCACGCTGCTGGTGGAGCTGCCGCTGCTGTCGGTGGCGCTGGCGTGCATGAGCCTGGGGCGCCGGGTGCCGCTGATGGTGATGATGGGCATGGCGACGCTGCCGTGGATGGTGGGGCTGCTGGGCACGGAGGTCAAAGTGGACCAGGCGATGCACGGCCTGAACCGCCTGGCGACGGGGACCACGGTGCTCGCGGTGGCGGCGAGCACGGGCCAGGCGATGGCGCCCAGGTTGCTGGGCGCGTGGGCCAGCGCGGCGCTGCTGCTGGGCCTGTCCCTGGGGCTGGCGCTGTCGGGCGTGGGCTTCGCGTGCGACGAGGGCCCGAACGGGCGGCGCCGGGCGAGGGGCCTGTTGCTGGCCAGCGGCATGACGGCGTCCTTCTCCGCCGTGGCCCTGGTGGGCGCGTTGGAGGCCCGACACTTCTTCGAGATGCTGACCGGCCTGGGCGCCGTCCCGGTCGCGACGCGCGCGGAGTGGGTCGCCTCCGGGATGGACATGGCCTCGCAGCTGCGCGTGGCGCGGTGGACCCTCACCTCGCTGCTGGCGCTGCTGGGCGCGCTGCTGCTGGCGCACGGACGCAGGCGCGCGGCCACCGCGAGACGCGGCTGGTCCTCGCGGCTGGTGCCGGTGGCGGTGGTGGCGGCCCTGCTCGTCATGGACGCGCATCCGGTGCGGGCCATCGGCGCGAGCGCGCACGCGGCCCGTCACCGCGCCCGGGGCGCCATGCCCGACACGCTGGACATGCTGCGGTTGTTGGGGCTCGAGGTCGCGCCGGCTCAGAGCAGCCAGCTGAGCAACAGCAACCCGAGCAGCAATCCCACGCCGAGCACCACCACCATCACCACGCCCTCCGAACGCCGCTCCACCGGCGGCGCCACCTCGTTCGGGTGGGGCGCGCCGTGCACCAGCCGGGCCTGAGCGCTCGGGGCGACGGGCGCGGGTTCGGCCACCGGCGCGACCGGGGCGGGCGCCAGCCCCGGCAGCGTGGGCTCCGAGGGCCGCTGCGACGCGCGCGCCGCCTGGGCGGCGGCCCCCAGCTCGAGCCCCTCGCGCGCCAGCGCCAGCACGCGCTGGATGTGGAGGATGTAGCGGTCCTGCCCCGTATAGGTCCCCAGCGCGAGCGCGGCGCGCATCAGCCGGTTCGGCATCAGCTGGGCATCCGCCCGCACCACGGCCGACGCCGCGCCCACCTGCGGGCCCTCTCCGGGCTCCACGCGCCCGGTGCGCACGCCCTCGCCGCTGGCCCACATGTAGTGGTCCTCCAGCAGCGTCAGCTCCTGCCGCCGCACCCGGCCCTCGGTGTCCACCAGGGACATCAGCTCCGCGCCGTGCGTGCCCAGGTGCCAGACGGTGCGCAGGCCATTCTCTCCGGGAGGGCCCTCCACCGCGTGGACGCGGCCGAGCGCCTGCACCGCGGTCTTCAACGTCTCCGGCGAGGGGTCTGCCATCAGGAGGGGGAGACTAGGGTCGGTGGCACGGAAACGGAAGACGAACGGGCCCTCGCCCGCCCGGCTCCGGACGCTCCCTCGCCCCACTCCGCCTGCGTAGCTTGAGAGGCGTGAGCGTTGTGGACCCGCCGACATACGGCGCCACGCGCGAACCGCCGCTCGGAGCCGCCATGCCCATCCTCATCCCCGACCATCCCCTGGACACGCCCTTCACCCTCTTCGACAACCGCCCCGAGGTGACGGAAGAGGACGACGAGCGCTTCCTCACCGAACTGGTGAGCTGGGACGGCCGCGCGCAGCACGGCGGCGGCCACATCCCGGAGGACTACGCGTGGACGTCCAACCCCAAGGAACGCCAGGACGAACTGATGGGCGAGTGGCCCCAGGAGCGCTGATGCCACGTGCGCCCGGCCGTCCGCCGGGGTAAGCGTCCCGCCGCCATGAGCCGCTCCTCCAAGGACCGAAGTGCCGACTTCCAGCGCCAGTTCGAGGGCGCCCAGACGCTCGACGGACTGCTGGACCTCTCCGGCAGCGCGCTGGACAGCGCCCAGGTGCTCGAACGCATGCGGGCCGCGCACGCGGAGGGGCGCCCGCACAGTGATGTCATCCCGGACCTCTTCGAGGAGGAGCCGCGCTTCCCCTCGCCGGATATCGCGCGGCGGCTGTACCAGAACCTGCTGGGGCTCTGGGACCTGGTGGAGGAGGGGCGGCCGGTGCGGCTGGAGGAGGAGCGTCCGGCGCGTCCCAAGAAGGTGAAGCCGGTGCCACCGGCGGCCTTCCATCCGGGCGAGCCGTCCGGCGAATTCGTCGAGGCCGCGTGGCGTTACCTGGAGGACGACGAGAAGTCGCGCACGCGGCTGCTCCACGCCTTCGAGAACCGTCAGGACGCCATGCTGGGCGCGCTTGACGCCGCGGGGCTCGCGGACGAAGGATACGGCGTCGCCCGCCACCTGCTCTTCGAGCTGTACGCCATGCTGGAGCTGGGTTGGCCGCCGGGAATCGCTTCGGTGCACCCGGCGGCGCTGGAGACGGAGACGACGGCTCCACCGGTGCCCTCGGCGCTGCGGCAGTACGCGGACGAGGCGCTCTTCGAGGCGGAGCAGGACGAGGAGCAGCCCCTGTCCTCACAGGAGCTGGAGGCGGTGCGCACCCTCGTCCAACGCGGACTCGCCGCGCTGTGGAGCGCGCGCAAGGGGAGATGAAGGATGGCCAAGGACAGGGACGACAACGGGGGCGGGTTCTCCGGGAAGCGCAGCAAGAGCTGGCGTGAAATCGACGCCCAGCGGGGCAAGGGGAGCAAGTACACCTCCCGGCAGGACGACCCGGCGCAGCAGAAGATCGAACGCAGCGCGAGCTACCAGAAGTACAAGGCCGCCGCGGACGCGCTCTTCACCGGCGGCGAGCTGCCGGAAGGACTGGCGAAGACGTTCGACCCGGAGGGCAAGCGCAAGGCCCAGAAGCAGGCCATGCAGAAGGTCACCGAGTCCGAGACGCGCGCCGACTGGGTGAAGGCCGTGGTGGACTATCTGGAGAAGTACCCGGAGCTGCCCGAGGACGCGTACTTCCTCGACAGCCTGCTGGACCACCCGCGCGAGCGCATCGTCGACAAGGCGCTGGCGAAGCTGGAGGTGCTGGCGGAAGAGGGCAAGCTGAAGACGAAGGTGCCGCAGAGCCTGGATCAGCGCCTGAAGTCCGTGGAGCTGACCAGCATGGACCCGGACATGCAGGGCCGCGCCAAGACGCTGCGAGAACGGCTGCGCGCTTGAGCGGACGCTCCCCACCGGGAGCGCGAGGCACAAACCTGACACACGGCTGACACGGCCTGGGCCCAGGGTGGCTCCCTCATCGGCGCGCGCGCGCCGGGAAGGAGCAGGGGCATGGGTCATCGCGTGAACTGGTTCGAGATTCCCGTCGTGGACCTCGACCGCGCCACCCGCTTCTATGAGGCCGTCCTCGGGACGACGCTGCGGGTGGAGGACTTCCATGGTGCCCGCGTCGCGGTCTTCACCCGCAAGGCGGCCGGGGACGTGACGGGAGCGCTCGTCCTGGCGTCGGGGCTGCGTCCCTCGCTCGTGGGCAGCCGCGTGTACCTGGACGCGGGTGGCGACCTGGACGGCTGTCTGGGGCGCGTCGCGCGCGCCGGAGGCAGGGTGCTGGTGGGGCGCAGGTCGCTGGGCGCCCATGGCGCCTACGCGGTGCTGCAGGACACCGAGGGCAACGCCGTGGCGCTCCACACGTACCAGACGGGGCGGTGACTCAAGGCGTGGGGCCCGGCGCGCGCACGCGGCGGTGCAGGAGGACGACGGAGCGCAGGTTTCCCTCCGCGGCCTCGTCGACGACGCGCACCTCCTCGCCCCCGCGCGTGTAGACGGCGCGCTCCCCTTCCGCGAGCCGCCATCCGCCCCGCGTCAGCTCACGCGCGTAGTAGGCCTGGATGTCCGCCGAGGACATGGGCACGAGGAAGGACAACGTGCGCGACCCCTCGTCGGACACGCGCAGCGCGTCGCGCGAGCCGGGGGGCATGGGCGCGACGTCGTCCGCGGCGGAGGGCTCGCGGCGCAGGGCGTGGTTGGCTTCGCCCAGGTACACCAGCGTGAGATTCTGCGCCTGGGGCTGGAGGATGACGGTGTAGGTCAGCCCCTGGAAGATATCGACGGCGGTGAGCATGGCCGCGCCGCTGGCGAGCTGGGGCTGCTCGTTGCCGGGCGGCACGTGGAGGCCGCCGTCGCGGAAGGCATCCGCGAAGCGCTGCACCAGGTCCTGGATGGGCTCCTTCACCACCGCGGCGTGCAGGACGACGGGAACGCCCCCCGCCTCGATGACCTCGTTGGCGTCCACCTGCTCGACCACGGCCAGCGTGGGCCAGGCGAAGCGACGCGGAGCCGGAGCCGTTGGGCCCGAGGCCTTGTTGGCGGCCCCGCCTCCCCCGCCCGGAGCGGAGGTGGCTCGAGGCTTCTCGCCGGGTCGAGCAGGCGGCGCCGCGCCCGAGGCCTTCTCTCCAGGCCGCGTCGCGGCAGGTGGCGGCGAAGCCTTCGCGTCGGACCGAGCGCCAGCGCTCGTGGGCCGCGCCTTCCCGTCGGCGCTCCCCGCGACGGGAGCGGCCGATGCCGCTGCATCGGCCCCGGGCGTCGAGGACACCCGCGCATCGGGCGACGTCGTGGGAACTGCGGCCCGGGCCGGCGCCGACGCGCCGACCAGCCCTCCCAGCGACAGCGCGACGAGCCACGTCCTCACCGCGTGCGCACGCCCCCGAGCCAGCTGTCCTTCCGGCTGACGTCATAGGTCCGCGACAGGTTGCGCGCGCGGAAGGGCGTGGTCTCCCAGATGGACTGGCCACCCGCGTGGGTCGCGCCGATGTTCTCCTCGTACTGGTCCTCGTGGCCCCGGAAGCTCATGAAGAACTGGTCCTCGTTGACGGACTCCGCGCCCACCAGCGCCGCCAGCGCCGTGCCCGCGTTCCCGCCGCCACCGTTGCTGCGATACACCCGCTCCGCCCAGAGGTAGTAGTCCCGGTTGCCGCACACCGCGCCGCTGTTGGCGCTCAGCGGGCAGGAGCGCCCCTCGGCCACCGTCGACAACCCCCAGTCATCCAGCAACATCGCGAACTGGCCCGGGCACCGCCCTCCGTTGGCGCGGCCCGCCGCGCACACCGTGAAGGCCGCCGCCGCTTCGCGCTGGGACTCGCGGAAGAAGCGCGGCTCCATGAAGCGCCCGATGCGCTCGGCGCGCATCCGCGCGGACGCGGAGCACCGCATGCCCGACGAGCGCACGTCCATCGCTCCCGACAACATGGTCCCCGCCTGGGCGGGCGTCAGGTCCGGCACGCCCGCCGGGAGGGACGTCTCGCAGTCCACCCCGATGGGCTGCGAGCGCGCGATGGCGAGCTGGATGGTGACACCCTCCCCGTCCATCCGCTTGCGCCCGTCGAAGTCCGCGTAGCGCTCGTTGGCTTCCGCCGCCGCCGCGGTGATGGCCGCCGGCCGCTGCCACTCGCCGGCCTCCGGGTCGTGCATCACGCGCCCGGTGGCGTTCCACAACGTGAAGTTGGCCGCCTCCTGCACCTTGAGGGTCAGCGCGCCCACCTCCGCGAAGTAGATGCCGAACAGCAGGATGGTGACGAACACCATCAAGCCCAGCGCCGTCTCCACCAGGGACTGGCCCCGTGTCGCCCGCGAGCGTCGCATGTCAGTACCCCGCCCCTCGCCGGCTGCCGCCGCGATAGCCCGCTTCCTCCAGCTCGCGCAGCACCCGCGCGTGCTCGGCGAAGCCCGCCGTCGACAGGCTGTTGGCCGGCTTGTCGTCGTCGGCGCCCTCGGCGCTCACCAGCGTCGCGCGCCAGAACGGGTTGAGGAAGTTGGGGGGCTCGCGCCACCCGCCTCCCGCCGCCGCCGCGTAGGGCCGGTGGTAGTAGACGATGCCCGCCGACAGCGCCACCTGGTTGCGCTGCACGCTCTCGCGCCCGGTGGGCCGCGAGCGCCCGAGCGGAATGGCGTTGTCGAACTCCGTGTCGCTCTCCTGGGAGAAGCGGAAGCGGAAGAACAGGTTCCACGGGTCCGGATGCGCGCGGCGCTGGTCGCTGCCGTAGTCGCGGTGGATGACCGCGTACAGCTTCGGCTGGCCGTACTGGTTGGCCTCGCCGCGCCGGAGCTCGTCCACGTTGTACGCCATGGAGAAGGGCCAGATGCCCGGACACACCACGCACGCGCCCAGCGTGTGCTGTTCGTACATGGGCTTGCCGTCCTCCGGCGTCTGCCCCGGCGGCGCGCGCACGCCGTACACGTGCTGGTCCTCGTGGGTCTGCTCCTCGTCGGACATCACCCACGCGTCCGACACCGGCACCACGCCGGGCGGCGTGTTGACGCACCGGGTGGGCAGCACCCCGTTGCCGTGGTCGTGCCCCCAGGAGTTGCGACCGGACACCGTGTCGTACGTGGAGGGGTCCATGGAGCCCGCGCTGCCGTAGTGGCGGAAGGCCGTGGACTGGGCCGCGCCACCGGTGCCGAAGCCCGCGCTGCCCGTGGGCCGGTTGTGCACCCACGTCCACCCCAGGCTGCCCATGGTCGCGTTGAGGCTGGACGTCGAACCGCCGCCCACCGCGCACACCGCGCCGCCACAGCGCGCGTCGCCTCGGCGCGCCGCGTTCATCAGGTCCCCGTGCTCCGGCACCGCCTCCGCGCCGTTGAGCTCGGAGAAGCTCTTCGCCGCGCCCTCCGGCGTGGCTTGCAGCTCGCCGTTCGCCGCGCGGGCGATGCTCAGCGCCAGCTTCTGCCCCTGGATGTGGTCGCGCAGAAGCGACGCGTAGATGTTGAGCCCCGCCCGGTACAGGCCACCCGCCCGCCCCTGGAGGCTGCGCGTCTGGTTGGCCGCCGCCGTGTCGAGCACGTGCCACATGGGCTGCGGGAAGGCCGTCTGGCAGACCGAGTGCGCCGCGAACACCTGGCTGCTGCGGCTGATGAGCGCCTGGGTGCCGGCCATGGCCACCATGTGCGCCACCTGCGCGCGGTTCATCACGGAGATGGCGTTGAACGTGCGCGCCGTCGCCACCGCCTGGCTGTAGGCCGCCGCGTCGGTCGCCATCTGCAGCTCGATGTGCTCCTTGGCGCGCACGCCGAAGCCGAGCGTCAGCAGCACCATCAGCGCCAACAGCAGCAGCGTGAGCGCGAACAGGACCAGGGCCTGGCCCCGGGACGAGGACTTCACAAGCCGACCGGACATGCCGCGCCTCGCTGGAAGTTCTGGGCCATGACCGGCGTCATCATCCGCATCGCCGCATGCACCTGGATGGGGAACACGAAGTGGCCCCGGTTGCTCCACTGCACCATGCGCTCGCCCAGGTCGCCGCCCGGCCACTCGTCGGGGCCAATCTCCACCGGCTCGTCCAGCCACCAGTCCGAGCGCTTCTGCGCCGGCATCAGCGGGTTGGTCGCCGTGTAGTTCTTCAAACCGAAGTGGGCCAGGAACATCCGGCTCATCACCCAGTTCGCGAAGGGGATGCGCATGTAGTACCAGGCCACCATGCGGATCTCCAACGTGCGCGCGTCCAGCCCCGCGTCGCCGGTGGGCTGGTCGAACAACAGGTCCTCGTCGTGCTCCAGCCCCCGCACCCAGCCCGCGTCCGGCGACTCGCGGACGATCTCCACCAGCGGCCCGTCGAACGGCTCTCCATAGGAGCTGGTGACGCGGTACTTGTTGTCGGCGCGCTGCCGGAACGCCCGCGCCAGCGCCGCCGGGCTGTCGGTGCGCGCCACCGTGGGCAGCATCGTCACCATCGCCGCGTGCATCATCGGCAGGCAGTCGCCGTGATTGATGCTGCCCGCCCGTACCGCCCGGTACACCGCCACCTGCGCGAGGATCCGCGCCTGCAGCATCATGAAGAGCTGCAAGGTACCCAAAACCAGGAATACGACGAGAGGCAGCGTCAGCGCTGACTCCACGGCGGCCTGGCCGGATTCACGGGATGTGGGTGCCATGGCGAGGGGAACCATACATCATCAAATTCCCCGAATCTTGTTGACTGAGGAATCGGTCAAGTGGACCGTATCCAAAATCAGCACCCTCCCCCACTGGTTGCGACACAGTGCGACACCACGTGCGCGGAGGCCTGACGCACTCCGTCAAATCTCTCCGCGCGCGAGTCTTTCTCAGCGGTTGATGACGAAGCCGCAGGCCGAATCCAGGGTCAGTTTCACCCCACCCAGGGCCTTGAGGAGTCGCTCGTAGTGTGCGTGCTCCGCGCCGAGCTGGGCCTCCAGGGCGGCGGGGTCGAGCCCCTGGTGGCCCAGGGACAGGCGCAGCCGCTCGAGGGTGGCGTCGCGTTCGGACTCGATGGCCTTGCGCGCGGACGCGGCGAGCTTCGCCAGGGCGGCGGCGGCGGCCTCCTGGCCCACGGGGACGGCGGCGTCGACGAAGGCGCCGAAGCCCGGGAAGGCGCGGGACACCTCGTCGCCCTTGAGCCCCTTGCCCTCCGTCTCCAGCGCGCCGAGCACGGTGGTGTCCGCCTTGGGGCCCTGGGGTCCGTCCACGACGGCGACGTGGACGAGGGTGCGTTCCAGGAAGCGCGCCAGCTGGCGGCTGGGCACGCGCGCGCCGGGGGAGGTGTCCTCCGGCTCCGGCAGCTGCGCGTGGTAGAGCAGCTCCACGCCGCGCGCCTTCAGGGGGCCGCGCTTCTCGATGAAGCGGAACGCGCTGCGGCCGTAGGGGCCGTCGCGCAGGAAGCCGAAGAGGGCCTCCACCAGCGGGTGGCCGGTGGCGAAGTACTCCAGCTCCTCCGCCTCCACCGCCGTGTCGCGCCAGAAGGTGCCCAGCTGGGTGCGGTCCTCCGTGACGTCGATGCCGGGCAGCCCGTCCACCTTCAGCGCGTGGCCGAACTGGAAGGCCACCTGGAACGCCTCCACCTGCTCGTCCGTGTCCACGCCGATGCCCACCCGGCGCGCCAGCTCCGTGACGGTCTCCTCCAGCCGCTCGTCCAGGTCCCGCGCCACGCCCCACAGGCCGTCCTCCAGCCCGGGCGCGTCGTCGCCGTCCTCGTCGTCGTCCAGCCCCATGCGCTCCTGGGCGCGCTTCACCAGCCGCTCCACCGCGGGCCGGTCGAAGCTGCGCACGTCCAGCAGCGGGTCGTACGCGCGCTTGACCTGCGCGCGCGCCGCCTCCACCCGGGCCTTCAGCTCCCCCGCGTAGGCCACGCGCGCCTCGCGCGGCACCAGCGCCAGCTCCGCCAGCCGGTCCTCCACCTCCTCCAGCACCGCGTCCAGGCCGCCCACCGTCTCGCCGAAGACGCCCACCGCGTCCGCCAGCAGCGCGAGCACGTCCGACGCCAGCGTGCCCACCGGGTCGAAGACGTGGATCTCCACCGGGTGCGTCTGGCCGATGCGGTCCAGGCGGCCGATGCGCTGCTCCACCGTCGCCGGGCTCCAGGGCAGGTCGTAGTGCACCAGGTGGTGCGCGAACTGGAAGTTGCGGCCCTCGCCGCCCACCTCCGTGCACAACAGGACCTTGGGGCCCTCCGGGTCGCGGAAGCGCGCCACCTGCCGGTCGCGCTCCACCAGCGGCAGGTCGCCGTGGTAGCCCAGCGCCTCCACGCCCTCGCGCCCCAGCTCCGCCTGGAGCATCTCCAGCGTGTCGCGGCTCTCCGTGAAGACGAGCACCTTCGCCGCGCCTTCCGCCTTCCACACGCCGCGCAGCACGCCCAGGAAGGCGCCGAACTTCGCGTCGCGCGAGGGCAGCCGCAGCTCGTCCGCCTTCGCCTTGAGCACCGGGTTGGACTTCACCGCGCCCGCGAAGGCCGCGGGGCTCGACTCCAGCCGGCGCAGCACGTTGCCCAGCGGCGCGCCGCGCAGCGAACCGGCCGCCAGCGCCGCCAGTGCCGCGTCGCGCACCTTCAGCTCCTCGGCCGGCAGCGCCACGGGATGGCGGTGCAGCCGCCGCGTGGAGAAGCCGCCCACCACCGCGCGGCGGTTGCGCACCAGCCGGTCGCTCAGGCTGTACGTCTCCGCCAGGTGCTGCAGCAGCGCGTCGCGCTCCTTCAACGTCTTCAGCCGCGCGTCCTCCGGGAAGCGCTTCGCCAGCGCCTTCACCGCCGCGTCGGGCTTGCCACCCTCCATCAGCGCGCGCACCGCCGTGGACAGCTCCTCCTGGCGGGCGAGCCGCTCCTCGAAGCCCGCCACCGAGGGCGCGGTGGCCGCGTCGATGAGCGTGAGCAGGCCGTGGTACTCGGCCGGGTCCAGTTGCATGGGCGTGGCGGTGAGCAGCAACAGGCCCCAGGAGTTCCTGGCCAGCACCTGGGCCGCCTCGAAGGCGCGCTCGCCCTTCAGGTGGTGCGCCTCGTCCACGATGACCAGGTCCCAGAACGCGTCGTCCCGGGCCAGCTCGCGGCGGTGCTCCTCGCTGCGCGACAACAGCTCCAGGCTCGTCACGACCAGCGGGAAGCGCGCCCAGGGCGACACGTCCGGCGCCTCCTTGAGCGACTGCGCGTAGCGGTCCGAATCCATCAGCGTGAAGAGCTGGTTGAACTTGTGGAACAGCTCCACCAGCCACTGCACCGTCAGGTGGCTGGGCGCCACCACGAGGCAGCGGCGCGCCAGGCCCGACAGGCGCAGCGCGCTGAACACCATGCCCGCTTCAATCGTCTTGCCCAGGCCCACCTCGTCCGCGAGCACGAAGCGGGGGCGGCGGGCGGACAGCACGCGCTGCACCACGCCCACCTGGTGCGGCTTCACCATGATGCGGCTGGCCAGCAGCGCGCCCAGCGCGTCGCACCGGCGCTCGTCGTCCAGCACCAGCGCCTGCTTGCGCAGGGTGAAGGCGCGCGCGTCCCCCACCCGGCCCTCGCGCAGCGTGGACAGCACGTCCGAGCGCGGCGGCAGCGCGCGCACCTCGGACTCCGGCAGCTCGTCCTCCTCGCCCGTGTCCGCGTAGCGCAGCACGTAGCGCCGCAGGCCCCGCGCGCCCGGCTCCTCCGCCACGATGAGGGCCAGCCGCCCCTTGTACGTCACCACCGGCTCGCCCCTGGGCAGCGGATACGACACCAGCGCGCCCCCCTTGGTGGACACCAGCACCGGCGCGTCCTCGCGTGCGGGGAAGGCGACGAGCGCCTTGGCGCCGTCCTCCTGGAGCGACAGCAGGTGACCCACGCCCCACTCGGGCTGTGGCAGGTAGCGGACCTTGAGACCTTCGACGAGGGACATGGCGGTGCGGAAGCGACCCGGCCAGGCCGGGGAATGAGGGGGGATGGCCTCATAACCCCGCGCACCGGCGATGGCCATTCCCCGTTGACGCGAGAAGCCCACCTCCGAACTCCCCCAGTTGTCGCCTCGCGCACGCCCCGCCCGCCTCCCGGGCGACGCGGCGTGGTCGCGGACACGCCCCCTGGTGGCGTCAACCCCGGCCCTGGGGTGACTCCGACTTTGTCCAGGCGGGCAATGTTCTCGTCCCCTCACATCAGGGATGCTCAATCCCGCCTTCCCCATGCGGGTTTCCGCTAGGGGACGGGGGGGAGTGCCACATGATGCGACGTTGGACGTTCGCCCAGCGAGTGGGGGCGGGGGTGTCCGCCTGCATGCTCGCCGGCCTGCTGCTGCTCGCGACGCTCCTGTCCGAAGCCCACGGCCTGCTCACGCGGGCGGAGCCGGCCTGGAGCGGCCTGCCGCAGCTGCTCGCCGGCTGCCTGGGCCTGGTCGGCGTGGGCGCGCTGGGCCTGGTGCTGCACCAGGCGCTGGGACCGCTGCACGCGCGCCACGAGCACAGCGAGCAGCGGCTGCGGCTGTTGTTGATGGAGGCGGTGACGGACTACGCGCTGTGCTTCCTCGACCGGAGCGGCCGCGTCACGGCCTGGAGCGCCGGCGCGGAGCGGCTCACCGGGTGGACGGCCGCGGACGTCGCTGGCGGGGACCTGGACCGGCTGCACCCCGAGGACGCGGTCGCCGCGGGCATGCCCCGGGCGCACCGCGAGCGCGCCGCGCGCGAGGGGCGCCTGCTGTCCGAGGGCTGGCGCGTGCGGCGCGACGGCTCGCGCTTCTGGGCGGAGACGCTGCTCACCGCCCTGCAGGACTCGCGCGGCCGGCTGCGCGGCTTCGCGGAGGTGACGCGCGACATCACCGAGCGGCGCCGCGTGGAGCGCGCCCAGGCGCTCTTCGCGGAGGCCGGCCGCGTCCTCCAGCCCCTGTCCGGCGCCCGCGAGGTGGGCGAGGCCCTCACCCGCCTGTGCGTGCCGGAGGTGGCCGACGCCTGCATCCTCTTCCGCCCGTCCGAGGACGGTCGCGTGCGGCCCCAGGCCGTGTCGTGCACGGACGTGCACGCCGCCCGCCACATGTGGGAGCCGCTCCTGCGCTGCCCGGACGCCGCGGAGGCGGGCCCCGCGCGCGTGGTGCACACCGGCCGGGGCGAGCTGCTGCCGGAGCTGGACGCCGCGTCCCTGCCCCAGGCCCTGGAGGGCACCGCCTTCGGCGAGCTCCTGCGCGTCATGCGCGTCACCTCCGCCCTCACCGTCCCGCTGGCGGTGGGGTCGCGCGTGCTGGGGGCGCTGTGCCTGGTGTCCACCAGCCCGCACCGCCGCTACGGCGAGGTGGACCGCGCCTTCATGGAGGAGCTGGCCGCGCGCGCCGCGCTCGCCCTGGACAACGCGCGGCTGCTGGCCGAGGCCCAGGAGGTGCTGGAGCACGTCGGCGTGGCCGCGCACGACCTGGCCAACCCGCTCAGCTCGCTCCAGCTGCGGCTGCGCCGGCTGCGCGTCCAGGACGCCGCCCAGGAGCCCCGGCTGCGCGACGGGCTGGCCGGCGCGGAGAGCGAGGTGCGCCGCATGGGGCGGCTGCTGCACAACCTGCTCGACCTCTCCAGCCTCTCGTCGGGCCACATGCGCCTGGAGCGCGAGGAGGTGGACCTGTCCTCGCTGGTGCGCGAGCTGACCGAGCGCCACGCCGAGCAGGCCACCGCCGCCGGCTGCGCCCTCACCGTGCGCGTGCAGGAGGGCGTGCGGGGCCACTGGGACAGGCTGCGCCTGGACCGCGTGGTGACCAACCTGCTCAGCAACGCCCTCAAGTTCGGCCACGGCCGCCCCGTGGAGGTGAGCGTCCACGGCGACTCCGAACACGCCCGCGTCAGCGTGAAGGACGCCGGCATCGGCATCGCCCCGGAGGACCAGCGGCGGCTGTTCCACCGCTTCCACCGCGTCCACGGCGAGGGCCCGCACCACCCCGGCACCGGCCTGGGCCTGTACATCGTCCACCAGCTTGTCCAGGCCCACGGCGGCACCGTCCACGTCCGGAGCCGAATCGGGGAAGGTGCGGAATTCACCATCGAACTTCCACGTGCCCTGCGGGGCAACGCCTGTACGCCCTTACAAGTCAGCGCATAACCCATTGATTTCAGGGCATTCATTACGGAGAGTTTTCGCCATTGGACGACTCAGAGTGTTTGAGGCCAACGGCAATTTCTCCCAGAAGTTGAAGACATCTGTTCATTCCAGATATTCTTCGTACGGCTGAAAAATCCCGAATCGGGCATTCCCCGAAAACGGATGTGACGGGCCCGCATCGCCCCAGGCGGGGGCCCCGCAACCCAATGGCCGGGGCGCCAATGGCGGCGCCCGCAACCACACGTACGAGGAGATTCATCCATGGGTGGACTTGGAGCGCCCTGGTCGTGGTGTGAGACGTGTCCGCGCGGCGTGCCCGCCCCCTCCCTGAGCGGGCGAGCGAGCTGGTGGGCGGCGCCTCTCGCGGCGGTGCTGGTGGCGTGTGGGGGCTCCGAGGACCCGGCGCAGGAAGGGCGCGTGGAGCCCCAGGCCCAGGTCCAGCCGGCGTTCGTCGACGAGGGCGCGAGCCAGAAGGACCTGGAGGGCGCGTGGGTGGAGAAGGGCGGCGACAAGCCGCCGGCGGCGCCCCGCCCGGTGGGCCTGGCGCTCGAGGTGGAGAACGGGGAGGGCCAGCCGCTGCGCGTGCGCGCGGGGGGCACGTTCTACATCAACCAGATCGACCTGCGCGCCGTGGTGAGCGCCACCTCCGACGAGGGGCTCAAGACGCTGCGCACCCAGAGCGACTTCGCGGGCCTGGGCTGGTCGGGGGTCCGGATGGAGGACCAGGAGCCGGTGCTGCTGGGCAACCCGGGCGCCTTCACGCGCCGCCGCTACTACCGGAACGCGGCCTGGATGAACGTCAACAGCTTCTTCACCGTGGAGCCCGTGGACTCGCGCGGCCGGCTCACCGGGCTGCCGATGCTGCTCAACGTCGGCGGGGAGGACCGCCGCCGTCCCGGGCTGGACTCCTTCTTCGTCCGCCGCCTGCGCGCCATCCAGTCCACGCTGGACTGCGCCACGCCCAACGACTGCACCAACGCCCGGAAGTTCGAGGAGGAGGCGCTGGTCGAGGTGCGCAACGCGTACGACCACGCCCGGGCCCACACCTTCACCCTGCGCCCGGAGACCGTGGCCCTGCGGCTGCGCTGGAGCCTCAAGCCCTTCGCGCCCTACGTCATCCCCGTGGAGCAGGAGCAGGCGCCCGCGTTCTCCTATGGGTTCTCCATCGACATCAAGGCCCTGACGCCCCCCCGCCACGACGGCACCTACGCGCCGGGCTCCGAAATCACCTTCCAGCTCACACTGAAGGACGGAGACGGCCGCCCGCTGCACCCGCCGGGAAGTCTTCCGACCTACAATGAGGTCGCCGCGGGCCTCAACCCCGCGGGCATCGAGTACTATCGGGCCTTCTTCGACCCCACGACGACGTACTACCGGCGCAAGCACCGGGAGCGGATGTTGATGACCCAAATCATCGGGCCGGCGCAGAACATCCAGCCCATCCGCAACGTCATCGCGCTCGACGACTTCCTCGACCCGAACGTGGACGAGCAGGTCGTCGCCCTGCCCGAGAAGCCCGGCGACGTGTATGCCCAGTTCGCCACCCTGCCCTTCGCCAACATCCTCTTCCGCGGCGCCTTCTTCCCCGAGGAGAAGCTCTGGGACCGGCCGAACACCGACACGTGGCAATACAAGATTCCGGCGAACGCGGAGCCGGGCACGTACCTGGTGACGGTGAAGGGCCGCCGGGTGTACCTGGGCGAGGACCGGCCCGCGTCGCGCACCATCGAAATCCAGGTGGGCTCCAAGAAGCGCACGGAGGCGAAGCTCACCACCGGCCCCTGCAACAGCTGCCACAGCGACGGCGGCGAACTGGCCACGGTGCTGCACGGCAACGACAACCGCGCCGCGTGCGCCGGCTGCCACGCGCCGCTGGGCTTCGAACTGGAGGGCCCCATCTTCGTGCGCGTGCACTTCATCCACTCGCGCTCCAACCGCGTGGACTCGCCCCCGGCCCAGTGCTCCTCCTGCCACCTGAACAAGGCGGGCATCCAGCGCACCAGCCAGGCCGCGTGCCTGTCGTGCCACAAGAGCTACCCGGACTGGCACGTGGCGAGGTTCGGCGCCATCGACAGCATGTACGTGGGCCGGGCCGACGAGAAGGCCTTCGAGCAGTGCACCGGCTCCTGCCACACCCAACACCCGGGCAGCGGCCTCTAGTCGCGCGCCCCGTCGAACACCTCGGAGGACCTCCATGGCCCAAGTGAAGATGCAGACGGCTCGCACCACGCTGAAGGAGCCGGTTGCCGCCGCGGAGGACCTTCTCAGGCAGCTGGGCGCCGTCAAGCCCGTGCTGGTGACGATGTTCGCCTCGCGCGAGCGGGACCAGTACGCCCTCAACCGCGCGGTGCGCGAGCGGCTGCCGCCGGGCACGCGGCTGGTGGGCGCCACCACCGCGGGCGAACTGGACAACCAGGGCATCCACGAGGGCAGCGTGGTGCTGGCCGCCCTCAGCGGCGACCTGGAGGTGGGCCTGGGCCTGGGCACGCGGCTGTCGCTCGACGCCATCACCGCCGGGCAGAACGCCATCAAGCGCGCCTGCGAGGAGCTGGGCGTGCGGCAGCAGGACCTGGACCCGCGCCGCTACGTCGGGCTCGTCATCGACGACGGCTTCCGCTTCAAGAAGGAGGAGCTGCTGTTGGGCATCCTCGAGCGCAGCCAGACGCTGGTGCTCGTGGGCGGCGGCGCCAGCGACGACAACCGCGACCCGGCCCGCCAGTCCGCGCTCATCCACGTGGACGGCGAGGTCGTCACCGACGCGGTGCTGGTGGCCCTGTTCCGCACCAGCGCGCCCTGGGGCGCCCTGCGCTCGCACTGGTACGTGCCCACCGGCGAGAAGCTCACCATCACCAAGGTGGACGAGAGCCACACCCGCGCGCTCGAGATCGACGGGCACCCCGCCGCGAAGCGCTACGCCGAAATCCTGGGCGTGGAGGACGTGGCGGAGCTGGAGTTCGGCACGCCCCGGGGCTTCGCGGTGCGCCCCACCGCGCTGCGCGTGGGCCGCGAGTACTTCATCCGCGCCGCCTGGAGGCCCCAGGAGGACGGCTCCATCCTCTTCGCCAACCTCCTGGAGGAGGGCACGGAGCTGGAGCTCATGCAGCTGGGCGACATGGCGGGCATGACGCGCAGCTTCTTCACGGAGGAGATGCCGCGCCGCGTGCAGAACCCCCAGGCCGCGCTGCTGTTCCACTGCGGCGGGCGCATGTGGTACGCGCACGCGACGAACACCGTGCCCCAGCTCGCGGAGACACTGAAGGCCGCACCCACCGCCGCTGGGCTCAATGTGCACTTCGAAATCTATTCGGGGTTCCACATCAACACCACGCTGACGACGCTGGTATTCGGGGCGAACTGAGCCATGGCCACTTCCCTCTCCTCCGCCGTCCCCCCCGCCACCCCCGCGGGCGTGCTGCTCGTGGCGAGCGACCGCGAGTGCCAGCGCGTGGAAGAGGCGCTCGCCCACGCCGGCCTCGACGTCCGCAGCGAGCGGGCCCAGAGCGCCGAGGCCCTGGTCGCCGCGCTGGAGCGCCCCTGGGCGCTGGTCGTCTGCGGCTCGGAGCTGCCGGAGCTGGGCTTCGCCCAGGCGCAGGCCCTGTGGCGCAAGCACGCCCGCGAGCTGCCCTTCATCGTGCTGTCGCCCACGTGGAGCGACGAGACGCTGGAGGTCTCGAGCCTGGCGGGCGCGCGCGACTACGTCAGCGAGGACCGCTTCAACCGGCTCGTCCCCGTGTTGCGCCGCGAGCTGCCGCTGGCGGACGACCGCCGCCTCCATGACGCCACGAAGGAGGAGCTGCAGCGCACCAACTGGGTGCTCGGCAGCATCATCGACGCGCTGCCCTTCGTCCTGTTCGTGAAGGACGCCCAGACGCGCCGGCTGGTGGTGGCCAACCAGACGTTCGCGGACGCGTTCGGCGTCACCAAGGAGTGGCTGCTCGGCAAGCTGGACCACGACTACTTCCCGCCGGAGCAGGCCGAATCCTTCATCGCCATCGACTCCGAAATCCTCGCCACCAAGAAGATGCGCGCCTTCGAGGAGGTGGCCCGCGCCGGCGGCGTGGACCGCATCTTCGCCACGCGCAAGCTGCCGCTGCTCGACTCCCGGGGCGAGGCCCGCTACGTGCTGGGCGTCACCGAGGACATCACCGAGCGCAAGCAGAACGAGGAGATGCTGCGCGCCTCCAAGGCGGAGCTGGAGGCGGCCAACAAGCAGCTCGCCGCCAGCCTGGAGGAGATCAAGCGCACCCGCGCCATCTCCGCCCGCTCGCTGGCCTCCTACCAGCAGCGCGCGCTGCAGATGGAGATCATCCGCCAGCAGAACGAGGACCTGGACCGGCTGGCCCAGGAGCTGGCGGTGGCCAAGCGCAACGAGGAGGAGCGCGCCCGCGAGGCGGAGGCCGCCGCGCGGCTCAAGAGCGAGTTCCTGGCCAACTTCAGCCACGAGATTCGCACGCCGCTCAACGGCATCATCGGGTACTGCGACCTGCTCATGCGCGAGGAGGGCTCGCGGCTGACGGCCCACGGCCGCCGCGACCTCAACGTGGTGAAGACCAACGCCAAGACGCTCCTGGCGCTCATCAACGACATCCTCGACCTGTCGAAGATCGAAGCCGGCCGCGTGGAGGTCGTCACCGAACCGGTGGACGTGCAGGAGCTGGCCGAAGAGTGCATGGCCACGGTGAAGGAGTACCTCAAGGGCAAGGACGTGGCCCTCACCACGCACGTGGACCCGGCGACGCGCACGCTGCGCACCGACGCGCTCAAGCTGCGGCAGATCATGCTCAACCTGCTGAGCAACGCCGCCAAGTTCACCGACACCGGCGAGGTG
Organism: Myxococcus stipitatus; assembly: GCF_021412625.1. The sequence goes on along the minus strand of NZ_JAKCFI010000003.1, from coordinate 1,187,073 downwards.
GCGCTGAGCCTGGTGCCCGCCGGCAACGAGGTGGTCATCACGGTGGAGGACACCGGCGTGGGCATCCCCTCCGACCAGCTGCCCTTCATCTTCGAGAAGTTCCGCCAGGTGGACGGCTCCACCACGCGCAAGGTCGGCGGCACCGGCCTGGGCCTGGCCATCGTGCGCGAGCTGTCGCGCGTGCTCGGCGGCAACGTGACGGTGACGTCCACCCTGGGCCGCGGCACCACCTTCACCGTGCGGCTGCCCAACACCCTGGACGCGCCCGCCCACCCGGAAGGCGCGCACCACGAGCGCGGCGTGCCCGTGGGCGAGGTGGCCCACCACGTGGGCGCGCTGGCGCAGCCCGGCAGCACCGTGCTGGTGGTGGACGACGACCCGCTCATCCAGCAGCTGGTGACGGGCCAGCTGGAGCCGGCGGGCTTCAAGGTGGTGGTGGCCGAGGACGGCATCGCCGCGCTCAAGCGCGCCCGCGAGCTCAGGCCCCAGGCCATCCTCCTGGACATCCACCTGCCCAAGCTGGACGGCTGGTCCGTGCTCAGCCAGCTCAAGGGCGAGCAGGCGCTGTCCGGCATCCCCGTCATCCTCATCTCCGTGGAGGAGCAGCGCGCGCGCGGCTTCTCCCTGGGCGCGTGCGAGTACCTGGTCAAGCCCGTGGAGCCGGAGCGGCTGGTGGAGGTCGTCCAGCGCTGCCTGAGCCAGGCGGCCGCCAACGGCGGGGGCGTGGGCGAGGTGCTGGTGGTGGACGACGACGCGGCCACCCGCGAGCTGGTCAGCCGCAACCTGCGCCGCGCGGGCTTCTCCACCGCCGAGGCCCGCAGCGGCGAGGACGCGCTGCTCAAGGCCCGCGTGTCCCCGCCCTCGCTCGTCGTGCTGGACCTGATGATGCCCAACCTGGACGGCTTCGAGGTGCTGCGCCGGCTGCGCGCGGAGAAGCTCCAGGTCCCCGTGGTGGTGCTCACCGGAAAGTCCCTCACCCTGGAGGAGGAAGCCCTCCTGCGCGATGGCTTCGCCGGCTTCGTGAAGAAGGGCGGCCACGCGCTCGAGGACGTCATCGCCCAGGCCAAGGGGCTCCTGCTGTCCCAGCGCGCGGCCACCGCGGGCAGGCTGCCGCGCATCCTGTATGTGGAGGACAGTGCCCAGAATCGTGACATCGTCCGCCGCTACCTCGGCGGGCAGTTCGAGGTCATCGAGGCAGAGGACGGGGAGCACGGGCTGGAGCGCGCCACGCGCGACAACCCGGACCTCATCCTGATGGACCTGTCGTTGCCCAGGCTGGATGGTTGGGAGGCAACACGGCGCTTGCGTGCGCTACCCTCCGTGGCCAACGTGCCGGTCATCGCGGTGACGGCTCACGCGGGGCGGGAGTACCAGGACAAGGCGCACGCGGCGGGTTGCACCGCGTACCTCACCAAGCCCCTTGATCGTGACCAGTTGCTCGAGATGATCCGCAAGCATCTAGGGAGAAGCCATGGTTGAAGAAAAAGCACGCGTCCTGGTGGTGGACGACGACCCGGACCTGCTCGACCTCGTCCAGCGCTCGCTGAGCGCGTACGGGTTCGAGGTGCTGACGCACACCTCGGCGCTCGGCGTGTCCAACCTCGTGAGCCAGTCCGAGCCCGACTTCGTCCTCATCGACGTCAACTTCCCCGCCCTCAAGGGCGACAAGGTCGTCAACCTCGCGCGCCAGTACGCGTCCGCGAAGACGAAGTTCATCCTCTACTCGGCATCCGACGAGTCGAAGCTGCGCTCGCTCGCCCTCGCCTCCGGCGCGGACGGCTACATCTCCAAGAGCGTCCAGGGCGAGGAGCTCGCCAAGCGCCTGCGCACCTTCCGGCTCAAGCCGCGCGCGGCGCCCACGACGTCGACGACCTGAGCGAAGCGTCACCCCGCGCCCCGGAGCCGCTTTCCGGGGCGCGGCCCAACCCGCAGGCCCTGTCTCACCGGCTGCCGTAGCGAGTGGATGTCGTCGTCAACGCCGTCCCCGCGGTATCGAACCGGGCAACGCCTCCTTCGAACCTCCGACAACGAACGCCCACCTTCCCCTCTGGAGGGCATCACCATGCACACGCCTCATGATTACAGTTTCGCGGAAAAGTTGCGGCGAGAGTTGGATGAACCGCTCTTCAACCCGTTACTGAAGAAGTGGGTGGGACGGGGCGAGCTGGACTACGAGGTGTATCTCAAGACGCCGGAGCTGCTGTCGTTGCAGTCGGCGGAGGGGGAGCGCGTCGCGCACGACGAGCTGATGTTCCAGGTGGTGCACCAGGCGCAGGAGCTGTGGCTGAAGCTGGCCTCGCGCGAGGCGGTGGAGGTGGTGGGCGAGCTGGACCGGGACGCGCTGTGGCGCGCGTCCGGGCGGCTGGAGCGCATCCAGCGCATCCTCAAGTGCCTCGGGGCGGAGATGGGGGTGCTGGAGACGATGACCCCGGACACCTACCAGGTCATCCGGCGCAGCCTGGGCAACGGCAGCGGCCAGGAGTCGCCGGGCTACAACACCCTGCGCAAGGCGGCCGAGGGGCTGGAGGGCGCGCTGGAGCGGCTGCTCGCCCGGCGCGGCCAGACGCTGCGCGGCGTGTATTCCGGCGGCCCGGACGACCTGAAGCGGCTGTGCGAGCAGCTGATGGACATCGACGAGTCCTTCCAGGGCTGGCTGTACGCGCACTTCCAGCTGGTGCGTCGCACCATCGGCGTGGACCGTTCGGTGAAGGCGCTGGACGGGCTGCCCACGCAGGTGCTGGCCGGCCGCATGTCCCTGCCGCTGTTCCGTCCGCTGTGGGACGTGCGCGTGGAGCTGACCCAGACCTGGAAGCGCGACGGAGGCCACGCGCCCGGCGCCCGCCGCGACGGGTGCATGGAGGGCGCGCTCGGCGCCTTCCCGCCCCCGGCCCCGGGCGCCGCGTGTCCCATGCACCGGAGCGACTCGTGACGACCCCGCCGTCCTCGCCGCGCGCGCTGCTGCACCTGCTGTTCAATGGCGCGCGCGCCATGGACGTGGTGGAGGCGTCACTGGAGCTGGGCCTCCTGGACTCGCTGGAGGGCCCCCGGCCCGTCACCCTCGCCTGGCTCGCGCAGCGGCACGGGCTGGTCCCCACGCGCCTCTACAAGCTGCTCGACTGCCTGGAGAGCCTGGGGCTGGTGCGGCGCGAGCAGGACTCGGACGCGCTCGCGGACACGCGCTACCAGGCCGTGGCGGGCCTGGCCGACGCGGCGCGCGGCGTGCTCGCGCGGGAGAAGGACCGCGACAAGTTCGCCTGGCGCGCGGTGTACGGGCGGCTGCCGGAGGTGCTGCGGGGCCAGCACGGCGTGCCGCCGGAGGACTTCGACTGGCCGCTGCGCACGCCGGAGCAGGTGGCGGACTTCGAGACGAGCATGGCCGCCGGCCTGCCGCCCATCCTCGAGACGCTGCGTCAGCACGCCGCGCTCCTGTGGCGCGACGGCCCGCGGCTGCTCGACGTGGGCGGCGGCGACGGCTCGCTGGCGGCCCACCTCATCCAGGAGCACCCCGGCCTGCGGGCGGACGTCTTCAACCTGCCGGCCACCGCGCCCCTCGTGGAGCGCACGCGACGGCGCTTCGGCCTGCCGCCGGAGCAGCCGGGCTTCGTGGGCGGGGACTTCCTCCAGCAGCCGCTGCCCCGGGGCTACGACGCCATCAGCTTCGTGCGCGTGCTGCACGACTGGCCCATGGAGACGGCGCGCTCTCTCTTGAAGGCCGCCTTCGACGCGCTGCCCTCCGGCGGCCGCGTCCTCGTCTGCGAGGAGTTCCGCACGCCCCAGCGCCTGGCCGCGCAGTTCTTCTGGACGTACCTGCTCATCGGCGTGGACTCGTGCGCCAGCCGGCTGCGCGAGGTGGAGCTGTACCTGGACGCGCTGCGCGACACGGGCTTCGTCGACGCGCGCGCGCTCCAGGGCGGCCCCTTCGAGCTGGTGACGGCCGTGCGCCCCTGACGACACGGAGGACGCGGGCGCCGGGCCACGGGAATGCCCCGGCCCGGCCGCCCGCCCCTTCCGCTCAGACGCCCGCCGGCCGCTGGACGCCGAGCTGGCACGCGAGCACCGCGAGCTGCGTGCGGTTCTCCGAGCCGAGCTTCTTGTAGATGCTGGTGATGTGCGCCTTCACGGTGCGCTCGGTGATGTCGAGGCAGGCGGCGATCTTCAGGTTGTCCGCGCCCGCGGCCACGTACCCCAGCACCTCGCGCTCGCGCGGCGTGAGCAGGCCCAGCTCCACCCCGCCGAAGGACACCTCCTCCCGCGGCGGGAAGCCCTGCGGCGACGGCGCCCACGACAGCCCGGAGGGCATCAGCCGCTCGCCCCGCGCCACGCGCGTCACCGCCTCCACCACCTCCGCGCACCCCACGTTGTGCTTCCACAGGTACCCGGCCGCCCCGGCGTTCAGGCACTGCTCCACCACCTCCGGCTCGTGGTGACTCGACAACACCAGGGGCTTCACCGCCGGGTAGAAGTCATGCAGGCAACGCAGCGCCGTCAGCCCCGTGTCCGCGCCGTCCCGCTCGCCCGGGTCCAACCGCAGGTCCAGCACCGCCACGTGCGGCGAGCGCTCCCTCACCCGCGCCAGGAACGGCGGCGTCTGCGAGCAGCGGGCCACCACGTCCATCCCCGCGCTCTCCAGGACCAACACCAGGCTCTCCCGGAAGACCTGCTGGTCCTCCAGGAGCGCGACACGGATCCGCTCGGGCTCGATCTCAGTCGTCATCGACATTCCAGATGCAATGAAAGCCTCTCGAATTCAGCGAAACGAGACCGCCTCCCGCCTCCGTGTTCATCACGCGATGTTCAGGCCCTGTCGAGCGTCGGTCCAAGGTGCACTGGCGTGACAATCCCGCCGGTGTCATGGATGAATTCACGACACGACGTCGCGCGTATGTCAGACATCGACGGTGACGCGGGAGGAATTGGCTGTCCAGTCCACACCTCCCCTGTCCGTGCGGGCTCGACGTCCGTCGTCGATACGCACCCCGCCTTGCCGCCTCCGGGAAGGCTGGGTTACAGCTCATGGCATGTCGGAGCGTCTTTCCGGTGAGCACGAGCTCGAAGCCATTCTCGACAAGGTGAGGAAGGCCCACGGTCCCGACTTCCCGCATGAGCCGCACGCCCCCCCGAAACATTCCTGGGCGCTGGAGGGACTGACGGGCGCGCTGGCGGTGCTGCGCGAGGACGCGGTGTTGCTGGTGAACATGCGCTGGCAATCCCTGGCGCTGGCGCGCGGCCCCTGGCGTCACCTGGCGGAGGGCGGGCGCGAGGACGGCCCGGCGCTGTTGACGTTGCGCAGCGTGGGCGCCGCGGCGGCCCGGCAGCTCGACGGGCTGCCACCGGACGCCCTCTGCGTGTCGCGCTTCAGCTACGCGGGCGGGCATCAGCAGATGGAGGTGCGCGTGTGCCGGCTCGGCGCCACCCTCACGCCCCCCGTCGTCCTGGTGCTGGCCCGCGACATCACGGAGCAGGCGCGGGCGGAGGAGGCGCTGGAGCGCGAGCGCCGGGCCCTGGCGGAGCGCGAGCACCTGCGCATGCTCAGCGAGCAGGCCTCCGGCATCGCCCACGACCTGGGCAGCCTGCTGGTGGCGATGAAGCTGCGCCTGGAGATGCTGCAGCTGAACGCGCCGCGCGCGGGCGCGCCCACCGCGCACGTGGACACGCTGCTGCGCATCGTCGAGGACGCCACCACGCGGCTGACCCGGCTGCGTGACTTCGCGCGCCGCGGGCCGGAGTCGCCCGTGGAGCCGGTGCAGCTGGCGGACGTGGTGCGCGACGCGGTGGAGATCGCCCGGGGCGAGCTGGAGACGCGCGCCGCGCGCGAGGGCCTGGCGCTGAGCCTGGACGTGGAGGTGCCCCGGCTGCCGCTGGTGGAGAGCTCGGCGGCGGACCTGCGCTGCGTCTTCCTCAACCTCCTGCGCAACGCGCGCGACGCCATGCCCCGAGGCGGCACCCTGCGCGTCCGGGGCCACGCGGCCAACGGCTTCGCCGTCGTCACCGTGGAGGACGAAGGCACCGGCATCCCCGAGGAGCACCTGCGCTCCATCTTCCAACCCTTCTTCACCACCAAGGGCAAGAACGGCACCGGGCTGGGGCTGTCCATGGCCAGCGAGGTGGTGACGCGCGCCCACGGCAGCATCACCGCCGCCAACCGCCCGGAGGGCGGCGCCATCTTCACCCTCGCCCTCCCCGTGCGCGCCGCGAAGTCCTCCCGGGGGCTCGCCCCCGTGTATCGCTCCGGCTAGCCGCCGTATCAGGGCGGGTGGCCGGGTACCCAGCCCACTCCGAGGGTCGGGCTGTCCGCCGGGAGAACTTCCGGCCGTGTCCCCGCGAGAGGGTGGCGACAGGGGCGGGGCGCTCGGCGATAATCAGGGGGCGTCACCCGGCCCAGGTGACGTCATCCGGCGGGTGTCGCTGCCCATTGTGCTCGAGGGGGAGGAGTCATGTCGGACATGAAGATCCGCGTGCTGGTGGTGGACGATGACCAGGAGCAGCTGACCCTGGCGGAGCGCTCGCTCTCCTCCTTCGGCTTCGACGTGCGGACGCACCGCTCCTCGCTCGGCGTCTCCAACCTGGTGCGCACCACGACGCCGGACCTGGTGCTGCTGGACGTGAACATCCCCGCGCTGACGGGGGACCGGGTGCTGACGCTCGCCCGCGCCCAAGCCCCGGCGGGCACGCGCTTCATCCTCTTCTCCGCGTCGGACGAGTCGCAGCTGCGCGCGCTGGCGCTGGCCTCCGGCGCGGACGGCTACATCACCAAGAGCACCCAGGGCGAGGAGCTGGCGAAGAAGCTCCACGCCATCCACGCCAAGGGCCGCGCCGCCACCGCGGCCTCGTAGCCTCCGCGCGCGCCGCCCGCTTCAGGGCAGCAGCTGCGCCATCTCCAGGAAGACGCCCCGGAAGTCGCCCCGCGCGCCGATGAGGCGCAGGTTCTGGGCGAGCCCTCCCGTCGAACGGAAGAACATCACCGCCTCCGGCGGCGGCTTTATCTTGAGGAAGCGCGGCGCGTTGCGGCTGAAGTGCCCGCGCATGTCGCGGGGGATTTCGCACGACGCGTAGTCATACGGCGACAGGCGCATGGGCCGGCCGGCGATGTGCAGCACTTCGCGGATGAGCTCCGCGGCCTCCTCGTCCGGCAGCTCCACCGTGAAGCCCACCTCGCGGCTCAAGGGCATCACGTCGATGGCCTCCAGCCGCATGGCCTGCTGGAACATGCGCCGGTTGGCGGAGACGAAGCGCGGGCTGAAGCGCTTGATGGAGCCGAAGTCCAGCAGCCCCAGCCGTCCGTCCGGCATCACCAGGAAGTTGCCCGGGTGCGGATCCGCGTGGATTTCGCCCGCGCCGAAGAACGGCCCGTACGTGGCGCGGATGAGCTGCCGCGACACGCGGAAGCGCTCGTCGTTGGACGCGCCGGTGACGACCCAGTCCTTCAGGGTGGGCCCCTCCAGCAGCTCCAGCGTGAGCACGCGCCCGGTGCTGTGGCTGGAGATGACGGCGGGGACGTACAGGTCCTCCAGGGACGCCACGCTGCGCGCGAAGCCCTGGGCGAGCGTCGCCTCGCGGCGATAGTCCAGCTCCAGCAGCAGCTCGTCGCGGAACTCCTGGAAGTACGCCGAGCCATCCATCAGCCGCGACGCCTTGCCCACCGTCTTCACCACCATGCCCAGGTTCTCCATGTCGTGGGCCATGGAGTCGGCGATGCCGGGGTACTGCACCTTCACCGCGACGGGCCGGCCGTCCGGCAGCACCGCGCGGTGGACCTGCCCCAGGGAAGCGGCGGCGAGCGGCTCGCGGCCGAACTCGCGGAACGCGTCCTCGGGCGCGGCGCCCAGCTCCTCGCGCACCACGCGGGAGACCATGTCGTAGGACATGGCGGGCGCCTGGTTCTGCAGGCGCGCGAGCACCTGGCGCACCTCCGGGGTGAGCAGGTCCGGGTCCATGGAGATGGCCTGCCCCAGCTTCATCGCCGCGCCCTTGAGCTCGCCCAGGGTGGAGACCAGCTTCTCCGCGGCGCCCTTGCTGAGCAGCTCCGGCGTGCCGCCGGCCAGGCGCTTCGCGCCGCTCTTGAGCACGTCCGCGCCCACCTGCATGGACAGGCCGGCGAGCTTGCGCATCCGGGTGAAGCGCCCCTGGGGTGGCAACGTGTCGTCGGAGTCGGAGGCCATGGGTACCGGAGGTGGATTAACGAGGAGCCACCCCCAGGACGCAAGGTACACCGCCCGGCCGCGCGTGCCCGGTCGCCGGGCTACCGGGGCGTGGGGGTATTGCGCAGCCGCGCTCGGAGGGCGCGCCAGCGCTTGAGCCCATCCAGGTCCAGCGGGTCCATCCGCACCGCCTGCTCGTAGGCGGCGAGCGCCTCCTGCAGCCGGCCCACCGAAGACAGCGCGTCACCCGACAGCCGCTGCACCGCCGCGCGGCCATCCCGTCCCGGGTTCTCCGCGAGGAAGCGGCGACGGCAGTTCTCCAGGGTCGTCACGGTGAGCCCCGCGGCGAGGCAGCGCTCCACCCCCTCCACGTTCCCCAGCCGCGCGTCGTACTCCACCCGGCGCTCCACGTGCCCCAGCACGTGCAGCGCGCCCGTCACCCGCTCCACCACCCGCTCGAGCTGGGCGCGCTGCCCCAGCGACAACGAGCGGCTCTTGAGGGGCTCGAGCGCCGCGCGGGCCCGGCTGGCGCCCGTGCGCACCATCTCCAGCGTGGCGTCCCGGGGCACCTCCAGCACCGCGTAGTGGTCGCCGGAGAGCCGGGCGCGGAAGCCCTGGAGCACCCGCTCCGCCACGGCGTCCTCCTGCATGGGCGACGGCGGCGGCGTGGGCGGCTCCAACCGCTCCCCCGACTTCAGTCGCGCCAGCGCCTCCTGGAAGGCGGGCGACGTGTCCCGCAGCTGCACGCCGAAGCCCGGCGACATGCGCCAGGCGCGCGCCTGCTCCGGGGTGACGTGCCGCACCACCTGCCCCGTGCAGGCGAGCTCGCCTCCCGGCAGCCGCAGCAACAGGCCCACGTCGGACAGGAGCGGAGGAGGCGGCGTCTGCGTGTGCAGGAAGAGTCCGGCGCGGCCCACCCACTCGCAGCGCAGCTCCTGCGAGTGCGCCGCGCCCGTGACGCGCACCCGGGCCGTGAAGCCCGGGTCCACGGGCTCGGGCTCCGGAGCGAGCGCGGTGGCCAGCGCCGCGCGCAGGTCCGCGGCCTGGGCGAAGCGGTCCTCGGGGCGCTTGGCGAGCGCGCGCAGCAGCACCCGCGACAGCGCGGGGGGCACGCCCGCGCGCACCTCGTGGGGCGGCGTCGGCGCCTTCTGGAGGTGGCCGATGAGCACCTCCGCCGCGGTCCGCCCGGTGAAGGGCACGCGCCCGGTGAGCAGGAAGTAGCCCAGCACGCCCACCGCGTAGATGTCCGTGCGCGCGTCCACCGCGTCGTCGCCGCACTGCTCGGGCGCCATGAACTCCGGCGTGCCCAGCAGCACGCCCACCTCCGTGGTGTGCGCCCCCGCGGGACGCGACAGCAGCTTGGCGATGCCGAAGTCCAGCAGCTTCACCCGGGGCCGCCCTTGCGGACCGGGCACGAGGAAGACGTTGGCGGGCTTGAGGTCGCGGTGGACGATGCCGTGCGCGTGCGCGGCGCCCAGCGCGTCACACACCTGGGACAGCAGCTCCACCACCAGCGCCGGCGCCAGGGGCCCCTTGGTGAAGGCCGCCAGGCTCTGCCCCTCCAGATACTCCATGACGAGGTAGGGGCGCCCGTCGCGCGTGTCCAGGTCGTACAGCGCGACGACGTTCTCGTGCTGCACCACCGTCAGCGTGCGCGCCTCCGACAGGAAGCGGGCGACGAGGTCCGGGTCCTGCGCCAGGTGCGCGTGCAGCACCTTGATGGCCACGCGCTTCTGGATGAGCGCGTGCTCGGCCAGCATCACCGTGCCCATCCCGCCCCGCCCCAGCTCCTTGAGCAGCTTGAAGTGGCCCAGCTGCTGCCCCACCAGCGACCCCATCGCCGAGGGCATGGGCGTCACCAGGTCCATCATCGGCGGCGGCGTCCCCGCGTACAGCATCGTGTTCCCCTCGGCGGGTGTGTTCCGGTGCGGACGCACCCACGTCGGGCACTCACTCGGGTCGGAGTGAGGAGGCACGCAGGAGCACATGACGTTCGGGACGAACACGGGGGCGGAAAGGGAGGAGGGACTGGGGTCGATACGGACTGCTTTGCGAGCCGCATGCCACCCGCGCATTCAAATCCGTGATTCACGGACCTTCACGCGAAGGTGTTGAAGTGGTTCAGGTTCTGGACAGAGCCAAGGGGGGTCATCGGCGTGGGTCGAAAGTGTCCCCCTTTCCTCCCGGCATAAACTACAGCCATTTGGTTGAAAACATTACCGCCTGACTCCCTCTTGTTCGGGCCGGTTCGGGGATTTCGCTGTAGTCCGTCGCGCTTCACCGGTTTCCCCTGAACGGGCCCACCCGCCGGTCGACACCCACCTACGTGTAGACGTCCGAGGTCGGGTTTCTTGAGGGAAACACGCGACGCACGGCGATGGGGACGGGACGTCGCGGGGCCGAGGCACCAGAGGATCAGCCCCGCGAGCCGGGCACGAGAGGCGCCTGAGCGGGCGCCATCCGGGCCCCTCCGCCCGTGGCATGGACGCGCGGGCACGGCGAGCGACCTCGCCTGGAACAGGCGATGCGGAGTCACCGCTTCGGCGGACCCACTCGCATCGCACGACGATGCGGAGTCACGGCCTCAACGGACCCACTCGAATGGGACGGCGATGCGGAGTCACCGCGTCGGCGCCCCCGCGCGAGTGGCACCACGGTGTGGAGTCATCGCCGCGGCAAGCTCACGCGCGCGAGACCTCGACACACGTTCCTCCGGAGGGACGCGATGCACGCCCCTCCGGAGGGATGCGCGACCTCAGTTGATCTCAGGCTCGCAGAGGCCCTCGGGGGAGCACGAGAGACCGGTGCAGCACACGGTGCTCTCATCACAGGCCTCGCCGGCGGGCGTGCACGTCGGCCCGCTGCCACCGTCCGGATTGCCGCTGCCAGCGTCCGGCTCGCCGCTGCCGCCATCCGGCTCGCCACTGCCACCGTCCGGCTCACCGCTGCCGCCGTCCGGCTCGCCGTCGCAGGCCCCCAGCGTGTCACCGTGCTTCACGTGCGCCTTCAGGGCCGGAGCGCCCACCGTAATCGTGTGCGCGTTGGCGGGGTTCCCCGGAGGGATGTGACACAGGGTGACCTTGAATTGGGTGAAGGCGTCGCCTTCCGACTCGTCGCTCTTGTTGCCTCCATTGCCGCTGGCCTCACCCTCCGTGGAGGGCATCTCTTCCAGGCCGCCCGTCACCGGTCCTCCCGGCTCACCGCTCTCGTCGGCCCCAGGAGAGCCTCCGCACGCGCCCATCAACAGCGCGCACAGCGCCAGCGTCACAGAGGAAGCAACCACGCGGTTCGGACTTCGCATGAACATTCTCCAGTTGCGGGTGTACGGGTGACGAGCCCTCTCGAGGGCCTCCGAGACAACGTGCACCCCGCCGCGAGGCTTCTCTCGACGACGACCCGAGCCGTGTCCCGAGGTGAAGACCAGAGCCCGTCACCCGGCCCCTCCAGTCATACCATCGTGAGCACTGTCACCACACGACGAAGACCCACCACGCCGGCGCCCGGCCACGCGTGACGCCTCCCAGCCCGATGTTTGGCGACGGAACGGAAGTTTGCAGCAAGACACCAGGGAGGCGACCGGGCGCGAACGCGTGAAACCTTTTCGTGTCCACGGATGTCAGGAGCCGCCATCGGAGGTGTTGGTGGAACACGCACGCGGTGGGTGGTGGTTCGCCTGGACGGGTTGTGTCTCCCTCTGGGCATGGGCCCTGGGCCCTGGGCTCGCCTGGGCCGAGGAGCCCGTCGTCCCACGCGCGACGGCCGACGAGGCCGCACGCAACGTCGCGGTGTTGGGACGGGTATGGGGCCTCGTCGAGTACACCCATCCCGCCCTGGTCTTCCGCGAGGTGGACTGGGACGCGGCGCTCGTGGAGGCCCTCCCGGAAGCGCTCGCCGCCACCGCGCCTCCGGCGCTGGAACACGCCGTGTCCGGAATGCTCCGCCGGCTCGATGACCCGCTGACCCGCGTCGAGGACACGCCCGCGCCCACGCCCCGCGCTCCCGGTCCCCTCTCCCGCTGGGTGGGGGACGTGCTCGTCGTGGACCTGGACCGCACCTACGCCAATCTCCACGCGCTCCATCCGGAGATGCGCGCGCTGGAGCCCGAGCTGGCCCGCGCCCGCCGCGTCATCCTCGATGTCCGCGCCAGCGGCCCGGAGCAGGCGCGCTGGATGGAGATGGCGCTCGGCTTCCTGGAGACGTCCCTCCCCTCGGAGCCGTTGACGGCGCCCGCCGAGCGCTTCCGCGTGTACTCGGGCTTCCCCGTGCAGCGAGGCCCGAGCTCCGGCGGCTTCACCGCCTCCGTCGAGACGCGCGTGTCGAAGACGTTCACGCCCGCCCCTGGCACGCCGAAGCGCTCATGGGTCCTGCTCGTCAACGGACACACCCCGCTGCCGCCCCCGCTGCTCGCCCTGCGCGCGTCGCCACGCACCTGGCTCGTGGCGCAGGGCGCGCTGGACGAGTCCACCGCCGTCCAGGTGAAGCGCCTGCGTCTGCCCGGTGGACGCGACGCGGTGGTGCGCGCCTCGGAGCATGTCTTCCCCGCGGGCTCGCCGGGCCTGCGCGCGGACGTCACCGTGCCCGCGGACGCGCCCACCGGAGACGCCGGGCCGGCCTTCCAGGCCGCGCTCCGACTGCTGCGCTCGGGCCCGGGCAGGGCCCCGGCACGCGGCCGGGAGGAGTCCCCGTCGATTCCGAGAGAGCGACCCGCCGACGCCCACGCGGCGATGCCCTACCCGACCGAGCCCTACCGACTGCTCGCCGTCATCCGCTTCTGGAACGTGATGCGCTTCTTCCATCCGGACCCGAAGGCGCTCGGCGACTGGGACGCGGTGCTCCCCGAGGCCATCGCCCAGGCCCGCGCGGCGACCGACGCGCGCGAATACGCCCGTGTCCTGTATTCGCTCGCCGCGCGCGTGCGGGACGGCCACATCTTCGTCGCGGAGGCAGACGTCCCGCTGCGCTCGCTCGCCGAGGGCACCGTGCCGCTGGTGCTCCGCGCCATCGAGGGCCGCTTCCTCGTCACGGAGCTGCCGGTCCCGGAGGCCGCGCGCGCGGCGGGAATCTCCCTCGGGGACCAGGTGGTGGCCGTGGATGGCGAGCCCGTGGCCACGCGCGCGGCGCGCTTGCGCGCCTTGCTGGGGGCCTCGCATCCAGCGGCCCTCGAGGCGCGGGTGGCCAGCCTGCTGCTCGCGGGGGCGGACGGCGCCTCCGTGGAGGTCCTGTTCCAGGGCGCCGACGGACGCATGAAGGAGAGCCGGCTGCTCCGCTCGCGCGACTTCCTCCCCTTCCTCCGCGAGCCACCGCGCGACGACAGCCCCTGGAAGATGCTCGAGGACGGCGTCGGCTATGCCGACCTGCGCCTGCTGCGCGCCGACTCGGTCGACGCCATGCTGGAGGCGATGAAGGACACGCGCGCGCTGGTGCTCGACCTGCGAGGCTATCCCCAGGGCAGCGCCTGGGCGCTCGCGTCCCGCCTCAACACGCGAGGCGCGACCTCGTCCGCCCTCATCTCCCGCCCCCTGCTGTCCGCGGGCGAGGTCCGCGAGCTGCGCTTCCAGGACACGCTGCCCGCCACGCGCGGCCCCCTCTACACGGGCCGCGTCGTGGTGTTGGTGGACGAACGCACGCTGAGCCAGGGCGAGTACACGGCGATGATGCTCCGGGCCGCATCGGGAGCGACCCTCGTCGGCGCCCCCACCGCCGGCGCCGTGGGCGACACCACGAGCGTCTGCCTCCCGGGGAACGTCTGCGTCCTCTTCACGGGTCAGCGCCTCGAGCTGCCCGATGGACAGCCGGTCCAGGGTCCGGGCCTGCGACCGGACGTCGAGGCGCGCCCCACCGTCCGGGGACTGCGCGCCGGGCGTGACGAGGTGCTCGAACGCGCCCTCCTCTTCCTGCGCGCCCCGCCCGGCGCTCCCGCGCGGCTCACCCAATCCGCGCCCCGCTGAGCCCGGACGCCGCGTCCCGCCGCGCGGAGCCGCGTCGCGCGGGCCTCCACTGCCGGACACCGCTGGCGCTTCGCGGTGGCCCGCGCGCGTGCCTCGCGATAGGAGGTGGCGCATGTCGCGCACCTACGAGGAGCTGGAAGCGGAGGCGGCGGGGGTCTCGGTGGAGGGCTGGGACTTCTCCTGGCTCGAGGGCCGCGCCACCGAGCAGCGCCCCTCCTGGGGCTATCAGCGCGCCATGGGCGAGCGGATGGCCCGGGCCACCGCCGCGCTCGACATCCAGACGGGAGGCGGCGAGGTGCTCGCGGGCATCGCGAAGCTGCCACCCCTGGTGGTGGCCACCGAGTCGTGGCCTCCCAACATCGCCAGGGCCACGAAGCGGCTCCACCCGCGCGGGGTCGTCGTCGTCGCGGACGCCGACGAGCCGCCCCTGCCCTTCGCCGACGAGGCCTTCGACCTGGTCGTCAGCCGCCACCCGGTGACGACCTGGTGGAGCGACATCGCCCGGGTGCTCCAGCCGGGTGGCACCTACTTCTCCCAGCAGGTCGGCCCCGCGAGCGTCTTCGAGCTGGTGGAGTACTTCCTCGGCCCCCAGCCCGACGCCGTCCGCCGCAAGCGCCACCCGGACGACGCGCGCGCGCAGGCGGAGGCCGCCGGACTCCAGGTCGTCGACCTGCGCCTGGAGTCGTTGCGCACGGAGTTCCTCGACGTCGGCGCCGTCATCTACTTCCTGCGCAAGGTCATCTGGATGGTCCCCGGCTTCACCGTCGAGCACCACCGTCCCCGGCTGCGCGAGCTGCACGAGCGCATCCAACGCGACGGCCCCTTCGTCGCCACCACGACGCGCTTCCTCATCGAGGCGCGCAAGCCCCGCTGAACGCCCGCCTCAGCGCGCCCCGGACGTCCCGCGTGGCAGGCGCACGGTGAAGATGGAGCCCAGCCCCGGACGGCTCTCCACCTCGATGCGCCCGCCCATGGCCTCGACGATCTGCCGGCTGATGTAGAGCCCCAGCCCCAGGCCGCCGTAGTGCCGGTCCGACACCGCGCGCTCGAAGCGGCCGAACAGACGCGGCAGGTCCTCCTCCGAGATGCCGATGCCCTCGTCACGCACCGACAGCCGCACCAGGTCGTCCGACTCGGCGGCGGCCTCCACCTGCACCGGCCGCCCCGCGCCGTACTTGGCCGCGTTGGTCAGCAGGTTCACCAGCACCTGGTCCAGCCGCAGCGCGTCCCACCGGCCCTGCAACGGCGTGGAGATGTGCAGCCGCACCGAACACCCCGCCAGCGTGAACACCTCCTCCATGCGCTCCACCGCGTCGCGCACCGCCTGCCCCAGGTCCAGCTCCGTGGGCTCCAGCGCCAGCCGCCCCAGCGACACGCGGCTCACGTCGAGCAGGTGGTCCACCAGCGTGGTGAGCCGCTGCACCTGCCGCACCGCCGTGGCCAGCCTCGGCGCCACCTTCTCCCGGGACTCCGGCCCCAGCACCCGCTCGATGAGGCCGTGCTGGAGCTTGAGGCTCGTCAGCGGGGTCTTCAACTCGTGGCTCGCCACGGACAGGAATTCGTCGCGCAGCCGCACCGCCGCCTGCGCGTCCCGGTACAGCGACGCGTTCTCCAGCGCCACCGCCACCCGGCGCGCCAGCTCCTCCATCATCGACACGTCCGCCATCGCCAGCGGGCGCTGGGGCGAGGACGTCCCCAGGGTGATGACGCCCAGCGTGCGCCCCCGCGTGCGCACCGGCACCACCAGCAGCGTGCCGGGCCCCAGCATGTCCAGGAGCGCCCGGTGCCCGGGGCTCATCCCCAGGGAGCCCTCGAGCGAGACGCGCACGTCCGGCAGGTAGCGGGGCTCGCCCGTCTCGTAGCACTCGCGGGACAACGGCAGCGTGCCCTCGAGCTCCAGCGCGGCGAGCACCTCCGCGTTGCGGCTCGACTCCTGGTGCGACGCCGCCACGCACCGCAGCGCCCCGTCCACCGCCGCCAGCTCCACCAGGCACAGCGTCGCCACGCTGCTGGCGGCCACGCGCGCGACGTGCTCCAGCGTCCACTCCACGTCGTCCAGGTGCTCGGCCAGCGCGCGGCTCGCCTCCAGCAGGAAGAAGAGCCGCTCCTCGGCCTCCTTGCCCACCTGGAGCGCGCTGTGCAACCGCTCGCCGCGCTCGCGCAGCGTGCCGTACAGCACCGCGCGCTCCAGCGCCTGCGCAGCCTGCTGCGCCAGCGCCTCCAGGAAGCGCCGCTCCACCACCGGGAACACGCGCGCCACGCTCCACGTCAGCACCACGAAGCCGCGGACACGTCGCTCGGTCGTCAGCGGGAGGATGGCGCGCGCCCCCCGCCCCTGTGACTCCAGCGCGGCGCGGGGGAGGCCCGAGACGGGGAGCAGGTCCTCCAGCGAGGAGAACCACTGCGCCTCGCGCCGCGCCATGGCCAGCCGCAGCACCGGGAAGACGCCCGCGCGCCGCCCCTCGAAGCTCCGGGCGGCCTCCTCGTCGTGCCCGAAGGCGCCCAGCACGTGCAGCCGCCCCTCGTCGTTCACCTCCACCACCGCGCCCCGACACGCCCCCGTGGCGCGGAGCCCCTCGTTCGTCAGGACGTCCGCCACCTCCTCCGCGGTCGCCGCGCGCGACAGCGCCGCCGTGACGGCCTGGAGCCGCTCGGTGCGCGCCTGCGCCTCGCGCGCCTCTTCGTACAGCAGCGCGTTGTCCATGGAGAGGCTCGCGCGGCGGGTCAGCTCCCGCGCCAGCTCCATGTCGGCCCCCGTGACGCGCGTCCCCGCCTCGCAGCGCACCAGCGACACGGCCCCCAGCACCCGGCCACGCCCCTGCAACGGCATGACCAGGCCCGACCGGATGCCCAGCCTGCGCATCACCTCCACCTGCTCCGGGCGGCGCACCAGCGACGGCAGCACGTCCTCCGTCACCTCCGCCATCACCACTGGCCGCCCGGTGCGCAGCACCTCGGAGAGGCCCCCCGGGGACACCAGGTCCGGCGGTTGCAACCGGGACATCTCGTGGATGAGCGACACCTTCTCCGGCTCCCGGTGCGCCGCCGCCACGCGCTCCACGTGGCCATCGTCCGACAGCACGTCCACCGCGCACCAGTCCGCCAGCGTGGGCACCACCAGCTCCGCCAGCTGCTGGAGCACCGTGCGCCACTCGAGGGACGCGCTCAGCAACTCCCCCGCCCGCGCGAGGAACGCCAGGCGCATGCCCATCTCGGCGGGGGACTCGACGCGCTCCTCGGGCGTCGTGTCCACTCCAGGGGGGCCGCCCGGGTTCGCACGCAGGAAGACAGGGGTTGGGTTCGTCTCGGCGGACATTGGGAGCAATCCGTGATGCAGGAGATACACCGGGCAATATCAGACCGTGCCACGACGTTGGCCTGGACGGCGCGACAATGCCATCCGCGCTTCATGCGATGCGACTGTCCGCTGCCAGACCCGTGCCTGGGTCAATCACTGCTCACGAGGTCTCAGCCGACATCCGAGACAGCGGGCGGATTCCACCACACCGCGCCCTTTCCATCGATGGCGGCACGCGCGCGCGAACGCACGTGTCCCAGCGTCTCGTCGGAGAGCGGCGCCCAGGCGTTGGCCGCGTGGAGCGCCGCGTCCTGTTCGTTGGGATGACTCATTCCCATCAACATCACATCCGGGTCCAGCGTGAGCGTGTATCGCACGCATTCCTCCACGGAAAGATGTGGCAACACCGGAGCGCCCCGGTCGTCGTGTCCACCGGAGCCGACCTTGCCTCGGGGGCGCGCCGTCAATGGCCGCCCGTAGCCCTCCGTGTCGCCCAGGAGCTTGCCCGCGCCGAACGTCTTGAACGACACCACGCCCACCCCGAGCGAGCGCGCCAGCGGGAGCACGTCGTCCACGTAGCGTGTGTCCACGAAGGGGCCCAGGGGGAACATCACCACGTCGCACAGGCCGGAGCGCAGCGCCGCGACGAGCACGTCCGGGTGGTGGCTGGAGATGCCCCGGAAGCGCGCCTTGCCCTCGCGCACGCACGCGCCCAGTTGCTCCATGCCCCCGCCGGGCGCGGCCAGCCTCCGCCACGCGTCCGGCTCCGACACGGCGTGGAAGACGAACAGGTCCACCCGTTCGTGGCCCAGCCGCCGCAGGCTGCCCTCCACCTGCGGCGCCACCGGCGCGTCGTGTTCGTCCACCTTGTCGATGAGGAAGACGCCGTCGCGACGGCCGCGCAGCGCCTCGCCCACCACCTCCTCGCTCAGCCCCTCCTCGTAGTTGGGCGCGGTGTCGATGACGTTGAGCCCCGCGTCCAGCCCCCGACGCAGCGTGTCCACGAGCGAGGCCCGCGGCACCGCACGGTCCGCGATGTCGCCGAGCCCCACCGCCGTGGCGACGAAGCCGGTGCGCCCGAGCGCGCGACGAGGCATGAAGCGAGGGAGCGAGGAGGTCATGCATCCGTTGTGCAGGAGCCCCTCCAGCGCGTCAAGCCACCCCGCGCCCCCCACGCGGCACCGTCAACGGAAGGGGCCGGAGACCTCGAAGGTGTAGCCGTCCGCGTCGGCGTTGGTCGTGCCGCGCTGCGAGCTGAAGTACAGCCGGCGCCCATCCGGGCTGAAGGCCAGCCCCGTGATTTCCGAACCGGCGTGCCCCGTCAGGCGCAGGAACGAGGACACCACCCGCTCGGGCCCCGGGGTGATGAGGCAGACCTCCATGTTGCCGCCGTCCTCCGCCACGAACAGGTCCCCCGACCGGGAGACCAGCACGTTGTCCACGCCGGTGAGCGGCGCGCCCGGGTAGTAGGCATGGTCGTAGATGACCTCCACGGCGCCGGTGTCCGGCGTGTGGGCCCAGACGCGCTTGTCCCCCTTGGTGGTGAAGTACACGACGCCGTCGTCGTACCAACACCCCTCCGCGCCATCGAACACCGTCGTGCGCGGCGCGATGTTGGGCTGCTGGGACGCGGGCTTCGTGGAGGCACAGCCCACCCACCCCAACCGCGCGGTCCCCGCCAGCGCGTCCCCCGTCATCCACGCCGCCTCCAGCAGGCCGGCCTTCAGCACGGGCCACACCACGGGCGTGAAGCGGTACAGCCGCCCGGTCGGCGTGTCCTCCGTCAGGTACAACCGCCGACGGTCCGGGTCCACCGCCACGGCCTCGTGCGCGAACGTCCCCAGCCCCGGGCGCACCACGCCCTGCGAGGGACTCGCCGGGTCGCACTCCCAGACCCGCCCGCCCGAGCGCTCCTCGCACGACAGCCACGTCCCCCAGGGCGTCGCCCCTCCGGCGCAGTTCATCCGCGTGCCACTCAACACGCGGTAGCCGTCCACCACCTCGCCCGCGCTGGAGAAGCGCACCGCGCCCGTGCCCCCACCCGAGGGCACCTCGCTGTTGGAGGTGTAGACCCAGCCACCATCGGGCTGCGCGAAGCACGCGCCCCCGTCCGGCGCCGGGTGCCACGTGTAGCCCGCGCCCGTCACCGCGTGGCCCGTGCGCGCGATGAGCCGGGACGTGAAGCCCGCCGGAAGGCGCAGGCCCCGCGCGTCCGGCACGCTCGACATCGCCCCGTAGGGCCCCTTCCCGGGTCGGGCCGGCAGCGCGTACGCGGCCCGCCAGAAGGCACTCCCGAACGCCAGCGTCCCACCCGCGAGCGCGGAGAGACGAAGGAAGTCTCGACGGTCCAGACGACGCACGGCTACGCCCCCTCGGACGCCGGCACCACAGGACCCGCGCCCACGCACCGCCCACCGCTCCCTCATCCTCCGCCGTTGCGAGCCGCGCGGTTCTTGTCCCAGATGGCGTACAGGATGATGAGGAAGGCGACGAGTCGAGCGAGGTAGAGGTAGTAACGCCGCTCGTCCTGCGCATCCATCAGCGCCGCCGCCACGGAGTTGGCCGCCAACATCACG
Source organism: Myxococcus stipitatus (assembly GCF_021412625.1). The sequence goes on along the minus strand of NZ_JAKCFI010000003.1, from coordinate 1,167,113 downwards.
AACGACAGCGAGAAGAAAGCGAACAGTCGCTCCCGGGACTGCTTCCAGAAGCGCAGGAAGAACAGCGCGCACGCCAGCCACCCCATCGCCACCGCGCCATTGATCATGGACCTGAGCATGGGCGAGCTACCTCACGAGGCGTCCCAGATGAGTCCGTAGAGCAACACGGCCACGCTGGCCAGCGTGGCCAGCAGCCGGGGCATGTACAGGTCGATGGTCGTCGGCAGGATGACCAGGTCCACGAACAGCAGGACGTTGCTGACGGCCATGCCCACGAAGCACAGACCACTCCAGAGCAACAACCGGGACTGGCTGCGCTTCCACCCGCGCAACAGCAGCACCGCGCACGCCACGCTCGTCAGCGCACAGAGGATGTAGACAGCCTCGGCCATGGCCCTACTCCTTGTCCTTCTTCAGGACGAAGGCCTCCGCGAACCCCCGGACCTTGTCCAGGGGCCGCGAGAAGATGAAGGAGATGACGCTCACCCGCCTGGCCCCGTACACCGCCGCCAGCTCCGTCACCGCCTGCACGTCCTCCGAACTCGCCGGACTGAAACGATAGACGGGCGGAGCGCCGCCGTCGCTCACCAGCAGCTTGCGCTCGGTGAGGTCCGCCAGCCGCGCGGCCGCGGAGGATTCTGTGATGCGCAGCTCCAGGCTCACCGACGACGCGGTCCACTCCCTCCCGGCGTGGGAACGGAGCAGGAGAAGCACCTCCAGCTTCTCCAGGGAATCGATGTGCGTCGTGATGAATCGCTGGACCCGCATGGGAAGTCCGGCGTCGCTCACAGGCCCACCTTGCCCACGATATTTTGTGCGTCAATCTTTTCTTGTGTCGAGGTGTTCACCTTCCGTCGAGGGAGGGCCCTCCGCCAGGTCTCCCTCCAGGGCGGGGGGTCGTTCCTTTCCCGCCAGCGCGGGGACGGGGCCCGCGAGGTGACGCAGGCCCTCGGCGAGGCGAGCGGTGGCGTCGGGATGGGACACATCCAGCAGCGCTAACAAGACGGTCTCCGGACGTCCGTACATTTTCGGCAGCAGGGCACTGTACGCGCGCACGCTCCCGCGCTGGCCGCCCAGCTCCCAGTCGACCCGGAGCCCCTGGAGCACCTCGCCCTGGGCGGCCCGCATGAGCGGCTGGGCGGCCTGGGGCAGCGGCTGTCCGTCGGCTCCCCGGACGACGACCTCCGCGTGGAGTCCCTGGGCCTCGCGGTACGCCAGGCATCCTCCGGCCAGGCCCTGCGCCGCCCGGTTGGCCAGCAGCGTGCGCCCGCTGCCGGGCTCCACCAAGGCGAGCGGCGTGGGCAGCGCGGCGAGCACTGCCTCCAGCCAGCGCTGCTGGTTGCGGTGCGACTCCATCTCCCGGCGCAGCAGCTCCTCCCGGACGCGGGCGCGCTCCTCGTCCGCGCGACGCACGGCCTCGGCCAGTTCGTGCTCGTGCTCGCGCTGCTGCGTCTGGCGCAGCGCCTCCGCCTGCTTGCGCACCAGCGTCGTCTTGCGGTGCAGGTCCACGAAGACGCCCACCTTGGAGCGCAGTATCTCCGGCTCGTAGGGCTTGAGGAGGTAGTCCACCGCGCCCACCGCGTACGCGCGCAGCTCCGGGAGCTGTCCGCGCGACAGGGCGGTGAGGAACAGGATGGGCGTGTGGCGGCTGCGCTCGCGCTCGCGGATGAGGGCGGCCGTCTCGAAGCCGTCCATGCCGGGCATGACGACGTCCAGGAGGATGGCCGCGAAGTCCTGGGTGAGCAGGTGGCGCAGCGCCTCCCGGCCGCTGCGCGCGACGACGAGCCGCTGCCCCAGCGGGGCCAGCGTCGCCTCCAGCGCGAGCAGCCCCTCCGGCTGGTCGTCGACGAGGAGGATGCGGGTGGGCTCCACCGTCACCGCGGGGAGCCGCTCGCGCGTGGGCGCGCCGCTCATGGCACCACCCGCCCGCGCGGCGCGTGGAGCAGCCGCCCCAGCCACGCGTCCACCTCCGCCGGGGCCAGGTGCTCCACCCCGCCCTCCAGCCCCGCCTCCGCCTCGCCCACGGTCGCCACCTGGCCGCCCCTGGCCTGGAGCCGGGCCAGGCCCGCCACGCCGTCCTCGTGTCCGGTGAAGAGCAGCCCCGCGGCGGACGCGCCGTAGCTGTCCGCCGCGGACTCGAGGAGCGCGTCGATGGCGGGGCGGCACCCGTGTTCGGGAGGCTCCACCGACAGCACGACGGTGCCCCGGTCCACCAGCAGGTGGTAGCCCGCCGGAGCCAGGTGGACCCGCCCGGGCACCAGGTCGTCCTTGTCGTCCGGCTCCACCACGGGGAAAGGACAACCGCGGCCCAGCGGCGCGGCCAGCGCGTCGAAGGGGCCCCGGTGCAGCACCAGCGCCACCGGGACGGGGAGCGCCGGGGGCAGCCGCGCCAGGAGCGCCTCCACGTCCGCCGCCGCGCCCCGGGGCGCCCCCACCACCAGCAGGCCCAGGCTCATGTCACCCTCCGGAAGATGCGGCCCGAGCCCTCCAGCTCCTCGTACGCGGCGACCTGGGGCGTGCGCGACAGCGACTCCTTGCGCCCCAGGCAGAGGTAGCCGAAGCGCGCCAGGCTCTCGTGGAGCCGCGTGTGCGCGCGGTTGTGCAGCGAGCGGTTGAAGGCGAGCAGCACGTCCCGGCAGACGATGACCTGGAACTCGTTGAACGAGCCGTCCGTGGCCAGGTTGTGCTGGGTGAAGAAGATGCCGTCGCGCAGCTCCGGGCGCAGCTGCGCCCAGTCGCCGTCGCGCGTGTACCAGGACGCCAGCCTCCCCCGCCCTCCGGACTCCTCGTACCGCCGGGCGGCGGCCGCGTCGGGCAGGGGCACCACGCCGGTGCGCGCGTCCGCGAGCACGCCCTCGCAGGCGTCGGACGCGTACAGCCGACAGCGCCCCCACAGCCCCTCCTCGTGCAGGAGGATGGCCAGCGCGTGCGTGTCCTCGCCCGTGCCGCAGCCCACGTGCCAGACGCGCACGGAGGGCCAGGTGCGCAGCACGGGGACGACGCGCGCGCGGAAGTCGCGGAAGAAGGCGGCGTCGGTGAAGAGGGTCGGCTCGGCACAGGACAGCGCGCGCAGCAGCGACTCCAGCGCCTGCGCGTCGTGCAGCACCCGGGCCTGGAGGGCGGAGAAGGACGCGAGCCGCTCCTCGCGCAGGTGCCGGCGCAGCCGCCGCAGCAGCAGGGGCCGCGCGTGGCTGCGCAGGTCGAAGCCCCAGTGACGGGCCACGCCCTCCAGGAGCAGGTCCGCCTCCAGGGACTCCAGCGCCGCGCCGGACGCGCCCCCGCTCATTCGGAGACCTCCGTGCGGCCGGCGCGAGCCTGGGCGCCGCGCGGCGCGTGCAGCCACACGCGCAGCAGGCTGAGCAGCTTCTCGATGTCCACCGGCTTGGTGATGTAGTCGGACGCACCCGCCTCCAGGCACTTCTCGCGGTCGCCCTTCATGGCCTTGGCGGTGAGGGCGAGGATGGGCAGGTGCGCCACGCGGTCCATGCGGCGGATGGCGCGCATGGCCTGGTAGCCGTCCATCTCCGGCATCATCACGTCCATCAGCACCAGCTCGATGTCCCCTTCCGTCTCCAGGAGCGCCAGGCCCTCTCGCGCGCTCTCCGCGAAGGCCACCTTCATGCCGTAGCGCTCCAGCACGGTGTTGAGGGCGAAGATGTTGCGCACGTCGTCGTCCACCACCAGCACCTTGCGGCCAACGAGCAGCGGGTCGCGCTCGCGCGCCTTCTCCAGCATGCGCCGCTTGGACTCGGGCATCTGCGCGGGCGAGCGGTGCAGGAACAGGCTCGTCTCCTCCAGGAGCCGCTCGGGGCTCTGCGCGTCCTTCACCACGATGGCCTCCGCCACCCGGCGCAGCTCCGTCTCCTGCGCGCGCGACAGCTCGCGCCCCGTGTAGACGATGATGGGCGGGCCGCCCGCGCCGTGCGTCTCCCGCACGCGGCGGATGAGCTCCGTGCCCGGCAGGTCCGGCAGCCCCAGGTCGATGACCATGCAGTCGAAGCGCCGCTCGGCCAGGGCGGCCAGCGCGTCCGCCGCGGTGCCCACGGCCACCGTCTGCACGTCGTCGCTGCCCAAGAGCTCCTGGAGCGACTGGCGGTGGATGGGGTCGTCCTCGACGATGAGCAGGCCCCGCCCCTTGCGCTCCACGAAGTCGCGCAGGGACTCGAGCGCCAGGGCCGCGGCCAGCGGGTCCGCCGCCGCGCGCAGGTGGCCGATGGCGCCCAGGGTGAGCGAGCGCTCGCGGTGGTCCTCGTCCGACACCGTGTACACCGGCAGCGCGCGCGTCCCCGCGTCGTGCTTCAGCCGGTCCAGCACCACCCAGCCGGCCATCTCCGGCAGGTCCAGGTCCACCGCCACGGCCACGGGGCGCGCGTTGCGCACGGCCTCCAGCGCGCCCTCCACCTCCGTGGAGACGAGCACCTTGAAGCCCACGCCCTGCGCCGCCGCGCGCAGCCTCGCGGCGTGGTCCGGCGCGTGGGTCACCGCCAGCAGCACCCGGTCTCCCGGTTGGATGGTGCTCCGGTCGTCGTCGATGCCCGGCGGCGCCAGCGCGGCCGCGACAGGCGGCTCCTCCAGCGCGGGCGCGGGCAGCGAGGCCACGGTGTGCACCAGCGTGGGGAGCGTGGGCGCGCGCGACTCCAGGGTGGGGCGCTCCCCCCGGAAGTCCAGCGGCAGGTACAGGGTGAAGGTGCTGCCCTGGCCCGGCTCGCTCTCCAGCCGGATTTCGCCGCCGAGCAGCCTCGCGATCTCGCGGCTGATGGACAGGCCCAGGCCGGTGCCGCCGTACTTGCGCGCCGTGGAGCCGTCCGCCTGCTGGAAGGCCTCGAAGATGATGTGGTGCTTGTCCTTGGGGATGCCGATGCCCGTGTCCCGCACGGCGAAGGCCACCACCGCGGGCGCGGAGGACAGCACCGCGTGGTCGGGCGACCAGCCCCCCATCGCCATGCCGATGCGCAGCGCCACCGAGCCGGACTCCGTGAACTTGAAGGCGTTGGACAAGAGGTTCTTGAGCACCTGCTGCAGCCGCTTGGCGTCCGTCTCCACCTCGCCCGCCATGCCCGGCGCCAGGTCGATGTCGAACTGGAGCCCCTTCTTGTCCGCCACCTGCCGGAAGGTGCGGTCCACGAACTCGCGCAGGTCGCTGAAGCGCAGCGGGCCCACGTCCACCGTCATGGTGCCGGATTCGATCTTCGACAGGTCGAGGATGTCGTTGATGAGCTCCAGCAGGTCCGCGCCGGAGGCGTGGATGGTCCTGGCGAACTCCACCTGGCGTCCGGTGAGGTTGCCCTCGACGTTGTCGCTGAGCGTCTGGCTGAGGATGAGCAGCGAGTTGAGCGGCGTGCGCAGCTCGTGGCTCATGTTGGCGAGGAACTCGGACTTGTACTTGGAGGTGAGGCTCAGCTGCTCCGCCTTCTCCTCCAGCGCCCGCTTGGCCTGCTCCACCTCGCCGTTCTTGCGCTCCACCTCCGTCTTCTGTTCGGACAGGAGCTTGGCCTTCTCCTGCAGCTCCTCGTTGGTGCGGCGCAGCTCCTCCTGCTGGCGCTTGAGCAGCTCCTCGGACTGCTGGAGCGACGTGGCCTGCTGCTCCAGGCGCTTGTTCGTCTCCGTCAGCTCCTCCTGCTGCTTGCGCAACTCGTCCGTCAGCGCCTGCGACTGCTTGAGCAGCGCCTCCGTGCGCATGTTGGCGGCGATGGTGTTGAGCACGATGCCGATGGACTCCGTGAGCTGCTCGAGGAAGCCCATGTGCACGTCGCTGAAGCGGTGGAACGACGCCAGCTCGATGACGGCCTTGATTTCACCCTCGAAGAGCACCGGCAGCACGACGATGTTGCGCGGCACCTCCTCGCCCAGGCCGGAGGAGATGCGGATGTACGTGTCCGGCACGTCCGACAGGAGGATGGGCTCCTTCTCCAGGGCGCACTGGCCCACCAGCCCCTCGCCCAGCTTGAAGGTGTTGGAGAGCCCCTTGCGCTCGCGGTACGCGTACGACGCCAGCAGCTTCAATATCTGCTCACCGGCCTCCGCGCGCTCGGAGATGTAGAAGACGCCGTGCTGCGCGTCCACCAGCGGCGCCAGCTCCGACAGGATGACCTTGGACACCGTGAGCAGGTCGCGCTGGCCCTGGAGGACGCGGGTGAACTTGGCCAGGTTCGTCTTGAGCCAGTCCTGCTCCGTGTTCTTGCGCGTGGTGTCCTTCAGGTTGCGGATCATCTCGTTGATGTTGTCCTTGAGGGCGGCGACTTCTCCCTGCGCGGACACCGTGATGAAGCGCGTCAGGTCTCCCTTGGTCACCGCCGTCGCCACCTCGGCGATGGCGCGCACCTGCGTGGTGAGGTTGGCGGCCAGCTGGTTCACGTTGTCCGTCAGGTCGCGCCAGATGCCGGCCGTCCCCGGCACGCGGGCCTGACCGCCCAGCTTCCCCTCGATGCCCACCTCGCGGGCCACCGTCGTCACCTGGTCCGCGAACACCGCCAGGGTGTCGATCATCCCGTTGATGGTGTCCGCCAGCTCCGCGATTTCCCCCTTCGCGTCCACCACCAGCTTGCGCTTCAAATCGCCATTGGCCACCGCCGTCACCACCTTGGCGATGCCGCGCACCTGCGTGGTGAGGTTGGAGGCCATGGAGTTCACGTTGTCCGTGAGGTCCTTCCACGTGCCCGCCACGCCCTTCACCTCGGCCTGGCCGCCCAGCTTGCCTTCCGTGCCCACCTCGCGCGCCACGCGCGTCACTTCCGAGGCGAAGGACGACAGCTGGTCCACCATCGTGTTGATGGTGTTCTTCAGCTCCAGAATCTCGCCCTGCACGTCCACGGTGATCTTCTTCGACAGGTCACCGCGGGCCACCGCCGTCGTCACCTCCGCGATGTTGCGCACCTGGGCGGTGAGGTTGGAGGCCATGGAGTTCACGTTGTCCGTGAGGTCCTTCCACGTGCCCGCCACGCCCTTCACGATGGCCTGCCCCCCCAGCTTACCTTCCGTGCCCACCTCGCGCGCGACGCGTGTCACCTCCGACGCGAACGAGTTCAACTGGTCCACCATCGTGTTGATGGTGTTCTTCAACTCCAGAATCTCTCCGCGCACGTCCACGGTGATCTTCTTCGACAGGTCGCCGTTGGCCACCGCCGTCGTCACCTCGGCGATGTTGCGCACCTGCGACGTCAGGTTGGACGCCATGGAGTTCACGTTGTCGGTGAGGTCCTTCCACGTCCCGCCCACGCCACGCACCACGGCCTGACCGCCCAGCTTGCCCTCCGTGCCCACCTCGCGGGCCACGCGCGTCACCTCGGACGCGAACGAGTTCAACTGGTCCACCATCGTGTTGATGGTGTTCTTCAACTCCAGAATCTCCCCGCGCACGTCCACGGTGATCTTCTTCGACAGGTCACCGCGCGCGACGGCCATCGTCACCTCCGCGATGTTGCGCACCTGGGACGTCAGGTTGGACGCCATGGAGTTCACGTTGTCCGTGAGGTCCTTCCATGTGCCACCCACGCCGCGCACGATGGCCTGACCGCCCAGCTTTCCCTCCGTGCCCACTTCCTTGGCGACGCGCGTCACCTCGGAGGCGAAGGACGACAGCTGGTCCACCATCGTGTTGATGGTGTTCTTCAGCTCCAGCACCTCGCCGCGCGCGTCCACGGTGATCTTCTTCGACAGGTCGCCCTTGGCCACCGCCGTCGTCACGTCCGCGATGTTGCGCACCTGGGCGGTGAGGTTGGACGCCATGGAGTTCACGTTGTCCGTGAGGTCCTTCCACGTGCCACCCACGCCGCGCACGATGGCCTGACCACCGAGCTTGCCCTCCGTGCCCACTTCACGGGCGACGCGCGTCACCTCGGACGCGAACGAGTTCAGCTGGTCCACCATCGTGTTGATGGTGTTCTTCAGCTCCAGAATCTCGCCCTGCACGTCCACGGTGATCTTCTTCGACAGGTCGCCGTTGGCCACCGCCGTCGTCACCTCGGCGATGTTGCGCACCTGGGACGTCAGGTTGGACGCCATGGAGTTCACGTTGTCGGTGAGGTCCTTCCACGTGCCCGCCACGCCCTTCACCACCGCCTGACCACCGAGCTTTCCCTCGGTGCCCACCTCGCGGGCGACGCGCGTCACCTCCGACGCGAACGAGTTGAGCTGGTCCACCATCGTGTTGATGGTGTTCTTCAGCTCCAGAATCTCCCCGCGCACGTCCACGGTGATCTTCTTCGACAGGTCGCCGTTGGCCACCGCCGTCGTGACCTCCGCGATGTTGCGCACCTGGGCGGTGAGGTTGGAGGCCATGGAGTTCACGTTGTCCGTGAGGTCCTTCCACGTCCCGCCCACGCCCTTCACCACGGCCTGGCCGCCCAGCTTTCCTTCCGTGCCCACCTCGCGCGCCACGCGCGTCACTTCCGAGGCGAAGGACGACAGCTGGTCCACCATCGTGTTGATGGTGTTCTTCAGCTCCAGAATCTCCCCGCGCACGTCCACCGTGATCTTCTTCGACAGGTCGCCCTTGGCCACCGCCGTCGTGACCTCGGCGATGTTGCGCACCTGCGACGTCAGGTTGGAGGCCATGGAGTTCACGTTGTCCGTGAGGTCCTTCCACGTGCCGGCGACGCCGCGCACCTTCGCCTGGCCGCCCAGCTTGCCCTCCGTTCCCACCTCGCGCGCCACGCGCGTCACCTCGGAGGCGAAGGCGCCGAGCTGCTCCACCATGCCGTTCACCAGCCGGGCGGTGCGCAGGAACTCGCCCTTGAGCGGTCGGCCGTCCACCTCCAGCGCCACCGTCTGGGACAGGTCGCCCTTGGCCACCGCGCCGATGACGCGGCCCATCTCCGTGGTGGGCTGCACCAGGTCGGCCACCAGCGTGTTCACCGACTCCACGCAGTCCGCCCACGACCCCACGGCGCTGACCACGTGGGCGCGCTGGGTGATGCGGCCCTCCTTGCCCACCACGTTGCCGATGCGCTCGAACTCGCGCGTCATCCGCTCGTTCAGCTCGATGATTTCGTTGAGCGAGTCCGCCACCTTGCCGGCGTTGCCCACCTTGTCCACGGGCATGCGCACGGAGAAGTCGCCCTTGCGCACGGCGGTGAGCACCCGCAGGAGCTGCCGCGAATCCAGCGAGTCCGAGTCGTCCTCCTGACGGCGCGACGGTGGCGGCGGCGCGGACGCGCGACGGGAGGAAACCTTCTTCACGGTCATGAGAGTGAGCCCCAACGGAGACGTCGAAAGGACCCTGGTTCTCCCGCGCCTGACCGGAGGCGGCCAGCCCCCTCGGGCGGGGCGACTGGTCACCACCCGACACTCGGAGGCCCCTGCGTGAACCAGCCAACACATGGCCCGCGCCATGCGTCACCTGGTGTGAAATCCGCTCGACGGTGGGGCCTTTCGGACCACGCCTAGTGACGCACGCGAGGCGTGGGCGCGCGCACGCGGACGTCCATGCGCTCCTCCCCCGCCACCACGCTGCTGTGGACCTCGTCCTGCTCGGGAGAGAGCCGGGCGACGGCGCGCAGCGTGGCCACCAGGACGAGCGCCTCCACCGTGGACGGCACGCTCACGCCGTCGCGCCCCGTCTTCAACGGCATGGGCAGGCGGGGCACCCGCCGCGCCGCGGCCAGCGCCTTCACCGCGTACGCGGGAGAGGTGTCCAACGACACGGCGATGGCGGGCAGGGCCTGCGCCGCCTCGCCCTGACCGCGCGCCTGCATCTCCATCAGCATCTGGAGCGCGCCCGGCTTGAAGTAGAGCGCCATCCCCGCGCGCCCGTCCTCGGTGAGGAAGACACACCCCTCGAAGGTGTGCGTCATGGGACCGGAGACCGCCACCTCGAACGGCTGGCTGTCGTCCCAGTGCGACCACGGCTGGGAGTCCCAGTATTCGGTGGCTGCCTGGACGAAGAGCAGCGCCTTGTCCGAGCCCAGCCCGGACAGGCCCCGCTGCCCCCAGGCCAGGAACGTGGCGATGGCCGCGCGCGACGAGAGCGCCGCCGTGGGCGGCTCCTCCACCGTCACGCCCAGGGCCGCCGCCGCGTCGGCCAGCGCCGGCTCGCAGCGGACCTCCTCCACCGTCACGCCCTCCAGGAGCGCGCGCAGCCCCGCCTCGTCGTCGTGCTCGAAGATGGGTTGGGACGGCTCACCCGTCTCGGAGATGCGCAGGTACACCTGCGTGCTCCCCTGCGAGAGCGGCACCGGACCGAACTTGAGGAGGTAGAGCATGGACCTTCCTGGAGCGGAGGCGAGGGCTCAGCCAAGCGACGCGCGACCACCATCCAGGGCCTTGCGGACCTGGCGCATCAGCGCGGGGATGTCGAAGGGCTTCTGGAGGAACGGGATGCCTGGGTATTGGACTCGCAGCGCCCCCACGTCCACCGCGCTCATCCCCAGCAGCGCCACCCCCGCCCAGGCCGACTCGCCGCGGATGCGCTCGACGAGCGCGGGCCCGTCCAACACCGGCATCATCCAGTCGGTGAGGACCAGGTCCGGGAGCAGCTCCGCCATTCGCTCCAGGGCCTCGCGGCCATGCGAGGCCGTCAGGACGCGATAGCCCTCCTCGCGCAGGAGATCCGCCAGGGCCTCCAGGATTCCCTGCTCGTCATCCACCACCAGGATGGTCTCCATACGGCGGGCGCCGCTCCTCGCGAATGAGTCAGGGATGGCCACCCGGTGCGCGTCGGGCAAGGCCCGTCAGCAGGGTGTCCAGGGTGGAGTTGAACGGGGGTTGCACCTCGATGCCCTGCTGGGAGATGACGAACTCCCGCAGGGAGGAGTCGAAGTCGGCGTCGCGCAGCTTGAAGATGGACAGCAGCCGCCGCAGCCTCCCCTCCAGCTCCACGTGCCGGAGGAAGAGGAGGTTCTCCGCCACGGCCGAGGGACCGACCTCCAGCGGCATGTCCAGCACCGCCCCGAAGAGCCGGGGCGTCTCCAGACTGAAAATGGTGGTCGCCTTCAGGTAGCGCAGCTCCTGGGTGAGGGCCGCGAAGAACGAGCTCATCCGCGAGGCGTCCGGCGCCGCCTGCCCCATGGCGCTCAGGCCATCCACGAACACGCGCCGGATGCCGTGGCGCTCCACGGTGGAGAGCAGTTGGTGCGCCAGCACGTCCAGGGTGCACTCGACGGGCGGCTGCCACACGATGTGCATCCTCCCCACCTTCACCGCATCGCCCAGGTCCATGCCCACGGCCGCCAACTTGTGCAGCAGTCGCTCGGGCGCCTCGTAGAAGCCCATGTAGAGGCAGGGCTCGCCCTGCCTCACTCCCTCGGCCAGCAGGCTGCTGCCCATGAGCGTCTTGCCGCTGCCGGGGGGACCGAGCATCAACGTGCTGGAGCCCGCGGCCAGGCCCGCGGGGAACAGGTCGTCCAGCGACGGGATGCCGAAGTGGACCCGCGCGGTGTCCGGCGCCGGCGGCTGCGAGCGGCGCACGCGCGCCTCCAGGCGGGGGAAGACCTCCAGGCCCTCGTTGCTGATGCGGAAGGTGTGGACACCCGGCAGGGTCGCGCCGCCGCGGAACTTGCGCACCTGCAGCTCGCGCCACGAGCGCACGCCCATGGTCCGCTCGCGCAGCTCCAGGATGCCATCCACCATGGTGTACTCCGGGTGGACGGTGGGGCCGTTGGAGCTGGTGAGCATCAGCGCCGTGAAGCGCGCCAGCCCCGCGGCCACCTGCAACTCGTGGATGAACTTCTTGAAGTCGCGGCTGCTGCCCGCCGCCTCCTGCGCCTGCACCAGTCCGTCCAGCACGAGGATGCTGGCGTTGTGGTTGCGCACCTCGCGGCGCAGCAGCTCCAGCAGCCCCGGCAGGCCCTGCTCCTCCAGCGTGCGGAAGCCGCTGACGTAATAGACCCCCTCGGGCAGCAGCGCCGGGTCGAAGAACGCCATGTCCCGCATGTTGGCGAGCATGCGCGCGTGGGACTCCGCCAGCAGCGTGACGTACAGACACCGGGCGCCCGCGCGCCCCTGGTGGTAGCAGAGCTGGTTGGCCAGCAGCGTCTTGCCCGCCCCGGGCTCGCCCACGACGATGTAGACGCCCGAGGACACCAGACCGCCATTCAGCACGGCATCGAGCCCCGGGACACCGGTCGACACGCGCCCATCCGGTCTCGGGGGTTGCTCGGAAGCAGACATGAGGGCGCTCATACCCCAATCGCCCCCGTCCGCGCCCCTGGATTGGTTACAGCCCCTCGCGAGGTCGGACTCAATCGACGACCACGACGAAGCGCTCCTGGACGTGACGGACCTCCGAGACGTGGGACAGGCGCAGCTCGTAGCGACCGGGGCGATCGATGCGCACGCGCAGGGGCGTCGCCTCCTGCCCGGTCCTCGCGGTGAAGGCATGGACGCAGCGGGCCGCGTCGCAGTTCACCAGCGCCAGCGAGGGCAGGTCCCTCAGGTGGGGGCGGAAATCCAGCGGAGGCGAGGTCTCCAACCACACCGTCGCCGGCTCTCCGGAGTGGACGGCGTGGGACCACGGCAGCTCCAGCCATCCCTCTCCCGCGCCCGACCGTTGGAACGCCACCTCGCGCGCGGGGACCCGCTCCGCGTCCCGTGCCTCCACGCCACAGAACAGCCCCCACAGCACCACCGCCCCGCCCAGGCCCAGGCTCGCCAGGGAGAGGACGGAGAGCGGCGACCCGCCCCACGCGCGAGCGCGACCCGGTCCGTCGTCGGATGCGCGCGCGGCGGTGGGCGCCAGGTCGGCCCGGGCGAGCGCGTCGCTCACGCGGGCCTTCAGCCGGGCCGAGGGCTTCTCCTCCCGGAGGGCCGTGAGCGCGGCGCGCACCTCGTCGGACAGGGGCGGATGGGCCTCGTCATGCTCACTCATGGACGGCCTCCTTCACTGACAGGGTGAGCGTGTCGCCCCACCGAGGACGCGAACAAGACCCCCAGCCTGGCGCGCCCCCTGAAGTGTCGACTCTTCACGGTCCCCACCGGCAGCCCCAGCACCCGCGCCGCCTCGTCGTGCCCCAGCTCCTCCACGTCACACAGCAGCACCACCAGCCGGAACTTCTCCGGCAGCTCGCGCAGGCAGCGCCACAGCCGGTCCACCTCCTCGGAGGCGCCCAGCCGCGCCTCGGGGTCCGGCTGCTCGACGCCTCCCGCGAACAACGGCCCCAGCACGGACGTGGCCCCCTCCAGCACCGCGTCCAGCAGCGAGCGCCGCCGCGCCAGCGAGCGCCGATTCTCGAGAAATTGGTTGCGTGCGATACCGCACAGCCAGCCCAGCGAGAGCCCCTCCTGGACGTCATCGCGGTTCAGGTAGGCCCGCACCAGCGAGTCCTGCAGCAGGTCCTCCGCCTCCTGTCGGCTGTGACACAAAGCCAGACAGAAGCGATACAGCCTCGGCAACAAGGGCTCCACCGCCGCCTCGAAACGCGCGCGCGCCAGCGCGCCGCCGTCGTCCCGCCTCTGTCCCATGTCGAATCCAGACACGGCCCCCCGCACTGCTTCCGTCTCCATTCCCTTGTCTCTAAGGCGCTCGGACGGCGTCGGCCCTGAAAACGACAAGCAAGGCATTCCCGGGAACCCGTTCGTGTTTCGTTCCATCTCCAGGCCTCGATGCACCGGAGACACGCCTCCGCCGAGGAGATGCGGGCCGGTGAATCAGGAGGCCTGGTTCGATGCGACATCCGCCGTCCGCTGTCTGTCATTCCCACGAGACCCGAGGGCGAGCCACGTGGAAGGGTGACCTGGTCTCCGGCTTCCTCGTCTTCCTCATCGCGCTGCCGCTCTGTCTGGGTATCGCGATGGCGAGCGGCTTCCCTCCCGTGGCGGGCATCCTCACTGCGGTGGTGGGTGGGCTCGTCAGCACGTGGACGGGGAGCGCGGCGCTGACCATCAAGGGACCGGCGGCGGGCCTCATCGTCATCGCGCTGGGCGCGGTGACGGAGCTGGGGGACGGTGACCTGGGGCTCGGCTATCGCCGCGCGTTGGCGACCATCGTGGTGGCCGCCGTCCTCCAGATAGCGTTCGCGGCGCTGCGCGCGGGACGGCTGGGGGACTTCTTCCCGTCCTCGGTGGTCCACGGGATGCTCGCGGCCATCGGGGTCATCATCTGCGCCAAGCAGGTCCACGTCCTGCTGGGGGTGACGCCCGTCGCGAAGGAGCCCTTGCGCCTGCTGGGGGAGATTCCTTCCAGCGTGGCGAGGCTGAACCCCGAAATCGCGCTCATCGGCGCGCTGTCGCTCGCGCTGCTCTTCGGCCACGCGGCGCTCGCGCGGCGCGTCTCCGCGTTGAAGCGGGTGCCCGCGCCGCTGCTGGTCCTGTTGGTGACGGTGCCCCTGGGTGTGGCGTTCGACCTGGAGCACTCGCACACCTTCACCTTCTCCCACGCGGTCTTCACGGTGGGCCCCAACCACCTGGTGAACCTGCCGGGCAACCTGCTCACGGCGGTGACGTTCCCGGACTTCTCCGCCGTCCTGACGCCCACGTCGCTCGAATACATCGTCATGTTCGCGCTGGTGGGCAGCGTCGAGTCGCTGCTGACCGTCAAGGCGGTGGACCTGATGGCGCCGGACCAGGGCCGCTCGGACCTGGACAAGGACCTGTTCGCCACGGGCGTCGGCAACCTGGTGGCGGGGATGCTGGGGGGGCTGCCGATGATTTCGGAGGTCGTGCGCAGCACGGCGAACATCGGCTACGGGGCGCGGGGCCGCCTCTCGAACTTCTTCCACGGCGTGTTCCTGCTGTCGTTCGTGGCGTTCGCGCCCATGCTCATCCACCGGATTCCGCTCGCGGCGCTGGCGGGGATGCTCATCTTCACGGGCGTGCGACTGGCGTCGCCGGGCGAGTGGGTGAAGACGCTGCGGGTCGGCGTGGAGCAGCTCCTCATCTTCGGCGTCACGCTGGGCGTCACCCTGGCGACGGACCTGCTGTTGGGCGTGGCCGCGGGCATCGTGGTGAAGGTGGGCGTGAACCTGTTCAACGGAGCGCCCGCGCGCGGCCTCTTCCGCGCGGACATCGAGGAGCAGGTGACGGCGGAGCGCGTGGTGCTGCGGGTGCGGGGCGCCGCGGTGTTCACCAACTTCCTCGCCCTCAAGAAGCGACTGACCCGGCACGCGCGGGTCCCCCGCGTCGACGTGGACCTGGCCGACGCGAGGCTCATCGACCACACGGTGATGCAGCGGTTCCAGGAGCTGGAGCGGGAGTTCTCCAGGGAGGGACGCGCGCTGGGGCTGCTCGGGATGGAGCAGCACCGGGGGCTCTCCCACCATCCCCTGTCGGCGAGGAAGAAGAGCGCGACGGCGGGCCTGGAGCTCACCTCCTGAGGGAGACCGGCGATGCATCCCGCCCCCATCCCCACGCCTTCGACCGGGAGCCGCGCCGCGCGCCTGCGCGAGGCCCTGGAGCGCGCCGCCCACCTGCTCCCCGCGCAGGGCCCCATCGGCACGTTCGTCCACCACAACACGCTGCACGCCTTCCAGCACCTGCCCTTCCACGACGCCCTCGCCGCCGCGAGCGAGACCTTCGGCGCGGAGGGCTATCTCTCCGAGGCGCGCTATCTGGAGCTGTATCGCCAGGGGCGAATCACCATCGACGACCTCCTCGCCGTGCTGGAGGAGGAAGGCGTCACGACGCGACCGCGAGCCCCACTTCCTTCCCCCCGGGCGTGGAGCGAGGAAGGCGCGGCGCCTGCTCCACGCGCCCTCCACCTCGCGTCGACCCGCCGCGACGCCGAGGCGCCGGTGGGGGACCGCGTCGCGATGCGGCCAGATGACTCGGTGGAGGCCCTCTTCTCTCCCGAGCGCGTGGCGCTGCTCGCGCTGCTCCATCCGGTGCCCCGGGAGACCTCGTCCTCCCTGCGATGGCGCCTCACGGAGCTGTCCGCCGCGCGCCGCCTCCGCGAGGACGTCTCCGAGGAAGCGCGGCGGCGCTTCCTGGCCGCCTCCCGAACCGGGCTCCGGTGCTGGCTGGACCGCGTGGCGCGCGACTGGACGTTGACGACGCTGGCGAGCGCCTTGCTGGAACCCACCCTCGGCGACTCGGTCCGCGCCGCCGCGCTCTGCCTCCAACGCGTCCTCCCCATGGACGTCGCCTTGCGAAGGCTGGGCATCCCCCACGCGCGCGCCGCCGACTATCTGGTGCGCGTGAAGGAGACGGTCCGGGACACGCCAACGCTCACGATGGAGCGGTGGCTGAGCGCCGAAGCCGCCATCCTCCCTCGCGCGCTCGCCACGGCCTTCGGTGGGGAGGGAACCTGGGCCTCGCTCTGGGAGCAGCTGGAGCGCGACTGCGAGCCACTCGCCGTGGCCGCGCTCTGGTCCCAGAGCCAGGCACAGCGGCTCACGGTGTGTCCGCCGCCCTCCAACGGGCCCGCGCCCCTCCGCGACCATCGCGAGCTGCTGCTCGCGGCCACGGGCGTCGATGTCGGAGACTGGCTCCATCCGCACCTCATCCGCGTCTGCGGGGCCTTCCTGGACGAAGGCTTCTCCCACTGGCCCATGCCTCATCGTCGGCGGGGCCTCTACGCCGCGTGGCTCGCGCTCCGCCGCGCGGGACTGGGGGCCGAGCTGGCGTGGCTTCGCCCACCGGAGCAGGACCTCGGTGACGGCGCCGACTCCGCGGAGGACGCGGTGCTCGACGTGCTCGAGGCCCTGGGCGTCCCCGAGGCGCGGTGGGAGCCGTACCTCGTCCGCGTGCTGCGGGCGCTGCCCGGCTGGGCGGGCATGTTCCACCGCCTGGAGCACGACGCGACCCGCCCCGCCGATGCGCCGCCCGCGAGGTTGATGGACTTCCTCGCGGTGCGACTCACCCTGGAGCGCGCCGCCCTGGAGGCCGCCGCTCGGGAGCACCTGGGACATCACGGCCCGCTGGCCGCGCTCGCGGACGTGGCGCGCGACGCGATGCGCGCCGAGGCCGGAGCCCCTCCCCTGGAGGAAGGCAGCTGGCGGTTCTTCCAGTGGATGCAGCACCTGGGCGTGTCCGCGATGGAGGTCGCGGAGCTTCCCCCTCGACGCGGACAGCTCCTCCTGGAGGCCATCGAGCGCTTCTCGCCCTCGACGAGGCGGCGCCTCTGGCACGAAGCCCATGAGCGCCACTACCGCCAGCAGCTGGCCTGGGGGCTCGCGCGCAACCGGCTGCGCCCCGAGGCGGAGCGCGAGGTGCGCGCCCCTCGCTTCCAACTGTGGTTCTGCATGGACGACCGCGAGGAATCCATGCGCCGCCACTTCGAGGAGCAGGATACCCGCCACGAGACCTTCGGCATCGCGGGCTTCTTCGGCGTGGCCTTCGACTACCAGGGGCTGGACGACGCGCGGTCCGTCGCCCTCTGTCCCGTGGTCATGACGCCCGCCCACATCGTGGAGGAGCATCCGCTCCCCGCCGAGGATGCCCGCGCCCGCCTGCGAGCGCGACGGCGCGCGCACGGTGCGAGGCTCCAGCACGGCCTGGACCACGGCAGCCAGGCCCTCGAGGTCGCGTGGTTGCTGACGCCGGTGCTCGGGCTGCTCTCCCTGGTGCTCCTCCCGTTCCAGGTGCTCCTTCCACGCTGGCTGGAGCAGCTGCGTCGAGCGTTCGCCTCGACCTTCCTGCCGACGCCGAGGACGCGGCTGACGACCCTGCGCGAGCCAGCGGACGCGGAGCCAGGCGCGAAGCCACGGGGCTTCACGGTCGACGAGCAGGCGCAGCGTGTCGCGAGCGCGCTGGAGGGCATGGGGCTCGTGGAGGGCTTCGCGCCGCTCGTGGTCGTCCTCGGCCATGGCGCCGCGAGCGTCAACAACCCGCATCGGGCGGCCTATGACTGCGGCGCCTGTGGTGGCAGGCAGGGAGGGCCCAACGCGCGGCTCTTCGCGCAGATGGCCAATCGCCCGGAGGTCCGCGCGCGCCTGCGCGAACGAGGCATCGCCCTCCCCGACACCTCCTGGTTCATCGGCGGGCTCCACGACACGACCACCGATGAAGTCCACCTGTACGACCTCCACGAAGTGCCCGCCCGGCTCCACGGGGAGCTGTCCGCGCTTCGCCGAGCGCTCGACCATGCCCGTGCCCTGTCCGCGCACGAACGTTGCCGTCGCTTCGACTCGGCGCCAGGGAAGCTGTCCCCCACCCAGGCCCTGCGCCATGTCGAGGCGCGCGCCGCGGACCTGGGCCAGCCCCGGCCCGAGCTGGGCCACGCCATGAACGCCGTCTGCATCGTGGGCCGGCGGGCCCTCACGCGCGGGCTGTTCCTCGACCGGCGCGCCTTCCTCATCTCCTACGACCCGCGACGCGACGCGAGCGGCGCCATCATCGAGCGCCTCCTGCTCGCGGCGGCCCCCGTCGGCGCGGGCATCAGCCTCGAGTACTACTTCTCCCACGTCGACAACGAGCGCCATGGCTGTGGGACCAAGCTGCCTCACAACCTGACGGGCCTGCTGGGCGTGATGGACGGCGCGGAGAGCGACCTGCGCACGGGCCTCCCGCGCCAGATGGTCGAGCTGCACGAGCCCATGCGCCTGCTGCTCGTCGTCGAGGCGAGCGTCACCGTGCTGTCGGACATCCTGGAGCGACAGCCCGCCCTGCGAGAGCTCGTCGCCCATGCCTGGGTCCAGCTGGTCAGCGTGGACCCGACGACCGGCGCTCAGCGTCGGTTCACGCCCCAGGGCTTCCAGCCCCTCGACACACCGGACACACCGCTGCCCCGAGCCGCGTCCTCACCCGACTGGTACGCGGGGCAGCGCGACTTCCTCCCTCCCGCGCTCATCCTTGGCGCGAGCGGCACGGCCCCATCGGAAGGAGAGGCCCATGGCGTTCCCTGAGCTCAACCCGGGTTGGTTCGCCGCGGCGATTCCCCTGTCGCCGCTGCTGTCCTTCCTCCTGCTGGGAGGGACGATGCTCCTCGCGCGCGCCCCGAGCGAGCGCGCGGTAGCCCGACAGGTGCTCGGGGCCCTGTGGCTGTCGTGGGGATGCGCGGTGGGAGTGAGCGCGTGGTGGGCCGTGCATCCCCAGCCCGTGTTCGTGGCGTGGCTTCCCTCGGGGCACCCCTTCCAGGTGGACGGGGTGTCCGCGCCCCTGCTCGTGTTGGTGAGCACCGTCACCCTGCTGGTGGGGCGCTTCTCCGTCTCCTATCTGCACCGCGAGCCGGGCTTCGCGCGCTTCTTCCTGTTGCTGGCGCTGTTCTCGGCGGGGATGCACCTGCTCGTGGGTGGAGGCAGCCTGGAGGTGCTCCTCGTCGGCTGGGAGTGGGTGGGCCTGTCCTCGGCCCTGCTCATCGGGTTCTTCCAGGAGCGCGCGGGCCCCGTCCGCGCGAGCCTGCGCGCGTTCGGGGCCTACCGTCTCTGCGACGTCGGCCTGCTCGCGGCGCTGGCCTGGCTCCATCACGCCACGGGGACCGCGCGCTGGCCCACCTCCGCGCAGGGGCTCCCGGCGACGGCCCTGGCGCTGTGCCTGCTGCTCGCCGCGCTGGGCAAATCGGCCCAGCTCCCCTTCAGCGGCTGGCTGGCGCGCGCGATGGAAGGCCCGACGCCCTCCAGCGCCCTCTTCTATGGCGCGCTCTCCATCCATGCCGGGGTCTACCTGATGCTGCGAGCCTCGCCCCTGCTGATGCAGGCGCCCCTCGCCCGCGGCGCGATGGTGCTGGTGGGGCTGCTCACCGCGCTCCACGCCACGCTCGTCTGGCGCGTCCAGCCAGACGTGAAGGGCGCGCTGGCCCAGGGGGTCCTCACGCAGGTGGGGTTGATGTTCGTGGAGGTGGGGCTCGGGTTGACCTCACTGGCCCTGCTCCACCTGCTGGCGCACGCCAGCCTGCGCTGTCTCCAATTCCTCCAGGCGCCCTCCGCGCTGCGCCACGCCCAGACACGCCGCGCCGCCCTGCGCGACACGCGCCCGCCCTCTTTCGCCTGGCTGCACCGGCTCGCGCCGCCTTCCCTCGAACCACGCCTCTACCGCCTCGCCCTGGAGCGCTTCGCCGTGGACGCGCATTGCGAGCATTGGGTCCTCCAACCCTTGCGGCGCGTCGCACACGCGCTGGACTCCGCCGAGCGTCGCTGGGTGGGACGCCTCACCGAGGAGACCGCGCCACGAGCAGCACCCACCCGCCCCGGCGAGCCCTCTCCCGGCAAGCCCTCCACGGGAGCCGCGTGATGCTCCCGCTCCCCTCCCTCACGACGCTGTTGCCAGCGCTGCCCCTCGTGGGCGCGCTGTCGCTCATCCGGACGCGGACGGTCGCGCGCGCCACGCGGGTGGCCACGCTCTGGGCACTCCTCACGCTGGGCCTCTCGCTGCTCACCCTCGCGCCGTCCGCGCGGGTCTCCCCGGAGGCGCCCGCGCTCTGTCCCCTCGTCGCGTTGCTCGTCGTCGCGACGCTGGTCGGAGGTCCTCGCGGGCTCCTGGACCGGGAGATGTCGATGGCCCTGCTGCTCACCGAGAGCGCGACCATGGGCGTCGTCCTCGCGCGCGCCCCGGCGGCGTGGCTCGGCTGTCTCATGGCCCTCCCGGTTCCCCTGGGCATCCTGCTGGCTCGACGAGCCCCGGACGGCGAGGGCCCTCACGAGGCGCGCGTGCTCCACCTGTCCATGCTCGTGGGCGCGCTGCCGCTGCTGGCGCTGCTGGGCCTGGACCTGTCCGGTGACACGGACCTCTCGCGGCTCGCCCACGTCGGCGCGCCGTTCGGAGCGCTGGGACTGGCCTCGCTGACGGTGGTGGCGGTGGGCGTCCGCATGGCCGTGGTGCCCTTCCACTCCTGGCTCCCCACGGTGGTGACGAGGATGCCCATGGGGATGGCCTTCCCGCTGATGAACGTCCTGTCGGGGTTCGTCCTGTGGGAGCGGCTGTCTCCCGCGCTCGGGCCCGGGGTGCCGACGTGGCTGGGCATCCTGGGCGTCGGGACCGCGCTCCACGGGGCCGTGCTGGCGTGGGCCCAGACGGACCTCCGGCGCATGCTGGGCTTCGTGCTGTCGAGCCACTCCGGCCTGCTGCTCGCGGCGATGGCCTGGGGAGACGCGGGCGCCGCGCGACTCCAGGTCATCGTCCTCGGGCTGACCTTCGCGGGGCTGGGCCTGCTGGTCCAGTCGTTGGAGGGCCGAGCGGGGACCGCGGACATGACGAAGCTGGGAGGGCTCCAGGGGTCGGCCGGACGCATGTCTGCGCTCTTCCTGCTGCTCGCCCTCGCCGGCATGGGCCTCCCGGGGACGCTCGGCTTCACCAGCGAGGACCTGCTCCTTCGCGCCGTCTTCGAGAGCCAGCCGGCGTCGACGCTCCCGCTCCTGCTGGCCCTGGTGCTCGACGCCGTCACGCTCCTGCGAGCCTGGCAGCGCACCTTCCTCGGCCCCCCCTCGTCGCGCCCCTTCACGGACCTGCTTCCCCGGGAGCGGTGGGTGGCGGTGGCGCTGGTCGCCGCCCTCCTCGCCGGAGGACTGGGCCTCGGTCCGTCGTCTCTCCCTCCCTCCATGGCACCTTCCATCGACGCGCGGCGTGACCACCGTCTGCTGGAAGACATCCGGAATAGGAGGGAACACCATGTTCCAGTCGAGGCAACGCAACGTCCTGGGGAGCCTCTCCGCGGCGCTACTGCTGGGCCTGAGCGGCGGCTGTAGCTCCAGCCGTCACAGCACGAAGGTGGACGAGTCCTGGCTGGCGCGGGTGCCGCCCGACCAGATGAACGACGTGCGCCAGGCGCAGGCCACCTTGAACAAGGCGGAGGACCAGGTGACGCGGGCCAGCGTCGCCGAGGAGGACGGCAAGCGCGAGCTGAAGATCGCCAAGAAGGAGGAGAAGGCGGCCAAGGCCAGCAGGGACGCGGCCCAGTCCGCGGTGAAGGCCTCGAAGGAGACGGGCCGAGGTGAGGACCCCAACGCCCAGCAGCGC
Organism: Myxococcus stipitatus; assembly: GCF_021412625.1. Next base: position 1,145,354 of record NZ_JAKCFI010000003.1, on the reverse strand, counting down.
CTCGAGCAGGCGGACGCCCAGCTGGCGGCGGCCAAGGCCCAGGTGACCTGGCGCGAGCGGGTGGCCACCACGCGCAAGTCCCTGAAGACGATGCGCGAGCGCGAGCGCGATGTCGCCGAGGCGGAGCTGGAGCAGGCGCGTTACCAGACCCTCCAGCACAGCGGCGATGTCCGCGCGGAGAAGCTCAACGGTAATGAGTTTGCCCGCAAGGTGGACGAGGCGAAGCAGAAGGCCCAGCAGACGCAGCAGGTCGTCGAGAACGACCTGAAGCAGCAGCGCGAGGCGCGAGCCGAGTGGCAGAAGCTCGACTCGCAGGTGCAGGCCATCGGCGGCAGCGGTCGTTAGCGTCGAACGGAAGGTGACCTCTTGGGGGCACGGGGCCGGGCCTCATCGACCACCGCGTGGATGAGGTCCGGCCCCCGCGCCCGGGAGTCCTTCGCTCGCGGAGGGAAGCGCCACGGCACGAGGCGAACGCCCCCGGGAACAAACCTGACATACGGCTGACACACCGGGGGCGCAGGGTGGGGTCTCTCGATGCCGGCGCCGACAGAGGCCCGGCCCACCCCCAGAGGTCCGCCATGAAGCTCCATGGAAACTCCTACAGCACCTGCACCCTGAAGGCCCTGCTCGCCCTGGCCGAGAAGGGCCACGCCGTCGAGCTCATCCCCGTGGACCTCGCCAAGGGCGAGCAGCGCACCCCGCAGCACCGGGCCCTGCACCCCTTCGCGAAGATTCCCGTGCTCTTCGACGGGGACTTCCACCTGTACGAGTCCGGCGCCATCATCCGGTACGTCGACGGCCTCCCCTCCTCCGCGCCCAGCCTCATCCCCACCGACGCCAAGGCGCGAGCGGTGATGGAGCAGTGGGTGAGCGTGGAGCCGTCATACCTCCAGCCGTCGGTCTTCGAGATTCGCAAGCAGCTGTTCCTCAACCCCATGTTCGGCGGGAAGACGGACCCGGCCGAGGTCGAGAAGGCGCGCGCGGGCGTCGCCGGGGTGCTCGACGTGCTGGAGCGGGCCCTGGAGGGTCGCCCCTATCTCGCCGGGAGCACGTACTCGATGGCGGACCTGGTCTATGTCCCCACGTTCCAGTTCCTCGTCATCGCCAGGCAGGACGACCTCATCCTGACGCGCCGCAACGTGGCCGCGTGGTGGGAGCGCATCAGCACCCGTCCCGCGTGGAAGCAGATTCTCGCGGGCGCTCCGGCGTCGCGCTGAGCCGCGCCGAGGTGGTGGTCCGGGCGCGGGAGGATGCCGTAGAACGCTCCTGCCGCCCCCTGTCGGGGAGACGGCCACCCGCCGGGAGCCCTCACCTCGTGGAGACCCTCGTCCGCATCGCCGAAGCCCTCGGTCGCTTCTCCGCGCGCTTCGTCCCCAGCGCGTTCGCCATCGCCGTGCTGCTGAGCCTGCTCACCATGGGGCTCGCCATGGGTTGGGCGGACGCGGCCCCCGCGAAGGTGCTCGACGGCTGGGGCGGCGGCTTCTGGGAGCTGCTCACCTTCTCCATGCAGATGGCGCTGGTGATGTTCACCGGCTACCTGCTGGCGCTCACCACGCCCGTGCGCCGGCTGCTCGAGTGGGCCTCCGGCCTGGCGCGCACGCCGCGCGGGGCGGTGGCGCTGATGGCGGTCGTGTCCATGGGGCTGGCCTACATCAACTGGGGCCTGTCCCTGGTGGCCAGCGCGATGCTGGTGCGCTTCGTGGCGCGGCGGCGGCCGGACGTGGACTACCGGCTGCTGGTGGCGTGCGCGTACTTCGGCCTGGGCGCCACGTGGCACGCGGGCCTGTCCGCGTCCGCGCCCCTGCTGGTGGCCACGCCGGGGCACTTCCTGGAGAAGTCCGTGGGCGTCATCCCCATCGACCGCACGCTCTTCTCGCCCTTCAACGTGGGGCTCACGGTGGTGGTGGTGGCGGGCATGACGCTGTTGGCCTGGGCGCTGCACCCCAAGGCGGAGCGGGTGGTGCGCGTGGACGCGGCGGTGCTGGAGAAGCTGGGTGACTTCGTGCCGCCCGAGCGGCCCGAGGAGAAGAGCCTCGCGACGTGGCTGGACCACGCGCGGCTGCTCAACCTCGTGTTCGGCGTGCTGGGGCTGGTGTGGCTGGGGCGCTACCTGTGGCTCAACGGCGGCTGGCGCGCGCTCAACCTCAACGTGGTGAACTTCACCTTCCTGGTGCTGGCGGTGCTGCTGCACGGCACGCCCGCGCGGCTCATCAAGGCGTCGGAGGAGGCCGGCGGGGTGCTGCACGGCATCGTCCTCCAGTTCCCGCTGTACGCGGGCATCTACGGCATCTTCAAGGCCACGGGGCTGACGGACCGCATCGGAGAGCTGTTCGTGTCCCTCTCCACGAAGGCGACGTTCCCCGCCATCGTCTATCTCTACAGCGGCGTGGTGAACTACTTCGTGCCGTCGGGCGGCTCGAAGTGGGCCATCGAGGCGCCATACCTGTTGGAGGCGGCGAGGACGCTGGGCGTGGCGCCGGAGAAGGTGGTGCTCGCGTACGCGTGGGGCGACATGGCGACCGACCTCATCCAGCCGTTCTGGGCGCTCCCGCTGCTCGCGGTGGCGCGGCTGGAGTTCAAGGACATCCTCGGCTTCCTGCTGGTCGCGTTCCTCGTGTACTTCCCGCTGGTGACGCTGGCGTTCTTCCTGTGGGGGTGAGCCCGGGTGGACGTGATGAATTTCGTGCTACATCAAGGGGCATGGCTGGCCTGGGAGGCGGGCCATGGACCGACAAAGAGGGGACCCTGACGATGAAGAAGCTGCTGACGCGGAGCCTGGTGTGTGCGGTGCTGGGGATGTCGACGCTGGCGGTGGCGCAGGACGCCGCGCCCGAGGCGCCCAAGGAGCCGGTGAAGGCGCCGAGCGCGGACGCCGTGCGTGACACGTGGAACTATTTCTACAAGGGCCAGGGTCAGGGTCCGGTGCTGGTGGAGGCCAAGCTCTGTACGGAGGTGGCCAAGGAAGGCCCCAACAAGTACGAGTGCACCGCCGAGGTCGGCGCGGAGGGCGTGAAGGCGAACACCTCCGTCATGCTGTGGCAGGCGTACCTGGTACCGCAGGGTGACTCGGTCGAGGACGTCATGGTGCAGACCAAGCAGGGCACCGTGGTGCGCGAGACCAAGGACGTGAAGCTCAAGGGCGACGGCTGGCGCGCCCGTCAGTGGACCGGCGTGCGGCTGAACAAGCCGGGCAACTGGACGGTGACGGTGATGCGCGGTGACCAGGTGCTCAAGGAGCTCCAGGTCAAGGTGCAGTAGTCCCGCTCCGAACCCACGCTGTAACGGACGCCCGCTGGTGGCCCACCCCGGGTCCACCTCGCGGGCGTCGGTGTCTCCTGCCTCAGGACTGGGGAGACACGTCCGCTTCCGCCTCCCCGCGCTGGTGCAGCACCCACGTCGCCTGGGCGGCCTTGGTGAACATGATGATGATGTAGGTGCGAATCAGGAGGCCGAAGAAGTTTGGCTGGCCCCCCGCGGAGATGCTCTCCACCACCGACAGGAGCATGTCTGAGCCATACAAGAGGATGGCCAGGAGGGCCCCGGCCCGCGTGCCTCGGGCGACGAAGTAGCCGAGCACGCCGAACACCGCGCCCATGAGGACGGAGCCGAGCCCCCCCATCTCCTCGCTCGACCACACCAGGGCGACGCCCCCCATCAGCAGTTTGAAGCCCGCCAGAATGTAGAGAAGGAGCATCGCGGTGCGGATCTGCCGCTCGGGGTCGGTGTCCGAGCCCGGCAGGGGCACGCCATCGCGTGTCACCGACAGCTCGGCGGGGAAGACCCTGGACAGCATCCGGATGCGCAGGGTGCTGCGGTCCGGGAGTTTGAAGGACACCCCCTTCTTGAGCGCGGACGCCCCCTCGTCCACCGTCCCCACCACCTTGCCATCCAGGGCGACCACGAACCGCTTCCACCTCAACCCCCACGACAACTCCAGACGCGGAGTCTCTCCCGCCTCCAGCGCCAACCTCTTCGAACCCATGCGAACTCCACATCCACTTCAGTTGGAACCGGTGCGCCTCGCGCCGTGACTCGAACAAGGCCTGGTTGGCCGCGAACGCGCTGAGGGAGCGCGTTCGCGGCCAGCATCGCCTCGATAGGCGGGGTTCTCGCTGTTCGCAAGCCCCCACACCCCCAGCATCCCCCTTCAGCGCCTCCGCGTCGGAGTCCGGCGCCGCCAGCCGCCGTCCGTCGAGCACCACGCTCAGGTCGCCCCAGCGCGGGCACCGTGCTCCCGGCCACTCCTCACTGAAAGACGTCGAACGGGGCCACGCCAGACCAGGTGTTCTCCCTCACGTTGAAGCCGAGGAAGAGCAAGAACCCCACGTCCCAATCACCGAACAACACGATGAAGTGCGGACGCTCCATGGCGTTGCCCTGCGCGGCCAGCGCGTTCGCCGCCCCCGCCAGACGCAGCCCGTAGTAGTTCAGCGGCGTGGTCCCCGTGGTGACGGGCGCGGGGAAGGCGACGCCGTCGTCCGGTCCGGTGAGGTCACCGAAGGCGACCTTCGTCACCACCGGGGTGAACACCGTCCCCTTGCTCGTGCCGTTGGCCGCGACGTCGAAGTAGCCGAAGTCCACGCCCTCCCTCGGCCCGTTGGAGATGGCGTTCAGCACGCGCACCCGCGCGCCCATCACGCCCGTGGGATAGCGGTCCTGGACGACGAGCAGCCGAGGCGCCTGGGCCCCCGACGTCTGCCCTGCCCGTCCCGTCACCACCGCGAGGTAGCGGCCCCCCGCGACGAGCGGCCCCGTCGCCCCATCCGCGACCACCGTCGCGCTGGTGTCGTCGTTGCGAGCCACCCGCAGCGAGTGGCCCGTGGTGGTGACGGGCAGCTCCCCGATGACGGGCGAGAAGTTGAACTCGCTCCCCACGGCCACCTTGGTCGTCCCCTGCAACACCTGGAGCACCAGCGGGTCGGCGTTCTCGTCCACCGGCAGCAGCGCGTTGAAGACATACAGCAGCGGGTCTCGCTTCAGGCGCAGCGACTGCTCCACGCCGGCGCGCACCAGCAGCAGCGCGGGCTGTCCCGCGTCTGGCAAGGGACGACGGTCGTCTCCCGTGAGGACGGCGAACCACGCGCTCCCGTCTGGCAACGCGCCTTCCGGCAGGGAGAAGAACAGCCGCTTGCTCAAGGCCGGCGCGAAGCCGGTGTCCCCGGAGGTGGAGATGACCAGGCGCCGCGTCGTCGCGGGAATCGCCACCCCCGCCGCCGCGTCCGCCGAATAGGGATTGAGCGTCACCACCGGCGTGGCCGACGCGCTCTCCAATCCCAGCCGCCGCGTGCGCCCCTGCTCCGGGATGATGGTGACCCGGTCGGCCGCCACCAGCCGCATCCGGGCCTTGCCTTCCACGGGCGCGTCGAACGCCTCACGCAGCGCCAGGAGCCGGGCCCGTTCGACGCGGTCCACCTCCAGGCGGTTGGAGAACCCCACCGACACCAGCGTGAGTCGCTCCCCTTGCGCGAGCGTCACGGGCTCCGACCGGGCGAGCACGGGCCCGCCCTCGACCTCCGCGTCGGACACCGTGAACTCGAGCGCCGTGCCCGCGGGAACCTCCTGGTACCCCGTGACGGCCTCCTCCCCGGGCGCCACCGCGTCGAACAGCTCCCGCGTCCCCTGGCGGACGTCGAGCCGATAGGGCCGCCACGGCGCGCTGTCGCTGTCGCTCGGGTTGTCCTTCAATCCCAGGGACGCATTGACGAAGCGCACATAGGCCACGGACGGATGGGGCTCTCCGCAGCCGCCATCCGGCGAGGCCACGCCCCCATCGCAGACCGGCGGAGGCTCCATGCAACCTCCATCCGGCAGCGGCGTCCCGCCATCCGCGCACGTCGGCGGAGTCTGGACACATCCCCCATCCGGCAGCGGCGTCCCGCCATCCGCGCAGGTCGGCGGAGGCACCGGGCATCCTCCATCCGGCAGCCGCGGGCTCCCGTCCTCGCACGTCGTGGGCCCACAGCCCCCATCCGGCAGGAGGGGACTCCCATCCGCGCACGTCATCGGACCACAGCCCCTGTCTGGCAGGCGCGGGCCGCCATCCGCGCACGTCATCGGACCGCAACCTCCGTCCGGCAGGCGCGGGCCACCATCCGCGCATGTCGAAGTCCCACCGTCTGGCGGATCCGACGGCTCGTCGTCACCACATCCGGCGAACAGGACCGTGAGCCCCAGTCCCACCGCGAGCATCCATCGTCTGAAAGCAGGTCTCGTCATGACACATCCCTCCCAGGAAGAAAGCCCGCGGCGCATGCCGGGACGTCTCACCGCGCGCCGGAGCCGACGGCGGTCCGCTTCTGACACTCGCTGGCCAGGGGGTATGGGGGCCGGCCCTGAGCCAGGTGGTCCCGCAGGTAGAAGTAGGCCATCACCCCCGCGTTGAACTCCGCGCGCCGCAGCCACTCCGCCTTCGCGGCGGCCTCTCCCGTGCGCACCGCGTCGGTGAGGGGGTTGTCGAGCGTGCAGATCTCCCGCCACATCGTGGCGCCGCCCAGGGCCCGGGGATTGCCGCTGCGAGGCTCGGAGGACGACCCCGTGCCGAACTTCCCCACGCGCACCAGGTCACATGCGCCGCGCGCAGCGCCCAACATGTTCGCGCCCCAGCGTCCCCAGTCGTCCGCGTCGCCGGAGAAGTCGATGTCCACCTCGCCGTACTTCACCCAGGCCTGCATGAACGACGGCAGGAAGGTCACCTGGGTGCCGCCGGTCCCCATGAACACCAGGTACTTCGCCGCGCCCCCGGCCCCGAGCGCCGCGTCGAACGCCGCCAGGTGGCTCGTCCCATCCGCGCCGTGCCCGAACATCCCCTCGACGAGGTTCGCCACCCGAGCCCCGTTGAGCGTGACGAGCGCCTTGGCCGCGCCGCTCTGCCCATCCGCCGTGCGCCCGTGACAGTTCGCGCAGACGCCCTGGAAGACGGTGGCCCCGGGCGTGGAGAAGTACAGCTCTCCCCACGGTTGCCGGGGGTTGCCCAGCTCATCCGTCATCCACGGCTCGACCGTGGCGGGCTCCGGGGCATCCTCGAAGACACACTCCTGCCGGGCCACCCAGAAGTTGGTCGGGAACAGGCGCGCGGCCAGCTGCGCGTGCCGCTCCGTGACGGCGTATCCCATCAGGTGCTGGTGCGAGCCCTGCCGGAGCTGCGCGAGCCAGTCCCGGTTGCGTGGCTCATAGGGGATCCGGTCGGTGAAATCCTCGGAGACCCACCGCACGTCCTTCGGGTTCTTGCAGGTCTCCCAGACGATGTCCCCGGCCAGCTTGATGCGGGCGCGCTTCGCGCTCGCCTTCTGCTCCTCCGACAGCGAGGCGTCGCTGGCGCGCTCCAACGAGCCGATCCACTTCGCCATCAGCAACACCAGCCGGCAGTCGCGCCCGGGCACATTCGCCGGCATGTGGAGGTAGACCTCGTGCGATTCCTGCATCACCCGCTGGTAGAAGGTGCTGGTGGGCGCGGCGGCGCGCAGGTCGCGCTCGAAGTCCACGCCCGCGCGGACGTCCGCGTAGAACTTCCGCCCGTTGCTCTCCATCCGCCGCGTGTCGAAGCCCGGCAGCACGCCCCCCGCGGAGAAGTCCAGGTCCGCGATGGCGGGGTTGCTCTGCACCGCGAAGCCGTTCGGGTTGTGGCACTGCGCGCAGTTGCCGATGAAGTAGCCCTGCAGGGCCAGCTCCTCCTCGCCGCGATAGGCCCTGCCAGCGGGAGCCTGGTCTTCCAGTCGGGGCAGCTCCGCCGCCGACCGCAGCCCTCGAATCACCCCATAGGAGATGAGCCGGTCCACCTGCGACAGCTCGTCCTCCAGCACCTCCATGTCCGGGTCCGTGCCGCCCTCGCCCTGGGCGCGCCGGTTCACCTGGAGCGGCGTGAAGCCCAGCACGAAGTCCTGGGCCTCCGCCCCGCTGTGGCAGTTGACGCAGCGGTGGCGCCCCGGGAGCGCGTAGTTGCGCGTCTCGCCTCGCGCCTCGTTCGTGGTGTGGACCAGGACGCGATCGGAGAAGCGCGAGCCGTCGCGGTAGCGCAGGTCGTGCAGCCGCGCCGCGGTGCCCTCCTCGTTCCACACGTACGTGCCGAACAGCGCGTCCCGCCACTTCTCGCGCGTGACGATGAGGCGCGTCTCGATGCGGCGGTACTCGGTGCGGCCCGCCGCGTTCGTCACCGGCTTGAAGAACGTCTTGTAGAAGCGGGTGTTGGGCGGGATGACGAACCGCTTCTTCGTCGCGTCGTAGGTGATGGCCTTGCCCGCCGGAACGTGCACCATGCGCAGCTTCTTCGCGTGGTCGGAGAACAGCGGATACGTGGGGGCGAAGGCGAAGGTGCCACGCCGCGCCAGCTTCAGCGTGTCGAAGGTCGGGATGTCGGTGTCCGTGTCGGCCAGGTCCTCGGGCAGCTCGGTCAGCTTCTCGAAGAAGGCGTCCTTCTCCGGGTCCGAGCCCACGTGCGCCGCCCCCGGGATGCAGTGCCCCAGGTCACTCATCCCCCGGGACACCCCGAGCGACACGCGGTGCCCCTCGACGACCTCCTGCTCGCACGACAGGTCGAAGGGCTCGCTCTCCGGAGCCCCTCGCGCCAGCCACGCCTCCAGCGCGCACGCCAGCCTGGCGGAGGCCCGGCTCTGCTCGGGCGAGGCCAGCGGTGGCATGGCCCCCTGCGACGCCAGCGCCGCCATGCGGGGCGCCGCCTCCTTCAGCCCCGCGAGGTCGGAGGCATACTGGAAGCCCCCTTGCATCGCGGGCGCCCGGTGGCACTCCCCGCACTGCGCATCCACCTGCGACTTGAGGGTGCTGAAGACCTCCTTGGCCACCGGCGCCCGGCTCGTCGTCCCGCGCATGGGGAAGCGCTCCGACGTGCGGGCCGCCGCGAAGCACTGCTCTCCCACGACGACCCGCTCCTCCGGAGAAGGCTCCTTCTCCGAGGAGCAGCCGTTCATGAAGGCCAACGTCAGACAGGTCACCCAGGAAGCCCGAAACCGCGCGAGCCAATTCCTCTCCAACCGCATGGACCGCTCCTTGTGGAGTCCCCGCCGGCCCAATACCAAAACTCCCGTCCGACAATCGACAACACAAACACCACCCATCAGGTCGGGCCGTCTGTTTTCACCCCGCCGTGACAATCAAACCCTCACACACTCCATGGCGGGGTGCGGCACTGTCACGGATTCACGGAGGGGACATCACGGGACGGTGACGGCGGGGCAGGGAGTATTCAGAGGGCAGCGGGAACTCCGTCACCACGCCATCACGCGTGGCGCGGCCGATGGTGCCGGAGCCCGACTGGGTGAACCAGAGGTTGCCGTCCGGCCCCACGGTGATGCCGGTCGGGCCGGACTCCTCGGTGGACAGGGGGAACTCCTTGAACGTCCCGGCCACGCCGGACGGACGACGGCAGATGAAGGGGTTGGCGGACGGCGGGGAGGCGAGGACCGGAGTGGACAGCAGCGCGGCGGCGACGAACAGCGAGCGGAACGGGCGAGCGCGATTCATGAGGCATCTCCCAGCGACGACGAGGGACGAGCACGCCGGAGCCCTCCCCGGCATGCCCGTCCCACCGCGTGCTTCAGGCTTCAGGTGGAGCGGTGGAGCTCAGTTGCCCTTGCAGAGGCCCGCGCCACGACCGTCGCCGGAGACGCCACCGCAGCGCAGGGGCCCCAGGGTGCTGCAGGCGATGAAGCCCTGACCCACGAGGATGCCCTGGGCGGTGCCCTTGTTGGCGTAGACCCAGTCATACAGAGCCTGCTCCTGGGGCTCCTTCGCGATGCTGGTGTTCTCGTTCAGGAAGAGGTGGCGCGACAGCGGATAGGCGTTGGCCGGGTCGGTGATGAGCTTGCGCACGTTGGCGGCGCTGGGCTCGATACCATTGACGAACAGCGCCTTGTTGCGCGGATTGTTGGAGCCATCCACCTTCCGGGCGGAGTCACCGGAGTAGCCCACGGCGTTGATGTTCGTGGAGGTCAGCTCGCCGATGCACTCGGTGGCGCTGGCCTGGCCGGCGCAGGCCGGGGGCAGGGCGCCGTCGGCGACGAGGACGACATCCGCGCAGAAGTTGGTGCAGCCCAGCAGCGACTTGAACGTGTCCGTGGTGCCGGACAGGTCGTCGCGGCGGTACTTGGCGATGACGCCGTTCGGATTGACGGTGCTGCCCAATTGTCCCCAGGTGGTGATGGTGCAGGCGGCGGCCGAACCCGACCCGTCCGTGCCACAGTAGAGGGCCTTGGCGTTGGCCGAGGTGATGTTCGTCACGTCGTTGTTCTTGTGGACCCAGAGGTTCACCGCGTCCAGCGCGATGACGTTGCTGCTCTCACCCGGGCAGCACGCCGCGTTGCGCGGGTTGCCGTTCGCGTCCGTGCCACCGGACGGCCCACCGTTGGCGCAGGCGTTGGTGGTGGAGCGGAAGTCGCGCGACATGCCGGCGATCGTCTGCTGGCGACCGCTGCAGAACGTGCCGGAACCGGAGCGCATACACCCCTCGCCGACGCTGGAGCCCCTGCCCTCGATGGCCAGCGTCTTGGGAGTGATTGCGTTGATGGCGATGAGCGAGCCCTTCAGCGTGTCCGAACCGAACAGCTTGTTGCCATCCGTCAGCGACGCGGAGACCTGGCCCGTGGCCGCCGGCCCCGCCTCGGACTGACCACCACACCCCACGACGGACAGCGACAAGACCGCGGCGGACACCATCCACTTCATGCTGTGCATGAACGACTCCTTGGTGTTTGTGGAACTGCGCAGGCAATGCGTGGCCTCTCCCGCGGCGCGGGACGGGGTGGGCTTCTCGGATGGGAGAGGAGCGACGGGACCGGGACACCCGACCTGTCGCGGCTTGCAAAGTGCCCGATTGGACAGACAAGCGCTGACTCGTTTGCGTCAAATCTCTGCCAGCGAAGAGTCACGACGACCGCGAGCGGGGATGTCTGGCGATGTCAGGCGTTCGACACGTGGGGCACGCGCGCCACGCTCGCATGCCCTCCTCCGCTCCCTCCGGACGGACCGATGCGTCGTTTTTCCTCCCGCGTCCGGTGGTGGACAGGGATTTTTTCAGCCGGGCGGACACATCCTTCGCCCCGTGGGTGGGGCTCCACGGCGCGTTGAGAGGGAAGACCCTTCCCACAGCCCCCCTGGCAATGCCCTTGCAAAAGGGTCTTCCCGGTCGATGGGCAGGGGGTTGTCGGAGTTGGGGGCAGGGGCAGGCCGGAGCGGGAATGGTGGCGTGGCGTTGGGCGAGCGTGGTGTGCGTGCTGGGCTCTCTCCTCGTGGGGTGCGGGGAGAAGGCCCAGGCGACGCCGCGCGCTCCGGGCCTGGCGGTGGTGGGGGCGGGAGAAGGTGGAGACGGGGGCAAGGGCGCCCTGACGTGGACGCGCTCGCTGGCGCACGGGGACAGCGAGGCGCCGTCGGCGGCGGTGGCGCCCAACGGGGATGTCCTCGTCGCGGCGACATACCGTGAGCCTTTGGACATAGGGGGAGGCCCCCTGCCCTTCGACCAGGGCGTCTCGAGGCCACACCTGCTGGTGGCGCGCTTCGGGCGGAATGGCACGCTTCACTGGGCGCGCGGGTTCGTGCCCGCGAAGACAGGCACGACCCGGACCCGGGTGGGCGGCCTCGCGGTGGACCCCCGGGGCCACGTCTGGCTGGTGGGGAGCGCGTCTGGATTCACCCTGGGCATGACACGTTTTCCAGAGGGCCCCTTCGTCGCGCGGCTGTCGCCGGAGGGCGCGGTGGAGCGGGTGAAGGCCTTCCCCGGCGAGGGCGCGCTCACCGTCCATGCGGTGGCCACGGACGGGGCGAGCGGCGTGGTGGTGGTGGGCGACCTCTCCGGCGCGCGCGACTTCGGAGACGCCGTGCGCGAACCGTCCGATGGTGGACGCGGCGCCTTCGTGGCCCGGCTGGGCATGGACGGGCGCACGCAGTGGAGCCGCGTGTGGTCCGCGGGCGCCGAAGGCGTGGTGTCCGCGCGCGCGGTGGCGGTGGACGTCTTCGGCGGCGTCCACGTGGCCGGCGCGTACTCGGGCAACGTCTGCTTCGGCGGCGCGGCCTTCGTCACCGTGCGCCAGCACACACCCTTCATCCTCAAGCTGTCGCGCCAGGGCGAGCACGCCTGGAGTCATGATCTCCGAGGGGCCACGGGCGCCGCGAGCGCCGTCGCCGTCGCCTCCGACCGCGTCTTCGTGGCCGGCGGCTTCACCACCCGCTTCTACTTCCAGGGCCAGCTCCACGACGCCGGCGAACACCATGGCTTCGTGGTGGCCTACGACGCGGAGGGCCATGAGCGGTGGGCGCGCTCCTTCGCCGCCACCGCCAACGCGCTCGCCACGGACGAGGCCGGCCAGCTCACCCTCGTGGGAACCCACGATGGCGGCCTGGACCTGGCGCGCACCCGCGCCCCCGCTGGCCTCTACGTCGCCCGGCTCCTGCCGGACGCGGGCCAGTCGCTGTGGGTCCGCGGCCTCACCAGCCCCGCGCCCGCCTCCCCCAGGAGCGTGGCCGTGGACGACCAGGGGTCCACCGTGGTCGCTGGCGCACTGCGGCGAACGCTGCCACCCGGCACGCCCTACCCGCACCCGGAGGATGGATTTCTTTTCCGCCTGCGGCCGTGATGTCTGACAGTTGACCTACATCCAACCATCCCAGACACATCCGCTCGAAATCCTGCGAAACCCGGGGGGAATTCGACTTCAAGTGCGGGTCCGTGGTATTCGCGCATCCGCCTTCCAGGCGTGTGACTTTGCGCCTCGAAGGGCGAGGCTGTGCTGAAGCGTCGGCGCGCGGCATCCCCGCTCGCAGGCGGCCAACCCCTCGACACCACTCCCTGTCATCCCGGGAGCGAGGCGTGGTCGGGCCGAGCTTCCGGGCGAGCCACTGTGAGGAGTTGCACCCCCATGACACGTGTCCTCCGTCAGAAGAGCGTCACCGGTGTATCCGCCAGGGCCTTGGGGCTCCTGACGGCCCTAGGCGCCAGCGCCGCCCACGCCAGTGAGGCGGACCTCGTCCTCCCTGATTTCGCCTCCAAGTCCTTCCTGGGCGGCCTCAACGGCCACCAGCTGCTGTTGTCGGGCATCGCGGTGAGCGTGCTCGGCCTGGTCTTCGGCTTCCTCCAGTACGCCAGCCTCCAGAAGATGCCGGTGCACCGGGCGATGCTGGAGATTTCCGAACTCATCTACGAGACGTGCAAGACGTACCTGATGACGCAGCTGAAGTTCATCGGCGTGCTGTGGGCGCTCATCGCGGTGGTGATGGTGGGCTACTTCGGCTTCCTGCGTCACCTGGACGCGGGCCGGGTGGCCATCATCCTGGCGGCCAGCCTGGTGGGCATCGCCGGCTCGTGCGGCGTGGCCTGGTTCGGCATCCGGGTGAACACCTTCGCCAACAGCCGCACGGCGTTCGCGTCGCTGCGTGGCAAGCCCTACCCCACCTACGCGATTCCGCTGCAGGCGGGCATGTCCATCGGCATGGTGCTCATCAGCACGGAGCTCCTGCTGATGCTGGCCATCCTGCTGTTCATCCCGGCGGACTTCGCGGGCCCGTGCTTCATCGGCTTCGCCATCGGTGAGTCGCTGGGCGCGTCCGCGCTGCGCATCGCGGGCGGCATCTTCACGAAGATCGCCGACATCGGCTCCGACCTGATGAAGATCGTCTTCCGCATCAAGGAGGACGACGCGCGCAACCCGGGCGTCATCGCGGACTGCACCGGCGACAACGCGGGCGACAGCGTGGGCCCCTCCGCGGACGGCTTCGAGACCTACGGCGTGACGGGCGTGGCGCTCATCACCTTCATCCTGCTGGCCGTGGGCGCGGACTACCGCGTGGAGCTGCTGGTCTGGATCTTCATGATGCGCATCGTGATGGTGCTCGCGTCGCTGGCCGCCTACGCGCTCAACAACGTGTTCCAGTCCGCCAAGTACAAGAACGCGGACCACATGAACTTCGAGCACCCGCTCACGGCGCTGGTGTGGGTGACGTCGCTCTTGTCGGTGGGGCTGACGTTCCTGGTGAGCTACCTGCTCATCCCCAACCTGGGCGGTGACCCCACGCTGTGGTGGAAGCTGTCCGCCATCATCACCTGCGGCACGCTGGCGGGCGCCATCATCCCGGAGGCCATCAAGGTCTTCACCTCCACGGAGAGCCGCCACGTGCGCGAGGTCGTCACGGCCAGCCGCGAGGGTGGCGCGTCGCTCAACGTCATCTCCGGCCTGGTCGCCGGCAACTTCTCCGCCTACTGGATGGGCCTCATCATCGCCATCCTGATGGGCCTGGCCTTCTGGTTCAGCGGCGCGGGCGTGCCCGGCCAGGGCGTGGGCCAGCTGATGATCGCCGCGCCGGTGTTCGCGTTCGGCCTGGTCGCCTTCGGCTTCCTGGGCATGGGCCCGGTCACCATCGCCGTGGACTCCTACGGCCCGGTGACGGACAACGCGCAGAGCGTCTACGAGCTGTCGCTCATCGAGAACGTGCCCGACGTGAAGGAGGAGGTGAAGCGCGACTTCGGCTTCACGCCGGACTTCGAGCGGGGCAAGGAGTACCTGGAGGAGAACGACGGCGCGGGCAACACCTTCAAGGCCACGGCCAAGCCGGTGCTCATCGGCACGGCGGTGGTGGGCGCCACGACGATGATCTTCTCCATCATCGTGCTGCTGGTGGGCATCACCAACGGCACTCTCAACGCGGAGAAGGCCCAGTACCTGTCGCTGCTCCACGCCCCGTTCCTGCTCGGCCTCATCACCGGCGGCGCGGTCATCTACTGGTTCTCCGGCGCGTCCATGCAGGCGGTGTCCACCGGCGCCTACCGCGCGGTGGAGTTCATCAAGGCCAACATCAAGCTGGAGGGCGTGGAGAAGGCCAGCGTGTCGGACTCCAAGAAGGTCGTCGAAATCTGCACCCAGTACGCGCAGAAGGGGATGATCAACATCTTCCTCGCCGTCTTCTTCAGCACGCTCGCCTTCGCCTGCTTCGAGCCGTACTTCTTCGTGGGCTACCTCATCTCCATCGCGGTGTTCGGCCTGTACCAGGCCGTCTTCATGGCCAACGCGGGCGGCGCCTGGGACAACGCCAAGAAGCTGGTGGAGGTGGAGTTGAAGGCCAAGGGCACGGACCTGCACGCGGCCACCGTGGTGGGCGACACCGTGGGCGACCCGTTCAAGGACACCTCCTCCGTGGCGCTCAACCCGGTCATCAAGTTCACCACCCTCTTCGGCCTGCTGGCGGTGGAGCTGGCGGTGGAGCTGGAGGCGGCCGGCCAGGGGCAGCTCACCCGCGTCCTGTCCGCGGTGTTCTTCGTCCTGTCGACGGTGTTCGTCTACCGCAGCTTCTACGGCATGCGCATCCAGAGCATCGCCGGCGGCACCAGCACCACGGACGCCAAGCCCGAGGCCGCGGTGAAGACGGCCTGAGCCGTCCCCGCGTCCTCCCGGACTGACACGCGCGGCGGGGTGCTCCGACGAGGGCGCCCCGCCGCGTGCGCGTTCAGGCCCCGATTCCCTCCGGGTCCGTCAGCCGCTCCCCGCCCAGGTGCATGCCCGTCACGCACCGGTAGTCCGTCACCAGCGCCACGCCGATGGAGGACAACCCCACCAGCACGTGCACGGCCGCCACCACCGGGTTCGTCCGCGCGTAGCCCAGCACGAAGGGCGCCAGCACCGCCGCCTTGCCCAGCACGTAGTCCCCCACCTCGTGCGCCTCGATGGGGACGAGCTTCGCCACGCTCAGCCGGGTGTCCGTCACCAGCGCCAGGCCAATGGCGCACGCCCCCAGCACCCGCCCCGCCCGCCGGGCCACCGGGTTGGAGGACAGCTGCCCCGCCACCAGGGCCAGCACCCCTCCCCGGTAGTCCAGCAGCGAATGCACCTCCGACGGCACCCAGCGCCGCGCCGGGAGCCGCCCGAACAGGGGCCGGGACAGGATTCCCGCCCGGGCGCTGGTGTCCATCAGGTGCCTCGCCAGGCGCCTCGGCGCCCACTCCCTCCGGGGAGGACGCGCCGAGGACAGCGGGATGGGAGGGGGGAGCGACTCGGCCATGGCGGACTCCTTTCGCGTGGAGCAGGGGGTGCGACCTCTCCCCCTTCACGGTAGCCACGGGCCCCCCTGGGACAGCGGATACCCTCCCCGCCCGCCTGTCCTCCGGGAGTAGGAAACCCGGCTACCACCGCTCACCCCGTCGTGAGACAGACGACCGAGGGGGCTTCCACTCGGACGCCCGGCGCGTGCAGACTCAGGCCTTGAAGTACGGCCTTCACATTCTGAGAGGCCGAAAACCGCGGCGAGCCGCGCCAGCACGAGAGAACACGATTCATGGCAACTGGTACCGTCAAGTGGTTCAACGATGCGAAGGGCTTTGGCTTCATCGTGCAGGACGGAGGCGGTGAGGACGTGTTCGTCCATCACAGCGCCATCAACATGGATGGCTTCCGCACGCTGCAGGAAGGCCAGAAGGTCGAGTTCGAAGTCGGCCGTGGCCCCAAGGGCCTGCAGGCGCAGAACGTGCGCGCAGTCTGAGCCATCCGTCCTTCGGTAGTTCCTGGAGCCCGGCCCGCGCGCGAGCGGTGTCGGGCTTCTTCCTTTCCACGCCCGCGCGCCCTTTGCGAGGCTCGCGCGGACCTCATGCGCCTGCCCCGCTTCCCACGAGTCATCGGCTTCGACGACGGTCCCTTTCCCAGGCGCGCGGGGGTCGCCGTGCCCCTGGCCGGCGTGGTGTGCGCGGGCACCCGCTTCGAGGGGCTCGTCTGGGGCCGCGTGCGCCGCGACGGCTGGAACGCCACCGACGCGGTGTGCCGGCTGCTGGAGGGCGGCAAGTTCCTGCCCCAGCTGCACGCCGTGCTGCTGGATGGCATCGCCTTCGGCGGCTTCAACGTCGTGGACCTGCCCCTGCTCGCCGCGCGCCTGGAGAAGCCCTGCGTCGCGGTGATGCGCAGGCCCCCGGACCTGGACGCCGTGGAGCGCGCCCTCCGGCGACTGCCCCGCGCCGACGCCCGCTGGGCGAAGCTCCTGCGCGCCGGCCCCATCCACCAGGTGCGGGGTTTCACCTTCCAGTGCCAGGGCGCGACTCCCGATGAAGTCGGGGAACTCCTGCAAGCAATTACAGACAGGGGCCACGTGCCCGAACCGTTGAGACTCGCACACCTCATCGGCTCGGCCGTTGTCACCGGAGAGAGCAGTCAGCGAGCATGAGTGAGTCATCCCTGACTCGAAGCGACATCTCGCCTGGAGGTTTTCGCTGGCGTGAGACGTGACTGCGAGGCGGTGGGAAACTTCCGCCAGGCTCGGTTGATGGCGACACAATTCCTCTCGACTATTCCAGGGAGGACATAGTGTCCGGGGGTGACTACGAACGCGGCGCGCTGTTTGTTATTCTTTGTCATCCCCACAGGGAGGGCCCATGTTCGAGGTCACCAACGATACGAACAGACGTACGGTCACCGTGCGGCTGAGCGGCTTTGTCCGACCCAACGAGATGAAGGAGTTCGCCTCGCGGTACCGGGCGGAGACGGACGCGTACGGTGGAGGGCGCCACCTGGTGCTGGCGGACATGCGCGGGCTGCGCGCGCTGGAGCCGGAGTCCGCGGCCATCTTCGGCGAGGTGGTGGCATACGGCCGGGAGAAGGGCTGCGTGATGTGCGCCCACGTCTCGGATTCGACCATCGCCCGGCTCCAGACGGCGCGGGTGGCGTCGGAGGCCACGCCCGGTGACGACCTCACCGTGGACTGCGTCTCGCTGGAGGAGGCGAAGAAGCAGCTCGACAAGGCCCGCACGCGCTTCTTCCTGCACGACGGGCACCACGTCTCGCACGCCGCCCGCTGACGACGCCCCCCTGGCGCGACCCACCGCCCGCGTCGCGCCCGAAGCCCCGCACTCCCCTCGAGGACCACCCGGCTGCGTCATCCCCGGCGTCGACGCGCGTGTTCCAGGTATGCGCGCACGAGCGGCGAGACGGGCAGCCTCCACGCGGTGTCCAGGTCGATGAACGCCGCCCACGTCACCTCGCGCTCGTCGATGGTGAGCGCGGGTTCGGTGGGGAGCTCCATCTCGAGGAAGCGGACGTGGTCGTGCTTGTGCTCGGTGGTGCCCACCGTCTCGAAGGCGGGGCGGAGCGCCGTCGCGTCCACGCGGAGGCCCACCTCCTCGAGGAGCTCGCGCGCGCCGGCCTCCTCGGGGGACTCGCCGGCCTCCATGCCGCCGCCCGGCATGCTGAGCGTGTGTTTGTAGGAGTTCTGCAACAGCAGCACGCGGTGCTGGTGCCACACACCCACGAAGACGCCGTGCGTGTGGGGCCTGCGCACGAACCAGTACACCCGCGCGAGCGCGTACGCGCCCCGGTAGGCCGTGCGCGCCAGGGGGTCCACCCATCGTTTCACGTAAGCCTCCTCGTCTTCCTGGCGCCACGCGGGCGCGCGCGGCTCATCGGGCGCGGACCTCGGGTGGCACGTGCGTGAGCCAGCCCACCTCCAGCACGCCCCACAGGCCCAGGAGGATGGCCTCGGCGGCGTCGTGCCGCAACGAGGTGGGGCGCGGCGCGCGGGACCAGTCGATGACGCGGCGGGCGAGCCCGTCCGCCACGTCCTTGGCCTGGGCGCCGCTGCGCTGCTCCCGGGCGTAGAGCAGCGCCTCCCGCCAGTCCTCGGCGGACACGCGCAGGACCTGGAGGGCGCGGCGGGAGGCCTCCCGCTCCCAGATGTCCGCCACGGGGCCGCCGCCCTCCAGGACGAGCCACGCCAGGGGCCCCAGGCCCGTCAGCACGGAGGGCACGGCGCGCTTGAGGCGCGCGCGGTTGCCGAAGTTGCGCGAGTGGTATTCGACGAGGCGCCCGTCCGGGCCATAGAGGGCCAGCCCCGAGCGCAGGCCCAGGTCCACCGCGAGCAGGCCGGGGGCGCGCTCAGGGGGGGAGCCCATCGCTCCAGGTGCAGCGGTAGACGACGTCCTCGGCGGAGTACTCGCGCACGACGACCTGGGGCCGCACCGCGCCGGTGGCGCGCAGCCCCGCGCGCACGGCGCCCTGGGTGAAGTAGCGGATGGGGCCCGCCTCGTTCATCCACAGGTCCACCGTGTCCGGCGCCACGTCCTGGATGCGCGCCTCCGTGTAGTTGTTGCCGGAGCGGAACATCTGCCGCGCGCGCCCCACGCCGCGCCGGGGGCCGAGCAGCTGGATGACGCTGAACAGGGCCCGGCCCATCACCGTCTCGCGGTAGCCGTCCACCATGCGCTCGCCCAGCAGCGCGTAGGCGACCTCCGGAGGCTCGCCCGCGTGCAGCTCGAGCGCGGCGGCGCGCACGGCGGAGCACCACGTGTCGAAGCTGTAGGTGGGCTGGAGTTTGCGCTCGAGGTCCAGCCCCACCTCGCGGAGGCGCTCGCGCAGGGCCGGCGTGACGCGGTGGGCAAGCCCGCGCACGAAGAGGCCCTCGAAGGTGTGCTCGAAGACGAGCTTCTCCGGCATGGGCGGAGTCTACCCCGGTCCGGTAGGCTGCCGGCAGAGGGGACGGAAATTCATCATGGGTCTGCAACGAGAGCTGGCCGTGATGGCCATGAACGCCACGCCACTCCCGGGAAAAAGGAACTTCCTGGAGGAGCTGGGGGTCGTGACACCGGTGCCAACGGTGCGCGGGGCCATCGGGGCGGTGGCGCACGAGCCGTTCGCGGCGTTCGAGACGAAGCGGTTGTTCGACCTGTTGGTGGCCTTCACCATCGGGGACTTCCCGAGTGGGACGGGGTGCTCGGATTACTTCAACCCGTTCAGCCCCTGGTACAACGTGTTCTACGGGGCCTACGGGTTGCGTTCGTACAAGCGTGACGGGAACCCGTGGGGGTTCCGGAGCGACGGGCGGCCGGACGTGGAGGAGATGCTGGAGATTCCGCGGCTGGACTACAACTTCCTGACGGCGGGGGAGTTGGGGTGTCCGCCGTCGAGGATGTGCTTCGAGGTGCTGGAGGTGGAGCTGGGGCGTCAGGGCGCGTGGCACAGCGCGGATGTCCGCTGCATCATCCCCAGCGGGCTGCACCGGTTGCAGGACGCGGACGCGCCGGACCTGACGTACTACGCGGTGTTCGGCGTGCCGGAAGAGGACTACCTGGCCGGAGGGCGGGAGAGCTACGAGCCGGTGCGGATGCGCGGGCGCATGTACTGGCGCCCGGTGGCGGACCGGCTCACGCTCGCCTGGGGCGGCCTGTGCCCGGATACTCCGGACGGCCAGGCCCTGATGCGCACCATCCTCGACGCGATGACGCCGCACTACACGAGCGAGTGAGGCGGGCGACGGGCACCGGACAGAACGCCGGTGACCCGTTGGCGCCACGAAAGCAAAGTCCCCTACGCTGGCCCGTCATGCCCTGTCATGGCCGAAGCACGGGATGGACGCTCACGCTGCTGGTCCTCTGGCCCCTGTTCGCCTCGTGCGCTCATTCGGACGGCGGAAGCGGAGGAGGCTTTGGCCGCAACAGCGCGGAAGCCCGAATCGTGCACTTGATTGGCGAAGGCCAGTTCGCCGAGGCCGAGGTCCTCATCCAGGAGTCCGCCACGGCGGGGCTCATCGAGCAATCCGCGGCCACGACCTTCAGGCGCACCATCGCGGACCTCTCCATGAAGCTCGGGGACATCCCCGCGCGGTTACAACGCGTCCCCTCCTTCCCTGCCCGGCTCAAGGACTTCACCCGGTACCAACTCCAGAAGATGTATGACTCGGCAGACTTCAGTGTCGGGACGAAGAAGGAGCTTCAGGTGGCGCTCAAGCTCCTCAAGGACGTCGCCAAGGACAATTCCCGCCTGCTCCAGAAGCTGTGAGAGTCCGCATGCACCCGAGTCCCGTTGAGCTCCAGCGCTTGTTGTCCTCGGCCCTCTCGTTGGAGCGGGGGAGCCCCGAGCAACTCCAGCACCTGGAGCGGCTGCGCGGGCACTGCCCGTCCTTCGTCCCCGGACTGCTCCTCTCCAGCCGGGCCATGCTCTGGGGGAAGGAGGATGTCCCCCAGCCTGACGTGTTCTTCGACGAGGTGGAGCGAATCCTCCACCACGCGCTCGACGCCTCGAATCGCTCGCCCGAGGCGCTCATCGGCATGGCGCGCTTCCAGAGCGTGGTGCGGGACGCTCCCGCCCAGGCGGAGGCCCTCTATCGCGAGGCCGCGACCAAGGCGCTCTCCCTCCTCGAGGAGTCCTGGGCCGGCCTCATCGAGGCCCAGGGCGAGCAGGAGAAGACCGCGGAGGCCGTGGACACCGCGACCCGCGCCAGCCAGGTGTTCCCCGCCTCCGAGAGCATCTCGGAGGCCCGCAGGTTCGCGGGCCTCCCCGACTGACCCGCCAACACCGGCCCCCCGCCGAGGGCCGGCGCGAGGGCGCCATCACGCCGCCTGACTGGGGCCACCCGCCGGCCGCGGCACCGGCTCCGGAGGCGTGGCCTTCGTCGCGCCTCTCAGCCACCCCAGGCGCTCCACCGCCGCGAACACCACCGGCACCACCAGCAGCGTCAGGAACGTGGAGGTGATGACGCCGCCAATCACCGAGATGGCCATGGGCGCCCGGAACTCCGAGCCCGTCCCCGTGCCCACCGCCGTCGGCACCATGCCGATGGCCATCGCCGCGCTCGTCATCAGGATGGGCCGCAACCGCCGCGGCCCCGCCTTCATCAGCGCCTCGTCCACCGAGTCGCCCTCGCGCAGGTGCTGCAACGCGCCGTCGATGAGGAGAATCGCGTTCTTCGTCACCAACCCCATCAACAGGATGACGCCAATCATCGCGCCCATCGACAGGTGGTAGCCCGTCACCACCAGGCTCAACAGCGCGCCCACCAGCGCCAGCGGCAGCGACACCATGATGGTGAACGGGTGCTTGAACGACTCGAACTGGCTCGCCAGCACCATGTAGATGAACACCAGCGCCAGCACCCCCGCCATGCCGAACGCGTCGTTCTGCTCCGCCAGGCTCTTGATCTGCCCGTCGTAGATGACCGCGTACCCCGGCGGCAGGGGCTCCGCCGCCACCCGCTCCTTCAGCGCCGTGGCGATGTCACCCAGCGCCGCGCCCTTGCCCAGCTGCGAGTACACCGCGAGCTGCCGCTCCCGGTTCTCGTGCTCGATGACGCTCGGCCCGTCCCTCAGCTCCACCGCCGCCAGGTCCGTCACCGGCCGCAGCCCGCGCGGCGTGTACACCTCCAGCTGCCGCACCCGCTCCGGCGTGTTCCGGTCCGACTCCGCCAGCCGCACGCGGATGTCCGTCTCCGTCGTCCCCTCGCGCAGCTTCGCCACCACGTCGCCGCTGATGGCCAGCCGCAGCTGCGTCGCCAGCCCCGCCGCGTTCACGTCCGCGTCGCTCGCCCGCGCCCGGTCGATGTGGACTTGAAGCTCCGGCTTGGGCGGGTTCGCCTCCACCCGCACGTCCTCCGTGCCCTTCAGGCTCCGGAGGATGCCCGCGATGCGCTCCGCCTCCTGGTTGACGCGCGCCAGGTCCGGCCCCGTCACGCGCACCATGATGGGGTAGTAGTCGCCCAGGCCCTCCAGGATGGGGGGGTCGCTCAGGTTCACCCGCGTGGCCACCAGGCCCGCCAGCGCCGCGCGCGCCTCCTCCTTCAACACCGGGATGCCCTTGGCCCGCTGGCCCTTGGGCACCGTCAACACCCGCAGCCGCGCCTTGTTCACGTCGCCGTTGGTGCCGACGATGGCGTAGATATCCGCCACCTCCGGCAGCGCCTGGAGCGCCTTCTCCGCCTCCGCCGTGCGCGCCTCCGTCTCCTGCAGGCTCGCCGAGTCCGGCAGCGTCAGGTCCACCAGGAACTGCGAGCGGTCCTCCGCGGAGAGGAACTCCGCGCCCAGCCGGCTCGCCGCGCCGAACGACAGCACCAGCACCAGCACCGTGATGCCCGCCGTCGTCCACTTGTGCGAGAGCACCCACCGCAGGATGGCCTCGTAGAAGCGCTCCGTGCCGTCCAGCATGCGCCGCAGCCCCGCCGCCACCGCGTTCTCCCGGTGCTTCTCCCCGGGCACGCGCCGCTTCGCCAGCCGCGCGGAGAGCATGGGGTCCAGCGTGAAGGAGATGAACAACGAGACGAGCACCGCCGCGGAGATGGTGATGCCGAACTGCTTGAAGAACTGGCCGACGATGCCCGGCATGAACGCCACCGGCACGAACACCGCCACCAACGACAGCGTCGTCGCCAGCACCGCGAGCCCCACGTCCTTGGTGCCGTTGGACGCCGCGCTCAGCGGGTCCTCTCCCTGCTCCAGCCGATGCGTAATCGCCTCGCGCACCACCACCGCGTCGTCGATGAGCAGACCGATGGCCAGCGACAGCGCCAGCAGCGTCATCTGGTTCAGCGTGTAGTCCAGCGTGTACATCACGAAGAACGTGCCGATGACGGAGGTGGGCAGCGCCAGCGAGGAGATGAACGTGCCGCGCCCGTCCAACAGGAACATCAGGATGATGAGCACCGCCATCGCGCCGCCAAAGATGAGCGCCACCCAGACCTCGTGCGCGTTCTCCTTGATGAGGTCCGACTGGTCGATGAGCAGCGTCGCCTTGAACCCCTGCCCCACCTCCGGCCCCATCGCCGCGAGCACCCGCTTCACCGCGTCGCTCACCGCCACCGTGTTGGAGCCCGGCTGCTTCACCAGCTCCAGGATGACCGCGTCCTGCCCGTTGAGCCGCGCCACCGTGCGCCGCTCCGCCACCCCGTCCGTCACCGTGGCGATCTCATCCAACCGCACCTGCGCGCCCGTGCGGCTGCGCGCCACCGGCAGCGCGCGAATCTCGTCCACGTCGCGGAACTGCCCCAGCGAACGCACCGTCAGCTCGCTCGCCCCGAGCAACAGCCGCCCCGCCGGCAGGTCCAGGTTCTCCGCCCCCACCCGCTGCGCGATGTCCAGCGGCGACACGCCCGCCGCGCGCGCCTTGTCCAGGTCCAGGTCGATTTGAATCTCGCGCGTGTCGCCACCGGTGATGCGCACCTCGGCCGCGCCCTCCAGCTGCGCGAGCGCCGGCTTGATGCGGTCGTCGATGAGCCGGCGCAGCGCCTGCGACGGCATGTCCGCGGACACCGCGTAGGTGAGGATGGGCGTGGCGGACAGGTCCACCCGGCTCACCACCGGCGCGTCCGCCGTCTGCGGCAGCTTGTTGGCGATGCCGGCGACCTTGTCGCGGACCTCCTGCACCGCGCGGTCCAGGTTGGTGGAGAGGGTGAACTGCACCACCACCGTGCCCAGGTTCTCGCGGCTGTACGAGTGGATGCGGTCCACGCCGCTGATGCCGGCGACCGCGTCCTCCACGGGCTTGATGACCTGCGTTTCGATTTCGCCGGGGCCCGCGCCCTTGTAGACGGTGTTGACCACGACGATGGGGAAGGACACGTCCGGGTACAGGTCCGTGCCGAGCCGCCCCAACCCCATCAGTCCGAGGACGATGAGGCAGAGCGACAGCATGACCGTGAAGACGGGCCTGCGGATGGAGACGTCGCTGAGGAACATGGAGGGACTCCCGGGGCCTTCGCGGCTACTTCACGGTGACGCGCGAACCCTGGGAGAGGCCGGGCGTGGGGTAGTCGATGACGGCGGAGAGCGCGGCTGACGCCAGCACCACCACCTCGCGCTCGCGGCGCTCCAGCACCTGCACGTCCACGCGGCGCACCTCGCCCCCGTCCGCCACCACCAGCACGTGGTCGCCGTTGGAGGACACCAGCGCCGTGCCGGGCAGCACCTGCGCGTCCTGGTCCTCGCCCAGCGGCAGCACCGCGCGCGCCAGGGTGTGCGCCACGAAGCGCCCGTCCGCGTTGGGCACCGCCAGCTCCACCGGCACGCGCCGGGTGGCGGGGTCCGCGGAGGGCAGCACGTTGCGCACCACCGCGTCCTCGGTGAAGACGCGCGAGCCGATGGACTCCACCCGCACCTTCACGCCCGGCTTGAGCCGCGAGCGCATGGACTCGGCCACCGTCGTCTTGAGCAGCAGCGTGTCCAGGTGCTCCAGGACGAACAGCGCCGCGCCCGGCCCCACCGTGGCGCCCGTCTGCTCCGGCGCGTCGACGAGCGTGCCCGCGAAGGGCGCCTTCAGGTCGTGCCGTCGCCGCGACGCGCGCGCCTGCGCCAGCTGCGCCTTCGCCGCGAGCAGCTGCGCCTGGGCCTGCGCCGCGGTGGACGCGCTGGTGCGGTTCTGCAGGTCGCTCACCCCGCCCTCCTGCTGGAGCTTCAGGTTGCGGGCGGCGACATCCGCGGCCATCGTCGCCGCGGCCTCCGCGGCGGCCACCGCCGCCTCCGCCTGCGCCACCTGCGCGTCGGCGATTTCGGGGTCCAGTTGGGCCAGCACGTCGCCCTTCTTCACCGCCTGCCCCTTGGCCCCCTTCACCACCGCGAGCCGGCCCCCCACCTCGAACCCCACCTGGAGCGCCTGCGCCGGGAACAGCGTGCCCGTCACCTCCTCCCGGGGCGCCGCGCGGACGGCGCGCGCCGCGATGACCTTCACGGCCAGCGGCTTCACCTCGCCCGGCGCCGCGGCGGAAGCGGCGGCCGCCGAGGCGTCCGCCTTCGTGCAACCAGGGAGGGACAGCGCCACGACGGCGACACCCGCCGTGGCGAGCGCGCGGAGGACGGGGATGTTCCAGGTGGGATTCACGAACGTTTCCTCGAGGTGGGACGGGACTTGGCGCGGGCGGGGAGCCGACGCTGGGAAGGGTTGGAGGGACGGGAGGCACGCGCCACGGGCTGGGCCGCGTCGGTCCGAGGGAGGGTGCCGTGGTCGCACAGGCGATGGAGCGTGCGGCCCCAGGCGACCAGGTCCGGCTTCTCCTCCAGGCGAACCATCTGCTGGGTCAGCAGCAGGTACGCGCCGACGATGATGGAGCCGAACAGGTCCGCGTCCATCTCCCGGTCCGCGGCGCCCACCGCCTGCATCCGCCGGAAGTCGCGGGCCACGCGGGTCACCTGCGCGTCCGTCAGGCGCCACAGCAGGTTCTCGAAGGGCGTGCCCTGGCTGCCGCTGACGAGCACCGCGACCAGGTCGCGGTTGGCCCACATCAGCTCCAGCGCCTCCAGGTCGAAGGTGGAGTCCAGCTCGCTGAAGCGCTGGTAGCGCTCGGTGTGCTCCAACCGGTCCCGCGGACCGGGGACGCCGTGCTCGCGGATGAGGGCCTCTGCGGTGGCGATGCGCCGCGCGTTGACGTCGTTCAGCTTCGCCTCGAGGGCGGACACGACCTCCCCGAACAGCGCCTCCTTGGATTCGAAGTGCAGATAGAAGGCGCCCTTGGAGAGCCCGCACGCGGCGGTGATGTCCTCGATGCGCGCGCCCTTCAACCCCTTGCGGGCGAACTCCGCCCGGGCGGCGGTCATCAGGGCTTCCCTGGCGTGCGGGTCGGCGGGTCGGGGCATGACCCGCCATGACTAACCCGCCGGTCATTAATGGCGCAAGGATGACTGAACGGCGGGTCAGAAATACCGCCATGAGGCGCCCTGGCGGACCAGGGGGCGTCGAAACGAAGACAGGCGGCCCCTCTGAGTCGAGGAGGCCGCCTGTCATGAATCACCCCTCCCGGTGGGGAGGGGCGCGCGAGGCCCGCCGGGCCTTACGGATAGAGGAGGGCGGCGCCCTGCTTGTCCAGGGCGGTCAGCGTCAGGCTCCAGGTGTTGGTGCCGTTGCACTGCGGATAGTGCATGACGGAGCTGGAGTCATACGGCGTCAGCGCGCGCCACTGGTTGTCCTCGAAGCACGCGCCGGCCTCGGGGCGGGTGTGCTCGTGGCGGAAGCCGAGCGTGTGGCCCAGCTCGTGGCGCAGGATGCCGTCCAGGCCCGGCGCGCCGGCGGAGAAGGACGAGTTGTCGATGAGCACGTTGCGGCTGCGGCGGCTGGAGTTGGGGAAGAAGGCGCGCGCCAGGTACTGGCCGCCCACGTTCACCGGGCTCACGTCGAAGATGACGTTGCTGTTGCGCGCGTTGCAGTTGGAGTCCTGCGCGGACACGTGGACGAAGTTCACGTTGGCCGCGCCCTCCCACGCGCTCGTCGCGGTGTTCATGGCGCTGACCACCTTGCTGTAGTTGGCGCCGAAGCCGGTGCTCACGCAGTAGGTGAGGTTGAGCGCCTGGCTCGCGGTCCACTTCACGTCCTTCCTGCTGGCGTAGTAGACCGCCAGCCCGTCCCGCGTGGTGCCCAGCCCGTCACGCGCCTGCTCGAACGCCTCGCGCAGCAGGGCCTCGCTCTCGAAGGCCTCGTCGCCGAACGCGATGAAGACCCCGGACTCCGGCTCCTGGAAGACGCCCTGACGGAACGCCTCGTAGGACATCCCGGAGAGACCGTCCTGCTGCGGCGCCTCCGCTTCCGGACCGCCACACGCCGTACCGAGCAGCGAGACACCCGCCAACAAAGCCATGGAGCGCAGATGGAGCATCGTTCTTCCCGAGGTGAGATGAGGGTGAGACCGGGAGTCCCGCTTCCACGCGAGGCGCCCCGGCGTGGCGGTCCATTGAGCAAACACCACGCCAGTCCCCGCCAGCCGGGCCTTCCCAGCGAACCGCCGCCGCGCGTCCCCGGCCCCTGGTACTCCCCCGCGCGGCCCTTCACCGCGCGACTGTCAGCACCCTTGACACACCTCCTGGAATCTCCAGCAAATCCAAGGACTTGGGCGGAATTTCCATCCTTGTCGGGCTTCCAGGGCCGCTGACCGGGAATCGAACAGAGGAGGTCTGTACGGACCCTCCCCTGGCTGGGCTCAGGTCCGGACCAGGGCGGTGCAGAGGGGACACGCCGTGGGGCCGTGGGGGACGTCGCGGCGGTGCAGGTCGAGCACGGCGCGTGAGACCTCCGCCAGATCGCGGCGCACCTCGCGGCGGGCGCCCTTCACGCGGGCGATCTTCATGTGGTCGTAGCTGGTGGTCTGGTGGCGCATCCAGGCGATGACGGCGGCCTCGGCGCGGCGCTCCAGGGGGATGCGCTCGGTGCGGGCGACGGTGCCGCTGCCCACGGGCGTGGCATGGGTGGCGACGAGGACGGCCATGCGCTTGGCGTGAGGCAACCAGGCGGGCGAGAAGGCGAGGAAGCGCAGCACGGCGTTGGCGAAGTCGACCTCGTACTGCTCCTGCTCGCGGGCGCGGCGCTCGCGGCCGGCGGCCAGCTTCTTCGCGTAGGTGGGCGTGGCGCGCTCGGCCTCCAGGGCGGCGCGGGCCTGGACGATGTGAGCCTCCGGCGCCCACACCCCGCGGGAGAAGAGCTTGCGGCCCACCTTCTCCACCACCGTCCACGAAGGCCCCGCGGCCTTCACACGACGGGTGAGGCCCGCGTCACCGGGGGGCAGCAGGGCCCAGCCCTCCGGCACGGAGAGGACGCGGCCATCCGGGGCGCGCACGCGCCGGGGGTCGGGGGTGGGAGCGAACGTCAGGGATTCGGGCATGGCGGTGTCTCAGGGGGCCGGGCTCATAGCACGGGCGAGGCGAAACCCTGCTAAATGGCGCCTCGCGCCCGTGTGTCGGCGCGGGAGGTCCTCTTCGCCGTGGGAAGTGCCGGAATGTCCCTCCTCAGACTCACCTTCCTTGGAACGTCCGCCGCCCAGCCCACGCTGCACCGCAACCTGTCCGGGCTGGCGGTGAAGGCGGACGCGGACCTGCTGTTGTTCGACTGCGGCGAGGGCAGCCAGCGGCAGATGGTGCGCTTCGGCACCGGCTTCACGGTGGACGCGGTCTTCTTCACGCACTTCCACGCCGACCACTACCTGGGAATCATCGGCTTCCTGCGCACGCTGGGGATGATGGGCCGCGACACGCCCATGCACCTGTATGGGCCTCCGCCCGCGCGGCGCCTGCTCCACCAGGCCGTGCACCTGGGCCTGGACACGCTGTCCTTCCCCGTCGAAATCCACGAGGTGAAGGACGGGGACGTCATCCCCCGCAACGGCTACGCGCTGCACGCGGTGGGCGTGGACCACCGCATCAACGCGCTGGCGTACGCGCTGGTGGAGGATGACCGGCCGGGGCGCTTCCACCTGGAGAAGGCGCGCGAGCTGGGCGTGCCGCCGGGGCCGAGCTTCGGCAAGCTCCAGCGCGGCGAGAGCGTGGTGCTGGAGGACGGCCGCACGGTGAAGCCGGAGGACGTACTGGGCCCGCCGCGCCCCGGACGCCGCCTGGTCATCTCCGGGGACACGCGCCCGTGCGCCTCCGTGGTGCGCGCGGCGAAGGACGCGGACCTGCTCATCCACGAGTCCACCTTCTCCGACGACGAGCAGGAGCGGGCGCTGGAGACGCGCCACTCCACGGCGCGCGAGGCGGCGCGGGTGGCACGGGAGGCGGGGGCGCGCAGGCTGGTGCTCACCCACCTCTCCAGCCGCCACGACACCGACCCCTCGAAGCTGCTCACGCAGGCGCGCGAGGAGTACAAGGGACCGGTGGAGGTGGCCTACGACGGCCTCACCCTGGAGCTGCCGCTGCGCGACTGACGGCGCGCGGCGGCCCGGGGCGAGGGGCGGCTACTGGATCTTCTCGGACTCGGCGCGCAGCGCGCTGGCGGACTCCGCGTCGACCTTCTGGAGCAGCTCCCACTCCGTCTCCATGTCGCGGTTGAAGTTGCCGGACTGGTTGTGGATGGGGTCCATCGTGTCGTTGCGCGCGTTGTCGGCGCCGCGCGACTCGGAGCTGAGCTGCTTGTGATACTCGATGGAGCACTGGCCCGGGCCCTTCTCGATGCCGCGGACGAAGTAGCGCGCCTGGGTGGTGCCCAGCGACGAGGGGGCGCCCTGCATCAGCCACTCGGTCTGCGCCTCGAAGCCGTCCTTGCCCGCGCGGAAGGAGAAGCCCTTCTCCTTGAGGAGGGCCAGCGCCTGCGGCCACACCTCGGCGATGGGCTTGCGGTAGACGTGCTCGCGCGTCTTGTCGAACAGGAAGGCCTCACGGCGACGGCCCGCGCACCCCGCGACGGTGGCGAGACCCACGGCGACGACGACCAACAACGCGGTAGTCCCGAGCCGGGACTTCGACAGGTTCATGTTCATGACTCCAGACATGTGGGGGAAGCCGCACCATCCCTCACGTCAAGTCGCGCGCCAAGTCCCCGCCAGGATGCTTGCTCCGCGCAAACACCTGCCCGAATGGATGCCCTCACCCGGCGCGTGAGCGCCTCCCGGGGCAGGTCCTGCGACGACGCCTCCGGCGAGGCCGCTCCCCTCCCCCACGCGGACGCGGCCCCGGCGGGAGGAGTGCGGAACCCGCACTCGGGCTCGCGCCGGCCTCGCGACCGTCTGGTGGATTCCCACGACTCCGCGTCGGGGAGGCCCGGTGAGCGGCGGCCTCCCGAGGCGCCTCCGGGAGGGGGGAGCGCGCGTCGCTGGCCGGACGTGGCGGGGTGGGCCAGAGTGTCTCGCGCTCGCCCCAGGCCCGGGGCGACCACTCGGGAAGGTGCGCGAAACGATGCTGCGACGACTCGGCGGAATCCTGACGGCGGTGCTCCTCCTCTCCGGCGCGGCGGGCTGCTCGCGGAACACGCCGGGCGCGGCGAAGGGCACCACGGTGTACGTGGCGCGGCGGGTGCGGACGCTCGACGCGGCGCACCCGGTGGTCCAGGCGCTCGCGGTGCGCGAGGGCAAGGTGCTGGCGACGGGCACCCGCGACGAGGTGCTCGCGGCGGCCGGCGCGGACGCGCGCGTGGTGGACCTGGGGGACGCGACCATCGTCCCCGGGCTCACCGACTCCCACGGCCACCTCGCGGGGCTGGGCCAGGGGCTGGTGACGGTGGACCTGACGGGGGCGGATACGAAAGAGGAGGCGCTCTCCCGCGTCGCCGCCGCGAGGGAGTCGTCGTTCCAGGGAGAGTGGCTGGTGGGCCAGGGCTGGGACCAGAACGACTGGCCGGAGAAGGCGTTCCCCACGCGCGTGGACCTGGACGCGAAGCACCCCACCACCCCCGTGGTGCTCAGCCGCATCGACGGGCACGCGTCCTGGGTGAACAGCGAGGCGCTCCGGCGCGCGAACATCACCCGCGCCACGAAGGACCCGGAGGGCGGCAGGATTCTGCGCGATTCGTCAGGCGAGCCCACGGGCATCCTCGTCGACAACGCGATGAACCTCGTCACCCGCGTGCTGCCTCCGCCCACGGACGCGCAGCACGCCGCCTGGTTGAAGGCCGCGCTCGGCCGGGCCGCGCAGGCGGGGCTCACGGGCGTGCACGACGCGGGCATGGACCTGCGCACCTTCCGGCTGCTCCAGCGCTGGGACCGCGCGGGCCAGCTGCCCGTGCGCGTCTACGTCATGGCGGATGGCCAGGGCCCGGACACCGAGACCTTCCTCGCGGACGGTCCCTTCCAGGGCGACCGGCTCACGCTGCGCGCCGTGAAGTTCGTCCTCGACGGCGCGCTGGGCAGCCGGGGCGCGGCGCTGCACCAGGACTACAGCGACGAGCACGGCCACAAGGGCCTGCTGCTCCTGACGCCGGAGGACTACGCCAAGCGCGTGCAGGCGTTCATGGGCAAGGGGTTTCAAATCTGCACCCACGCCATCGGCGACCGCGCCAACACGCTGGTGCTGGACACCCTGGAGCGGGCGGTGGCGGCCACCGGGACGAAGGACGGCCGGCACCGCGTGGAGCACGCGCAGGTGATGCGGCTGGAGGACATCGAGCGGCTGGGCCATGACGGCTACATCGCCAGCGTCCAGCCCACGCACGCCACCAGCGACATGCCCTGGGCGGAGGTGCGCGTGGGCGAGTCGCGCATCCAGGGCGCGTATGCGTGGCAGCGGCTGAAGCACGCGGGCGCGCTCCTGACGCTGGGCAGCGACTTCCCCGTGGAGCGGCCGGACGTGCTGCTCGGCCTCTACGCGGCGCGCACGCGCCAGGACGCGAGCGGCGCGCCCGCGGGCGGCTGGCACGCGGACCAGCGGCTGAGCGGCGAGGAGGCGCTGGAGGGCTTCACCGCCAACGCCGCCTACGCCTCGTTCGCGGAGGGCCGGCGCGGCCGGCTCCAACCGGGCCTGGACGCGGACTTCGTCGCGCTGTCCGTGGACCCGGTGGAGGCTCCGGTCACGGAGCTGCCCCGGGCCCAGGTGCGCCTGACGGTGGTGGGCGGCGACGAGACGTACCGCGCGCCCGCTACGCCTCCGTCGAGTAACTGAGCGTCTCCACGCGGCGGTTCAGCTCGTCCTGGACCGCCTGTCGCTCCTTCGCGAGCCGCTCCAGCTCACGGCCGATGGCCTCGAGCCGGTCCTCCTGCTCGTTCAGCTTCGCGACGAAGCGCTCCGCCAGCTCGCGTTGGGAGGCGCCGCTCTTCAGGGATTCGATGTTGGAGCGGATGCGCTCCTGGTCCTTGAAGAGCTGGGCGCGCTCGGCGTCGAGCTTCTGCTCGTCGCGCTTCAGCGTGGCGACCTTCTCGCGCAGGGCGATGAGCTCGCGCAGCGCCCGCGCCATGTTCTCGTCCACGTAGCGCTGGGACAGGAAGAAGGCCACTTCGTCGGGCCCCCCGGTGTCGAGGATGGCGTAGGTGCGATTGGCGTGGCCACGCTCGGAGACCTCGAACTCCACCTGAGCCTCCGGCGCGAGCGTCTGCTTGAAGCGCCAGAAGTCGTCCGTCGTCTCCGCGGGCTCCGGCGTGTCCCCCACCAGCTCCCAGCCCATGCGCGGGTGCTCGACATACAGCACCTGTGCCCGCTGCGACTTGTTGCGCACCACGTACCGGGTGTGCCGCATCACGTAGAAATCCACGAACAACGTGCCCCGGCGCATCACGGTGCGGAACCCTGGGCCGTCCTTCGTCTTGTCCTCCACGGACACCACGCAACCCAGCTCCACCGCGTAGGGCACGAAGCGCGTGTCGTTGGGCTTCATGGTGTCGAGCATCGCCTCGCCCACGTACCGCTCGTCCTCCGTCACCGTCACCGGACCGCCCTCCAGCGTCAGGCCCGTGGTGTTCTTCAGCTCGATGCAGGCCATGGGGTTCTTCGCCCGCGTTTCCCGGTTGTAGAGGAGCACCCGGCGGCCCTCGAAGGGCTTGTGGAGGATGGGCACCAGCGCGCTCTGGTTGCGGTGCACCGTCACTGGCCGGTCCACGCCGTACTCGAAGAGGTCGCCCACCTCCTTCGTCAGCGTCGTCACCTTGTGGCTCTGCTCCAGCACGTCCCGCAGCCGGGGGCCCCCGGAGGACGCGGGTCCACCGAGCTCCGCCTTGCCGCGCAACAGGCCACGCGCGCGGCCCGGCGCCGCCATGGCGGGCGCGGGCGCCACCATCTCCTGCGCCGCGCTCTCCTGGAGCATGGCCATGTCGGCGGCGAAGGCCTCCTCCGGAATCACTGGCGCGGCGGCGGCCTCCGTCCTCACCTCCACCACCGGCCGCTTCATGTAGCGCGGGCTGTAGAGGTCGTGGACGAAGGACACCGGCAGCCCGGCGACGAGCGCCAGCTCCACGTCCACCCAGTCCTCGTCCCCGGTGTTGTCCACCAGCGCCCAGCCCTGGAGCAGCGGCGGCTCCCCCTCGTCCAGGAGGATGCGGTAGCTCGTCTTCCACACCGGCGCCTCGATGACGTAGCTGACGAACAGCTCCCGCTCACCGTCGCCCGTGGTGAGGATGGACATGCGCTTGCTGTCCTTCTTGTACGAGGACAGCACCGTCGCCAGATAGAACTCCAGGTCCTTGCGCACCGCCTCGTCGAGGAACTCCAGCTCGGTGATTTCGAGCACGTCGAAGGTGCGCAGCGAGCCGCCCGCCAGCAGCGTGAGGAACGGGCGCACCACGCTCGTCTCGCCCGCCGCCACCGCGAGCGACTCGAGGCCGATGATGGCGCCCTCCACCTGCCCGCCTCCGACACGGGCACGCACCCGCGCGCCCTTAATCTGGCCCAGGAGCGCGGTGAGGCTGCCGTCCTCCGGGATGCGGATGGTGGCCTCCGCCAGCAGCTGCTCCAACGGCTTCGTCGAGTCGTAGCTCACCGCCGACACCGAGCCCCCCGACAGGTCGAGCACCGTGAGCGACTTGAGCACGTCGTTCATGTCCCGCGCCTTGAAGTCCAGGTGCAGCGCGTCGCTGCCCTTCACCCCACCCCGGCGCTCGAAGTAGCCGACTCCATGCTTGTAGAGGACGACACGGCGGATGGGCAGGTTCGTGGCCATGAGAACGGGAACTCCAGGAAGTTGGGGACGGGCTTGCCTCCTCGGTGTATCAAGCGGGCCCCGGGGTCGCGCAATGCCGCGCCCAGGCCCCGCGAGGAGTCGCCCGATGAGAAGGTCCCGCGCTTCGTTCCCGACCCGGGTCGCGACGCTGTGCGCGACGCTGGCGCTCGGCGTCGGCTGTGAGAGCACGCGTCCCCGCGCCGTCAGCCCGTCCGATGGCGCGCCGGTGGCCCAGGCGGAGGGGGAGCACCAGGAGGCCCCTCCCCAGGTCGCGCCGGGCGCGCTGCCTCCGGCGAAGGGCCACTCGCCCTGGCTGAGCGCTCGCGTGGGAGACCGGGTGGCCTACTCCTTCTCCGCGATTCGCACCCCGCTGGGGGGCGCGCGCGGCACGGCGACGGCGGGCGTGCTCGCGTTGGAGGTGGTGGCGGTGGAGCCGTCCTGGGTGTGGCTCGGGCTCACCTTCACGGACGACGCGGGGGCGCCGCTGGACCTGCCACGGCTGTCCCGGCCGCTGGTGCTGCCCGTGCGCACGAACGGGACACGCCCGCTGGAGGTGACGCGCGAGGGCACGCAGAGCACGGAGCAGCCCACCGCCGCGGGGCGCACGTGGGAGGCGAAGCGTTATCTGCGCGACAATCGCCCCGCGGACGGCCCGCTGGAGAACCGCCTCTACGCGCAGGACCCGGGGCCCGCGTACCTGACCAACGGGTTGCTCGACGCGAGCACGACGCTGTCGGGCTTCGGCATGGGGGGCAGCTACCAGCTCACGCTGGTGGAGGCGCGCCAGGGAAAGGAGGGCGGAGCGGGGACGCGGCCGGGCCTGGAGCGTCCGCTCGGTCCGGGCACCTGGTTCGACACGCGGATGGACGTGGATGGCACCGGTCCCGTCACGGTGGCGCGCACCTGCCTGGGCGCCGAGCGCGGCTACGTGCTGCGGATGGCGGTCCCCGCGCCCACGCCGCCCGACACCGCGACGTGCCAGGACTTCTCGCAGGCGGAGGTCGTCCCGCTGGAGGAGGCGCTGCTGTCCTTCATCTGGGAGTCACTGGAGACGCAGACCTGGCCGCCCGCGCAGCAGAACGCGACGCCCCCGGTGCGCGAGACGATGAGCGTGGGCGCGCACAAGGTGCCGGTGCTGAAGTTCGACGCGGCGGAGGACGCGGGGACGGTGAAGCAGATCCGCACGCGTCTGTATGCCGATGGCCCCTGGGAGCCGGCGCTGAACGGGCTCGCGGTGGAGGTGCGCTTCGCGCCGCTCGACGACACGCTCTACAGGACACCCGCGCGGGGCAAGCGCGAGTCCGCGGGCGGCGTGAGGCTGGCGGACTGGGGGACGTGGCTGCCATGAGCACGCCCACGCTCTACACCGTGGTCATCGAGGTGGAGCCCGGCGCGGAGGCCCGCTGGAACCTGTGGCACGAGAAGACCCACGTGCCCGAGGTGCTGCGCGAGCCGGGCTTCCTCGCCTGCCGCAAGTGGCGGGACACCGAGCACGCCCCGGACGGCTGGGTCCGCTATGTGTGCCATTACGAGCTGGCGAGCGTGGAGCACTTCCGCCAGTACACGGTGAGCGACGCCGCGAGGCACCTGCGCGCCGAATCGGAGCGCCACTTCGGCTCCGTGACGCGGCACTCGCGCCAGGTGCTGACCGAGGTGAAGCGCTTCTGACGGGCCCGGCTGCCCCGCGAGGTCCGCGTGGGGCAGCCCATCCCCTCGGAAGGCGCGCTCGTGCAGGTAGCGCTGGAGGCCGCGCGGGTGCCGTCCCCAGTGCACCCCAGGAGGATGTCCCGCCGGGTCATGACTCCTCATTCCTCCTCAGTGACGGGCTTGGGTGGGCCCCTGGCAATAGAGCGCCTCGGAGCCCGAGCCTGACGCGTGGGAGTTGGACGGCGAGGGAGCCGTCCTCGGCTGACCGACCATGAACAGGTCCGAGTTCGCCCCTTCCCCACCCGGGACGCCATCCCGGCCGTAGGTGGCGAATACGGGCGTGTCCCCATCGAGCCGATAGTGGTAGCGCCGTCCCCAGGGGTCCTCGGGAAGCCGCTCCAGGAGCCCCACGTCCACCAGCGACTGGAATCCCTCCTCGGTGCTCGGGTACCGCCCTCGCTTGTCGAAGAAGGAGTCCGCGTACTTCCGCAGATGCCTCAAGTCGAGCCTGGAGCGGTCCTGGAGCTGGGGCTCCACGTATCGCATCATCAGCACGCACGCGACGCACAGAGCGCCCACGACCACCGCCAGCCCCAGCAGGATGCCCTGGACGTCTCGCGCCTTCCGCTCATCCATCGTCACCGTCACGAGACACCCGCGCCTTCTTCGCGCGCTCGGAGTCCCGAGGACAGAACTCGTCCCGGAGGTCCGACGGCGGGCAGTCGCAGTGAGCGCTGACCGCCAGAGGATGTTCGCGGCTTCCCAGGACGACCTCGTCGATGCGGCATTCCGCCTTCACGTGCCGGGGACATGCCATCCCCCAAAGCAACAGGAATGCCGCGCTCACAACGAGCCCGCGCGCCGCGCGTCACCCGAGGGAAGACACGTCCGCGCCCTCGGGCGTTCCGTGAGCTATCGCTCGCGCTCCACCCTCGAGGTCCGCCCGCTCCCACACGGTGCCGTTGCCAGAATGGCCGTCATCACTCCGGCACCGTGTCACGCGCGAGCGTCTCCGACGTCACGCACACAGCGCCCGGCGCGGCGTCAACAGGAAGTGCCCCCGCGCGCTGGAGGGCAGGTCGAGCCGCAGGTACACGTGGCTCCCCGGATGTCCCTCCTCGCGGGGAAACGACGGCGCCACCAGCGGCAGGAAGCCCAACGACTCCAGCACCCGGCGCGACGTCTCGTTGCTGGCGCGCACGCACGTCTCCAGGTGGCGCACCCCATCGAGCCGCACGCCCAGGCGGATGACCTCCGTCATCGCCCAGTGGCCCGCGCCGCCCAACCGGTGCCGCGACGCCACCGCGCAGCTCACCCGCGCGTAGCGCTCCTCGCGGCGGATGTTCGTCAGCGCCGCCAGGCCGATGATGCCCTCGCCCCGCTCCGCCACCGCGAACAGCCGCGTCCCCTCCACGGCGCTCCACAGGCCCGGCGGACGGCCACCCGCCTCGGGCCGCCACCACCCGAACGACTCGTCGATGTCCGGATCCTCCAGCAACAGCGGCACCGCACCCGCCACGACATTCCCAGCCACTTCCATGGGAATGAGCTGACGCTCACGCATTCTGGCTGCCCCCCTTCTGTCGGCTCCTGACTTCAAGGGACATGCCAGTATTCACCGCGAACCCCACCCAAGGTGGGGAGCAGCTGGCGAGACGCGGCCCCGCGTAGGGCCGAGACGCAGGCGCGTGTGGCCGGCACGCGCTCGCGAACGGGCCCGGCCTCACGCTACGGGGAACCCCGCGTGTCGCCGCCGACACGGCGTGTCCGCTCGGACACGGCGGGAGGGTGTGGCGCTACTCCGCGACGGAGAGCTTCACGTCGATGTTGCCGCGCGTGGCGCGCGAGTACGGGCACACCTCGTGGGCCGCGTGCATCAGCTTCTCCGCCTGCTCACGGGGGAGGCCCGGCAGGATGCCCTTCAGCTCCACCGCCAGCCCGAAGCCGCCGTCCGGCGTCTTGCCAATCGTGACGGACGCGGCGATGCCCGCGTCGGCGCCCAGCTTCACGCCCTGCTTGCCCGCCACCAACCGCAGCGCGCTCTCGAAGCAGGCCGAGTAGCCCGCCGCGAACAGCTGCTCCGGGTTCGTCGCCGCGCCGCCCGCGCCGCCCAGCTCCTTGGGCATCACCAGCGGCAGGTCGATGACCTGGTCGGACGACTGGACCTTGCCGTTGCGCCCGCCGTGGGCGGTGGCGTGAGCGGTGTACAGGGGGGAAATGGTGACGGGGGCCATGGCGCTCTCCTCAGGGAAACCTGCGTTTCGGGTTCGGACCGCGGGGACGGTGGACCTCGTCGTCCAACCGTCATGGCCCATGATTAGGGCGCGATTTAATTGTGCGCAACTGAATCGACCCAAGAAGAAGCCCCCGAGGCGCCGCGGAGGATACGCGGCGGCCCGGGGGCCCGGAGGCTTCATCGGAGGACTCCCTCTTCCGAGGGAGTCCGGCAATCGTCAGCGGGTGGCGACCGTCGCGGGCGTGGCGACGAACTCCTCGGCGGCCTTCACGGCGGCCTTGATGTCCAGCTTGCCGCTGGTGCTCACCTTGCCCTTGAGGTCCGGGTCGACCTCGACCGTCTTCACCAGCAGGTCACGCACCTGGGCGGCGGTCAGGTCGGGGTTGGCGGCGAACATGAGGGCCGCGGCGCCCGCCACCGTGGGGGTGGCCATGGAGGTGCCGCTCATCTTCTCCCACTTGCCGCCGGGGACGGTGCTCAGCACGTCCTCGCCCACCGCGGCCAGCTCCACCACCTTGTCGCCGTGGGAGGAGAAGCGCGCCAGCTTGTCGTTGTTCTTGTCCATGGACGCCACGGTGATGACGTTGGGCAGGTCCAGGTTGGCGGGCATGTCCGCCACGTTGTTCATGTTGCTGCCGTAGCCGTTGGCGGTGGCCGCCACGAGCAGGATGTCCGCGTCCGCCAGCTTCTGCACCGCGGCCTTCCAGCGCGCCTGCGAGGCCGCATCGCGGTACTCGTCGCCGAAGCTGGCGTTCATGGCGCGCACGTTGACGCCGCGCTCCTGCTTCATGTGGACGATGTAGTCCACGCCGCGCTCGAAGTTGGTGAGCAGGTCCGCGCCGTCGTACAGGCCGCCGATGCTCATGATCTTCGCCTTGCCCGCGGCGATGCCGGTGTTGCCCTGGCCGTTGTCCTCGGCGGCGATGATGCCGGCCACGTGCGTGCCGTGGTCCGTGCCGTCGCCCTTCATCACGTCGCCGCTGTTGAAGCCGACGTTGAAGCCGTGGATGTCGTCCGCGATGCCGTTGCCGTCGTTGTCCTTGCCGTCGCCGGCGATCTCCCCCTCGTTGACCCACATGGCGCTGTCGAGGTCGGAGTGCTTGTAGTCCACGCCGCCGTCGAACACCGCGATGACCGGGTCACCCGTGGGGCGCGGGGGCTTGGGGTCCACCGGGTCCGTGCCGGGCGCCTTGCCCGTGGCCTCCAGGCCCCAGCTCTTCAGCGTGCCCGTGTCCGCGCGCGCCTTGTCCTCGACGGTCAGCGTCCAGGTGCCCTTGGACTTCTCGCCCTGGAACGTCGTGCTCAGGTCGAAGGTGCCCTTCACGTCGTCCGCGGCGCCGCCCGTGCGGTCGTGGACCACCGCGCTCTTGCCGGAGGGGCTGGTCAGCGTGACCTTCAGGTCGCCCTTGTACGTGTGGGGCAGGTCCAGGTTCAGCTTCAGCGAGTCCAGCGCCACGTCCTGGTCGAAGGACACGGTGGACGTCACCGTCTGCAGGTCCTTCACCGCCGCGTTGGGCGTGGCGGAGGCGGACAGCGTGACGGGCGTGGACGCGTCGCGCGGGCCCACGGAGACCTTCTTCGAGCCGAAGGCGAACGCCGTGGCCGGCAGCACCGGCGCGTTCGGGTCCGGACGGTGGCCCGTGGGACGGTCGATGAAGTTCGACGGACGGGCCGCCTTGGAGGACTCGAAGCCGTCGCCGTTCGTGTTCCCGGGCCGGCCCACCACGCGGCCGGTGCTCGCCGAGGGCTTCTCCGAGCGCGAGGTCTCGCTGGTACGGGGGGTGGACGGGAGCGACAACGGCTTGCGGGTGACGGTCATGGTGTGGGCTCCGTGGGGATCAGCAGCCTGTCCCCCATTGTCGCACCTCGTCAGGGGATGTTTCCTCGCGCGCCGCGTTTTCCACTCCGGGTGCAACCCGCCCCGGGCATGGCGTGGTAGAGGGCGGGCCCCTGGGGCCCTCCGGAAGGAAACGGGTCCCCCGGGCGTCCTCCCGCTCCACCGGGGAGAGGCCCGGACGGAGGCTGGGAGCGGCGGATGCCAAGGACCATTGTCGCCACGCGTTATGTGACGCCCCTGCGCGAGGGGGGCTCGTTGCCCGCCATCGTCGAGGCGGATGACGCGGGGCTGTATGTCGTGAAGTTCAGGGGCGCGGGCCAGGGGGCCAAGGCGCTCATCGCGGAGCTCATCGCGGGGGAGCTGGCCCGGGCGGTGGGGTTGAGGGTGCCGGAGGTGGTGCTGCTGGAGCTGGACCCGGTGCTGGGCCGCAACGAGCCGGACGGGGAGATTCGAGACCTGCTCAAGGCGAGCGCGGGGCTGAACCTGGCGCTGGACTACCTGCCCGGGTCGGTGACGTTCGATCCGCTGGCGGAGCCCACCCCGAGCGTGCCGGAGGCGTCCGCCATCGTCGCGTTCGACGCCTTCATCACCAACGTGGACCGCACGCCGAAGAACCCCAATCTGCTGTGCTGGCACCGGAAGCTGTGGCTCATCGACCACGGAGCCTCGCTCTACTTCCACCACGCGTGGGTGGACTGGGAGGAGCGCAGCCAGGGGCGCTTCGCGCCCATCAAGGACCACGTGCTGCTGCCGTGGGCGGGGGCGCTGAAGGACACGGAGGCGCTCCTGCGCGAGCACATCACCCGCGAGGTGGTGGAGCGCACGGTGGCCGCGATTCCGGACAGCTGGCTGACGGCGGCCGAGTCCCCCTTCCCCACCGTGGAGGCCCACCGCGCCGCGTACACCACGTGGCTGCTCAAGCGCGTGGAGGCCCTGCCCGCGTTCCTCGAGGAGGCGGCCCGTGCCCGCGCCCAGCTCGTTTGACTACGCCATCATCCGCGTGGTGCCCCGCGTGGAGCGCGAGGAGTTCATCAACGTGGGCGTCGTCCTGTTCTGCGCCACGCAGCGCTTCCTGGACGCCCGCGTGGAGCTGGACGAGGCGCGGCTCCAGGCGCTCGCGCCGGACGTGGACCTGGCGCTGGTGCGAGGGCACCTGGAGAGCTTCCGCCGCGTCAGCGAGGGCGGCAAGGGCGCGGGCCCCATCGGTCAGCTCCCCCAGAAGGAGCGCTGGCACTGGCTGGTGGCGCCGCGCAGCACCATCCTCCAGACGGGCCCGGTGCACTCGGGCCTGTGCCAGGGCGAACCCCGGGCCGCGGTGGAGCACCTGCTGGACACCGTGGTGCGCGTGAAACGCCAGGCGTGAAACAGGGAGGGGGGCGCGTGTCCCCCTCCCGCGCGGGCTACTCCTTCACCTTGCGACCGGTGAAGCTCACCCAGGAGCGACACACGTCGCTCCCCATCATCATGTCGGTGGAGTCCGACCTCATCTCGACGAAGCCCTGGATGCGGTCATCCTCGAGGGAGTCGCTGTCGACGTAGAACCGCAGGACGAGCTGCGCGGCGGTCTCGAACTCCACCCACGAGTCGATCGCGACGAACTGGAACGGCCCCTCCGAGGAGGTCGTCCCCTCCAGGACGTACGGCACATCCGCGGACGCGGTCGTGTCGCGATGGATGAACTCCCGGTAGTAACCGGGCACCTCCAGCCAGGTGCCTCCGTAAATCCCGTCGGAGAACGTCCAGCGCTGCCGCACATCGAAGGACCAGCCCGACGTGCTCCGCCCCGTCCTGCCGCTCTCGCAGCTGTACGGGACGCTGCTCAGCTCGTCCTCGTTCAGCTCGATGTCATAGGTGCTCTTCTCGAACCCGCCGCACCCCACCAGGAGGCCCACCAGCACTCCACCCATCCCCCACGTCCCGACAATCCCTCTCAGCGACATCGTTCCTCCCAGCGAGCTTCGTATCCGCGTTCCGTCCGCGCCGTGAACACGTGAGGACCCCGCTCGACATGGAGGCTCGTGTTCGCGGCCAGCTTCGTTCATGAAACACAGACATCCGTCTGTCAGCAAGGGCGCGTCGGAATCACCTTCACCCGTCAACGAACGGTCGCGCGCCGCCGGTGCGAGCCGAACTGCCACGGGTGTGCCACGCAACGCGGAGACGAGCCCCGCGTCGCCTCCGGCCCGGGCTCGCGACGCTACTCGTTCACGCGACGACCGGTGAAGCTCACGCGGGACGCGCACCACCCCTCGCTCATCCAGCTGGACCAGGTCGTCCGGGTTTCGAAGAAGCCCCGGATGTGGTCCGCCTCCAGCGAGTCCCCTTCGATGACGAAGCGGTGCGCATAGCTGTAGGAGGTCTCTTCGTCCGCCCCGGAGTCGATGGCCAGGAACTGGAAGGGCCCCGCCGAGGACGACGTGCCTCCGATGAGGTAGGGGACGTCGTCCGACACGCCCGTGTCACCATGGAAGCGGGTCCGGTAGAAGCCCGGGACCTCCATCTGGGTGTCGCTGAGGTCTCCCTCGGTGATGGTCCAGCGCTGCTGGGCGACGAGGTCCCAGGCGTCACCCCGTCCCTCGGAGCCATTCTGACAATGGAAAGGAACGGCGCTCAGCTCCTCGGCGTTCAGCTCGATGTCGTAGACGCTCTTCTCGAAGCCGCCGCACCCCGACAGCAGCGCGCCCACCGAGACCGCCGCCCCCAGCCCACAGCCAATTCGTCTCATTGCCGCTCCTCTCCGCGAGATGGGTTCCACGTCTGCTTCCGACACCAGCCGCGCCCAGGGGCACCACGGGCCTGCTCGCCCGGCGGTCCTCCATGAAATGGCTGGCACGGGCGCCTTGCAAGAGGGCGTCGGGAATACCCGTCGCCCGGCAACGATAGATAGACAGGCCAGCGGGCGGCCGTTCGGTCGGGGAACGTGCTTCGGCGGGAAGCCAGAGGGCCCGGCTGTTAGTAGCTTTACCTGGTGCCCATCGGGGGCACGGACTTCGTATGACCGACCCTGCGTTGCGAATCGTCACGTACAACGTCCGCTACTTCGGCCACATGCTGCGCGGCCTGGCGAGCACCCTGGGCCCCAAGCGCCGCGTGGCGGCGGCGTTGGCGGGGCTCGACCCGCTGCCGGACGTCGTCTGTCTGCAGGAGGTGGAGACGACCTCGCTGCGCAGCACCATCGCCGACCGGCCCAAGCAGCCCGGCGAGACGCAGCTCATGGCCTTCATGGGCCGCATGGAGGAGACATTCGCCGCCCAGGCGCGCGACATGCCCTACGAGGCCTTCTACTTCCGCGCGCACCACTACAAGCTGGGTGAGGTGTCGCTCTACACCACCGGCCTCGCGGTGCTCGTCAACACGCGCACCCTCCAGGTGGACAAGCACAACGTGGCCTCGCCCCAGGCCATCACCCACCACCACGTGCAGCGGTTGAAGGACCGCAAGCAGAGCCGCATCTGCGCGCACATGCGCCTGCTGCGCCGCGCGGACGGGCGCCCCTTCCACGTCTTCAACACGCACCTGAGCCTGCCCACGCCGTTCGCGCGCGAGTTCTGGTCCACCAAGGACAAGATGGGCTGTGGCGTCAACCAACTCCACGAGGCGCGCAAGCTGGCGGACTTCGTCAACGCCCACTCGGCCAACGAGCCCTTCGTCGTCTGCGGCGACTTCAACTCGCCCCCGTCGTCGCCCGTGTTCCGCTACCTCACCGGTGACGCGCGGCTGACGTGCGCGCAGGCCGCGGTCGGTCAAATCGACCCGACCGTGTCGCGGGGCTTCCCCACCGCCGGCTTCATGCACATGCGCATGCACCTGGACCACGTCTTCTCCAGCGCGGGCATCCGGTGGCTGGACACCCAGGAGACGAGCCCCTTCGGCGACGCGAGGAGCCGCTTCCACGGGCTGTCGGACCACATGCCCATCGTCGCGCGCTTCGCCCTGGACGCCGCCCCCGTCACGCTCGCGACGCCCGACGCCGCGATTCCCACGGTGGGCTGAAGCCCGTCAGCCCGCGTCCTTCAGGTCGCGCTCCACCTGCTCCCACGCCTCCAGGATTTCGCGCGTGCGCCGCTCCGCCAGCTCGCGGAACTCCGGCGCCAGGTGCGCCACCTTGTCCGGGTGGTAGCCGGAGATGAGCGCGCGGAACGCCTTGCGCGCCTCGTCCAGCGGCGTCCCCCGGGCGATGCCCAGCAAGGTCCAGGCGTCCTTCTCCGGCGGGCGCGCCACCCCG
The DNA here is from genome assembly GCF_021412625.1 of Myxococcus stipitatus. Next base: position 1,101,411 of record NZ_JAKCFI010000003.1, on the reverse strand, counting down.
CGCGAGCCCCTGGGCGGCGTGGCCTCCGCGTCCGCTCGCGCGCCCACGCGGCCATATCCCCGAGGCGCGGTCTCGTCCCGCCAGTCCGGCTCCGGCGGACGCGGCGCGCCGTGGCTCGCGGGACGACGCGGCGCGCGAGGAGCGGGCTCCGGCCTGCGCTTGCCCGGGCGCCGCGCGGGGTCTGGCGGCGGAACCCGCGAGGTCAACCTGCTGAGCGCCTCTTCCAGGAACCACAGGTCCTCCGCCGGCAGCCCCTGCTTTCGCACCAGCGCGCGCGGCGCGCCGTCCTCCAGGAGGAGGTAGCCGTTCGTCATGGCGTAGGCGTCCTCCTTGCTGTCGGGATAGAGGCGATCCGCCAGGTCCCCGAGCGGGTCCCTCCACATGCCCTCCGGCGTGCCCTCGTCCGCGACCAGCACCTGCGTCAACACGGCCCCATGGAGGAACTCCAGCGTCGCGAAGGGCTCGCGCGCCTGGGGGGAGCGCATCGCCGGGCCATGACGCACCCCGGCCACGAGCAACAGGCCCCGCGTCCCGTCCACCCGGGCGAAGAGCTGCTCACGCACATGCTTGTCGGAGAAGAAGAGGACGAACTGCACGGTGCAGAACGTAGTCCGAAGCACCCCCTTCCGGGCAGGTGATACATCCGGCTGTCGCCACGAGGGTGCGGGGTGAACACTGCGCGAAGACACCGTCTCGACGCTGGCGCGGGCTTGAGAAAGAGTGGTCGTGCTTATGCGCTGCTGCCATCGTCACGCCTCCGAGCCCGCCCTCCCCGACGCCCATTCCTTCGCCCTGCCCGGCGCCACCGAGCACTACGCCGCGGAACGTCCCGTCCGCGCGGAGCACCTCCGCCTCGAGCTGGACCTCGACTTCGAGCAGGCTCGAATCTCCGGTGTCTGCACCACGCGCGTCTCCGCCGTCCGCGCGTTGTCCACGCTCACCTTCGACGCGGTGGACCTGGAGGTCTCACGCGTGCTCGTGGACGAGACGCCCGCGCGCTTCACCAACTCCGGCGCCCACCTGCGCGTGGAGCTGCCCCGGCCGCTGGAGCCGGGCCAGGCCCGCGAGGTGGCCATCCACTACGCGACGCGCCCGCGCCGGGGCCTGTACTTCTGGGGCCCCGACGCCGCGTATCCCGACCGCCCCCGGCAGGCCTGGACGCAGAACCAGGACACCGACGCGAGGTGCTGGTTCCCCTGCCTGGACACGCCCGCGCAGAAGGCGACCTCGGAAGTCATCGCGACCTTCCCCGAGGGCATGACGTCGCTGTCCAACGGCGTGCTCGTGGAGGACCGGGTCCAGGCGGGCCGGCGCACCCAGCACTACCGCATGGAGCAGCCCCACTCGCCCTACCTCGTCACGCTCGCGGTGGGCGACTTCGAGGAGGTCACCGACTCGAGCGGCACGGTGCCCCTGCGCTATCTCTTCGCGCGGGGGCGGCGCGAGGACGCCCTGCGCTGCGTCCAGCGCACCCCGGAGATGGTGCGCGTGTTCCAGGAGCTCACTGGCGAGCCCTTCCCCTGGAGCGGCTACGCGCAGGTGTTCCTCACGGAGTTCATCTTCGGCGGGATGGAGAACACCACCGCCACCAGCCTCACCGACGCCGTCCTCCATGACGCGCGCGCGCACGCCGACTACACCGCCGAGCCGCTCATCTCCCACGAGCTGGCGCACCAGTGGTTCGGCGACCTGCTCACCTGCCGCGACTGGCCGCACGGCTGGCTCAACGAGGGCTTCGCCACCTGGTGCGAGGTGCTGTGGAAGGAGCGCGCCGACGGCGTGGACGAAGCCGACCAGCACCGCCTCGTCGACCTGGAGGCCTACCTGGGCGAGGTGAAGGAGCGCTACGCGCGCCCCATCGTGTCGCGCCGCTTCCACGCCCCCATGGACGTCTTCGACCGGCACCTCTACGAGAAGGGCGGCCTGGTGTTGCACGAGCTGCGTCGCCGGCTGGGTGACGCGCTCTTCTTCCAGGGCCTGCGCCACTACGTCTCCCGCCACCGGCACGGCACGGTGGAGACGGTGGACCTGGCGCGCGCCTTCGAGCAGGCCACCGGACACAACCTGGATGGCTTCTTCGACCAGTACGTCTTCGCCCCCGGCCACCCGGAGCTCAAGGTGGAGGTGCGCTACGAGGCGGAGCAGGCGCGGCTGCGCCTCAAGGTGCGGCAGACCCAACGCACCGACACCGGGACGCCGGTCTTCCGCCTGCCGCTGGACGTCGTCGTCACCGTCGAGGACCAGGACACCGTCCACCGGCTGGAGGTAACGGACGCGGAGCACTTCTTCCACCTGCCCTGCGCCACCGCGCCCTCGCAGGTGCGCGTGGACCCGCGCCGGGACGTGCTGGGCACGCTGGAGGTGGACAAGTCCGCGGGCCTGTGGATGGAGGAACTGCGCGCGGCGCCCGAGGCCCGCGCGCGCACCGAGGCCGCGCAGGCCCTGGGGCGGGACGGAGGCTACCGCGCGGTGGAGGCCCTGGCCCACGCGCTCGGCGACACGCGCCTGTTCTGGGGCACGCGCGCCGCGTGCGCCCGCGCCCTGGGACGCATCCGCACGCCCGAGGCCCGCTCCCGCCTGCTCACCGCGATGAACGTCGAGCACCCCCGCGTGCGGCGCGCCGTGGTGGCCGCGCTGGGCGAGTTCCGCAAGGACCCCGACGTGGCCTCCCGCCTGCGCTCACTGGTGCAGGCCGGCGACGCGAGCTACTTCGTGGAGGCGGAGGCCGCGCGCAGCTACGGCAAGGTGCGCCCCGCCGACGCGGTGGAGGTCCTGGAGGCCGTCGCCACGCGGCCGTCCTTCCAGGACGTCATCGCCTCCGGCGCGATGGACGGGCTCGCCGAGTCGCAGGACCCCGCCGCCTTCCCGCTCGCGGTGGCGCGCACCGCCTATGGACAGCCGGCCTTCCTCCGCCGCGCCGCGACGCAGGCCGTGGCGAAGCTGGCGGAGGTGGCGGGCCGCAAGCGCGAGGCGGTGGACCTGCTGGGGGACCTGCTGCGCGACCCGATGTTCCGCGTGCAGATGGGCGTCTTCGAGGCCGCGCGGACGCTCGGGGACCGCCGGCTCATCCCCCACCTGGAGGGCACGCCCTTGAGCGACGCGCGCGCGCGACGCGCCGCCAGGGAGACGGTGCGCTCGCTGCGCGAGGGCGAACCCCAGACGCGCGAGCTGGCCGCGCTGCGCGAGGAGGTGGACGCATTGAAGGAGGCGACCCGCGCGCTGCGCGAGCGGTTGGAGTTGCTCCCTCCTCCACCCGCCACGGAGCGCCCCGCCGCGAAGACGGGCACGGCGCGCGCGCCCCGGGCCTCGCCGCGTCCCACCAAGAAGAAGGGTTCGGCGAAGCGGCGCAGGTAGTCGCGGACGGCGGGGGCCGCCGCGGTGCTGGCGAACCGGCGGAGCCCTCTGGCGCGAGGGCACGGCCCCCTGGTCGCCCCAGGGGCCGGGCTTCGTCGACGGTGAGCAGGCGGGCACACGAGACGGAGGGAGGACCGTGAGCCCCGCCAAGCGGCGGGTGCGACTCGTGGCTACCTCCTTCAAGGAGGGTGGACGGAATCCCTCGCGTTCGGGCGCGTGCGGCGCGTCGCAGGCCGCCCGCGTCCTGGGGAGAGCATGGCCGCAGCCCATGACGAACTCAGCGCCTGGCTGGACGCCGCGGTCGACCCCCTGGTGGCCTGCGACTCGCACGAGCGCATCCGCCACGTGAACGCCGCCGCCGAGCGCCTGTTCGGCTGGAAGCGCGAGGCGCTCATCGGCCAGCCCGTCCACGTGCTCTTCCCCCAGCGGCTGCGCCACTTCGCGGGCAAGAGCCTGATGCGCTACCTGCTGTCGCGCCGCGAGACGCTCGGCGGCCGCCCCATCCGCATCCTCTGCCTGCGCCACGACGGCGTCGAGGTGCTGGTCGAGGTCACCGTGGGCACCACCGGGACGGGAGAGGACGAGCGCGTCATGTTCAGCCTGCGGCGGCTCCACGAGGTCGTCGACACCGTGCGGGAGCCCGTCGAGCATGCGCGCGAACATGCCCGGGTCCAGCCCATGGAGACCGGCGCCGCCCGCTCCGGAGAGAACCTCTACCGGCTGGTGGTGGAGAACGCCCCCCTGGGCATCTTCCACTACGACACCACGCCCATCATCACCGCCTGCAACGAGCAGCTCTCCATCATCACCGGCTCGCCCAAGCGCGTGCTGGTGGGGCTCCACCTGATGTCGCTCCGGGACGAGAAGCTGCTGGAGTGCGTCCAGCAGACGCTCGCCGGTCGGGACGCGGAGTACGACGGGCGCTACCGCTCGGTCACCGGCCACAAGGTGACCCCGGTCCATATCCGCTTCGCGCCCTGCTACAACGACGAGGGCCAGGTCGAGGGGGGAATCGGGCTCGTCGAGGACGTCACCGAACGGCGCAAGGCGGAGAAGGAACGCGACGAGAGCCTCGCGCTCCTGGCCACCCTCTTCCGCACCGCGCCCGTGGGGCTGGGCTTCCTCGACACGGACATGCGCTACGTGCGCGTCAACGACCTGTTGGCGCGCATCAACGACGCCACGCCCGACGAGCACCGGGGGCGCCGCCCGAGCGAGGTGCTGGGCCACGCGGGACTGCTCATCGAACAGATGCTCGAGCGCGTGCTCGACACCGGCGTTCCCGTGGAGGCGCGCGAGGTGAGCACGCGGGAGTTGGGGATGCCGTGCCCGCCGGAGGGCTACCTCGCCGGGAGCCTCTATCCCGTGTACGGGCCGGACGGGCACATGCTCGGCGTGGGCGCGCTCGTGGAGGACATCACCGAGCGCAAGCGCGCGGAAGAAGAGCGCGACCGCCTCTACCGCGAGGCCCAGGAGGCCATCCGCGTGCGCGACGACTTCCTGTCCATCGCCTCGCACGAGCTGAAGACACCGCTCACGCCACTGAGCCTCCGGCTGGCCGCGCTGGAGCGCAAGCTGGAGCGCGGCGAGCACGTGGACCCCGCCACGCTCCACCTCGCGCGACAGCACCTGCTGCGCATCACCAGCCTCATCAACGACCTGCTGGACGCCTCGCGCATCGAGGCGGGCCGGCTCGCGCTGCACCGGGAGGCCACGCGGCTGGACCAGCTGGTGGAGGACGTCGTGCAGGCCATGGAGGCACAGCGGGGCAACCACGTGCTGCGCTACGACCCCCCCGCCCACTCCATCCAGGTGTTCGCGGACCCTTACCGCCTGGAACAGGTCATCAACAACCTGGTGGACAACGCCCTCAAGTACAGCCCGGACGGCGGCACCATCGACGTGACGCTGGAGGCCGATGGCGAGACGGCGCTGTTGTCCGTGAAGGACCCGGGCATCGGCATCCCGGAGGAGCAACAGAAGCAGCTCTTCGACCGCTACTTCCGCGCCCACAACGTGTCTTCCCGCTCCTACGGAGGACTGGGCCTGGGCCTGTACATCAGCCGCGACATCGTCGAGCGCCACGGCGGCCGCATCTGGGTGGAGAGCGAGGTGGGCCACGGCTCCACCTTCCACGTCGCCCTCCCCATCCTCGGCGGCGCGCCACGACATCCGCCCGCCCCTCCGTCCACCCGCCAGCCGAACCGACACGTCCACTGAAGCCTGGGCAGTGCCCGCTTCGAAAGAACTACAGGCCCGGCTGTCGGACACCCGTCAACACGGGGCCCGAAGCGCCTGGATTCGCACGCTCCAGCCGGTGGCACGGAGGCTGCTCTCGTCGAGGGGACGGGGATGTCCCCCGACAGGAGCAAGCGCATGACGACGGAGACACCGGCCTGGACCCGCGACAACGACGGTTGGCTCGTCCGAGTGAAGGTGGGCGGACGCATTCAGGAGGTCCGCTGCGCCACGGAGAGCCAGGCGCGCTACATGGCCGCCGTGCTCGCCCTCAACCCACCTCCCGTCTCGAGGCTGCGCCACTAGCTACTGGATGGCCGGGACCGGCAGCTCCGTCGGCGAGATGAGGTACTCGTCGAGCTTGTAGTAGTTGTTGTACGCCACGCGCCACGCGCCCTCGGCCACGCCGGGCCGGGGGATGAGCGGCCCGCCCACCTGCCCGCTGGAGCCCCACGAGAAGCCCAGGTCGGTGCCCGTGCTCAGCTCCAGCAGCGTGATGTCCGTGGCCAGCTGCGCGTTGAAGCGGCGGATCTCCGTGTTGGTGCCGGACACCCAGAACTGGAGGCGGTGGGCGCGCACGTCGAAGCCGAACGCCCAGAAATTCCCCGAGTTGTTCGGGTCCGTCACCACGACGGTGTACGCGCTGAGCGGGTTGGTGCTGGCCGCGTAGAAGGGCGTGCCCGTGGGGATGGAGGACAGCGGCGTGGGCGCCGTGGGGATGTTGAACGGCGTGCCCGGGATGATGCCAGGGCAGAAGTTCGAGATGGGCGCGGGCTGGGTGACGATGATCATGGACTGCTCCGACGAGCCCGCCATCGCCTCGAGGGCCTCGGGCGAGGCCATGTCGATGGGGTCGACGGTGCAGGCGGCGGCGGACAGCGAGACGGCGAACAGCAGCGCGGAACGGAGGTTCTTCATGGTCGTGATTCCTTGGTGTGCAGGTGACACGTCGAGCGTTCCCGGCCCTGGGGAGCCGGGTGCACGGGGGACGTGATGGCCGTACTCCTCCCAGGAGGTCCCCCTGCCTCCCTTCGCGGCCAGAGTCTGTGAGGTGACGCGGCCGGGCTACTCGAAGACCACGACGGTCTTCACCCAGCTGTCGGGGCGCGCGGACAGCACGCGCATGCGTTCGTCCCGGAGCGCGGTGGATGCGGTCGCACCCGCGCGGATGCGCTCCATGACCCGCGCGAAGAAGGGCCCGGCCTCGGCGTCCGGGATGTCGATGGGCGAGGCGATGACCGCTCGGGCACCGGCCTCGGCGAACGCCACCGGGAGGCTCCAGGGGGCGTGCAGGTAGGGCGCGGCGCGCGCGGCCTGGCAGGCGCCGAGCAACACCACCGGCGCGCCCTTCAGCTTCTGGCGGCGCACCTCGCCCGCCGTGAGGGCGTAGCGACCACCGGCCTCCGGCGCCATGACCAGCAGCGACGCGTCCGACACACCCAGGTTCACCAGGCCGTGCGCGTGGATCTCCACCTCGGTGGCCTCGGCCAGCTCCGCCAGCAGGCGCGAGGGCGTGGCCGCCGAACCCGTCAGCTCCACCCGGCGTTGCGACGGCTCGCCGGACAGCTCCCAGCTGCGCAGCCGGGGCAGGTTCAGCGAGGCGGGCGCGTCCACGTCGTACACGACGAGCGGGCGGGGCGCGGACAGCGCGGGCGCGGCCTCGCGCGGCCCGGTGTCGTAGCTCCAGGCCACGTCCGGGGGCAGCAGGCCCGCCTGCCCGTGGACGGGGTAGCGCGCCAGCACCTGCACGTGCTCGCAGGGCCGCAGCGCGGCGGAGACGGAGGCGGGCACCAGCGTGGTGACGTCGAAGTCCGGCGAGCGGCGGCTCTCGTCGTGGTGGCCGAGCAGCTCGCCGCCCGGGCCGCGCGCGGCCACCACCGTGCGCTCGTCGTGCACCTCGATGCCCAGCGCGCAGCGCGAGGGCTCCGCCGCGCCCGTCTCCTCCGCGAACAGCGCCAGCGTCCCCGCCCAGTCGCCCAGGCCGCCCGCGTCGAGGATGAGCGAGGAGTAGCTGTACGCGCGGGCCTTGGCCGCCACCGGGTCCGCCGCGCCCAGCAGGGCGCCGTCGGCGATGGCCTTGCGCAACAGCGCGCGGCCCGCGGCGCGGTCCGTCTGGATGACGGCGCGCCCCTCGATGTGCGTGGCCATGACCTTCTCACCCGGGCGCAGCCAGCCCGCCGCGTCCAGCTTGCGCAGGCCGTCGCGCACCCGCTCCACGTCGCCCGGCCTGGGGTCCAGCCGCGCCAGGTCCGCCAGCACGAAGGCGCCGTTGAGGAAGAAGGGCACCTCGCACGCGGGCGCCTGGTCCAGCTCCGCGCGGGCCTGCGCCGGCTGGAGCGCGAAGACGCGCAGGGAGGCCAGGCTCTCGTGCACGTGGCGGCTGGCCGCGCAGCCCCGGTCGCGCAGCGCCTGCTCGCCCAGGTAGGCCCGCGTCAGCGCGAAGGCGTTGCGGAAGCGCGCCAGGTCCCCCAGCACCAGGAGCAGGTCCGCCTGGAGCGTCCACTCCTGCGTTTGTCGCGCCCACTGGAGCCCGGCCAGCGCGTGCTCGCGGGCCTCCAGCAGCCGGTGCTCGTCCTTGTAGATGTGCGCCAGCAGGTGCTCGAGCTGGCCGCAGCGGTAGTCCGCCTTCGCGCTCCCGCAGGCGGAGATGGCGCTCAACAGCCGGGCCTCCGCGCCCGCCAGGTCCCCCCGGCCGTACTCGGCCAGGGCGTGCTCGCGCTCCGCGTTGAGCGTCAGCCACGCGTCGCCCGTCGCCGCCGCGGCGCGCTCGTACGCGTCGAGGTGCCTCGGCAGGCCGCCGGACAAGGGCAGCACGCCCAGCAGCAGGTCCTGGTGCTCGGTGCCGGACAGCTCGCGCACCAGCGCGTCGAGCCCGGACGCGTCGAACGTGCCCCGCAGCACCTGGCGGAAGCGCTCGGCCAGCGGCGCGCGGCGCTGGAAGTCCAGCCCGGCCACGGCGTCCGCGTAGCGCTCCATCGTGTCGCCGCCGTAGTGCGCGTCCAGCACGCGCGCCAGGGGCAGCAGCGCGCGGACCTGGTCGGCGGACGTCGCCGCCCACACCGCGATGTTGAACCAGTTGCGCGCCGTGCCCGGCACCGCCCGCGCCACGTCCACCGGCATGGGCGCGCCCGTCAGCGCCAGCGCCTGTCCGGCCCGCTGCGCCGCGTCCCACGCGTCCCGGCGTCCGTCGAGCTGGCGGCGCAGCGCGCCCGCGCGCTCCCGGGCCTCGTCCGACCAGCCCGGCTCCTGGAGCGCGGCGACGGCGTCGAACGCCTGGGCCGCGGAGGCGTCCAGCCCCAGCTCGCGCAGCGCCAGCGCGCGGTTCCACAAGGCCTGCGGGTGCTGGGGCGCCTGGGCCAGCACGCCGTCGAGCAGCGTGAGGGCCACCTCCAGCTCGCCCTTCGTCATGGCCACCACCGCGCGGTCGCTGTCCACGTCCGGGGACGCGGGCAAGCGCTGGAGGTAGTCCGCCGCCTGCTCGCGCTCGCCGCGCAGCAGGTGACCCGCGGCGAGCCCCTGGAGGTCTCCGGCCTCCTCCAGCTTCGCCAGCGCCTGCAAGGGCAGCAGCTCGCGCGGCCGCTCGTCGCCGGAGCGCAGCACGCCGTAGGGCCGGTGCGCGCTCGCGCCGGGCCAGCTCAGCCGCGCCTCCAGCGAGCGCGTGGGCGCCAGCGCCAGCGCGACCGTCTCGACGTTCCCCGTCCGGGGCCGCAGGGCCACCACGGCGAAGACGGCGGCCAGCGAGCCCGACAGCGCCGCGGCGGCCACCCAGGAGCGGCGGCGGCTCCAGGCGGGACGAAAGGCCCGCTCGGACGCGGCGGCCGAACGCGCGGGCGGCGCGGGCGCGGCGTGGGCCACCGGCGCCGCGGCCTCCTGGCGCGCCAGCCCCTCGCCGAGCGCCTGGAGCTGGAGGATGTCGTCCAGCTCCTCCTGGCATTGGACGCAGGTGCCCAGGTGCTCGCGGAAGCGCTCCGCCTCGTCCGCGGGCAGCTCGCCGTCCGCGAAGGCGTGGACCTGGTCGTGGATGTCCATGGGCTCGGCCGTGCTCATGGCGCCTCCGCCTTCCCGGAGCCACCGGGCATCAACAGCTCCTTCAGCTTGCGGCGCGCGCGGATGAGGCGCGTGCCCACCGTGGCCTTGGGGATGCCCAGGCGCTCGGCGATTTCGATGTACGAGCGGCCCTCCAGCGCGTGGAGGCGGTACACCGTGGCGAACTCCTCCGGGATGCGCTCCAGCGCGGCGCGCAGCTCGTCCGGGCCGATGGCGGCCCACGCCGGGGCGGCCTCCGGCTCCGGGGCCGCGAGGCGCTCGGACAGCTCCTCCGCGGACACGTCCGCGCGGCGCTCCCGCGTCCGGGCACGGCACCGGTCGATGAACAGGTGGTGGAGGATGGTGCACAGCCACGCGCGCCCGTCCGTGCCGGGGCGGTAACGGGCCAGGTTCTCCAGGCCCTTCAGCAGCGTCTCCTGCACCAGGTCCCGCGCGTCCGCCGCGTTGCCACACAGCCGCAGCGCCGTGGCGTTCAGCGCGGACTCATGCTCCCGGGCAAAGACCGCGAACCAGCGGCTGTCCAGGGTCGGCGTTGGGAGGGGCCTGCTGTCCACGTGGCTCGCAGGCTGGACCTTCTCGTCCTTTCCCGTCAAGCCCGTAGACCGGGTCAAGCGGGGGAGCAGCGCGAGTGGTTGCAGGGCGAAAGCGTCCATGGCGGTCGCTCTGCACAACGCGTCGCCCCGGCCATCTTCCCGCCGGCAATTTCCGGGGAATTATCCGCCCCCCGTCGGCGGGCCCCGTCAGTGGGATTCCCGGGGGTTGCGACGGACGATTTCGCCATTGAGGACGTTGGCGAAGCCGACCCAGGCCAGGTAGGGCGCCACCATCCACGCGGCCGGGCGGTCCACCTCGCGGGTGGCGGCGACGTAGGCCCCGATGCTGCCCAGCAGGGCCAGGTTGTCCACCAGGGCCCGGCGGGGCTCGTGCCGCGCGAAGAAGAGCCAGGACCACGCGGCGTTGAGGCCCAGTTGGACGCCCCACCACCCGAGCGCCCGGGAGCGGGCCGGACCTGCGGGCGCCGTCCACACGCGCCAGCCGGAGAGGGCGATGAGGGCGTAGAGCGCCGTCCACACGGGGCCGAAGGCGCGGGGGGGCGGCTGGAAGGGCGGCTTGCGCAGGCGCCGGTACCAGCGCGTGTCCGCGGTGCTGCGCCGGGCACCCACCCACGCCGCGCCGGCGGTGAGCGCGCCGAAGGCCGTCAGCGCGACGACCGACTCCGTGCGCAGCGTGGGGTTGAGCGCGGTGCGCCGCACCGGCCCCGGCACGGTCCGTGTCGAGGGTTCCCAGCAGGTCTCCATGGTCGTCCTCCCAGGGCGCGGCCGCGCCAGTGTTCGCTGGAAGGTGGTGACGGGCCCACGGGACGGCTACCCCCGTTGACTGTCGACCGGACGTCGCTTTATCGAGGGTGCGGGGAGGAAGAACATGGTGAGCGCGGAGGAAGTGCTCGACTTCTGGTTCGGTCAACCCGCGGACCCGGTCCGCAACCCGGCGTGCATCCGCCCACGCGCCGTCTGGTTCCAGCGCGACGCGGCCTTCGACGCGGAGTGCCACCAACGCTTCCTCATCCCCCATGAGCGCGCCGCCGCGTGCGAGCTGGTGGAATGGAAGGGCGAGCCGCGCAGCTGTCTGGCGCTGCTGCTCCTGCTCGACCAGATTCCCCGCAACCTCTTCCGGGGAACGCCGCGCGCGTTCGCCACGGACGCGAAGGCGCGGTCGGTGGCGCGGCACGCGCTGGCGCGAGGGCTGGACATGGCCCTGCCCTCGGTGTGGCGCTGGTTCATGTACCTGCCCTTCGAACACAGCGAGGAGGTCCACGACCAGCGGCTGTCGGTCTCCCTCTTCGAGGTGCTCACGCTCAACCACCCCGCCAGCCGCGAGCCGCTCGACTACGCCCGGCGACACCGGGACGTCATCGAGCGCTTCGGCCGCTTCCCGCACCGCAACGACACGCTGGGACGGGCCACGACGCCGGAGGAGGCGCGCTTCCTCCAGGAGCCGGGCTCGTCGTTCTGACGGCGCGCCGACCGGACGGAGGGCTTCGGCTCAAGCCGGAGCCCCGGCCTCCTCGGGCTCCGCGACGCGGGCCTCCTGGGCGATGCCGGCCGCCAGCCAGCCACGCACCATGACGAGGTGCTCGGCCTCCGCGTCCAGCGCGACCTGGAAGTGCGCCACCAGTTCGTCGTGGCCCAGCCCCCGCGCCAGGTCGATGAGCAGCTCCCAGCTGGCGTTGTCGGCGAGCTCCGCCACCAGCAGCCCTTCCAGGGACTGACGCAGGTTGACGTTCGGGTCCGCGAGCGCGGCGGGGATGCCCTTGGACAGGACCCCGACCAGGTCCGTGGAGGGTGTCATCGCGGTGGGGTCCGCGCCCAGCCGCGTGAGGCTCTCGCGAATCAACGCGAAGTGGGACAGCTCGTCCTGGAGGATGCGCTCCAGTCCCTCGCGGGTGGGGCCCTCGGGCCAGCTGCCGAAGACGTCCAGCTTGGCGAGCGCGCCCTCGTAGAGCCGGGAGCCGGAGCGCTCGAAGGCGAGCCGCTCGCCCAACTTGTCGATGAAGACGGTGGGCCGGGTGCCCTGGAGCATCTTCACCGCGGTCTTGGCCATGCCCTTGAGGTTGGCGGGGGGTGGCACGTGGCCCAGGCCCTCGGCCTCGCGCGCGTACCGCTGGCGCACCTCCAGGATGCGCGAGCCGTCCCCCGGCGTGGTGGGCTGACGCCGCTGCGCCTCCTGGAAGATGTCCGCGCTGTCGGAGGGAGAGGTGGCGATGCCCGTGCGGTTGGGCCCGATGGTGCGGGTCGACGTCTTCATGTCAGTGAACCTTCCTTCCCTCGAACACGGAGCCCATGCGCTGCGCGCGCGCGGCGAGCTCCGTCCCGGGAGTCCATTGGTAGCCGGCGGCCACCGTCTCCGACGGCGAGCCCTCCGAGTTGAGCTGCTCGCGCCACAGCCTCGAACGGTGGTCCGGGGGCAGGTCCGCCAGGCGCACGTAGTCCGGCCCGTTGGAGGCCAGGTCCTCCTCCTCGTTGAGCGTCTTGCGCACGAACTCGCGGTGCTGCGTGTATTCGATGGGCTCCGGCAGCGTGCGCGGCAGCACCTCCGCCGCGTCGCGCCCCTCCACGCGCTCGAACAGCTCCCTCACGAAGTGGAGCTGGCCCAGCTCGTAGTCCAGGAAGCGCTGCCAGACCGCCTTGATGCGCGAGTTCCCCTCGTACGCCAGGCACGAGTAGAAGTCGTAGACCTCCGCGGCCTCGTGGAGCAGCCACTTCTCCAGCAGCGTCTCGCCCGGGTCGAGGAGCGACTCGTACTGCGTGACGTGCTGTTCCTCGATGGAGGCGATCTCCGCGTAGAGCTGACGGGCCACCGGGTCGCTGAAGAACGGCCCCACCGTCATGTAGTAGTCGTGCGTCTGGTGCTCCGCCGCGGTGATGCTGATGGCGTGGAGCTTCGTCAGCGGATGCGCGGTGCGTCGTTCGTAGGGGCGGCGCAGGTCGTCCAGCGGGTGGCGGTGCTCCACCGACGTGCGGCGGCCCGGGATGATGTCCGTATAGGACTGGGTGATGTTGTTGGGGTCCTTCCCCTCCAGCCGGTCGTACAGGGCCGAATAGCGATACAGGTGGTCGAAGTCCTCCAGCAGGCCGAAGCGGTAGGTCTGCGCCAGAGAGGGGTCGGGCTCGCGAAGGGCGACGCTCGCGGTGACCTCGATGGCCACCTGCTCGAAGCCCAGGGTGGTCTCCAGCGGGTTCTGGTCCGCGGGGTTGAGCCAGTTGATGAGGGTCTGCTCGTACTGTTCGACGCGGCGGACCCGGGCCAGCGGCTCGCGCAGCGAAGCGTCGATGCGCGCCAGGAGGTGCTTGGTCCTCAGCGCGTCGGACATGATGCCGTTCATGTAGATGACTCGGACGCGGGTGAGCGCGTCGTCGTCCAGTTTGCTGAAGGGCCTGCGAACCAGGTCCTTCCATGTGAAGACCTGACGGTCGAGCGGGACGCCCTTCTCCTGGAAGATGTCCAATGCCACGTGCTCCTCCTTGATGGTTTCTCGCGAGAGGACGCGCGAGGCGCCGGGCCACCCGCGTCAGCGCCTAAGGTCCGGAGACCGCACGTCATGTGCAAAGCCCCGTCGGACCGCTGGTCGGGCGCCTTCGGACGGGAGCGGCGGCTCGCCCGGCATGTCGCCCCATGGGCGGGCCGTGGGCTGACGCGCGCGAATATCCCCGCCTCCGCTGCGTCAGCAGCCGGGTGACGCGCGACGAGGGGCCGGCCCCGTCGCCCAGGTGGGCCGTGCGGGATTCCACCCGTTCCCTGGAATCCTCGCGGCTTGCGGGTGCCGCGCGCGGTGGAGCGCTGGAGTAGTGTGGCGCTCCACGCACATCGCGAGAGGTGGGGGCCTTGGCAGGCGAGACGTGGAAGAGCATCCGGCTGCGCTGGCGCGACCACTGGCGGTTGATGGTGGGCGTGGCGGTGCTGTCCACGGCGCTGGCGGCGCTGGCGTGGCGGGTCGGGTGGCTGGACGACCTGGAGCGGGGCGCGTACGACCAGGCGCTCACCACGTTCACCCACGGACGTGGGATGTCCCCGCGCGTCTCGGTGGTGGTCATCGACCAGTCGTCCCTGGACGGCATCCGCGCCAACGAGCGCTACACCCTCAACTTCGGCAGCTGGCCCTACAGCCGCAACCTCTGGGCCCGCGTGGTGGAGCAGCTCGAGGCCGAGGGGGCGCGCGCCATCGTCTTCGACGCGGTGATGGACGAGCGCTCCTCCGACGAGTCCACGGACCTGGCCTTCGCGCAGGTGCTGCGCGGCACCCGCGTCCCCTTCTTCCTGGGCGTGTCCACCAACGCCAACGCACAGCCCCTGCCCCGGGCGGACTTCGCGCGCGAGCCCGCGTCCCCGCTCGCCCCGCCCCCACCCGCCGCGCCGGTGGCGAGCGCCGGTGACGCGCTGCCGACGGAGGCCCTGCCGGGGCCGGGCGACGCGGAGGGCGTCAGGGCCGCCGCCGGTCCGAGGGAGGACGCGGACACCTTCCCCGAGGACGAGGACCCGGAGGCGCGCGAGTTCACCGACGCGCCCGACGAGGTCCCCGTGGCGAGCGTGACACCCGAGCGCATGGCGCGCGCGCTCGCCTGGCCCGTGCTCGCGCGAGGCCACGCGCTGCCGACACTGGAGGTCCCGGACACCGAGGAGTCCCACGGCGAGGCCGGGACGGGCCACGCCATGCGCCGCCCCGTGCCGCCCATCCCGGTGCTGGTGGACGCGGTGGATGGCTTCGGGTTGGTGGACACGGAGACGGACACGGACGGCTTCATGCGCCGCACGCGCTTCGCGTACACGGATGGACTCAACACCTACCCCACGCTGCCGCTGCGCGTGGTGGCGGGCCTGTCCGGCGCGACCGAGGTGACGCTGGAGGGGAAGGCGTTGACGGTGGGGACACGCCGGTACGCGGTGGACGCGGACGGCGGCGCGGCCATCGACTACGGCGGCGGCGAGCTGCACGAGCGCTTCCGCACGGTGTCGCTGCTGGAGGTGCTCGACGGCTGGGTGCGCCGGAGCCAGGGGCGGCCCTCCGGGCTCCCGGTCGGCGCGTTCGCGGACAAGGTGGTGGTCATCGGCGGCACGGCGCTGGGCCTGAGCGACATCAAGGCCACGTCCTTCAAGGCCGAGGTCCCCGGGGTGATGAAGCAGGCGGCGGTGCTGGACACGCTGCTGGGCAACGGGCGCTTCATCACCCGCGCGCCCCTGGCGGTGGACCTGGGCGTGACGCTGCTGGTGGCCCTGGTGTCGGTGGTGCTGCTGATGACGACGCGGTGGCTGCCGCTGGAAATCGTCTGGCCGCTGGCGCTGATGCTGGGCATGCACTGGGTGACGGGGCGGTCGCTGGCCTCGGGCACGCACGTGCTGACGGCCTTGCCCGCCATGGCGGGCGTGCTGGCCAGCGTGTCGGCCGTGGCCTTCAACCACCTGGTGGCCAACGCGGAGACGGAGTTCATCCGCGCCGCCTTCAGCCGCTTCATGGAGCCCAAGCTGGTGGAGCAGATGATTTCCCAGCGACAGCTCCCCCGGCTCGACGGCGAGAACGTCGAAATCAGCGCCTTCTTCAGCGACATCCGAGGCTTCTCCACGTTCAGCGAGCGGTTCAAGGAGGACCCTCGCCAGCTGGTCCGCATCCTCAACACGTACCTGACGCGGGTCAGCGGCGCGCTGCTGAAGGAGGGCGGGTGCCTGGACAAGTACATCGGCGACGCGGTGGTGTGCCTGTTCGGCGCGCCCATGCGCCAGGACGACCACGCCCTGCGCGCCTGTCGGGGCGCGCTGGCGGCGAAGGCGGAGGTGGACCGGCTGCGCGAGGAGTTCCGCGCGCAGGGCCTGCCGGACGTCTACACGCGCATCGGCGTGAACTCCGCGGTGAACTTCGTGGGCAACTTCGGCAGCGAGCAGCTCTTCAGCTACACGGCCATCGGCGACGGGATGAACCTGGCCGCGCGCCTCGAGGGCGCGAACAAGGCCTATGGCTCCGTCATCATGATTGGCCCCCGCACGTACGAGCTGGCGAAGGACGCCATCGAGGTGCGCGAGCTGGACCGGGTGCGGGTCGCCGGCAAGACGGAGGCCGTCACCGTCTACGAGCTGCTGGCGCTCAAGGGTGGCCTGGACGCGCGCAAGCGCGCCACGGTGGAGCGCTACCACGCGGCGCTCGCTCTCTATCGCGAGGCGCGCTTCGACGAGGCCGCGGCGGCGCTCGAGGCCCTCCACGCGGAGGACGCGGAGGATGGGCCCACGCGGGCGCTGCTGGAGCGTTGCCACAAGTACGCCAAGGCGCCACCGCCGGGCTTCGACGGCGTGGCGAACCTGGACAAGTGACGTGAAAGGAGTCGGAGCACCATGGCCATGAGAACGAGAGCGACCTGGGTCGCCGCGACGATGCTGCTGGCGCTGCCGGGCGCCGCATCCGCCGCCAAGGTGGGGGATGCGCTGTACGTGAAGGCCAAGAACACGCGGGTGATGGAGAGCGCCCTGCCCACGGCGAACGTGGTGGCCATCCTCCAACCCGGAGAGACGGTCATCTGGGACGGCGCCGACGCGAAGGAGAAGCGCTGGCACAAGGTGCACACCAAGGCCGGCAAGAAGGGCGTCGTGTTCCAGTCGAACCTGGCCACCACCCCGCCGAACATGGAGCTCATCGTCGACGACAAGAGCCGCGAGCGAACGCAGGTGTCGCCCGCGGGCTTCGTCGCGAGCGGCGCCGCGGTGAAGGCCCTCAGCCCCGGCGCCATCCAGAACGGCAACAGCAAGAGCCCCGACCACGCCCGCGCGGTGGCGGAGATCCAGGAGCTGGAGAAGCTGGCCGGAGCCATCAAGCCCAACGCCGTCGCCGCCCATGCCCAGAAGGCGGGCCTGTTCGCCGTGGTGGGGGCGAGCCCCGAGGACGCGGCGAAGTCCTCCAACAAGGCCACGTCCACGACGGGCCGGAAGAAGGTGTCGCCATGACGCGCCGGGGCGTGTTCGTCGGACTGGGGCTCGCGGCGCTCACGGTGGCGTGTCAGGGGCTCGACGCGTCCACCCTGGCGGGCACCGGCGTGAAGGTGCTGGGCTCCACGGCGCAGGCGTCGCAGCGGGCGAAGCAGACGTGCGGGAAGCTCAACGTGGACCCCACGGTGGCGGAGGAGTACGCGCTGGGCAGCGCGATGGCCATCGAGTGGGTCAAGGAGGGCGGCGGGCTGATGCTCGCGGCGCGCGCCGAGGGGGGACAGGGCTCGCCGGTCCACGCGGGTGTCCACACCTACGTCAACCTCGTGGGCAAGAACCTCGCGGCGCAGTCCAAGCGCCCCACGCTCGAGTGGACGTTCGGCGTCATCGACGACGCGAAGAGCGTCAACGCCCTCTCCGCGCCGGGTGGCTACATCTTCGTCACCCGCGCGCTGCTGGCGGAGCTCGAGAACGAGGGGCAGCTGGCCGGCACGCTGGCGCACGAGATTGCCCACGTCGTGCTCAAGCACTCCATCCAGCAATACAACAAGGCCAAGGTGGACCTGTGCGAGACGGCCATCTACTCGGATGCCCTCGTCCCGGGCTCTGGGAGGCTCATCGCCGCGACCAAGGGCGACGGCACGCTCGACCTCGACGGAGACCCCGCCCTGCTCGACTCGGCGGCGCAGAAGACGCTGGGCTTCTTCAGCAAGGGCAATGACCAGAAGATGGAGTTCGCCGCGGACGAGATGGCGGTGCAGCTCATGGTCTCCGCGGGCTACGACCCGGAGGACTACCGGAGGCTGCTGGCGAAGACGGAGGAGGTCACCACCGTGGGCTCGCGTCACCCCAAGAAGGCGGAGCGCGTCAAGCGGCTCGTGGCCTACCTCGCGACGCTCAAGGGGGCGAAGGACGGCGAGTTCTCCGAGCTGAGCCTGGAGGGGCTGCGCAGCCCTCCGCTCGAGCCCACCTTCGTGGCCGCGGTGCGCGGCGTCAGCTCCGGCGTCGCGAAGGACGGGAAGTAACGGACCGTGGAGCGGCGTCCCACGCGAAGGGGGACGCCGCGGACCACGAGGACGTCAGCGCGCGGCGGCCTGGCTCAGCGCAGTGGCCTCGCTCGGCGCACGGCGGCCTCGCTCAGCGCATGGCAGCCTCGCTCAGCGCGCGGCGGCCTGGCTCAGCGCGGAAGCTTCGCTCAGCGCACGGCGGCCTGACTCAGCGCGCGGCGGCCTGGCTCAGCGCGCGGTGCACGGCTTCCAGCGCCTTGCGCGCCTCGAGCAGCTCCGCGCGCTCGGCGGTGAGCGACGCCACCTGCTGGGCCAGCACGTCGCGCTCGCCCTGGAGCGCCTCCACCGCGCGGCGCAGCGAGGCGGCCTCGTCCTTGGCGGACTCCAGCTCACCGGCGAGCCGCTCCTCCTCGGCGAGGCTGTCCGCCAGGGCCTGCTTGCCCTGGTCCACCGCCTCCTGCAACACCTCGTGCTCCCGGGCGGAGGCCTGGAGCGCCTGCCGGTTCTCCTGGAGCGACAGGAGCGCCTCGTCGCGCTCGCCCTCCAGCGCCGCCAGCTCCCGCTCCAGGTCGGCCAGGAGCTTCACCCGGCCCTCCATCTCCGTGGACAGCCGGCGCGCCTCGTCCATGCGCAGCCGGGCCTCCTCGGTGGCCTTCTCCGCCTGACGGCGCGCGACCTCCAGGTCCTGCGTGAGGGAGAGGTTGAGCGCCTTCACCTTCACCAGCTCCGCCTGGAGGTGGGTGATGCGCTCCACGGCGCGCTGGCCCGCCTCGGCCACGGTGGCCGGCAGCGGCTCCGGGCGCGGATTCTCGCGCACCGCCTTGAGGCGCGCCTTGAGCCGCTCGCGCCGGGCCTCGGAGTCGAGGGCCTCCTCACGCGGAGGCGCGGGCATCTGGACCTCCACCTCCGTCTGCGGTGCCTCGCCGCGGGCCACCGGCTCGGCGACGGTGGCGGTGACGTGCGGCAGCGACGAGCCCTGCGTCATGACAGGCGCCTCCGGCGGATGCCCGCCGTCCAGGTGGAACGCCACGGCGGGGGGAGCGGCGAAGGTGACCGGGACGCCGGGATGCGCGTCCTCGAACGCGGCGGCCTCCGGCTCGGAAGACGCGTAGGTGACGGGCGCGGCCTCCGCGACGGTGGGCTGCCCGGTGAACACCGGCTCGCGGGCGCCAATCGCGGCCTCCATCGCCTCGGCGGCGGTGGGGCGCGCGGCGCGCGAGCGCTCGATGCGGGCGCGGACCTCCGCGGACAGGTCCGGCTCGGCGGCGGGCGCGGGGGCGGCGGCCTCCGGTTCGGCGGGCGCGGCCGGGTCGACGAGGCCGGTGAGCGCCCCCAGGCGGAGGCGCGGCTTGGCGCGGGAGACGTTCTGTTCGAAGGCTTTCTTCATGGCGATTCTCAGCCGGCCTGCTGGGTGCCCTTCTTGCTCTGGGCGGCGGCCGAGGCCACCAGCCGGGGCAGGACGTTGTCAATCATGGCCTGGATGTCGGTGGCGCCCTTGGACGTGGGGTCCGCGACGAACACGGGGCGGCCCTCGCTCGAGGCCTGGGCGAACTTCGTACACTGCCGGATGATGGTCGGCAGCAGGAACTCCGGGTAGTGCGTCTGGAGCGCGTCCAACGCCTCCTTCGCCAGCTTGAAGGTGGCGTTGAAGGAGTTGACCACGATGAACACGTGGTCGAGCACGTGATTCAGGTCCTCCTCCAGGCTCTGCACCGTCTCGAAGAGCAGCTTGAGGCCGTGGAAGGAGAGGAAGTCCGCGAGCACGGGGACGAACAAGTCGTTCGCCGCCATCAGCGCGTTGAGGTTGAGCAGGCCGAAGGACGGGGGCGCGTCGAAGACGACGACGTCGTACTGGGCCTCCACGTCCTTGAGGGCGTTGCGCAGCTTGAACTCGCGGCCGGCCATGGGCATCAGCGCGAGGTCCACCGTGGACATGCTCAGGTTGGACGGGACGAAGTCCAGGTTGGGCAGGGAGGACTTCTGGATGACCTGGGCCAGGGGCGTCTTGCGCACCAGCACGTCGAGCAGCGTCTTCTCGAACTCCTCGCCCTCGTAGCCCAGGCACTTGGTGGCGTGGCCCTGGCTGTCCAGGTCGATGAGGAGGACCGCGTAGCCCAGCTCCGCCAGGCGCCAGGCGTAGGAGGTGGACAGGGACGTCTTGCCGGTGCCGCCCTTGAAGTTCAGGAACAGCTGGCGCCGGTGGCCCACCTTGTCCGGGAACTTGTCCAGGGTGGCGCGCAGCTCCCAGACGTCGTCGGGGGTGTAGAGGTCCTTCCTCGCGCCCTCCGGAATCGCCTTCGGAGACACGCCGAGCATCTCGGCCACCTGCTTCGAGCTGTACGTCGGCGCTTCCATGGACGACCCTTCGAAAGACGTGCGGGACGGATACCTTGCCTCAAGCGGCGAAGTATTTGTGCCCCCTTCGGACCACAGCCCCCCGGGCGGACAACAGGGTGAGTGCTTCCTGGGCGAGCTCCGCGGGGGCCGACAGCGCGGCGGTCAGCTCGGCGAGCGAGCGACCTCGGACCGCCACGCGGACCTCCGCGAGCATCTGCCCACACAGGGCCTCGACGGGAGAGGTCGGCGAGCGCCCCGGGGCGGGACGCGCGGGCTCGGAGGGACGGGCGACGGCGGGCTGGGGCGGCGGCGCGCCCATCGCGACCAGCGCGGCCTGCACCGGGGACAGCCGGGCGGGCTGCGCCCTGCCTGGAGCCACCGCTTCGGACGGGGGCCGCGCCGCGGCCGGAGGCGCCTGGACGGCGGCGGGGACGCCCTGCCGCGCCGGAGCAGTCGGGGCGACGGCGGCCGGAGGAACCGGGGCGCCACGGGCGGGCACGCCTTGCGGCGCCGGAGCAGACGGGGCGACGCCGCCTGGAGGAACCGGGGCGCCACGGGCGGGCACGCCTTGCGGCGCCGGCGCCACCGGCACGGCGCCCTGGAGCGCCCGGACGCCATGGGCGGGCACGCCCTGCGCCGCCTGGGAGGGCACGGCCACGGAGTGGGACGCGACGCGCACGGAGGCCCCGTTCGGCGCCGTGGACGCGCCCGAGGCCCCCATCATGGCGCTGAGCGCCGAGGCCCGGGGACCCGCGGGAGGGACACCCTGCCCCGCCTGCATCCCAGCGGCTCCCGCCGCGCCACGAGCCGCCACGCCCACCACCGCGAGCTCGGGGGCCCCGACCGACATCGTCGCGGAGACCTCGTGCGAGACCGCCACCGGGGCCACGTGCGGCGACGGGGCGGCGACCTGTGCGAAGGCGGAGGTCGCCTGCGCCTGCGCCTGCACGGAGACGGTGGCGACCACCGCGCGAGGCGCCTCCAGCCGCGCGCGGACCGGACGGACGGGCAGCGTCGCGAGCCGGCGAATCTCCCGGCGCCGGTGGGTCTCGTCCAGGTCCACCACGGAGGAGACGTCCTGCCCCAGGATGCGCGACAGGCTCTGCGCGGCGGCCTTGCGCACGCGCGGCTCGCGGTCCCCGAGCGCGTCGAGCAGCAGGGTCCGCGCGTTCTCGCCGCTGCCCGCGCCGAGCGCCAGCGCCGCCAGCGAGCGGACCTCCGGGTCGGCGTCGTGGATGGCCTCCTCGCCGAGCCGCCGCGCCGTCTCGCCCTCGAGGCCCAGCGCCAGGAGCGACGCGCGCCGGCGCACCGAGCGGTCCGGATCCTTCATCGCCTGCGCCAGGTGCGGCGCCGCGTCCCGGGGCGCCAGCGTCAGCAGCGCCTTGAGCGCCGCGATGCGCACCTCCGGCACCGGCGACGCCAGCAGCGGCGACACCACCTGCGCGCCCTCTTCCCGGCACAGCGCCGCGAACGCCTGCAGCAGCGCCACCTGCGCGGTGGCGTCCGTCTCCGCGTGCAGCGCGCTGGCCAGCGCGGGCGCCGCGGAGGGCTGGGCCAGCGCCTTCAGCCGCTCGGCGGCGCGCACGCGGGCCGCCGAGTCCGGCGCCGACAGCTCCCGCACCGAGAACCCGAACAGCGTCTCGTCCGTGGGCGTGCCGATGCCACCATGCGACGACGACAGCTCCGCGAGCTGCGCCGCGCTCACCCCCAGCCGGCCCTCCTGCCGGAAGCGCTGCGCCTCGCGCGCCACCGGCGACAACCCCTCCAGCAGCGGCTCCAGCAGCGGCGTGGGCGCGGGCGGCTCGGGCGTCGCGGAGGCCCTCGCGGGCTCGGCGGGCAGCGGCACCGCCGGCCCCCGCGCGGGCACCATCACCGCGGGAATCACGCGCGGGGATTCCCCGCGCAGGAGCGCCTCGCTGCGCAGCTGCGAGATGAACGAGGCCAGGTCGAAGCCCAGGTCGTCGTCCTCTTCGTCCCGCTCCTGCGTCGACGCGCGCAGCCGGCTGGCGTCCAGCAGCTTCTCCATGAGCTGGTTGCGCTCGCCGCGCAGCGCCTGCGTCAGGCGCACGGACTCCTCGCGCTCGGCCTGCGCGCGTCCGACGCGCACCTCCAGCTCCGCGACCTCGCGGCGCAGCTCCAGCTCGCGCTGATGCGCCTCCGCCAGCTCGCGCTTGAGGTGCTCCATCTCCTCGCGCGTCGAGTTCAGCTCGCTGAGCAGCTGCTCGGCGCGGGCCTCGAAGTAGACAATTTTTTCGAGCGCGCTCTTGAGCAGCGCGTCCGGACGCTCGTCGCTCACGACCTCAACGGCCCTCCCCGCGAGGCAGCGCGGTGCCCCCCGGACCCACCGGGGGGTGCCCACCCTACGTCAGACATCCCACCTTCGTAAACCACGGAAACACCAGGGCTTTTCCGTGAACCAGGCCACGCGCCATTGACAACCGCGCGCGGGCCGAATTTTCGGCCCCGGGCGCTCGCGACCCGCTCCGCCCCCCGCGCCGGCGCGCCGCCTTCCCGCGCCCGGGCACCCACCGTGAGTGCGGGCGAGCGACGGACGACGTCCAACACCGGACGTCCGCGACCCGGCGCCTCCCGCGCCCCCCGCGGGACCCACGCGCGGCGCCGTCGGCCCCCACGCGCCGACACGCGGCGGCGCCACCGCGGCGCACGTGGCGCCCGGCTCGCGCGCGCCGGATTCTCGGCCTCGCGCGCCATTGTGCTCCGTCTTCGCCAGGCCCCGGAGCGCCCCCACGCGTGTCGCCGCGCGAAGCCCGCGACACCCGCCGCCGCGAGGCGCGCGCCGACACGCGTCCCGGACCGCTTCGACACACCATTTCCGGATGCACCTGAATGTCAGACCCCACCCGTAGTCTGTGTTCCACGAGGCACCGAACCCGAAGTCACTTCTCCCCGGAACCTCTCCGCCAGAGCGCGGGGGGCGAAGCCCTCTTTCCGACAGGTTTCCGCACGCCATGGAACAACGACTGGCCACCATCATTGGAAATGCAGTTCGCGCGGCGCGGCAGCGGCTGGAGCTCACCCAGGCCGACGTGGCCGAGCGCGTGGGTATCGCCACCGAGGTCTACGGGCGACTCGAGCGCGGCCACATGCTGCCCAGCGTCCGCACGTTGAGGAAGCTGTGCCTGGTCCTCAACTGCTCCTCGGACGTGCTGCTCGGCATGGCGGGCGTGGAAGGCGCGCCCGCGCTCGCCGAGGATCCGCCCGAGTACCGCGAGCGCCCCGAGGTCCGCCGCCTGTTGCGCACCGTGCGCAAGCTCGACGCGCCGCGCCTGCGGCTGCTCGGGCAGGTCGCGCACGCCCTCGAGCCGTGAACACCGACACCGACACCGCGGGCCTCGCGTCGCGCCAGCGCGAGGCGCCGCGAGCGGGGGCGGAGTGGACGCGCCGGGTGGAGGTGGACCCGGGCGCGTGACGAGAGGGGAAACCCACGCGCGCGGTTGCGTGATTTCGCAATCGCTTGGCGCATGGAATGAAGCGGCGGGAAATGGCCGGCCCTACCCTCGTCCGCCATGAACCGCCCCCAGACGGCCCCCGCCTTCGACCTGCCCCAACTCGCGGTGCACGCGCTGTGGTGGGTGTGGTTCCCGTCCTTCGTCTGGAGCTGGGATGTGCTGGACATCTGGGGCCGCGTGGGGATGTGCATCCTCGGCTGGGCCGTCCTGTTCTGGAACTACGCCGTGCTGCACAACCACATGCACGTCTCCATGGCGCGGCCCCGGCTGGCGCACTGGGTCGTGTCGCGCACGCTCGGCATGGCCTGCGGCTTTCCCTACCGCGGCTACTACATCCACCACTTCAACCACCACCGGTACAACGACGGTCCGGGGGACTGGGGCGTGCGGCGTCCCGGCGAGGGCGTGGCGCGCTACTGCCTGCGCTCGGCGCTGACGCCGTGGTTCTGGCCCTTCGAGGCGGTGGGCAACGTGTGGCGCTGGGCGACGAAGCGCAACCAGCGCGCGGAGCTGGCCTTCGACTTCCTGCTGGTGGACGGCGCGGTGCTGGCGCTCATCCTCTGGCGGCCCGCCCTGGGGCTGGCCTGGTGGGGAGTGTTGCTGGTGGGACAGGTCTGCATCCACTGGCTCAACCTGGCCGCCCACTTCGAAACGGATGCCTCCCAGCGGGCCTCCCTGGGCACGACGTCCACTTCCCGTCTGTACAACCTGTTCTTTTTCAATGCAGGTTATCACCAGGCCCACCACCTGAAGCCCCAGCTGCCCTGGCGGGAGCTGCCGGAGGCGACCCAAGCGCTGGCCGACAAGGCATGGGTCCGTCCAGAGCTGGTGACTTCCCTGTCCCCCATCAATCCCTTGTGGGTGGCCAAGGTGGCGAAGCGCTATTCTGCCGAGCCGTGCGATCGGCAGACGGCGTCGACGATTACTTCCGGGACCCCCTCGGCCGTTATCTAGTCGGGGAGGGGTTCCTGCATTGGTACGCCACGGCGGACCTGTGCGGCTTCGTCCTGTGGGGTCGTCCGGGCGAGGCGCACGTGCGCCGGCTGGTGAACGTGCTCGACGTGGAGCTGGCTCCCGCGGCGCCGCATGCCTCGCTGGTGGACGCGCGCCGGCTGGAGGCGGCGGACCCGGCGGCGTTCGCGGTGCTGGTGAAGTACATGCAGACGCGGGAGAAGTCCTTCAGCACGTCCGTGCAGCGGCAGGCGCTGGTGCGGCCGGAGGGCGTGGCGGGCGCGGTGGTGGGAGGCTTCTACACGCTGCTGACGGGCGCCTACCCGAGCAAGGTGTTCACGGACCCAGCGGTGGCCCTGGCGTGGCTGGGCCAGCCGGAGGCGACGGCGGCGCCGCTCCTGTCCCGGCTCAACGAGCTGGTGGCGGAGGCCACGGGCCAGTCGCCGCTCTTGCGCGAGCTGCACCAGGCGATGAAGGGCAAGCTGCCGGACATCAACCTGTCGGACGTGGCCCGGGAGATGGGCATGTCCGAGCGCACGCTCCAGCGCCGGCTGAAGGACGCGGGCACGTCGTTCCAGGCGGAGCTCAACGCCGTGCAGGTGCGCATGGCGCAGTCGCTGCTGCTGGAGACGGACATGAAGCTCACCGCCGTGGCGGTGGAGGTGGGCTGCGCGTCGCTGCAGCACTTCAGCAGCCTGTTCCGCAAGCTGGTGGGCGAGTCCCCCAGCGCGTGGCGTGAGCGTCAGCAGGGGCGCGCCGGTGGAGAGCCCGAAACGGAGGAGCCGTCCTCCGAGCCCCGCGGGGTCGGCGCCGCGGACGAGGGGCCACCGGGTGGCGGCAGCAGCGCCTCCGGCGCGTAGCGCCTCAGCTCGAGGCCGCCTCCGGCAGGTGCAGCACGAAGCGCGCCCCGCCCTCCGGCCGGTTCTCCGCGGACAGCGAGCCGCCCACGCGCGCCAGGTACTCGCGACACAGGGCCAGCCCCAGGCCCGTGCCCTTCCCCGGGGCCTTGGTGGTGAAGAAGGGCTCGAACAAGCGCGGCAGGACGCCGTCGGGAATCCCCGGGCCGTTGTCCTCCACCTCCAGCAACACGCCCCCCGGCTCCCGCCGGGCGCGCAGCGTGACGAGGCACAGCTGGCGGCGCGCCTCGGGCTGGGCCTCGAGCGCGTCGAGCGCGTCCGCCGCGTTGAGCAGCAGGTTCACCACCACCTGCACCAGGTGCCGCTGGCTCAGCCGCACGCGCGGCACGTCCTCGGCCACCTCGCGCACCACGCGGCACAGGCTGCGCAGCCGCACGGACGCCAGCCGCTCCGCCTCGCTCAGCGCCTCTTCCACCGAGCAGTGCTCCTCCCCATCCGACGTCTCCCGGGAGAAGCGGCGCAGGTCGGTGACGATCTGCTGGATGCGCAGCACGCCCTGCCCCGTCTCGTCGAGCACGCGCTGGCACTCCTCCAGGTCCGGCGAGCCCTCCCTCACCACCTCCGTCAGGAAGTGCAGGTTGGACTTCACGTAGGCCAGCGGGTTGTTCACCTCGTGCGCCACGCCCGCGGCCAGCCGGCCCATCAGCGCCAGCCGCTCCGTCTCCGCGTGGCTGCGCTCGGCCTCGGCGCGCAGCCGCTCGCTGCGCGCCAGCCGCTCCAGCGCCGCCAGCCGCTCGCGCCCCGCCTCGCATTCGGTCAGGCGCATGCGGCGGTACATCTTCCCGCCGTAGATGGCCACCCACGCCATGAAGAGGAAGACGGTGACCTCGCCCGTTATCCGGTGGGGCGACCCGTCCGCCAGCCACGCCGCGCCCACCACGCCCACCAGCGTGAGCAGGACGATGGCCCACACCGTCACCAGGTCTCCGGGCGTGAAGACGCCCACGATGAGCGGCAGGGCGAACAGCAGCGGGAACAGCGGGCTCGACAGCCCCCCGGTGAACAGGATGTCCAGCGCGAGCGCGCCGAGGCTGAGCACGCCGGAGATGGTGCTCGCGCGCTGGATGGACATCCCCCAGCGTCGCATCACCAGGGCCATGGCCAGCAGCATCACGGACCAGCCCACGTGCACGAGCACCGCCTCGGGCACGAAGCGGCCGAAGATCAACGGCTGCGTCACCACCGACAGCAGGACGACCCCCGCCGAGACGATGAAGCCCCGGCGCTTCAACCCGACATGCGGCTGGCTCGCCAAGGCGCCCGAGCCGGTGACGCTGCCGAACGGGGGCATGACTCCTCCCCCGCTAGGCCTGGAGCGCCCGACGGGCGGCGGGCCGAGCCAGCTGCCGCTGTGTGTACTCGCCCAGCGTCGGGAAGGACGCGAGCAGCCCCATGCCCTGGGCCCAGTGGAGGATGGAGGCCATCACCACGTCCGCGGCCGTGAAGCGCCCGCCGACGAGGAACTCACGCCCCTGGAGCCGCTCCTCCAGCATCCGGGCGATGTCGGTGAAGCGCTTGCGCCCCCGCTCCGCCTCGGCCGGGACGCGCTCGAGCTCCGGCAGGAAGAGGTTGTGCGCCGAGTAGGCGGACAGCGGCGGCTCCATCGTGGCCATGCAGAACATCAACCATTGATAATACTCGGCGCGCTCGGGGGTAGCGGGCGCCGGGGCCAGGCCCTTCTCCGGATACTTGTCCGCCACGTGCATCAGGATGGCCGCCGACTCGAACATCGGGTGGCCGTCGTCCTCGAGCGCGGGCAACGAGCCCATGGGGTGGATGCGCAGGTAGTCCGGCTGCTTGTGCTCACGGCTCGGCAGGTCGACCGGGACCAGCTCGTAGGGCACGCCCAGTTCCTCCAGCATCCAGCGGGGACGGGTGGCCCGGGTATTCGCGGCGAAGAAGAGCTTCATCATCGGCGGTGTGACTCCAAGGTGGGGCGTTCGAGCCGGCGGGCCCTTCCCAGCCGCGCGGCGCGGCGCGAACTTCGCACCTTCGGGGGCCGGGCGGGCAAGGGCCCGATGGGGTCCGGGCACACCGAACGCAACCTGCATCCCCGGCACTCCGCCCCGCTCCACACCGCCTCGTAGAGCGCCGTCACCCGGTCGATGACGTCGAAGTCCTCCGTGGCGAAGCCCAGCTCGAAGTTGCGCGCCCCGTCCGCCTTCGCCCCCAGCCCCGCCCCCGTGAGGTTGGCGCTTCCCAGGTACACCCAGGCCCCGTCCACCAGCACCGCCTTGAAGTGCACGCGCGGGCACACCTTCAGCTCGAGCCCACCCGACACCAGCCGGGCCCTCGCGTCGAAGGCCGCGCGGAACGGACGGCTCGGCAGCTCCGCGTGCAGCAGCCGCAGCGACACGCCCCGCGCCGCCAGCGCGTCCAACACCTCCACCAGCGGCACGAAGCGCCCCTTCGACTCCACGTACATCGCCTTCACGTTCGCCGTGGCCAGCCACACCGACTCGCGCGCGTTCACCAGCTTCTCCAGCACCACCTCCCGGTACAGCGCGCTTCCGGACAACAACTCCGCCTGGATGGGACGCATGTCCACAAACATCCCACATCAACACACCCACCTACAAACACCCCACCCCTTCCGGAACTGACCTGGGGTCACTTGACGAAATGACCTCCGGTCACCTACGCAGACCGCATGGTGAGCGACACGGAGCCGAGGGCGGGGCGGGAGGCGCCGAGGCGGGCGCTGCGGGACGAGGACAAGGAGGCGCGCCGGCGGCGGCTGCTGTCGGAGGCGCTCGGGCTGTACCAGGAGACGTCCTACGGCGCGGTGAAGATGGCGGACGTGGCGGAGCGGGCGGGGCTGGCGAAGGGGACGGTGTTCCTCTACTTCCCGACGAAGGAGGCGCTGTTCCTGGCGCTGCTGGAGGACCTGCTGTTCGCGTGGTTCGAGCGGCTGGAGGGGCGGCTGCTCCAGGCGGGAGACGCGCCGTGGACGGGGCCCCGGCTGGCGCGCGAGGTGGCCCAGTCGTTGTCCGGCGAGCTGCCGCTGACGCGCCTGTTGGCGATGCTCCAGACGGTGCTCGAGCAGAACGTCACCGAGGAGCAGACCCGGCGCTTCAAGGAGCGGCTGCTGGAGGCCATGGCGCGCATCGGCGCGACGCTGGAGGCGCTCGTGCCGTTCCTGCGCCCGGGCGAGGGCCCCCGGCTGCTGCTCCACCTGCACGCGCTGGTGACGGGGCTGCGGCAGATGGCGGACGTGGCCCCCGTGGCGCGCGCGGTGCTCGCCGCGCCGCACATGGCGCCCCTGCGCATCGACTTCACGGCCGAGCTGACCCAGGCGCTCACCACCCTCTTGCGCGGGCTCGAGGCCCGCTGAACACGCAGCATCCGAACCCAGGAGCCCACCATGCTGGAGGCCGTCCCCGCCGCAGCCGCCGTCGACTCGAAGCCGTCCCTCGAAGCGTCGCGCATCCTCTCGGTGTTCCAGGCCCAGCGCGCGCACCGCTGGACGATGTCGCGCACCACCGCCGCGGAGCGCATCGCCCGGCTCAAGAAGCTGCGCGAGGCCATCATCGCCCGCCGCGACGAGCTGGCCGAGGCCATCCACCAGGACTTCCGCAAGCCCGCGCTGGAGGTGGAGCTGACGGAGGTACACCCCACGCTGGAGGAGCTGAACCACACGGTGAAGCACCTCAAGTCGTGGATGAAGCCCACGCGCGTGGGCACGCCCCTCCTGCTCGCCGGCTCGTCCGCGCACGTGCGCTACGAGGCGCGCGGCGTGGTGCTCATCCTGGCGCCCTGGAACTATCCCTTCCACCTGCTGGTGGCGCCGCTCATCGCGGCCATCGCCGCGGGCAACACGGTGATGTGTAAACCCAGCGAGAAGACGCCGCACACCTCGCGCTTCCTGGCCCGGCTGCTGCGCGACGTCTTCCCGGAGAACGAGGTGGCGCTGTTCGAGGGCGGCGCGGAGACGGCGGAGGCGCTGCTGGAGCTGCCCTTCGACCACTTCTTCTTCACGGGCAACCCGCGCATCGGCCGCAAGGTGATGGAGGCGGCGGCGAGACACCTGGCCAGCGTGACGCTGGAGCTGGGCGGCAAGTCGCCCGTCATCATCGACGAGTCGGCGGACGTGGTCGCGGCGGCGGAGCGGCTGGCGTGGGGCAAGTTCATCAACGGCGGCCAGACGTGCGTGGCGCCCGACTA
The DNA here is from genome assembly GCF_021412625.1 of Myxococcus stipitatus. Next base: position 1,071,465 of record NZ_JAKCFI010000003.1, on the reverse strand, counting down.
CGTCTTCGTGCACGAGTCGCGCGCCCAGGCGTTCGTGGATGCGCTCAAGGCGGTCATCACCCGCTTCTATGGCGGGACGGAGGCGGAGCGGCAGGCCAGCCCGGACTTCTCGCGGCTGGTGGACGCCGCGGCGTGGCGGCGCGTGAAGGACCTGGTGGACCGCTCCGTGGCGGCGGGGGCGAAGGTGGAGGTCGGCGGGCTGGCGGACGGGCCCTCGCGCTACCTGGCGCCCACCGTGCTCACGGGCGTGACGCCGGACATGGCGGTGATGGAGGGGGAAATCTTCGGTCCGGTGCTGCCGGTGATGACCTTCCGCTCCCGCGCGGAGGTCTACGAGCACGTCCAGCGCGGCGACAAGCCGCTGGCCATGTACGTCTTCAGCCAGGACAAGCGGGCCATCGAGGACGTGTTCCGCAACACCACCTCCGGCGGGGCGGTGGTGAACAACGTCCTCATCCACGTGGCCAACCCCAACCTGCCCTTCGGCGGAGTGGGCATGAGTGGCCTGGGCAACTACCACGGCATTTATGGATTCCGGACCTTCAGCCACGAGCGGGCCGTGTCGGTCCAATGGATGAAGTCGCTGGCCGCGGTGTTCTTCCCCCCGTACCGCGGGAAGGCGCAGGAATGGGCCTCCCGCGCCAGCCGGCTGTTGGAATAGGCAGGACGACACCGCCGGAGGAGGACCCGGGATGCGCGTGGTGAAGCTGGAGGAGGAGCTGGTCCCCAGGGGCCTGCGGGAGGCGTTCGACCGCCTGCGGGCCCGGCGCTGGGACGTGGCGCGGCGAGGCCCGGGCGAGCGGCTGGCGCGGCTGGAGAAGCTCAAGGCGCTCATCCTCGAGCGGCGCGAGGCGCTGGCGGACGCCCTCCACGCGGACTTCCGCAAGCCCCGCGCGGAGGTGGAGGCCACGGAGGTGCTGCCGGTGCTCCTGGAGCTGGAGCACGTGCGCAAGCACCTCAAGGTGTGGATGAAGCCGCGCAAGGTGCCGACGCCGTTGATGCTCGCGGGGACCGCCAGCCACGTGCGCGCCGAACCCCGGGGCACGGTGCTGGTGCTGGCCCCGTGGAACTACCCCTTCAACCTGCTGGTGACGCCGCTCATCGCCGCGGTGGCCGCGGGCAACACCGTGCTGTGCAAGCCCAGCGAGAAGACGCCGCACACCGCGCGCTTCCTGGCGGAGCTGGTGCGCGACGCCTTCCCCGACGACGAGGTCGCGCTGGTGGAGGGCGGCGCGGAGGTGGGCGAGGCGCTGCTGCGGCTGCCGTTCGACCACTTCTTCTTCACCGGCGGCCCGCGCGTGGGGCGCCGGGTGATGGAGGCCGCGGCGAAGCACCTGGCCAGCGTGACGCTGGAGCTGGGCGGCAAGTCGCCGGTGGTGGTGGACGCGACCGCGGACGTGGAGGCCGCCGCCGAGCGCATCACCTGGGGCAAGTTCCTCAACGGCGGTCAGACGTGCATCGCCCCGGACCACGTCTGGGTGCACGAGTCGCGCGAGGAGGCGCTGCTCGCCGCGCTGAAGGCCGCGCTGGAGCGCTTCTACGGCCGCACCGAGGAGGCGCGCCGGGCGAGCCCCGACTTCTGCCGCATGGTGGATGACGGCGCCTTCTCGCGCGTGCGCGGCCTGCTGGACCGGACGGTGGCCGCGGGGGCCCGCGTGGTGGCCGGCGGCGGCGCGGACGCGGAGACGCGCTTCATCGCGCCCACGGTGCTGGCGGACGTGACGCCGGACGCCCCCATCATGGAGGAGGAGATCTTCGGCCCGGTGCTGCCGGTGCTGCGCTACCCGTCGCTCGACGACGTCGTCGCGCACCTGCGCGCGGGCGACAAGCCGCTGGCGCTCTACGTCTTCAGCAAGGACGAGGCGACGGTGGAGCGGCTGCTCCGGGAGACGAGCGCGGGCGGCTCGTGCGTCAACACCGTGGTGCTGCACAACGTGAACCCCCACCTGCCCTTTGGCGGCGTCGGGGCGAGCGGCCAGGGCGCCTACCACGGCGAGGCGGGCTTCCGGGCGTTCAGCCACGAACGCGCCGTGCTGCGCCAGGGCCGCACGTCGCTCGCCCACCTGTTCTTCCCCCCGTACACCGGCAAGGCCCAGAAGCTGGCTCGCCTGGCCAGCCGCCTGTTCGGCTGAGCGCGAGCGCGCGGCCCCCACGAGGTGGGGCCGCTTCGCCTCGGGTCCAAAACAAGCAATCATGCTTGCTTTTTTTGCCCGGCACTCCCAGACTCTCCACTCCTCGTCGTGAGAGGTGTGATGGACGTTCGATTGCTGAGTCCCGGCAAGACCTCCAACCTCCCCGGCGAACACCTCCCGAGATTGACGCACCGCATCCCGGCTTCGCCCCTGGCGTGGACCCCGCGCGAGTCGCTCGCGCGCCACGTCGCGGAGCCAGGACTGCCTTCCTGACCCTTCGCCCGCGCGGCGAGCGCACCGAGGACGAGCCATGCAGCAGACCCAGGAACACCGCGCCATCCGCCAGACGGTCCGCAAGTTCGTCGAGCAGGAGCTCAACCCGCACGTGGACGCGTGGGAGGCGGCCGAAATCTTCCCGGCGAAAGAGGTCTTCAAGAAGCTGGGCGAGCTGGGGCTGCTGGGCATCACCAAGCCGCCGGAGTTCGGCGGGCTGGGGCTGGACGCGTCGTTCTCCGTGGCCTTCGCGGAGGAGCTGGGCCACTGCACGTGTGGGGCGCTGCCCATGGCCATCGGCGTGGTGACGGACATGGCCACGCCGGCGCTGGCGCGCTTCGGCAGTGACGAGCTGCGGCGGGAGTTCCTCGCGCCGACGCTGTCGGGCGAGCGCGTGTGCTCCATCGCGGTGAGCGAGCCGGGCGCGGGCTCCGACGTGGCGTCGGTGACGACGACGGCGCGCCGCGACGGCGACGACTACGTCATCGACGGCAGCAAGATGTGGATAACCAACGGCATGCAGGCGGACTGGGTGTGCCTGCTCGCCAACACGGGCGAGGGCCCGGCGCACGCGAACAAGTCGCTCATCATCGTGCCCCTGGACCGGCCGGGCATCACCCGCTCGAAGATTCGCAAGCTGGGCATGTGGGCGTCGGACACGGCGCAGCTGTTCTTCGACGGCGTGCGCGTGCCCGCGCGCTTCCGCGTCGGCGAGGAGGGGCGCGGCTTCGCCATGCAGATGCAGCAGTTCCAGGAGGAGCGGCTGTTCGTCTCCGCCAGCACCCTGGTCACCTTCGACCGGCTCATCGCGCAGACGGCGGAGTACACGCGGCAGCGCAAGGCGTTCGGCCAGTCCATCCTGGACAACCAGTCCGTGCACTTCCGGCTGGCGGAGCTGCAGACGGAGGTGGAGGCGCTGCGCGCGCTCATCTACCGCACCGTGGACCTGTACGTGGCGGACAAGGACGACCCGGAGGTCGTGAAGCTCGCCTCCATGTGCAAGCTGAAGTCGGGCCGGCTCGCGCGCGAGCTGGTGGACGGCTGCCTCCAGTACTGGGGCGGCATGGGCTTCACCTGGGACAACCCGCTGGCGCGCGCGCACCGCGACCTGCGCCTGGGCTCCATCGGCGGCGGCGCCGACGAGGTCATGCTGGGCATCATCAGCAAGGCCATGGGCACCCTGCCCCGCAAGTCGCGCGGCTAGCGGCCGGCGGCGCTCGATTCCAACGGGGGGACACCACGCAACCACACCCACGCGCCCCCCGGGCGGAGAGGAGCACGCCATGTCCGCGACCCACGACGCGCACTACCCGCGCATCAGCCGAGTCCTGCTGGGAGACGCCATCCGCCGGTCGGCCCTGCGCTGGCCGGAGCGCGTCGCGCTCGTCGACGGCGAGCTGGAGCTGACGTTCGCGGAGCTGGAGCGGCGCGCGAACGCGTTCGCCCACTACCTGCTCGCGCAAGGCCTGCCCCCGGGCGCGCGCGTCGCCATGTTCTGCGGCAACTCGGCGCAGATGGTCACCGCCTTCCTCGGCATCTACAAGGCGGGCCTCGTCTGGGTCCCCATCAACACGGGCCTGTCCGTGGCCGCCACCCGCTACATCCTGGAGCACGCGGAGGCGACCCACCTCGTCATCGACGCGGAGTTCCTCGCCCGCGCCGACCTGCGGGCCATGGTCGACGCGCTGGGCCTGCGCGTCATCGTCTGCGTCCCCGAGGGACAGGCGGCGCCGGGAGGGGACACGACGGCGTTCCTGGACACGCTGCGCGGCCAGCACGCCACCCCGCCGGAGCTGGACCTGCCGAGCCACGCGATGGCTCAAATCATGTACACCAGCGGCACCACCGGGCAGCAGAAGGGCGTGATGCACTCGCACGCGTCCGTGCACTCGGCGCTGGTGGGCAACCTGTTCGAGCTGGGGATGCGGCCGGGGGACTCGACGATCTGCGTGCTGCCCATGTTCCACTGCGCGCAGCACGCCGTCTCCCTGACGTTCCTGCTGGCGGGCGGGACGGTGGTCGTGCGGCGCGTGTTCGAGCCGGGCGCCATGCTGGAGACCGTCGAGCGGCGCGGCATCAGCTTCCTGCTGGGCCTGCCCATCATGTACGGCGCCATGCTCGCGCACCCCGCCCGCGCGACGACGAACCTCTCCAGCCTGCGGCTGTGTCTGTACGTCATGGCGCCCATGGCGCGGACGCTGCTCGTGGAGCTGCTCGAGAAGTTCTGTCCCGGCGGCTTCGCGCTCGCGTCCGGCCAGACGGAGATGTACCCGGCCACCACCATGTTCAAGCCGGAGCAGCAGCTCAAGCGCTTCGGTTCGTACTGGGGTGACTCGGTGGTGACGAACGAGACGGCCATCATGGACGACGAGGGCCGGCTGCTCGGACGCGGCGAGGTGGGCGAAATCGTCCACCGGGGGCCGAACGTCATGCTCGGCTACTTCAAGGACCCGGAGGCCACGGAGAAGGCCCGCGCGTTCGGCTGGCACCACACCGGCGACCTGGGCATGTTCGACGCCGACGGCCAGCTGCTCTTCGTGGACCGCAAGAAGGACATGATCAAGACCGGCGGGGAGAACGTCCCCTCCATCAAGGTCGAGGAGGTCCTGCTGCGCCACCCCGCCATCCTCCAGGTCGCCGTGGTGGGCCTGCCCCACGCGCGCTGGGCGGAGGCCGTCACCGGCTTCGTCGTGCTCAAGCCCGGCGCCTCGGCGACGCCCGCGGAGCTCGTCGCCCACTGCCGCCAGCACCTCGGAGGCTTCGAGGTGCCCAAGTCCGTCATCCTGCTGGACGCCATGCCGCAGACGAGCACCGGCAAGGCCCAGAAGTTCGTCCTCCGCCAGCGGTACGAAAGGCACTACGAGGACATCAGCGGGGCCGCGTGACGTCCCGCTCCACCGCCACCCACGAGGCAACCTTGAGCACCCTGCGAGGCAAGACGCTGTTCATCACCGGCGCGAGCCGGGGCATCGGCAAGGCCATCGCGCTGCGCGCCGCGCGCGACGGGGCGAACATCGTCATCGCCGCGAAGACGTCCGAGCCGCACCCCAAGCTGCCCGGCACCATCCACAGCGCGGCGGAGGACATCGAGAAGGCGGGAGGCCAGGCACTCCCGCTGATGGTCGACATCCGCTACGAGGACCAGATTTCCGCCGCCGTCGAGCAGGCGGTGGCGAGGTTCGGCGGCATCGACATCTGCGTGAACAACGCGAGCGCCATCAGCCTCACCGGCACGCTCGAGACGCCCATGAAGAAGTACGACCTGATGAACCAGGTCAACGCGCGCGGCACCTACGCCACGTCCCAGGCGTGCCTGCCGCACCTGCTGCGCGCGGCGAACCCGCACATCCTCAACCTGTCACCGCCGCTGAGCCTGGACCCGAAGTGGTTCTCGAACCACGTCGCCTACACCATGGCGAAGTACGGGATGAGCATGTGCGTGCTCGGCATGGCCGCCGAGTTCAAGGACCCGGGCGTTGCGGTGAACGCGCTCTGGCCCCGCACCACCATCTGGACGGCGGCGATGGCCATGATTGGCGGTCAGGAGGCCGCCCGCGGCTGCCGCACCCCGGACATCATGGCGGACGCCGCGCACGCCATCCTCACGAGCAACAGCCGCGAGGTGACGGGCCAGTTCTTCATCGACGAGGACCTGCTGCGCTCACGCGGCGTCACCGACTTCGAGCCGTACGCGGTGGAGAAGGGCGCGGAGCTGATGCCCGACTACTTCCTCGACTGAAGCCGGGCGGTGGCCTCCCGGGACACCCGTGAGTCACGGTGTCCCGGGGCTCGCCCGGGGCGGCTCAGCTGCGCAGGCCCGGGGCCTCGTGGCCGGTGCGCGCGACGTACTCGGTGTAGCCGCCGCCGTACTGGTGGATGCCGTCCGGCGTCAGCTCCAGCACGCGGTTGGAGAGCGCGCCCAGGAAGTGACGGTCGTGGGAGACGAACAACATCGTCCCCTCGTACTGGGACAGGGCGGTGATGAGCATCTCCTTCGTCGCCATGTCCAGGTGGTTGGTGGGCTCGTCCAGGACCAGGAAGTTGGGCGGGTCGAAGAGCATCTTCGCCATGACGAGGCGGGCCTTCTCGCCTCCGGACAGCACGCGGCACTTCTTCTCCACCTCGTCACCGGAGAAGCCGAAGCAGCCCGCCAGCGCGCGCAGCGAGCCCTGGCCCGCGCGGGGGAACGCGTCCTCCAGCGACTGGAACACGGTGCGCTCGCCGTCCAGCAGGTCCATGGCGTGCTGGGCGAAGTAGCCCAGCTTCACGCTGCCGCCCATCGTCACCGAGCCGTTGTCCGGCTCCGTCGCGCCCACCACCAGCTTGAGCAGCGTGGACTTGCCCGCGCCGTTGACGCCCATGATGCACCAGCGCTCGCCGCGCCGGACGAGGAAGTCCATGCCCTCGTAGATGCGCCGCTTGCCGTAGGCCTTGTGCACCGCCTTCAGGCTCACCACGTCGTCACCCGAGCGCGGCGCGGGCTGGAACTCGAACAGCACCGTCTGGCGGCGCTTGGGCGGCTCCACGCGTTCGATCTTCTCCAGCTTCTTCACGCGGCTCTGCACCTGCGCCGCGTGGGACGCGCGGGCCTTGAAGCGCTCGATGAACTTCAGCTCCTTGGCGAGCATGGCTTGCTGGCGCTCGTACTGCGCCTGCTGCTGCTTCTCGTTCTGCGCGCGCTGCTGCTCGTAGAACTCGTAGTTGCCGGAGTAGGTCGTCAGCGTGCCGCCGTCGATCTCCACCATCTTGGTGACGATGCGGTTCATGAACTCGCGGTCGTGCGAGGTCATCAGGAGCGCGCCCTCGTACCCCTTGAGGAAGCCCTCCAGCCAGATGAGGCTCTCCAGGTCCAGGTGGTTGGAGGGCTCGTCGAGCAGCATCGCGTCCGGACGCATCAGGAGGATGCGGGCCAGCGCCACGCGCATCTTCCAACCGCCGGACAGCGCGCCCACGTCGCCGTCCATCATCTCCTCGGAGAAGCCCAGGCCCGCGAGGATCTCCCGCGCCCGGCCCTCCAGGGCGTACCCGCCCAGCTCCTCGAAGCGCCCCTGCACCAGGCCGTAGCGCTCGACGAGCTTCTCCATCTCGTCCGCCTTGTCCGGGTCCGCCATGGCCGCCTCGAGTTCCTTGAGCTCGGCCGCCACCACGCTCACCGGGCCGGCGCCATCCATGACCTCGGAGACGGCGCTGCGCCCCGCCATCTCACCGACGTCCTGGCTGAAGTAGCCGATGGTGACGCCCCGGTCGACGGCCACCTGGCCCTCGTCCGGGTGCTCCTGGTTGGTGATCATCCGGAACAGCGTCGACTTGCCGGCCCCGTTGGGCCCCACGAGGCCCACCTTCTCCCCCTTGTGGAGGGCGGCCGAGGCCTCGATGAAGAGAATCTGCTGGCCGTGCTGCTTGCTGATGTTGTCGAGACGAATCATGTGCGTAGGGGGGCCCGGGAAGCGGGCGCGGCGTCCTTATGCCACGAGGGCCGCCCGGGGAGGACTCTTCCGAACCCGCAAGACGCGGGTTCTCATGCCCGGAGCCGGCCCGACGGGGGGTCGTCAGGCCGGCGGCACGGGAAAGAGCCGCTCCCACCCCCTCCCACGCTCAGGGGACGACGACCAGCCGGATGGGGTTGCCCTCCTTCTTCACCAGCCGCTCCACCCCCTTGGCCACGTCCTCCAGGGGCAGCGTCGCGCTCACCGACCGGGACACGTCCAGCCGCTTCGTGCCCACCAGCCGCACGAGCTGGTCCAGGTGCTTCTTCTCGTAGCCCAGGTGGCCGAGCAGCTCCTGGGAGCGCACGCCGAAGACGGAGCCCGGGCCCAGTTGGATGGGCTCCGGCGACAGGCCCACCATCACCGCCTTGCCGAAGCGCCCCAGGCTCTTGGCGGCCTGGGCGAGCACCACGTTCGCGCCCACCAGGTCCACGGCCACGTCCAGGCCCAGGCCGTTGGTGTGCTTCAGTATCTGGTCGCGCACGTCCGGGGCGCGGGGGTCCAGGGCCACGTCCGCGCCGAACTCCAGCGCCCGCGCGCGCGCCGCCTCGTTGGTGTCGAAGGCGAGGATGGGCGCCGCGCCCAGCATGCGGGCGATCTGCACCGCGTGCACCCCGAGCCCGCCGATGCCCCACAGGCCCACGGACTGCGCGGGCCGCAGCCCCGCCCGGTCCACGAGGCCCGCGTAGGGCGTGGCCACCGCGTCCGCGAGGATGGCGGCCTGTTCGAAGGGCAGCGCCTCCGGCACCTCCACCAGCGCGTGGTACGGCACCACGACGTACTCGGCCCACGCGCCGTCGTAGTGGAAGCCCATGATGAGGAAGTCCAGGCACTCCTGGGGCTGGCCGTTGGAGCACTTCGCGCAGCGGCCACAGGGCTTGCCGCCCGCGATGGCCACGCGCGTGCCCGGCTTCCAGCGCGGCACGCCGATGCCCACCTCGTCGATGACACCGGCCGACTCGTGCCCCGGCGTCACCACGGGCAGGGGTGACGGCAGCGAGCCGTCGATGAGGTGCGCATCCGACAGGCAGATGCCGCACGCCTTCACCTTCACCCGGACCTCGCCGGGCCCGGGCTTGGGGATGGGCACGTCCGTCACCGTCAGCGTCTTCGCCACCGTGTCGAAGCGCGCCGCCCGCATCGTCCGCTGGTTCGCGTCTCCCATCGCTTGCCCTCCTCGCCCGCGTCGCGCACGAGCGGGCCGTCCACGAAACGACTGGAAGGTGCGCACGCTAGCACGCGCATGAAGACGAGCCCGCACCCACGTCGCCGATGCGCGAAGGGAGACACTTCGCTGTTTCGCAGAGCGGATGGCGGTGGCGGCACTTCACGGTGCTCCGGAGCAGATGCAGGCCGTGACCCTTCGCCACTTCGCGGAGCGCATGCTGGCGGCGACTCCTCCCGACTTCGTGGAGCGGACGCCGGCGGCGCCTCCTCGCGGTGCGCCAGAGCGGACGCTGGCGGCGGCACTTCACGGTGCGCCGGAGCGGATGCCCGCGCGTGGCCCGTGGCGTAGAGTCCGCCCGTGCTGACGCTCGACCCGCATCCCTCCCTGGACACGCTGGCCTTCACCTCCACCTTCCCCGCGCCGCTGGGCTCGCTGCCCTCGCCGGACTGGCTGGTGGCGCTGCTGAAGCCGGACGCCTCCGCGCCCCTCTCCAGCGACGACGCCGTGCGCGGCGCCATCCGCGACATGCTCCGCCACGGTGGCTACAAGCCCACGGGCCGGGGCAAGCCCGCGTCCGAGTACCTCGTGCGCGCGGCCGGAGATGGCTCGCTCGGCTCCATCAACACCGCCGTGGACCTGTGCAACGCGGTGTCCCTGCACAGCGGCCTGCCCATCAGCGTGGTGGACCTGGACCGCGCCCAGGCCCCCTTCCGCGTCGGCATCGCGCCCGAGGGCGCCCAGTACGTCTTCAACGCCTCCGGGCAGAGCATCGACCTGGCGGGCCTGCTGTGCCTCTTCGACGCCGAGGGGCCCTGCGCCAACGCGGTGAAGGACGCCCAGCGCACCAAGACGAACGCGGACACCCGCCGCACCCTCACCATCCTCTGGGGCGCGAAGAGCCTGGGCGACCGCACCGCCCGCGCCTTCGCGTGGTACCGCGAGCTGCTGGAGCGCGCGGGCGCCACCGCGGAGCCCGTGCGCTGAAGCCCGCTCACGCCCCCACTCGCACCACCACCTCGCCGAAGGGCCCCCGGTCCAGGTGCTCGAGCTCACCTACATTCCGACGTGGGCAGGCTTCCTCGACCTGGTTGTCGTCATCGACGCGTGGAGTCGCAAGGTGGTGGGTTGGGCCATGGCCACCCTCGAGCCCGATGTGACTCCACGGGACCCGAGGGGCTCTGCTTTCTCGCCGCCGCCTACTTGGTTTTCGCGCGCGCGGGGGCGAAGTATTTTTCGAGCGAACGCGTGTTATCGGTGATGGTCATGTGCGCCGAGAGCGAGTGCTCCGGGACGATGATCCCCTGCTGGTCGAGGCGCTCGCCGTTCGGACCGTGCAGCTCGGCGTGGGGCAGGTCGGCGCTTTGGGGGCGTCCGCCGAGCTGGCGCGGGCTGTCGATGACCAACCTGCTGCCGTCATCGAACACCCACTCCAGCCGCTGATGCCCCGTCGGCATGCCGCCGATATCCAGGCCCTTGGCAGCGCTGACTTTGGGCGGGCGCTTCGTCTCCATCTCCCTCGCGATATCAGCGAAGTCCATGCCACGGAGATTCTTCGGCGCCTGCGCCACTGCTTCGCAGGAGATCCTCATTCCGGTCACGGTGGCCGAGAGCCCTTGATCGCCATTGAGCGTCCTTCGCTCCGCTATCAGCCGAACGAGGTGGTCGAACAGCTCGCCGTCGCTGCGCCCGGCCGCTTCGTCTTCGATGGCCGTGAGCTCCCGGTTCGCGCTATCGCGGGCCTCCTTGGCCCGGCTGACCCGCTTGGGATCGCGCGAAGGACTGGCCTCTTGCTGTTGGAGGATTTCAATGCGCTCGCGGAGGGTGGCAAGACCGCGCGTGTACCTCTTCAGGATTGCGTCCTCCTCTTGCGTGGCGAGCCCCGGCTTCGCGCGTGCCGTGGGGTCGGCTCCTGATTTCGAGCCCACCGGTTCCTCGCGAACGACCTCCTTCGGTTTCCCTGCCGGCACAGCCCCTGACGAGCGTACCGGGTCGACCCTTCCGGACACCGATGGCGAGGGCCGCGACTTCTTGCCCATGCGCATGTCCGTCGCACCCTGCTCCTGGGAAACGCTCGGTTGGCTGTCAGCCGAGGCGACGATCCGCGCCGAGGCGACATCCTCCGTGCCGGTCGCGGCCAGCGGACGCTCCTGGACATGCGCTTCTTGACGCGGGCGTGACGCCGCGGCGTTCACCTTCTGGCGCGCGGCGGTGATGTCATCGACGGCGTTATCGTTGCCAGGCGACCGTCGGGGCAGTGGAAGGGACATGCCCCACGAAGCCTTGGGCGGAGGCCTTGCGTCGGTGGTCGCGCCCTTGGGAACAGCAACGCTCGGGGTGGGCGGAGGCACGTTCGGAACTCGAGAGTCGATGTTGCGCGTTGCGGGCTCCAGCATTTCTGTCGGGCCAGGGGAAGGCATGGGTTGCCGGGGTGGCGCGGGCTCGATGTTCGCTGCCCCGCTGGAGGCCGGTCGCGGCGTGTATGACCCAGACGACCTGCCGGACCGCAGTTGCATTCGTATATCGAGAGGACCCGCGAGGGCTGCGCCGACCTCTCCGCCCCACAGCGGGTCCTTGCCCACGATCGCCGCGGTCGTCGCGCCGACGACCCGCCCACCCAACGCGTGCGGTCCCTCCGATGCAACGGTTTCGATCTTCTCCGCCGTGTAGCGAATATTGGCGGCCTGCTGCTGAACTGTTTCCAGGTCCTGCTGATACAGCGCCGCGGTCTGTCGATCCGGCGGCACTGCCTTGTCGATCGCGGCGATCACCTGGTCGGAGTATTTCCGCGTGAAGAAACCTGGCGCTTCGAGGCCATTTTGTCTGAGCACCCTCAGGTCATTGACCGTCAGATAACCCGTGAGCACGTCGGCCATGTCCCACTTGGAAACGCCGTGCAGGGTCAAATACCGTCTCACGGTGATGAGGCGGGCGGGCCTGCCTTCCTCCTCGAGCCTCCGCGCCTGCCGCTCCCTCGCCTCTCTCGCTTTCTCGGCTGCCTCCCTTGCCTTCACGCCCGCGTAGATGTCGTCGTTGGTGAACCCACCTGGATTGAACTTTGTCGGCGGCCTCTGCGGCTTTTCCTTCGGCGCGGGTTCCGTGCCCCGCACGACGGCCTCCGCTTCGGCGACCGCGGCGGCTCTGGCGCGCCGTTCGATCTCACGCCTCAAGGCCATGTGCCGGTCGACGTCCCTGTCGCGGCCCGGATAGGATGCTTGCTTCAGCCGTTGAAGCACCTCCGCGTTTGCCCGAGCCAGCATGTCATCGGTGTAGGCCTCCAGCGGTGCGGCCGAGAGGGACAGTCCGACGCCACTTGCCGGCAGCGCCGTGGTGACGAACCGACCGCTGGCGACGTCGCGCCCGGCTGCCTCCGCGCTTCGCTCGAAGGCCCCATCCGGCGCGGTTGACGGTGGCGCGGCGCCAACGCTTCGCTGTTGAATCGTGTGCGCCAGTTCGTGGCCCAGAAGCTCACGGCCGCTCTGCGTGCTCGGTGAAAACTGGCCGGCGCCAAAAACCACGTGGGAGCCAACGGTGTAAGCCCGCGCATACACCCGTTCGGCGGACGCCGCCGCCCTGGCATCGGTATGCAGCCGCACCCTGCTGAAATCGTGGCCGAAACGCTGCTCCATGTCCTCTCGCAGCGCCGGCGCCAGCGGCGTGCCGGGACTCGCGAGGACCTGGCCCACGCTGGCAGGCGTGGCCGGCTGCCCACTCATCTGGATGCACTGCGGCGTGGCAACCGGCTCCGGCGCATGGTCGGCTTGCGAACCGCGGGGCGCAGAGACCGGAATCCTGGCGAAGTCCCACGAAGGCCCCGACCGGGTCGAGAGCTGTCGCCGAGCTGGGCCACCGACGGTTTGCCGTGGCGCTTGTTCCGGCTCGACCCCGCCTTCGCGCTGGGGCCGCGGCGCGAAAGCGCGTTGGCTGTTTTTGACCTGCGGTTGCGGGATCCCAGGTGACAGCATTGTGGTGGATCCCATTCGTCTGGCCATACCCGATATTCGACGGTCCTTGTGTTCTCGGCAATGGAGCCCTGGAGTGAAGACGCTCCGAGCAGGTCACGATAGGGATGCGATAGCGCTCGGAAGCGTTCTGTCCCGGAATGCGCTGGCAGGAAAAGGGCGAGGACGTCGGAGATGTAACCGTTCAGGGGAGACGCCCGTCGCAGCGGGCGAACGGTGACGGATGACCACAAGAGGCGCGGAGATGCTCGAGGTGAGGAACTGGGGCATCGTCTCCTTCCAGGATGACCGCGTCGTCGCGACCACCTTCTCGCCGGCCTGAAGCGCGACCGACGCCTCCGCGCTGGCGGCCGACCTAGAGTCCCAGGCCGAAGACATCCCCCGTCTCCACCGCGTCCCCCCGCTCCGTCTCTCCCGAGGGCGCGTGCGACACGCGCTGCTCCCCCACGCGGGAGAGGCCACTGGCCCCAGCGCTGTAGAGCACGTGGACCACGCCCGAATCGACGACCCACTCCAGGTCCTCGTAGGGCGCGCCCACCGCCAGCTCCGCGTCACCGTCGCCATCGAAGTCCCCTGTCGCCAGACAGTTGCCGAAGACATCCAGGGTCTCGGGGCCGTCGTCGACGGCGGAGCCCGCCTGGGACCAGACCTGCTCACGCGCGCCGGAGAGCCCACCTGGAGCGCCGTACAACACGTGCACCAGCCCCGCCCCCACCACGGCGCCCACGCTCTCCGAAGGCACGCCGACGGCGAGGTCCGCGTGGCCATCCCCATCGAAGTCCTCGACGACGAGCGCGGAGCCGAAGCCATCCCCCACCTCCGCCACGTCGGAGATGCCCGCCGAGTCCTGCGACCACGCCACCGCGCCCGTGGAGACGAGCCCCGACGCGTCCCCCCTCAACACCGTCACCGCGCCCGCGCGCGGCGCCACGCCCACCGTCTGCCCGGGCGAGCCTATGGCCAGCTCGCTCCGGCCGTCTCCATCGAAGTCCCCCGCCGCCAGCGCGGAGCCGAAGCGGACACCCTCGCTCACGCTGCCTGGCACTCCCGCGCCGCCCGCGCTCCAGAGCTGGTTGCCCGCGCTCGACAGCCCGTCGATGGAGCCGCGGAGGACGTTCACCGCGCCCACGTCCGGCACGGCGCCCACGTCCTCGAAGGGCACGCCCACCGCCAGCTCGTCGAAGCCATCTCCGTCGAAGTCTCCCGCCGCCAGCGCGGAGCCGAAGCGGTCTCCGTTCTCGGTGACCTCGAGGACCTGCGCGGACGCCTGACTCCAGCTCCGTGCCCCCGTCGCGGTGAGGCCGGCCGCGGAGCCGTACACCACCGTCACGAGCCCCGAGTCGATGGCCGAGGAGCCGTAGTCCTCGAAGGGCACGCCCACCGCCAGGTCGTCATAGCCATCGCCGTTGAAGTCGCCCACCGCCAGCGTGGCGCCGAACTGGTCCCCCAGCTCCGCGCTGTCCGGGATGCCGGGCGTGTTCTGGTGCAACACCCGGTCGGCCGCCAGGTCCACGCCATGGAACGAGCCCGGGAACACGTGGACCGAACCCGCGTCGACGATGCCGTTCACGTCGTCCCCCGGCACCCCCACCGCCACGTCCGCGAGGCAGTCCCCGTTGAAGTCCCCCACGGCCACCGCCGCGCCGAAGCGGTCCCCGTCCGCCGCCACGTCCTCCACGCCCGCCACGTCACGGTGCAGCCAGAGGCCCGTCGAGCCCAGTCCTCCCGCCGCGCCCATGAAGATGCTGACGGCCCCCTGGTCCACGCCCGTCCCCACGTCCTCGCCCGGCGCGCCGATGACGAGCTCGGCGCGGCCGTCGCCGTCGAGGTCGGAGTGGCGGCCGAACCCGTGCAGCCGCCTCACGGCGCAGATGTCTCCCGCCGTGGGCACCTCCCGGTTCGCGTAGAAGGGCGTCCCATCCAACAGCGTGAGCGTGGGCAACCCGTTGGCGGAGAAGGCGTCGGACGCGTAGTGCATGAGCGAGTCGATCCTGTACGGCCCCGCGCTCCGCCCATCCTCTCCCCGCTGGACGAACGTGTCGAAGGCATACGCGTAGCCCTCCTCCACGTTCTCCAGGTGCACGCGCACGTGGCGGTCCCGGTCCGCGCGGGCCTGCTCGTGCCACAACCCCAGCACATGCCCGATTTCATGCAGCGCGTTCCCCGTGGTGCAGCCCGACCCGAGCGTGACGAACTGCTGCCCGCCCATGCGGCCGACATTCGAGGAGCAGCCGTTGCCCGACCGGAAGGTGACGTAGTCGGCCTGTGTGGTGCGCGGCACGAAGCGCAGGCGCGTATGCGCTTCCCAGTGCGACATCGCGGCGAGCACCCGCTGCGGCGCGGGCAGCGCCGGGTCCAACGTGTAGGGCACCACGCCGCCGGGCCAGCGCGCCTTCGCACGCGTCCTCGTGGCGGCCAACTCCTCCACCACCGCCTCGCGCACCTCGCCCACGTCCTCGTCTCCGAGCAGGATGTCTCCCTGGAAGACGCGCTCCCCATCGACGAGCTCGTACGTCACCTCGCGCTCGCCCGACAGGGTGCGGACACGCGCCCTGCGCGCCTCGCCGACACGGCCGGGGAACGCGCGCTCCTGGAACGAGGTCTCGGAGCCCGCCTCGACGCCGCCGCAACCTCCCGCCCCCAGCGCGAGCGCACACAACCCCATGGACACACGTGCCCAGTCTCGAAACCTCGATTTTTCAAACATCGGGTCAGCCCCCTCGATGGGCGCGTTTCTCGCAGCCTCATCTCATCTGCAACGCAGTTTACAAATGTGCTCCGACATTTTTTGTCGCAGCGAGGCTGACACATCGCGACGCGAGGCCGATTCCGCGGGGCGAGGCAAGGGTGTCCAACGAGGGACCGGCGACCGGCGACAGTCGCATTGGACCGATGTCACATGGCGGCGGAGGGCGCCGCTGATGACGATGCGACCTGCATCGGGGCATGGCGTCGGTGCGATTCCGGCGCCATGCCGTGAGGACACATCACGGCACCAGGTCCTTGAACGAAGCCGGAGGCGGGCCAGCGAGGCAGACCTGGCCGGCATCCGGTTCGGGACGACACGAGAGGGGGCTCGATTGACGCTCCAGGTCGAGCCCTCTCCGCTTCGTCAGAGCTTCAGGCTCTCGCGGATGCGAGCGACCACCTCCGCTGGAGGCGGCGTCACGTCGATGGGCACCGCGCGATGGGGCACCTCCAGCGTCGCGAGCTGGCTGTCCAGGAGCGACGACGGCATGAAGTGGCCGTGACGCTGGGACATCCGCCGCGCCAGCACCTCCCTGGGCGCGTGCAGGTACACCCAACGCATCCGTTCGGAGTCCACGGCCAGCGTGTCGCGGTGGACGCGCTTGAGCGACGACGAGGCGACGACGAGGTCCTCCCCGCTCTCGAGGGCCTCTTGAATCTGGGCCCGGATGGCGGCGAGCCACGGCCAGCGGTCGGAGTCCTCGAGCGGAATCCCGGCCGCCATCTTCGCCACGTTGGCGGCGGAGTGCAGGTCGTCCGCGTCGAGGAAGCGCCAGCCCAACGACTCCGCGAGCGCCTTGCCGACCGTGGATTTCCCGGCCCCCGTGACTCCCATGACGATGACCACCATTGCCGTGCGGCCTCCTCGGACCCGCGGTGATTCCAACATGGTGTGTCCACGCCTCGGGGACGGCCACCCCCTTGGATGTCCGATTCCCACCGCTCTACGTCCTGGGAATGTCGGACCCAGCGAGTACTCTTCCGTTCGTCGCCGCGCGGGACGCGGCACGGAGGGGTGCATCGTGGCGGACATCGCGGACGGGCAGCAGGTCGAGGTGCAGGGCTCGGGCTCCAAGCCCTACATCCTCAAGAACACGGGCGGGGTGTACTCGTGCTCGTGCCCGGCCTGGCGCAACCAGTCCATCGCCATCGAGCGGCGCAGCTGCAAGCACCTGCGCCGCGTGCGTGGGGACGCCGCCGAGGACGCCCGCTGCGGCGCCGCGGCCACCGCCGTGAAGCCCACCCGCGCGAAGCCCCAGGGCGCGGAGGACGGCGCGGAGGCCGAGGGCGCCGAGGAGAAGGCCCCGCCCCTGCTGCTCGCCCACCCGTGGGAGAACGACGTCGACCTGACGGACTGGTGGATGAGCGAGAAGCTCGACGGCGTGCGGGCGTACTGGGACGGCAAGCGCTTCTGGTCGCGCCTGGGCAACGAGTTCTTCGCGCCGGACTGGTTCGTCGCGGGGCTGCCGGACTTCCCGTTGGACGGCGAGCTGTTCGGTGGACGCAAGCGCTTCCAGCGCACGGTGAGCGTGGTGCGCCGGCAGGACCGGAGCCCCGACTGGAAGGAGCTGGCGTTCGTCGTGTTCGACGCGCCCTCCGTCGCGGGGGCGTTCGAGGAGCGGCTGGAGCACTGCCGCAAGTGGCTGGAGGACGCGAAGCCCGCGTATGCGCGCTGGCACGAGCACGCGCGCTGCAAGGGGACGGAGCACCTGCGCGAGGAGCTGGCGCGCGTGGAGGGGCTGGGCGGAGAGGGGCTGATGCTGCGCAAGCCGGGCTCGAAATACGAGGCGGGGCGTTCGCACACGCTGTTGAAGGTGAAGAGCTTCAAGGACGACGAGGCGGTGGTGGTGGGGCACGTGGCCGGCGCGGGGCGGCACAAGGGGCGGCTGGGGGCGCTGGAGGTGGAGCTGCGCAACGGCAAGCGCTTCAGCGTGGGCACGGGCCTGTCGGACGCCGAGCGCGCCGCGCCTCCGGCCGTGGGCACGCTCATCACCTTCCGCTATCAGGAGCTGTCCGACGATGGCGTGCCCCGCTTCCCCTCCTATGTCGGGGTCCGCATCGACGCGCCCGCGTTCCCGGTGAAGGCCAAGGCGAAGCGCTGACGCGTCACGCGGTCAGCGGGGCCAGGGCAACGGGGGCGCACGATGCGCGTGGAGCACCGAGCCGAGCGCATCGACCAGGACTCGCCCGGTGGTATGCGCCCGTGCCGAGTGCGGAGCCTGCGTGACCACGGCGGGCACCCCGTCGGCGCCCGGGCGCGCGCTGCTCAGCAGTACGTCCCCGAGCCGAAGAAGCGCGTGGGGGCCTCGCCGACGGCGGCGCGCAGCTCGCGGTTGAAGTGGGGCTGGTCGTAGTAACCGGAGGCGTGCGCCAACCGCGAGAAGCTCATGCCGGGCTGGTACGCGGCCACGGCCTGCTTCAGCCGCAGGATGGAGGCGAGGCGCTTGGGCGAGGCGCCCACCGCCCGGCGGAAGCACTTCTCCAGCGCGTCCTGGCTGAGCCCCAGCTCACGGGCGAGCGCCGCGATGCGCACCGTGCTCGGCTCCTCCTGGAGCGCCTTCACCGCGGCGAGCACGGCGCCACCGACGGCGCGCGGGCGGCGGCGTGAGCGCAGGAAGTCCTCGAGGACGGCCACGCGCTGGACGTGGCTGGGAGCCTCGGCGATGCGCGAGGCCACGCGGTCCACGTCCGCCCGGGGCACGAGGTCCTCGAGGGCGAGCGTGCGGCCCAGCAGCTCGTGCATGGGCTCCGCGAAGAAGGACGCGGCTCCGGCCGCGTGGAACTTGGCGAGGAGGATGGCCCCGCCGGCCAGCGTGCGCATGCAGCGGGCCTGCGTGCGCAGCCCCGTGATGACGTGGTCCGGGACGTGGAGCTCCCGGTCGCGCTCGACGAGCCGTGAGGCGCCGCCGAAGCGGAAGCCCACGGTGATGCTCGGCTCGGGGACGAGGACGCGCGTCACCTCCTCGCTCGCCTCCACCACCTCGAAGGAGCGGACGAACGGAGCGAGCAGCGGACTCGGGGCGAAACTCGTCACGCGCATGACGGACCGAGCATGCAACGTGGTGGAGACGGGCGCACTGAATTCGTCCAAGCCCCCTCACGGGCCGGGTCATTACGGTGGGGCCATGACTCGAACGCTCCTGATGGCGGCGACCACCGCCCTGCTGTCCACCTCCTGCACCACGACCCATGCGGCGCCTGGCGCGCCGGAGCTGGCCTCCCCCATGAAGATGACCCTCGACCTCGACCGTCACCCGGACCTCCAGTTCCGCATCGACCGCTTCACCGTCCCGCCCGCCTCGCGGCCCGAACTGGAGGCGGCCATCCACCGCAGCACCGAGTTGTTGCGCGCCCAGCCCGGCTTCCTGGGCCACGTCGTCTTCGAGCGACAGGGCGAGCCCGGCGTCACCACGCTCGTGACGCTGGCGGCCTGGGAGAGCCCCGAGGCCATCGCCAAGGCCGGCGAGGCGGTGCGCGCGCACTATCAGCGCATCGGCTTCGACGTGCCGGCGCTGCTCGCTCGCCTGGGCGTGACGATGGAGCGCGGCAACTACATCGCCCCCCGCGAGCTCCAGTAGTCGCAGGGTCGCCTCGGACACACGAGTGAACGGGAGGCTCTGTGCGCTAGCCGTCATCGCAAGCACGCGGACCGGCGTCATCGCGCGGGAGCCGTCCACCGGTGGAGGCGGGCACGGTCTATAGAGAGACGCTCCCTCCTTCGCCGGCAACGGCGTCGCGCTGTTCCGGTGTCTGCTCGAGGTGACCATGCACTGCGAGCTCTGCTTCTCGGACCATTCCGAGGACACCCCTTGTCGCGCCTCGCGAGAGCGGGCGGCGCCCGTCGACTCGACCCGCGTCCCCGGGGAGGCCCCCTGTTCCCGACGCGCGAGGCCGGCGCATCGCAACCGCGTGGAGCCGCTCGCGCGGATGGGCCCGTGGGGTGTGCGCGTGCATCACCCCGAGGGCGTGGAGGCGCACGGCGTGGAGCTGGCGCGGGGCGGGCTGTTCCTGCACTGCGCGGAGCCCTTCCCTCCCCTCTTCACCCGGCTGTCGCTGACGCTGTGGCTGGGCGGGGAGGAGGTGCCCTGCGAGGGCGAGGTGGTGCGGCACGTCGACGCCGCGCACGCGCGGGTCTGGGAGGTGTCGCCGGGCATCGGCGTGCAGCTCGTGAGTCCCTGCCCCCGGCTGCGCGAGCTGTTCGAGCGCGTGCGAGGGCAGTCGTCCGCGAGCGCCGGGGACCCTGGCCTCAGCGGACGGTGAAGGGACGGGAGGCGCCGAAGTACGGGCGCACGCGGCCGTCCCATCCGGACTTCCAGTCGCCCTCGTGGAGGATGCGGTAGGTGCCGGGGGGCGTGTCCTGGGGGATGCGCCACTCCACGGTGACGTGGGAGCAGCCGAGCGTGGGCACGCAGTTCTCGCGTTGCCACAGGTAGCGCGTCTCCCAGTCGCTGTCGTCCGCCACGTCCACCCAGGCGCCGAGGGAGCCCTTGCGCTGCACGCGCAGGAAGGTGCCCTCCTGGTGCAGGTCGTTCTTGGGGTGCCCGCCCCAGAAGGTGACGCTGACGGTGTCGCCGCGTGAATAGGAGGCGCGCGCGTCGGAGACGACGTCGCCGAAGTCCACCCAGAGCAGCTTGTCGTCGAAGACGACGCCGGGCTGGAGGGCCACCTGGACGTAGCGCAGGTCGGTGGGCGTGGGGCCGGGAGGGACGGCGTGGCCTTGCGCGAGCGAGGCGGCGAGCCCGTCGAAGGTCTGCTGGATGGCGCCGAGCGTCCAAGGGCCGAAGTGGGTGGAGGCGCCCTCGTAGTCCTGGCGGGCGTACTCCTCGCGGGTGGCGACGTAGCCGGCGTAGTCGTTGGAGAGGCCGGCGATGACGACGTCGGTGATGCCCGTGGGGGCCAGGCGCGCCTTCACGGTGTCGCGCAGGCGACGGCCGGCCATGGTGGTCAGCTCGAAGGGCACGGCGACGAGGGCCAGCTGTCCGATGGTGACGAGCTGGAAGGGCATCACGTCGGGGGACCACGGGTGGGGGAGCATGGAGCCCATCTCCAGGACGATGGGCTTCTCGGCCTGGCAGGGCGTGGTGGTGAGGGAGCAGGTGAACTGGCTCCAGATGTCGTGGATGGCGGCGCAGGAGGCGCCCTCGACGCCGTAGCCGGGGCCGTCCTCGGCGCCGGCGATCATGGACAGGCCGATGGCGGCGGGGCAGGTGTGGCGGGGCTGGCCGTCGGTGAAGCCGGGGGCGACGTCCACGGCGTCCATCTTCACGAAGGTGTGGCGGTAGTCGACGCCTCCGGTGAGCGGGGTGGTGGCCTGGGCCCACAGGCGGGTGGCGAAGTCGTACTGGCGGCGGGCGGACAGCTCGGTGTCCTCGAAGTCGTCGGCGCCTCCGCCGTTCGTGCCGCCGAGGATGTTGGGGGTGACGTCGCCTTCGTTGGATTGGGCGAAGGCGGCGACGAAGGTGTCGCCGGCGTCGTGGGTCTTCTCGAAGAGGGAGGAGGCGAGGCCCTTGTTATCGCCGCTGATGAAGTGGTGGGTGTTGCCCATGGAAGTGGCGTGGACGGCGAACCAGTTGATGAGGCCGATGTCGGAGCCGTCCGGGCGTGACAGGCGCACGAGGGTCATCCGGGTGTCCACGTCGGAGGAGTAGCGGGCGCGCTCGCTGGCGGGGTTGAGGAGGTAGGCCTGGGGGGAGCGGTTGCGGCTGGCGCCGACGAGGTCGCCGGAGGCGATGCGCAGGGTGCCCTCGCCGAGGCGGGCGTGGGCTCGGGCGATGGAGCTGACGATGCCGTTGACGATGGCCTCGAAGTTCTGGGGGACGAAGCCGAAGGTGGTGAGGTTGTAGAGCGTGTGGTGGGAGTAGCCGCCCGGGCCCGAGTGGGTGTGCGTGGCGCTGAGCAGGACGTTGTCCTCGGAGTACAGGTCGCCGAAGCGGGCGCGCAGGCGCTCGACGACCTGGCGGCGGACGGCCTCGAAGACCATGCCCAGGTCGGCGCTGACGAAGGCGACGCGGCGGCCGTTGCAGGGCGAGGCGATGACGAAGGCGCGCGAGCGCAGGCGTTGGTGGATGCCGGAGGTCTGCTGGGCCAGCTGGGCGTAGCCCATCATCCCCACCTCGGCGGCGGGGCCGGTGATGTCGGCCATTCCCGCGCCGACGAGGAAGCGCGAGCTGCCCGCACACGCGTCCGCGGCGCGCGCGTTCGTCGACAGCACGAGGCCGAGCAACGGCAGGGTGAGCAGGAAGAGGGTCGCGCGCATGCCGGACTCCAGGGGCGCCGAGGGGAACGCCAGGGTGGGGTTCGGAGATAAGGGCTGCGACGCCCGAATGCACGCGCACGATGAGCGGCCGTCCGCCGGGGCACAGTCCACGAGCGGTCGTCACCCAGCCGGGCCACACGGTGCGTGGCAGCAGACCCTCGGGCTCACATCCCCGGGCTCGCCGCCGTGGCGTGGGGCGGCGCGACGTGCAGGGCGACGCGGAACGTGGTGCCCACGCCCACCGAGGACTCCACGGAGATGTGGCCCCCCAGCGCCGTGACGATGGTGTCGCAGATGGACAACCCCAGCCCCGTCCCCAACCCCGCCGACTTCGTGGTGAAGAACGGGTCGAAGATGCGCCGCAGGTGCTCCGGCGGAATCCCCCCGCCCGTGTCCCGCACCTCCACCAACACCCGCGCCCCCTCCTCCGGCCGCGTGGTGATGCGAATCTCGTTCGTCTCCGACTGCCCTTCCTCGATGGCGTGCGCCGCGTTGATGACCAGGTTCAGGAACACCTGGAACAACTTCCCCTCGTTCCCACGCACCGGCGGCACCACGCCGTAGCTCTTCACCAGCCGCGCCCGGGGCCGCACCTCGCTCGCCGCCATCTGCACCACCGAGTCCAACACCCGGTGCACGTCCACCGGCTCCTCGCGGTTGTCCTCCACCCGTGAGAACACCCGCAGCTGCCGGACAATCTGGCGCATCCGCTCCGCGCCCTCGCGCGCGTCGTCCAGCACCTGCCGGCACTCCACCATGTCGTCCGGCGTGAGCGGACGCGCCCTCGGCCCCAGCGTCGCGTGCAGGTAGTCCAGGTTGGACAACACATACGCCAGCGGGTTGTTCAGCTCGTGCGCGATGCCCGCCGCCAGCAGCCCCATGGACGCCATGCGGTCGGCGAGGATGAGCTGCGCCTGGCTGCGCTTGCGCTCGGTGACGTCACGCGCCACCGTCACCCACGCGGGCGAACCGTCGAACACCACCGCCAGCGTCACCAGGTCCGCCACCACCGTGGCGCCGTCGCTGCGCATCAGCGGCACCTCCACCGCGCGCGACGCGTGCTTCCCCTCCACCGCCTGCCCCAGGTACAGCTGCGCCGCGCCCCGGTCCTCCGCCCGCACCAGCTCCAGGACGTGCCGGCCCACCAGCTCCACCGGCTCGCGGTAGCCCAGGTAATGCGTCAACGCCGGGTTCACCGACAACAACACCCCGTCCCCCACGTGCACCATCACCGGGTCCGGGAACGCCTCGATGAGCAGGTGGACCCCCGCCTCCGTGCGCCGCAGCGTCGTCTCCGTGCGCACGCGCAGCGCCTGGTCCATGCGCTGCTCCAGCGCCAGCGACAACGTGCCCGCTGCGCCGGACAGCAGGTTCACCTCGATGTGCCCCCAGGGCCGGGCCTCGCGACAGTTGTCGAAGCCGATGACGCCGAAGAGCTGCCCGTGCACGTGCAGGGGAATCAACAGCACCGAGCGCACGCCCTGCGCCTCCAGCATGGGCACCAGCACCGGCGTGAAGTCCCGGGGGAGCCCCTGCACCGGCTCGCCCCGCCCCAGCGCCGCGGCCTGCTCCGGCCGCAGGGCCTCCATCAGCGGGAGGCCGTGCATGTTCGGGTCCTCGAGGTTGGGGGAGATTCCCGGCGCGCACCACTCCGCCCGCTGCGACGCCAGCAGCGCGCCCCGCTCGTCCCGGTGCATCTCGAAGACATACACGCGGCTGGCCGCCGACACCTTGCCCAGCGGCTCCACCACGGAGGAGTACAGGTCCAGGGGGAGCTGGTGCGGCATCATCCGCCGCTGCACCTCCACCATCGCCTCCAGGTAGCGCTCGCGCGTGGTGACGGCCTCCTCGGCCTGCCGCCGGGGGCTCACGTCCAGCAGCGAGCCCACCACCTCGCCCGGCAGTCCCGGCACCGCGCGCGTGCTCAACACCACCCAGCGGACCAGCTCCCCCACCAACAGGCGGACCTCGTCCCGGGACGCCGCCACCCGCTGCGCCGACACCGCCTCCAGCGCCGCGCGCGCCTGCTCCCGGTCCTCCGGGTGCACCACGTCCAAGAGCCCCCGCCCCTGCCAGGCGGCGGCCAGCGTCCCCGTCAGCCGCTCCCAACCCGGCCCCAGGTAGCTGATGCCGCCCCCCGCATCGAGTTGGAAGACCACCTCGCTGAGCAGCCCCTCCAGGACCTCCAGACGACGCGACATCGCGGACACACCCTCCACGGCGGAAGCGGACGACGACGGACCGGCGATGCCCGGCCCACCAGCGCTCGCCTCGGGAATCAGTGGCGGGGCGACCTCGCGCCCCATCTCCCGCCGCTCGTCTGCCACTTCGGCCTCCTGCGCCCTCGGAAACGAGGGGCCGGTGTTCCGACAGCGCACACGGCCGCCGGGAGCCTGACCCACACCTGTTCCCCTCCCGGAGGCGACGTCCCCTCCAGCATAGAACCGGCGAATGTCGGGAAGTCAATGAAGGCGGAGTAGGGTCACTTCGGTTCCCCGGGCTCCCCCCCTCCCGGGGCGCCCGAGCGGCGGCGCTGTCGCCGGTCCCCCAGCACCCGCGCGGGCACGCCGCCGACGATGGCCCACGGCGGCACGTCGCGGGTGACGACGGCGCCCATGCCGATGACGGCGTGGTCCCCCACGCGGACGCCGTCCGTCACCCCGGCGTTGGCACCTATCCACACATCCGCGCCCACGCTGATGCCTCGGGACGTCACCGGCTGCTCGCTCACGGGACGGTCGGGGGACAGGCCATGGTCGAAGGCGTAGAGGGTGGCGCCGGTAGCGATGCGCGTCCCCTCGCCGATGCGGATGCCCGCCGCGCCGCCGTCCAGGCTCACCCGCGCGTTGAGGCTCACCCCGGCGGCCAGCACCACGGGCCCGTGCACGAAGGCGTCCGCCGCGATGCTGCACCCCGGGCCGATGACGACGGTGCGTCCGGGCTCGGCGAAGATACGGGCCTCCGGGGCGATGAAGCAGCCCTCGGCGATCTGGACCGTCTCCAACTCCCGCAGCCGCTGCTGCACCTCGCGCTGCCAGGCCTCCGCCCACTCGCGGTGGCGGGGCTTGAGGGAGAAGTAGAGCCACGGCATCCAGGAGAGCCGGAGCTTGTGCTGCTCCCGGCGAAGCGCGTCCAGGTCCACGGGCCCTTGCCTACCATGCCCCGGACGTCCGCGACGCGCCCTTCACGCGCTGAGGCCCTGGGGCTCCCCCACGGTGAAGTGGCACCGCTCGCGCTCCCGGGCGATGGCCTCCACGTCCACGGGCGGCGGGTCCAGCCACAGCACCAGGTCGTCCGGCTCCCAGCGGTAGGGCTCGCCGTTGAGCAGGACGCGGCCGTCGGCCACCTGGCGCGTGGCCTCGACGAGGGGCAGCGCGGCGAGGTCGCGCATCAGCGCCTCGAAGCGCCCCTGGCGCGCGGGGTCCACGAAGCGGAAGCGCTCCTTGGCCACCACCGCCAGGTGGTACCACATGGGCCGCGACGCCACGCCCGCCAGCCCCAGCCGGCGGGCCATGAGCACGAACATCTCCGTCGCCTCGCGCGACAGGCCCAGGCCCGGCACGTCCTGGCCGGGCAGGCGCGGGCGGTGCTCGCTGAAGCGCGCGCGCGGGTGGCGCAGGCTCAGCCAGTTGACGAAGAGGAAGGACGCGTCGGCGATGATGCGCCGCTCCACCACCGCGTCGACCAGCAGGTGCTCCTCGCCGCCCGCGCGGCCCAGCACCTTGACGCGGTCCCCCACGCCGGTGGAGCCCACCTCCACGCGGAGCCGGTGGTAGCCCATCCGCTCGACGTGGCCCAGGAGGCCGTAGCGGAACAGCGCGTACTCCAGCGACTGCGCCGTGTAGTAGCCCAGCACGCGGGGCTGGATGGCGCCGCCGAAGCCGAGCGAGCCCTCCAGGTCCTCCAGCGTCAGCGGCTCCTCGAGGGGCTTGCCATCCTCCTGGGACAGCAGCCGGGAGACGCGCCGGAAGTGGGCGCTGAGCGGGTCGTACTTCGCCTTGATGGGACGGCCGCCCATGCCCGCCAGCGCGAGCACCGTGCCCGCGTACACCTTCCACGAGTCCGCGTGGTAGCCCCCACCCGGGAGCCAGACGCTGGGCACGCCGCGCAGCGCCTTCGCCAGCAGCAGGTCGCGGCGCCGGGCGCCCTCGAGCGTCAGCCCGACGCGGCCGAAGCGGTCGCCGCCCAGCACGTCGCCGCCCGCGATGACGAAGGCCAGGTCCGGCCGGGGCATGCGGGACAACAGGCCCTCGAGGAGCGCGAGGTAGCTGGCGTCGGTGACGTCGTGGGGCACGAGCGTCTCGTCGACGCCCTCTGGCAACGTGCCCCAGTCGCTGCCGGACAGGGAGCCAATCCACACGTTGGCGTGGCCCGCGAGGCACGCGGCGGTGCCGTCCGGCGGGTGTGCGTCCAGGTCCAGCACCACGGTGTGGCCCTCGAAGCCGTCCACGTGCAGCGTGGCGAGCGCCACGGCGATGTCGTTGACGGCGCAGAACCCGCCGCCCCGGTCCGGGGCCGCGTGGTGGAAGCCGCCCGCCATGTTCACCACGGGGCCGCGACGCCCGAAGGCCAGCCGCGCGGCGCTCAGCGTGCCGCCGCAGACGAGGCGCACGTAGGTCAGGAGCGTGTCCACCGGCACCTCGGACGGGTCCACCGCGTAGATGCGGGCCAGCGTCTCCGGGCGTCCGAGCGACTCGAGATAGGCGGGGGTGTGGACGCGCGACAGCTCCGCGTAGCTCACCGGGAGCGGCCGGTAGACGTCCTCGGGCCGCACCACGTGCTTCTCCAGGAGGTACCACGTGGTGAAGTCCACGCCGCGCGGCTCGACGCCCACCGTGGACTCGATGCCGGTGAGCGGCAGCCGGTAGGCCTCGTCGTAGAAGATGGGGACCGACTCGCTGCCCAGCGTCAGCAGCCACCGCTTCACTCCGCGCCACAGGCTCATCCGTGGTCCCTCGCTCGCGGAGGGGAGGAAGGTGCCGGGAGGGCCTGGACTGAGCAGGGAGGACGACGCACGGGGCGGCGAGCTTCGCCCAGCGCGGGGCCGGTGGGGACTCTTTTCGCGAGCACGCGGGACCCGGAGGTTCGCTTCCCTTCCGAGCGCTGCCCGTCGGTACGCTGGACAGGGAGGCTGGCGGACAGGGCCCTCAGTCCACCGGGCGACGCGCCTCCGCCTGGAGCGCGGGGCTGCGGCGTCGCAGCGCGCGCGCCCCGAGCGCGGTGACGAGCGCCCAGGCGAGCCCCGCCACCCAGCCGCCCAGCACGTCCGTGGGGTAGTGGACGCCCAGGTACACGCGCGACAGGCCCACGAGGCACGACACGAGCAGTGACACCGTGAGCAGGTACACCTTGAGGCGCGGGTGCTCGGTGAGCTGGGCCAGCAGTCCCCCCAGCGTCAGGTACACGGTGGCGGACAGCATGGCGTGGCCGCTGGGGAAGCTGGTGGTCATCACCTCCGCGAGGTGCGGCACCACGGAGGGCCGGGGCCTGGAGAAGAAGTGCTTGAGCAGGCCGTTGAGCACCGTGCCCCCCACGGTGGCCGCGAGCACCAGCAGCAGCGTCCGGTAGCGCCGGGCCAGCAGCAGGAAGCCGCAGACGGCGAGCGTCACGAGGACCAGCACGGGCGCGCCGCCCAGCGCCGTCACGTCCTCGGCGGTGATGCGCAGCCAGCGGGGTCCGCGGGGCAGCGCCGGGTCGTCGGGGCTTCGCAGCGCTCGCAGCACCCGCTCGTCGAAGTCCTGCGTCTCGCCCTCCGTCACCTCGTCCGACAGGGCGATGAAGCCCAGGCAGCACACCGCCAGGAGGAGCAGCATCCCGTAGAGCCGCGTCACCACCACGTTCCGATTGGACAGCCGCTCCCGGAGGCCCCGCCACATAGGGACGGCACGATGCCACGGGTCGCGGCGGGATGCGCCCACCGCGACGCGGGGTGTCCGCTGCCCTCCATCGAGGGGCATGGCGGGAGACTCAGGTCCCCGGAACCGCCGCGCCTTGCGGCTTCACCACCGCGAGCGAGACGTGGTCCACGCCCGCCTGCTTCGCCAGCTTCATGACCTCCGCGATGTCGCGATAGGCGAGCGACTGGTCCCCCTTGAGGAGGAAGCGACGTGTCGGGGCCTTGCGGTGCTCCTCCTGGATTCGCGCCTGGAAGCTCTTCGCGTCCGGGTAGCGGTCCTTCTCCACGAAGTACCCGCGGTCGGGTGTCACGGAGAGGACCACGGGGTCCGACTTGTCACCCTCCTCGACCTGGGTCGCCTTGGGCAGCTCCACCGCCTCGCCACGCATCAGCTTGGGCGTCACCACCATGAAGATGATGAGGAGGACGAGCACCACGTCGACCAGGGGCGTGACGTTGATATCGCTCTTCACGCCGCCTCGACCACCACCCGCGGACATACCCATGAACGGCTGCTCCTCGTCGAAAGGGACAGCTTCATGGGTACATGGGCGCGCGAGTGCGTTGGCCGACGCACGTCCCGCGTCGGGTCATCGTTTCGTCATGACGGGCGCAAGCCGGGGGCGCTCGCTATCGCGCCAGGCGCAACCGGTCCTGCCCGCCGCTGCCGAACGCCGCCCCGAGCACGCAGAAGAAGTGCAGCACCAGTCCGGGAATGAAGAAGAACCAGTAGCCCGCGCCGACGAAGCAGAACCAGAGGATGGCCCGGAAGAGCTGCCCCTTGTAGAGCTGTCCCAGGCCCGGGAAGAAGAACGAGAGGACGCCGGCGACGATGGGGTTGAAGCGGCGCTCGCGGATGAGGTCGGTGGTCATGACGTTCTCCAGTCCTTCCCCCGGTGCCTAAACGCGGGTCTCGGGACACGAAAGTCCGCCCGCTCCTCAGCGGGCCAGGCGTGCAGGCGGCGGGGGCGTCAGCACCAGGCCGTCGAAGACACCATACGCATACGCCGCCGCGAAGGCATAGGCGCCGATGAGATACGTCACGTTGAGCGTCCGCGCCGTCTCCGCGTCGCCCGCGCTGTAGCGGCCATCCGCGCCCCGCAGCGAGAGCGAGGTCCCCAGGGAGATGCCCGCCATCGCGAGCCCCACGCCCTGCGTCACCGCGAGCGCCGTCCCCATCCCCGAGCGGCCATGCTTGAAGTGCCCCACGCCCAGGGGGGACAGGTACCACGCGCGAGACACCTCGGGAGGCGCGGGCCGTGTCCCGGGGGGCTCGACGAGGGGCGCGGGGGCTGGCATCAAGCGGGGGCGACGCTCGACGGCGAGCGCCGCGATACGCGCGCGGTGTTCGGTCCGGGCGCGGCCCACGAAGGCGAGGAAGTCCGGGGGATACAGCAGCGGGTCGAGCGCGGCGTCCTCCCGGGCGGCCAGCCCGCGCACCACCTCGTCCTCCGCGCGAGGGAGTTCTTCCTGCGCGTGGTACGTGGCCGCGAGCAGCAGGTGCGCCTCCGCCTCCAGCGCGTCGCCCTCCAATCGCAGCGGATAGAGGAGGGACTCCAGCTCCGCTCGCGCGCGGGTCAGCTCACCGGATTGATAGGACTCTCTCGCGGAGTCGAGCGGAGACGCGGCGAGCACCATCAGCACCCACGCCACGCCCATCATGGCGTCACCTCCAACGACACATCCATGCGACGGCCCGCCACCACGTCCACCTCGCGTTGAAGCACCGGCAGACCCGGCGCCCGCGCCGTCACGGTATGTCGGCCATGTTCGACGGTCACCGGGCCCGGCAACGGCGCGATGCCGACCTCTCGTCCATCCAGGAAGAGACGCGCGCCCGCTGGCGCGACGAGGACCAGCTCCGCCTTCCGGGGCGTCAGCGTCACGTCGCGCGACACCATCTCACCGGACGCCAGCGTCACGTCGAGCTCCACCGGGTCACAGAGGGGATTCGAGAAGCGCAGCCGATGCACGCCGGGGGACAGCGTCAACTCACGGACCCGGGGCGTGTAGCCGCGACTCTCGCCATCGACGAACACCTCCGCCCAGGGGCGCGCGGTGACCTTGACCACGGCGGGGCGCACGGAGTCCGCGGTCGCGGTCTCCACGGAGACTCCGGTCGCGGGGGCAGTGCTCTCAGGGGTGGGAGCCGCCGGCGCTCTCTGCGGATTGCTCCGTCCCGCGCCTGATGGAACAGAGGCACCGGGCTCTCTCGACGGGACGGCGACTTCCACGCCCGCCGGAGTGGCCGTGCCGGACTCTCGCGACGGCGCGCTCCCGCCTGCTCCGCTCGGAGGGGAGGCCACGGACTCTCGCAACGAGCCGTTCCCGGCCGCGCCCCGCGTGGTGGCGCCACCCTCCTCCCGCGATGCGGAGTCCACTCTCGCCGGAGCCAGGGCCGCCGACCCCAGCGCCGGGCCAGTCCCCTCCGAGTTCGCGCTTCGCCCGAGAGCGCCCTCCCGCTGTCCCAGCGTCGAGCCCGTCCCCGAGGAGTCAGTCGTAGGCGCCTCGGCCATCGCTCCCCGAGGAACGGAGGGAGACTCGCGCTCCAACCCGGCAACCTCCGTCGCTCCCCGAGTCGCGTCGGGATGCGGCGGAACAGGCATCACGCCACCTCCCGCTCCACCAGGAGCCGCGCCGTGCGTCCCCGGCACCAAGGCACCACGCCCATCCGTCCCCATCGCGCCGGAGCGCACGCGGCCATCCCCTTCTCGCCGCGCGCCTTCCGTGCCCACTCCCCGCGAGCCTTCCGTGCCCACTTCCCGCGAGCCTTCCGTGCCCACTTCCTGCGAGCCTTCCGTGCCCACTTCCCGCGAGCCTTCCGTGCCCGCTCCCCGCGCCACCCTGTCCTCCGCGCCGGACGTGGACCGCGTCAGCCATACGCCCCACGCCACCGCGCCACAGGCCACGAGCCCGGCACCCACGGCCACGCCACGCCATCGCGAACGCCTCGGCCGCTCTCGCAGCAGGGCCAGCACCTCGGCGGACCCCGGCTCCAACACCAACGCGGCGTTGAGCAGGCGCGCCGCCCGGGCGCCCTCCCCTCGCGACAACAACGCGCGCCCCTCGACCAGCAGCGCCTCGAACCGAGCGCGCCGCCACCGCGCGGCCATGCCCACGGGGTCCGCCAGGAACGCGCGCGACACCTCGGCCGGTGGCCCCACCAGCCGCCCCAGCACCTCCGCCAGCGCGACGTCCAGCGCGGCGCCAGACTCCGGCCGGTCCCTCGGGTCCCGAGCCAGGCAGCGCGACACCAACGACACCAGCGGCTCCGGAGCTCCGGGCAGGAACTCCGACAACGGCGGCGCGTCCTTCGACATCACCGACGCCGCGAGGTGCGCCGCCCCCTTTCCCTCATGCGGCGCGCGGCCCGCGCACAGCTCGAACAGGATGACCCCCACCGCGTACACGTCCGAGGCCGGGGAGAACGCCCCGGTGTCGATGCGCTCGGGCGCCATGTACGCCAGCGAGCCCGTCACGGCCCCGGTGCTCGTCAGCCGCTCCTGGTCCTCCAGCGCCGCCAGCCCGAAGTCCGCCAGCTTCAGCGGCCCTCCCGTGGCCACGAGGACGTTCTCCGGCTTCACGTCGCGGTGGACGACGCCCCGCGCATGCGCCGCGGCCAGCGCGCGCGCCAGCTCCCACGCCAGCACCACGGCCGCCTCGGGAGGCACCGGAGCCAGCCGCTCCGCCAATGCACGGAGGTCCTCGCCCTGGATCCACTCGCAGACGAGGAATGGTCCTCGCGCGCCGTCCTCCCCGAAGTCATGGACCTCGAGCACGTTGGGGTGGCGCAACGACGCGGCCAGCTCGGCCTCGCGACGGAAGCGCTCCGCGCGACCCGAACCGCCCCCCGGATGCATCTGTTTCACCGCCACCGGGCGCGACAGTCGCAGGTCCGTGGCCAGGAACACCGTGGCCATGCCACCACGCCCCAACTCCCGTTCGAGGCGGTAGCGGCCCGCGAGCACCTCACCCATCATCACCCGGGCATCATCCGGGAGCCGCCGCCCGCGAGCAACCGCCCGGGCTACAGCCGGCAGGCCCGAACCACCCCCACCAGCTCACAGGCCCCCGCCGCTCCCCCCGGACAATCCCGGTCCTGCCGGCACAACTGCCGGCACCTCAGCCCCTGCTCGGAGGGCAGGCACTCTCCGCACCGCGCGCAGTCCAGCGAGTTCTCACAGGACAACCCCACCGTCGTCGGCGCGTCGGAGCAGTCCACCACGCAGACATTGTCCGAGGCGCAGCGATACCCCTCGTCGCAGATACCCCCGCCCGCCTCGAAGTTGCAGCGCTCCTCGCACCGCTTGCGCTCCGGGTGGCACTGAGCGGTGCCCGCGCAGTCGAAGACGTCCTTGCACGCCTCCCCCACCCGAGGCCCCACGTCGCACCGGCCATTCGTGCAGCGCCGCCCCTCCCGACAGCCGAAGTCCGACTCGCACGTCATCGTGCAGCGCCCGTCCTCACATGCCGCCGCGGCCGCCTCGCATTCGCAGGCCCGGGTGCAGACGCCTCCCAATTCGACGGTCGCCCAGCACGCATCCCCCCCGCCATCCGCGCAGCCCGGCCCCGAACAGCCTCCATCCACCCCACCGTCCGTCCCCCCATCCGAGCAGGCCGTCCCCTGGCATTCCCCCCGCGGGACACAGGCCATGACGGGGCTGGAGGTGCCCGGCACCCGCATGCATTCCTGCGACGCGCGCGTACACCCCAGGTCACACGACCTGAAACACAGCCCCAGCTCCAACGCGCAGACGCCGCCCCGGGGACAGGGGCTCGTCGCGGAGCACTCCAACGTGCAATACCCACCCGGCCAGGAATGGTTGCACAGGTAGCCGGGCCCACAGTTCTCGGCCACGTCGCAGGCCTCGCCCACCCGCGAGCCGTCCAGCATGACGCAGTCACCGTCGTCGCAGACCTCGCCTCGCGCGCAGGCATGCGACTCGTCGCACCGGACGCGGATGTCGAGCGGACATCCCGACGCGAGCAGCAGCAGGGAGCCCACGACGAGCAACAACGGGAACGGACAGAGGCGGCGCATCACCAAGGCCCGAGCCATCCTAGACGGACCGCCCCTCTCGTCTCCATGCCTCCGGACGAGAGGGGCTCAGGAGTGGACAGAGCTACATGCAGGTGCCCATCAGGCCCGGCGCTCCGAGGCACTGGCCGCTGACGCAGTGCGCGTTCTCGGTGCACGGGAACCCGAGCGCTCCCGGGCTGCAGAAGCCGAGCACGGCGTTCGCGATGGGCTTCACGCAGCTCCACGAGCCAGGGCAGTTGCTGTTCTCGCGGCAGAGGCCCTGCATGCAGAAGCGCGCCTTGTTCGGCAGGTAGCCCTCGTTGCACACCGCGCCGCCCAGGCCCACCGGGCACACGCCATCCGCCGGGCACGGCGCGAAGTTGGCGCAGTAGGGCTTCGAGTCCCCGTCGAGGCAGACGGAGTAGCTGTCGCAGCGGTCATTCCCGTCCGTCGCGTCCGCGTCGCACGTGGGCGGGTTGGACGGCGGGCGCAGGCTGCACAGGCCCTCCACGCACATCTGGTTGCTCAAGCACTGGCTGTCACCCGTGCAGGTCGAGACCGTCCGGCTCTTGCAGTAGGAGACCGCGGTGCCGGTGTCCTTGGTGTCGCAGTACTGGTCCTTGGCGCAGTTCTCGTCGGACTGGCAGCCGATGGCACACAGGCCGTTGAAACAGAACTGCCCGGAGGGACAGGCCTTGCTCGCGCTGCACAGGAAGCTCTCCGCGTGGGGGCCTTGCTGCTCGTCCTCGTCCTTCGTCTCGCCACAACCCACCGCGCACAGCGCCATCAAGAATGCCATCGCCACGTGCTTCATGTTCGTCTCCATCCGTCCGGTTCCGGGTTCGGAAATCAGCGCGGCGGACAGGCCACCGCGGGGTGTGCCCGCCCCCTTCGCAACCGGCGTGCCCGGGCGCGTCCGGGCGCCGGACCGCCGCGATTCCACGGGGTTGCGTGACGCGACGGGCCCTGGACGACGCGACGGCGGAGCAAAACGTGCCAGGACTGGCACGCCCCCGGGGCCCCCAGAGGGGGCGGCCTGTCAGTCCCCCTCGCCCAGGTAGCGGAACAGCGAGCGCAGGCCGATGCCGAGCGCCGCCGCCGCGTCCTTCTTGCTGCCGCCGCAGCGGGCGATGGCCTCGCGGACGTAGCGCTGGACGAAGGCGTCGCGAGCCTCCTCCAACGGCACCATGGCGGCGGTGTCGCCGCCCAGCTCCAGGTCGTCGGCTCCCAGCAGCTCTCCCTTCGCGAGGATGGCCGCGCGGCGCACGCGGGAGACCAGCTCGCGCACGTTGCCGGGGAAGGGGTGGCCGCGCAGGGCCTCGGCGGCTTTCTGGGTGAAGCCCCGCGCGCGGCGCCCCTCCTGCGCCAGCACGTGGTGGGCGATGAGCAGCACGTCGTCCTCGCGCTCGCGCAGGGCGGGCACGTCCACGCGCACCTCCTCCAGCCGGAAGCGCAGGTCGGCGCGGAAGGCCCCCCGGTCCACCGCGTCCACCAGCGAGACATGGCTCGCGGACACCACGCGCACGTCCACCTTGCGCGGCGTGTGCTCCCCCAGCCGCGTCACCTCGCGCTCCTGCACCACGCGCAACAGCCGCGTCTGGAGCGACAGCGGCATGTCGCCAATCTCATCCAGGAAGAGCGTGCCGCCGTCGGCCGCCTCCACCAGCCCCGCCCGCTCCGCGCCCGCGCCGGTGAAGGCGCCGCGCGCGTGGCCGAACAGCTCGCGCTCGATGAGGCTCTCCGGCAACGCCGCGCAGTGGACGGTGACCAGCCGCCCGCGCCGGCCGCTGCGGCGGTGGAGCGCCCGCGCCACCAGCTCCTTGCCCGTGCCCGTCTCGCCCTGGATGAGCACGTTGAGCGGCGTGGGCCCCAGCCGCTCCACCTGGCGATACAGGGCGCGCATGGGCGGCGACTCGCCGATGAGCCCCTCGAAGGTCGCGGTCTCGATGCGCCGGGTGAGCCCCTCCACCTGCGCGCGCAGCTCCGTCAGCTCCCGCCGCGTGGACAGCAGCAGCGCCGCCAGGGAGGACAGCGCCATCGCCTCCTCCAGGGCCCGCGCGGGGAAGGGCGCCGCCCCCAGCCTCCGCCCCAGGTACACCACGGACAGCGGCACCTGCTCCACGCGCAGCGGCACCACGAGCGCGGAGGACAACCGCAGCGCCTCCACGCTGGGCGCCCGCGCCAGCACCGCGTCCGCCAGCACGTCCTCCACGCGCGCCGGCGCGCCCGACGTCAACACCCGCTCCACCAGGCTGTCCGCCACCGCCGCGTCCGGCACCGGCCCCGTGGCGCACAGCACCCGCCGGGGTCCCTCCCGCGAGTCCGCGGTGACGAGGAAGCCCACGTCCGCGCCCGTGACGTCCGCCAGGCCCCGCATCACCAGCTCCAGCAGCTCCAGCGGCGGCCGCTGCACCAGCAGCCGCGACGCCAGCTCCGACAGCACCGAGCCCAGGCGCCCTCCGTCCGGGGCGCGCTCCGGGGACACCGACGACGCGGGGGGCGCCGCGGCCAGCTCCAGCTCCACGGGGCCCACGCGGAAGCGCTCGCCCGGCTCCAGCGGCGCCGACTCCACGCGCCGGCCGCGCACCTTCACCTCGCAGCCCCTGCCGGAGGCGGACACGCTCCACCCGCGCCCGTCGCGGAAGAGCAGGGCATGGCTGGGACGGACGCCGAGGACGGCGAGCACCGCGTCGCAGGTGGCGTCCGCGCCAATGGAGACCACCGGCTTGTCCAGCGGAAGACGTCTGCCGTCGGGGAGGACGAGGAACAGGAGCATGGCGGCGACGGCGAGGGCGCGGGTGTCCCCGGGCGCATATCAGGAATGTGGCGGAGACGGGCCCTGGGACGTACGGGGCTGGACGCTCGGGAAAGGCGGGGATTGTCTCCGCGTGGGCGGCTGCTATCACCAGGGCCCCTCACGAGGAGCCAGAGCCGCCATGGCCATCGCCACCATCGACCCGACGACGGGCAAGACGCTGCGCACCTTCAACGCCCTCTCCGCTCCGGAGCTGGAGGCGAGGCTCCAGCTCGCGGCGGACACGTTCCGGAGCTACCGCCAGACGACCTTCGCGGAGCGGGCCCGGTGGATGCGGCGCGCGGCGGAGCTGCTGGACGCGGAGGCGGACCGCTACGGCCGCGTCATGACGGAGGAGATGGGCAAGCCGCTGGAGGCCGCCAAGGCGGAGGCCCGCAAGTGCGCCACGGCCTGCCGCTACTACGTGCAGAAGGCGGAGGGGCTGCTCAAGGACCGGCCGGTGGAGGTGGGCGGGGACACGGCCTTCGTGCGCTACCAGCCGCTGGGCCCGGTGCTGGCCATCATGCCGTGGAACTTCCCCTTCTGGCAGGTGGTGCGCTTCGCCGCGCCCGCGCTGATGGCCGGCAACGTGGGGCTGCTCAAGCACGCGCACAACGTGCCCCAGTGCGCGCTGGCGCTGGAGGAGCTGTTCCTCCAGGCGGGCTTCCCGGCCGGCGCCTTCCAGGCGCTCCTCATCGAGACGGCGGACGTCAACCGCGTCATCGAGGACGCGCGCGTGCGCGCGGTGACGCTCACCGGCAGCGAGGCCGCGGGCCGCGCGGTGGGCGCCGCGGCGGGCAAGGCCATCAAGAAGGTGGTGCTAGAGCTGGGCGGCAGCGACCCGTTCATCGTCATGCCCAGCGCGGACCTGGACAAGGCGGTGGAGACGGCCGTGTCCGCGCGCCTCATCAACAACGGCCAGTCCTGCATCGCCGCCAAGCGCTTCATCGTCGCCGAGCCCATCGCCCAGGAGTTCGAGCGGCGCTTCGTGGAGCGCATGAAGCGCGTCACCGTGGGCGACCCCATGGACCCGAAGACGGACGTGGGGCCCCTGGCCACTCAGGGCATCCTGAAGGGCCTGCACGCGCAGGTGGAGGAGAGCGTGAAGGCCGGCGCGCGCCTGCTGCTGGGCGGCAAGCCGCTGGAGCGCCCCGGCAACTTCTACCCTCCCACCGTGCTCGCGGACCCGCCGCCGGGCGCGCCCGCCTTCCATGACGAGCTGTTCGGGCCGGTGGCCACCCTGCTGCGCGCGCGCGACGTGGAGCACGCGGTGGAGCTGGCCAACGCGACGCCCTTCGGCCTGGGCGCCAGCGTGTGGACGCGCGACGCGGCCGAGCAGCGCCGGTTCATCGACGGCGTCGACGCGGGCATGGTGTTCGTCAACGAGATGGTCGTGTCCGACGCGCGGCTGCCCTTCGGTGGCGTGAAGCACTCGGGCCACGGCCGCGAGCTGGCGGACCTGGGCATCCACGAGTTCCTCAACGCCAAGACGGTGCGCATCGCCGCGGGCGCGGGAGCGGCCCCCCAGGGCCCGCTCAGCGAGTAGCCCTCAGCGCGTGCGCTGGCGGCCGTCCACGGGCGGGCGGTGGACCTCCTCCAGCGCGTCGGCCACCGCGTCCACCTCCGCGCCCAGCTGCGCCACGCTCTGGCGCAGGCCGAGCCCGGCGACGTCCTCGCCCGCCGCGTCCGCCGTGCGCACCCGCAGCACCTGCGTGTGCAGCCCCTCCAGCGTGTAGTACAGGCGCGTGAACTCGGCCTCCAGCCGGTCCGCCGCGGTGCCCAGCTCCGCGCGCTGGCGCCGCTGCTCGTCGAGCGCCACCAGCGCCGCCTCCAGCCGCTCGCGCACCACCGCGTCCCGCTCGGCTTCCACGCGCCGGGCCAGCGCGGCCCGCTCGTCTTCCAACTCGCGGCCCGCCTCCGGCTTCGCCAGCTCGCGCAGCTCGCGCTCCCGGCGCGCCAGCTCGTGGCAGCTCTTGCGCAGGGCCTCCACCGTGCGCTCGGGCGCGTGCACCACCTCCCGCAGGACCGACGGTCCCTGCCCCAGCTCCGCCAGCAGCCGGGCGCACAGCGCGTCCACCTTCGCCGTCCGCGGGTCCGGGATGGACGGGGCGACGACGGGCGCCGGCCCCACGGCGTCACCCTCCCGTGACGCGCTGGCGCCGTCCGGCGCCTCGGGGCGCCGGGCGTGCTTCA
The DNA here is from genome assembly GCF_021412625.1 of Myxococcus stipitatus. The sequence continues at coordinate 1,033,540 of NZ_JAKCFI010000003.1, read as the reverse complement.
ACCCGGCCAGGAAGAAGCCGAGCGCGATGAAGCCCAGCCACCACATCCGCCGGGGCTGGCCCATGGCCATCACCAGGAAGGTGGCCGCCATGACGAAGTAGACGGCGGCGCGCGCCGGGTCCCTCGAGCGCCGGGAGCGACGCCGCGCCCGCGAGGCCCGGTGGGCGTCGCGCTTCGCCTCGTGGCTCCACTGCTTCTCCCATTTCCGTCGCACCTTCTTGGAAGGCAAGCGGCCGGTGCGGCGCACCCACGCCTCCACGGCGGCGGCCTCCCGCGCCTGTCCCTCCGCGAGCGCTTCCTCCAGACGGCGCAGGCGCTCGTCCTGGAGCGAAGTCGAGGGAGGCGTCAAAGGGGGCTCGGTCGTTCCTCGGGTCACGCTGTACGATAACGACATCCCTTCAGGTGAAGGGAGGTTCATGATTCACCCGAGGCCCCGTGCGGGGCGGTGGGTTGCTTCGCCATCCTCCGGGGAGATGTCCAATCGTTTGCATTCTCCCTGGAAAAGGCCCATGAGATTGCGTCGTCGGGGGGGCCAAGGGGTGCGGTGACGTGGAGAGCCTGGAGGAGAAGGGGGAGAGCAGGGCCCTGGGTCCCGATGCCATCCGCGCCCTGCGCGGCGGGCAGAGCCGTGCCGCCTTCGCTCGCCTGCTGGGCGTCACCCCCCTCACCGTCTACCGCTGGGAGCTCCCGGAGAACGCCCCCCAGGCCCGCCGTCCCCGGGGCCGCGTGGCCCAGGCGCTGCGGCGGCTGGCGGAAGGGGGCGAGGTGGAGGCCCAGCGGGCGCCGGCCTCGAACCGCCAGGAGCTGCGTCCCGAGGAGGCCGCGCGGCTCCAGCCGTGCCTCGAGCGCTTGAAGCGCGCGGAGTGGCGCGCTGCGGAGGAGGAGCTCGTGGCGCTGCTGGCCTCGGGCATCCTGCGCACGCCGGGGGCGCGGGCGCTGGCGGCGCTGGGGCTGGCCCAGCTGCAGCGCTGGGGACGCGAGGACAGCCGGGGCGCGCTCGCCACGCTGCTGCCTCACCTGGGCGAGGCGGAGGCGGAGGTGCTGCCCGAGGACGTGGAGGTGCGGATCCACGCGCTCGCCGCCAACCTCTACGCGTCACCGGACGGCAAGCTCTTCGACGTGGAGAAGTCGGAGGCGCACATCGCCCAGGCGGAGGCGCTGCTGGGCGACCAGCCGGACGTGGAGACGCGCTGCCTGTTGCGCATGGCGGAGATGGCGAGCGCCTTCCACCTGGGCGAGACGGAGCGCATCGCGCGCCACGCGGGGCGGGTGGCCGAGCTGCTCCCCCAGGTGCGGGACCCGGCGCTGCGGCTGTTGGCCGAGGACGTGTGCGCGCACGAGGCCTCCATCCGCGGCGAGGGCACGCAGGCCACGCGGCGCTTCCGCGAGGTGGCGCAGGGCGCGGCGCGGCTGGGCTACGCGTTCCTGGAGGCGCGCAACCTGGCGTTCCTGGCGCACCGCCGGCTGGAGGAGGCGTGCGAGCCGGAGGAGGCGCTGCGGCTGGTGCGGCGCGCGCGGGAGGCGGCCTACGGCGGGCGCATGGCGCGCGGCTTCTCGTTCATCTTCGCGGCGCGCGCGGAGGCGGAGGCCCTGCTGCGGCTGGCGCGCTTCGCGGAGGCGGAGGCCGTGCTGGACGAGGCCGACGCCGTGGTGGAGGAGCTGAGCTGGACGCCGCTGTACCTGGCGGTGACGCGCGCGCGGCTGTGGCTGTCGCTGCGGCGGATGACGGAGCTGCGGCAGCAGGCGGCGCGGCTGGCCGCCTATGACGGCCCCATCCAGCGCGGCCTCACGGGCGCCTACGGCCTGCTCGTGGAGGCGCTGGCGGACCTGGCCGAGGGCGAGACCTTGCGCGCGGCCAACGGCTTCGCGGCGGCGTGCGCGCGGGGCGTGGAGATGGGCGACTGGCCCTACCTGCGGCGCGAGTGCCTGCTGTACGAGACGGCGTCGCGCGCCTACGCCGGCAAGGCCGCCGAGGGCCGCGTGGCGCTGCGGCGCGCGCGGGCCTTCCTGGAGCAGATGCCGTCCGCGTGGCACGCGGCGATGCTCAACCGCTTCGAGGGCATGCTGCGCGTGCTGGAGGGGCGTCCGCGCGAGGCCCGGGAGCTGCTGGAGGCGTCGCTGGGCACCTTCAGCCTCGCCGGCGACCTGTGCATGGCGGCCTACACGCGCAACCTCCTGGCGTGGCTGGCCCGACACGAGGGCGACCCGGCGGCCGGCGAGCTGTTGTCCGCGAGCCAGACGGAGCTGCGGCGTCTGGGCATGGCGCCCCCGCCGGACTTCGTGCCGCCCACGCTGCGCCCCTTGCCCGAGCGCGCGCGGGAGGCGGCGGCGACGCGGCTGGGAGCGGAGGCGCTGGTGGTGCCCTTCGAGCGGCTGGCCGTGCGCGGCATGGGCGCGCCCCTCATCCAGCGCGAGCTGCTCGACGTGGTGGAGGGGCTGTTCCCCGGCCACGCCCCCCGGCTGGAGGAGGTGGACTCCCAGGGCCGCGTCGCGCTGCTGGCGGGCTCGAACGAGGTGGCGGCCACGGACGAGGTGGAGTTCGGAGACGGCTGCGGGCGGCGGCTGCGGCTGGGCGTCGCGGGCCCGCTGCCCGCGGACGGACGCGCGCTGCTCACCGCGCTGTCGCGGCTGGGCGGCTTCGCGCTGGAGGTGGCCACGCTGCGGGGCTTCGCCACGGTGGAGCTGGGGCTGCCGGGGGCGACGGAGCCAGGGGACGAGCCGCCGCGCGACGTGGAGCTGCCGGGCTTCATCGCCGCCTCGCCCGCGATGAAGCGCCTGCGCGCGGAGCTGGCGCGCCTGTCCGGCAGCCGCTCCACCGTCATCGTCACCGGCGAGTCCGGCGCCGGCAAGGAGGTGGTGGCGCGGGCGCTGCACACGCTGTCCACGCGCGCGCAGCGGCCCTACGTGGCCTTCAACTGCGCGGCCGTGCCCAAGGAGCTGTTCGAGGGCCAGCTGTTCGGCTACCGCCGGGGCGCCTTCACCGGCGCGACGACGGACCACCCGGGCGTGCTGCGCGCGGCGCACGGCGGCACGCTGTTCCTGGACGAGATTGGCGAGCTGCCGCTGGACGTGCAGCCCAAGCTGCTGCGCGTGCTGGAGAACGGCGAGGTCTTCCCCCTGGGCGAGACGCGGCCGGTGGCGGTGGACGTGCGCGTGGTGGCCGCCACGCACCGCGACCTGGGGCAGCTGGTGCGCGAGGGCCGCTTCCGGGAGGACCTGTACTACCGGCTCCAGGTGGTGCCCATCCGCGTGCCCCCGCTGCGCGAGCGGCGCGAGGACATCGCCGCGCTGGCCCGGCACTTCGTCCGGCAGCTCACGCCCGAGGGCATGGAGCCGCCCAGGTTGGGGCCGGACGCGCTCGCGTCGCTCATGGCGCACGCCTGGCCCGGCAACGTGCGCGAGCTGCGCAACGTCATCGAACGGTCCATGGCGTACGGCCCCCTGCCCACGGTGCTGGGAGTGGAGCAGATGCGCATCGCGGGCTGAAGGTAGAGGAGACACCCCCAGCCCGCGATGCGCCCCGCCCTGTTTCCCCACACCCCTGTGGGAAATCGAAAGAACACACCCAGGGGCGGAGAGGGGGGGAACTCCGACCCAGGGTGCCGGGGCCACCGAAGCGGCCGCCTGGTTCAAGCGGTGTGTCGCCAGCCTCCTCGCGGAGGTCCGTCGCTCACTGAGCATTCGTTAAGCACCCGACGTGCCAACTCCCGCCCCATTGAAATCCTTCATCGGAAATCATCCGGACGGGTAGGTAAATGGAGCAGATATATCCAATCGGGCTCCGGGCATATCCGAGCGGGCCCTTTCCGGAAATGGCTGGCGCCCAGGAGGCGGGGGAGCGAGCAGGTCCGCTCATGGACGGGGTGAAACTGGATGGGGTGGCCCGGGCAGCGACGCCCTCCGAAGTGGGTTAAGGGGGGCGCCATGAGCCCAGTCGCCTCGTCCCGCCGGTTCCAGCGCTTCAGTCTCGGGGTGCTCGTCTACTCGATGGGCGTGATTCTGTGGGGCGCGTTCGTCCGGGCCACGGGGTCCGGGGCGGGGTGTGGGGACCACTGGCCGCAATGCAACGGGATGGTGGTGCCCCGCGAGCCCACGGTGGCGACGCTCATCGAGTACACCCACCGGGTGACGAGCGGCCTGGCGATGGTGCTGGCGGTGGCCCTGTGCGTGTGGGGCCTGCGAGCCCACGCCAAGGGGCACCCGGTGCGCAAGGCGTCGGTGTGGGCCCTGGTCTTCATGGTGACCGAGGCGCTGGTGGGGGCGGGCATCGTCCTGCTCCAGTACGTGGCGGACAACGCGTCGGTGGCGCGTGGCTACTGGATGGCCTTGCACCTGGTGAACACGTTCCTGCTGGTGGGGGCGCAGACGCTGGTGGTGTGGTTCTCGCGGGGGCGGGCGCCGCTGGCCTGGAAGGGTCAGGGCTGGGTGCCGGCGCTGGTGGGGGCGAGCCTCGGCGGGTTGCTGCTGCTGGGCGTGAGTGGGGCCATCGCGGCGCTGGGCGACACGCTGTTCCCCGCGACGACGCTGGCGGAGGGCCTGCGTCAGGACGTGAGCGAGGCGGCGCACATCTTCCTCCAGCTGCGCGTGCTGCACCCGGTGCTGGCGGTGGGCGTGGGCGCGGTGGTGGTGGCGGTGGCGCGGGGGCTGGCGCGGCTGCGGCCCTCGCGGGACGTGCGGCGGGCGGCGACGGCCATCGGCATCATCTACGCGCTGCAGCTGGCGGCGGGCCTGGTGAACCTGGTGTTGCTGGCGCCGGTGTGGATGCAGCTCGTCCACCTGCTGTTGGCGGACCTGGTGTGGATGTCGGTGGTGCGGCTGGCGGCGGCGGGGCTCGCGTCGGACGCGCCTCGCGCGGTGCCGGAGGGCGCGCCCGTGTCGAGCGCGCCGGCCGTCTAGCGCGGGGGCTTCAACGGGACTCGGTCTCCGCGCGCAGCCGCAGGCCCGTGGGCACGAGCAGGCGTCCGGCGGCCTCGAACAGCCCGCTGACGAGCAGGGCCAGGGCGGCGGCGGGGAGGGCGCCCTCGAGGATGAGCCCCACGTCGTCCAGCCGGATGCCGGTGAGGATGGGCTGCCCGTAGCCTCCGGCGCCCACGAGCGCGCCCAGCGTGGCGGTGCCCACGTTGATGACGGCGGCGGTCTGGATGCCCGCGAGGATGGAGGGCGAGGCCATGGGCAGGTCGATGCGCCACAGCCGCGCGCCAGGAGGCAGGCCGAGCGCGTCCGCGGATTCGCGCACCTCCAGGGGGATGCCGGCGAGCCCGGCCGCGGTGTTCCGGACGATGGGCAGCAGGCTGTAGAGGAACAGCGCGGCGATGGCGGGCCTCGAGCCGATGCCGAGCAGCGGAATCATCACCACCAGCAGCGCGAGCGAGGGGATGGTCTGGATGACGCCGGCCAGCCCGAGCACGCCCTGGCCCAGCCTCGGCCTGCGGGCGGCGAGCACGCCGAGCGGCACCGCGAGCAACAGCGCCGCGGCGAGCGACACCGAGACGAGGAACAGGTGCTCCCGGGTGCGCAGCCACACGCGCGAGGCCAGCCCGTCTCCCCGGACCGCGGTCGTGACGCCGAGCGCGCCGGCGAGGAAGTCCGCGGCGACGCGGGGCTCGGGGACGCGCTCCAGGCGCGCGCGGGCGTTGAGCTCCACCATCGCCGCCTCGGACAGCTGGCCCTCCAGCCGGCGCATGGCGGCGAGCGCGGCGGGGGCGCGCGACTCCAGGTCGGCGCGGTACAGCAGCACCGCGTCGTACGCGGGGAAGTGGTGCAGGTCGTCCTCGAGGACGCGCAGGTGGTACGCGGCGATCTCCGCGTCCGTGGAGTACAGGTCCGTCACCTGGATGGAGCCCGCCTCGAGGCCCCGGTAGGCGAGGTCGTGGTCCAGGCCGCGCACGTCGCGCTGGGGGAGTCGATACGCGTCGCGCAGCGCGGGCCAGCCGTCTCCCCGGTCCATGAACTCGTTGCTCAGGCCGAAGCGCAGCTCCGGATGGTCGCGCAGGTCGGAGACGCGGCGGATGCCCAGGCGCTCCGCCTCCGCCTCCTTCATGCCCAGCGCATAGGTGTTGTCGAAGCCCAGGGGCGCGCTCATCCGCAGTCCGTCACGGGCCAGGGCCTCGCGGAGCGCGGCGTCGTCGGGAAGTTCCAGCGAGGAGAGCAGCTCCTGGCGCAGCGTCCCGGTGTACTCGGGATAGACGTCCAGTTCGCCCCGACGCAGCGCCTCCCAGAGCACCGTGGTGCCCCCCAGCTCGCGTCGGTGCTGGACGCTCGCGCCGGTGCTCTCCGCCAGCTGCGCGGCCATGTCACCGAGGATGACCGACTCGGTGAACTTCTTGGAGCCCACGCGCACCGTGGGCTCGCCGCCGCCCGGACCTGGGTGGCCACAGGCGACGAGCACCCGCGTCGCGAGGAAGAGCAGCGTCAGGGCCCACGCGAGCCGACGGGCTTGCGCGAAGGGAATGGATGCCGCGGCTCGCCCGCCTCGCTCCGGACGCGGACGAGTCATGCCCCCGCGCCTCCGCCCGGTGGCGGGCGCTGGGCCTGGATGAAGTGGGTGACGAACGGGTCGGCGGGGCGCGCCTCCAGCTCCGCGAGCTGGCCCTGCTGCACGATGCGCCCGTCGCGCATCAGCAGGATGGAGTCGCCCAGGAACCCGGCCTCCGCCAGGTCATGCGTCACCAGCACCACCGTCTTGCGCAGCCGCGCGAAGATGTCACGCAGGTCCGCTTGCAGCTCGTGCCGCACCAGCGGGTCCAGCGCCCCGAGCGGCTCGTCGAGCAGCAGCACGTCCGGGTCCAGCATCAACGCCCGCATCAAGGCCACGCGCTGACGCTGTCCTCCCGACAGCTGCGCCGGATAGCGAGACAACGCCTCGGCGGGGAAGCGCGTCAGCTCGACCAGCAGGTCCCGCCTCTGGCGCATGCGCTCGGCGGGCCAACGCAGGTGGCGGGCCATGAGGGTGATGTTCGCCTCGCCCGTCAGGTGCGGAAAGAGCCCGCCGCCCTGGAGCGCGTAACCCACGCGGTGACGCAGCGCCTGGAGCGCCCTCCCCTCCACTGGCAGCGGCCTCCCTCCGAAGAGGACCCGCCCCGTGTCCGGACGCAGCAGGCCGTTGAGCAGGCGCACCAGGGTGGACTTCCCACAGCCGCTCGGCCCGAGCAGGACGGTGGTGCGCCCCTCCGGCAGGCGCAGGGACAGCGGATGCAATGCCTGGGTGGCGCCGAAGCGCTTGGACACGTCCTCGAGCTCGTACACGAGGCTCGTCCTCCAACGAAGCGGCCCGACCTCAGGGCCGGGAGAAGGCGCCGTTGCAAACGGCGGGGAACGCGGGCTCCAACTCCGGCGGGAAGCTGCACGCGGCGAACAACGCGCGGTCCTCCCACTCGACGGCGCCCGCCCACACCACCAGCGGGCCCTTCTCCGAGGGCAGGGTGAAGCGCGCGCAGCGCGTGAAGCGCTGCTCCAGGCGACAGGAGACCTCCTCCACGGGCCCCACCCCCGGCAAGGCCTCCCGCAGCTCCGCGAGGCTCTGCGCCAACCAGCGCTCCGTCACCGCCGCGCGCGCGGGCAGGTACACGCTCCACACGAGGCTCGCGTCGGCGCACTCGACGCGCCCCAGGCGACTGGTGGACGCGGTGGGCTGACAGCCCGGTGGCACCGCGAGCGCGCGCCAGGGGAGCCGCGGCGGCAGCAACAACGTGGCCGCGTCCAGCGGCTCACCCTCCGGGTCCCCATGCGTCGCGAGGTACTCGAACAACTCCAGGCACCGCGCCAGCTCGGGGCGCTCATTGCCTCGCGCCACGCACCCCAGCTCGCGCTGCCGCCCCAGCCCCACCTCCACCGCGGTGAAGTAGCCGCCCGCGCGACATGGCCCCTCCGGGTCCACGCCCCCACCCTGCTCGCAGAGGGCGAAGCGCACCGAGGGCCACGGGCGCCCCGCCAACGGCAGCTCCCCGTTCACGAAGACCACGGCCTCCCCCAGCCGCCGCGTGACGCGCAGTCGAGCCCGCCCGAGCACCTGCTCCACGCGCGCCTCCGCGTCCTCGGAGACCCAGAGCGTCAGGTCCCCACAGCGCCACGTGCGCGAGGTGACTCCATCCGGAAAGGGCGTGCACCCCTCGAAGAGCGCGCGGGCCTGGGGCACCACCGGCCCCGCGGGCGTCGAGCCCTCCGGCGGGACGGGCGGCACCCGTGGCGCGGGAGCCCTGCACGCGCACAGCGCGGCGAGCCACCACGCAGCCACCAGGCAGGACGTCCTCATGGGACGGGGATAGGCACCCGCCCCCCTTCGCGTCAACCCGAGCACCCCTCGCCGCGCTCAACGCCCTACACACGCCGGACGCGACGCGGGAGCCCCCCCGGGGGCCTCGCTCCCGCCGCCCTCCACGCCCCGCGCGGCGCGACTCAGCGCAGGCTCCTCTTGAGCGCCTTCGCCGCTTCCTCGTTGCTGGTCAGCGACTGGCGCGTCTTGCCCAGGAGCGCGCTGAAGGTCGCGTCGTTCTTGTACTTGTCCATGCCCTCCTTCAGGATGTCGCGCCCCTGCTTGTCGCTGTCGACGACCTGCGTGATGAAGGCCTTGTCGAACTCCGCGCCGTTCTTCGAGCGCAGCTTGTCCAGGTCCTTGCGCGCCTCCTTGACTTTCTTTTCGAGGCGCTCGTCCACGCCCTCCATCTTCTCCTCGTAGCCTTCCCGCACCGCGCCGGAGCCGCCCGTTCCCTCGGACGGCGGGCCCGCCAGGTTCACCGTGGCCACCTCGATGGACTTGCTGTCCGCCCAGGCGCGCAGGTCGCTCAGGTGCTGCTTGCGGTCATCCACCAGCTGCTGCGCGAACTGACGGACCTCCGGATTCTGCGAGCGCTCGAGGGCGATGTTGCCCATTTCGATCTGCTTCGTGTCGAAGAGCACGAGCTTGCCCACGTACTGCACACGCTCCGCCGCCGCCGCGCCGATGCGCTTGCCGTCCTTGTGCGTGTCGTCGGCGAACGCGACGGAGCCCGACATCGGACCGAACACCAGCGCCGCCGCCAGGGCGGCAATCCCCCCACCGCGATTCATTCGAGCCATCCCATGCCTCCAGTCCAGTGAATGCCCGAACGTGGGACAGCCCCTGTCACCCGACAACCCGCGCACGCCCGGCCGCCCCTCCTCCGGGGGCGGGGTCTCCGCGCGCCCACGACCCCAGCCCGTGGCCGAATCCACGGTGGCGGGGTCCAAAACACCACACGGTAAATTCCCTTTACGCACACGGCGCGCGAATGGACTACTCATGTCTCACTATTCCAATGCGCGCCAGGAACGTGACGGCGCTGTCGACAATTTGTATCGTCCTCCATTGACTCTGTCCTTTTCCGTCAGGTATCCATTGAATCTCCACCTTCCGAGGAGTTGGCAATGATTGGCAACATCGCGCGCAGGACGGGTCGTCTCGCTGTGTTTGCGGGTGCACTGATGGCCTTCGCTGGCTGTCAGGGACAGTCGGAGGCTCCCGCGGAGCCGGTGGCGGAGCAGCCGGAGGCGACGGAGCAGGTCGTCGCGCACCGTGGCTGCGCGGCCATCGAGCCGTCCGCGCAGGAGAAGGCGGACATCGAGGCCTTCCTGGCCACGCACAAGAGCGAGTTCCGCGCGGTGGGCTCCGTGACGGTGCCGGTCTACTTCCACGTCATCAACAAGGGCACGGGCATCGCGAACGGCGACATCCCCGACTCGCAGATCACCGCCCAGATGAACGTGCTGAACGCGGCGTACGCCAACACCCCGTTCAAGTTCGTGCTCCAGGGCACCGACCGCACCAACAACTCCAAGTGGTTCGCCCTCAAGGACGGCAGCGCGAACGAGCGCGCCATGAAGAAGGCGCTGCGCAAGGGTGGCAAGGAGTCGCTCAACATCTACACGGCGAACCTGAGCGGCGGCCTGCTGGGCTGGGCGACCTTCCCCTCCAGCTACGCCAGCAACCCCACGCAGGACGGCGTGGTCATCCTCTACAGCAGCGTGCCCGGCGGCAGCGCGGCGCCCTACAACGAGGGCGACACGGGCACCCACGAGGTCGGCCACTGGCTGGGCCTGTACCACACGTTCCAGGGCGGCTGCACCGGCAACGGTGACTACGTCAGCGACACCCCGGCCGAGGCCTCCCCCGCCTACGGCTGCCCGGCGGGCCGCGACACCTGCTCCACCTCTGGCAGCGACCCCATCACCAACTTCATGGACTACACCGACGACGCGTGCATGAACACGTTCAGCGCCGGCCAGTCCACGCGCATGGATGAGCTGACGGCGGCCTACCGCTAGTCCGCACCTCGACATCCCGGATGTCGGCCCGGCGCCGGAGTCTCCCCACGGAGGCTCCGGCGTCGTCGTTTCCGGCCCTCGCGCTCGCCTCCCCACGCGCATTGCCCCTCTCCCCACCGCGCCCCTAGTCTCCAGGTCTTCACCGCTTTCAAAGGAAAAGCCGTGCGACCTATCCCTGGAGCCTTCGTCGCGGCAGTCCTCATGTCCGGAGCGTCGGCGCTGGCGGTCGAGCCTCCTCCGGAGTTCGGCACCGACTGGGACGACCCGCGCACCGCGGTCCCCGGGGTGGAGCGCCCCGCGACGGCGTCATGCACGGTGCGCATCGTCGACGAGAAGTTCGACGACTTCACGCCCTTCACCGGCGCCTTCACGCCGCCCGCCGAGTGCCCGGGGCCGTGGAGCAAGGTGGTGCTGCGGATGGAGGGCAAGGTGCAGGGCGTGCAGTACGACCGGCTCGGGCACCTGGAGGTGGGCGGCGTCACCCTCTTCAAGACGTCCACGCCGGAGCCGTCACGCGACGGCATCACCTGGGCGGTGGAGAAGGACGTCACCGCGTATGCGCCGCTGCTGCGGCGGCCCCAGCCGGTGTGGATGCTCATCGGCAACGTGGTGAACGAGACGTACACCGGCGTGCTCGACGTGCAGGTGTACCTGACGTTCTACCCGGCGGATGGGCACCACCGGCCCCCAGCGGACGCGCCGAGCGACGTGCTCCCGCTCACGAATCCGCGTCGGGAGGGCACGGCGCAGGTGGGCGAGGTGACGGTGCCGGAGAACACCACGCGGCTGGTCGCGGAGGTGTATGCGACGGGCTCGGGCGGCGGGTGCGAGGAGTTCTGGTACTTCACCGCGCCCACGGTGGTGCCGTACTCGTGCCCCGCGGATGACGGCCCGTACCGCGAGGTGCTCATCGAGGTGGACGGCCGCGCGGCGGGTATCGCGATGCCCTTCCCGCACGTCTACACCGGCGGCTGGTCCAATCCGTTCCTCTGGTACGTGCTGCCGGCGCCACGCGCCTTCGACATCCGCCCCATCCGCTACGACCTCACGCCCTTCGTCGGGCTGCTGACGGACGGGCAGCCGCACCACGTCCGGGTGAACGTGCTCGGCGTCCCCGAGGGCCGCCCGGGATGGGACCTCCCCACCAACGTGCTCGTGTGGCGCGACGCGAAGGCCACGCGCGTGACGGGGGGCGTGCTCCAGCACGCGCTGGGCACGCTGACGAACCACTCGACGCACGCGCTGGTGGACGGCTGGCACCAGGTGGACACGCGGGGTGGACATCACCTGAAGGTGTCCGGCTACGTGCGCACCTCGCGCGGCTGGGAGCTGACGACGGTCGAGCAGACGGTGTCCAACGACAGCCTGCACCGCTGGCTGGGCGACATGGAGAACCCGGACGCGCTCACCGCGTCCTGGGCAGACACCAGCACCGTCACCGTGGTGGGGCGCGAGGTGTTCCCCACCGTGAGCCGCTCCGAGAAGCACTTCGTCATCGATGGCCTCATCCGCGTGACGCCGGAGAACCGCCTCACCACCACCATCACCGTGAGCGACGCGGAGAAAGCGTTCGCGCTGCGCGGGCTCCAGCCGCTGATGCACCAGACGTTCAGCGACGTCTACACGGGCGAGGCGTCCTGGACGCTGGGGGTCCCGCGCGCCCAGCGCAACGCGGTGGGGACGTCCACGCACCGATATCAGCGCAAGGGCTTCCCCGGCGGCTGCTACGACCGGAGCATCTCCACGCGCAATGGCTACGTGACGGCGGACGTCGACGGCTGCGAGTAGCGGGTCGCCGCTCAGGCGACGGCGTCAAACGGAGACGAGGGCCGCGGCGGCTGGGCGGCCCTCTCCCGAGGGCGCCTTCCGGCCTCACGCCCCCCGCGTACCCTCGTCACGCGCCCGGGCGACGACCGAAGCCTCGCGCGCGTCAGCTCAGCCCACGCCGTCCGGGATGCGCACCTTCATCCGCTCGACCCAGGAACGCTGCTCCTCGAGCTGCTGCTCGAACCAGTCCTCGGCGTTGACCTCCAGCACCTCCTCGGGGCTGTAGCCGGACTTCGCCGTGGGAATCGGCGGGCGTTGACGCAGCCAGCGCGCGGCGATGGCACGCGCCCATTCGGAGCGGCTGCGCGCCAGCGCGAGCTGGAGGTGCCGCTGACCATCGAGCCCCTTGCATTCGGGGTCCTGCAAGGCGGCGATCAACTCCCGCTGGCTCCACGGCTGGTCCAGCAAGCAGAGCATCGCGGCCATCTCCGTCCGCACGATGGGCGTCGAGGAGCGCAGCGACCGCCGCACCAGCTCCAGCGCGTGCTCCGGCACGTGCTCCAGGGCGAGGAACGCGAACTCGGCGCCCAGGGGGTTCCCACCGAAGCCCGGGACCTTCTCCGCCCGGGCGAACGCCAGAAACACCGGGAGCACGCGCTCGCGCTCGACTCCACGGCGCAGCAGGAAACGGGCGGCGGCGAGCACGGGCCCCGGGTGGTGCTCGGCGGGCGTCATGCGCTGGAGCAGGCCCAGCACCACCTCGGAGACCTCGGGCCCTGGCTCCAGCGGGTCGAGATGTTCGATGGCCGCGGCCACGGCCCTCGAAGGGGGCCCCTCGATGACCCGCACACAGGTCTGGACGAACACCTCGGGGGAGAGCAACGGTCGGAGCGCGGCGAAGGCCTCGTCGGACGCACTGGAGACCGACGTCCGCTCGATGAGCCAGCCGAGCCGCGCCTCTCGATTCGCCCATGCCCGGTCCGCGAACTCACGGCCGCCCAGGAGCTCGAAGTCGCCCAGCAGGAGCGCCGCGCGCTCGCGAGCCTCGCGCGCACCGGACTCCAGGGCGCCCGCCGCCTCCGCGAGGGCCTCGAGCTCCGGAGGGAGACGGAAGACGTGGTCGCTCTCGCGATGGGTCAGGAGGCCCTCGACCTGGAGCTCGCGGATGACCTGGGCGACCAGCCCCGCCCCGGGAAGCAACGCCATGAGGCGCGTCTCCGGAAACCCAGGCGCCGCGAGGGAGAAGAGGCGCCCGGTGAAGAAGTAGGGGTCGATGGTGGCTCCCGCGTCGCCGTAGGCGTCCACGTCCAGGACCTCGCCCGGACCCGACAGCCGACACCCCCGTCCGTGGAAGTCGAAGCGCCACCCCGGAAGCCCCGGGACCGCTCCGGCGTCCTCGTCGACCTCCAGCCCCTCGACGAAGTCGAGGCCCTCTCCGAATCGGCACTGGAGGACCCGCTCCTCGAGGACCCGGACGAGCCAACGCTGGCGCCCGAGCTGACGCACGAGACACACGAGGAGCCACGCGGCCTCGGACCTCAGGAGCGACGACGCCGCCGCCCCGGGCTCGGGTGAAGCGTGACCGAGCAACAGGGCTCGAATCCCCTGGAGGCGCTCCAACCCCGGAGTCTCCATTCGCGCGGGCGCCACCTCTTCGTCCCGCTCACCGACCGACACGAGCCGGAGGCCCTCAGGTCTGGACTTCATTCCGCTCCATCCACGTCACGCGGCACCGGACGCTCCCGCCCATACGCACGCTCGAGAATCTCGTCACTGCCCTGACCACTCGCCTTCGCCGCCTCGACATCCAGCCCCTCTCCGTGCCCACGGCCGCGCCCCTCGAACACGAGCACGCTCCCGTCGAACGACGCCACGCGAGGACACGCCGGCAACCTCAAGCCGGAGCGCAACACCTCGCACGGCAGGGAGCGCCCGTCCTGATACGTCGCCTCGCCATCCCGCGTCGTGAGCAGGTAGTTCACCTTCCCGGACTCGAACCGCAGCGACACCAGCCCCTTGCCCAGCAGGCGCTCCACCTCGCCACGAGGACGGGTCTCCCGCCAGGGCGCCTGCCCTCCCTGCGAGAACAACAGCCACTCGCGCCACCTCAAGGGCGGCAACCCCAGCGCCCGCGTCTCGTCTCGCTGCACCCGCACCGTTCCCTGGAAGGCCTGGCAGTGCGTCGTATCGCAGACGGGCCGCCCCGGGTGGCGGCTGTGCCGTTCGTTGTGCGCCACCACCCGCGCCAGGGCCACGCGCGCCTCGCCCTTCAACGTCACGTCCTCGGCCGCCACCACGCCCGCCGTGTACTGCAGGCGCGTGGTGCGGAACACGAAGTCGGAGCCGCGCCGCGCCTTCATCGCGCTCGGCGACGTGGGCACTCCGGGAGGGGGGCGATACGCGGGAGGCGTGGACCAGGTGAAGACGCCCGCGTAGTCCCGCCCTCCCTCCGGCCCCTTCGGGAAGCGCACGCGCCACGGCGCACCCAGACACACCGCCGCGCCGCGCGCCGTCAGCCCCTCCAGCCGCGCCCAGTCCACCGGCGCCGCGCGCGGTGCGCCCTCCTCCACGGAGAACCCCGCGCCCCCACACCGCGCCTCCACGTCCTTCGACGCCAGCAACCCGAGCACCTGCACCCGCGCCGCCTCCAGCCCCGCCTGCTTGCGAGCGCGCGCCATCGCCTCCGGAACCTCCTCCGCGAACGAGCGAGGCATCCGCCCCGGCCGCACCGCCACCACCACCAGGTCCGCGTCCACGGCGGCGATCCACCCATACCGCGGCCGGCTCGCCGCGTCGCGCACCGTGCCCGTCTTCGTCGCCACGCCCACCAGCGCCTTCGACGCCGGGAGCTCCGCCAGCGTCCCGCGCGCCGCGTTGTCGGAGAGCAGCGCCACCACGTCCGGCCGCGCCTCCGCCAGCAACCGGAAGGCCTGCGCCATGCCCCACGGCGACAGCGCCAGCGTCGAGCGCAGTCCAATCGCATCCGCCATGTCCACCGGCGTCCCCGTCAGCCCCACCGCGGACAGCACCGGCCCCCACGCGCCGAACGCCTTCGGCGCCGAACCTCGCGCCTCCCAGTCCAGGAAGTATCCGTTGCACGAGCGCAGGAGCGCCGTGCGCGCATCGACCTTCTCGGGGAGGCGGGGCCCACAGGCCCACTCCTGCGCCTCCGCGCGCGGCGAGAGCTCCGGGTGCGCCACGCCCGCCGCGTAGACGAAGGGCTTGAGCGCCGAGCCGTACGGCAGCGCGCGCCGCACGTCCCCCTCCGACAGCAGCACCTCCCCCGAGTGCCGGCTCACCACCACCGTGGCCGGCCCCGCCGCGCGCACCTGCACGTCCGCCAGCTCGTCGATGGACAGCGGCACCACCCACCGCGCCCCGTCATGGCACTGGCGCAGCCGGCGCGACAGCGCCTGGGGAAAACCCACCGACTCGCCGAGCAGCCGCGCGAGCGCCCGCCGCGCCCGGGGTGAGTCCACCGCCGGCGACGACGCCACGTCCGCCGCCGCGCGCGACAGCGATTGGTAGGGCGCGTCCCGCCACTCGGGCAGCTCGCCGCTCACCGCCAGCGCGAACGCTTCATGGAACAGCCGGTCCTCGCTGGACTGGGGACAGGCCCACCACAGGAGCTGGTGCGCCAGCTCGTGCCGCAGCGCCAGCCGCAGCCGCGCGTCCAGCACGCCCGGCGCGTTCTGCCGCAGCTCCACCAGCCCCGGCCGGCCCTGCGCGTTGCGCTCGGGCGGCAGGGCCACGCCCCGCTGGAGCACGATGGCGCCCGGGGCCTTCGCGGGGGCGCCGCCCGCCCGCGCGACATACACCGCCTCCAGGGCCGCCCAGCCGGCCTCCGCCTCGCGGCGAAGCTCCGGCTCGGGCGTCACGTCACCCCGGGTGACGAAGGTGGGGGTGGCCGCCAGCAGCGCGGCCACCATGGCGGCCCACCCCATCGACTACAGGTCTCCCGTGCCCTTCTTCGACGGCACCACCTTCAGCGAGTCCGCGGCCGTCCGCCCGTGGATGCGGGCGGCGTACATGTCCTCGATGCGCGCGGGGGGCGCGGAGAAGGTGCCGGGGAACTGCGCGCGCAGCACGTAGCCCACCGTGCGCGGGCTGTCGCTCCACCACGCAGGCTCCTCGAAGAAGAACGTCGCGCGCTCCGGGTCCAGCACCCGGCGCTTGAGCGCCTCCGGCACCAGCGGCAGCGAGTGCGGAGGACCGCGGAAGGCCTTGTCCTCCTGGAGCGGCACGAAGCCCGCGGGCACCGCGTCCTCCACCACGTAGTACGCCGAGCGGACCGCGTTGTTCCCGCGCGCGTCCATCGTCAGCTCCACATAGACCTCCTCGCCCTGCGTCACCGTGTCGCCAGCCTCGAGCTTCACCTTCCCGCCCTCGCGCAGCACGTAGTAGGCGCGCTGCAGCGACATGCCCTCGGCGCGGGCCTGCACGGCCGGCAGCGGCGTGAGCGCCGTTGCCCGCAGCGTGGCCACGCCGTCGAAGCCGCCCACGTCCACCGAGCGCGTCCCCGGCGCCAGCGTGGCGACGAGGCCCATGCCGCGCGGCACGAACTTCACGCCCGCCTGCGCGCCCTTCACCTCCGGCGGCGCCATGCCCTTGAACGCCTTCGCGTCCCGCTCCAGCAGCCACAGCGAGTGCAGCAGCGCCGTGCTCCGGTCGAACGTGGACAGGTCCGGCTCCGACAGCATCTCCAGGATGCGCTTGCGCGCGCGCGTCACGTCCAGCGTGCCGAACGACGCGGCGTGCGCGGCGATGGCCGTCATGCCCACCCGGCGCAGCGGGAAGCGGAAGAACGCCTCCGACAGCTCCATCTCCTGGCCCGGCTTGTAGGCGGCCAGCGTGGCGAAGCCCTCCGAGCTGCGCTTCACCAACCCGTTGACGCGCGCCTGGAGCGCAGGTTCCTTGATGATGCCGGCCTTCTCCGCCGCCAGCACCGTCAGCGCCAGCGAGTACAGGTCCGCGTTGTCGGAGGCCTCCACCAGCGCGCGCACCCGCGCCGCCTGCTTGGCGCCGTCCAGCCGCGCCAGCACGTAGGCCCGCGTGGCCTCGTACTCGGGCGGCAGGCCCGACTGGCCCTCCAGCCAGCGCATGCTCTCCGCGATGCGCGGGTCGTTGCGGTCCACCAGCCCCGCCTCCGCCGCGTACGCCAGACCGTCCAACGCGATGAGCGTCAAGGGCAGGCTCGGCGTGTCGTAGCCACCGAACCAGGTGAAGCCGCCGCCCTTCACGGACAGGTTGAGGATGCGCGCGGTGCCCTGCACGGAGCGGCTGCGCGCCTCCGCCAGCAGCGCCTGCGTGTCCGTGTCCAGCTTCGCCAGCGCGCCCGCCTGCTGGAGCACCTGGTACACCGCCACGTTGGGCACGGTGGTGGAGACCAGCTGCTCCAGGCAGCCGTACGGGTACGTGAGCAGCTCGCGCACGTTGGACAGCGCCGCGTCGACGATGGACGGCTGGAGCACCAGCTCCACGCGCGTCAGCTTCGCCTCCTTCGCCGCCGGCACCTCCAGCGCGCCGCCACCCCACGCGCTCACCTTCACCACGTCCTCCACCGCGGCCGGCTCCACCTGGAACAGCTTGCGGTCCTTGAGCGGGTCCTTGCCGCCCGTCACGTCCACCGCCAGCCGCGCGTCGCCCGTCGCCGTGGCCTTCAGCGTCAGGGGCAGCACCTTCTCGCCACCCTTGGCCAGCTCCACCTTGTGCTGCGACTGGTCCGCCTTCAGCGACCCCAGCGACGCCAGCTTCACGTCCAGCACCTGGCTCGCCGGCGACTTCTCGCCCGCGGACAGGCGCACCGACGCGAGCGCCTCGTCACCCTCGCGCAGGAACTGCGGCAGCGACGCGTAGAGGTTGAGCCCCCCGCGCGTGGCGAACTCGGAGGTGCCCTCGCCGAAGCGGCCGGACGTGTCCGCCGCCACCGCCGTCACCACCCACAGCGTCTGGTTGGACGGCAGGGTGAAGCGCACCGTCGCGCGCCCGTCGCGGTCCGTCACCACCGTCGGGTCCCAGTGCGCCGTGTCCTTCTCCAAATCCTTCGCCTGCCGCGTGGGCGGCTTGATGGACGCGAAGGCGTGGTCCGGCAGCCCCGCCATCTTCCGTGCCAGCGCCTCGCCGTAGCCGTAGCCCTGGAACTCCGCCGAGTAGAAGTTGGACACGTTGTTGCGCGCCGGCGGATAGAAGAAGTCGAGCACCTTGGGACGGAACTCGCCCTGGATGGCGTAGACGGCCTTGTCCACCACGCCCACGGACAGCTGCGCGGACACGCCCTTGCCGTCCGAATCCGTGACGCGGACATCCAGCGTCTGCTCCGTCAGCGGCGTGGCCTCCGCGCGGCGGGCCTGCACCTCCACGGTGAGCGTGCGCTCGCGCGGAATCACCCGGAACGCCACCGTGCGCTCCTCCCAGCGGCCCGTCGCCGTGGGGTACGCCACGGACGCGTACACCGCGCCGCCGAAGCGCTTCTCCACGTTGAACGAGTGCACCAGCGTGCGGCCCTTCAGCTCCACCACCTGCGTGTCGTAGAGCGTCGCGCCCGTCAGCGTCACCCACACCGGGCCCGCGTCGCGGCCACCCTGGCCCCAGCTGTCCGGCATCAGCGCCACCAGCCGCGCCGTGTCCCCCGGCTCCAGCGTCCCGGACAGCGACGCCAGCGTCAGGTTGGGCACCCGCGCCACCGGCTCGTCCTCCGCGCCGATGACCAGCAGCGACTCCTCGCCCCGCCACGCCTCGCCCTTCTTGTCCTTCACCACCACCCGCGCCAGCACCGCGCCCACGTCCGACGTGGGCGCCTTCTCGCGGTGCACGCCGTCCGCGGACGTGGTGAACGAGCGCTTGCCCAGGCTCTTCTCCGCGCCGTCCGCCTTGCGCAGCACGAACTCCACCTCGCCCTGCGTGACGCCATACGGCTTGCCCGACAGCGTGGTGGCGCGCACCGACAGCGTCGCCTCGCCCCCCTTGGACACCACCGCGTCCGAGTAGCGCGCCAGGCCCAGCACCTCCACCTTCGACAGGAAGAACGACGTGCTGGAGTTGGCGAACGTCTCCTGGTCGTCCCGCGCGCGCACGGTGAGCGAGTAGCGGTACGGCAGCCGCTCCTCCCCCGCCTTCAGCTCCGGCACGGCGACTTCGATCTGCGCCTCGCCGTTCGCGTCGAACGCGGACGCGCTGGACCACGGGTCCTCGCTCACGCCGCGCGCCTCCACGGAGGAGTAGAGCCGCTCCGGCACGCTCAGCTTGCCCTCGCTGGTGGAGGGCGTGCCGTACGTCACGTCGCTGCCCTGCCCGCCCTTGCCCGCGTCATCCACCCAGGCGGGCGCGTCCAGCAGGCTGCGGTAGAGGAACACCTCGTACTTCGCGCCGGCCGGCACGCCGCCCGCGTAGCGGCGCGCGCGCACCTTCACGCGCAGCGACTGGCCCGGCACCACCGTCTCCGACTCCGGCTCCGCCTCCAGGTAGAACGTCGGCTTCACGTAGTCCTGCACGCGCGCCTCGCCCTGGTGGGGCTGGCCGTCCACGTCCGCCTCCACGCGCAGCACGCCCGTGCCCAGGTCGTCCGGAATCTTCAGCGAACCGTGGAAGGCGCCGAACTCGTCCACCGCCACGCGCGTGGTGAGGGGGCGGCCCTCCTGCGAGACGAGCTTCACCGTCACCTCGCGCTTCCTGGGCGTGAACAGGCGCGCCAGGAACGTGTCCGGCTGGCGCAGCACGCCCCGGAACTTCACCTCGTGCCCCGGCTTGTAGATGGGCCGGTCGCTGTAGATGAACACGTCCGGCGCCACCGCCAGCGTGGAGTAGAAATCCGTGTCGACGATGGCCGTGTCGCCGCCCACCGTCGCGGTGGCGATGACGCGCGGCTCGGTCACCTCCAGCCGCGCCTCGCCCTTCGCGTCCGTCGTGCCCGCCGGGCCCTTGCCCTTGGGCAGGTACACCTGCACCTTCGCGCCCACCGCCGGCTTCTGGTCCCGGCCCGCCACGCGCACCAGCACCGAACCGTCCGTCTGCTTCAGCTGCACCGTCAGGTCACTGACGACGAGCACCACCTGGCCTTCGACCAGGCCCTGCACCAGCTGGAGCACGTAGGTGCCCGCGGGCAGCGGCGCCAGCACCACGCGACGCTCCTGGAAGCCATAGCCCCCGCTGGTGTCGAAGCCGGGGACGTTGAAGTCGCGCTCGGCGCCGCCCAGGTCCAGGTTGAGCCACTGGCTGCGCGCCACGGTGAAGCCCTTGGGCACGCCCACCAGCTTCTTCGGCCCCTCGGACATCTTGGCCAGCGGCTCGCGCGAGCCCGGCACGTCCGGCGCCTCCGGCAGCACGTCGCCCACCGCGTCGCGGAAGCCCGGGTTGAGCGCGTGCAGCAGCCAGCCGCCCGGCGAGCGCGCCGCGTTGAGGCCGCGGCTGAGCGCCCGGCCGGGGTTGTTCATCGTCGGCGGCGTCTCGTACGCGCGCCGCAGGTCGCCCTGCGCGCGGATGAAGGCGTCCACGTCATCCGGCTTGAGGACGCGCAGCTCCACGGGCCCCTTGTCCTCGAAGGCCACGTCCACCGCCACCGGCTCCTGCGTGCCGTACGCGCGCGGCACGGTGATGTAGAGCGGCTTGGCCAGGGCCACGCCGGACACCATCAGCGCCGTCAGTACCGCGAGTCGTCCCACCGTCCTCATGACCCGAAACCTCCAGGAACCAGCGATTCGCCCTGCACGGTGCCGCGCAGGCCCAGGTACGGCAGCGACTCCAGCTCGCGCCGCGCCGCTTCGATTTCAGGGGGCGCCGCCTTCGGCATCGGCGTGTTGCGCCCCACTTGGGACTCGGACAGGAAGCCGTCCATGGTGAGGCCGCTGAGCAGCCGTCCCGTGTTCACCCCGAACGTCACGCTGCCCGGCGCGCGCCAGCCGGCCACCACCGGCCCCGCCGCGTTGAGCAGGTTGGGCACCTTGCCCGCGCACGCCCCGCGCATCCGCTCCAGCTCCGCCACGCTCGACGCCAGCACCACGTGGTCGCACGCCTCCGCCTGCGTCAGCGTGGTGTGGCCCCCGGAGAACAGCTCCTTGAGCGCCGGCGCGTCCTCCACCCGGCTCCACAGGATGGCCAGCTCCGGCGCCAGCGCCGGGTCCCCGCGCGGCGTCCACACCACGGCGATCTGCCGCGTGCGCGCGCCCTCCTTCGCCCCACCCGGCTGCCAGTACGCCTTCAAGGTCTCCGTCGACAGCGTCTGCGGCAGCTTCAGCTGGAGCGCCAGCACCACCGGCGTGTCCTCCGGCACCAGCTTGAGCAGCTGGTCGGACAACGGCGCGGTGTCCAGCCGCGTCACGCCGTCCAGCAGCTCCCCGGCGATGCCCCGCCCCACCAGCCTGTCGCCCTCGACGCCGAACTGGAGGCGCGTGCCGGGCTGGAGGCCCAGGACGTAGGCGAACAGCTGCGCCTCGCGGCCGTTGGCGTCGGGCTGGAAGGTCAGCTCCAGGTCCACCGTGTCGCTCCGGGGCTTCAGCTCCGCCAGCTCCGTGCACAGGCCCTGGAGCACCGCGAGCGGGTGGCGCGCCAGCACCAGCCGGTCCGCCACCTTCCCCGCCCACAGCGTCTGCTCCGCCACCAGCCAGCGCTTGAGCACGAAGCCGTCGGCGGGCGCCGTCGCGCCGGCCACGCCCGCGGCGGGGCAGCTCTTGGCCTTCAGCGTGCTGCGGCTGGCCACCGCGTCCAGCGCGTCGTACGCGGACGTGGCCGCGCTGGAGGGCGCGGGGACGATGACGGCGGGCGTGCTCGCGCGCGCGTCACCCGCGAACCACACCACGCGGAACGGCGTGTCGAGCACCTGGCCCGCCATCAGGTCCAGCACCGCGCCCTTGAAGTTGCCCTTGAGGTCCTCGCCCGTGGAGCCGAGGAAGGCGGACCAGCCGCCCACGAAGCCCTTGCCCAGCGGCTGGTCGAGCTGCGCCTTCAGCCACGCGTTGCTGGCCAGCGCGCCGCGCACCTTGCGCGGACGCAGCACGTCCACCCAGAAGGCCGGCGGCGCGCTGCTGCCCGGCACCTCCATCTCCGACTCGGTCGGCGTGGGCAGGCCCTCCACCGTCGCGCCCGCCTCCGCGGGGCCGGAGCGCGAGCCGGACATGAGCGGACCGGTGGGGCCGCTGTCGCCCACGGTCGACGCGGAGCGCTTGCCCAGGAAGAAGCCGCCCGCGACCAGGGCGCCCACCACCACGGCGCCCAGGCCGATGAAGAGGGCCTTGGGAGGTCCCTTGCGGGGCGGCGGCGCCGCGGGAGGCGGCGTGCCCGGGGACGGGCTCGACGGTGAGGTCATGGCATCCACTCCTTGAAGCGGAAGAAGCCGAGGAAGGCCGTGTTGGACGGCACCGGACGCCACTCGTGTGGCGCCTCGTCGGCGAGGTTGAGGAGGAGTCCGGTGCGCACCGCGGCGCCCTTCTCCCCCGGGTGGTAGACGACTCTCGCTGGCGCGTGGGCCCGGTCCTCCGGGCGCACCACCAGCATGAGGTGGAAGATGGGGCCCGCGTCCTGCTCCTGGCGGAAGGCGAGCACGTCGCCGGTGCGCACCGCGTCGCGCGCGGCCTCGTCGCGCCCGAGCGACACCAGGCTGTGGTGCAGCAGCGTCTCCGCGTCCGCGAAGTCCGTGGGCTCGCCGCGCGCGTTCGTCCACAGCGGCGTGGAGAGCCGCTCCGGCGCGACGCGCTTGTACGCCACGCGGAACACGTAGCGGATGAGCCCCGCGCAGTCGCGCTGGTCCGGGTGCCACGCCGCGTCCGGCTTCCTCACCTGCGCGAGCGCCAGTTGCGCCACCTGCCGCCGCAGGAGCACGTCGCGCGACTCGGGCGCGGGCGCGGCGGGCGCGGTGGCTTCCAGCACGAGCAGCAGGGACAGGGCGAGCATGGACATGGACCGGTGCGCGGCGGGGAGGCGCGCGTCAGTACTCGCCCTCGGCGCCGCTCGACTGGAGCTCCTTGAGGGCGGCGTCCAGGTTGGTGGGCCAGCCGGCGGCCTTGGGCTTGGGGTCCTGCGACGGGACGTACACCTCCGCCTGGCCGTCGCCGAGCACGTTCACCCACGCGAGCACCCGCGTGGTGCCGGGCGTGGCCAGCGGGATGCGCACCATGCGGCGCACCTCGTGGGGCGTGCCCTCGAACAGCGCGAGGTTGAGCGTGGCCACGGTGTGGGCCTTGTCGCCGCTGGGCCAGTAGTTGGTGGCGACCAGGTACACGCCCTTGGGCGGCGCGCGGTGGATGTAGAGGTACGGGCCGTACGCGGGCTGGTCGAAGTCACCGCCCTGCGAGTTGAGGAAGAAGGTGCCGCCGGTGGGGCTGGACGTGTCGGCCCAGTAGACGTGGGCCATGTCCTGCACCTTGAGCTGGTCGCCCTCCTCGCTCTTGTCGGTGGGCTCGTAGACGTGCAGGTCGGTGTACACGCCGTCGGTGTCGCTGGTGAGGATGACCTTGAAGGGCACGGGCGGAATCTGCGCGTAGCTGGTGGCCTGCGCGCGCGCGGTGCCCGCCTGGTTCGTGGCCATCACCGTGACGACGTTCTTCCCGCTGGCCGCGGGGAACTTGCGGCTGAAGCGCCCGTTGAAGGTGCGCATCAGGTAGCGGTCGCCGTTGAGCGAGAGGACGATGGGGTCGATGGTGGTGTCGCTGACGCTGCCCTCGATGAGCAGCATGCGGTCCACCGTCCACCCGCCGGAGGGCGCGGTCAGCTTCACGGTGGGCAGCGTCTTGCCCTTGCCGATGGGAACACCCTGCTGGCGCGGATTCGCGGCGGGGGCCTGCGACAGCAGCAGGGCGAGGATGACGGGAAGCATCGCGCGTCCTTGAAAGGAAGGGGTCCGACGAGGAGGTCGGACAGCGCGGCCAGACTGCGCCGCCACGACCCTCCTTTTCAAGTCGCCTGCCAATCGTCAATAGGGGCGGAACCCCTCGAAACCCTGGCCCACCGCGTCGGCTCGCGCGGACGCACGGCCACACTCTCGCGGGGCCCGAGGGCTTCCGGCCACACCTGAAGTCCAGGCAGACTCTCGCGCGAGAACCGGGGGAGCGTGAGCCATGATTCGAGGGATTGATCACATCCAGCTCGCGATGCCTCGCGACCAGGAAGCCCGCGCCCGCGCCTTCTACGGCGAGCTGCTCGGACTGAGGGAGATTCCCAAACCACCAGAACTCGCGAAACGCGGCGGTGTCTGGTTCGAGCTGCCAGACGGCCGAGGGCTCCACCTGGGCGTGGAGGAGCCCTTCCATCCCGCGAAGAAGGCGCACCCGGGTTTCAGGGTGACGACGCTCGACGCGCTCGGCATGCGGTTGGACGCCCTGGGCCACGTGCCGCGCTGGTCCGACGAGGTGCCAGGGGTGCGGCGATTCCACGCGGAGGACCCGTTCGGGAACCGGTTGGAGTTCCAGGAGCAGGCGAGCGAGCAGCGGCTGACCGAGGAAGAAGTGCTGGCGGTGCTGGAGGCGCTGGAGCGCGGCGACGTCACCATCCCGGACGCGCAGCGGCGGGCCGTGGAGGACGCGCCCCGCGTGGACATGCCGTACCTCTGCTCGAACGGCTGGTTCTTCCTCATCTTCAATGACGACTTCGAGTGGGACTACATCCTCCGCGTGACGGCGCCGGATGGGCGCGGGCTGGTGTTCGCGGACATCGCCGGTCCGCCCGGCGGCCCCATCCCGATGCCCCGGTTGTACGATTACCGTCCGTCACCGGCCATCGCGCTCGACGTGTGGGGACTCGCGACGTGAGTCCCCTCCCCCGGCGCGCGTTGCGGTAACGTGACGCGCCGGCGGATGTCCCCGCAGTCTCTCGAGAGTCCTGGATGCCGACCCTGATTCCCGCGCCCATGCGCGTCACCGCCGTGGGCAACAAGCCGAAGCTCATCCACGAGTTCGTCGGCCGCGCCACGACGAAGACGTCCGACGTCAGCGTCGCGCACATGAACAGCCCGGGCGGCTGGGAGGAGCCGGGGCAGACGCCGGAGTTCAAGGAGCTCACCCTCGTGCTCGCGGGCGTCCTGCGCGTGGAGCACAAGAACGGCCACATCGACGTGCGCGGCGGCCAGGCCATCGTCTGCGAGCCTGGCGAGTGGGTGCGCTACAGCACCCCCGAGCCCGAGGGCGCCGAATACGTCGCCATCTGCCTGCCCGCCTTCTCCCCGGGCACCGTCCACCGCGACGACTGAAGCGGCGCGCGCCGTCAGCGCGCGTTCACCATCACCACGAAGAACTCGCGCAGCGCGCGGAACAGCTGCTGCGTCACCCGCTCGTACCAGGCCTGGTCGTCATCGGTCTCGAAGAACTCGTCGTTCCACGAGCCCATCCCCCCGAAGACGTCCGCCACCGAGCAGGCCACGAGCCCCCGCAGCCGCTCCTCCGACGAGGGGAACGCCTGGAACAGCGTGACGAGCGCCTCTCGCCGCTCGAACGCCTCCCAGGCGCGCTCCCCCAGCCCCTCGCCGCGCAGCGCCTCGCGCACCGCGTTCGCCCGCGAGGGCGCGTACTCCTGGAGCCGGAACCCCGTGCTCTCCAGGACGAAGCGCGCCAGCCGGAACGCCTCCGCGAAGGGCGACCCCTTGCGCTCGGCGAAGTCCGCCGCGTCCGACAGGCTCGCCAGCAGCTCCACGCGCGCGTCCGTGCCACGCCGTGGCAGCGCGGGCGAGCGCGCCATCGTCAGCGCGTTGAACAGGTAGAGCTGGTGGTGCGAATCGTTGGGCACCAGCCGCAGCCGCTCGCGCTCCGGGATGAGCCCCGGGTCCTTCGCGCGCTGCTCCCGCGTGGGCCCCAGGGTCCGCACGCGCTCGCGCAACGCCTCCGGGATGACGGGCTCCACCCCATGCGCCTTGCAGCACATCTGGAGCTCCTCCATCAGGTTGCCCGAGGACACCGCGAACGCCTCCTCCTGCCCCGCCGTCGACAGCAGGGCCTTCAGGGACTCGGGGGTGTGCGGCGCGCCGCCCTCGGGGACGAAGCGGTTGAGGTTCTCCGCCGCGCGGCGCCAGATGTCGTCGGCGAACGGCTGCGCCTCCACCAGCGTCACGAAGTCCCGCCCGAAGTCGTCGCCGGACAGGTACAGCCGCTCGTCGACGGGCACGAACTCCGCCAGCCGCTCCGGCGGCAGCAGGCTCCGCTCGAAGTCGTCCGGGTCGAGCGTCTGGAAGAAGGGGCGGAAGTCCTCCGGCACGAGCACCTCGCCGCCCTCGCGCAGGACGGTGACCTGGACCTCGCGCAGGAGGTCTCCGCCCAGCAGGTCGAAGATGCCGGCGCCCTCGCGCGAGTGCAGGTAGTCCGCCACCTGCGAGGCCGCCACGGCGGGGCGCTGGTTGAGCTGGTTGGAGTCCGTGATGACGTGGGCCAGGGCCTCCATCACCCGCTGCGCGTGCGGCTGCATCCGCGCGAACTCTGCGAACTGGCGAGGCGTCATCAGCGACGCGCTGCTGAGCACCGTCTCCAGTTGGTACAGCGTGGACCCCGCGCGCGTGCGCACGTCCAGCACCAGCGCCTCGGAGTTGATGAACGCGGCGGCCACGTGCTCGGGCACCTCCGCGGGCCCCAGGCTGCCCAGGTCGATGGCCCGCACGCCCTGGAGCCCCTGCGTGTCCAGCAGCTCCCGCCACGCCTCCAGCGGCAGCTCCTGCCCCTGGGCCGTGCGCGCGCCCACGGAGTACGTCCCGGGGGCCTCCAGCAGTCGCAGCGTCCAGCCGGCCCCCAGCTCGACCTCCACCTGGGACAGCACCTCCAGCCACCGCTCGCGCTCCACCCGCAACAGCGAGACGGTCAATGCCAGCACCAGGTCATCCAGCTTCATGCACGTCCTCTCACGCGGCCCACGAACCCCGACCTGGCCACGCGAGTCCCACCGCGCGGCCCCTCCCGAGCCTTATCCCAAACGCGGCCTTCGCGGGGACTCCTCTCACCGCGACTGTCGAGGGCCCCGCCCTTGACGAGCCCCCGGGGAGCCCCTCTCCGTCGGGCAATGACTTGCACCCGGAGCCTGGGATTGCCGGCGCGGCCTAGCCCCCGCGTCGGCGCGACAGCCGGGTCTCCACCGCGCGGTCCTCCCGGCCCTCCGGCCAGATGTTGAAGGACTCGAGCACAAGCGAGTCCTCGTCCGGCTGGTGGATGACCGTGCGCCACCCCCAGCGCTGCTTCTGGGTGACGCCCTGGTCGTCGCACATGGCCGCGGTGTAGCCGCCCAGCACCGAGACGCGCCCATCCTCCCGAGGCGCCCCGGTGGAGACCATCATCGACGCGCCCATGTGGAAGCTGTCCACCCACGCCGCGGTGTACTGCCCCTCCGCGCGGTCGAAGCCGAGCACGAGCTGCCCCGCGTGGGGCTTGCCCATCGCCGTGCCCTGGTAGTCGATGCGCACGAACCGGCCACCCAGCAGCGGTTCGATTCGCGCGCGCGTGCGCGTCTCCTCGGGCGCGCCGGAAGGGTCGAACCACGTGCGCGTGGGGCCTTCCCACGGACCCACCCAGCGGTGGAGGAGCCGGTGCTCGTCACCCGCCTCGAAGGCGGTCGTCGGTGCGGTCGTCGCGTCCAGCACGTCGTTCATCGTCGGGGGTCCCGGAGAAATGGAGCGGACATCCTCGCGGATCCACGCACGGACCGCACGACGCATGCCATCATCCCGCGCGAGGACGCCACGCATGAGCACCCCCGCCACCACCTTCGCCGCGCTGATCGCCAGCCTCGTCGAGCACCTCGCCGCCCAGGGCCACGCCGTCCCCCAGCCGCCCGCCCCGCCGGCCTCGCCCGGGGAGGCGGCCCAGGCCCTGTTCTCCATCGCCGGCCAGACGCGCGTGTCGGTGTTCTCCGTCTGGTGCGACGAGGACGAGGGGGTGCCCGTCGCCGGGGTCTCGTTCTTCTTCATCCACCCGGACGCCCCCGACCACACGGGCCTGCTCGGACAGGAGCGTGTCGCGGTCCGCGTCGCGCATGCGCCGGACCTCCACGCATCCCTGGGCGAGGCCCTGGCGCGCTTCAGCGGACGCGGGCGGGACGAGACCCGGCCCCAGCGAGGCACCGTGGCGTTCCCCTTCGACGCGGGAGACGACCCGGAGCGCCTGTTCTGGGTGACGTTCCGGGAGGGGCCGCTCGGCGCCTGGGTGACGGCGGTGGCGAGGGACCGCCAGCTCCGCGCGGACCAGCCGCCCTTCCGCGCCCTGGCCCTGTCTCCCGAGGACGCCGCGTTCCTCGAGGCGCGCTTCCTCGCGCTGGACGCCCTCTTCCGGGGACAGCCGGTGCTCTTCACGGGCGCGCGCGGCACGGGGCGCAGCACCACCCTCCACGCGGCGCTGGGCGCGCTCCCCGACGGGGTGAACGTGCTCGCCGCGCTGGAGCAGCCGCGCGGCGTGGACACGCGCGTCGGCACCGTGCGCGTCGGCCCGTCGACGCCGCTGTCCCAGCTGCTGCGCGCCTTCCTCCGACAGGACCCGGACGTGGTGCTCGCCGACGAGGCCCGCACCCCCGAGGACCTCCACCTGCTCATCCAGGGCGCGCTCACCGGGCACGCCGTGGCGTTCGCGCTCGAGGCCGCCGCGCCAGAAGAGGCGCTCGCGCGACTGGAGGCGGCCCTCCCCGGCGTCCCGCTCTCCCCCCTCATCGTCCACCACACCGTGGACGCGTCCACGGGCGCGCGCACGCGCTCGCTGCACACCGTCACGAGGGACGCGGCGGGGCAGCCACGGCTCACGCGCGCGACGGCTTCCACCTCGGGTGACTGAGGTCCTCCACTCGCGCTCGCGAGGCGTCTCGACGGGACGCCGCCGCGTCCCCCCGGAACGCAGAGGCAGGTGACTCCGCTCCCACCCGGACGGGGTCGCCCTGGTACGGCCCTTGCTCGAAGGCGGAGTCCCAGGCCACGCGGAGCCACTCCGCGACGCCACCCGTCCGCGCGGCGAGGACCTTCATGCAAATCACCTTCGATGGCATCACCTACGAGACCGACGACACCTCGCAGAAGAACGCGCTCGCGCTCGCCATCGACCAGTGCACGGTGAAGTGGAAGCTCGAGCAGGCCATCAGCGTGCTGCGCTTCAAGGCCTTCGGCTCCGACGTCGCGGCGACGGTCCTCCAGTACATGGAGAAGCGGGCCCAGGCGCTGGAGGCGCCGCAGGTCCAGTTCGGGCAGGGCTTCGTCTTCCACGACAACCGGAAGAAGTGCACGCCGTGCGGCCGGGTGCTGGACCTGGAGAAGTACGGGACGGGGCACGACTGGTTCAGCAGCTCCGACTTCAGCCAGTTCATCTGCGGCTACTGCGCCAACTCGCAGCGCGACAACATCAAGACGTGCTCGACACCGGGCTGCGCCCGGCTGTTCTGGGCCTGCACGCCGTACACGGTCTGCGCGGACTGCTTCTCGACCCAGCACTACCAGAAGCTGGCGGGCAGCACGGTCCACACAATGACGCAGGTCACGCTCGACGTGCCCCAGTTCCACGCGGGCGTCCAGGCGGAGGTCCTCTTCCGCAACTTCATCAAGGCGCAGACGAACCTCGACTCCCTCTGCGTGAGCAGCAACAACGGCATCGACATCGTCTTCATCACCGACGGCGACACCGAATACGACACGCTGCGCGGCTGCATGGTCGGGACGACGACCGCGCCGACGAACAGCCGCTTCCCCACCCGCACGCGGACCCCGCGCTTCACCGTCCAGCGCCGCGAGGTCATCCACTACATCGAAGTGAAGGTGAACGACGCGCAGTGCTCCAAGGCCCAGAAGAACGCCCAGGCGTTCGTCGAGGACCGCATCAAGCAGGCGCTCCAGGGCCACTACGGCGAGAAGGCCGCCCAGGGCGCCCGCGCGGTCGAGAAGGCCATGGGCCGGGGCGCCGAGTTCGAGCTGCACCTCATCCGCGTGTCGATGCCCCGCTTCGGGACCCTCGAATACAACCAGGGGGCCCCCATCACCGCGGTCCGCTACCCGTGGGGCGAGCCGGGTGGCACCGGGGGCGTCCAGATGACGCTGCTGGCCCAGTGCAACTCCATCACGTACATGGACAGCTCCTGGATTGGCGACACGGGCGAGGCCATCGCCATACAGTTCCTGAAGCAGCTCGGGTTCGACATCCGGGGCGCGGTGCAGAACAACACGGGCAACGGCGTGGACATCGCGGCGAAGCTCCAGCACACGCCCACCAGCCCGCGCTGGGCCTTCTTCGAGGTGAAGGCGAGCACCGCGAAGTTCCAGACGTCGCTGGAGCACGCGGAGGAGGAGCAGTGGATGTTCGTCATGGACCGCTGCTCCAAGGCGGTCCTGCGCATCGACAACTACAAGGGCCTGGGCACGTCCACCGGCCTCATGCCGCACGACTCCGTCTGGACGGCGAACGAGCTGTTCTGGGACTTCCAATCGCCCGAGGACTGGGAGAAGCGGGCGCTGTACTTCCGCGTGGCGGTGCGCCTGCCGGACCCGGGCAAGAACGACGCGCCCCAGGTGAAGCTGCTGGCGTGGGACAAGCCCCGCAGCCAGGGCACCAACCCCCTGAAGACGGACCCCATCCCGCAGCCCCTCTTCATCGGCTATGGCGGCTCGTCGTTCCCCACGCCCTCCAGCAGCGTGGCCAAGGTGTCCATGCAGACGCTCGCGCCCCATCCCTTCGGCGGGCGCTACGACAACCAGCACGCCTGCTGGGTCAGCGGCTGTGGCTGCTCGATGTTCGTCGACTCCTTCCTGACCCCGGGGACCTGCTCGGCGTGCGCGCATCCCCACGGGAACTGAGGAAAGCCCCCCACGGGTCGGAGGGAGTGCGCCCCCGGGGACACCGCGGACCGCGAGGGGCCGGCAGCGCACAGTGCGGGCTCACCGGCCCTTCACGTCCTCGGGGAGGAGCACTAACAGGGTGTCAGGTGGATGGGGCCTCCCGCTAGACTGTGGCGAGCGGAAGGGAAGGGGGCGTGCACATGCCGGACATGCGTCCGAGGACGGGCGGACCGGACGAGGGCCTCTTCGCGTCCGTCGTCCATGACCACGCGCGCGGCGCGGGGGACCGCCGGCGCACGCTGTGGATGGCCTGGCTGTCGCTCGTCCTCCACGGGCTGGTGCTCGGCGGGCTGGTGACGCTCTGGCAGGGCGCCTCCCGCCCCATACGGGCCCCCCTCACCGAGGACTCCGCGCTGGTCCTCAAGTTGATGGCCTCGCCCCCGCCCCCGGCTCCCGCCCGCGCCGCCGCGCCCGCGAGGACGACGGCGCGCCGGCCCCGGCCCTTCAAGGTCGCGCTCCCCCGGCCCCCGCCAGCGACGCCCCGCCCGCCGGCCCCCGTCGCCCCGGAGACCGGGCCCGAAACGCCCCCGACGCCCGGCGCGGAGACGTCGGTCGCCGACTCGGTGGCCGCCGCCGCCCACGGCCCCTCGGACGCGGCCCCGGGCGCGACGCCCGGCGGCGAGGCCAACGGCATCATCGGCGGCATGGTGCGAGGCGTGCTGGCCGCCAGCAGCGCGGGCATGCTGCCCGTGGCCCCGCCTCCGCCGTCCGCCACGGAGCGCGCCGCCTGGGAGGAGGAGTACTTCGAGACGATGTTCCGCGACCGCTTCGAGGACGTGCGCTACCCGCACCAGGCCGCCGCCGCCGGCATCGAGGGGCAGTTCTCCGTGCGCATCTCCGTGGACGCGCGGGGCCGGTTGATCGCCCTGTCGGTGGTGGGCACCTGCCCGCACTACGTCCTGTGCGACGCGGCCCTGGCGGCCGTGCGGGAGGCGGCCCCCTTCCCGCCGCCGCCCGCCGCGCTCGGCACGCCCGTCACCGTGGAGCTGCCCTTCAACTACCACCTGCGCTGAAGCGCTACGGCGCCGCCTCCAGCGCCCGGCGCGCGCGCCAGCGCCCCAGGTTCCACTCCGGCCACGTCGGCGTGTCCCCGTCCCGGAGGAAGCGGTCGCGCAGCGCCCGCTGGAAGCCCTCCCCCAGGCGCGCGTCGTCCCGGGCCTTCGCCAGCTCCGGCACCGCGTCCTCGGAGAGCCAGCCCGCGAGGTACAGGACGTCCAGCGCCTCCTCGCTCGTGTCCCGCGCCAGGTTGAGGCGGACGATGAGCGCGTCCGGGTTGATGACGTTCACCGCCAGCACGGAGGCCAGCGCCGTGACGAAGGCGCCCACCGCGAAGCGCTCCGGCCGCCACCACAGCGTCACGCAGCGCCACGCCAGCACCACGCCCAGCGCCACCATGAACACATGGGTGAACAGGCGCAGCCGCGTGTAGCCGTACGCGTCCTCGTACAGCGTCATCCGCTTCACCGCCGAGGCGACGATGACGAGCGTCAACCCCACCATCAGCGAGGTGCCCACCTGGAACACCCGCCGCGCGAGCGGCGCCTCGCGGCGCGTCCACCGCGCCAGCGCCATCACCAGCCCCAGCGTGAGCAGGGACACGAGCATCAGCTCGAAGAAGCCGCGCCGCGCGTACTGCGCATAGGTGTAGCCGGGCGCGGGCGACGTCGCGTCGCCGACGAACAGGTACGTCACCTGGAAGCCCGCGAAGACCCCGAAGAGGGCGTCCACCGCGAGCACCAGCATCAACGCCTCCGTGAGGCCCAGCCGGGGAGCCGCCGGCGCCACCTCCTGCTCCCCCAGCTCCGGCGCGGCCCACACCGCGCGACGCCGCAGCGCGTGGCCCAGGAACGCGGCGCTGGCCGCGGAGAACAGCAGCGTCCCGAACGCCCAGGACACGGCGTTGGCGAGCAACACGTCCAGGTCCATCGCCAACAGCCGCCCCATGGCCGCGCCGAAGGCCACGTCCGCCGACGTCAACAGCACCGCGAACACCCCCAGCACGGGCACGACGATGAGCAGCCCCCGGACGAAGGGCAGCACGCGCGGCAGGAGCCGGCCCGCCGCCCGCATGTCCACCGCCTCGCGCGTCATCGAGAACGGCAGGAGCAGGCCGCGCGCGACGGTGGACAGCACCACCGCGGGGTAGCCCCACAGGCCCAGCCGCTCGACGCGCCCCGAGCTCCAGAAATGCGACAGCATGAGCACCAGCACGACCGCGGTCAGGACGTTGAGCGTGGTCAGCCACGGGCTGGCGCGCACGGCCACGAAGCAGGAGACGACGCCGAGCGGGGCCAGCAGCCAGGCGTTGGGACGCGCGCGCTGCAGCGCCTCGCGTCCGCCCAGGAAGGCGAGCGCGGCGACGAGCGCCACCACCACCACCGGAAAGGACACGCCCCACAGGGGGCGGTCGAGCAGCCCCTGCGCGAGCACGCCCAACCCCAGGGCGACGGCCAGCCGCTGGCGGGACGCGCGCGTCTGGCGAGGCAGGACGCCGGACGTGGCCGGGGGCGCGGGCGGCGCCTCGAGCGGCAGGGAGGAAGGAGACGGGGACATGGGACGCACCTCGGACCGGGCGACGACTCGGATGGTCCGGGAGGATGCGTGGGAAGCCGGCCGCTTCGGGACACGCGCGGGTGAGCGGTCGGGGGGTGGGGGTGACCGGTCCCCGCCCCCGTCCGACCGGCCCTGCCCGACCGCCTGTCCCCAGAGGGGGCGACGCGCACCCCGCCCGCCCGCCACCGAGCGCGGATGCATACCTTCCCCCGGATGCACGCGATTCCCACATGGCTCTGGGGTGTCTTCTGGGCGTCGGTGCTGGCGATGCTCGCGCTGGACCTGTTGCTGCACCGGGGCCACCACGGCGAATCCCACCGGGCGGCCATCGCGTGGAGCTGTGTGTGGATTGCCACCGGGCTGCTGTTCGGCGGGCTGGTCTGGCACACGCTCGGCGCCCAGGCGGGTCAGGAGTACCTGGCGGCGTGGGCCATCGAGAAGAGCCTGAGCCTGGACAACGTCTTCGTCTTCCTCGTCATCTTCCAGAGCCTGTCCATCCCGCTGAGGGCCCAGCACCAGGTGCTCTTCCTGGGCATCTTCGGGGCGCTCGTGTTCCGGGCCCTCTTCATCTTCGTGGGCGCGGCGGCGCTGCAGCGCTGGCAGTGGGTGTCCTACGTCTTCGGCGCCATCCTGCTGGTCACCGCCTGGCGCGTGCTGCGCGAGGACCCGGCGAAGGAGCAAGACAACCGCGCCGTGCGCTGGCTGTCACACCGGCTGCCCATGACCCGGCACGTGCACGGCAAGCGCTTCTTCGTGAAGCGGCCGAACGGGCGACGCGTGGCGACGCCGCTGCTGCTGGCGCTGCTGGGCCTGGAGGTGACGGACATCCTCTTCGCGGTGGACTCGGTGCCGGCCGCCTTCTCGGTGACGCAGGACACCTTCGTGCTCTACAGCTCCAACGCCTTCGCCATCCTGGGGCTGCGCGCGCTGTACCTGGTGCTGGCCGGGACGCTGGGCCAGCTGCGCTACCTGCACTACGGCCTGTCGGGCGTGCTGGCCTTCGCGGGCCTGAAGATGGTCCTCGCGAAGTGGGTCCACATCCCGCCCCTGCCGTCGGTGGCCATCATCGTGGCGCTCGTCGGCGTGGCCGTGTGGGCGAGCCTCCGTGCCCGGCGGCGGGAGTCCCGCGCCCGGGAGCGCGGCCCCCCGGACGACCCGCGCGCGCGCCAGGGCCCCGGCCCCTGGGGGCCAGGACCCGACGCGCACGCGCACTAGTCCTCAGACTCCGAATCGCTCCCCACGGAGCCCGCCGAGTCGTCCGCGCCCCCGGCCACGAAGCCGTCGAAGGCCACGTTGGCCATCGTCTTCACGCGCTCCTCGTACTTCTTGAGCAGCGCCAGGTTCGCGGCGGAGTTCTTCTTCGACTGCTCGGACACCTCGCCCTGCGCGCCGCCCAGCTCCGCGTCCAGCGCGTCGATGCTCTCCTTCAGCTCGTCGCGCGCCGCCTGCGTCTCGGCGCGGTCCTCGTCGGAGAGGTTCGTCCCCGCCAGGCGCTTGTCCAGCTCCGCCAGCTGCTTCTCCATCAGCTTGCGCGACTGGGCGCCCATCTGCTTGAGGGCCTCGGAGCTGCCCGTGACCATGGACGCGTACACGGCGCCGGTGATGGCCTGGAACTCCGCGGGCGACATCTTGTGCTCCTTCAGCCCCGCGATGTAGGCGGTGCGCACGTCGGCCTGGATGGACGCCAGGAGGCCGGCGCCCTCCATCGCCGCGCTGAGGTCGGTCTGTGCCCCCGGCTCGTTCGTCTTGTACTTCTCCTGGAACGCGCGCGACTTCTCCTCGTACGCCTTGAACACCGGCAGGGACGTCTCGCGCACCGCCAGGTAGGTCTTCAGCCGCTCCTCGTCGAGCGCAAGCACCTCACCCTCGGCGGGGGCCTTGAAGGGGTAGCTGCGGTTGAGCGCCACCAGCTCCTTCTCCTGCGCCTGGTTCTGCTCCAGCCCCTTCTGCATGGCCTCGATGCTGCCGCCGAACTTGTTCTTCGCCCAGATGGTTCCGGCAACGCCCATGCCGACGACACCCAGCAGGATGACGCCACAGCCGATGCCCAGCCCGATGAGGACCTTCTTCATTCACCCCTCCGAGGGAAACGAGTCATGGCCCCCCGTGCTAGTCGGCCCGGCTCCGAGGAGCAAGGGGGCCCTGCCCGCCCGCCCGTCCTGGGACGGAACACGCGGGGTGCGGAATGGCGGGGCGGGGCTCAGCGGTATCGGATTTTTGCGGGACAGGGAGGCAGCGGCACGAGGCACCGGGGCAGGCGCACGGTGACGAGCGTGCCGTCCCGCGCGGAGGAGCGCACGCGCAGCCGCCCCCCGTGCGCGTCCACGATGTGCTTCACGATGAACAGTCCCAGGCCCAGGCCCCGCCCGTCGCGCGGCGCCAGCCGCTCGGCGCGCTTCATCGGTTCGAACAGGCGCGGCACCAGGTCCGCGGGGATGGGGTCCCCCATGTTGTGCACGCTCAGCGACACCGCGTCCCCGGTCCCATGCGTGCGCACGAGCACCGGGCACGGCTCCGGGCTGTAGCCGATGGCGTTGATGACCAGGTTGGTGATGACCTGCGCGAGCCGGTCCGGGTCCCACGAGCCGGCGCCGTTCCCCAGGCATTTCAGGTCGAGCTGCCGCTCCGGATGGGCCAGCCGCACCTCGTCCACCACCTGCCGCGTCAGCTCGTGCAGGTCCAGGGGCCGCGGCTGCATGGGGATGCCGCCGCCCAGCCGCGCCTGGGTGAAGTCGAGCACGTCGCGCAGCATCCGCGTGGCGCGCTCCGCGCTGGAGAGGATGCGGCCGAGCACCTTGCGCTGCCGCTCGTCCAGGTCCTCGCGCCGCAGCAGCGTGGTGCAGGCCATGGTGATGGCGGAGATGGGGTTGCGCAGGTCGTGTCCCACGATGCCGATGAGCAGCTGCTCGAACTCCGCGCGGCGGCGGGCCTCCTCCTCCGCGGCGCGCCGCCGGGTGACGTCATGCATGGCGCCCACCATGCGGCGCGCGCGGCCCTGCTCGTCGCGGACGACCCGGCCCCGGTCCTCGATGACCGCCCAGGTGCCGTCGCCGCGATGGAAGCGGTACTCGTCACGCCAGTGGTCCTGGCCCTGGTCGATGACGGCCTGGATGTCGCGCGCGACGCGCTCGCGGTCCTCGGGATGGATGTGGCGCGTCCACCAGTCGATGTCCATGGACCCGGCGCCCGGCTCCAACCGGAACTGCTGCACGGCCAGCTCGCTCCACTCGATGGCGCCGGTGGCCAGGTCCCAGTCGTAGATGATGTCGCGGGTGGCCTGGGTGGCCAGCCGGTAGCGCGTCTCCGACTGCCGGAGCACCTCCTCCGCGCGCCGGCGCTCGGTGATGTCCAGCGACACGCCCGACACGCTCGTCACGCGGCCGTCCGGCCCCACCTCCGGGGAGATGTAGGCCATGAACCACGAGCTCCCCAGCTCCACCTCCATGTTGAACGACTCGCCCGAGCGCGCGCGCCGGGCGGCCTCGAGCAGGTCCGGCCGGTCCGCGTAGGCCTCGGAGGTGTGCAGGCCAATCATCGCTCCCGGCTCCACGCCCATGGCCTCGAGGCCCTTGCCCTCGAAGAGGGTGATGAAGCCCGCCGCGTCCGTGGCCCACAGCACGACGGGGAGCTGGGTGATGACCCGGCGCAGCCGCTCGCGGGCCTCGTCGCGCTCGCGCTGGACCCGGCGCGACTCGGTGACATCCGTGGAGATGCCGCACACCGCGGAGCTCCGTCCGTCCTCGCCGGGCAGCGGGAACTTGAGTGACTGATAGATGTGCAAGCCGTCCGTCCAGGGGACGTGCTCGTCGGACTCGAGCGGCTGCCCCGTCTCGAGGACCCGCTGGTCGTTGGCCGCGAAGACGCACGCCACGTCCGCCGGGAACAGCTCCTGGTCGGTGCGCCCCACCACGTCGGCGCTGCACAGCCCCGTGTTGCGTTCGAAAGAGCGGTTGACGAACAGGTACCGTCCCCCCGGGTCCTTCGCGTAGATGGCGGCGGGGGCATGGTCCAGGATGTCGTGGAGCTTGGACTTGGTGGCGCGCAGGGTCCGCTCGTGCTCCTGGGCGTGGTGGGCCACGACGGCGGCGATGCTCGCGTCGATGGCCCGGTTGAGCACGCGCAGCCCGTCGAAGTCCGGCGACCAGCCCACCTCCTCGAGCACCTCGAGGACGACGTCGCGCAGCTGGCCGTATTCGCGCACCACCGCGCCGATGTCCGCGCCATCCCGGTAGCGCTCGACGCCGTGCCGGCCCCCTTGCGCGCGCAGCGTCCCCGGGTCGTGCGAGCCGGACAGCAGCCGCAGGCTGTCCAACACCGCGTCCACCCACTCGAGCGAGTCCGGCGCGCGCTCCACGCGGGGCAGCCCCCCAGCTCCCCGGCCCTCTCCCACCCGCGCGTCCCAGCGGCGGGCGATGTCCTCGCGACGGGCCGCCAGCAGCTCCGGGAGTGGACAGGGCGGCACGGGACACGGCGTCATGACCCGCCCCTCCCGGGCGAGGGCCCGGCGCCGCCGAGCGGGAGCACGCCCGCCCGCGTCCCCTCGTGCCCTGGCTCCCCCCGCGCCATCTGCTCGTCCCCCCGAACCGGCGCCGCTCTTTTCGGCATGGCCGTCACATGATTGGGATACGTCTCCTCGCGCGTCGAGGCTCCCCGCCTCCCGGGGCCGCTCGCGCGAAGCCCCGTACAGGGGGCGGGCACCGGGCCGCCCCGCGTCCCGTCCGGGGGTCATCGCGCGCAGGGCACGGGCGAGCATGCGCCCCACATGCCGTGCCGGGCCGCCCTCGCGCGCGCCTCCAGCGCCTGGAACTCGGCCTTGCGCGCGCTCCCCGCGGGAGGGACGTGGAGCACGCAGGCGAGTCCCCGCTCCACCAGGAGCGTGTTCACCTCCTGCCCGTCCACCCGCACGTAGGCGAGGCGCCGACCGAAGCGATCCTCGCACGCCTCGCCATCGACGAGCGTCACCGCGCGCCCCTCGACGAGCCGGCGGTTGAAGGCCCGCGCCTCCGCGCCGTAGCAATCCGCGTGTCCCCCCGTCGTCTCCGGCGTGTCCACCAGGAGATAGCGGACGCGCGCGCCCCCCTCGAGGACCAGGGTGTCCCCGTCGACGACCTCGACCACGCGACCCGACGAGGGGCCACACACGCCCTCCGCCCCGTCGCCACAGGCCGCGCACAGGAGCATCAGCCCCGCCAGCCATCCACCGTTCAAGGCGAGCATGGTCGGTTCTCCAGGCCCGGCGTCCCCCGGTCCCCCAGGCCGTAGCGCACCGTGGTCGGCGTGAGGCACGCGCTGCCCGGCGCGTCGTTGCCCACGGGGTCGCTGGAGGCAGGGGACACCTGCCACGAATGGCCCGCCTTCGCCGCGCTGCTCCACCCGAGCGAGTCCAGCTCCCGCCCCTCCACCGTGAGCCGCAGGACATGCGCGCCCGCGTCGTTCGGCAGGTTGAAGGAGAACGTCCCCAGCACCGAGGGCAGCCCGCCATTGAGCGACGTCTCCGCGCTGCGCGCCAGCACGGCCCGGGCGCCAGCGCGCACCGTCAGGCACAGCGGCGAGTCCAGCACCGCGCGCGCCCCACCCTCGTTCGACAACACGACGCCATTGAGGTCCACGTCCCGCCGGGCGAGGACCTCGACCCACTCTCCCACCACGTCCGCCACGGCGCTCGGGTCCGCCATCAGCTCCGTCAACACCAGCGAGCCCACATCCGGGACACGCGGCGCGCGAGGCTGTCCGGTGACCCGGTCGATACAGGACCTCCCCGCGCCCGCGTCCGCCCCGCCTGCGTCCGGACTGCCCGCGTCCGCGCCTCCATCCCGCACCCCTCCGTCGACGGAGGTCCCCGCGTCCTGGGAGGGCTCGGGCGCGCACACGACATTGGACTGCCCCGGAGTGCCCCGGTTGCCGCGCGTCCCATAGGCCGACGACGCGCGACACCAGGCCCCCAGCGCGTCGTTCCCCGAGGCGGTCGCCGCCTCCGGGGAGACCTGCGTCGCGACGCCCTCCACCGCCGGACCGAGCGTCACCGCGTCGATGAGCACGTCGCCCGAGCGGACCAGGACCACGCCGCCAGCGTTGCGCAGGTCCACGCCGAACGTGGCCCTGGGTGTGGGCAACCCGCCATTGAGCGCCGCCTCCGCGCTCCGCGCGAGGAGCGCATGCTCCCCCGCCGCGAGGGACAGACACCGTCCGCTCCGCAGCACCGTCCCCGAGGCGTCGGTGCCCACCGTCACCCCGTCCAGGTCCACGGGCTCCAGGGCCAGCACCTCCAGCCACTCGCCCAGCGCGTCGTCCCCGAGCGGATTCGCCATCACCTCCGTGATGACCAGCGCGCCGGGGCGTGGCCGCCTCACCGGCCGCGGCGTCTGCTCCCCCTCCGGCAGGCAGGTCTCCACGGCGCCGGCGTCGACGCCCGAGTCCACCCCCGCGTCCTTCCCCTGGAGGGGCGGAGGCTCCGTCGTCCCGCAGGGCGCGTTGGGGACACCGGGGCTGCCCCGGACCGCGCCGGGCATCCCCGCGTCCGGCGCGTCACACCAGCGCGCGAGGTCGTCGTTGCCCGCGGAGTCGGGCACCAGGTCGCCGTCGTATCCACGCGCCACGCCGCTGCGTCCCGGCGCCGCGAGCCATACCTCGTCGATGACCCGGTCCCCACACCGCAGCCCAAGCATCCCCGACGTGTTGCCCAGCGCCCCCAACGCCTCGCCGTAGGAGAA
Source organism: Myxococcus stipitatus (assembly GCF_021412625.1). The sequence goes on along the minus strand of NZ_JAKCFI010000003.1, from coordinate 993,475 downwards.
GTCGACGTGCGAGGGCAGCGCCCCATCCCGCGCATCGCCCAGCACCAGGTAGTCCCCGGGCGCCATCGACAGCGACTCCAGGAAGAAGAAGCCCTTCTCCTGCGAGCCGTCCGCGCGCGCCGCGAACAGCGTCAGCGCCGCGAGGTCCACCGCGCTCCGCGTGGGGTTGTGGAGCTCCACGTACTCCTTCCCCGTGTCCGTCCCCTCCGGGTCGTTGAGGTACTCGGTGATGACGACGTCACCACTGCGGACCGTCGCGCACGCCTCCTCCCCCCACTCCGCTCCTGGAGCCCCCCCACACGCCACCAGCAACGCCCAGGCCCACAGCCCCACCCCGCACCCACGCCCCACGTCCGCCTCCTTCCCCACCCCATCCATCGAAACCGTCCCCGCGTCAGAAGCGCGTCTCCACGTCCAGCCGGACCAGGTGGCGCGGGACCTCCGGAGGGACCCGGGCCTCACGCGCGTCCTTCAAGTCCACCACCCACGCGTACCGGCCACGCAACGTCACGGCGTCGAGCACCGCCCCGCTCACGTCCACGGTGGTCCGGACCTCCTGCCGCAGTCGAGTGCGCTCGGAGACGTCCTCGTCCTTCCAGGCCACGCGCCCGGACAGCCGCAGCGACTCCACGGGGCGGAGCCGGAGCTCCACGACCGCGCGCGCATCCTGTCGCGCACGCGGGTCATCCGGCTCCACCACGCGCGCATGGCCATAACCCATGGACACCTCCACCCCCTCGGACACCCTGGAGCGGACCCGCAGGGTGAGCCCGTACCGGCTCCCACGGGCGCAGGCCTCGGAGGTCGGGTCATCCTCGTCCGCCGCCTCGCAGGCCCGCCCCGAGCGCAGCCCGGACTCCCGCGCGTCCACCTGGAGCGAGGGCTGGAGCCGCTCCCACGCGAGCCAGTCCGCGCGCGCCGACGCCCGCGCGTGGACCGTCCCCGCCGTGCCCGCCACCGCGCCATCCGAGGGCAGCGTCCACGCATCCACCTGTCCCCGCAGCCTCCAGGCGCCGCGCTCCCGCCACAGGTACCGCAGGCGCGCGCCCAGCTCGTTGCGCACGCGCTGCCCCTCCAGCACGTCCGGCCCGGAGGTCGCGCCGCTGTAGGGATTGGCGAAGCCCCGGCTGTAGTAGCGCAGCGACAGCTCCAACTCCCGCTCGCGCCCGGAGAGCACGGTGCGCTGGAGCAGCGCCCAACCCCCGCCGCCCCCCACCGAGGCATCGAAGCTCCGCGCCCCTTCGAGGAAGACGTCGAGCGCGCCCACGCCCCAGGCCGCGTCCGCGCCCACCGCGCCGAAGCCACCGCCCGACGGGTAGCGGGCGGTCGGCCCGAAGTCGAGCCTGGCGCCCGGCACCGTCCACACCGGCCTCGCGACCCAGCCCGTCACCCCGAGCCAGGCGCGCGATGACAGGCCCCACCTCGCGTTGCCACCTCCCGCCCACTCGTCGAACACGCCGGGCAGCGTGCGCGCCCGCAGCCGCTCCGCGTGGCCACGCCCCACCGGCACGAGCACCTCCGGCGCCTCGCAACCCGAGCGCGAGGCGCCACACGTCGACAGGTCCCTCGCGGCGGACTTCGCGAGCGAGCGGGACTGGTACGAGCCGAAGCCCGTGAGCTCCAGCACCCGCCCCCCACCCAGCGGCGCCCGCACCGTCCCCACCACGCCCCGGAAGCCCTCGTCCCAGCGATGGTCCGGCGTCACCTCCGCGTCCCGCTCGCGCGCGTCGCAGCCCTCACCCTCGACCAGGCAGACCTGCTCCAGCGCCCCAGGCGGTCGCAAGGCGTCATCCGGGATGAAGCCCTCCGGCGCTGGCAGCGCCGTCGTGTCCAGCGTGAGCCGCTGGCCGAACCCCAGCCGGTACGTCCCCACCAGCACCTCCGCCCGCGTGCCCACCCAGTGCCCGTGGAAGCGGGGCAGGAGGAGCCGCGCGCCGGGCGCGTCGACCGTCAGCGCCCCCCGGCGCGCATCCCCCCGGACCCCGCCGAGCCGACGCCGCGCCCAGGACACCACCACCCCCACGCGCAACCCTCGCGGCCCCCACACCCGCGCCCGCAGGGAGACGGGCGGCGCCAGCGGGTCCGTCAGCGCGAAGTCCGTCACGAGCCGCGCCTCCCCGACCCGTCCACCCGGGCCCCGGGACGCGAGGAACGGCGCCAGCCGACGCCGCTCCTCCTCCGTCAGCAGCCCCCTGGCCCCTTCGCTCCGCGCCGGGTCCTCGCGCTCGCGCAGCCGCGCGTCCACGTCCGCGTACGTCCACCCGGGGAGCGAATAGAGCGCGGCGCGCGAGGCCCGCTCCGGGTCCACGCCCACACCGCGCAACGTCAGCAGCGCGCCCAGCGTCTCCGCCGAAATCGCGCCGTCCTCCAGCAGCGAGAGCAGCTCCTGCTCATCCACCGCCTCCGGCTCGACCTCGTAGGGCGCGGCCCACGCGGGCGCCATCCCCACGAGCCAGCCCACCCACCACCCCACCACGCCCCGCCACCTGGACCCATGCACGCGGCGCCGCCCCTGCACGCCAGGGACCACCGTTTCCCACCAGGGACCGGAGCTCCGGCTCCGTCCGTCCGCCGGACCCCGCGTCCACGCCGGGGACGCAGCCAGCGGAACGCAACCGCGTCACACCTGCACGAGGTGCGGATCCGCCAGCAGCAGCTCCTCCGCCACCGACCGCGCGGCCACCACCTGCGCCTGCGCCGCCATCAACCGCAGCCGGGCCTCCTCGCTCCCATCCAACGAGGCCTGCGCGGCGCGCAGGCCCGCCTCCGTGGTCAGCAGCAGCGCGCTGAGGTTCAACCGGTTCAGTTCCATCCGCGAGGCTCCAGCATCGGCCCGATTCGACTCGCCTCCCATGGAAATCACTGGAAGGGCTGACGGCAATTTTCCGGACTTCACTGCATTCCAGGGGCCAACCCTTTCGGAGGCCATTGCCGCCCGTCGAGCGCCCGCCCGCCCGGCAGGGCATGTGCGCTCCCGGCCCACTGGGATGGCGACACGTCAGCGGGGGCGCGGCCATGTATGCTCCGGCGGCATCCATGGGCCACGTCCATATCGTCAGGGACCTCCCCTCCCCGCAGGAGGGCATCTACCGCACCGTGCGCATCTACACGCCGGATGCGTACGACGCGATGCCCTGGCATCGCTTCCCCGTGCTCTACATGCACGACGGGCAGAACGTCTTCGCCCATCCGGAGTCGGCCCTGTTCGACACGTGGTGCGCCAACCTGGCGCTGGAGCAGGGCGTGGGCCACGGCCACCTGGAGCCGTGGATCATCGTCGCGGTGGACTCCGGGACGGGCCGGCTCGAGGAGTACTCGCCCTGGGAGGAGCCGCGCACCCAGGCGAAGGCGCGGGGTGAGGCGTATGGCCGCTTCCTGGTGGAGCACCTCAAGCCACAGGTGGACCTGCACTACCGCACGCGGACGGAGCCCCAGTGGACCGGGGCCATGGGCTCCTCGCTGGGCGGGCTGATGTCGCTGTACCTGGGCCACCGCTATCCCGGCGTGTTCGGCCGCATCGGCGCGATGTCGCCCACCGTCATGTGGGGCGAGGGCCGGCTGTTCTCCGAATGGATGGCCCACAGCCGCCGCTGGACGCGCATCTACCTGGACGCCGGGGCGCAGGAGTTCATCCACGCGGACGGCGTGCCGCTCGACTATGGCCGCGCCACGCGGGCCTTCTACGAGCACCTCAAGCACCTGGGCTACGCGGACCATGAGGTGTCGCTCGTCCTGGAGCCGGGCGGCGAACACCACGAGAAGGACTGGCAGCGCCGGCTCCCGCTGGCGATGCGTTGGCTGCTGGCGTGAGGCAGTCGAAGTGAATCCCCCCAAGGAAGTCCCCCTGGAGCAGCGGTACGTCTACGCGCAGGTCGTGGAGGGCCTGCTCGCGCACGGGTTGAGCGGGCGAGTGTCGCCCCGCCTCAAGGCACGGTTGAGGGAGGCGGGCGTGGACCTGGACCGGCCCCTGCTGCCCACCTACCCCGTGCGCCTGTGGCTGCGCTGCCTGCACATCATCGTCGAGGAGGCCTGGCCTGGCCTGCCCCCCGAGCAGGCCTTCCCCCGGCTCGCCGCGGCGCACGTGGAGGGCTACGGGCGCACGCTCATCGGCCGCGCGGTGTACGGCGTCATGCGGCTGCTCGGGCCCCGGCGGCTGGTGCTGCGGCTGCCGCAGACCCTGCGCGCCACGGACAACTACACGCAGGTGGAGCTGGTGGAGCGCGACGCCACCACCTTCGAGATGCGGTTGAACTCCGAGCTGCCCTGCCCCGGCTATTCGGAGACCCTGTTCGAGAGCCTCTTGCGCGTGGGCGGCGCCGAGTCCCCGCGCGCCACCGTGCTCACGCAAGGGGGCGGCTCCACCACGTACCTGCTCACGTGGAAGGAGCGCTGAGCGGGGGCGACGCTACGGCGTGGCCTGGATGAAGCGCACCGCCTCGCGCATGGCGTCCAGGTCCGTGTGGCGCGACAGGTACATCTCCTCGCCCAGCAGGCTGTGGTAGACGGCCGGCAGCTCGCGGTGGAGCAGGAGCGCGGGGCCCAGCCGCTTCGCGATGTCCTCGTAGCCATGCAGGTACTTGCGCCCGCGCCGCCGCGCGCTGTGCGCCACGTGGTAGCGCGGCGTGTAGCGGAAGTCCGCCACCGGGTCCCCCGTCACCACCCGCGCCCAGAGCCGGTACACGTCGATGTCGCACGTGTAGTTCATCATGTCCGGGATGAAGCCCCCGGGCGGTCTCAGGTTCGCCTCCAGCACGACGTAGCGCCCGTCCTGCAGCCGGAAGAACTCCAGGTGGAACCAGCGCTCGCGCAGGCCGAAGGCGGCCACCACCTGCCGGCCCAGCGCGTCCAGGGCGGGGGGAATCTCCAGGTGGCTCCAGAAGGAGATGTCGCGCTTCTCCACCACCGTCTCCATGCCGCCGTCGCTGTACTCGTGGCTGAGCTGGAAGACGATGACGCCGTGGCGGTCGACGATGCCGTCGTAGGTGACGATGGTGCCGCGCACGAAGGGCTGGGCCACGTACGTGGTGGGCAGCGGGTGCGACAGGGCGTCGTCCACCTCCGGGTCGCTGGACACCTTGAAGGTGTTGGCCGCGCCCACGCCCACGTCGGGCTTGAGCACCAGCGGATAGCCCACGCGGGCGGCGAACTGCTTGACCTGCGCGGAGTCCCGCACGCGGATGAGGTCCGGGTGCGGCACGCCCGCCTGCTGGAAGACCTGCGCCATGCCCGACTTGGAGCGCATGCGCAGGATGTCCGCCGGCTGGAGCCCCGGCACGTGGAAGTCCTCGCGCAGCCGCGCCTCCACCTCCAGCCAGGCCTCGTTGAGCGAGTCGATGCGGTGGATGCGGCCATGCCGCCAGGTCAGGTAGCCCGCCGCGCGCTGGAGCGCGTCCTCGTCGTCCAGGTGGGGGACGAAGTAGTACTCGCGCAGGGAGTCCCGCAGCTCGCCCCGCAGGGACTCGTAGGGCGCGTCGCCGATGCCCAGCACCGTGACACCCCGCTCGCGCAGCGCCGTGACGAAATGGAAGAAGTGGGACGGGAAGTGGGGGGAGATGAAGACGAAGTTCATGGCTCCTCGGGGCGCGGCGGAAGGGAACCATAGCGCGACGGACGCCAGGGCCCACTTCCTTGCCGAACCCCCGAGGGCACGCCGCCGCTTCCCCGCGCCTTGGGGCCGCGCGGACGGGAGGCCCCCCGACCTCCCGCCCGGCGCCGCCTCGGCTCGCCCCTTCAGCGCATGTGGACGAACACGCGCGGGGCGGCGGGCAGCCGCATGTCCTCCGCAGAGAACAGGCTCACCATCCGCGCGCCGCCCGACCACGGGAACCAGCCCTCGCGCAGCATCAGCGGGGCGGAGATACACGGCCCCCGCAGCATCGCGCCCAGGCTCACGCCCCGCCCCACCATGGACCGCATGGCCGCGGCCAGCAGCTGCTTGCGCTCGCCCCAGGTCACGGAGTCGTGGAAGGCCAGCAGGTCCAGCATGCCCACCGTCAGCTCCCCGCGCGCCTTCATCCGGAGGGTGTAGTAGTTGGCCACCCCGCGCACCGCCCCGTCCCGCTCCAGCACGAGGGTGGTGGGCACGTCGCGGTACTGGAGCTGGTGGGCCAGCCGCTCCACCGTGTAGCCATAGCCCAGGTTCACCGGCTCCAGCATGCGGGAGACGAGCGCCATGCAGGACGACAGGTCCTCCGGGCGGTAGGGCCGCACGCCCTCCACCGGGGTGCCCAGGTAGCCCTGCCGCAGCAGCGGCTTCGCCACGGTGAACAGCGCGCGCTCCGCGGAGGACATGGACCAGCGGACCACCGCGTCCGGGTCGAAGACGTGCACCCACAGGCCCAGGTGGTTGAGGAAGCGCGTGTCGCGCACCCGCTCCCAGAACCGCTGCGCGGTGGAGCCGGTGGCCACGCACGCGAGCATGCAGGTCGCGCCGCGCTCGCGGTGCCGCGCGGCCATCCGCTCGGACAGCTTCATCATCACGCCCTGGCCCCGGTAGTCCGGGTCCACGCTGGCCCAGCTGCCGAAGGTCCCCGAGACGTCCTTCGCTCCCAACCGCAACGGGATGGGCTCCGCGAACAGCGTGCCCACCAGCTTCGAGCCCTGGTAGGCCGCCAGCATGTAGTCCCGGTTCGCCACCGGATTGCTGAACAACATCCAATCGAGGAACCGGGCGTCGAAGTCCGTCACCGGGCCCTTCTCGGCGTAGTAGCGCGTCCAGACGCTGTTGACGAACCGCGAGGCCTCGACGGCGTCGCCGTCGTAGGGGCGGATCTCAACCATGGAGCTGCTCCCGGCCTCCGCCGAGCCCCACGCTGCTGGAGGCGACGACGACGTTGCCCTGCGGCTTGGACTCACCGAACAGGTGCGTGAACAGCGCGCGCGTCGAGGGGATGAGCTCGTTCCAGTCCGGCACGTGGATGCGCTCGGGCCCCACCAGCACCTGCGCGTAGAGCGCCTCGTAGACGCGCTTCACCGTGTTGGGGGCGATGGCGTCCACGTCGAAGGCCGGCACCAGGCCCACCAGCTTGAAGCCCTGCCCCTCCGCGTTGCGCTGCGCCCGCGCCGTCTTCAGCGTGGAGTAGTACAGCACCACCTCCGCGCCGATGTTGCGCCCCACGACCACCAGCGCCGCCGATCCGATGTGGCCGATGCCCAGCCCCCGCTTCGACGGCTCCACCACGCCCATCACCGCCGACAGCTGCAGCCCCCGCACGTTCTTCTCCAGGGACAACAGGCCGATGATGTCCCCCGACTCCTTCGCCCGGCACACGATGCCGTACAGGTTGCGGTCCGGGGACTCGCCGCGGAGGAAGAACTCGCGCTCGTAGAAGGAAGGCTCCAGGTGACGGCTCTCGGTCCCCACCTGGATGTCCGGGTACCACGACCTCAGGAGCGCCGTCAGCCGGGGGATGTCCTCCCGCGCGAGCTGCTCCGCGGTGCATCCCGCGGGGATATCAAGGCCACTCAACATCTCGTCCAGGTTCCGCCAGGGCATCAGATTCATGCCCGTCACGGTAGGGCGCGGCGCCGAACCGGAAAGCGCCTTCGCGCCACGGGCGGCCCACGTCTGTCGCAGGCGCGTCAGAGCCCACGCGAAAACGTGCCTTGCTCCACAACCACCGCGTCGCCGAGTGGGCAGCGACGAGGATTGCACGAGGCACATGCGAATTCGTTGCGCGCGCGGACGCCAGGCTCGCGCGCGCGGCCTGCTCGGATGCTCGCTGACTCGACCCCCCAGGCATTCCCACGCGGCGAGAGCGCGGCGTGGAGTGACATGACTCCGGGTGCCCGGAGCGCGTATGAAATGGGGATGGGGCTCGCGCGTTGGATTCCCCGAGCCCTTGGAGGACAACGCTGGTGAGTCGCACATGACACACGCGGGAGAACGCGCCGCCGCTTCGACGACGGTCGAACAGGCGATTGCCCCCGAGCACGCGCGGGCGCTGTGGCCGCTGCCCACGGTGCTACGTCCGCACCGCAACCTGCTGACCCACTACCTGCTGTCCTCGCTGCTGCTGGGCCCGGCGTTCCCCGTCTTCATGGTGCAGCGCTTCTTCAAGTTCCAGACGCTGAGCTACGCGCTGGACGAGGAGGGCATCACCGTGCGCTGGGGCATCCTCTTCCGGCGCGAGGTGTCGCTGACGTACGCGCGCATCCAGGACATCCACCTGTCCAGCAACCTGCTGGAGCGCTGGCTGGGGCTGGCGCGCATCCAGCTCCAGACGGCGAGCGGCAGCGCGCAGGCGGAGGTCACCATCGAGGGGCTCCAGCACTTCGAGGCGATGCGCGACTTCCTCTATGGGCGGATGCGCGGCACGCGCGACGTCGCGGGGAGTGGCCCGTCCGCGCCCGGCGCGCTGGCGACCGCGTCCCGGGGCGAGGGGCTCGAGACCGTGCTGCGCGAGGTGGCGGCCGAGGTGCGCCTGCTCCGCCAGGAGCTGGGCGGGACGTCCACTCCCACTCCCCATGAGCCCAACGCGCCGGAGAAGGACCATGGCTGACCTGGTGCGGGAGGGACTGCTCCGGCTGCTGAAGGTGGACCCCAGGCCCCGGCTGCCGGAGGGCGACCTCCGCGTCTTCCGCGCGGCGCCGGCGTACCTGACCTACCGGCGCATCCTCTGGGGCTTGAAGCAGACGGGAGTGTTGGTGGGCCTGGTGGCCGGCTGGCTGTTCGTGGACCGCGTGCTGGAGCACCTCGAGATTCCGTACCTGCGGCCGTGGATCGCCTGGGCGCTGGAGGTGCTGGCCTGGACGGGCTTCCTGCTCCAGCTGCCGCTGAGCTTCCTCGTCACGCGGCTGGACTACGAGCTGCGCTGGTACGTGCTGAGCGACCGCAGCCTGCGCGTGCGCGAGGGCGTCCTGAGCCTGCGCGAGAAAACGATGGCCTTCGCCAACATCCAGCAGCTCTCCATCCGCCAGAACCCGCTCCAGCGACTGCTGGGCATCGCGGACGTGAAGGTGGAGACGGCGGGAGGAGGCGGCGCTGGCGGTGGCGGGCACGACGAGCACGCCGGCATGGGCGAGCGTCCACACGAGGCCCACTTCCACGGCGTCGAGGACGCGGAGGCCATCCGCGACGTCATCCTCGCGCGCGTGCGGATGCACCGGGACACGGGGCTCGGAGAGCCCTCCGAGCACGCGCGCCCCATGCCGCCGCCCGCCTCCGAGGACGGCGCGCTGGAGGCGGCGCGCGAGCTGCTCACGGAGGTGCGCGAGCTGCGCGGCGCGCTCACCCGCGAGCGCCGCGCGTCGGCACCGTGAGCACCGCGTCCCCGGACGTCCGAGGACGCGGCGCCCGCGACGACCTCAGGGCCGGGACTGGGCCAGCATCCAGTTGAAGACCTTCGGGTCCTTGTAGACGGTGTCCCAGATGTAGTGCGTCCCAGGATTGAGGAGGGTGAAGAGGTACGGCCGCTCCGGGCCCTGGCCGTTGCCGTCGATGGCCGTCATGCCGTCGACCCACTGCCAGTTCGCCGTCGCGGGACGGAAGAACGCGGTCTGGTGCCGCTTCGGCGTGGAGGAATACCCCACCATCACATCGGCCGAGCCGCTGACCATGGCCTTGCCCAGCTTGTCGAACCAGCCGGAGGTGGCCGAGGGGTAGATGTCCTTGTCGTCGAGACCATGCGTGGCCCAGATGGGGAGGTTGGCCGCGACCATCGCCTGCGCCCGAGCATCGTTGGAGCCATACCCGCCATTGCACACGGGGAGGGCCGCGGCCAGCTTCCCGGGGAAGCGCCCCGCGTAGTTGAAGGTCCCGGCGCCGCCCATGCTCAGACCCGTCAGGTAGACGCGCTTGCGGTCCACCTTGTAGGTCGAGAGGATGTACTCGAAGAACCCGTCGACCTGGTTCTCGACTTCCCATTCGCTCCAGAAGCCGTCCGTCTGCGGGGCCACGAGGACGAAGGGATAGTCCTTGTTCTCCTGGTCGATGTAGCGCAGCGGCCCCTCGTCGCGGACCAGGTGCAGCTGGCCCTTGCCGTCGCCCTTCTGCCCCAGTCCATGGAGGAAGAAGACGATGGGATAAAGCGAGCCCTCGCTGTAGCCGGGCGGCGTGTACACGACGAAGCCGTACTTCCCATACGGATTCGCGTCCTTGCGGACCTCGAGCACGACACCTCGGCCCGTGGGCGAGGCGTTCACCTGCACCTTCACGCGGTCCGACGCGGTGGCGCCGTCGTCGTCCGTCACCACCAGCTCGAACTCATAGAGGCCCAGCACGAGGTTGGAGGCGGTGGCCGACAGCGTCGTCGCGCCGGAGAGCGTCGCGGTGTTCGGCCCGGAGACCTGCGTCCACTGCACGGAGGCCACGGTGCCGTCGCTGTCGGACGCCGTCCCGCTCAGCGCGGTGGAGGTCGCGGGCTGCACCACCGTCCGGTCCGCGCCCGCGGAAGCCGTGGGCGGGAGGTTGGCCGGCGGCCCACCGTCCACCGGGGAGCCGTAGATGACGATTTCGTCCGAGGCGCCATACATCTCTCGCGTGAAGTGGACATAGCGCGTGCGGCGCTGGATGGGATGCAGGACCCACTCCTTCCACTCCGTGGCCTTGTAGGTGACCACGTTCACCCACGCCCCCGGCGTGCCCACGTCGAAGGTGATGATGCCGGAGTCGTACGTGTCGAAGACCCCCACCTCCGTCAGGTCGTACTCCTGCCCCAGGTCGATGATGAAGCCCATGGGGTAGGCGGACTCGTTGTAGACGACGTTGCCCCAGGTCGTGACGGGGTCCACGCCCGTGCCCGCGCGCGGGTCTCCGATGAGGTGCTGTTCGTCCACCAGGTTCTGGTACGCACCCGCGATAGGACGGATGCCATCCGGAGACAGCATCGACGGGGCGAGCGTCAGCCGCTGCGACGTGACGAGCGGCATCGGCGCCATGCGCGAATCCGCAGACGACGGCTCCACCTGCTCCCCGCACGCCCCCAGCAGCAGCGCGAGCGTCGCGGAGGCCCATCCTCTCAAACCACGCGAATGCAATTGCATGTGTGTAACTCCTCTCATCGAGATGCCAGAGAAGAGCAATGGCAGTGCCATCCCGGAAAGACCAGATTCCGGTGGGTTGTCCCCGACACACGTGGAGGCGGCCCCCCACCTTGAGGGTGGGTCGTCCCCTCGTCCCGTCGGATGAGAGGATGAGGAGCCCATGCGCCGCACGGCTCCCGACCTCGCGCCTGCCTGCCCGCCCGCCCTGGAGCCCTCCTGGCGAGACAAAACCCACGGGTGACTTGCGCTGACCAACTGACCGGATTAGAAATTCAGTCAATGAGCCCGGACCCACGCACCGCCATCCTGGAAGCCGCCGGCGAGACCTTCGCCCGGTTCGGCTTCAAGAAGGCGTCCATCGAGGACATCGCCCGGAAGGCGGGGGTGGGCAAGGGCAGCATCTACCTGCACTTCGAGAGCAAGGAGGCGCTGTTCGAGGCCATCGTGCTGCGGTCGCACGAGCAGGACCTCTCCGAGCTCAAGGCCCGTGTACGGCAAGCCACCACCTGCGAGGAGCAGCTCCGCGCCTACATCCGCTGCAGGTTCGAGCAGCAGGCCCGGAAGCCCGGTGGATACCGCATCGAGCTGAGCCACCTCTTCGACCTGGGCGTCCAGGCCATGAAGTCCAAGGACCTGGTGCCTCGGATGCGAGCGGCGGAGATTGCCGTGCTGGAGGGCATCATCGAGGCGGGCGTGGCGCAAGGGGTCTTCATGACGGCGTCCCCCGCCCTGACCGCCCAGGGCCTGCAGGAGCTCGTCTCCATGCCCACCCTCCGCGTGATGGTGGAGGAGCCCGACGCCCGGTTCCTTCAGGGGCTGGAGACCTGCTTCGACCTCTTCATCCGCGGCCTCAAGACCCGGCCCGCTCCCACCGACTGAATCCCCCTCGCCCGCTCCCGCACCCAGGCGGAGCAGGGTGTTCGTTTGCCTGGGACTGACCAGAAAACCAATCCAGTCACTCAGTGCCGGCCAACCAGAGCACCCGGCCGCAAGACGAGGAACGAAGCCATGAAGAGAATCCTGAGCGCGGCGGTGGTGGCGGTGGTGATGGCGGGGTGTGGCGGGGGTGGCACGTCCGCGGCCCCGCCCGCGCCCGCCGCGCAGGTGGCGCAGAAGCCGGTGGGTGTCCGCGCCGTCACGCCGACCACGAAGCTGGAGGCGAGCGTCCTGCAAGCCACCGGCAGCGTGCGCGCCAAGCAGGAGGCGAAGCTGAGCGCGCAGGTGGCCGGCACGCTGGTGCGCGTCACCGTGAACGCGGGCGACGCGGTGAAGCGCGGGCAGGTGCTGGCGCAGCTGGACACCTCCAATGCGCGCATCGCGGCCAACCAGGCGCGCGCCGGGAAGGCCGCGGCGGACGCCGCGCTGGAGGGCGCGAAGACGGAGGTGGAGCGGGCACGGACGCTGGCGGCGCAGGGCAGCCTGGCGCGCGCCGCGCTCGACAAGGCCGAGGTGGCCTACCGCCAGGCCCAGGCCCAGGTCCAGCAGGCCGCCGCGCAGGTCGACAGCGCGCAGGAGGCGCTGCGCGACGCCACCCTCACCGCCCCCTTCGACGGCGTCATCACCAGCCGCGCCGCCAACGAGGGGGACTACGTGTCGACGGGCACGGCCATCTTCGGGCTGGTCAACACGCGGGCGCTCGAGGTGCGCGTCCCTGTGCCGGAGGCCTTCGTGGACCGGGTGAAGACGGGCGCCGTCATCCAGGGCACGCTCAACCCCTCCGGCGCGCCCTTCGAGGCGAAGGTGCGCAGCCTGGGCGCCATCATCGACACGCAGACGCGCACCGTGGAGGTGCTCGCGGACGTGCTGCCGGCGAAGGACGACGCGGTGGTGCTGCGCGCGGGCGCGCTGGTGTCGATGGACTTCTCCGCCACGGCGGGCTCCGACGACGCGGGGCTGTTCCTGCCCACGCAGGCCGTCAACGCGCGCGGCCAGCAGGGCTTCGTCTGGGTGGTGCGGGACGGCAAGGCGCAGCGCCGTGACGTCCAGGTGGAGCGCGTGCTGCCGGGCTTCGTGCGCGTGGTGCGGGGCCTGGGCCCCAGCGACCACGTCGTGGCCGACGCGAGCCTGCCCTTGCAGGACGGCACCGCGCTCCAGGTCGTCCAGTAGCCCCCTCCCTTCCTCTCTTCTCCTCCGACGCGGGCCATCGCCATGCTCCAGACCTTCATCAAACAATCCGTCTTCACCGTCATGTTGATGGCGGCGGTCGTCGTCTTCGGGCTCTACGCCTATCCGCGCATCGGCGTGGACCAGTACCCCAACGTCGACATCCCCGTCGTCACCGTCACCACGCTGCTTCCGGGCGCGGACCCGGAGTCCATCGAGAAGAACGTCACCGACCCGCTCGAGGAGGCGCTCAACACCATCAACGGCGTGGACGAGCTCAACTCCATCAACCTGGAGAACGTCAGCCAGGTGACGCTGAGCTTCAAGCTGGGCACCGACGTGGACGTGGCCGCCCAGGACGTGCGCGACCGCGTGCAGGCCACGCTGCGCTCGCTGCCGGACGACATCGAGACGCCCGTGGTCGAGAAGTTCGACATCGGCGCGGCGCCCATCCTCACGCTGTCGCTCACCGGCTCGCTGCCCATCGAGGAGCTGACGCGGGTGGCGGAGGACGTGGTGAAGCCGTCGCTCCAGAGCCAGCCGGGCGTGGGCAGCATCACCGTGGTGGGTGGCCGCGAGCGGGAGATCCAGCTCGTCGTCGACCCGCAGCGGCTGCGCGGCTATGGGCTGGCCATTGGCGACGTCAGCCAGTCGCTCCAGGCGCAGAGCGTGGACCTGCCCGGCGGGCGCGCCACGCAGGGCGGCCGAGAGCGCGTGGTGCGCCTGACGGCGGAGGCGCGCAGCGTGGAGGAGATCGGCAACATCATCCTCGCCAGTCCCCAGGGCACCCCGGTGCGCGTGCGGGACGTGGCGGCGGTGGTGGACGGCGCGCAGGAGGCGCGCGGCGCGGCCCGGTCGGACACGGGCGCCGCCGTGGCGCTGGTCGTGCGCAAGCAGTCCGGCGCCAACACCGTGCAGGTCGCGGAGAGCGTCAAGGAGTCGCTCGACGAGCTCAACACCGGCCTGCCCGACGGCATGACGGTGAGCACCATCCACGACAACTCCACCACCATCCGCGCCTCCATCCACGCGGTGCAGGAGGACCTGCTGCTGGGCGGCGTCCTCTCCGTCCTCATCGTGTTCCTGTTCCTGCGGGACTGGCGCTCCACGCTGGTATCCGCCATCGCGCTGCCGGTGAGCGTCGTGGGCACCTTCGCGGTGATGGCGCTGCTGGGCTTCACGTTCAACATCATCACCATGCTGGCGCTGACGCTCTCCATCGGCCTGCTCATCGACGACGCCATCGTGGTCATCGAGAACATCGTGCGGCACCTGGAGGAGGGGAAGACGCCCATGCAGGCGGCGCTGGAGGGCACGCGGCAGATCGTCATCGCGGTGCTCGCCGTCACGCTCGCCATCGTCGCGGTGTTCGTCCCCGTGGCCTTCATGGAGGGGATGATCGGCCAGTTCTTCTACCAGTTCGGAATCACGGTGGCCGTGGCGGTGCTCATCTCCTACGCGGTGTCGATGACGCTCACGCCCATGCTCTCCAGCCGCATGCTCAAGAGCCATGGGCATGGCCCCAAGAACCGGGTGAGCGCCGCCATCGAGCGCGTGCTGGTGGGCATGGAGGACGGGTACCGCCGCATCCTCGACCGCGTGCTCGCGCGCCGTGGCCTCACCGTCGCCGCGGCCGTGGGCGTGCTGTTGCTGACGCTGGGCATGGCGCGCTTCCTCAAGTTCACCTTCATCCCGCCGTCCGACAACAGCGCGGTGCGCGTGACGCTCGAGCTGCCGGTGGGCTCCACCCTGGAGGACACCGAGAAGGAGATGGCGCAGGTCGCCGCCCAGGCGCGGGGCCTGGAGGGTGTGAAGGAGACGTTCAGCACCGCCGGCGGCGGCACGCTGGAGGAGGTCCACAAGGGCGAGGTGCAGGTGAACCTGGTGCCGCGCAAGGAGCGCGCCTTCGACCAGGAGACGTTCAAGGTGCGCCTGCGCGAGGCCCTGGGGCAGCGCCCCGGCGTGGTGCTCTCCGTCCAGGACGTCACCGGCACCGGCGGCGGCGGACGCACCCAGCAGATCCAGTACGTGCTGCAGGGCTCCGACTGGGCGCAGGTCGTCGCCTCCAGCGAGAAGCTGCTCGAGAAGATGAAGGCCAACCCCGGCTTCACCGACATCGACTCGACGTTCCGCAGCGGCAAGCCGCAGTTCGACGTGCGCGTGGACCGTGAGCGCGCCGCGCAGCTGGGGGTCCCGGCCGCCCAGGTGGGCACCGCGCTGCGCGCCTACCTGGGGCGCGACGAGTTCATGAAGTACCGCGAGGGCGGCGAGACGTACGACGTGAAGCTGCGCCTGCCGGACGCGACGCTCGCCTCCGAGGAGGCGCTGGGCCAGCTCACCGTCCGTACGTCGAGCGGCCAGCTGGTGGAGCTGCGCAGCGTGGCGGACATCATCCCGTCCGAGGGTCCGGTGCAGATCGACCGGCAGAACCAGAAGCGGCAGATCACCCTGCTCGCGAACCTGGCCCCTGGCTACACCCTGGGCGAGGGCATGAGCTACCTCACGGCGCAGGCCCAGCAGGACCTGCCCAGGGGCGTGGTGGGGACGTTCTCCGGCAACGCGAAGGAGATGGGCAAGACGGCCAGCGCGTTCGGCATGGCGCTGGGGCTGGGCATCCTCCTGCTCTACATGATTCTGGCGTCGCAGTTCGGCAGCTACATCCACCCCTTCACCATCATGCTCTCCCTGCCCTTCGCGTTCATCGGCGCCATCGCCGCGCTGCTCCTGTCGGGTCACGCGCTGTCGATGATCGCCCTCATCGGCGTCATCATGCTGATGGGCCTGGTGGTGAAGAACGGCATCCTGCTGGTCGACTTCACCCAGCAGCTCCGGGACGCGGGCAGGAGCGCGCGCGACGCGCTCTTGCAGGCCGCGCCGGTGCGCCTGCGCCCCATCCTCATGACGACCATCGCCATGGTGGCCGGCATGGTGCCGGTGGCGCTCGCCCAGGGTGACGGCGCCGAGACGCGCGTGCCCATGGCGCTGGTCATCATCGGCGGCCTCGTCAGCTCCACCGTCCTCACGCTGGTGGTGGTGCCCGTCGTCTACTCGCTGCTGGACGGGCTCTCCGAGCGCTTCAAGCGCCGCGCGAAGCAGACGGAGGACTCCCACGCCACCGTCACGATGTCCCCTGGCGCGGCGAACGACCTCGTGGAGGGCTCCCACTGAGCTTGGATTCCCTCGCGCGCTGAACGCGGAGCCCGGCTCCAGGTCCGGGCTCCGCCACACCCTCCGACCTCCACCCGCCAATCCCTGACTCACCTCGGGACCACGACGCCACGCGTGTGCCCGCTTCTTCTCGGACCTCCGTCATGCTCCTCCGTGCCCTTGTCTCCAGTGTCCTGCTGACGCAGGCCCCCAACCCGCCGGCGACCGCCGAACCCGCCCCCCAGCCAGCCGCCGACGCGCCGGTGCGGCTGGACGTGGTCCCCAGCGCCCCCATCCCCGAGGCGACGGGGCTGCCGGTGCTCACCCTCGAGGAGGCGCTCGCCTTCGCGGAGAAGCAGAGCCCCGGACTCGACGCGGCGCGCGCGCGGCTCCGTCAGTCCCGGGAGCTGTCGAACAAGGCGTGGGCGGGCTACCTCCCCAGCGTCACCGCGAACGGCTCCTACACCCGGTATCCGAAGGAGCTGTCCTTCTCCATGGCCGGCATCCCGGACCCCATCGTCCTGCAGAACCAGAACCAGCTCGCCGGGCAGCTCACGGCGCAGCAGGCGCTGCTCGTCCCCAAGCTGTGGCCCGCCATCGGCAATGCCTATCTCGGTGAGCGGGTGGGCGCGCTGACGGCGGAGAGCACGCGCCGCGAGACGCTGTTCGCGGTGGCCCAGGCCTACCTCGGCGCCGCGAGCCTGCGGGAGTCCCTGGCGGTGCAGGACCAGCTCCTCGAAGTCCGCCGGGGCTTCGAGCGCGACGCCCAGCACCGCTTCGAGGTGGGCGACGTGGAGCGGCTGGCCGTCCTGCGCGCGACGCTGGACCGCAAGCAGGCCGAGCAGGAGGTGGTGCGCAGCCGCAATGCGTATGCGACGGCGAAGAGCGCGCTCGCGGCGCTGCTCGGTCGACCGGTGGACTTCGACGTGGCGCCGCCCACGCGGACGCAGGTCGCGATTCCCGCCGACGCGAGGGACGCGGCCAGCGCGGAGAAGACGGCGCTCGACCAGCGGCCGGACGCCGCGGCGGCGCGCCTCAACGTGGACCTGGCGCGCGGCGGTCGCCGGCAGGTGGCGATGGAGTACCTGCCCAACCTGTTCGCCACGGGCAACTTCACCGCGACGAACACGGGTGGGCTCACCGGGCAGGCCACCAACTGGAACGTGGGGCTGGCCCTGTCGTGGACGCTGTTCGACGGCGGGCTGCGCGAGGCCAACCTGCGGGAGTCCTCCGGGAAGATCGCCGAGGCCAACGCCAACCAGCGCGCCACCGAGGAGAAGATTCGCGACGAGGTGCGCAAGGCCCGGAGCGAGCTGGAGAGCGCGGAGGCGAACCTCGCCACGGCCGAGGAGCGGGTGAAGCTGGCGTGGGAGAGCGCGCGGCTGGCCAAGCAGAGCTTCGACGCCGGGGCCACCACGTACCTCCAGGTGACGGACGTCAACGCGACGCTCGCGAGCGCCCAGCTCTCCGCCGTCGCCGAGGCGCTCAACGTGCAGCTCTCCCGCCTCGCGCTCGCGCGGGCGATGGGCCTGTTCGACCCCACCGGCAACTCCCTGGCGACGAAGTAGCCACCGCACCGCGACCTCCCCGATGAAGAACCTCTCCACGACGACTCCCCCATTGCGACATCTCCGCCTGCTCGTGGTGTTGCAGGCAGTAGGACTTCCCGGCGGAGCCCTCGCCCGTGAGGGCAAGGACGGGGCGCGCCCCGACACGTTGCGCCTGGAGGCCACGGCGCCAGCGCCCCGACAGCTGACGGGGCGCATCGAGCGCATCGAGCTGCGAGGCAACACCCGCACCCAGGACTCCGTCCTCCTCCGAGCGATGCGCATGACCCCGGGCGACGTGCTGGTCACCGGCGACGTCGACGAGCTGAAGCGGCGGCTGCTCAACCTGAAGCTCTTCAAGAGCGTGGAGGTCCTCACCCTCCCGGAGGGCGCGGGCGTGGGGCTCCAGGTCACCGTGGAGGAGCGCTGGACGCTGCTGCCCATCCCGGTCTTCTCGTCCAGCAAGGGGCAATGGCAGGCGGGGGTCTTCGCCGTCGAGAGCAACCTCTTCGGCCTCCAGAAGACACTCGTGGCCGGCGGCATGGCGGGCAACCGTGGCGGTTCGCTGTTCTCGATGTTCCGGGACCCGGGCATCGGCGGCAGCCGCTGGACGGGCCTGCTCGCGTTCCAGTTCGCCAAGACGGACCGCGAGCGGCGCGTCGAGGACGTCGTCGTGGACGCGTACACGGACCGGCGCTTCGACATCTCCGGGACGCTCGGTTACCAGGTGACGCCGGAGCTCAACGTCGGCGTGGGTGGCTTCTCGCTCATCAACAAGCCGCTGGCGTCGAAGGACGGAGGCCCGGCGCCCCAGCGAGGCGAAGTGCACGGGGTGAGCGCCAGCGTCGAGTACCTGGGCCAGGACTTCCACTTCTACTTCGACGAGGGGCTGGTGGTCCGCGCGCTCTACCGCGAGGGCCTGGACTTCCTGGGGTCGACGCGCGAGCTGCGGCAGGTGTCCCTCTTCGCGAGCTACACCCTGCCCGTCTTCGGTGACCATGCGCTGACGCTGACGGCCCAGCACCAGCAGACCCGGGGCGACGCGTTCCTCGACGCGCAGCTCTTGGGAGGCCGCACCGGGAGCCGGGGCTTCGCCTCCGGGACGCTGTGGGGGGAGACGGCGAGCGCGGCGACGCTGGAGTACCAGGTGCCGCTGTGGAGCCCCCAGAAGCTGACGCTCACCGCGCACGCGTTCGTGGACGTGGGGCGGGTGGAGTGGAAGGACTCGCTGCTGCGATATGCCGCGCCCGGCCTGGGCGTCCGAGTCTACGTGCGTGACGTGGCCATCCCGGCCGTGGGCATCGAGTTCACACGAGACCCACAGACGGGGGACGTCGTCACCTCCGCCGCGGTGGGCTTCGGGTTCTGACGACCATGGGCGCGACCGCGTACAACGTCGTGTCGATGGTCCCCCGGCAACGCGCCGCCGTGCTCGCGACGGCCCGCGAGGTCTTCGCGCGGAGGGGCTTCACCGAGGCGTCGCTGCACGACATCGCCCAGGAGGCGGGGCTGTCGTTGGAGCGGGTTCTCGGCTACTTCAAGAACAAGCGGGAGCTGTTCGACAAGGTGGTGGAGGACGTCTGGGCGGAGGTGCTCTCGGACCTCGAGGCCGCCGTCTGGGAGGCGGGCCCGCCGCAGGAGCGGGTACGGACCTTCATCGCCGTGCGCCAGGGGATGGCGGAGCGGATGCTGCGCGAGCTGCGTGTCACGCCAGAGGCGCTGGTGGACCTGCTTCCGCGCCTGGAGCCACTGCTCGCGGGCCCGCGCGCTCGGGAGCTGGCCTTGCTGGAGGCCATCCTGGAGGACGGGAAGGTGAGCGGAACCTTCTCCCTCCGGGACACGCGGGCCGCCGCGCGGACCCTGGCGGCCAGCCTCCAGCACGTCGAATGCGTCACGGTGCGCCTCTGCCTCACGACCCGCCGTCCGATGGCGTCTCCGTGAGCAAGGACAGGCATGCACCGCGCCTCCGCGAAGGCAGAGGCCCCCTCGCGGAGGCCACTCCCCCGAGCCACTGATGTCGGAGCATCCCCCATCGCCGAGAGGACGCTCGCGGGCGTTGCTCAGATGCAGTTCGGCGGTCCCATGCAGGAGAAGGTGATCGACACCGTCGCCGCGCGCTGCACCTCGGGAGGCTCGGTGACGACGCACCCCTCCTGCACCTCGACGACGTTGCACATGCCCTTGGGACACTGCCCCGCCGTCTGGTTACCCGCCTCGATCCTCGCGGCCGCATAGGCGGCCGCACAGTTGAACGAGAACCCCGTCGCGTAGATGGTCATCCGCGCGGGCTGACAGCTGCACGGCGTGGTGGAGGGACAGTAGGTCCGGGTCCCATCACACGAGACCCAGCCGCCCGTGTCCGTTCCGGAGGCACAGATGCCCCCCGCGCCGGTGCAGGAGACCGACGTCCCGTTCGCGCACTGCTGGGACACGTTGCACGCCAGCTCCGCCTCGGAGCTCTCGAGCACGGCGCCCTCCTCCTCCGCGCCGGTCGCGTTGCACGCGGCCAGCCCGACGACCGCGAGGAGGACACCACTTCGCCACAGCCACTGGGTTCGTGTTTGCATCCCAGTGACCCTAGCCATACGGAAACAGGGGCCTCCATCGTGGAAGCCCCGTAGTCCGCCGACCTACTGACAGTTCGCCGGCTCCTTGCAGGAGTAGGTGCGGGTGATGCTCGCGCGGAAGCCGTCCGTCCGGTTCGGCCCCAGCGGCACGCACTCGCCCAGCGCGTCCGTGCTGTTGCACCCCCCCGCCGGGCACTTCGCCGTCACCACCGACGTGAGCAGGGTTCGCGCCTGGGTCATCGCGGCGCCGCACGTGACCCCCTCGCCCGAACGCGTCGCCGTGTACCGCGTCGCGCCGCAGGTACACGCGGGCGGGCAGTAGGTCCGCACGCCGTCACACTCCACCCACCCGCCGTTGTCCGCTCCGGAGGTGCAGCCCGACGACGAGTAGCACGTCACCGACGTACCGTTCGCGCACGTCTGCGTCACGGTGCACGCCAGCGGGTCCTCGGACGTCTCCAGCGAGGGCTCCAGCTCCGCGGAGTCTCCCACGCCGCACGCGGCCACCCCGAGGAGGACCGCCACCAGACCACTGCGCCACACCACGCTCTTGGAAGGGTTCATGCCCGGAAGGCTATGACCATCCGTGAACCTTCATCAAGAACCGTACAAGCCGTCCTCCCCTATATTCCAGACCGAGGGGAGGACGGAGGCTCCGCGCCTAGTTCTTGGAGATGGGGCGGTAGCGGATGCGGTGCGGCTCCAGGGCGTCGGGGCCCAGGCGCTTCTTCTTGTCCGCCTCGTAGTCCTGGAAGTTGCCCTCGAAGAAGAAGGCCTTGCTGTCGCCCTCGAACGCGAGGATGTGCGTGGCGATGCGGTCGAGGAACCAGCGGTCGTGGCTGATGACCACCGCGCAGCCGGCGAAGCCGAGCAGCGCGTCCTCCAGGCTGCGCAGCGTCTCCACGTCCAGGTCGTTGGTGGGCTCGTCGAGCAGCAGCAGGTTGCCGCCGCTCTTGAGCATCTTCGCCAGGTGCACGCGGTTGCGCTCACCACCGGACAGGTCCTTCACGCGCTTCTGCTGGTCCTGGCCCTTGAAGGCGAAGCCCGCGAGGTACGCGCGGCTGGGCACCTGACCGGCGCGGCCCAGGTCCAGGTGGTCCAGTCCGCCGCTGACCTCCTGGAACACGCTGTTGTCGCCGTTGAGCGCGTCGCGGCTCTGGTCGACGTAGGCCATCACCACCGTGTCGCCGATGCGCAGCTCGCCCGCGTCCGGCTTCTCCGCGCCGGTCATCATGCGGAACAGCGTCGTCTTGCCCGCGCCGTTGGGGCCGATGACGCCCACGATGCCGCCCGGGGGCAGCTTGAAGTTCAGGTCGTCGATGAGCAGCCGGTCGCCGTACGCCTTGCGCAGGCCCTTGGCCTCCACCACCAGCCCACCCAGGCGGGGGCCGGGCGGGATGATGACCTCGCCGGTGGCGTCGCGCTTCTCCTGCGTCTGGTTGAGCAGCTCCTCGTACGCGTTGATGCGCGCCTTGCTCTTGGCCTGACGGGCCTTGGGCGACTGGCGCACCCAGTCCAGCTCGCGCTTGAGCGTCTTCTGCCGGTGGCTCTCCGCCTTCTCCTCCAGCTCCAGGCGCTTCTGCTTCTGGTCCAGCCAGCTGGAGTAGTTGCCCTTCCAGGGCACGCCCTCGCCGCGGTCCAGCTCCAGGATCCACTCCGCCGCGTTGTCGAGGAAGTAGCGGTCGTGGGTGATGCAGACGATGGTGCCCTTGTACTCCTTGAGCGCCTGCTCCAGCCACGCGACGCTCTCCGCGTCCAGGTGGTTGGTGGGCTCGTCGAGCAAGAGCAGGTCCGGCTTCTCCAGCAGGATGCGGCACAGCGCCACGCGGCGCTTCTCACCGCCGGACAGCTTCGTCACGTCCGCGTCGCCCGGGGGCAGGCGCAGCGCGTCCATGGCCATCTCGATGGTGCGGTCCAGCTCCCAGCCGTTCACCGCGTCGATGGCGTCCTGCAGCCGGCCCTGCTCCGCCAGCAGCTTCTCCATCTCCGCGTCGCTCATGGGCTCGGCGAACTTCGCGCTCACCTCGTTGAAGCGGTCCAGCGAGGCGCGAATCTCCTTCAGGCCCAGCTCCACGTTCCCCTTCACGTCCAGCGAGGGGTCGAGCTGAGGCTCCTGGGGCAGATAGCCCACCTTGGCGCCCGGGTCCGGCTTCGCCACCCCGAAGAACTCCGTGTCCACCCCCGCCATGATGCGCAGGAGCGTCGACTTGCCGGAGCCGTTGGGACCGATGACGCCAATCTTCGCGCCCGGGAAGAACGACAGGTAGATGCCCTTGAGGATCTCCTTGCCATTCTTGACCTTGCGCAGGTCCTGCATCGTGAAGATGAAATTCTGGGCCATCGCGGCTTACCTGCCTCCAGCGGGGGAATTGGGGGACCTGCGGATACTAAGGAGGAACAGCGGGCGCAAGCCGTGAGCATCCCGCCCGCCGTCCTCCCGACGTCTTTCAGGCCCCTCCAGGGTCCCCATTCACTGCGGGCAGGGGTCCGCCGGCGTCCACCCGGCGATGCCGGCGTTGGCCAGGACGTTGGGCTGGTGGGGCGAGGTGCTCAACCAGAAGTTCTGGTACGTCCGCCGGGCGTGCGGCATGCGCCGGAAGGGAGAGCACACGGCGAAGTAGATGCTGGTGCGCTCCTGGAAGTCGTTGGCCGCGCCCGCCAGGCTCCAGTACCGCCAGCTCAGCTGCCCCTCCCGGGTGCCGTGACACGCGCGGCAGGCGGGGCCCTGCGCCTGGAGGTACGCGTTGCTCCTGCCCGCCGCGGCCCAGTTGGGCTGGACGTAGGAGGAGTTCTGCGTGGGGTTGGGCAACGCGACGCCGCCATACCAGCCCTGGACCAGCTCCTGGATGGTGGGGGTGGGGTTGGTCTCCAGCACCGCCTTGTTCAGGTCCTTGAACTGGACCTCCTGGTTGGGGCGCGACCACGGGAAGATGCCGCTGCCAATGGGCGACTCCAGGGTGGAGTAGCGATAGCTGTCCAGGTCGAAGGGGATGAAGCGGGCGTTGGTGTCGCCGCGCGCGTCGACGGTGAACGGGTCGCCGCCGTGGCAGACGTTGCACAGGTGGGGGATGTACTTGTCGCCGCCGCCGTCCAGGTTGGCCCGGTCCACGCGGTTGCCGGCGCCGTCGAAGACATAGAACTTGGTGTAAGGCCCGCCGGGCAGCGTGGGGTGGGGGCTGTACTCCATGGCCACGGTGGCGAGCGGCGTCACGCCGACGATGGCCAGGTCCACGCTGGAGTGGTTGGTGACGTAGAAGGCCCGGTTCGCGCCGGAGCGCTTCATGTGCATGCTGCGGCCGAAGCCCAGGTCGCCGTTGTTGAAGTAGTAGGCCTGGGCGTCGTCCGAGCCGAAGCCATTGGCCGTCTTCCACGCCGCGAGCGTCAGCTTCGCGTTCCCCGGGTCGATGGCCGCGTAGTACGCCGCCGCGTCCGCCGCGCTCCCGTCGCCGTAGTGGTTCAGGAAGTCGGGCGTGGCGGGCAGCGGCACCCCCAGCGTCAACGTCACGTCGGACGTGCAGACGGCGTAGGGATAGGGCACGGACAGGTCGTTGGTGCTGGCGTTGCCGGGCCCCGAGAGCGGGGTGACGGTGGCGGTGTTGATGACGTCGCCGTTCGAGTCGAGCACCTCGAACGTGATGGGGGTGTTGGCCGGCAGGCGCGTCACCGCGTTGAGCGCCGCGTCGAACGTGGTGGTGTACACGGTGGGCGTGCCCGCGCCGGGGATGGAGATGCGCACCGACAGCGGCACGGGAAGCCGCGCGGTGTCGATGTGCACGCGCATGCAGTCCGCGCCGGTGGAGACGATGTCCGCGTTGAACACGGAGAAGTGGGGCACCTCGGCCACGTACGCGTCGTCGGACAGCTTGAAGGTCCCCTCCTCCACCCAGACGCCGGCCTCTTCCTTGTAGAACCACAGCGGCATGCTCTCCGGCCGCTGGTCCTGCCTGGGGTCGAGCGGGAAGGCCACGCGCGCCGGCAGGCCCTGCCGCAGGTTGTAGCGGCGGCCCTCCGCGTCGAGGACGTTGACCTCCATGGCGCCGAAGCTCGTCAGCGTCACCCACTGGCCCTCGCGGTCCAGCGCGGCCAGGTCACCCGGCATGCGCCCCACCGGGTCCGCCAGGTCCACCGGCGCCAGCCACACGTCCAGGGGCTCGGTGGCGGGCTTCCCCGCCTCGTCCACCAGCGAGTCGGCCTGGAGCGTCAGTCGCACCGGCGGCAGCTTTCCCGAGCCCACCCTCGCGGACAGGGTGACCTCCTTGCGCGGGTCCACGGTGAAGCGCTGCGCGGGCACCAGCGAGTAGACGCCCGTGGGGCGCTCATCGAGCATCACGCGGGACAACAGCTGGTAGCCCGCCGCGCGGATGTTGACGACGTAGCGGTCCGCCTCCGTCACCCCCGTGAGGAAGCCCCCTTCCGCGTTGGTCTCCTCCGAGACCTCGTTGTTGATGGTGACGCGCGCGCCCGCCACCGGCTTGCCCTCCACGTTCACCACGGTGCCGCCGAAGTACGCGATGGGCCCCTGGTTGCTCAGCCGCAGCTCGCGGGTCGCCACGCCCCCGCGCCGGTCGGAGACGATGGCCCACACGCTGTACCGCCCTTGCGCGGTCGGCACCTTCCACTGCGCCTGCGGCCCCGAGCCCTCGACCACGCCGGAGCCCGCGGAGGCCACCCACCGCCACGTCAACGCGTCCCCATCCGGGTCGCTCACCGTGGCGTTCAACGTCAGCACCTCCCCGGGCAACGCGCGGCGCAGCGCCCGCGCGCCACGCCACGCCACCGGCGCGCGCAGCACGGGCGGCGCGTTGCGGAACGTCAGGTCGCGCTGCGCGGGGGCGGTGCCCATCGTCAGCGAGCCCGAGACCTGCTCGCCCTCCACCTGCGCCACCACGCTCCACGTCCCCACGGGCACGTCGCCCACCGCGTAGTACCCCTGCGCGTTGACCGGGGCCTCCGTGGCCACGACGCCACCGGTGGTCGGGTTCGACACGCGCACCGTCGCGCCCACGGCCACGCCCAGCGCGGGCCGCCGGGCGAACGGCACCGCGCCCCCGCGCAACAACACCCGGCCCCACAGCAGCGAGAGCCGCGGCACCAGCGGCAGGTGCTCCGGCATCACGTACGTCTCGTCCCCCAACGTGAACGTCGTCGACTGGCAGCCGCTGACGAAGCCCGGCGCGCTCCAGCACAGCCGGTACGTTCCCGCTGGCTGGCGCGGCACGCCGAAGAAGCCGTGCGCGTCCGACCGCACATGCGCGCTGTCCACGCCCGTGGCGACGTCGCGAACCCACAGCTCGACGTTCGGCAGGTACACGCGCCCCGGCCACCCCGTACCCCAGGCCTGCACGTAGACGTGGTTGTGCACCTCCGCGCCGTCGTTCTTCGCCGCTCGCGCCACCGCCACCGGCACCGGCGCTTCCACCTCCCGTCCTGGCGACTCCCGGCCGCAGCCCACCGCGAACAGAGACACACCCAAAGTGAACACCGCGCGCGCACTCCTGCCCTGCTGTCCTGGCATGGGGGACCCCTTTGCTCCGACGGATTCGTCCGGACCCGGGGCGCCGCGCGCCCTCTGGGAACGCCGCGCCTTCCGCGCCTGCCGGACCCTCGCGGAGCCCCCACGCTGTCAAAAACAAGACAGACTGAGAAGGCCGCGCCCCATGACGCACGACGTCACCCGGAGTGTGTCTCTCGAAAGGAGCGGAGAGGCGCCCGGGTGGCATGGCCCGGCCCAAGCGAGGCTGCCTAGCGTTCGAGGGGCGGCCCGACCCGACGCGCCAGGAGGCAGCCCATGCAGCGCATCCACCTCTTCCGCTCCATCCTCGCCGCGACCGTCCTGCTCCAGGCGGCCTGTGGCGGCCCCGCGCCCACCGATTCACCCGCTCCGACGGAGGAGGCCGCGCTCGAGCAGCCGCTGACGCCGCTCACGGCGACCATCACCAGCTGTACCATGTCGGGTTTCGGTCGGCCGAACTTCACCTGCACGGGCGTGGCCTCGGGTGGCACGCCGCCCTATCTCTTCCTCGGCATGATGGGCCTCGCCAACGCCACCCTCTTCACCATGATGCCCATGTGGGACGACACGCTGGTGGGCAACGGCCGCTGCACCGAGTCGCTCCAGGCCCAGGTGAGGTTCGAGGTCATGGACTCGGCGTACAACACCACGTCCGTGGACGCCTTCTTCCCTTGCACTGTCTTCTAGAACGCCGCGGCTAGGACACCGCGTCCGGGGGCCGGCGCCCACGCGAGGCGGTCCTCGCGCGAGGCGAGCGCGGCGCGGCCGAAGGTGTTACAGGAGGCGCCGCCATGTCGACGCCCGCCCTCGAGCTCCAGGGACTCACCAAGCGGTACGGTTCGTTCACCGCGTTGCAGCAGATGGACCTGACCATCCGCGCGGGCGAAATCTTCGCGCTGCTGGGGCCCAACGGCGCGGGCAAGACGACGATGATTGGCAGCGTGTGCGGCCTGGTGAAGAAGACGGCCGGCACCATCCGCATCTTCGGCAAGGACCTGGACCAGGACCCGGTGGGCCCGCGCTACGAGGTGGGCCTCGTCCCGCAGGAGATCAACTTCGACCCGTTCTTCAGCGTGTCGGAGTCGCTGCACATCCAGCAGGGCTACTACGGCCAGAAGCGGGACGAGGCGCGCGTGGACGAAGTGCTCGCCGCGCTCAACCTGTCCAACAAGAAGGACGCGCTGACGCGCGCGCTGTCGGGCGGCATGAAGCGCCGGCTGCTCATCGCCAAGGCGCTGGTGCACAAGCCCCGGCTCGTCTTCCTGGACGAACCCACCGCGGGCGTGGACGTGGAGCTGCGCCGGGACTTGTGGACGTACGTGCGCAAGCTCGCCTCGGAGGGGACGACCATCGTCCTCACCACGCACTACCTGGAAGAGGCCGAGGAGCTGGCGGACCGCGTGGGCATCATCAACGAGGGCCGGCTGCTGATGGTGGAGGACAAGACCACGCTCCTGCGCCGCTTCGGCGAGAAGCGCCTGGTCGTCACCTTCGACACGCCCCAGACCACCGTGACGGACGCCGCGCGCCGCTTCTCCGCCCGGCTGTCGGAGGACGGCCGCACGCTCACCTACGTGGAGCGCGAGGGCGCCGCGCCCGGGGGAGACCTGCTGCGCGCGCTGTACGCGGAAGGGCTGCCCATCTCCGACGTGGAGACGCGGCGCTCGCGCCTGGAGGACGTGCTCCTCGAGGTCCTCCGCGGCAAGTCCCAGCCCCACGCCGCCTGACCACCCCATCGCCCCCACGCCCGCACATCACCCATGAACGTCCTCGGGATGCAGACGCTGTTCGTGAAGGAGGTCCGGCGCTTCATGCGCGTGCCGGGACAGACCGTCCTCTCACCGCTCATCAGCACCACGCTGTACTTCATCGTCTTCGGCTACTCCATCTCCAGCCGCATCCACACGGTGGAGGGCTCGCCCTACCTGCACTTCATCGTGCCGGGCCTGGTGTTCCTGGGCATCGCCAACAACGCCTTCCTCAACAGCTCCTCGTCGCTGTTCATCACCAAGATTCAGGGCACGGTGGTGGACCTGCTGGTGGCGCCGCTGGGGCCCGGCGAGCTGATGGCGGGCTTCATCGGCGGCGCCATGGTGCGCGGGCTCGTGGTGGGCGGCCTCACCTGGGCCGTGGCCACGCTGTTCACGGGCTTCAGCCTGGAGCACGCCTGGGTGGCCGCCTACTTCCTGCTCGTCTCGTCCTACGTCTTCAGCGTGCTGGGCATGCTCGCCGCCGTGTGGGCGGAGAAGTTCGAGCAGATCAACTTCTTCCCCACCTTCGTCATGCTGCCGCTGACGTTCCTGGGCGGCGTCTTCTATTCGGTCCGGGAGCTGCCCGCGCCGTGGAACACCATCAGCCTCTTCAACCCCATGGTCTACATGGTGGAGGGGCTGCGGTACGGGATGCTCGGCCGCAGCATGTATTCGCCGCTGTACGGAGGAGGCATCCTCCTGGGCGTCGCCCTGGCGGCCACCGCCGTCACCTATTTCGTGCTCCGCAGCGGCTACAAGATGAAGGCCTGAGTCCTACCCGCGCCCCTACTGTTGGGTGTCAATGTGGGGTGACAGACGACTGGGCATTTCCCGCCGGGTGAGAAAGGGAGATATCCTGGCTCCCACATCATGGCGGTTCCATTCGGTAAGTACGAGTTGTTGCGGAAGATTGCGTCCGGCGGAATGGGTCAGGTCTTCCTGGCCCGTGAGCACGGCACGGGATTCGAGCGGCTGGTCGTCCTGAAGCTCATCCTGCCGCACCTCGCCGAGGACGACGAGTTCCTCTCGATGTTCCTGGACGAGGCGGGGTTGGTGGCGCGGCTGACGCACCCCAACCTCATCACGATTCTCGACCTGACGCAGATAGAAGGCCGGCACTGCCTGGCCATGGAGTACGTCCAGGGCGACGACGTGCGGCGGCTCGACAAGTTCGCGCGGGCGCAGAACAAGCCGCTGTCGGTGGGCTTGATTCTGCGCG
Organism: Myxococcus stipitatus; assembly: GCF_021412625.1. Next base: position 964,646 of record NZ_JAKCFI010000003.1, on the reverse strand, counting down.
TCATCGCGGACGCGGCGGCGGGGCTCCACTACGCGCACCAGGCCCGCGACCCGCAGGGCCGGCCCATGCACCTGGTGCACCGGGACGTCTCGCCGCAGAACATCCTCGTCGGCTTCGACGGCGGGGTGAAGGTCATCGACTTCGGCGTGGCGAAGGCGGCCACCAGCAGCGCCAACACGGCCACGGGCGTGCTGAAGGGGAAGTACCCCTATATGTCGCCCGAACAGGCGGGCGGGCTGCCCATGGACGCGCGCAGCGACCAGTTCGCGCTGGGCGTGGTGATGTGGGAGCTGTTGACGGGCAAGCGGCTGTTCAAGGGTGACTCGGACCTGATGACGCTGCGGCTGGTGAAGGACTGCCAGGTGCCGAAGCCGTCGCAGCTCAACCCGAAGCTGCCGCCCGGCCTGGACGAGGTGGTGCTCAAGGCGTTGGCGCCCACGCCGGAGGAGCGCTACCCGGACTGCGGCGCGTTCCGCCTGGCGTTGGAGGACTACGCGTTGAACCTGCGGCTGCCGTCGAGCAGCGCGCACCTGTCCGCGCACCTGCGGGACCTGTACGCCGAGCGCATCGCCACGGAGACGGACCCGGCGAAGCTGGACCAGCTGGCGGAGGACGCGGACCTGGACTCGCGCTCCAACTCCTCGTTGAGCGGGGTGCCGGGTGGGCCGGGGCAGCGCACGGTGCCCTCGCGGGTGCAGCCCAAGAGCGGCGGCTCGGGGACGGGCGCGCGGCAGCAGGGCGGAGCGCTGGTGAGCGACCGGACGCGTGGCACCGCGCCGCTGGACCGAATGGCGGAGCCGGCGGGACGGCGCATCCCCCTGGTGCCCGTGGTGGCGGCGGGCGCGGGCCTGCTGCTGGCGGCGGGGGCGCTCGTCGCGCTGCGCGGCCCGGCGGGCGCGACGCCGCTGCCCACGCAGCCCGTGGCGCAGCCGGTCCACGTGGAGCGGGAGCAGCCCACCGCGCCGCCTCCGGCGCCCACGCGGCCCACCCCGCCTCCGGTGGAGGAGGAGGGCCAGACGGTGGCGCTGGCGGTCGTCACGAGTCCGGCCGGCGCCACGGTGAGCATCGACGGCGCGGCGCGGGGCGTGACGCCCATGACGCTGCAGCTGGAGAAGGGCGCGCCCAACGTGGCGGTGACGCTGGAGCTCACCGGCTACGAGCCGGTGACGCGCGAGGTGTCCGCGGCCGACGACGAGCTGCGCCTGGAGCTGCGGCGCCAGCAGGGCGGGAGCGCCAGGCCCCCGTCCGGCACGGGCACGAAGCGGCCCGGCTCCTCGTCGCAGCAGGGCGGCAACCTGGGCATCAAGACGGGCCGCTGAGCGGCCGCTTCGGGCCTGTGCCGGCGGGGTGGGAACACCGCGCCGGCGCGGCAGGGGCCCGTGCGACTCCCGGGTGGGACCGCCTGACGCGCGGGGTGGTCGTCATGCCTGAGGCGCGTGCGAGGCATCACGACACCCCGTGACGCGAACGACCCGGGGTACCGATGACGCGGGTGTGGGTGGAGAAGCGCCCCGCGGAAGACGGAGCCCCCGGCGAGGGAGGCCTCTCGCCGCCTGCGATATCCTCCCTCGTGCGTGAAAATCACGAGCACGTGGCGAGGAAGGGGCCTGATTGCCGTGGCGCCCCTGCTGTGCCTCGGTGCGTGCGGCTCCGCCACCATGGGTGCCGTGGGCGCGCCGTCCGCGTCCGCGAAGTGGGTCGGCCCTCCTGTCATGCTGCCCGACGGCTCGACGGTGACGACGGCCATCTACTACGGCCCCTGGGCGTGCTCCGCTGCGTGGATGCAGCGGTGCGAGAGGAAGTGCGGATACGAGGGACACACCCTGCGCGGCTGCATCTGGCTGGCCGACATCAAGGGCGACTGGCAGGGACGGTTCCTGGGCATCTTCCCCGCGGAAGGAGGGACGCGCGTTGCCATCACGGCCTGCTGCTGCGACTACGCGACGACGGACGGTCGAGCCCTGCGCCGCATCTGGAACAACGCACGCGAGGGTTTCCGCACGACGTGGGCCGAGGAGTTTGGAGCCTGGCCCAGCTCGGCGGGCGGCGAGATGTGGCCAGGGCATCACGTCCGAGACCTCTTCCACGGAGGTCACCCGACCGCACGGAACAACGTCCTGCCTGTCCCCCGGGACGTGCACGAGACGTACAACACGGCATATCCACAGTGCTACGCGGGCGATCCGCGCTGGAAGACCGTCGGTCCGGACAGGCCTTATGCAGACTAGGAACATGCACCAGCTCCTGGACGAAATCGCGGCGCACCACTACCCGAATCCCCCCGCGACCCAGGCGCGAGTCGAGGCGTTCGAGGCCCACTCCGGGTGGCATCTGGATGAGGACTTGCGCGCGTTCTACCTGCGCTGCGACGGCGCGACCCTCTTCCGCCCCTTCCCTCACGAGAAGTTCCGCATCCTGCGGCTCGATGAAATCCGCCGGGCCCGGGTGGAGCTGCGCGGCAAGGACGACGACTCGATGGGAGCGGCATCCTGGTGGACGCTCGTCTACCTCGGGGACTCCGACTTCAACCTGGTGGATGTGGCACGGCCCGGGGGCCCCCATCCCATCCTCGACGCCTTTCACGAAACCTATCCGCGGCTGGTCGAGGTCATCGCCCCATCGTTCCGCGTGTGGCTGGAGCGCACGTTGCAATCCGAGAATCAGCTCTGGTGGTTGCCCGGCTGACGCTCGAGGGGATGGGGGAGGACGCGGCCGGCGCCAGTGAAAACCCGGCGCCGGCACGACGTCACCCTCTCCGACGCGGCTTCAGCCCCGGCCACCGGCCGCCTTCGTGCCCTGGCTCGCCCGGCCGTAGGTGGCCGCGGCGAACGGGGCTGGCGGCGTGGAGCTGCGTCCCGCGGGCGGGCGCGCGGCGTTGTCGATGAGGCCCAGCCCCACCGCGAGCGCCGCGAGCCCCAGCAGGTCCTTCCGGTAGGGCTGCGCCAGCAGGACCTCCTCGCCCAGCACGAGCGCGGCGTCGCGGGTGCTGACGTGGGGCTCCCACGTGAGCTGCTCACTGCTGCCCGGATTGCCGTCACGGAAGAACTGGAGCAGGTGCGTCTGCAACCGCCGCGCGAACTGGCGGTCCTCCTCCTCCAACTTGCCCCCGTTGGGCGGGCAGATGTCCTCGGTGAAGAGGAACCAGGGGACGTCCAGGCCATGCGGCACGCCGTGCGGGTACTCCGGACGCAGCCGCACCGCCGTGTAGTCGAAGAAGCAGCGGTACACCGGCGCGTGCCGCGACAGGTGGTCCCCCACCAACCTGGGCACCACGGCGAACACGAAGTCGGTGCAGACACGCCGGCCCAGCGCCTCGTCGTCCGTCACGTCCGGGTAGAAGGGACGCACCAGGCCCGCGAGGTTGCCCAACCGGTCGATGATGTCCTTGGGGTTGATGCCGAAGGCCACCGCCACGCTCGAGTCGTAGCTGGTGTTGCCCACGATGAGCGGCAGCTTCGCCGCCTGGTCGTCGCGGAACGCGGCGCGAATCGTCCGGGGCAGCACCGGGTCCCCCACCACGGAGGAGGGCGAGATGACCGTCCCGGGCGAGCGCATCCAGAAGTCATCCCCCGGCAGCGCCCGCAGCTGCTCCATGGTGACCTCGTCGCCCGTCAGTCCCAGGTCGTTGGCGAAGAGGGCGCCGCGCGCCACCGCCTCCTCCCGCGGCAGCTCGTTGAGGACGTAGGAGCTGAGCGCCACGCCCCGCCGGAAGTACTGCTTGTCCTTCACCAGCGGCGACGCGTACAGCGCCAGCACGCTCTTGGCGCCCGCGGACTCCCCCATCACGGTGACGTTGCCCGGGTCCCCGCCGAACTGGGCGATGTTGCGGTTCACCCACTCCAGCGCGGCGATCTGGTCCAGCAGGCCGAAGTTCACCGGACCGTTCGGGTTCTCCCGCTCCAGCGCCGGGTGCGCGAAGAAGCCCAGGTGCCCCAGCCGGTAGTTGAAGGTGACGAGCACCACGTCCTTCGCCGCCAGCGGCCCGCCCTGGTACGACGGCAGGTGCCCCGCGCCGAGGACGAACGCGCCGCCGTGAATCCAGAAGACGACCGGCAGCTTCGCGCCCGCCTCCGCCCGGGGCGTCCACACGTTGAGGTACAGGCAGTCCTCGCTCATCTTCCCGGGGTCGCCACCGCCGGTCTCGATGCAGGCCTGCCGGTTCTGCGGCGGCGCGGCCCCGTACTCCAGCGCGGGGCGCACGCCCGTCCAGGGGTCCATGGGCTCCGGCGCCTTCCAGCGCCGGCTCCCCACGGGCGGCTTCGCGTATGGAATCCCCTTGAAGACCAGCACTCCCTCGACCAGCGCGCCCTCGACCTGGCCTTCCCGCGTGGTGACCACCCGTGACTTTTCGCCTGCCATGTCATCGCTCCCATTCTGGTGAACGCTGCGTGCCCTCACGTCCGGCCCACCGTCCGACGAGCAGCCCCACCACCCAGGAGCGCGCACGAGTCGTCCGACGACCAGCCGACGGGGAGGCGTGGAATAGGAGGTCGCGCCAATCCCTCACAACCCCATCGGTTGCCTCGCCCAGGGCGGGATTGAACTGGAGGACAGACACACCTCACCCTCCCGACCCTCCAGGTCGGGGGGACTGTCGCGTCCCATGCAAGGGTTTGCCCCCGGGGACACGACCCGGGCCGTCAGGCGAAGTCCGGGGCGCGGGCCCTCACGCGGGAGGCGGACACTTGGCCAGGAGGTTGTCCAACCCCTTCACGGCCTTGTCCGCGAGGTCCGCCCCACCGGCCTGCCCGTTGACAGGCCCGACGTCGAGCAGACGCACGTGCCCGGAGGAAGGGTCGAGCGTGAGGGTCAACTCTCCCACGGTGCCCGCGATGTCGGAGATGTGGTTCTTGATGGCCTGGATATCCGCGTGCATCTGCTTCTGGGCGGCCGGCGAGAGGCTGTTGTAGGTGCTGACGGCGCCCCGCCCCGGACGGGTCTCCGCGCTCAAGGCGAGCATCTTGGGCTTGAACTGGGTCGAGATGTTCAGGTGCTCGATGAAGTACCCCGTCTCGGGCACCGCCTTTCCATCCTGACTGGTGGTCGTCGGCCCCTTCTCCCCGCTCGGCACCTCGAGCGTCTGAGGCAGGTGGATGCCCTCGAGCGTGGCCAGCTTCTTGTAGGCCGTCATCTCCTGGTCCACGACCTGGGGAGAGGTCGCCAACCAGCCGAACTTCTCCCCCGAGTTGTGGAAGTACGTCTTGTCCATCCCCGAGTTGCCCGTGGCGGCGATGGGCTGGGTCGTCCCAGGGACGTCCTTCCCCCCCAGCTTGATGGGGGACTGCTGCGTCGTGGAGGAGGTCGAGGCGGTGGAGGTCGACGCGGTGGCGGCCTGCGGCTTCTTCGCGCCGAAGAGGCTGGAGGCGGACGCGGAGCCGAGCTGCGGCGCCCCCGGGGAGGGGCTGGGCCGCAGGTTGACCTTCCCGGGCTGCGAGCTCGCGGCCGAGAAGGAGCTGGGGGGAGGCGGCGCCGGTGGCGGCGCGGGAGGAGGGGGTGGCGGCGTGTTCTGCGCCGCCACGTTCGTGGGCTGGGACGCCGACTGGGTTTGCTGCGTTTGATTGACCGGCGACCTGCTGCGGCTGCGATTGATTTTGTCGATCATGCGCAAAAGCTACTCCACCCCTCGTGGAAAGGGCAGACAGCCTTCGATTGCCTTGCATGTCGATATCGACGTGCGGGGTGGGTGGGGAGTCTTCGCCCCCACCCAATCACACGCGGCCCTACCGCTTGAAGTGGTCGGCGATGACGGCGGCCACGCAGCAGGTGAGCTTCTTGCCGGTGGGCACGTGCAGGAACTCGTTGGGACCGTGCGCGTTGCTGCCCGGACCGAGCAGACCGGTGATGAGGAACTGCGCCTCCGGGAAGCGCTCGCCCAGCATGCCCATGAAGGGGATGCTGCCGCCCTCGCCCATGGCCATGACCGGCCGGCCGAAGTACGCGGCGGACGCGGACTCCAAGGAGCGCGACAGCCAGTCCGCCAGGGGCGGCGCGTCCCAGCCGCTGCCGGCCTTGTCACTCTCGAACGTCACCTTCGCGCCGTACGGCGGGTCCTTCTCCAGCGCGTCCTTGAGCGCCTTCTGCGCGACCTTGGCGTCCAGCCGGGGCGGGATGCGCATGGACAGCTTCACCGTGGTGTAGGGCCGCAACACGTTGCCCGCGGCCTGCAGGGACGGCATGCCCTCCACGGCCGTCACCGACAGCGCCGGCCGCCAGGTGCGGTTGAGCACCAGCTCCACGCCGTCGTCCCCCACGGGGCGCATGCCGGGCACCCAGGGGAACTTGGCGAACACATCGTCGCCCAGCACCTTCGCGGAGGCCTTCGCCTGCTCGCGGCGGGCCTCGGGAATCTCCACGTGCAGCGCCTGCAAGGTGATGCGGCCCGTCCCCTCGTCCTCCACGCGCGAGAGCACCTGGCGCAGCACGCGGAAGGACGACGCGACGATGCCGCTGGCGTCGCCGGAGTGCACGCCCTCCGTGAGCACGTCCACCCGGAGGTTGCCGCCCACCATGCCGCGCAGCGACGTCGTCATCCACAGCTGCTCGTAGTTGGCGCAGCCCGAGTCGAGACACACCACCAGCGACGGCTTGCCGATGCGCGGCGCCAGCGCCTCGATGTAGGCCGGCAGATCGTAGCTGCCGCTCTCCTCGCACGCCTCGATGAGCACCACCGTGCGCGCGTGGGGGACGCCCTGCTCGCGCAGCAGGCGCAGCGCCGTCAGCGAGGCGAAGGCCGAATAGCCGTCATCCGCGCCACCACGCCCGTAGAGCTTGTCGCCCTCGCGCACCGGCGTCCACGGGTTCAGGCCCTCGCGCCAGCCGGTCATCTCCGGCTGCTTGTCCAGGTGGCCATACATCAGCACGGTGTCGTCGCCGCGCGTGCCGGGGACCTCCATGTAGATGACCGGGGTGCGGGGACGGCCCTGCTCGTCCTGGAGGCGGATGACCTCCAGCGTGAGCCCCGGCAGGTGCGGCGCCTGGGCGCGGCACCAGTCCGCGATGAGCTGCACCGCGGCGTCCATGTGGCCGGCCTTCACCCAGTCCGGGTCGAAGGCGGGCGACTTGTTGGGGATGCGGATGTAGCGCTCGAGCGCCGGGAGGATTTCCTGCTCCCAGATGCGGTCGGAGGAGGCGGTAGCGGTCTGGAGGTTCATGGGGGCGGATGCTGAGCACGGGAAGCCGTTCGTGTCGACATCGAGGAACCCGCGGTGAACCCCGGGAGGCCCTCGCCCCCCACACCGCTCCCCGGCATCGGTTGGATTTCACGCACGGACAACCACTTGAAGTCGACGTCGGTGGCGTTGTCCCACCGGAAGGTGGCGATGGGCCCGCCCCATGTAATGGGCATGCCCCCCACCGCGCCACCACAATGCCTGGCGTCACCGCCCCAGTCCCCCGCGTCCAGCCAGTCGTGGACCTTGCGCCACGTCACCCGGTCCGCGGTGTCGTTGACGTAGAGCTCCAGCAAGACGGCCGTCCGCCCCCCGACCTCGACGTCGCGCATCACCGCCTTGAACCCCACCCACCGGCCCAGCAGCGACGACGCGACGCCGGGCCGGAACGGGGTGTGGACGTACGAGACGTGCCAGGACTCCTTCTGCCAGCGGACCCGGCCGTCGTAGTGCAACCCCGCCTTGTAGCTGCTGCCCTCGCAGCCGCCGGCCTCGTCGTTGTGCCGCCCGCCGCGCGCGTACCAGTCGAAGTTGTCCGTCATGTCCGTGGCGGCGTTGAGCTTCACGAAGCCCGTCATCTCCACGTTGTGCCAGTCCGCCGGGGACTGCATGTAGCCCCGGCTGGCGAGCACGTCGCGGTCGTAGGTGGCGATCCTCGCGGCGTCGTACCCCTCGGAGGTGTGGACCTGCATGCGCAGCTCCGGGTCCCTCGCCTTCCAGGAGCCATCCGGGTTGCGGGTGAGCACCGTGCGCGGCTCGAAGCGCGGGTCCTCCAGCGGCTCGCTCGCCAGCGCCCACGACTCGCCGCCGGGCCGGGACGGATAGAGCATCGTCACGCCGAAGCGGTCCTTGCCCTCCAGCGCCAGCTCCCACTCCTCCGCGAGCCACTCGTCGGACGCGGGCGGGAACGGGGCACAGGCGACCGCGCCCGCGGCGAAGAGCCCCCCGAGCACGCGCGAGCACCACCCTCCCCACCGGGACGTCCTCGCCTTCCAGGCCGCCACGACGCGCTACCGGGACAGGCGCACGAGCGCCGCCGCCGGGCCCTCCAGGCGCAGCACGCCCTGCTGGAGGGGAGACGCGGCGACGGCGCCGCCGAAGCGGGGCTCCTCGCTCCACAGCACCAGCTCCGCGCCGGGCGTCAGCCGCGCCTCCAGCGCGCCGCGCACGTTCACCCAGAGCTGGAGCGCCTGGCCCCCGCCCCGTCGCTCCAGGACCAGCGCGTCCGCGCCGTGGGGCCGGGCGTCGTAGGTGCCCCGGCCCGCCTCGCGCAGCGCGGGCTCCTCGGCCCGCAGGCGCAGCAGCTCCCGGTAGAGGGCGAGCACCCCCGCGTGCCCGGGCCGCTCCGCCTCGTCCCAGTCGAGCCGCGAGCGGGTGAAGGTCGCTTCCGCCTGCGGGTCCGGCACCTCCTCCCCCGCGAAGCGCGAGAAGCTCGCGAACTCGCGGCGCCGGCCCTCGGTGACGAGCCGGCCCAGCTCCGCGTGGTGGTCCGTGAAGTAGAGGAAGGGCGTGCTCGCGTTCCACTCCTGCCCCATGAAGAGCAGCGGCGTGTACGGCGACACCAGCAAGAGCGCGCTCATGGCGCGGAAGGCCGCGGGCGACACGTCCTGTCCCAGCCGCTCGCCCAGGGCGCGGTTGCCCACCTGGTCGTGGTTCTGGATGCAGTACACGAAGCGCCACGGCTCCAGCCCCTGGGCGCTGGTGCCCCGCGCGTGCCCCCGGTTGGGCGACGTCTGGCCCTCGTAGAACCAGCCCTGGACGAGCGTGCGCGCGATGTCCTCCGCCCGGCCCGTGTAGTCCTGGAAGTAGCCCTCGCTGTCGCCCGCGAAGGCGCGGCGCAGCTGGTGGTGGAAGTCGTCCGCCCACACGCCGTCGAGCCCATGCCCGCCCCGGGACGCGGGCAAGAGGAGCCGCCGCTCGTTGCGCTCGTCCTCGGCGATGACGTGCACGTGGCGGCCGGGCGCGCTGGCGCGGGCGCGCTCGGCGATTTCGGTGAGCAGGTGTGGCCGGCCCTCGTCGACGATGGCGTGGGCGGCGTCCAGCCGCAGGCCGTCCAGGTGGTAGTCGCGAATCCACATCTCCACGCTGGAGAGCACCATGGCGCGCACGACGTCGCTGCCCTCGCCGTCGTAGTTCACCGCGTCGCCCCACGGCGTATGGTGGCGTCCGGTGAAGTAGCGCGGCGAGTAGACGCGCAGGTAGTTCCCGTCCGGTCCGAAGTGGTTGTAGACGGCGTCCATCAGCACCGCGAGCCCGCGCGCGTGCGCGGCGTCCACCAGCCGGCGCAGCCCCTCCGGGCCGCCGTACACCTGGGCGGGCGCGAACAGGTCCACCCCGTCGTAGCCCCAGTTGCGCGCGCCGGGGAAGCTGGCCACCGGCATCAGCTCCAGCGCGGTGATGCCCAGCGCCGCCAGCGCGTCCAGCCGGGGGATGAGCGCGTCGAAGGTGCCCTCGGGCGTGGCGGCGCCCACGTGCACCTCGTAGAGGACCAGCGATTCGGGCCGCACGCCCGTCCACGCCGCGTCCGTCCACGGGAAGTCCGCCACCACCACCTGGGACGGGCCATGCACCCCCAGGGGCTGGCCCCGGGACCACGGGTCCGGGAACGGCCCCTGGCCGTCCACGCGCAGCTTGTACAGCACGCCCGCGCCCCGCCCCTCCAGGACCGCGCCGAAGCAGCCGCCGGGCTCCGGCGTCATCGCCAGCACCTGCCCCGGTGCGCCTCGCGCGTCGTGGAGCACCACCTCCACGCGCTGGTGGCCCGGCGCCCAGACCCGCCAGCGCACCCTCGGGCCCGCCTCCACCCATGCCCCCAACGCGGGCACCCGCCACTCCCGCGCCACGCCTGCCTCTCCCACAGTGCTCATGCGGGTGCTCCTGTAATGCACCTGCCCGCCCCGAGGGAGCGCTTGCGTGCCCGGGCCTCGCGCGAGGCCCCGCCGGATGTTCACGGGTGGGCAGGCCGCGCGCGGGCCAGTGGGCACCAGGGGACGTCGGGCCACGGGCGACCAGGCGGGCGCACGCGCCGATGGTCCGGTCAGCCCCGGTCGTTCCGGGTCCCAGGGAAGTGTCCTGGAATACCCCTCGGGGCGGACGGCTTGTGGAGGACCCGAGGCGCCGGGATGATGCGCCGGCCCGGCCGCACGCCCCGCCTTGCCTGGAGTCCCGTGGAATGACCGTCGCCCGACCTGGTGTGGAGTCCCGTCCCTCCCGCGGCGTGGACGTGCGCGAACGTGTCGCCGCCATCGAGGTCCTGTCGCCGCGGGAAATCGACGCGCGCCTGACGGACCTGGGCTACCGGGGCCAGCAGGAGGCGCGCCGCGCCGCCGCGGTGCTCGCCTACCGACACCTGCGCCGCATCCGCCGGCTGCACCTGGAGGGCCTGGCGCCGGAGCCGGGCCAGCGCGAGAACTGCATGTTCCTGGGGCCCACCGGCTCCGGGAAGACGTTCCTCGTGGAGCTGCTGTTCCGCGAAATCCTCGCCGTGCCCACGGTGCTGGCGGACGCCACCCAGTTCTCGGAGACGGGCTACGTGGGCGACGACGTCAACACGCTGCTGTCGCGCCTCTACGAGGTGGCGGACCGGGATTCGGACTGGGCCGCGTGCGGCGTCATCTGCATGGACGAGTTCGACAAGCTGGCCACCAGCCGCTCGGACAGCCGCTTCGCCGGACAGCAGACCACCAAGGACGTCAGCGGCTTCGGCGTGCAGCGCGGCCTGCTGCACCTGCTGTCCGCCTCCAACGCGGACTTCCCGCCGGACTTCGGCTTCACCAGCCGGCTCCAGCCCGACAGCATGGAGCTGTCCTGCGTCACCTTCATCGCGTGCGGCGCCTTCAGCGGGCTGCGCTCCACGGCGGAGGGGATGGCGCGCGCGGAGCGGCTCGGCTTCGGCCGCGAGCCGCGCGCCGTGGCGGAGGAGTCCATCGCCACGAGCGTGACGCAGGAGCAGTTGGAGCAGACGACGGCCTTCGCGCGCTACGGCTTCATCCCGGAGCTCATCGGCCGCTTCAACCGGCTGGTGTCCTTCGCGCCGCTGGACGCGGCCACGCTGGGCGACATCCTCCAGCACAACGTGCTGCGCGCGTACGAGCGCGAGTTCGAGCAGGAGGGGCTGCACCTGGTGGTGGAGCCCGCCGTGCGCGAGCACGTCATCGCGCGCGCCCTCAAGCGCGAGACGGGGGCGCGGGGCCTGCGCACCACGCTCGCCCCCATCCTCGAGCAGGCGGCCTACGAGCACTTCGGTCAGCCGACCACCGCCTCCGCCGTGCGCCTGGTGATGGGCGGCGACGGGGTGCGCTCCGTCACGGAGTAGCGCCGCGACCCGCGTCGCGCCAGGGGCTCGCTGGCGCACTCCCCGACCCGGCGGGAGTGCGGGCCCGGCGCTCACGCGTCGTCCACGCGCCTTACGGTTGGGCCACACCCGTGAAAGCGGAGGGCAGCACACATGGACCGTACGGACCACACGCGTGAGATTCCCCGGGAGGGCTGGGCGGACTACCTGGCCCTGCTCACCAACATGGAGAAGGACCACCCGGTGCGAATCGAGGTGGAGGGCAGCGACCTGGGCGACCAGCCGCTCGCGCAGAACCTGCCCCTCATCGAGATTTCCCTCGAGGAGAAGGGCAGCGACAAGGGCGTCGTCGAAATCATCGCCGGGCGCGACGACGACGAAATCACCCACCGCATCCTCAAGCCGGCGCGCATCTACGCGGACGAGAGCGAGAGCGGCGAGCTGGAGTGCCTCGACATCGAGAGCGCCGAGGACAACACCAAGACGCTCATCTTCTTCGGCGAGCAGCTGGCGCGCTGAGCGCCCCGCGCCGACGGGAAGAATGGCCGGAAGGCTCCCCCCTCCGCGTGAGAAGGCAACCTTCCGGCCAGGGGCTTCGGACTCCGTCGCCACGACACGTGGCGGCGGACTCGTCCACCGGGTGAGTCAAAAGCGTGGAGGGACGCTCGCCCCGGAGACGAGCGCCTCTCGGTGTGCCGTCTGCCGCCCGGCGCGCGCTGCCCATGAGCAACCCCCGGGCCAGCCATGCCCCGCAGCTGGATTCCCAGCAAGACGAGCTAGAACTGGACTGTCCGCACTCCTCGTCCGGGTCCTCCGGATGTAAACGGACCTGACAGGCCGCTCGCCAAGGCGGCCTGGGCGCACGACTTTTCGCGCGGGCGCGGGACTGTTCGGAAATCGGACGGTGCTGCCCGCGAATCAGTCAGGGCCCCAGGGGGCCGCGCGACGGCGCATCGGGCGTGCTCGCAACCGGAGTGGAAAGGGTCAACCACCATGCACCCCGTGCGCTCGTGCGTCAAGCCAGCGGGGTGTGCCGCGGCGTGGCGGCGCGCCAGCGCGGTGCGCCGTGGGGCGGGCGCGTGTATAGGCGGAAGCGGCCGTGTCCTCCTCCTCCCCCGAAATGACTGACGTGCTGGCGTGGCTGGAAGCGGCGTGGCCCCATGTCGCGGCGGTGCTGACGGTGCTGGTGAGCGTGCTGGCCAGCGCGCACGCGGTGCTGCACAAGCGGGACGTGCGCGCGGCGGTGGGCTGGGTGGGGCTGACGTGGCTGGTGCCGGTGCTGGGCGCGGTGCTGTACCTGGTGCTGGGCATCAACCGCATCCGCCGCCGGGCGCTGTCGCTGGCGCCGCTGCGGGAGCACGGGCAGTTCCCGCCCACCAAGGGGCGGGAGGCGCTCCCCGCCAGCGCCCCGCCGTTGGCCCAACCCCGGGCCGCGCACCTGGCGCCGCTGGCGCGGCTGGGGGACGCGGTGATGCACCGGCCGCTGCTCGCGGGCAACCGCGTGACGGTGCTGGAGTCCCGGACGGACGCGTACCCGGCCATGCTGGAGGCCATCGCCGGGGCGCGCACGTCGCTGAGCCTGTGCAGCTACATCTTCGACAACGACCTGGCCGGCCGGCACTTCGCCACGGCGCTGGGCGAGGCGGCGCGGCGGGGCGTGGAGGTGCGGGTGCTGGTGGACGCGGTGGGCGCCCGCTACACGTGGCCCACCATCCTGGGGCGGCTCAAGCGCGAGGGCGTCACGGCCGCGCGCTTCCTGCCGTCGCTGATGCCCTACCGGCTGCCCTTCATGAACCTGCGCAACCACCGCAAGGTGCTGGTGGTGGACGGGAAAGTGGGCTTCACCGGGGGCATGAACATCCGCGAGCACTTCTGGCCGGGCGAGCGCGCCGCGCGCGACCTGCACTTCCGGCTGGAGGGGCCGGTGGTGGGCCAGTTGCAGGAGACGTTCGCGGAGGACTGGGTCTTCACCACGCGGGAGCGGCTGACGGGCGCGACGTGGTTCCCGGAGATTCCGCCCGCGGGGACGGTGCTGGCGCGGGGGATTCCGGACGGGCCGGACGAGGACTTCGAGACCTTGCGCACGGTGCTGCTGGGGGCGCTGGCCACCGCGCGCGAGTCGGTGCGCATCATCACCCCGTACTTCCTGCCGGACACGGCGCTCATCACCGCGCTCAACGTGGCGGCGCTGCGCGGGGTCCGGGTGGACGTGGTGCTGCCGGAGAAGGGCAACCTGCCGGTGGTGCAGTGGGCGAGCACCGCGCAGCTGTGGCAGGTGCTGGGCCCGGGGTGCCGGGTGTTCCTCACCGCGCCTCCGTTCGACCACACCAAGTTGATGGTGGTGGACGGGGAGTGGGGCCTCATCGGCTCGGCCAACTGGGACCCGCGCTCGCTGCGGCTCAACTTCGAGCTGAACGTGGAGTGCTACGACGCGGCGCTGGCGCGCCGCCTGGACGCGGTGGTGGAGGAGCGGCTGTTGCGCTCGCGCCCCATCACCCGCGCCCAGGTGGATGCCCGGCCGTTGCCCATCCGCCTGCGGGACGGGCTGGCGCGGCTGCTGTCGCCCTACCTCTAGCCGTCACAGCAGGGCGCGGCGCACCTTCCAGAACGTCTCCTTCGCGGCCCGGAAGGCGGCCGAGTCCGAGGGCAGCAGCGAGCGCAGCAGCTCCGCGGACTGCGTCTGGAGGGGCCGCACGCAGTGCGCCTCCACCTTGCCCCGCAGGAAGCCCACCGGGTCGCGGCGGCGGTACTCGTTGAAGTACGTCTTCAGCTCGTTGCGGCTGCGCGCCTTGCCGTTGTCCGCGTACTTGGCCACGTAGGGGCTGAAGTCCGGGTACAGCCGACCCTCGCCGAAGTCACCGTGCAGCGTCGTCTTCATGAAGTTGCCGATGAGCAGGTCGTCGAAGACCTGGTAGCGCACGGCCGTCATCAGCGAGTTGCGCGGGGCCTCGAAGGTGATGCCCCGGCGGAAGCGGCGGTGATTGAACTCGATGACGTGGTCCTGTCCGCCCACGCGGAAGCGCAGGAAGTCGAGCACGCTGCCCAGGTGCTCGATGGTGCTGAAGTACTGGCGCAGCTGGTGGGACTCCTCGCGCTCCAGCAGCTCGCCCCAGTCGTCGCCGAACTCCTTGGGGTCCACGGGCGTCAGCGCGCGCTCCGGGGGGTTGATGAGCTCGGTGTCGTCCCGGCCGAAGTCCCGCCGGATGAAGGGGGGCAGGAGCGTGCAGGTGCTGGACTCGAAGCCCCGGGGGTAGTCATCCAGGGTGGTGGTGTAGCGCGAGGCCCAGATGCTGTCGGCGCGCTGGTACTTGTGCATGGAGCTGAAGGGCACGAAGTGGCGCACGCCGTAGAACTCCGACATGCGGGCGATGGTGCGCCCCACGGGTGTCTTCGCCGCGGCGTAGGGTTCGATGCGCTGCCCGTCCTCGGTGAAGTAGTTGATCATGTCCGCGTCGCCGTAGCCGGACAGGGCCAGCAGGTACGACTCGTCGTAGCGGCGCACCATGCCGCGAACGAAGCGCCCCCAGCCCCGGTCACTCGCGTCGTTGAGGTTGACGAGGAGCCGTCCGTCCACGTCCACCAGGAGCACCGCGTCCTGGTTCATGTCCGGGATGCACATCACCCGGATGCGCGGTGACAGCTGCGTCCACACGCGGTCCACCAGCACGTGCACGCTGAAGCCCTGGGAGCGCAGGTCGTCCCGGACGCGCCCACCGAAGTGGTTGGGCACCAGGACGGTCGCCTCGCGCAGGGGCTCCAGCGACTCCATGCTGAGGTGGTCCGGGTGGCCATGGGACAGCCACACGTACTGGCACCGCTGGATGGTGTCGCGCTGCTCCTCCGGAATCTCGTGGGACAACGTCCAGCTGCCGAAGTACGCGGCGCCGTGTGTCCAGGGGTCCGTCACCAGGACCGGACCGTTGTCGTGGCAGATGAGTGTGGCGTTTCCGATTGTCTCGAAGCCGAGTTCCATCTTCCGCTCCCCCCTCCGTCCCCGCGTTCGCCCACCGTCGCGGTCGATGTGCCGAAAGGTGACGGGAGGGGCAGGACGGGACATCGCCCCATCGGGAGGGGAAAAGGAATGCGCGGCCGGCAGGTTGCCCTCGCGCCCGCCCGCTCGGACAGGAGTCTTCCGACACGGGCGACGGGCGTGGACCGCCGTGAGCGCCCCACCCTCTCGCGAGGCGCCCCCGGGTGACAGCGGGGGAAAGGAGGGCGCCGTCAAGGGCGGGCGGACGTCAGCGCGGCTCGCCCGCCCCACGTGGCGCTGTCCGAGCCCGCCCGCCGCTGATTCCGGGCCTCAGCCCTTACGGGCGACGAGGGAGAGTAGCTGGGCGCCGTAGCGCTCGGTGAGGGCGGGCCCCACGCCGTGGATGGACATGAGCTCCGAGCCGTTCTCCGGGCGCGCCGTCGCGATGGCGCCGAGCACCTTGTCCGTGAGGATGCGGAACGCGGGCACCTTGCGCTTGCGCGCCTCCGCCAGCCGCCACGCCTTCAGCGCCTCCACGAGCGCCGGGGACGCCTCCGCCTTCGCCCCCGCCCGGCGTCCCCCTCGGGCCGCCGTCCTCGGAGAGGCGGCCTCCTGCTCGTCGGAGCCGTCCCAGCCATCATCCACGCTCTCCACGCGCGTGCCACGGGAGGTGACCGGGGTGGCCCCCCTGCCCTGGGAGGCCGCCCGCGTGCCCCCGCGCTTGCGCGAGGCGCGATGCGCCTGCCCTCCCGCCTTCGCCTTGCCGCGCTTGCGCTTCGCGGCCTTCTCCAGGGGCAGGGGCAGGAACACCTGCCGGGGGTCCACGGCGCGCGTGCGCCGGCCCTCGTCCGTGAGGGACAGGCGCTGGAAGTTGATGACCTGGCCGTCCTTGTCGAACGAGTCCACCGACAGGCGCGCCAGCCCGGCGCGCACGAGGCCGCCCACGAGGCGCTCGAAGTCGCGACGCGGGAGCGCGTCGCCGAACAGCTCCCGGTGGAGCCGGCCGGTGGCCTGTCCGTCCCGCTCCTGGAGCGACTCCAGGATGCGCTCCAGCCAGTGGCGCTCCGCGGAGGTGGGCTCCGCGAAGCGCAGCGTGGCGCACGACTCGGGCGCGCAGACGTCGCACAGGCCACAGGGCTGGCCGGAGTCCTGGGTGTCACCGAAGTGGGACACCAGCTGCTTCATGCGGCAGCCCGGCGCCTCCGCGTAGCGCGCCATCTGCTCCAGGTGCAGCAGCTTGCGCTCGCGCTGCGCGGTGTAGCCGGCGGACCACTGGGGCCGGCCCCGGCACACCGTCTCGTCGGGCGTCATCACCACGCCGCCGTGAATCCAGAGCTGCTCCAGGGCCTTGTCGAAGACCTCCGGGTCCGTGCGCACGCGGGACTGGAGCACCGCCTTGGGCTCCAGCTGCGGGCCCGTGGACTGGAAGAGGCGCTCGAGCACGTAGGGTTCGGGGTAGTCGCGGCGGTGGAAGAACTCGTGCGTGCGCCGGTCGATGTACGAGTGCAGCAGCACGGCGCGGGAGGGCTTGCCGTCGCGACCGGCGCGGCCGAGCTCCTGGTAGTAGCCCTCCAGGCTGGCGGGCAGCGCGGCGTGGATGACGGTGCGCACGTCCGGCTTGTCGATGCCCATGCCGAACGCGGTGGTGGCGACGATGACCTCCAGCGAGCCCCGGAGGAACTCGGCCTGGACGCGGTCGCGCTCGGAGGGTTGGAGCCCCGCGTGGTAGGCCGCCGAGGGGAAGTCCCCCGCGAGCTGCTCCGCGAGCTGTTCGGCGTGCTTGCGCGTGGCCGCGTAGACGATGGCGGGCCGGTTCTCCTCGTCCTGGAGCAGGCTCTGGATGGCGTCGCCGCGCGCGCCGGGGTTCAGCTCGCGCACCTCGATGGCGATGTTGGTGCGGCGGAAGCCGTGGATGAAGGTGCGCGCCTTGCCGCCCGCGCCCAGCAGGCCGAGCTGCTGGACGATGTCGCGCTGCACGTCGGGCGTGGCGGTGGCGGTGAGCGCCACCACGGGGGCCGGGCGCAGCAGCGGCAGGCGC
Source organism: Myxococcus stipitatus (assembly GCF_021412625.1). Next base: position 947,175 of record NZ_JAKCFI010000003.1, on the reverse strand, counting down.
GAGCCGAGCAGCCGGTAGTCGGGCCGGAAGTCATGTCCCCACTGGGAGATGCAGTGCGCCTCGTCGATGGCGATGAGCGTGGGGGGGCGCCGCGCGAGCAGCTCCACGAAGCCGGGCACGCCGAGCCGCTCCGGCGCGATGAACAGGAAGTCGAGCCGGCCATCCAGGTAGTCGAGGCACACCTGTCGCGAGGTGGCCCTGTCGCGGCCGGAGTGGATGCGGTCCGCGGCGAAGCCGAGCGACTGGAGCCGCAGCACCTGGTCCTCCATCAGCGCGATGAGCGGGCTGACGACGATGGTGGTGCCCGCGCGCGCCAGTCCCGGGAGCTGATAGCAGAGGGACTTGCCCGCGCCGGTGGGCATGACCAGCAGCAGGTCCTCGCCCGAGGTGGCCGCGCGGCAGACGGCCTCCTGGTACGGACGGAACTCGGAGAAGCCGAAGGCTTCCTTGAGGAGCGGGCGGAGCTGGTCCGGAGGCGTGGGCGCGCGCATGACGCGCTCGGGCCGCTGGCCCGCGGTGGCCGCGGCCTTCAGCTTCGCGCCCCATGGGGCGCTGGCGCCCGGGGCATCGAGCGTGTTCCGGGACGTCATGCGCCCAGGGGATGCCATCGCCACGGAGTCCGAGAACGCGGCGGCGCTCGCGCGACGCGTGGCGCCCGTGTTCGGACCGGAGAACGACGGCTCCGGGAGGGAGGGTCCGCCTCGCGAGCCGGCACCCGGGAACGTGGGCTCGTCACCGCGCGCACCGCGCCTCGGGCCCAGTTCGGGGAACGAGGCCTCGTCGCCACGCGCGCCACCCGCGCGCCGCGCGCCGCCACCCCGCGCGTCGAACAACGGCAATGTCGCCCCCGCGCGAGCTCCGCCCCCGTCGAGCGACTCGCCTCCGCGCCACGGCTCGCGAGAGGCCAGGGGCCGCTGCGTCGCCTCGCTCGGCGCCACGTACGTCGCCCTCGACGACGCCGGCCCGGCGGGCACGTGCCCCACCACCTCGATGACGTACTTCTCGATGCCCAACAGGAACTCGTCGAGCTGCCCTTCCCCCCGCTCGATGCGCTGGAGCCACGCCTCCCACTGCCCCGTCATCGCCGGCGTCTTCACGTCCGGGTGCACCACCTCGATGAGGCGGATGCCCTTCTCCGTCGCCTCCAACGCCTTGCCGCGACGGACGAGGTACTCGCGGTCCAACAACACCTCGATGATGGACGCGCGCGTGGCGGGAGTCCCCAGCCCCGTCTCGCGCATGGCCTCCGCCAGCTCCTTCTCGTCCAGCGCCCGCCCGGCCGTCTCCATCGCCGTCAGCAGCGACGCGTCCGTCAGCCGCGGGGGCGGACGGGTGCGCTTCTTCACCGCCTTCGCGTCCTCCACCGTCTGCGCCTGCCCCCGCGCCAACCCCGAGGGCAACGACTGCGGCTCGTCCTCCGACTCCGCCGCCTCCTCCTCGCCCTTGCGGCCCTCCGCCTTCGGCCTGGGCGCCTTCTTCCCACCGCCGATGTCCAGCACCTTCCAGCCCACGCGCTCCACCTGCGTGCCCGTGCTCTGGAAGCGGTCCACCACCGGCACCGCGCCCTGGGGCCCGGGCGACGACACCGCCGTCACCACCGTGGTGACGCGCCACACGTGGTCCTCGTGCCACGCCTGGAGCAGGCGCCGGCACACCAGGTCGTAGACACGCTGCTCGTCCGGAGACAGCCGCAGCCCGTCCGGAGACGTGGGCGTGGGGATGATGGCGTGGTGGTCCGTCACCTTCGCGTCGTCGACGTAGCGCTTGCCCAGCGCGCGCTCCCCCGTCCCGGGCGCGAGGTCCTCCTCGTAACGAGCGCGCACCGCCCCCACCACCTCCGGGAGCGTGTCCGCCACCGTCCGCGACAGGTGCCGGCTCGACGTGCGCGGATAGCTCAAGAGCTTGTGCTTCTCGTACAGCGCCTGCGCCACCTCCAACGTGCGCTGCGCGCTGAAGCCATACAGCCGGTTGGCGTGACGCTGGAGCTCCGTCAGGTCGTAGAGGAGCGGCGGCGCCATCCGCTTCTCCTCCGCCTCCAACGACTCGAGCGTCGCCTGCCCCCGCCGCGCGCGGTCGATGATGGCCTGCGCCTCCACGCCGTCCGCGTCGAGCCGCCGCGCCTCGCGCGTCCCCTCCATGCCCGGAGGCACCACCGGCCTGCCGTCCGGCCCCGAACGGAACCACGTGCCGTCATACCGCGCGTCCGGCGCCACGCCCGGCCCCCGGGGCGCGAACGTGGCCACCACCTCCAGGTAGTCGCGCGGCACGAAGTTCCGGATGGCCAGCTCGCGCTCCACCACCATGGCCAGCGTGGGCGTCTGCACGCGCCCCACGCTCAACATCTCCCCCTGCCCGCCGTGCGCCAGCGTGTACAGGCGCGACAGGTTCATCCCCACCAGCCAGTCCGCCCGGCTGCGCCCCATGGCCGCCGACGCCAGCGCGTCGTACTCGCGGCCCTCCCGCAGCGTCTGGAAGCCGTCCCGGATGGCGCGCTCCGTCAGCGACGACACCCACAGCCGCCGCACCGGCTTGCGACACCCGGACGCCTCGTAGATGTAGCGGAAGATGAGCTCGCCCTCGCGGCCCGCGTCGGTGGCGCACACCACCGCGCCCACCTCCGGCGCGTTGAGCACCCGCCGGACGACGTCGAACTGCGAGCGCGTCTCCTGCGAGACGACCAGCGGCCATTCCGCCGGAAGCATGGGCAGCAGCGCCCGGCTCCACTTCTTCCAATCCGGCCGTATCTCGTGCGGCTGCGCCAGCCCCACCAGGTGTCCGATGGCCCACGTCACCACGTAGCCGTTGCCACGCAGGTAGCCGTCGCCGCGCTCCTGCGCGCCCAGCACCCGGGCGATGTCGCGCGCCACGGCCGGCTTCTCCGCCAGCACCGCCAGCAGGGAGCCCTGCCCCGAGCCGCGCCCCGCCTTGCTCCCTCGCCTGTCCTCGCCGGGCGACTCGCCCATCGCTTCCCACCTCATGAATCCGTATCCCCTCCCACCCCGCCCACGCCCACCCGGGAGGAAGGCCCCGGGCCCACGGCGCGACCCTCTCCCCTACAGCGTCAGGCTGACATGGCCCACCCCTCGCTGTCCCTACCCATGACGCCTGTCCGCCCCGCTTCCGGCCGAGTGCCACCCGGACCGCGTCGACGCCCTCCCCCTCCCGCTCCGCCATCCAACCTGTCGCGTCGGGCTCCGGGAGGGCGCAACCCCGCGCGTCACGGCCCCGTCGGCCGCCCCGCGCGCGCTGGCGCGTTGGCGCAAGCACTTGGCGCTACGGCGGAAAACTCCTCGGAGCACCTGGGCCAGTATGGCCGAGTCGACAGGCGCCACGGCGCCGGTCACGGGGGGCGCAGTTCCATGGGTGCGAAGGAGGGCCGCATGTCTCACGTCGCTCATGAGTCGGGCCAGCGGGTTTCGGGGGGAACCAACAGGTCCGTCGAGGTGACGCGTGGGAGCAGGGGGATGGGGGCTCCGGCCAGCAAGGCGAGGGCACGCACCCGGGGGGAGCAGTCAGGGGCGCTCGAGGCACGAGAGGGGGACATCGCGGTTCCGGGGCTCCACGCCTTCGCGGGGGCGAAGCGTACCGAGCTCCGGGCTCTTGCGACGTCGAGCGCGCTCGGACCGCTGAGGGGGACACAAGAGGAAGTCACGCGGGTGGCATCGATGTGCCCGCGGAAGTTCGGCTGGGCCCAGACGCTGGCGCGACTGCGCGGCGACTGTCGTCCGGCGATGCCGCTGCAGGGCATCACGCGGTTCGAGCCACGGCTCGCGAGGGTCTCGGCGCTTGGGGCGCCGCGGGCCCAGGGGGCGAAGCCGTAGGCGGGCGCTCGGGGGGAGCGCACGAAGTCGTGGTTCTCACGGAGGGGTCCAAGGCCCTCCAGACACACGAAGGGCGGGAAGGAAGGTGACGTCGCGGGGGCGACGTCACCCGTGGCAGGGGGACCCCGGAGGGACGCTCGTCAGAGGGGGAGAGCGGACCTTCGAGCCAGGGTCATAGCGGGGGGTGCTCCGAGTCCATCGGGGCATCCCCCGTTGCTTTTCGGGCCGCTCACTCCACGCGCAGCGTCGCGGTGCCGGTGAGGGAGCGGTTCACGGTGAGCCACAGCGCGTGGCCGTCCGGGTCCACGGAGGCGAAGTAGTCCTCGTCCGCGGTGAGCGGCTGGCCGTCCAGCGTCACCCGGGTGGGGGGCTTCGTGGACGTGTAATCGCGCAGCACCACCACCGGGTGTTCCAGGGCGTGGGTGCCCGTGTCGAAGCGCAGCTCGGCGCGGTTGTTCGCGGCGTGAGCCTCCCAGGTGGCGTAGACGGGGTTGTAGCCGGGCGTGTCGAAGGCCACGGAGTCCTCGCGGCCGACGCCGCCGGGGCCCCGGGGGCGCACGGTGCCCTCGGTGGCGGTGAGGCGCACGGCCTGCCAGGCCTCGACGGCGTCCGCCTGGGCGAGCACGGGGTCCTCGCGGTGGGTGCCCAGCACCATGAAGACGGAGTAGCTCTGGAAGGGGTGGCCGGAGAGCATGCCGTCGTCGCCGTAGCGGGCGTACTCGCGCCACCCGAGCGAGCCGTAGTTGGCGCCCCAGGCCATGCGGTGCGAGCGCGTCGTCTGGGGGAGCTGGTACTGGTTGAGCTGGTAGGTCCAGTTCCAGTCCTGGGGCATGGGGCCGTCGTCGTCCCGCTGGTCCCAGCCGGACTGGTAGAACCAGTAGCCGCCCGCGGGCTTCTGCAGCCACGTCTGCGTCTGCACCACGCCCATCTCCGCGTCGGGCGCGGTGGTCCACATGCGCGTGTAGGGCACGACGTTGGATTCGCGGTAGTCCCAACCGCTCTGCATCGTCACCGGGGAGGACAGCGTCACGAAGCGGCGCCGGTCGCCCCAGCCCAGGCCGGCGATCTCGGCGTTCGCGTTGCCGTCGAAGAGCAGGTCTCCGTAGGGCGAGCGCACGTCCGCCTCCAGCGCGTCCGGGGGGACGGAGGACGCGTCGTGGGTGATGGCGTAGAGCGGGTGGCTGCGGCCGGTGGCGAACAGGTAGTGCACCGTCACCTGCACGGTGAAGCCGCCCAGGGGCAGCGGCCACTTGAATTCGTGCAGCGCGTGGTGGCGGCCGGCGAAGAGGGTGCGGCCCGTGCCCGTGACGCCCTCGGTCCAGTTGCCCCACGTCTCGCCGACGCGCGTGTGGCACGTCACCATGCCCCAGCCCGGCACGCCGTCCTTGGCGCCGTCGCACGTGCGCTGGGCGCCGGCCACCTGGTACGTGTAGCGGCGGATGTAGCCGCCGTGCCAGCCCGCGGGGTCCGCGGCGTCGTTGCGCACCAGCGAGGCGGAGCGCGGCTCGCAGGCCGCGTCCCTCCAGATGACGCGGTCGGTGCGGAACCCGTCCAGGTCCACGTCCCGCTCGATGGCGACGGGCTCGCAGCGGCTCGGCCCGCTCGGGCCTTCGGGGCGGACCTCCTTGCCGCCGCAGGAGGCGAACGAGAGGGACAGCAACAGGACGGAGGCCCCGCGCGCGCGGAGCCTCCACGTCTTCGCGTGAGGCGTCATGTCGGAACCCTTGCAGAGAAGGGCTCCAGTCAACCACGCACGCCCGCGAGCGTCACCCCGCGACCGAGGGACCCTTGCCACCCTGTTGCGCGAGCGCGGCGAGCACCTCCTTCTCGCGCTCCGGGGAGAGGCCCGCGCGCAGCTTCGCCTGGTGCTCGGCGGGCTCCGTCTTGAACCAGGCCACCGTGTCCCGCACGGTGTCCGCGGTGGGGCGGAAGGTGATGCCCGCGGCCAGCGCCTTGTCGATGCTCGTCATCCCCAGACCGCCCTCCTCGCCCGTGCGTGGCATCCACACCGGCATGTCGCTCCAGGGCTCCACCTTCTGCTTCGTCAGGAAGTCCACGTCCGCCCAGACGAAGCGCGCGTCGCTGCCCAGCGCCGTCTTCGTCGTCTCCAGGAACTCGCGCATGGACAGCGAGCGCGTGGGACCCGTGGCGTTGTAGACGCCCGCCAGGCGCTTCTCCACGCCCAGGATGATGAACGCGGCCAAATCCCGAGCGTCGATGAACTGCACCGGGTCCTGCCCGTCCCCCGGCGCCAGCACGTCGCCGCCGCGCGCCACGCGCACCGGCCAGTACGTGAAGCGGTCCGTCGGGTCATCCGGCCCGACGATGAGCCCCGGCCGGATGTTGAGCGCGCGCCCGGGCATGGCGGCCTCCGCGGCCTGCTCGCACAGCGCCTTCAGCGCGCCATAGTGCTTACCCACGTCCTCCGTCGTCGGGTCGTCCACCGTGGCCACCAGCGAGGACTCGTTGATGCCCGGCTTGGACAGGTCCTTGTACACGGAGATGCTGGAGACGAAGACGTACTGGCCCACGTTGGGCGCGAGCAGCTCCGCGGACGCCTTGACGATGCGGGGCACGTAGCCGGACGTGTCCACCACCGCGTCCCACTTGCGGCCCTCCAGCGCCTTCAGGCCCTCGCCCTTCGTCGGGTCGCGGTCGCCCTGGAGCTTCTCCACGTCCGGGAACAGGCCCGGGTTCGTCTTGCCGCGGTTGAACAGCGTGACGGTGTGCCCGCGCGCGCGCGCCGACTCCACCAGCGCGGGCCCCAGGAACTTCGTGCCTCCGAGGATGAGGATGTTCAACGGCTGGCCCGCCTTCGTCGCCTTCGCGCCCTGGGCCTCCGGCGCCGCATCGCCCGTCGCGCCGGTCGTGGCGCAGCCCATGGCCCACATCGAACCCAACATCACCGCACCCTGCATCACGTCCCTACGCGTCAGCTTCATGGGGTGTTTGCCTCCTACGGCGGGGGAAGATTCACGCGCCAGCGCGCCGGCTCAGCGGGCGGCGGCGTTGTCGGCCACCGGCGCGGGGAGCGCCCCCGGGGCCTCCTCGGCCTGGCGCCGCTGCTGTCGCGCCAGGTACAGCGAGACGGCGAGCCACAGGCCCGCCAGCGGCACCGCCAGCAGCGACAGGCCCGTCATGCCCAGGCCCAGCGCGGTGAGCCCGCCCTGGAGCCAGGCGCTCACCGTGTCGCTGCCGCGATACACCACCGTGTCGATGAAGCTCTTCGACTTGTAGCGGGCCTCGCGGTCCACGGTGGTGAAGAGGATTTCGCGCGAGGGGCGCTCCAGCGCGTAGTGGCTGGCCCCGCGCAGCGCCTTGACGACCACGAGCACCCCCAGCACCGGCAGCGCCGCCAGCCCCAGGAAGCCCAGCCCCGTGAGCACCGGCGCCACCGCCAGCGCCGCGCCCAACCCCAGCCGGGAGATGACGCGCCCGGTGACGAGCGTCTGGAGCCCCAGCGTCAAGAGCTGCACGTAGAAGTCGATGTCCCCGAACAGCGCCGTGCGCGACGCCGCGTCCTTGCCCAGCTCCGAGACGAGCCGCACCTCCTGGAAGTACAGGAATGTGGACGTGGCCGCGTACAGCAGCACCTGGAGCCCCAGCGCCAGCAGGATGGGCGAGGACACCAGGAGCTTCAGCCCCGCGAGCATCCCTCCGCCCACGGGCCCCTCCGCCGCGGGCGGCTGGTGTTGCACGTCGCGCGCCCAGCGGCTCAGCCACCGCACGCACTGCGCGCTCACCTCCAGCAGCAACGCGGACACGAGGATGAGGTTCACCGGGCCCACCGGCTCCGCCAGCCGGCCCACCAGGAACGGCCCCACCAGCATGCCCGTGGTGCCGCCCGCCGCGATGAAGCCGAACAACCGCTTGCCCTGCTCGCTGGCGAACACGTCCGCCATGAAGCTCCAGAAGATGGAGACCACGAACAGGTTGTAGACGCTCAGCCAGATGTAGAAGACGCGCGCCACCGGCTCCTTCGCCACGCCCAGCTTCAACAGGACGAAGAACGCCACGAGGCTGACGATGAAGAAGCGGTAGATGCGCGGCAGCACCACCCGCCGGGGCCAGCGCGCCACCAGCGCGGAGAAGGCCGGCACCGCCAGCAGCATCACGAGGAACGTCGCCGTGAACAGCCACGGCAACCCCTTCACGCTTCCCGCCGTGCCCATCTCGTTGCGGATGGGCCGGAGGATGGCGTAGCCACACATCAACGTGAAGAAGTAGACGAACGAGCCGACGACGGCTCCGACCTCCTCGTCACGGACATCCACGAAGCGCTTGAGCATGGGACCAGGACCGCGCTCGGCACGGGTACGTCCGTCGGGGTGGGGGAAGGGCCGACCGGTCGCGGTCAGCCCTCAACGGCCGCTCTTCCGGAGTATTCCCGGCCCCTCATCCTCTGGGAAAGAGGGTCCGGGAACGCAGGGGGACACCGCGCGCTACTTCGCGCCGAGCGCCTCGCGCAGGGTGGCCTCCACGCGGGGCATCACGTCCTGGATTTCGGCCACGGAGGTGGCGCCCACGGACAGGCGGAACCAGCCGGTGTCCTCGTTCAGGCCGAACGCCTGGAAGGGCACCACCGCGAGGCCCGCCTTCTCCAGGAGGAGCTTGCGGATGTCGTCGTTGGTCTTCAGGCCGCCCTGCCCCACCAGGTCGAACTGGACGGACAGGTAGATGGCGCCCTGGGGGGCGATGTGGCGCACCGGCAGGCCCGCCTCACGCATGCGCGTCAGGCCGTGGTGGAGCGCCTCCAGCCGCTCGTCCACGCGCTTGCGCATGACCTCCAGGAAGGACTGCGTGGCGGCGGTGTCATCCAGGTACCGGGCCACCGCGACCTGCTCCGCCTTGGGCGCCCACGCGCCCACGTGGCCCAGCACGTCGCGCATGCGGGCGATGATGGACGGCGGGCCGATGCCCCAGCCCACGCGCACGCCCGTGGCGGCGAAGGCCTTGGAGATGCCGTCCACGAACACGGTGTAGGGCGCCACCTCCGGCACCAGCTCCACCGGGGTGACGTGCTTCACCGCGCCGAAGCTCAGCACCCAATAAATCTGGTCGTACATGAGGATGAGCGGCTTGCGGCCCTGCTTCTCGCGCTGGCGGTTCTCCGCGACGACGCGCTCGCAGATGGCGCCCAGCACGTCCGGCGCAATCATGGTGCCGGTGGGGTTGAGCGGGCTGCACAGGCACAGCAGGCGCGCGGTGCCCAGGTGCGGCGCGAGCTGCTCCACGCTGGGCATGAAGCCGTGGTCGGGGTCGGTGGCGACGACGACGCCCCTGGCGCCCATCATGTGGACGTAGTGGTTGTTGTTCCACGAGGGCACCGGGTAGACGACCGTCTCCCCCTCGTCGAGCACGGCGCGGTAGGTGCCGTAGATGATGGGCCGCGCGCCGCCCGCGATGACGATGCCCTCCAGCGGATACTTCAGGCCGAGAGAGCGCTCGTAGAAGCGCTGCACGGCCTGGCGTAGGTCCAGCACGCCGTCGGAGGGGGGATAGTTCGTCTCGCCGGCCTGGAGCGCGGTGGCGATGTGCTGGCGCAGGCCGTCCGGGATGGGGAACTCGCGCGGGCTGAAGTCGCCCACGGTGAGGTTGCACACCTTGCGGCCTTTGGCCACGAGCTCACGGACCTCCGCGGCGATGCGGAGAATCTCGCTGCCAACGAGCCCGCGGGCCATGGTGCCGACGGTGGCATCGTCCCGGGAGGGACGTGGGAGGGAGGTGAGGTCGAGAGCCATGGGGGATGAATCTCCGGGTGCGTGCGCGAACGGGGGAATGCGCGGCCGTAGCCGGGCGCGCACCATACCCGCGACACGGGGATTTGTGGGACGCGTCTTGCGGTCCTCGGGGGCACTGCCACGGTTTCGATGTGTCCGGAAGCGGAACCTCGGGGGCACCCGGCCCGGCGAGCCCCTCCTGGTCCGGAGGGCACGGCCCCATTCCCGGCATTCCTCGCGGCTCGGGCTCTCGCGCAATTCCGATATGCGCGCGGCGGCTCCACGTTCTGGGTGACAGCAACACCGAGTCGAAGAGGGTCCCCAAGCCCCTCGCATCCACCACACCCATCCCCCGAGGCCTCCCCACGTCGCATGGCTGTCCATGCGCGAACGGGAGCGCCTCGTCCCGAGGAACCCGTGAAGCCATCCGTGCGTGGTCTGTTGATTGCGTCCGTCCTGTCGCTGTCGTCCACCGCCGCGTTCGCCGCCGAGCGCTCCGGCCCCAACCCCAGCATGTTGGGCACGCGCGCCATCGTCGCGTGCGACGCCACGGAGAAGTCGTGTGGCATGGCCGTCATCTCCTTCCCCAGCGGCGTCAGCAGCCTGGTGCCCTACGGCCGCTCGGACATCGCGGTGGCCACCATGGCGCTGCCCTCCGTGGACGCCGCCCAGGCCGTCATCGCGCGCGTCGACGCGGGCAGCACGCCCCAGGCCGCCATCGACTACGTGGCCACCATCGACCCGTACGCGTCCATCCGGCAGCTCGCGGCGGTGAAGCTGCATCCGGACGGCTCCATCACGGTGGGCCAGCGCTCCGGCGCGGAGACGAGCGACCACACCTGCTCCGTCAAGGGCGACACCTTCGTGGTGCAGGCCAACAACATGAGCACGCCGGACATGTGCCGCGCCATGACACTCGGCTTCAGGCAGGCGAAGGGCAGCCTGCCCCAGCGGCTGTACGCCGCGCTCAAGGCCGGCGCCCGCGTGGGTGGGGACCGCAACGGTGAGCGCTCGGGCGTCATCCGCGTCTGGAACACCACGAGCGAGACGGCCTTCTACACGCACGTACTCGCGGAGTCCGTGGTGCACGGCAGCACGAACGCGCTGGAGACGCTGGGCGTGCAGCTCAACCGCTACCAGGCCGTCGTCGCCGAGCCCTTCGCCACCGACCTGGTGGCGCTGGACCACGAGTCCATCAAGGTGGTGAAGCGCGCGCTGAGGACGCTCGGCTACTACCACGGGCCCATGGATGGCTCGTGGAGCGACGCCGCCGAGCAGGCGCTGTATGACTTCGGCTGGAACAACCTCTACTTCCTCAAGCCCACCGTGGTGGTGGACGGCAAGCGCAACATCGACGGCGTGCTGCTGCGCTTCATTCGCGAGGCGGACCTGGCGGCCCTCGCGCCCGCGGCGCCTCCGGCCCCGGCGGAGTGAGGTTCCTGCTCCAAAAATGTGGTGACGGTGGCCCGTCGCGTCGCGGACGCGGGGGGCTGTCGTCTTTCCGCCATCGGTTCTCCGGCGAGAGGCTGGCACGCGGCGCGCGGGCATGAGAGAGGGGACGCTCGCGGCGCCGACTCCCGGGCCGCGCGAGGGAGGGACGATGAAGCGCGCCGGACGTTGGGTGTCGTCGCTGTGGCTCGCCGGGTGCCTCGTGGGTGGCGCCGGCTGCTCGAAGAAGGAGGAGGCCCCCACCCACCCCGCGGCCGACCTCCCGCTGCCCGACGACACGCCCGCCACGCCGACCCATCCCCCCGAGGGCACCCTGCCCCGCGAGGGCGAGGCCGCCGCGAAGCCGCCCGTGCACGTCGTGCTGCCACCCGGCTCCACAGTGCCCGTCGCCGCCGCGAAGCCCGAGGAGGAGGAGTCGCCTCCGGTCGAGGAGACGCCCGAGGCCCCCACTCCCTCCAAGACACCGGAGGCCGGCGCCGTCGCGGAGGACGCGCGCAACCGGGAGTGGACCGCCGGCAAGGTGACGCTGAAGCGCATGGGCGCGACGCAGGCCACGCTGCGCTCGGTGCGCGCGGGCGAGCACGCGGAGTTCGACCGCGTGGTGTTCGAGTTCGAGGGCGCCCAGCTCCCGGGCTATCAGCTGGAGTACGTCGACGAGGCCATCCAGTGTGGCTCGGGCAATCCGGTGACGGTGGCCGGCAAGGCGCGCCTCCAGGTGACCTTCACCCCTGCGAAGGCGCACACCGACGCGGGCCAGCCCACCGTCACCACGCGGGAGCTGAAGCCCGCGCTGCCCGTGGTCCAGGAGCTGGAGCGCACGTGCGACTTCGAGGGCGAGGTGACGTGGGTGCTCGGCAACGCCTCACCGCACAAGTACCGGGTGATGGAGCTGCGCGAGCCCAGCCGCATCGTGGTCGACGTCCAGCGCTGAGGCGCTCAAGTCCCTCGCAACGTGGCCGCGAGCCTGTCGAGGCCCGCGAGCAGCTCGCGATGCTTCTCCCGTGCCGGGGCGCCTCCGGCCCGGAGCGCGAGGGCGAGCACTCCGGGCAGGTTCATCGCCGCGTCGACGCGGAGCCGCTCGCGGTACTCCGTCATCCAGTCCGAGGGCATGCGCAGCGACCAGTTGCGCTCGTCGATGGTGCCGGGCTCGTTGTACGTCTCCGTCATGCCCAGCAGGTCCGGGAAGAACACCATGACGTTGCGCGCGCGGCTGGCGAACAGGTCCGCCAGCTTCGCCTGCGCCAGCCGGCCCGGGTCCGACGCGAGCGTGCGCGCGAAGTCCTCGCGGGATTCGGGCTCGGGGCACAGCCGGGTCGCGAGGTAGTCCGCCTGGGCCCGCAGCGTGCCGCGCCACTGCCAGTCCCCCACGAGGCGCCACAGCGACTTCGTGTCGTGGTTGCCCACCATCATCCAGTCCTCGGGCGACACGTTCTCGCTGCGGTACACGTCCGACGGGTTGCGCAGGTCCGCCTTCTGGGTGACGCGGAAGCGCCCCAGGCCATAGCGCGCCATCACGCGTGACAGCGGATACGGCAGCGTGCTCAGCACCTCGCAGAGCAGGTCCCCCAGGTCCCGCCCGTTGCGCCGCGCCGCCGCCACCACCGTGTCGAAGAGGACGCTGTAGCGGCGCACCTGCTCCTCCGTGAGCGACGTCACCTCGCCATCCGCGTACCGGGGCACCGAGCGGTCGAGCTGCGGCGAAGACACCAGGGCGTAGCGCGCCAGCTCCAGGTGGTCTGGGAGGTCCGGCGACGAGAAGAGTCGCGCGCCATGCTGCACGGCCCGGAGCGGGTCGATCTGGTCCGCGCGATAGACCCACGGACACACGAGCCCATGCGGATGGTCCAGGCGGAGCCCGTCGTACTCCGCCAGCATCTTGTCCATGCGCGCGTCCATGAAGCGCAGCACCGGACCCGCGCGGAACCCCAGCGAGGGGCCCGCGCCGTCCTCCTCGAAGTACTGCTCGGGGTCCAGCACCGGGTAGTTCCACGGCTGGCCATCCGGGTTGGTCCGGCTGGGCGGCGCCCCCATGAGGTACGTGCGCAGGAACAACCCCTGCCAGGCCCACGCGTCGCGAGGAGAAAAACCAATCTGGAGGTCGCCGTAGAGCTTGAGTCCCAGCGACGCCGTGCGTTCGCGCAAACCCTCGTGCTGCGCGTGGACCAGGAACTGGAAGAAGGCGTAGCGCTCGATGACGTCCGCGTGGCGGGATTCCAGGTCGGCCACGCGCGCCGCGGCGGCGGACTCCTCACCGGGGCGAGGACTCCACAGTCGCCCGTCGAGCGAGTCCGCCCAGGGGCGCCAGTCGGGGATGCGCTTCTCCTCGCAGAGCACGTCGAAGAGGGCGTCGCGCAGCAGCCACGCGCGGTGGCGCTGACGGAAGGTGGCGAAGCGCCCGGCCAGCGCGCGAATCGCGAGGGAGGCGTCCGCGCTGGCGCGCTTCGACTGGAACGACGCCCACGCCTCGTCCAGCGCGGCGACCTGGGTGCGGAACGCCTGACGGTAGCGCTCACCGGGGCTCGAGGAGTGGGAGCGTGTCCTCGCGAGCGCTGCCACGCGGCCGGGGGGAAGCAGCCCACCCCAGGCGGGGTCGGTCTCCAGCGGCGCGAGCGCGACGTTGAGGATGTTCCGCGAGAAGAGCGTGCCGTCATACGGCGACGCGTTGGCCTCGGTCGTCTGTCCCTGGGGGCCCAGCTGGATGCCGGTGAAGCCCAGCGCGTGGGCCGTCTCCAGGAACCGGGCCGCGCCTTCCGAGTAGGGCGACCCGCGCCCCAGGTCCTCGTGAGGGAGGCTGGGGAAGGACGGGTCGTGGATGCTCAGCACCAGGTTTCGGACATCGAGCGCGGCCAGGGCCTGGGTGACGAGTCGACGGTGGTTTTCGGGCAGCGAGGCGCTGGACATGATGGGTGCGCACGACCCTAGGTGCGTCCGAGCGACACGCCAACCCTCCTCTCTGGCGGACGTTCACCATCGTTTCCCAGGTCGCACCCGACGCCTGGGAGAGCGTTCACGAACCGAGCGGGTGGACCTGCACGAGCCTGCCCAGCACGTGCATCCGAGGCGCCCAGCCGTTGGTGCGTCCCACGTTGTTGCCGATGAGCACCTGGTCGCGCGTGGCCGCCTTCACCAGGTGCAGCAGGACGCCGCCCCGCCATCGCACCAGCACCACGTCCCCCTTCTCGACGCTCGCCGGGTCCACCGGCCCCAGCGTCACCTTCTGCCCGTCCTCGATGCGGCCCCTCATGGAGCCCCCTCGGGGACGTACCGTCACCTGCTCACCGCGCGCGAGCGCTTGTATCGCCTCCGTGGCCCAGCCCATGTGTGTCGTCCTCCGTCGTCGGATGTTCCGACGGCGGGACGCGAGGCCCGGGAGTCCCCTGACGCGCGCGCGGGCCCGCTATTCGTGAGGCGCCTGGGGCACGGGGCGAGGCTCTCCGCCACCGTGGGGCGGCGGCGCGTGCCGGTCCGGCCCCTTCGAGGGGAAGACCTTGCGCAGCTTGCGCCCCATCCACGTCCTGAAGTCCACCAGGATTTCGTACACGGTGGGAATCACCAGCAACGTCAGCAGCGTGGAGGTAATCGTCCCGCCAATCACCGCGCGGCCCAGCGGCGCGCGGAAGTCTCCGCCCTCGCCCGCGCCAATCGCCACCGGCACCATGCCCGCCACCAGCGCGAACGTCGTCATGATGATGGGGCGCAGGCGGATGCGGCCCGCCTCGATGAGCGCCTCACGCAGGGGCATGCCCTTCTCGTGCGACCACTTCGCGAAGTCGATGAGCAGGATGGCGTTCTTCGCGACGATGCCCATCAGCAGGATGACGCCGATGAGGCTCATGATGTTGAGCGTGTCGCCGGTGATGAGCAGCGCCAGCACCACGCCGATGAGCGACAACGGCAACGAGATGAGGATGGCCAGCGGGTCGAGGAACGAGCCGAACTGGATGACGAGGATGAGGTACATCAACATCACCGCCACCCCCAACGCGATGAACACGCGGGAGAACACCTCCTGCTGGTCCGCGGACTCGCCGCCCGTCGTCAGCGTGTAGCCCGCCGGGAGCTCCACGCCCTCCACCCGCTTCTGGATGTCCCGCATCACCTCCGTCAGCGACCGCCCCTGGACGTTCGCCTGCACGTTGATGACGCGCTCGCGGTTCAAGTGCGTGATTTGAGCGGGCCCGAGCGTCTGGCGGATGTCCGCCACCTGGCCGAGCGGGATGAGCGACGGCGCCCCCGCCTGCGTCACCCCGACGCGAATGGGGATGCGCGCCAGGTCATCCGGGTTGTCGCGCGCCTCGGGCGCCAGCCGCACCATGACGTCGCGGGTCTCCCCGATGGGGTCCACCCAGTCGCCCACGTCGAGCCCCGCGAAGGCCGGGCGCAGCACCTGCGCCACCTGCCCCACCGTCACCCCGAGCTGCCCCGCGAGCCCCCGGTTCAGGTCCACCTCCAGCTCCGGCCGCTGGCCTCGCGTGGAGAGCCCCACGTCCACCGCCCCGGGGACCTGCGCCATCTCCTTTCGCACCTGCTCCGCCAGCTGGTTGAGCTTCCTCTGGTCCGGTCCGCGCAGCTCGAGCTGGATCTGCTTGAACGCTCCGCCGAAGCCCGACGTGAAGACGGACACCTTCGCGCCACCGACCTTCGCCAGCTCCCCGCGGAGCATGCTGCCCAGCGCGTCCTGGCTCAGCTCGCGCTCCGTCTTCGGCTTCAGACGCACGTACACCAGGGCCTGGTCCACACCCGGCGCGCTGAGCGGCAGCGGCACGCCGATGGTCGCGTACGTGTACGCCACCTCGGGATGCGCCCGGGTGATGCGCGTCACCTCGTCCACCTTGCGCCGGGTGTATTCCAGGTTGGAGCCCGGCGGCGTCTCCACCAGCAGCTCCACCTCCGAGCGGTCACTCACCGGCACGAAGCCCGCGCCACCCACCGTGCCCTGGAGCACGAGCGCCCCCACGAGCGAGCCCACCGCGACGAGCACCATCGCCAGCCGGTGGTCCAGCGCCCAGGCGATGACGCGTTTGTAGCGGTCCGCCTGCCGGTCGAACCAGGTGTTGAAGCGGGACAGCACGCGCGAGACGAAGCCCTTGCGCGCCCCCTGCTCCACCTGCGGGTCCGCCCAGTACGCGCTGAGCATCGGGTCCAGGGAGAAGGAGACGAACAGCGACACCAGCACCGCGCACGCAATCGTCAGGGCGAAGGGCTTGAACCACTGCCCCGCCACGCCGTACATGAAGGCCACCGGGACGAACACCGCGACGATGGAGAACGTCGTCGCCGACACCGCGAGGCCAATCTCCGATGTCCCCTCGCGCGACGCGGTGTAGTGGTCCTTCCCCATCTCGATGTGACGGACGATGTTCTCGCGCACCACGATGGCGTCGTCGATGAGGATGCCGATGGCCAGCGTCAGGCCCAGCAGCGACATGGTGTTGAGCGTGAAGCCGAACATCCAGACGCTGATGAACGCCGCGAGCACGCTCACCGGCAGCGCCAGACCGGTGATGACGGTGGAGCGCCACGAGTTGAGGAAGATGAACACCACCAGCACCGTGAGCAGCGCGCCCTCCACCAGCGCCGACTGCACGTTCTCCACCGCGCTCTCCACCCGGACACCCGCGTCGCGGACGATGGCCAGCTTCACCCCCGCGGGCAGCTTCGCCTGGAGCGCCTCCACGCGCTCGCGCACGGCGTCGGCCACCTCGGTGGTGCTGTAGCCCTTGGTCTTCAGGACGTCGATTCCCACCGCCTGCGCGCCGTCATAGAGCGCCAGCGTGCGCGGCTCCTCGGCGCCCACGAACACGTCCGCGAGCTGCCCCAGCCGCACCACCTGTCCATCCCGCGTGGTGACGGCCATGTCGCGGAACTGCTCGGCTGTCTCGAGGCGGCCTCGCAGGCGGATGGACTCCTCCTCCAACGGCGCGTTGATGCGACCCACGGGCGCGGCCAGGTTCTGGGCCTGGAGCGCGGAGACGACCTCCGCCAGGGAGATGCGCGCCGCCTGGAGCGCCTCCGGCTTGAGCCGCACCGTCATCTCGCGCTCCACGTCACCCACCACCTCCGCCTGCGCCACGCCCGGCACCGAGCGCAGCTCCCCCACCACCAGCGGGTCCGCCACGCGTGACAGGCCCGCCACGTCGAGCTGGTCCGACGTGAGCGTCAGCGAGACGATGGGCTCGTCCGCCGGGTCGAAGCGCGTGAGGACGGGCTCCTCCATCTCCAGGGGGAGGTCCGCCCGCTTGCTGGAGATGGCGTCGCGGATGTCCTGGGACGCCTCCTGGATGTCCTTCTCGAAGTTGAAGAACACCGTGAAGGTGGCCAGGCCGTCCGTCGCCGTGGAGGTCGTCTCCTTCGGGTCCACGCCGCTGATGGCGAAGATGGCGTCCTCGATGGGCTCCAGCAGCTCGCGCTCCACCGTGTCGGGTGAGGCGCCCGGGTACACGATGGTGACGTTGATGACGGGTGGCTGGACGTCCGGGAACTCGTCCGTTTCCAACTGCCACAACGCGACGATGCCGAAGGTGACCAGCGCCACCATCGCGGTGATGGTGACGATGGGGCGCTTGATGGCGAAGTCGGAGATGAACACGAGGTGACTCCCGACGAAGAAGGCGAGGGAAACCGCACAGGATCAGGGCACGGGCGACGCGCCCTCCCGCGTCGTCCCTCGGGGCGACCGCGTGGGCGACTCGGACGCACCGCCGAGTCCCGGTGAAGGCGCGGCGGGCCGCGCCCCACGTGTGCCGTCGTCTCCCTGGGCCTGGGATGGGCGCGTGGGTGTCTCGGGCCTGGCGCCCTGTTGCCCACGCATGTCCCCTGGTTCCTGGGAGTTGGACCGACCCGTGGGCGCCTCGGAGCCTCCGACACCCGGGCCTTCGTCCTCCTTCACGGGCTCGCCGCGTCGGGACGTGTCGATCTGCACGCGAGCCCCTTCGCTCACCTCGTCGCGCGCGGCGCCGAGCAGCACCACGTCGCCATCCTGGAGCCCCGAGCGGACCTCCACGCGACGCGCCACCTCATCACGCATGCCGAGAGTGACGGGGACGCGCGCCACCTTCTCGTCCTTCACGCGCAAGACGGAGGGTGTCTCGCCCGTGTCGTCGATGGCGTCCTGCGGCACCGCGAGCGCTCGCTGCTCTCGCGACGCCACGCGCCCCTGCGCGAAGAGTCCCGCGAGCAACTGGAGGTCCGTGTTCGGGATGGCGACGTAGATGCGCACCTGTCCGGTGTTCGGGTCCACCACCGGGTTGATGCGCTCCACCTTGCCGATGAACTCACGGTCTCCGTAGCCCGTGACCTGGAACTCCACCGGCGTGCCCACCTTCACCTGGTCCAGCCGCGCCGCGGGCACCGACGCCTCCAGCCGCAGCGTGCGCGGGTCCACCACCGTGAACATCGGCGAGCCGGGCTGCACCACGTCGCCCGCGCTGGCCTGACGCTCGCTCACCACGCCCGCGAAGGGCGCGACGACACGGGTGCGCCCCAACTGCTCCTGGGCCAGCGCCAGGCGCGAGCGAGCCTCCGCCAGCTGCCCCTTCGCCTGCGTCACCCCGAGCTGCGCCCGCTCGAAGTCCCGGGGCGTGATGACGCCCGCGCGGGACAGCTTCGCGCTGCGCTCCTCCTCGGCCTCCGCCACCCGCAAGGCATTGCGCGCCGTCCCCACGGCGGTGCGCGCGGCGATGAGCTGGTCCTTCAGCGTGGCGTCGTCGATGCGCGCCAGCTCCTCGCCCTGCTTCACCACCTGCCCCTGCTGTGCCTCGATGTCGAGGACGGTGCCCCCCACCTGGGCCCGCACCGCCCCCGCCGTGCGCGCCTGGAGCGTGCCGGAGATACCCGGCCCCGAGCGCAGCTCGTACGGCCGCACCTGGGCCACGTTCTCCGGGCCCAGCATCGTGACGGGTGCCTCCGAGGGCGCGGGCGGCGCGTCCTTCTTGCAGCCCCACACCCCGCAGACTCCGGCCAGCAACATCCCCCACGCCGCGCTGGCGACCGTCCTCCTCGTCCCCTGGGCTCGTCTCACCGCGCCCTCCGTCCTCCGCCAGTCCCTCCCCCGGCCCTGGCGGGCGGGCTAAACGTGGTGTCGGTCCCTTGCCTCCGGAAGCCATGTGGCGCCGCGCGGTCCTCCAGGCGACCGCGGCCGTCCGCACGCCCGCCTCCAGGCCGGGCAACGGGGACAGGCGCGGGTCCCCTCGCCCGCCCATCCGCTCACGGAACGCCGGGCAGCAGCGACGCTGGCGGAACCTCGCTCATCAGCAGCGTGCCGAGCAGGAAGCCCGTCGGCAGCCCACAGCCGAGCAGCGCCATGCGCGAGCCACACGCCACCGGCGTGCTCCCCGCGCGCGTCGAGGGGGAGAAGCAGCGAGCCCCCTCGGTGTCCCACTCCGCCTCCACGCTCCACAGCTCCGTGTCCTGCTGCACACCGGAGGCGTCATAGAGATTCACCCAGTTCCCATCCTGCGTGTACGAAGTCCCATCTCCGCAGAAGTCCGCGCGGACCATGCGGGTGCAGGCCTGGTGCAGGTCCGCCATGGAGCGCCCGCTCGGCGTCGTTGCCCACGGCTGGTAGCCGAAGCGGATGCACTTGGCGATGGCCGCGCCCTCGCACGCGAAGGTGAAGACGTTCGCGTCCTGGAGCCGGCTTCCGCCACTGGGCACGCCCTGCCGGTAGTCCCAGGCCCCCTCCACGGGGATGGCCCCCACCCCCGAGCCATCCTCCGCCGGACACGCGGGCTTCCACTGCGCGTCTTGCGCGGAGAAGTACGAGACGCGATAGACCCACACGCCCTGGTTCGCCTCCGTCCCGGGCTGGACGTCGTCCACCCGCAGCTCGACCGTGTCACCGCCTCCCAGGTTGCCGGTGAAGCGCGCGCCGACGAAGTCCGTCCCGGACACGCGCCCCTGCGCCGTCTCTCCGTGGAAGACGCTGCCCTCCAACCACGTGCGGGTCAGCGCGCTGGACGGGTCCTCGGACTGACGCGCGCCCGCGAAGCGCACGGACACGAGCATCTGCCCCAGCTCCGTCGTGTTGAGGTTGCGCCCGTTGAGGTTCCGGCCATTGAGGTTGCGCCCGTTCGGCGCGGCCAGCTCCGACAACCGCTGGCCCAGCTCGGGGGACTCCGCGTCCACCGCAGACACCGAGCACCCCGTCAGTCCGAGGGCCACCACCCACGCTCCCATCATCCGCCTCGCCGCCATCGCCCAGTCCTCTCCGGCCCGCGCCATCTCTGGGCGGAAGGGTTGGCAGCCATCCGAGCACCCGCAAGGCGAAATGACCGACAGCCGACACCGACCCTGCCCTCGAGGAGGTGGCAGGCAGGCAGAGCCCGGACGCTGGGGAGTTCCACTGTTCGATATCGCGCGGTGCACACCCCGCTCGCGAGTGTGCGCGCGGCGTCAGTGCACCGCGGGCGGAGGGTCCGCGCACACACGCAGCCCCATCGTCACGTCCCGCAGCGAGGGCTCCGGCAGCTCGCGATTGGTGGCCCGCGCCGAGGTCGCCGCGAAGGCGAAGCTCCCTCCACGCGCCACCGCCCGCCCAGGCTCCAACCACGAGCGCGTCCATTCCCAGACGTTGCCCGCCATGTCGTCCACGCCGAAGGGACTGCGGGACGCGGGGTGACTGCCCACCTCGTCAGGACCGAAGCCCCCGGGCTGCTTCCCATAGGTGGCGTCGATGTTCGCGTCATCCGCCGCCAGCCGGTCGCCGTGCGGGTACTCGCGCCCATCCACTCCCCGCGCGGCCCGCTCCCACTCCAGCTCCGAGCACAACCTGGCCCCGGGCACGCGGTTCGTCGAGGACAACCACGACACGTATGCCTCCGCGTCCGCGAAGCCGATGCCGCTGACGGGGAAGCGCAGCCAATCCTGTTCCCGCCTGCGCGCGCGATTCGCATAGCGCACCGGCTGGCCCTCGCGCGCCTCGTACAGCACGTCGCCGGGCTGGAAGCGCAGCCGCCAGGTGCCGTCCACCTGGTCCAGCGAGAGCATCCCCGCGTAGCCCCCCGTGCCCACGTGGGGCACGCGCCGGGCGCGCTTCTCGGGCGGGAGGTCCTCGAGGAAGGCCAGCCAGTCCGCGTACGTCACCTCGTGACGGGCGATGAGGAACGCCGACACCTGCACCGCGTGCTGCGGCACGGCGTTGAAGAACTCGCGCACGCTGGCGTCGGCCGCGCTGCCGAAGCGCACCTCCCCCGACGGGACGAAGACATAGCCCTCCGGGATGGAGCCCTCGCGGGGCAGGCGCACCCCGAGCCTCCGGGACTCACCCCGCCGCAGCAGCAAGGGCTGCGTGACGACCTCGTGACGCGGCGCACGCAGCGTGAGCCGATAGTGGCCGGGAGGCACGGGGACGTCCGCCCAGGGCTCCGCGCCGAGCGACAGGGGTTCCCCCACGAGCTCGCCCCCCTGCGCGTCGCGAGTCAGGGGACGCAGCTCCACCTCGACGTCCTGTCCCGGGACGTCCAGCGTCAGGCGCGCGGGCGCGCTCCATCGCTCCCAGCGCGTCCCCGCCGTGTCGTACAGGCGCAGGCGCTGGAGCAGCGTGGGCAGCGCCGCGCTCTCCCCATCCTGCTCGGCCCACAGGGCCCGCTCGAGGAGGAAGTCCGCCAGCGCCTCGCGGACGTCCTGGCGCTCCGGCGCGAGCGCGAGCACCCGCTCCAGCCTCCCCGCGACGCCGTCGAAGCGGTGCCGGACATGCGCGGCGCGCGCGGTGCTCCTGCTCCAGACCTTCTCGGCGTCGGGCTTCTGGCCGCTCCCATAGAGGCGGAAGGCCTCCGCGCGCTCGGCGCGCAGCAGGTCCCGCGTCTCCAGCACCACGCTCAGTTCGTCGCGCGCCTCGTCCAGTTCGGCCCGCACCTGGCGCTCCAGCCCCCAGCGCTCGCGCAGCTCGAGGAGGCCGTACACCAGCGCCAGGGACAGGACGAAGCCTCCCCACAGCGCGTATCGGAGGCCGCGGCTGCGCACCAGCGTGCGGCGCGAGGCGCGCAGGAAGTCCTGCTCGCGGCGTGTCAGCTCACCGGGCTCCAGCGCCGCCGCCTCGGCGAGCTGACGCGGGCCCCACAGCACCTCGCGCGAGTGGCCGAGCTTCTCCCAGTGCGCGGCGGCGGACTCCAGCAGCGCCTGCACCTCGCGGCGCTCCGCGGCCTCCGTCAGCCAATGCGCCAGCGAGCCCCACCCCGTGAGGAGCGCCTCGTGCGCCAGTTCATAGGACGTGCCTTCTCGCGCCTCTCGCGCCACGAGGAGCCGCGCCCGGACGAGCGCCTCGAGCGCGGCGACGTAGCGCGGGTCCTCGCCCGCCAGCTCCCGGTCCGTCTTCCTGGCGCGCGTGCCGTCGGCGGTGACCAGGCGCAGCAGCACGCCCCGGGCCGCCACCCGCTGGTCGGGCAGCAGGCGCTCCACGGCCGCGTCCGCGTGCTTCGCCAGCGCGCCGGACACCCCGCCCAGGGAGTCGAGCGCCGCCTGGGTAATCGTGCGCGAGGCGGCATCCCGCGCGTCCCACAGCTCCGCCAGCGCGAACTGGAGCAGCGGCAGACCGCCCTCCGCGGTGGCCGTGGACTCGACGAGCGCGTCCACGAGCGCGTCGGACTCGAAGCCCACGCCCTTCACCCGCGCCGGGCCGATGATGGCCGCGCGCGTCTCCTCGGGGGACAGCGCGCGCAGCAGGTACAATGCGCGAGGGACCTCCGCGCCCAGCCCCTGCAGGGTGGTGAGGCGCGTCAGGAAGTCGCTGCGGCTGGAGGCCAGCAGGCGCACGCCGCTGACGCCCTCCGCGAGTCCGCCCAGGGCGTGTCCCACCACGGCCGCCTCGGCGGGCTCGGACAGGGTCGCGAGCTCCTCGAGCTGGTCCACGTAGATGAGCAGGCCCTCGCGCGCGCCCAGGCGGGCGCGCAGGCGGCGGGCGAGCGAGTTCGGCTCCGCGCGCAGCTCGGCGGCGAGGGACTCCTCGTCCGTGGACAGGCGCGGCGCGAGCGCGGCGGCGAGCGCGGAGACGGGCCTGCGCCCGGGGACCCAGCGCACGGTGTGCCAGCGCCGCGAGTCCTCCAGCGCGCCCTCGGCCACCGCGGGGAGGATGCCGGCGAGGCACAGCGAGGACTTGCCCACGCCTGAGTCGCCGGTGATGAGCAGGAAGGACTCGGCGCGCAGCCGCTCCAGCACGGCGCGGCGCTCGCGGCCCCGGCCGAAGAAGAGGGCCCGGTGTTCTGCCTCGAAGGCGCGCAGGCCGCGATAGGGATTGCCCTCCGGCACGTGCGCGGGGGACTCGTCGCGCGATGAGAGGGATTCCAGGGCGTCGAGCAGTTGGGCGGCCGAGGCGAAGCGCTCCGCGGGGTCGCGGCGCAGGCAGCGGTCGATGATGGCCGCGAAGGCCGCGTCCACCTGGGGCGCCAGCCGCGTGACGGGCAGCGCGTCCTGCGTGCGGACGACGTGGGGGAGCTCGCGCCAGACGACGTCGCGGAAGGGGCCGCGTCCCACGCACAGCTCGTAGAGGACGACGCCGAGCGAGTAGATGTCGCTGCGGGCCGTGAGCTCCTCGCCGGCCCAGGCCTCCGGGGACATGTAGTAGGGCGTGCCGACCAGGGCGCCGTGCGGCAGGGAGGGCAGGAAGACGCCGTCGAGGGAGCGCGCGGAGAAGTGGGGGTTGGATTCGGGGTCCAGGTCCGCGGGGAGCGCGGGCGCGGCGGCGGCGTCGTCGGGGGCGACGGCGTGGTCGAGCAGCTTGGCGAGGCCGAAGTCGAGCAGCTTCACCGCGCCGGCTTCGGTGAGCACGGCGTTGCCGGGCTTGATGTCGCGGTGGAGGACGCCCCGACGGTGGGCGGCGCTCAGGCCCCGCGCCAGGTCCCGGCCGATGGTGAGCACCCGCTCCCAGGGCTGCGGGCGGGAGAGCCGGTCCAGGCTCACGCCTCGGATGAACTCCGAGATGAGGTAGGGCTGCTCCTCCAGCTGTCCCACCCGGAAGAGGGTGACGACGTTGGGGTGCTGGATGCGCGCGGCGGCCCGGGCCTCCACGAGGAAGCGGGCCAGGGCGTTGGCGCCCAGTGCGGGAATGAACTTCACCGCGACCGGACGTTCGAGGAGCGTGTCGTGCGCCAGATAGACGTGTCCCGTCCGCCCACGACCGATGGGCCGCACGATGCGGTACTCGTCGAACTCCGGGGGCGGAGTCCACGCGGCCGGAGGCCCGGAGGCGGCAGGGGTGCCCACGCCCTGGGCGTATGCACGATGGCGCGGCTCGGCAACCCACCCCGGCGACGGAATCGACCGTCGTCTCGTGAGACGGGAGGGGATGTGTCGGGTGGCGGGCAGATGACGGGTGGGGACCTCAGTCCTCCTGCCCGTCTCCTCTCCGCGCCTTGCTCGGCTTGAGCATGTTGCGAATCTTGTTCTCCAGGTCCTGCGGCAGGCACGGCTTGGCGACGAACTCGTCGGCCCCCGCCTGCCGCGCGTGCTCCGCGTTGCCCGCGAGGACGTGTCCCGTCAACGCCATGACGGGGATGTCCCGCGTGCGGGAGTCCTGCTTGATGCGCCGGGTGGCCTCCCAGCCATCCATGACGGGCAGGGACAGGTCCATGAGGATGATGTCCGGCTCGCTCGTCTGGGCCTTCGTCACCGCCTCGATGCCGTCCTTCGCGGTGTCGACCTCGAAGCCCACGAACTCCAGGTACTCCGCATACATCTCCCGCGCGTCATCGAAGTCGTCGACGACGAGGACGCGTTTTCGCCCCGCACCCGACGAGACGGAGGTCTCACCGGGCTCCAGGTCTTCAGAGGTGGGGATGGCCGTCCGCTTCATGGAACAGGCGCCTCGCGTGTGGGGAAACGGCAGTGGACAATCTATGCATGCCCCCGCCTGCACGCCCACCCCACCCCGGGGATCAGCCCCCTCGGATTGCGTTCACTCGAGAACGGTGGGCCCCGAGTGAAGAGGAGTGGACAGTCCGGGGTCAGTCGTTCGGGGCGTAGACGCGGATGGGGCGGGCAGCCTCCGGTGGTGGCCCGCTCGGCTCGATTCTCGCGAAGTAGAGTCGCCCTGACTGGCTCATCACGAACGAGGCGTCGTACGCGTACGTGCCAGGCGTTGGTCGCAAGATGCCGCCCCGAGGGCGCCAGACACCTTCGCGAAACTCGCTCGCGAAAAACGAATTCCTCAGCCCTGGTGCTTCGGGTTCCTCGATCACCACGGCCACGGTTCCTTCTGTGACGAAGAACCCTTTGACTCGAGCAATGGTCTCCCCGGAGAAGAGGCCCGGAATCGGCGCACCCATGACATTCCATTCCGCCCCATCCCTTGCCCAGATCTGGGGACAGGCTCCCTTACCATCCACCGCCAGGGTCGAAAGAATGAGCCGTCCCTGGCCATCAAACCCATATGGCTTCAGGAGTCCCGCCATGGGATTGGTGATCTGCCTCCACTGCCCCTCACTCCAACGAGACATGTAGGTTGTGTCGTTGATCGAGGCATCACGCTCCGTCCAGGCCACGACAGGCATTCCTGTCGTGTCGATCTCCAGTCCCATACCGCTGAGGGACTTCGTCGGATCCACCTTGAAATCCGACCCAAGCAAATCCCACCTATCCCCCAGCCACTTCCAGACATAGGCGCGACTGCCTGCATCGTAGCCATCGGTAAAGGCCAAGAACCATTGTCCATGACCGTCCGTTCGGAGAATGGGATACGGCAACCAAACGGGAAGTGCAAAAGGGCTCCCCATCTTCTGCCATTGAGTTCCAGTCCAGCGATGGACGCGGATGGACCTATCTCGCTGCTCCACCCAAGCAATGACAGGGAATCCTTCTGAATCCAGCCTCATGCTGAGGACAGACAGAAGAGAGTCCTCCACGCCGGACTCCAGAGTGGTCCCAACTTGCTCCCAAGACATTCCATTCCAACGCCGGACATGAGCCGACTTCGTTTCACTATCCACCCAGACAACCCACGGATTGCCAGCCGAGTCCGTTTGTATTTGGAGATAATCCGCTCTCGCGCTCGCTGGAGAGCCTGCAGTCAATGGTTCTCCCAAAGGCAAGAACCCCGGCACGAACCAACTCCACGTGGATTCCAATGGCTGGATTGGGTTGCCAGCACGGTCCGCCACTTGCCCGATGGCCACCTCCACCAGCGTCTCGACAGGAAGCTTCGTTCTTGGGCGAAGATTCACCTCGGTTCCCCGTGCGGACAACTCAGCATCCGTGGGGATTACCTCGGTCCCAGCAACCAACTTGATGGAGTCAGCAGTCACCGAAGCCGGATCCAACGGCTCCGAGAAGACGGCCTGGACGACCTGACTCACGGGGACGAGCTGATCTGCTGGAGCCGGCTTCCCTGAAACCCATTTCGGCGGGGTGCGGTCCACGGTGAGCCAGACGGGGTCGCTCACGGTGACTCGGGAGCCGAGTGTCAATCTCACGAGCAGTTCGCGCTCTCCCTCGTCCAGTTCCTGCGTATCCCAGCGAATCCTGTACGGAGGAAGCAGCGTCAGGACTGGGGCCCCGTCCACCAACAACTCCACGGTGTCAGGAACGGGGCCACTCAGCTCAACCGAAATATTGAGCTTGCCGTTCGTGAATCGCGTCGACGTCACGAGCCGGGCAGCCATGGCTGGCTCGCCTGCGTCAGGAGTCGATGCGTCGGGATTCGAGAGGGTGCCCGAGTCCGGAACCTGTTGGACCTCTGGGACCTCGATGCACGCACCAGTGCAAAGCACTATCAGGGCGATGACTGTACGAAATGGGGACATGTCATGCCCATGTAGCAAAGGATGTTCCACCCGCACTCGGAATCCAGCGCATCCAGGAAATCGATGTCCTCGGGATCACCACCCTTTACAAGCGCGCGCCCGGTGCGCATCCGCGAGAGCAGACGGCAAGTCCACATGGCAGGACTCCCGAACTCCTCCCAAAAAACACGGCCCCCCGAGACAAGGTCCCGGAGGGCCACATTTCATCACCCGCTTGAGGCTGGGTTTGACTGCCTACGGCGCGGCAACCGGAGCAGGGATGACGGTGATGGGCGTCGTCGAGGAGACGTCCGTGATGATCGGCTGCGCCCAGATGTTCGCGTAGGTATTGTAAATGCCCTGCTGAGGCAGCTTCGCGAAAGCAATACGCAGCGGGAATCGCGAGAGGTCCTGGATATCCTTTATCCCGTCGTACACGAAGAAGAACCGCGTCGTGTAGCCCGACTGAGTCAGATCGAACACCGCGGATTCACCGGGAGTCTTCGTTGGAATGGGGCGAACAGGTTCTGCAGGATACAAGACGAAGCCGTTTGCGTTGCCCTCTTCACCAACCACGTCACCGAGCGGCACCCCTACGGCGGAATTATTGATATCAATATTCATGAAGGTCTGGACCCCGAACGCATCCGCCCTCACTGCGCTGCTGAAGGTCACGTAGACGACTTCCCCCCGATTGAGAACATTGGGGCCCGCGCCATCCTGGAACCGCACATCAACGATGGACAGCGGTCGCGGAGTGCCCTGCTCACCGCCGAAGAAGAAGCCCGTCTTCGTCAGAACCGTTCCGGTCTCCGCGGACACGGCGCTGATCTTCAGGTTGTACTCCTTGCCCTCCTGAACCACTCCGTTCGCTGGCGTGATGGTGGCGCTGAAGCCACCGTTCCCCAGCGTTGCGGTCGCCGACAGGAACTCCTTGCCATACTCGTCCGTCAGGCGCGCGAGCAAGGAGCCCGGCTGCACGGGCTGGTTGAAGTACACATAGATGGGCTCGCCGGGCTTCACCATGTTGCGCAGCGGATCCGACGAGTGGCTCGTCACATTGCGGATGCTGGCCACGTTGGACGCGTCGATCTCGAACGTAGCCCCGTTGTCCCTCGAGAACGGCAGGTTGATGATCTGCGTCGTCCCCTGGCTGAGGATGGTCGAGGCCGCGTAGGTCGGCGCCGCGCCGAGGCTCTCCGGGACGCCGTCGTTGTTCGCATCCACCGCGCTCACCCACAGCTTGTACTGGCTGCCCGTGAAGCGGGCCAGCTCCATCGCCGTGGGGATGCCCGTGAACGTCACGACACCCTGGTCGTCGGAGGTCGACTCGACCACCACGGTGCTCACCACCGTCGTGGTGGCGTCGTTGTTGTTCAGCACGACCACGCCCGCGGGGGACGCCTCCAGCGTCGCCTTCACGCCCGCCGCCGGACGACCCGTGGGCGTCACCAGCACGAAGCGCAGCGTTCCATCCAGCCGCGTCAGCGTCACCGGACCGAAGCTCACGTTCGCGTTGTTGATGGGGACGTTGCCCGCCGACGACGGAATGTTCGCGGTCGCGCGCAGCGTGGCGAACCCGCTCTTGGTGAACGTCAGGAGCACGTCCGAGCCCGCGGGAACGTTCGCGAACTTGAAGTTGCCCTTCGCATCCGTCGTGGCAGTGAGCGCCTCGGCGGAGCTGCCGATCGTCAGCTCCACGGTGGCGTCGGACAGGGCCTTCAGGTCCGTGCTCAGCACCTGGCCCGACACCGTCCCCTTCGGCGTCGACGGCGACACCGTCGTCACCGAGTCCGGCTCCCTCACGCCGTCCGCGATTCCGTCGCCGTTCTCGTCCTTGAGATCATCCCCGCAACCCAGCGCCAGAAAAGGCACCAGGGCCATGATCAGATGCTTCTTCATCTTCCCCACCTTGTAAGGATTGCTTGAACTTTCACGCCCCAACACATGAAAGAGCGTGCCGCGGACACTCTCCGACCGAGCGCCTCGACGTCAAGCCGTCGACAGTCGTGAGAAGCCCCCCGAATTCCCCTCGCGCAACGCGGACTCCGGACACCCTGTTTCGATCACATCACGCCCTTCCCACTCTCTCATTCCAGGGCCAAAGCGGGTCGACATAGACCCCGCTTTCCCAGGGCTGGTGTCATGAATCACATCCCTCATCACGAACGGCTGATACGGTGACGGGATGATGGATGTGAATGACCCATGTCTCGGCTGCGCCATCGTCAGCGGCGCGCATCGCCCCGTCGGGGGCGTCCTCGCGAGGGCTCCCGGTCTCGTGCTGCATGGCGTGGCGGGCCCGAGCCCCGTCCCTGGTTGGGTGGTCATCTCCAGCGAACGCCACGTGCGCGGCTGGTACGACCTGGATGAAGGCCCGTCGCGCGAGCTGGGCGCGTTCGCCGCGCGGGTCATGCGCGCGCAGCGCGAGGTGCTGGGCGCCGAGCACGCGTATGCGTTTGCCATTGGCGACGTGCTCCGCCACTTCCACCTGCACCTGGTCCCCCGCTACCGCGACACGCCCCACCGGCTGTGGGGCCGCGCCGCCTTCGACGCGCCCCCCGCCGACCACCGGCCCGCCGAGGAGCTGGAGGCCGCCGCCCAGGCCCTCGCCCAGGCCCTCTCCAACCCCTGAGCCGCCCCGCCGGGCCCGTGATAGAGCAACGGCCTCCCTCCCGTCGTGAGGTACCACCGTGTCGTCCGAGCCCCGCAACCGCGTCCTGGAGAAGATGCTCGAGCGGCTCTATGCCGCCCTCGCCTCGGGCCCGAGCCTCAACTGCCGCCCCCACCACAGCCGCCAGCGCCTGGACCTGGCCACGCTGAGCCGCCTGGACGGGACTCCGCCCCACGCGGTGCTGGCCGGCCTGCTCGGCGAGAAGGCCACGGTCCGCCTCGCCGTGAAGCCCCCCGTCGCCGACACCCAGGCCCCCGCCGTCACCGACGACGAGGACGAGGACGACGCCCCCCGCTCCCCGCGCAGCCGCGCCGAGGAGGAGCAGCAGGCCCTATTGCGCAAGCTCGCCACCATCGTCGACGACGCGCGCACCTTCGAACAGGACACCGGCGCCCATGTGCTCCACGTGGGCTTCCCCCTCCTGCACCTGCCCCCGGGCCCCAAGGACAAGCGCGGCTTCAACACGCGCCGCGTCCTCGCCCCCATCGCCTTCATCCCCGTCCGCATCACCGTCAAGAAGGGCCGCGCCCCCAGCGTGGAGCTGGAGGGCGCCGAGGAGGGCGTCGACCGCGTCGCCCCCAACACCGCCCTGCTCGCGTGGCTGGAACAGCAGACCGGCCAGCGCTTCGGGGAGCTGTTCGCGGACGAGACGGGCGCCGACCCCTGGCGCGAACTGAACGAGCTGGTCGCCTCCGTCGCCAAGGCGCTCGAGCTCCCCGCCCTCGCTCCGTTCACCGCCGACACGCCGCTCGCGGCCGTGCCTCGCAACGACGACGACGGCGCCAGGCCCGCCATCCTCCCCGGCGCCGTCCTCGGCCTGTACCCGCTCTCCAACCAGAGCCTCGTGGATGACATGCGCGCCCTCGTGGACGGGGAGCCCATCTCCGGCCCGCTGGAGAGCTTCCTGCGCGTGGACGTGTCGCTCGGCCAGTCCCACCACGCCGGAGGCGAGCGCAACCTCGAGGGCCTCAAGCACGCCGCCGAGGAGCGCCTCGTCACCATCGCGGACCCGTGCCAGGCCCGCGCGGTGCGGCTCGCGCGACAGAGCCGCGGCCTCGTCATCCACGGCCCCCCGGGCACCGGCAAGTCGCAGACCATCGCCAACGCCATCGGCGACCACCTGGCGCGCGGCGAGCGCGTGCTCTTCGTCTGCGACAAGCGCACCGCGCTCGACGTGGTGAAGCACCGCCTGGACCACCTGGGCCTGGGCAACCTGTGCGCCGTCGTCCACGACGCGCAACGCGACCAGCGCGACCTGTACATGGGCATCCGCGAGCAGCTCGACGGCCTGCCCGAGGCCCGCACCGACGCCGCCGTGGCCAACGCGCTGTCCCGCGTCGACTCCGAGCTCCAGTCCCTCCACGACGAGCTGACCGCCGCCGAGCGCGCCCTCGCCGAGCGCCCCGAGGGCGGCGCCGCGCCGTCCTTCCACGAGCTCGTCGGCGAGTGGCTCGGCCTGGACGCCCCGGCCGCGCTCGCACCCGCCACGGCCTCCCTCTCCTCCGCCCGGCTCTCCGACGTCACGCCGCGCGAGCGCGAGGTGCGCGAGGTCCTCGAGCGCGGCGGCAAGGAGGGCTACCCCGACAACCCCTGGCGCGACGCGCTGGGCACGGACCTGGCCTCGTACCTCGCCACGCCCCTGGCCACCTGGCGCGAGCGGCTGGCCACCACCGTCGAGGCCGCGCGCGACGCGGACGCCGCCGCCTCGCCCGACATCCCCACCTTCGGCGCCGACCCCCAGGCCGAGGGCGCCGCCCGCGCCGCCTTCGCCCAGAAGCTCGCCCCCGTCGTCGAGGCCACCAGCCCCGAGGCCCTCGCCCGCTGGGGCTCCGCGTCCTCCGACGCCGTGAGGGCCGCGAGGACGCAGCTCGAGGGGCTCGCGCCGCAGGTGAAGGTCCTCTCCGAGGGCCCGCTCGACGCGGAGCTGGCGCTCCTCCACCGCGAGCAACCCCAGGCCCTCGGCGCGCTGTCCACCGCGCTCGCCACGCTGGGCGCATACCTGGGCATCGCGAGCAAGTGGTACGCCTTCTTCTGCTTCGCCCGGAAGGCCGGCGCGCGCAAGGTGCTCCAGCAGTTCGGCCTCACCCTCGGCGCGCTCGCCGCCGAGCGCGTCAGCCGCTTCCTCACCGGCGCCCGCGCGCGCCTGCTGCTCGGCGAGTACCACCGCGCCACCCTCGCCCCCGGCGCGACGAACGCCAGCGCCCTGACCGACGACGCCCTCTCGCGAGAGCTGCGCACGCACGGCGCCCTCTTCGAGCTGCTCGGCGAGCTGGACTCGGCGCCGCTGCTCGCCTCGTGCCGCGACGCCGTGCGCCGCGCCCTCGGCGGCCCCCGGGAGGCGCTCCCCGCGATGCTCACCGCCCTGCGCCAGTCCGCCCCGCGCGGCGCCGCGGTGGCCCGCCTGGAGCAACGCCTGACCGAGACGCACCTGTTCTCCAACGCGTGGCTCGCGTCCCGCTCCCGCGAGCTGCGCGCCGGCGCGACGCTGCACGCCGAGGCAACGAGCCTCCAGTCCCGCCTGTCCACCGTGGAGGGCCTGCTGCGCCTGCGCTCCCTGCTGTCCGGCATGCCCCCGGCGCTGGAGACCGCCGTGGAGGCGCTGGCCCGGCAAGGCGTGGACGCGGAGGCCGGCTGGGTCGCCGTGCGCAAGGCGACGCTCGCGGCGGAGGTGGCCTCGCGGCTGCGTGACGACCCCGCGCTCCAGCACGTCGACGCGGACCGCGCCCAGGCCGCCCACGCGCGCTACCGCGTGCTGGAGGACACGAAGCGCGGCCTCGTGCGCGACGCCATCCTCCACCGCTGGACGCAGCGCCAGCGCGAGCGGCTGCTCGCGAGCACCGGCGGCCGGCTCAACGGCCAGGGCGCCGAGCTGCGCCGCCGGCTGATGCTGCGCGGCGAGCGCGCCATGCGCGTGCGCCAGGTCATCGCCACCGGCCTGGACACCGAGGGCGGAGACCCGCTGTTCGACGCGCGCCCCGTCTGGATGGCCAGCCCGCAGACGGTGGCGCAAATCTTCCCCCGCCGCCCCATCTTCGACGTCGTCATCTTCGACGAGTCCTCCCAGTGCCGACTGGAGGAGGCCCTCCCCGTGCTGACCCGGGCGAAGCGGGTCGTCATCGCCGGCGACCCGAAGCAGCTGCCCCCCACGCGCTTCTTCGAGTCCGCCGTGGTGCAGAGCCAGGAAGTCGAGGCCGAGTCGGAGCAGGGCCTGTTCGAGGAGCAGCAGGCCGAGGTCGAGGACCTCCTGTCCGCCGCCCTCAACCTCGACATCGACCAGTGCTACCTCGACGTGCACTACCGCTCGCAGAACGCGGACCTCATCGCCTTCAGCAACGACCACTTCTACGACAAGCGCCTCCAGGCCATCCCCGCGCACCCGTCCCACGTCGCGCCGCACGTGCCCCTGCGCCTGATTCCCGTGGGCGGCACCTACGAGAAGCGCGTCAACCTCGTCGAGGCGCGCGCCGTGGGCCAACTCGTCAAGGAGCTGCTCGCCCAGCCCGAGCCGCCCTCCATCGGCATCGCCTGCTTCAACCTCGCGCAGCGCGACGCCATCCTCGACGTGCTCGACACGCTCGCCGCCGAGGACGCCACCTTCTCCCAGCGGCTCGCCACCGCGCGCGCCCGCCGCGGCGCGGGCTCCTTCGAGGGCCTCTTCGTCAAGAACCTGGAGAACGTCCAGGGCGACGAGCGCGACCACCTCATCATCAGCACCACCTACGGACCGGACGCACAGGGCCGCTTCTACCGCCGCTTCGGTCCGCTCGGCAGCGCGGGCGGAGGCCGGCGCCTCAACGTGCTCGTCACCCGCGCCCGCCAGCAGGTCCACCTCCTCACCTCCATCCCCCGCGAGGCCTACGCGTCCCTGCCTCCCGTGGAGGCCGGCCGTCAGCCCAACGGCGGCTGGCTGCTCTTCGCCTACCTCCAGTTCGCGGAGAGGCTCGCCCAGGACTACGCCCAGGAAGCGGCCAACGCGAAGCAGGACACCTCCGGCGCGCCCGTCCGCCGCGAAGCCACGGTGCGCGCCCGCGAGACGACCATGGGCTCCGCCTTCGCGCAGGCCCTGGCCACGCGGCTCGCCCGGCACCACCACGTCTCCTCCGACGTGCACTGGGGCAACGACGGCTTCTGCGTGGACGTCGCCCTGCACCACCCCACGCGCCCCGGCGACGTCACCGTGGGCCTGCTGTGCGACGGCACCCGCTACACCAAGGCCGCCGACCGCGTGGAGTGGGACCTGTTCCGCACCGCCATCCTCGAGGGCCAGGGCTGGAAGCTCGTGCGCCTGTGGACGCCGCACTTCTTCCGCGACCCCGAGGGCGCGACCACGCGCGTGCTCCAGTCCTCGGGCGACGTGCTGATGCGAGAGCCCTCCGCGCAGCAGGCCGCCACGGCCTCCGCTGGACAGCGCGTGGTGCACTGACGAATCACGTCGGGCGGGAGGGGCTCGTCAGGGCTCCTTCCGCTCCGACAGCCACAGCCTCCCCAGCTCCAACTCCAGCTCCTCGAAGGGCTCGACCCGCGCGCGCTGGTCCCCCGGGTGCGTCCCCAGCGCCACCCACTGGTGCCCTTCGCCCCGGTACGCCTCCAGGGTCCGCGCCTTCGGGTCCACCAACCAGACGTACTTCACGCCCTCCCGCGCGTAGATGCGCTTCTTGCGCACACGGTCCAGCGTCGCCGTGGACGGCGAGAGCACCTCGCAGACCCAGTCCGGCGCCTGCGTGAAGAACGGCACGTCCGGCATCTCCGGCATCCGCTCCCGCCGCCAGCCCGCGAGGTCCGGCACCAGCACGTCCTGGCCGAAGTGCAGCTCCGGCTCGACGATGAAGAGCCAGCCGCCTGGTCCCCCGCGTCCTCGCTCGAAGACACCGTACAGTTCGCCGTACAAGCGGGAGCTGGCCCTGCCGTGCGCGCTCGCCGGCCGGGACATGACGATGAGCTCCCCGTCGACTATCTGCCCGACCAGGTGCTCCGGCAGTGCGACCAGGTCCTCATACGTCGCGGGGCGCTTCGGTCCCTCACCCATTCCCTCGCTCCTCACGACTCCGACATCCCACCCTTCCATCACGCCCGCCGCCTCCCGAAGTGGAACCCCACCCCATACCGCGTGTCCACTTCTTCCTACTCAGGGGGTCTGACATCCGACGGCCCACCCAAAGCCCCCCATGGACCTGCCATTCCAGAGAGGGAAGAATGTCACCGTCCCATGCTTCCCAACCGCTCCGTCCTCCTCGTCCTGTCGCTCCTGCTCCTGTCCGCGCCCGCCTACGCGGACAACAACGCCGACGAGGCCGACATCGCCTTCGAGTTGGGGAACGACGCCTACGCCAAGGGTCAGTACACCGAGGCCCTGCGCTCGTACTTCACCAGCTACCGGCTGGTGCCCAACCGCAACGTGCTCTTCAACATCGCGCGCTGCTTCGAGGCGCTGGGCAAGTTCAACGAGGCGTACCGGTACTACAACGACCTGCTCACCGAGGACCTGCCCGTCGAGGACGCGGCGGAGGTGTCGCGCTCGCTGGACCGGCTGCGCCCCAAGGTGGCCCTGGTGCGCGTCACCACCGTGCCCAAGGGCGCGGACGTCTACGTGGACCGCATGGACCTGGGCAGCCGGGGCCGCTCTCCGCAGACGCTCGCGCTGTCGCCGGGCCGTCACAAAATCATGGTGAAGAAGGAGGGCTTCCGCCCCACCGAGGCCACCGTCACCGTGGCGCGCGGCAAGGAGACGGAGCAGAACTTCGACCTGTTCCTCATCACCGGCGGCGTGGACCTGACCGGCACGCCCGAGGGCGCGGAGGTGCGTGACTCGCCCAACGGCGCCGTCATCTCCCGCCTGCCCGGCCGCATCCGCCTGCCCCCCGGCCAGCGCATCCTCTACGTGCGCGCCCCCGGCTACGCCCCCGGCCAGTACGTGGTCGACGTGCCCGCCGACGGCACCGTGCCCCTCTCCGTGTCCCTGCGCGTGCAGGACAAGCCCACCGGCCGCCTCGTCGTGACCGCCAACCGCGACGGCGCCACGGTGCGCGTGGACGGCCAGCCCGCGGGCTTCACCCCCACCGTCGTCACCCTGCCGGAGGGCGAGCACACGCTGGAGGTGGAGAGCCGCGAGGTGCGCCCGCTGCGCCAGAAGGTCACCATCGTCCCGGACCAGGAGGCCAAGGTCCACGCGGAGCTGCGCTACGCGCCGCCGCCGGTCCGCGCCGCGTCCAAGAGCCTGGTCGCCGTCGACGACGCGCCCGCCTCCACCACCGTGCTCACCCAGGAGGAGCTGCGCGCCTTCGGCTGGCGCACCCTCGCGGAGGCCCTCTCCGGCGTGCGCGGCTTCTACCTCACCGACGACCGGACCTATACGTACCTGGGCGTGCGCGGCTTCTCGCCGCCGGGGGACCTCAACACCCGCGTCCTCATCCTCTGGGACGGCCACGCCATCAACGACGTGTGGGCGGGCCAGGGCTACGCGGCCCACGACCTCAGCGTGGACCTGCTGGAGGTGGATCGCATCGAGGTCGTGCGCGGCCCGGGCAGCGCCCTGTACGGCACCGGCGCCTTCTTCGCCGTCATCAACGTGGTGCCGCGCGAGTCGCTCGGCGAGGACAAGCACCTGGAGGTGACGGGCGCCGTGGGCGCGCTGGGCACCACCCGGGGCCACGCCACCGCCGCGTGGGAGCGCGGCACCCGCTCCATCCTCGTGAGCGCCTCCGCGATGACCGCGTCCGGCGCGGACACCACCCGGCTGGTGCCCGACACCAGCGAGACCTATCTCATCTCCGGGCTCGACGCGGAGCGCTCCGCCAATGGCTCGCTGCGCGCGCGCCTGGGGGACCTGTCCTTCCAGGCCCAGCTCAACGTGCGCTCCAAGGAGCTGCCCACCGCGCCCTACAACACCGTCGTCGGCGCGGACGGCAACAAGGTGGAGGACCTGCGCGCCTTCCTCGAGGCCCGCTACGAGCACGAGTTCAACGACCGCTTCAGCCTGTCCGCGCGCGGCTCGTTCGACCTCAGCCGCTACGAGGGCATCTACATCTACGAAGAGGACGCGGGCGGCGCCAACACCGAGGGCGGCGACGCGGACTGGGCCAGCGGCGAGCTGCGCGCGCGCATCGGCCTGTTCGAGGGCAACCGCCTCACCCTGGGCATGGAGCTGCAGCAGCAGCTCAGCGTGCGCCAGACGGCGAAGGGTTCGGACCTGGAAGAGCGGCAGCGCACCCTGATGTCCGCCTACCTGCTCGACGAGTGGCGGCTGCACCCGCGGCTGAGCCTCTCCGTCGGCCTGCGCCTGGACCGGTACACCGACATCGACACGACGTCCCTCACGCCTCGCGTCGCCGTCATCGCCCGGCCCTACGACGCGGGCCTCACCAAGCTGGTGGCCGGCAACGCGTTCC
Source organism: Myxococcus stipitatus (assembly GCF_021412625.1). The sequence continues at coordinate 910,416 of NZ_JAKCFI010000003.1, read as the reverse complement.
GCGCGCCGAACATCTACGAGCTCTACTACAGGGACTACACCACGCAGGCGCCCCCGGCGAGCCTGGACCCGGAGACCATCACCACCTTCGAGCTGGAGCACTCGCACGACCTCACGGACGAGCTGCGCCTGACGGTCGCCGGCTACCACAACCGCATCTCCAAGCTGGTGCAGCTGCGCGCCGACGCCGAGCCCTCCGAGGAGTGCCAGAACACACAGTGCCTGCGCTTCGTCAACGACCCGGGCACCACGCTGGCCTGGGGCGCGGAGGCCGGCGTGCACTGGCAGCCGGGGCGCTACCTGCTGGTGGACATGAGCTACTCGTACGTGTCGCTGCGCAACGCCTCCGAGGAGGTGTCGAACGCGTCCCCCGCGCACCTGGTCTCCGGTCGCCTGCTGATGCCCATTGGCGGCGGCGACATGCGCCTGGCCACGCAGGCCGTCTACCAGAGCGCGCGCCCCACGGGCGCCGGCGGCGCGGACAGCGGCGAGGCGCTCATCATCGGCTTCGGCCTGTCCGGTGACTACGGCCCGCTGCGCTACTTCGCCGGCGTGCAGAACCTGCTCGACTCGGAGTACTCCATCCCCGTGTCCCAGGAGAACTCCATCGCGCCCGTGCCCCAGTACGGCCGCACCTTCACGCTCCAGCTGACCGGCACGTTCTAGGCGCCGCGCCTCATGACGCCTCCCCCGACGCTCACCTTCATCCAGCCCGGCCACCCGCTGTACGCGGGGGAGCTGGAGCTGCGCTTCCGCGTGCTGCGCGAGCCGCTGGGCTTCACGCGCGAGCAGGTCACCTTCCCCTTCGAACCCCAGAGCCTCCACCTGGTCGCCCACCAGGGGGACACCGTGCTGGGGTGCGTCCTCTTCCACCCGGAGGACGCGCGCGGCGGGCGGCTCTACCAGATGGCGGTGGCCTCCCATCTCCAGGGCCAGGGCCTGGGCGCGCGGCTGGTGCGCGGGCTCGAGGAGGCGCTGCGCGGGCGCGGCTTCACCCACGTCCATCTGCACGCGCGCGACACCGCCATCCGCTTCTACGAGCGCCTGGGCTACACCGTGTACGGCGAGCCCTACACCGAGGTGGGCATCCCCCACCGGAACATGCGCAAGTCACTCGACACGTAGGCGACGCCTGGGTGCTCACCACCCGACATCCGCGGCGCCTCCCGGTCCACTTGCCCCACCTCCGTGCTCCCTGCCCCTGACCTCAATCTCCCGGGGATGCTGGTAACCTCCGTGCAGCCAGGGAGCCAGGGACATCGAGGAGACACGATGAACGGAACGAACGACAGACGCTCTCCGCCTCCGGGCCCCCGGGCCGAGGGCGAGCTCGAGGACGAGGTCTCCGCTCCAGAGGACGCGGCCGAGCCGCGACGCCCGCCCATCCACGTCCTGGAGGGCAACACGCTGCGCACGCGCCTGACGCGCTCGTTGGGCGTGCACTACCCGTTCGTCAGCGCGGGCATGGCGTTCGTCGCGCTCCCGCCGCTGGTCATCGCCGTCTCGGAGGCGGGCGGCGTGGGCATGCTCGGCGCGGCCCCGGAGCCCGCGTCCGCGTTGCGCGCCCGGCTGCGCGACATCCAGGCGGGGACGCGACGCCCCTATGGCGTGGACTTCATCATCGACCGCGCGCGCCAGGGCGACCTCACCACGCGCGAGCACGTCGACGCGTGCCTCGAGGCGCGCGTGCCGGTGGTGGCCTTCCACTGGAACCTCCCTCCGTCCGACTGGGTGCGCGACCTGCGCGCCGTGGGCACGAAGGTCTGGGTCCAGGTGGGCTCGGTGGAGGCCGCGCGCGCGGCGCTGGCGCTGGGCCTGGACGGCGTCATCGCCCAGGGGCGCCAGGCCGGTGGGCACAACCGCGGCACCACGCCCACGCTGAAGCTGGTGCGCGAGCTGCGCGGCGTCGTGGGCGAGCTGCCGCTGCTGGCGGCGGGCGGCATCGCGGATGGACTCAGCGCCGCGCGCGCCCTCTTCCACGGCGCGGACGGCGTCTGGGTGGGCACGCGCATGGTGGCCTCCGTGGAGGCGTACGCGCACCCCGGCTACAAGCAGAAGCTGGTGGAGGGCGACACGCGCGACTCGGACTTCACCACCCTCTTCGGCCCGGAGTGGCCCGACCAGCGCCAGCGCGTGCTGCGCAACCGCGTGGTGCGCGAATGGGTGGGCCGCGAGGACCGCGTCCCCGGCACGCCGCTGGACACCATCGGCACCACGCGCCTTCTGCCCGGCGTCCCCGACGGCGACGTGCCGTACACGCTGCCGCGCTTCAGCGCCTTCGTCCCCACGCCCGACACCACGGGCGACCTGGAGGAGATGAACCTGCCCGCCAGCGGCGCCAGCATGGCGCGCATCGAGAGCATCCTGCCGGCCGGCCAGCTGGTGGTGGAGATGATGGAGGGCGCGCACCGTCTCCTCGCCAACCCCTACGAGCTGGAGGCGGACGCCGACGACGGCGAGCGCGGCTGACGGTCCGGGCGCCCCCACGCGACCCGACGGAGCGCTCCGCCGCCCCCTCCCCCACCCCGGAATCCGGGTGAAGGGACCCGGGGAGTTGGAGTAGAGCCCACCCCAAGGAGTCCGCCGACCGACCGGCGGCGGGTGGGCCCATGACGATGACGACGACTCGGGCGCGGTGGCGGCGCGTGGCAACCGCGGGTTGGCTCGTGTTCGCGGGGCTGGGCGCCGTGGCCCTGGCGCGGGCCACCACCGCCCACGTCCCCCAACCCTCGCGGCGCCTGTCCGACGCGGAGCGCGCGGAGCTGGGCCAGGTCGCCGCGCGCTCGGAGCCCGCATGGCGGGAGCGCAACCGCCGCTCGTTCCCCGGCGACCACTGGTCCCAGGACGACGACTTCGGCGCGTACGAGCGGCAGTGGGTCCTGGGCGAGGCCTCCCGGCGCGGCGTCCCCGTGACGGACGTGTTCGGCGCCATCGACGCGGAGCTGCACGCGGCGCCCGTGTCGCCGCCGCGCAAGGCCACCGCCAGCCCGTGCAAGCCCCGCCCCTTCTACGACTGACCTCCGGCGCCCCGTCCTCCCCATGACCGCCCTCGCCTCCCGGTTGCTGCGCGCCGCCCACCACGCCGCCTCGCTCACCAGCGTGCGGCTGGCCCTCTTCGGCCTCGTCGCGCTCGTCGCGTGCTGGCGCCCGCTGGAGCAGGCCGGCGGGATGAACGACTTCCGCGACGCGCACCTGCTGCACTCCTACGAGGACGCGGGCACGCGCACCGTGACGCGCTACGGCCAGCTCCCGCTGTGGAACCCCTGGTCCTGCGGCGGGCAGTATGCGCTGGGCAGTCCGCAGACGCGGGTGTCCGCGCCGACGATGGGGCTGTCCGCCCTGGTGGGCGCGCGCCGGGCCGAGCCGCTGGTGCTGTGGGCCTTCCTCGTGCTCGGCATGGAGGGCTTCTTCCGCTACGCCCGCCGGCGCGTGGGCTCCACCCTGGGCGCCCTGCTCGCCGCGCCCCTGTTCGGCCTGACGAGCTTCACCGCCCTGGCCTGGTCCATCGGCTGGCTCAACTTCGCGGGCTTCCTGTTGATGCCGTGGCTCCTGTGGGGCGCGCGGCGCGCCGCCGAGGGGGCGGTGTCCGGCGTGGCGGTGGTGGCGGCCGTCTTCGCGCTGCTGCTGGGCTTCGGCGGCACCTACCCGGTGCCCATGGGGGCCCTCTTCGTCGCGCTGGAGACGGGGCGCGCGCTGTACGGGCTGCGCGGCGCGCGGCGGCGGGTGGAGGCGCTGTGGGCGCTGGCCGCCACGGCCCTCGTCACGCTGGGCGCCTGCGCGTACCGGCTGTGGCCGCTGGTGGAGACGATGCGCTCCTCGCCGCGCGTCATGGCGGGCACGCCGGGCAACTCCTTCCCGGCGCTGATGGAGATGCTGCTCCAGCTCCCGGCGCGCTCGGGCTTCAGCGACCGGGGCAACTTCTTCTTCGCGCCCGTCGCGCTCGCGCTGGTGCTCGTCGCGCTGGTGCTGGGCCGGCGCCGCGCGCTGTTCCCCGCCATCGTCGCGGGGCTGTGCGTGTGGATGGCCGCGGGCTACGACGCGTCGCCCTCGCTGTTCGAGGGCCTGCGCGCCCTGCCCATCTTCGAGACGTTCCGCTACCCCGAGCGCTTCCTCGTCCCCGCCGGCCTGTTCCTCGCGGAGCTGGCGGCGCTGGGGCTCGCGGTGCTGCTGGCGCGCTCGGGCCGCAAGCCCCGGGAGGCGTGGGCCGCGGCGCTCGCGTGTGGGCTGGCGCTCGCGGGCTGGGGCGTCGAGTGGCGGGCCTTCGACAACCTCACGCGCTGGACGCAGCTGGTGCCCGCGCCCACGGAGCACGAGCAGCCCTTCGCCCAGGCGCGCGGCAACCGCTGGGAGCAGGGCCACTTCCTCGCCCTCAACCGGGGCTCCATCGCCTGCGGCGAGGCGTGGCCCGTGCCCATGTCCGACAAGCTGCGCGGCGACCTGCCCCAGGAGGAGTACCTGGAGGACCCCACGGCGGGCACCGCGCGCCGCGTGGAGTGGACGCCCAACCGCGTGACGGTGGACGTGGACGCGACGCGGCCCGCGACGCTGCTGGTCAACCAGAACTGGCATCCGGGCTGGAAGACGTCCGTGGGCGAGGTGTTCTCGAAGGACGGACTGCTCGGCGTGCGCTTCGCCCAGGGCCAGCACCGGGTGGTGCTGCGCTTCGTGCCGCGCTCGGGCGTCGGCGGCGCGCTGGTGTCCGCGCTGTCGTGGGCGGGGCTCGCGTTCGTGGCGTGGCGGACGAAGCGCGGCGCGCGGCTGCTGACGGGCCCCCGGGCGACGGGCATCGCCGCCCTGCCGCTCGTGGCGGGCGTCCTCGTCGCCCAGGCGTGGCACGAGCCCGTGGCCACGCCCCGGTTCAACAACCCCGACGGCTCGCCGCTCCTGGCGCCGGAGCTTCCCCCGAACGCCGTCCCCGTGGGAGCGCGCTTCGACGTGCCGGTGGAGCTGGTGGCCGCGCGGCTGCCGCCCGGTCCGGACGCGGAGGGCCTGGCGCACCTGGTGCTGTACTGGCGGGTGACGGGCCCCGTGCCCCGCTCGGTGGGCATCTTCGTGCACGTCATGGCGCCCGACGGCGGCCGCGTGAGCGCGGACCACGCCGTGGTGGGCGGCACGTGGTTCCTCGGGGACGCGCCGAGGGGCGCGCTGCTGCGGGACGCCTTCTCCGTGGCGCTGCCCCGGCCGATGCTCGGCGAGTGGAAGGTGCTGGTGGGCCTGTGGCACGAGGGCGGCGACCAGACCCGCGTGACGGCCCTCGGGGCCAACGGGGAGGAGATTCCGGACAGTCGCGTCCCCGTGGGCTCGTTCAGCATTCCACCCAGAGGGTGGGTGGACGAGTCCTCCGGGCAACCCTGAGCGCGCGCCCCGCGCTCCACCCGCGACGGCTGGCGCGTGGGGCGTTATGAAGCGCGGCATGCGAATCCTTCACACCATGCTGCGCGTGGGCGACCTGGAGAAGTCGCTCGACTTCTACACCCGGGTCATCGGCATGAAGCTGCTGCGCCGCCACGACTATCCGGACGGCAAGTTCACCCTGGCCTTCGTGGGCTTCGGCCCCGAGGACACGCACCCCGCGCTGGAGCTGACGTACAACTGGGGCGTCGAGAAGTACGAGCTGGGCACCGCCTACGGCCACGTGGCCCTGGGCGTGAAGGACATCCGCGCGACGTGCGACGCCATCCGCGCCGCGGGTGGCAAGGTCGTGCGCGAGCCGGGGCCGATGAAGCACGGCACCACCGTCATCGCCTTCGTCGAGGACCCGGACGGCTACCGCGTGGAGCTCATCGAGCAGTCGACGCTCTGAGCAGCCGCCAGCCTCACGCGCCTTCCTCGGCGGGGAAGCGCTCCGCCATGCGGGACGCCATGAAGTCGAGGAAGGCGCGCACGTGCGCCGGCATCGCGGTGCGGCGCAGGTACACCGCGCAGACGTGGCGCGACACCGGCCGCAGCGGCGCCAGCACCCGCACCAGCGCGCCGGACGCCAGGTCGGGAGCGACGAGGTACTCCGGCAGCTCCGCGATGCCGAGCCCCCGGAGCGCGGCCCCGTGGAGCGCGGGCACGCGGTTGGTGCGGAAGCGGCTCTTGGACAGCCGCACCTCCTGCGTCCGCCCCGCGTGGCGCAGCTCCAGCGGACGCGCCGCGGGGCCCCGCATCGGCACCAGCACCTCGTGCGCGCCCAGGTCCCGAGCGCGGCGAGGCGCGCCCTGCTCCCGCAGGTAGGCGGGGCTGGCGCACAACACGTAGGGCTGCACGCCCAGCCGGCGCACCATCAGGGCGCTCGACTCCAGCCGGGGCGCGATGCGCAGCGCCACGTCCACGCCGCCCTGCACCAGGTCCACCAGCGCGTCCTCCAGCACCAGCTCCACCCCCACCGCGGGGTGCGCGCGCAGGAAGTCGTCCACCAGGGGCACCAGGACGTGCTGGCCGAAGAGGAGCGGCGCGGAGACGCGCAGCACGCCGCGAGGCACGCCCTGCTCCGCGAGGTCCCGCTCCGCCTCGTCGAGGGCCTCGAGGATGCCGCGCGCGTGCGTCAGGTAGCGCTCCCCCGCCGCGGTGAGCTGGAGCCGGCGCGTCGTGCGCTGCATCAGCTCCGTCCCCAGCCGTGACTCCAACGCGCCCAGCTCACGGCTCACCACGGACGGCGCGCGACGCAGCACCCGCGCCGCGCCCGCCAGGCTGCCCGCGCGCGCCACCTCCACGAAGGTCCTCAGCGACTCGAAGCGATCCCGCCCCGCCATGATTCGTGCTCCTCCAGCACGAATGTCGTGCATCCGCCGCGCCTGTTCAAGGCGTCCTGGGGTGGCGCATTCAGGGACACGTGACGGCGCGCTCCCCGCGCCGGACCTGTGCTCGCCATGGCGAGCAGGGAGGATGCCTTGCAGCCCCGAACCCCGACCGCCGCCCACCTGGAGCCCCCCGAAGCGCAGTCCCGCGCCGAGCGCACGGCCGCTCGCGTGTCCGCCCTCGACGACCGTCAGCTCGCGCATGGCGTGCTGCGCCTCGTGCTGGGGCTGAACATCCTGACGCACGGGCTGGTGCGCGTGGCCGCGCCGGGCGCCTTCGCGGACAGCCTCGTCCAGGGCTTCACCGGCACGCCCCTGCCGGAGTGGACGGTGCGCCCCTTCGCCCTGGTTCTCCCCTTCGTCGAGCTGGCGGTGGGGCTGCTCATCCTGCTCGGGCTGCGGCTGCGGCTCGCGCTGGTGGCGGGCGGGGCCCTCATCGCGATGCTCACCTTCGGCGAGTCGCTGCGGCAGCAGTGGAACACCGTGGGCCTCCAGCTGCTCTACGCGCTCGCCTACTTCGTCCTGCTCTCGCGCGCGTCCGATGCCCGGCTCACCCTGGACGGCCTGCTCGCGGGCCGGCGCACCCGCTGAAGCCCCCGAGGCGCCCACCATGTCCCTGTCCCGTCGAGAGTTCGTCGCGCACACCGCGAGCCCAGCCGGCCTCGCCGTGAAGCAAACGGGGCCTGCGCCCGTGGCCCGGGACCGTTAAGGTGGCCGCGTGAGCCCCGCGCCCCTCTTCGTCCCCAGCCACGAGCCCCCCGACCGTCCCCGGGACGGTGCCCTCCTCTTCCTCGCGCGCGGCCTGGAGCTGCTCGTGCTGGAGCGCGACGGCGCCATCAGTCTCCCGACCGGCGCGGCCTTCCCGGAGCTGGCCGCCCAGGCCCACTACCTGGGCGCGCTGGAGGGCGTGGACTGCTACGCCGCGCCCCTGCCCCCGGAGGGCTTCACGCCTCCCGACGGCGGCAAGCTGGTGCCCGCGCGCACCCTCTACAACCGGCTGGACGAGGCGCGCTTCGCCATCGCCGGGCGCGCGCTCGCCATCGCGGAGTGGGACGTCACCCACCGCTTCTGCGGCCGCTGCGGCCAGCCCACGCAGCTGGTCCCCGGCGAGCGCGCCCGCCGCTGCCCGGTGGACCGCACGCCGTTCTACCCGCGCATCTCCCCCGCGATGATCGTCCTGGTCACGCACGGCGACAGGATGCTGCTGGCGCGCAACGCCACCCTCCCCATGCCCATGTTCAGCACCCTGGCCGGCTTCGTCGACGCCGGGGAGTCGCTGGAGGAGTGCGTCACCCGCGAGGTGAAGGAAGAGGTCGGCGTCGACGTGAAGAACATCCGGTACTTCGGCTCGCAGCCCTGGCCCTTCGGGCGCTCGCTCATGGTGGGCTTCACCGCCGAATACGCGGGCGGCGAGCTCCACGTGGACGGGAAGGAGATCGTCGAGGCCGACTGGTTCCACCCGGACGCCCTGCCCCCCATCCCTCCCCGGCTGAGCATCGCCCGTCACCTCATCGACGCCTTCGTCGACCGGGTGAAGGCCGGCCCGCAAGGGAGCTGAGCGCCCCACCTACGCCGCACCGCGGCGGAAGCTGCGCTAGGCTCCCCCGGGTCGACCCCTCCCAGGAAGGTGCCGGATGAATCGCTTCGCGCTCCGAGACCGTACCGACCGCCTCGACGCCACGACGCAGCACGAGGAGATCGTCCGCCTCCTCGGCACCCAGGAGTTCCCCTGGGACATCAACCAGGCGCTCAGCTTCGCCCTGTTCCGCACCTACGCGGTGCCGAGCATCGGCGTGCTGCTGCACGAGACGGGCGAGTTCACCGCGCGCACCCAGAAGCGCTACGACGACACGGTGCTCATCCTCGACACCATCCTCGAGCACGGCATGGCCAGCCAGCAGGGGCGGGCCGCCTTCCGGCGCATGAACCAGATGCACGGCGCCTACGACATCTCCAACGACGACATGCGCTACGTGCTCTCCACCTTCGTGGTGACGCCCGTGCGCTGGCTCGCGCAATACGGCTGGCGTCCCCTCACCCCGCACGAGGTGGAGGCCTGGACGCGCTACTACCGCGAGGTGGGCCGCCACATGGGCATCCGCGACATCCCGGAGACCTACGCGGCGTTCGCCACGCTCATGGATGACTACGAGGCGCGCAACTTCGCCTACGACGACCGCGCGCGGGCGGTGGCGGACGCCACGCTGGAGCTGCTCACCACCTTCCCGCCCTCGAACCGCGCGCCCAAGCGGCTGGTGCGGCTGTTCGCGCGCTCGCTGATGGAGGACTTCCTGCTGGACGCCTTCCGCTACGAGCGCCCCTCCGGGCTCAGCCGCTTCGTGTCCCGCGCCGCGCTCAAGCTGCGCGGGAAGTTCGTGCGCTACTTCCTGTCCCCTCGGGAGGAGCCGCTCTACGGCCGTCACCTGCCCAACGTCCGCACCTACCCCCAGGGCTACGACGTGGAGAAGCTGGGCACCTTCCCCCGGACGTGCCCCGTGCACCACCGCTCGCCGGAGTCCCCGCCCACCGGGACGTGAGGGGGGACACGCCGGGGAGGCGGCCGGGGCCCGCCTCGCCCGGACGGCGCCATGCGCTCCCTGCTTGACCTCGCCGGGTCGACTGGGGTTGAAGCGGCGATTCTCCCCCTGTCGCACGAAGAAGCCATGCCCGCCGCGCGTCCCCGCATCGAGCCCCGCCTCGTCCCCTCCGCCGACTCCGTGGTGGTGAAGGAAATCTACCTCTCGCTCCAGGGGGAGTCCTCGCACGCGGGCCTGCTGTGTGGCTTCGTGCGCCTCACCGGCTGCCATCTGCGCTGCACGTACTGCGACAGCGAGTTCGCCTTCCACGGCGGCAAACGCATGAAGAACGCGGACGTCGTGGCCCAGGTACTGGCCCAGCGCACGCCCCGCGTCGAAATCACCGGCGGCGAGCCGCTGCTCCAACCCGGCGTCTACCCGCTCATGGAGGCGCTGCTCGCCGAGGGGCTCACCGTACTGCTGGAGACCAGCGGCGCCATCGACGTGCGCCTCGTGCCGCCGGCCGTCCACAAAATCGTGGACATGAAGACGCCCTCGTCCGGCGAGTGCGACCGCAACGACTTCCGCAACTTCGAGTCCATGAACGCGCGCGACGAGATGAAGTTCGTCATCGGCTCGCGCGAGGACTACGACTGGGCGCGCGCGCTCATCACCGAGCACCGGCTGGCGCAGCGGCCCTTCGCCCTGCTGTTCTCCACCGTCTTCGACAAGCTGCACCCGCGCGAGCTGGCGGAGTGGGCCATCGAGGACCGGCTCCCGGTGCGCTTCCAGCTCCAGATGCACAAGTACCTCTGGGACCCGAACGCCCGGGGCGTGTGAGCCCGCGGGTCAGCTGGCGACGACGAGCACGGCCCAGAGCACGAGGGAGGCGGCCAGGACGCCCAGGTTGAGCCAGGCCATGGCCTGGGCCTCCCGCGCCAGCTCGAGCCCCGCCCGCGAGCGCTCCCCGCGCTGGATGCGCCCCAGCTCCTGCTTCGCCAGCACCAGGCTGGTGCCGCCCAGCACCAGCGGCAGGACGGGAATCACGATGGAGCAAGGGATGAGCATCATCCCCAGCACCCCGAGCTTGCGCGCCACCCCGACGCCCCGGGACGGAGCCTCCTCCCGCGTCAGGACGGCCACGCACGCGCCGCAGTGGGGCTGCTCCTCGAGCAGGTCCAGACACTCGCCACACGAGAAGCCACCGCAGCGCGCGCAGGTCGCCACGGCGAGGATGTCCGGGTGGCTGGAGCACCGCGCCGCCGTGCTCGGAGTCGTCTGCGTCAAGGGTCCCCCCTGCGTCCCAGCTAGGCGATGACCGCCAGGTAGGCCCAGAGAAGCAGCGCGCAGGCCGTCGACCCCAGGTTGAACCAGCCCACGCGACGGCCGCTCCTCGCCAGCGCCAGCCCCGTCCAGGAGAGGTCTCCCTGCTGGAAGCGCCGCAGCTCCTTCGCCGAGAGCACGAGGCACGCCACGCCCAGCACCAACGACAGCGGGGGAAACACGAAGCCGCACGGCCACAGCAGCACCCCCAGCTTGCGCACCGACGCGAGCATCCGCGAAGGGGGGCGCTGCAGCGTCAGCAGGTCCAGGCAGGCCTTGCAGTAGGGCGCCTCCTCCATCAGCTCCATGCACTCGCCGCACAGGAAGCCGCCGCAGCGCGCGCAGGTCACCACGGCGAGGATGTCCGGGTGGCCGGCGCACCGGGCCGCCGTGCTCGGCGTCGTCTGTGTCAAAGGTCCCCCACGCGTCCCAGGCGGCGCGGCCCCTCGGCGCGAGTCAGAAGACCGGCGGCGGGCGAGCGGTCAACACGGCCAGCCCATGCGCGCCCAGCCCCAGGAACACCGCGGCGAGCACGGTGCACGCCATGAAGCCGGAGACGATGAGCCCCTTGCGGCGGTGCTCGAACTGGCTGAAGGCGTAGAAGAAGACGTAGCAGGGGATGAGCAGCACCATCACCCCGGTGCCCACGCTCCGGCGGAAGGCATGGAGGACGAGGAAGGCGGCGCACACCAGCGCGATGAGGCCGGACAGGATGGCGAGCGGGAGCAGCGGCACGCCCCTCCCTTAACACGTTCCCCGCTTGGACAGGGCCCCGTGCGCATATTAAGGACGGCCCGACGGCCGCCAGCCGAGGAGACCCGCAATGAACACCGCCAAGACGCTGCTCACCTTCGTCCTCGCGGGGACGCTGCTGGGGGCCCTCGTCGCCTCCTGGGTGGGGCCTCACGCCATCGGCTGGTACAACGAGACGCCGCTGGCCACCCAGACGATGTGCAACCTCCCGGAGGTGGTGCGCAACGTCACCTCGCAGCTGCTCACCTGGCAGGTCATCGGCGCGGGCATCGGCGCCGTCGTCTTCCTGGTGCTGGGCGTCCTGTTCACCCTGCGGATGAAGAAGAAGGCGCAGGCGCGGCCGCCGTCCTCCCCGCCGCCCGCGGCGACGCAGACGCCGGCCTGAGGCCCACGCTCAGGGGACCTCGACCAGCACGGACGGCACGGTGCCGAGCACCCCGCCCCCCTCGTTGTCGAGCACGTTCACCTGCAGCACGAACGTCGTCGGGCGATCCACGTGCGGCGCCGTCCAGGTGGGCGCGCGTGCGCCGGGGTCGCTGAAGCGCCCAGCCGGGTCCTCGGGGAACTGGCTCCAGTGGTACTCCAGGTCGTCGCCATCCGGGTCCTGCACCTCCAGGACCAGCTGGAGGACCTCTCCGGGCTTCGCCGAGAGGGTGTTCGCCCGCGGCCCCGCCTTGACCTCGGGAGGATGATTGACCGTCCCGTCGCACGCCGACCCGAGGAAGGAGATGGCCAGTGCGACGAGGACTCCCGGATGCGACCGAAGCATGGACTGCCCCCTGCGAAGATTGGTTTCACCGTAACGAGTGACCCTCCTTCCGGGTATCGGGAGCCCCCGACAATTCCGGCTGATTTCCACGATGGAAGTCAGTTCGCGACGCGAACGGTCTCCCATCAACGGTCATCCCCGGACGCCGGTATGACGTGGGGCGCGTCCGTCAGCGACGACGACGTGCCGTTTTCGCAGTCGCGGAGGCCACCAGCAGCAGCTTGTCCCCGCGAGTCAGGCGCTTGATGGCGGCTTCCCTGCGGAGGGCCGCGCTCCGGTCTTCCGCGGCCTCGCTCCAGACCAGCGTGACGGGAAGCCGCGCCCGCGTGTAGGCCGCGCCGCGCCCCTTGCCGTGGGTGGCGACCCGGCGCTCCAGGTCGTTGGTGGCTCCGGTGTACAGGGAGCCATCGCGGCAGCGCAGCATGTAGACGGTCCAACGGGCAGGGGCATCCGACACGGCCCGCGCACTGTACCGCCCGCCCCGGACCGCGTCTCACCCCGTCCGAGCCCCGCCATGCCCACGCCCCCGCAGGCAGAAGCGCGGCCACCGGGAGCCCAGCCGCCCGCCTGGCACCCCCACCCTCGCCATCACCGCCGACACCGGCGCCAGCGGATCTACCCCCCACGCCGCCAGGATGTGCTGCTCGCTGATCACCCCCAGCAACCCGCCGTGCTCACCCACCACCCCCACCACCCCCACCTGGTGACGCTCCATGACCCTCAAGGCCCGAAAGAGGGTATCTGTGGGAAAAACGGTGGCAATGAAGGATGACCACGCCTCCTTGAGTGCCCTGTTCCGTCGCATCCGCTGACCTCCTGACCGATTGGAGCCCTCCTCCCTGCAACCGCCCTGCCGCCAGGGATGCATGCCCAGCATTGAACGAGGCATCCCCCCGGGGACCGGCTTAGGATGGAGGGGTGACACGCAGACCGGTGGCGCGGCTGGGGCGGATGGCGGACCTCTTCTCGCGGACGATGGCGCGAGGCCGCGAAGGCCTGCTGACGCTGACATTCCGCCCGGACGAGCTGTACCGGGTCCCCACGGACGATGGCGCGGCGATCGCCCTGGGCCGCTACCACGCCCGGGGCGAGCGGCGGCACGCCGAGCCCGTCATCCTGTGCCATGGGCTGGGCGCCAACCGCTTCCACCTGGACTTCGACGAGCACTACAGCCTGGCGCGCTACCTGGCCCGGTCGGGCTTCGAGACGTGGGTGATGGAGCTGCGGGGCCGGGGGTTGTCGGGGGAGTGTTCGGACTTCACGTTCGATGACCAGGCGGAGCACGACGTGCGCACGGCGTTGCGCACGGTGTTGTCCACGGGCGCCAGGGAGGTGTTCTGGGTGGGCCACTCCAAGGGCGGCCTCATGCTGTACGCCCACCTGGCGAAGAACCCCCAGGCCCCGGTGCGGGCGGCGGCCATCCTGGGCAGCCCCTTCACCTTCGCGGTGCAACCGGGGCTGCGCACCTTCATCCAGAAGGTGGAGCCGCTCTTGCGGCTCAAGGTCATCCCCACCGGGCGGGTGACCAGCATCGCCCTGCTGGGCGCGCCCCCGGGGCCCCTGAGCCGGTACATGATGCTGGCGGAGAACATGGAGACGGACGTGGTGCGGCGCGCGCTGGCCAACGTGCCCGCCAACATCTCCGGGGGCGTGGGGCGACAGTTCGCGCGGTGGATCTCCACCAACCGCTTCACGTCGTATGACGGCGGCATCGACTACCGCGAGGCCCTGGCGGGGGTGAGGACGCCCATGCTCCTGCTGGCGGGGAGCAAGGACCTGCTGGCCCCTCCCATGGCGGTGGCGCGGGCGAAGGAGCACCTGGGCGGGCCGGTGAAGTTCCTCGTCGCCGGGCGGGGGCACGGCTTCGGGGCGGACTACGGGCACGCGGACCTGGTCCTGGGCCGCCGGGCGCCAGACGAAATCTTCCCCCTGGTGGAGGCGTTCCTGTCCGCGCACGCGACCCGGCCGTGAGCCGGCGCACAGGGGACGGGCGGCCCGGGTTGTCCGACCTCCCCCGCCGTGCTACCGGGAAGCCCTGCCCATGAGCCTGAGTCCGCGCCTCGTCACCCTCGCCCTGCTGGCGCCCGCCGCGTGCGGTCGCGCCCCGGCGGACGTCGCCCCCGGACAGGTGGTGATGGACCTGCGCCACACGCGCGGCGTGGGCGGGCGGGCCGTGGCGCGCTGGGACGGCGACTCGCTCACGGCCGAGGAGCTGGGCGGGCGCTTCCTGGAGATGAGCCCCGCGCTGCGCGAGCGCTACGTCCCCCTCCAGCCCCGCCGTGAGTACGCGCAGTCGCTGGCCCGCTTCGACCTGCTGGTGCGCGACGCGCTCGCCCAGGGCTACCAGGACGACCCGGAGGTCATCGAGGCCACGCGCCGCGCGCTCGTCGCGCGGGTGATGCGCGCCCGCCTGGAGGAGACCCCCGTCACCCTCACCGAGGACGAGCTCGCGGGGGCCTACGCCGCGCGCCGCGACGACTTCGTGCGCCCCCAGACGGTGCGCCTGTCGCACGTCTTCCTCGCCGCGCCCCGGGGCGACGCGGCGAGGGAGGCCGCCGCGCGCGCCCAGGCGGAGGCGCTGCTGGCCCAGGCGCGCGCGCTGGCGCCGCTGGACTTCGAGGGCTTCGGGAGGCTGGCGCGCGAGCACAGCCAGGAGCCCCGCACCGCGCCGCTGGACGGTGACCTGCGCTTCCTCTCCGACGAGGCGCTCGCCCGCGAGCAGGGCCCGGAGGTGGCCGCCGCGGCACGCGCGCTGGCGACGGACGGCGCCCTCAGCGGCGTGGTGCGCACCGACAAGGGCTTCCACGTGCTGAAGCTGCGCGCGCGCCGCCCCGCGCTGGACCTCTCCCTGGACGACGTGCGCGAGGAGCTGCGCGTGCGGCTGGAGGGCGAGAAGCGCTCGCGCGCGTGGGCGGAGTACCTGGCGCGCGTGGAGCAGCGCTGGTCGCTCTCCGTGGACGCGGACGCGCTGGCCCAGGTGCCCGTGGACGTCCAGGCGCCCATGCGTCCCCCCTCGGGCCCGCTCCCGGGCACGGTGCCCGCCCCATGAGGGCCCGCTTGCCAGCCCGGCCCCCCGTCCACACCTTCGGGAGTCGCCCCCACCCTTCCCCCAGGATCTCGCGCATGCGCCTTCCTCCCACCCGCGCCACCCTCCTGTCCCTGGCCTGCGCCCTGTCCTGGCTGGGGCTGGGCTGCAACACGCCTCCCAAGACGACGACGGACGACACCGTGGTGGCCACGGTGAACGGCGAGGCGCTCTCCCGCGTGGAGTTCGAGCAGGAGCTGGGCCGCGAGCTGGCCTCCACGGAGGCCTCGCAGCGCACGCCGGAGGAGATAGAGCCCTTCAAGCGCACGCTGCTGGACACGTACATCCACCGGATGCTGCTGCTGCAGGCGGCGCGCAAGAACAACATCACCGTCACCCCGGAGGAGGTGGACCGGGGCGTGCTGCGGCTGTCGGGCGACTACCCGGCCGGCAACTTCAACGAGGTGCTCGCCCAGGGCCAGCTGTCCATGGCGGAGCTGCGCGCGCGGGAGACCAGCCGGCTCACCATCGAGAAGCTCTTCGCCAACCACGTCTACTCGCGCGTGGCGGTGACGGAGGAGGAGCTGCGCGCCTGGTACGCCGCCCACGAGGCGGAGCTGAACGAGCCCGAGCAGGTGCACGCGGCGCAAATCGTGGTGAAGGGGCTGGACGAGGCGCGGCGGGTGCAGGCGCAGCTCAAGTCGGGGAAGAAGTTCTCGGACCTGGCGCGCAGGTACTCGCTGAGCGCGGACGCCAAGGTGGGAGGCGACCTGGGCTTCTTCCCCCGAGGACAGATGCCGCCCGCCTTCGACGAGGTGGTATTCAAGCTCGGGGTCGGGCAGGTTTCGGACGTGGTGTCCACGGAGTACGGCTACCACCTGTTCAAGGTGCTGGAGCGCAAGCCCGCGCGGAAGCGGGACCTGGCGGAGGCCCGGCAGTGGATGGAGGCCCGGCTGCTGGAGCAGAAGCGGGCGGAGGCGCAGGAGGCCTTCGAGAAGGAGCTGCGGGACAAGGCGCAGGTCCAGGTGAACGAGGCCACCCTGCAGGCCATCCGCGGGCAGCCCGCGGCGGCGGCGCAGGCGGCGAAGCAGTGACGCAATCGCGGGCCCGTCTTCGGGTTGGACGGGCCCGGTGTGGTGCGGAAGGATGCACGGAATGAAGAAGCTGGTGGCATTCGTCGCTTCGGCGGCGCTCCTGGGGGGCGCCTCGACGGCGCGCGCGGAGCTGGTGGACAAGGTGGCCGCGGTGGTGAACCGCGACATCATCGCGATGTCGGAGGTGCAGCAGCGCGCCGCGCCGGAGCTGTCGCGCATCAACGACCCGGACCCGCGCAAGCGCGCCGAGCAGCGCACCGCGCTGATGAAGACGGCCCTGGACACCCTCATCGGCGAGAAGCTGATGGAGTCCGAAATCACGGAGATGGGCATCACCGCCACCGAGGGCGAGGTGGACGAGCTGGTGGCCGACGTGCGCCGGCAGAACAACATCACCGACGACGCGCAGTTCGAGCAGGTCCTCGTCAGCGAGGGCCTGACGATGAAGTCGTACCGGGACATGCTGCGCAAGCGCATCCTGCGCGACCGGCTGTTGCGCATGAAGGTGGGCCCCAAGGTGAAGGTCACCGAGGAGGACCTGAAGGCGGCCTACAACCAGTACGCGCGCGCGGAGAGCGAGGATTCGGAGGTCCACGCGCGCCACATCCTGGTGCAGGTGGACCCCAAGGCCACGCCGGAGCAGGTGGAGGCCGCGCGCAAGAAGGCGGACGGCATCGCCCAGGAGGCCCGGCGTCCGGGCATGGACTTCGCCGCCCTGGCCCGCGCCCGCAGCGAGGGCCCGAGCGCCGCGGACGGCGGTGACCTGGGCTGGTTCAAGCGCGGCGTCATGGTGGCCGCCTTCGAGAAGGTCGCCTTCGCCCTCAAGGAGGGAGACGTGAGCGAGCCGGTGCGCACCAACTTCGGCTGGCACGTGCTGAAGGTGGAGGAGAAGCGCGCGGTGGCCGCCGAGTCCTACGAGGAGATGCGGCCGAAGCTGGAGTCGAAGCTGCTCACGGAGAAGACGGACAAGTTCCTCGACCAGTACGTGCAGGAGCTGCGTCAGAAGGCCAACGTCGACGTGAAGATGTAGCCGTCCACCCGCCGCGCGGGGGATGCTCCGGCACCGTGAGCCTCCCCCTCGTCGGCATCTCCCTGGGAGACGTGTCGGGCATCGGGCCGGAAGTGACGGCCGCGGCCCTGGCCCTCCCCTCCGTGCGTCGCGCGCTGGTCCCCGTCGTCTTCGGGGACGGGCCCACGCTGGAGCGCTTCCCCGTCTTCCGCCGTCATGCCCGCGTCGCGCCCGGCGCGCTGGCGCGCGTCGAGGGCCCCACCGTCGTCGAGGTCTCCCACCTCGCCCAGAAGGACCGCGTGCCGGGGAAGCCCTCGCGCGCGGGAGGACGGGCGCAGTACGCGTACGTCATGGCCGCCATCGACGCCATGCGCGCGGGCCACGTAGACGCGCTGTGCACGGCCCCCGTGTCGAAGGAGCAGATTTCGCGCGCGGGCATCCCCTTCATGGGCCACACGGAGGTGCTCGCGGACGCCTTCGGCGTGGAGGTGATGATGATGATGGACGGGCCGCGCGTGCGCATCGCGCTGGCGACCAACCACGTGGCCATCTCCGCGCTGCCGAAGCTGCTCACCGTGGAGCGGCTCACCGCGCAGCTGAAGCTGCTGTCACGCGTGCTCGCGCCCGTGGTGGGGCGCAGGCCGCGCATCGCCGTGCTGGGGCTCAACCCGCACGCGGGCGAGGGCGGGCTGTTGGGCCGCGAGGAGGTGGAGGTGATTGGCCCCGCCATCCGCAAGGCGCGGGCGGCGAAGGTGGACGCCTACGGGCCCCTCCCCTCGGACGGACTCTTCGCCCGGCCGGACGAGGTGGGCAAGACGTACGACGCGGTGCTGGCGATGTATCACGACCAGGGGCTCATCCCGGCGAAGGCGCTCGACTTCGAGCGCACCGTCAACGTGACGCTGGGCCTGCCGGTGCCGCGCACGTCGCCGGACCACGGCACCGCGTACGCCATCGCGGGTCAGGGGAAGGCGAGCTGCGTGCCCATGGTGGAGGCGCTGCTCAAGGCCGCCCGGCTCGCGCGGCCTCCCGCTCGAGCAGCTCGGCGAGGTCCTCGCCGTCCTTCTCCGCGTCGATGAGCTCCGCGTGGGCCCCCGCGCCGCTGGGGGGAATCACCAGCACGGTGACGAGGCCCCGGGGACACTCCCCGAGGCACCCCGACGAGAGCACGCGGGTGGTGATGGCGAGCCCGCGCTTGTGCAGGGCCTCGCGGATGCGCCGGGGCAGGTCCACGCCCCCGAGGCTGGGAGGCAGGCGCACGCGGCAGTTGTGGCAGACGTGCACCTCGGTGGGCTGGGAGCCCGCCTCGGGCTCGGGTGGGAGGGGCGCGCGCATCGTCGACGGGTAGCATAGGGCGAGCGTCGTCCTGGCTAGAAGACGAACGGGAAGCGGATGGGCTCGCTCATCCGGACGCGGTGGACCGGGAACTTCCAGCCGCGCACCACGCCCTCGATGCAACCCGCGAGCGGCGTGGAGCGCAGCGACTCCGTCTCCATGGCGACGCCCGTCGTCTCGCCGCCCGGGAGGACGGACCAGCGCACGGTGAAGCGCCCGCCCTTCTGCGCCGACGTGTCCTGGGCATGCTGACGGATGCACGCGGTGATGGCGGGCTGGTTGGCCACCACGACCTGGCGCACGTCATCGGGCGTCAGGTGCTCCTTGCCGTCGAGCGAAGGCGGGACGTAGACGGTGCGCGCGGGGGCCTGCTCTTCCGCGCGCGCGGCCTCCGCCTCCTCCGTGAAGCCGAGCTCCCGCGCGAACGCCTCGTCCGGCCCCGTCTCGACGGCGGCCTCCGCCTCCTCGGTCGCGACGGCGGCGTCACCCGCGACGTCGCCGCTGTCGAAGGACATCTCCCGCACCTCGGGCGGAGCGGCGGGGGTCTCGCCCTGTTCGGAGCGCGTGGCGGCTGGTTCGACGGTCTCCTGCACGCGGCGCGGCGCGGACCTCACCGCCAGGGTGTCACGCCGGGCCATCAGGTCCGCGCCATGAGGACCCGCGAACGCCCGGGTCGACGAGGTGTCGCCCGTTCGAGCTCCGTCCGCGTGGAGTCCTCGCGCGACGTTCCGCGCGTCATCACCCGTGGAGGCTCCGCCCATGTCGGGCAGCGCGGGACGCGCCTCCGTGGCGCCGGTGTTCATCGCCCCGTGAGAGGTCGCCAGGCCAGCGGGCCCACCCGGCGCCACGTCCTGGAGTGACACCTGTCCGGCGGGTGACGCACCTGTTGCCGCTGCGAGGCCCGTGCCCTGCGGCGGCGACATACCGCCCTGCGAAGGCAACAGATCACCCGGAGAGCCCGCGAGGCCCAAGCCCTGCGACACACCGCCCAGCGAACCCGCGAGGCCGGTGCCCTGCGACGGAGACACACCATCCAGCGAACCCGTAACGCCCGCGCCCTGCGACGGCAAAAGACCCGCCGGCGCGACCACGCCCTCCGAGCCCTGGGGCTGAAGCTGTCCCTGCGATGGCGTCACACCACTCGGAGAGCCCGCGACGCCCAAGCCCTGCGACGGCGACACACCGCCCAGCGAGCCCGCGCCCCGCGACCGCGCCTCGCCCCAAGCGCGCCCCTGCTCCGCGCTCCCTCCCGAGGCCGCGTCCCGGTCCGTGAACACCTCCCCCGGCACGCGTCCCCCGCCTCGGGCCTCCGAACCCAGCACCGCTCCGCCGTATCCCAGGATGCGCAAGCTCAGGACGCCGAGGACCACCGCCGCGACCACACCGACGGCCGCGACGCCCAGCAGGACACCAGACATCAGGTCGAGCCGCGAGCGCGGGCGACCGCGCACCCGCTCGGGGACCGACATCCCCCATGCGGGCGTCGGAGGCCCCATCCGGATGCCCCATGGCTGCTGCTGGAGGTTGAGCGCGGGCACCTCGCCCACGTCCGCCCACGCCCCACCCTCGTCCTCGGCGGCGCGCGCATTTCCACCCGACGAGTCCCCGAACTCCCGCGCCTCGTCCACGTGCGCCCACGCCCCGCGCACGGGCTCCGCGATGCTCACGCGAGGATTCGCGCGCATCCACTCGGGAATCACCACCGGCGGCTCCACCACCCCGGGCTCCGCGACGCCGGGCGAGGGAAGCCCGCTCAACCACCGCGCCTCCTCCGCCGCCAGGTCGAGCAGCGCGCGCATCCCGGTGTCCGACTCACGCGAGGAGTCGTCCCCATCCGGCGGGCCGTCCTCCTCCACGGGCTCGATGCGCAGCTCGCGCTCCAGATACGCATCGAGGTCGTCCTCGAGCGCCTCCGTCACGCTCATCGGCTCATCGCATCCCAGCGGCTCCGTGCCCGCATGCGCGCGTGTCGTCCCAGGAGTGCCCACGCCCCGCGTACACAACCGCCCTTCGCCCCCTGACAGCAGCTCGCCCATGCGCCCTCCCTCGACCGCGCGGCCCGTTCCGCGCCAGGGTCCGCAACGTAGGGCCGGCCTGGGCTCGCGCCAGCGCGACTGTCCTCCCCTCAACGACGAGCCCTCCCGCGAGGACCGTCCTGTCCGCTGGAATACCGCGCACATGGGCCCAGGCACCGAGCCACGCATGCGCACCGACATGGGCGTCGACAGCCGCTCGGCGCGGGCACACCTCCGCATGCCTCATGACGGGCCCGCATGCCGCACACCCCTGGCACGGACCACGGGGACCATGCTCAAACACGGCGAGTGAGCCCCCACCACGTCCTGCTACCGAGCCTCCTCGCCCTGCTGTCCGCCTGCGCCAGCGGCCACCCCGCAGTCCCCCGGAGCCCTCCCAGCATGTCCACGCACGCCATCGACGAGGACGTCCGCGCGCTCCTCGACCTGGACCGCGCCGTCGCCCGCGCCATCCAGTCACGCGACACACGAGCCCTGGAGAACCTCGTCGCGGAGGACTTCGTCTTCCGCGCCCCCGACGACACGGAGCTGGGCCGCGAGGGCTTCCTCGCCGGCATCGCCGCGATTCCCGGCACGCTGCTCTCCGTCGAGACGGAGGCCGTGCGCGCTCACGTCTTCGGGGACACCGGCGTGCTGACCGGCCGCCAGCGCGCCCGCGTGCGCCTGGACGACGGCACCGAGCTCACCGACGTGGCCCACTTCACCGACGTGTGCCAGCGACGCGCGGGACGCTGGTGGCTCGTCCTCGCACACAATCCGCCGGCCCCGCAGGCCGGCGCACCCGTCACGCCCTGACGCCACCCTTCCTCACGGGCGGCGCGGACCGGACGCGGACGACGACATCCCCAGCGGGCGCTGGGGCAACAACTTGAAGAGGAACGCCAGCAGCGCCTCGAAGTGGTCGCCCTTGCGGAACACCGCGTCCACCGGCATGTCGATGGCGCTGTCCGCCCCGGTGACGAACACCACCTTCGCCCCCGGCATGTGGTGACGCACCAGCGGAATCAACCCCGTGCCAAAGCCATCTCCCAGGCTCTGGTCCAACAACACGGCATCAATCGGCCTGGGGTGGTTGAGCCACTTCTCCGCTTCCGAATACGACCCCGCCGTCACCACCGCGAAGCCCGCCTCCTCCAACAGCGCCGCGAGGGTCATCCGGTTGGACGGGTCGTCCTCCACCAGCAGCAGGCATCGCCCGAAGGTCCAGCTCGTCTCCATCACTTGCTCCCCCGTGTCTCTTCCTGGCTCGCGGGCCGCGTCCTGGCCCCCGCCTCTGGACGGTGGAGGAAGAGCACCTCCACGTGCGTGCCCCCGGTGGGGCCTCCATCCAGTGCCACCTTCCCGCCGTTGCGCAGCACCAAGCGCTGCACGATGTTCAATCCCAGGCCCGCGTGGCCCGGACGTGTCGAATAGAAGGGCTCGAAGGCCCGCGAAATGGCCTCCATCGCCAATCCCTCGCCCGAATCCTCCACGCGGATCGCCACGCCGCCCTCCCCTTCTTCAACGTCCCACGTCCGCACCGCGAGCATTCCACCGCGCGGCATCGCCTCCACGGCGTTGTCCACCAGACAGCGCACCAGCAACGCCAGGTCTTCCAGGTCCAGCGGCACTTTGCCGTTGTCGCGGAAGTCGCGCTCCACGCGCACGCCATCGCTCAAACGCGCCTCGGTCAACGCGCGTTCGGCGGCGTCGCGCGCGCGGCAGCTGGGCCGCTCGCTGCTCACCACGGGGGCGCGCCGTGACAGCACCTCCTCCGCGGCGGCCAGCTCCCGGTCGATGAGCTGGAAGAAGGCCTCCACCCGGGCATCCGCGCCCCAGGCGTCCGTCTTCTGCATCTTGCGCATCAGGTAGAACGAGGCGTTGCGGATGCTGGCGAGCTTGTTGCGCAGGTCATGCCGGAGGGTGGAGGCCACTACGTCCGCCACCGCGGCTCGTTCCCGCGCCTGGAGGTCTGCGCGCGATTCCATCCGTCAATTCCTCGCGCCCTGGGGCCCCGCCCCCTGCGCTCGCGGTTGGCCTCGCACGCGCGCAATGGCTTGCACCAGCTCGCGCAGGGGCACGGGCTTGGTCATGCACACCACCGCGCCCTGGGCCGCCACCTGCCGCAACAGCTCCGGCACCACGTGGCCGGACATGGCGATGACCGCGACGGACAGGTCCGCCGCCTTCACCTTCGCCACCAGCTCCGGCCCGCTCATCTCCGGCATGACCAGGTCGAGCACGCACACGTCGAAGTCCCCGGAGCGCAACACCGACAGCGCTTCCTCGCCGCTGTAGACGGCGCGCGCGCGCAGCCCCACTGTGCTCAGCGCGCGCACCATGGCCCGCGCCACCGGCTCCGTGTCGTCCACCACCAGCACCTGCGGCGCCCGCGCCGCGCGCAGGATGGTGTCCAGCGCGTGCGTCACGTCGAAGGGCTTGGGCAGCACCGTGAAGGCGCCCTCGGCCAGCGCGTCCTCCACCAGCTCCTCCGCGGTGAAGGCCGTCATCAACACCACGGGCATGTCCGGCCGCGCCTGCTTGATGCGGCGCAGCAGGTCCACCCCGTGCAGCCCCGGCATGCGCATGTCGCTGAGCACCACGTCCACCGGATGCTCACCCAGCAGGCGCAGCGCCTCCTCGCCGTTGGCGGCCTCCAGGACGGTGTGGCCCTCCAACTCCAGGTTCGCCGCGAGCGTGATGCGCAGCCCCTCCTCGTCGTCGACCAACAAGATGCGAGCGGGGCCCAAAGACACGTCCTCCATCATGCGGCCTGCGCCGCCGCGGTTGCCGGAAGGTGGATGCGGAATTCACTACCCTGTCCAGCTTCGCTTCGCACAGAGATTGTGCCTCCGTGACGTTGCACCATGTTGGCCACAATGGCCAGCCCCAAGCCCGTGCCGCGCGTCTTGGTTGTGAACAGCGGTTCGAAAATCTTGGGCAGCACGTCGGGTGGGATGCCCGCCCCGTCATCTATCACGCGAATCGCCCAGGGCCCCGTCTCCGCGCCTTCCGCCAGGACTGAAACCTGTCCGGTGCGCCCCGGCGGCATGGCCTCGACGGCGTTCTGCACCAGGTTCACCAGGACCTGGCGGAACTGCTCCTTGTCGAGGTGTGGCACCGGCAGGGACTCGGGGACCTCGTTGAGGATGCGCACGCCGTCGCGGGGAGGGACCACGCCAATGGCCTCGTCCACCAGCGGGCGCAGCGGGCAGGGCTGGAGCGCGGGCGGGCGCTCGCGCGCGAAATCCAGCAGGTCGGAGATGATTTTCGCGCACGCCCCCAGCTCGCGCTCCATGACCCCCAGGAACTGGGGGACCCGTGGGTCATCCGCGGCCCCGATGGCGTCGCGACTCAGGCGTCGGGAGAGGTAGGCGTGGGCGTTGCGCACGGCGGCCAGGGGGTTGCGCAGCTCGTGGCCCACGCTGGCGGCCAGCTGTCCCACGGCGGCCAGCTTCTCCACGCGGATGAGGTGCTCCTGGAAGCCGCTGAGCTCGCGCAGCGCGCGGTCCAGCTCCGCGGACTTGGCCTCCTCGCGCTCGCGCGCCAGCTCCAGCTCCGCGCGGCGCACCGCCACCTCGCGCATCTCCCGCCGCATGACGCGGCCGGCGTGCAGCAGCACCAGGTCCAGGAACCCCACCCAGAAGGTGTGCTCCAGGAAGCGCCACGCCTCCGGGTCCGGCACGCCATAGACGGACTCCGGCCACAGCGCGCCGCGCACCACGTGGTCCACCACCATGGCGCACGTCGCCGTCAGCAGCACCCATGGGTCGCGGTAGAGCGAGAGGAAGGCCAGCGAGACGAAGATGTGGAAGTGCGTCTCCGGGCGGCCCCCCGTCAGGTGGATGAGCAGCGCGGACCACAGCATCTGGGCCAGCGCCACGCCGTGCCGGGTGGGCACCGCCCCGGGGCGCCAGCGCGCCAGGGCGATGGGGAACACCGTGAGGGCCGCGCCCAGGAAGAGCGCGGCGTAGACGTGCGCGTGGAGGGCGCGCTCCCGGCCATCCCAACCGTAGGACGAGAAGAAGAACGCGACGAGGACCCCGAACACCCACTGCGCGAGCATCAACCCCGCGAAGAGCCGGTCCGTGCGGCGGCGCACCACGTCCAGGTGCTCTCGGAAGAGGAGCACCGCGCGTTCCTTGAGCGCCAATGTCGAACCGAGGGCGTCCTCCTGGGGCTTCATGGGGTGTTCTGGGCCCGGGCCTCGGGCGTGTCCTCCAACGCGCAACCGTAGACAGCGTGTTCCGACAGACCGCCCATCCCGCCCTCCTCCCGCAGCAGCGCCTCCACGGCGGACCTGCCCGGGTTGTCACCCCGATGCCCCCGCGCCTGGGTCATCCCACCCTGGAAGCGGAGCCGACCCGAGGCATCATAGAGCAAGGACTGGCCGGAGGTGACTGCGCCGAAGAGCCGCGCCCGTTCGCCCCCCCTATCCTCGAGGACGGTGACGCCGGGGATGGCCGCCGCCATCCCCCACAGCGGGCCGCGGGTCCAGTCCCGGCCCGTGCCCGGGGGCGCGGCGAAGAGCACCACCGCGTCCAGCCGCCCCCCGGCGTGCGCCATCAGCACCTCCAGCTCGCCCAGGCTGGCGCGCGTGCAGGGACAGTGGGGGTGCGCCAGCATCACCAGCACGGGGCGGCCCGGGGTCCGGGGCAGGTGGGCGGCCTCGGGCCATGACGCGGGCGCGCTCCTCGTGTCTCCCGGGGTGAGGGAATGACGGGCCAGCAGGGCCATGCCACCCGTCACCACCACCAGCCACATCACGCCGACCGCCCACCCGCCCGCGCGCGCGGGGCCGGGAAACTTCATCGGGTGCTCCACTTCCGTTCCGCCAACCCGGAGGACAACTGGCTCATCTCCCGCTTGAGGCGCGCGCCCTCCGCGGCGCGGCGGATCATCGCGATGAGGTCCGGAGGTTGGTAGGGCTTGAGGACCAGGTAGAAGAGCCCCTGGGCATCCAGCCGGTCCCTCCAGTCCAGGTACTCACGGTAGCCGGTGATGAGCACGCCCGCCAGATGCGGATGGTGCGCGAGCGCCTCGCGTAGGAGCTGGATGCCGCTGGGGCCGCCGGGAATGTGCAGGTCCGTGCAGAGCACGTCGAAGGGCTGGAGCGCCAGCCGCCTGCGCGCCTGCACGGCGTCGCGCGTGCATTGGACGTCGAAGTCCTCGGAGAGCACGGCCGCGGCGGTGGCGAGCACGGACGCCTCGTCATCCACCAGCAGCACCTGGAGCCGCGGGGCATTCATGGCGGGAGCGCGGGAAGGATAACGCCCTCCGCCAGACTTCGTTCGCGGATGCGACGGAGTGTTCGGCAATCACAGACACACCAGCACACGAGCGCTAGAGGGGCGGCACCTACACACCCTGCGGGCTCTCATCCCGCACGGGGAGACGGGCACGCGGCCCCGTGCCCATCCGGCCACCCTCGTCACCACCGCGCGGTGAAGCGCCCATGCGCCAGGAACACGTGCGCGTCGTCGATGAGCACCTGCGCGCCCGGCGCGAGGCGCCAGCCCGCGATGAGCGCGTCGACATGCTCCGCCGCCAGGGGCCAGGGGTCTCCGGACGGAGGCTTCTCCACCAACACCCAGTCGTACACCGTGTCGGCGGTCGACTGGGGACCGCCCACCATGAAGACGTCGCGACGGCGCGTCACGGGAGTCAGCAGGTTGCCCCCCAGCAGCGCCGCGCCCTCGGGATGCGCGGCGATGACGTCCAGGCCCCGCGAGATGCTGGCCATGCGCTCGGAGTCCCCGGGACACCGCTCCGGGAACGTGGCGGAGGAGAACACCGTGCGCGTGACGTGGCGCAGGTTGGGCAGGTTGGTGGTGAGCAGCAGCGCGGCCGTGGTGGCCATCACCCATGCGGGCGGGCGCCGGACGCGCAGCGCGGGCAACACGCCCACCACCAGCGCGGCGACCACGGGCGCGACGTAGTGGTGGCGCCAGGCCATGGCCAGCAACCGGATGCCGAGCATGGGCAGCAGCACCAGCAACCAGGCCCAGTCCGGATGCAGTCGTTCGCGCCACATCCAGACCGCCAGCGGCAGGAAGGCCAGCACCAGCGTCCCCATGCGCGACAGGTGCCGCGGGGACAGTCGCTGCCCCAGGTAGTCGAGCGCTCCGGCGTCCCATCCCTCCAGGAGCCGGTGCCCGTAGCCCTGCGTGGGTCCCAGCCACCAGGGCCTCAGGACATAGACACCCCAGAGCCACGCCAGCGACAGCAACGCCACCCCCACCGCGAAGCGCCGCTGTCCGCGCAGCGCCAGCGCCACGGCGACCATCAGCCCTCCGAAGGCGAACTCCTCCTTGCAGGCGAACAGCAGCACCAGCCCCACCACGAGCGCTCCGTTGCGCCGCAGGTGGAAGGCCACGCCCGTGAGCACCCACGGCATCGCGGCCCAGGTGGTGGGGTGGATGGGGTACCTCAACGCGTCCACCGTGCCGACGCTCAGGAGCACG
Source organism: Myxococcus stipitatus (assembly GCF_021412625.1). Next base: position 883,332 of record NZ_JAKCFI010000003.1, on the reverse strand, counting down.
AGGGCGACGAGCAGCGCCGTGGCCCCGCGGCTCAACAGGCCCCGCGCGTGCAACCACACCAGCGGCAGCGCCGCGAGCAGCAGGAAGAGCGCCTCCGCGAGCAGCCCGGCCCACATGGGAGGCAGCGCCCACGCGAGGGGCCTCACGAGCCACAGCACCGGGTCGAAGTGGTCGTTGAAGAGGTTCACCTGCCGGCCGCTGAGCCACGGATTCGGGTCCGCGAAGGACAACCGGGCCAGGGCCTCCGTGTAGATGCCCAGGTCGAAGTACGCGAAGCAGGCCCGCGCGGCCTGGAGCCAGACCGGCCACACGCACAGCACCGCCCAGACGACGAACACCGCGGGTAGCGCGAGCGAGCCCACCCCTCCCCATGGACGGTCGTCCCGGGAGGATTCGACGACGGAGGTCATGGTCATGCCGTGATGGGGGCGTCCGGCCCGACGAGACCCGCTCCGCGTCGCCCCCCCCCGCGAGCCCGTCAACCGCGAGGATGCGTTGAAGACGCGCCCACGTCCAGCACCGCGGCGCCGCGCATCCGGCCCTCGCGCAGCGCGGCCAGCGCCTCGTTCGCCTGGGACAGGGGGAATCGCTGGACCTCGGTGCGCACCGGCACCTGGGGCGCGAGCGCGAGGAAGTCCCGCGCGTCCGCGCGCGTGAGGTTCGCCACCGAACGCACCACGCGCTCCTCCCACAGCAGGTCATAGGAGAACGCGGGGATGTCGCTCATGTGGATGCCCCCGCACACCACCACCCCGCCCTTGTCCACGGCGCGCAGCGCGGCGGGCACCAGCGCGCCCACGGGCGCGAAGAGGATGGCCGCGTCGAGTGGCTCCGGCGGCACCTCGTCCGACCCGCCCGCCCACACCGCGCCCAGCTCCCGCGCGAAGCGCTGTCCCGCCTCGTCATGGGGCCGGGTGAAGGCATACACGCGCCTCCCCTGGTGACGCGCCACCTGGATGAGCACGTGCGCCGCGGCGCCAAACCCATACAAGCCCAGCCGAGCCCCCTCGCCCGCCATCCGCAGACACCGGAAGCCGATGAGCCCCGCGCACATCAGCGGCGCCGCGTGCACGTCCGCGAAGCCGTCCGGCAGCGGGAAGCAGAAGCGGTGGTGCGCGAGCGTGTACTCCGCGTAGCCGCCATCCACCTGGTAGCCGGTGAAGCGGCCGAAGTCGCAGAGGTTCTCCCGCCCCGCGACGCAGAAGCGGCAGTAGCCGCAGCTCCACCCGAGCCACGGCACCCCCACCCGCGTCCCCACCTCGACGCCGCGCGCCTCCGCGCCCGCCTCCACCACCGTCGCCACGATTTCGTGACCGGGGACGAGGGGCAGCTTGGGACGCGTCAGCTCACCGTCCACCACGTGCAGGTCCGTCCGGCACACCGCGCACGCGTGGACCCGCAGGAGCAGCTCCTCCGGACCGGGACGCGGGATGGGCCACGTCTCCTCGCGCAGCGGCCGGCCCTGCTCGCGCAGGACCATCGCTCGCATGCCGCCTTCCATGCGTTCGCCCCCCTCCACGCCCACCGTCCCTCCGTGGGCGCTCCCTCACAACATGGGGGGCGGCCCCACCATCGTCAAATCTGGATGCCCGCGAGCACGCCCGGCCAGGTGCGGATGATGGTGCGGCCGGAGGTCTCCTTCCACTCGGGCCCGATGCCCAGCTCCTTCCACGGGTCGCTGCCATCCCACGTGACGAGCGTGTTCGCCGTCACGCCGCCGAACACCGCCAGCCGCCGCGCGAGCTGCCAGCCGGCCATCAGCCGGAGCTGTCCGAGGATGTGCTTCGAGTCCTCGTCGCCGTAGTCGAACAGCCGGTTCGCGGACAGGCTGGAGCCCATCACGTCGATGTCGAAGAAGAGGCGGCCGGCGGGGATGTGGCCTCCCAGGCCCGCGCCCACCGCGTAGCGGCGCCGCTCACCGTCGATGGGCGGCGTGAAGCCCAGGGTGAACATCGTGTACAGGTGCTGGCCGCCCAGCTTGACGCCCACGTTCGTCAGCGCCACGTCGCTGCTCCACAGCTGGAGGTTGGCCTGCCCGTTTCCGATGAGGCTCAGCAGGCCCACCGCCTCGCCGTCCGTCCGTCCGGACACGTTGACGATGCCCACCTGCGCGCCCTCCACGCTGCCCGCCACGTTGACGATGCCCACCTGCGCGCCCTTCACCGCGCCGCCCACGTTGATGATGGAAATCTGTCCGCCGTTCAGCTCGCCCGCGTAGCTGACGCCGGACGACATCTGCACGCCCGTCATGCGCGGCGCGACGTTGAGGCCCGCCGCCATCTGCAGACCGTTCATCGTCTTGCTCGCGATGTTGACGCCCACGGCGAGCTGCGCGCCCACCATGTCCCCGGCCGCGATGTTCGCGCCCACGCCCAGCTGGCTGCCGCCCACCGACCCCGTCGCGATGTTCGCGCCCACGCCCAGCTGCGTGCCGTCCAACGCCCCGCGCACGATGTTGGCGCCCACCGACGCCTGGAGCCCGCCGAAGTCCGCCCCCACCAGGTTGCCGCCCACGGAGAGCTGCGCGCCCGAGGACGGACCACCCACCGCGTTGAGGCCCACCGACAGGAGCGCGCCGCTCGCCTCGGCGCGGACCCAGTTGGCGCCCAGCGCCAGGCCCAGGACGTTCACCCGCTTCGCGTGCGTCGCGACCAGGCCAATCGATACGTCGTTGACCACGTTGCCCGTCGCGAAGCCCGACGTGCTCAGCCCCGGCACCACCGTGAGGCTGAAGGGCACGTGCACTTCCGGCGCCTCCTGCGTCACCTGGGGCTCGCTCTTCGTCGCGGCGGTGTCCGTCGCCACCACGCCCGCCGCCTCCACCAGCGGAGGCGCCACCATCGCCCGCTCCAGCCCCGGCCCCTCCACCGCGCCCTCCGCGCTCGCGGGCGCCACCTGTGCCTGCTCGGTCGCCTTCGCCTCCTCGGCCCCCGCAGAGAACGCCACCGTCGCCGCCACGACCCCCGCACACACCGAGACCTTGCGCTTCATCGCCACACCTTCCTGAGCTGTTTCCGAAGAAGGCCCGCCGCGCTCGCCGTGTCGCGGGCACCCGGGGGGCCAGGACCCGAGCGGGCCCGGAGAGGACGTCGCCGCCCTCCATTCGCGCAACAGAACACCGGCCTCGCCGGGAACTGTCACCGCCCCGTGATTCGCCCCGCCCCCCACGCTCCACGCCGGGCGCCCCGCGCTACGATGCGGGCATGTCCGACGCCCACCGCCCACCGCCCACGCGCAGGGACGTGCTCGCCGCGGGCCTGGGCGCCGCGCTGCTGTCCGGCGCGGCGGGCCATCCGCCCGACCGGACACCCCCTCCCTCCACCAGGCCCCCCGCCTCCACGCCCAGGACGGACCCCATGCTCACCCGCCCCATCCCCAAGACGGGCGAGGCCCTGCCCGTCATCGGCCTCGGCACCTGGCAGACCTTCGACGTGGGCCCGGACGCCTCCGAACGCGCGCCCTTGAAGGACGTGCTGCGCCGCTTCCTCGACGCGGGCGCGCGACTCATCGACTCGTCGCCCATGTACGGCCGCGCCGAGCGCGTGGTGGGGGACGTGCTCGCCTCGCTGGGCGACACCCCGCGCCCCTTCCTCGCCACCAAGGTGTGGACGACGGGGCGCGAGGCCGGACTCGCGCAGCTGGAGACCAGCGTGCGCGACATGGGGCGCGGACGCATGGATCTGCTCCAGGTCCACAACCTCGTGGACTGGCGCACCCACCTGCCCGTCTTGCGCGAATGGAAGGCCGCCGGGCGCGTGCGCTACGTGGGCATCACCCACTACGCGCGCGGCGCCTTCGACGACCTGGAGCGCCTGCTGCGCGACGAACCCCTGGACTTCATCCAGCTGCCCTACTCGCTGGCGCAGCGCGACGCGGAGAAGCGACTCCTGCCCGCCGCCCGGGAGCATGGCGTCGCGGTGCTCGTCATGCAGCCCTTCGCCACCGGGGACCTCTTCCGGCGCGTGCGGGGCAGGCCACTGCCGGAGTGGGCCGCGGAGTTCGACTGCGACAGCTGGGCGCAGTTCTTCCTGAAGTTCGTCCTCGGCCACCCCGCCGTGAACTGCCCGCTGCCCGCCACGAGCAAGCCGGAGCACGTCGCGGACAACCTGCGCGCGGGCTTCGGACGGCTGCCGGACGAGAAGACGCGGGCCCGCATGGCCCGCGTCCTCGACACCTGACGGCTACAGGTCCGGGTCCGGCGTGTACTGGAGCTCCGCGGTGGGCGACAGCACCAGGCCCGTGCCCGGCTCGCCCGCGTCGTCGTCCCGCCCCACCTCCAGCACCTCCTCCTTCGCGTCCCACTGGCCCAGGTAGTACTCGCCCCCGGCGGCCATGCACGCGCGGCCCTCCGACACCACCGTCTCCACCACCTCCTGCTGGTCGCTGATGGCCCGCAGCAGCGTCCACTCCTTGCCGTCCTCCTTGAAGCCCGTCACCAGCGCCTTCAGCTCCGCGTCGCGCGGCACGCCCCCCGCCTGCGTCTGACGCTCCCACCGGCGCGGCTCCTTCGCCGGCTGGCGCTGCTTCCACGCCCGCGCCAGGTCCAGCAGCTTCTCCTCCGCCGCGTCCTGCTGGCCGTGAAACTCCTCGGGCAGCTCGATCTCCTCCAGCGCCAGCAGGGCCGTCTCGAGCTGCAACGCCTTGAGGCTCCACTCGTTCCACGCGGTCTTCAGCATCCGTCGTACTCGCTTTCGAACCCGGACCAGGCCCCACGCGACACCCCGCGCCAGGCCCTCCGGTGCCGCCGCTCACACCATGAAGGAGCGGGCCCTCGCCACCTACCACACCCCCCGCCCTCCCCCGGCGGGGACTCCGGGGGACGGCGGGATGATCCACACCGCCCCGTCCCACGCCAGGCAAGCACCCACCCCTCTATATAAGGTGGGAGTCCCCACTCCCTCGACTTCGGGTTGCGCGACGCCCTCGCCGGCGCCATGACTGGCCCGCTCGACCGTGCGATTTCCGCAGCCACCCCGCTGGGAGCCTCCCAGCCTGCCCTCCCGGGTCTTCCAGAGGGAGAACACCCAGACCTACCCTTCACCACCAAGGGGAGGTCCGGCAGATGTCATTTTTCTCACGACCTGGTGTTTCTCTGACAGGCGCGTTCGTGCCGCCTTGTACCTGGACCTGTCGTGATCCATCAGTGCGCCCGCTGGCGTGCTAACGAGCGGCGCCCCACATGACGTTGAAGTCACGAACGCTTTAGCGTATCAACCATCCGCATTCGAGATTTTCCGCATACCCCTGGGGTATTCGAAGACGGTGCGCGGCGGCGAATCCGAGTCGGACTCAAATACAGGCGGCCCGGCCGCCTCTTGAAGGAATCCACGATGGAGAACAAGAAGTCGGTCGCGAAGCCCGAAGGCAGGCTGGCGGTGCTGGTGCCGGGCCTGGGCGCTGTGTCCACAACGCTGATGGCTGGCGTGGAGCTGGCGCGTCAGGGCAAGGGGGCTCCCATCGGGTCCCTGACGCAGATGGGCACCGCGCGGCTCGGCAAGCGCACCGACGGCCGCACCGTGAAGCTCAACGAGCTGGTGCCGCTGGCGGAGCTGAAGGACATCGCGTTTGGCGCCTGGGACATCATCAGCGAGGACGCGTACCAGGTCGCGGTGCGCTCCGGCGTGCTGCACGACAAGCACCTCGAGCAGGTGAAGCCGTTCCTGCAGGGCATCAAGCCCAAGAAGGGCGTGCACGACCCGGAGTTCGTCCGCCGCATCGAGGCCAACCACGCCAAGGCCACCAAGACGCACCGCGAGAGCATCGAGGCGCTGCGGCAGGACATCCGCGACTTCAAGAAGGAGCTCAACGCCAAGCGCGCGGTGATGGTCGTGTGCAGCAGCGTGGAGACCTTCCGTCCCCTGCCGGACGCGTTCAAGAGCCTGGCCGCCTTCGAGAAGGCCCTGGACGAGAACAGCAAGGACATCAACCCCACCGCGCTCTACGCGTACGCCGCCATCAAGGAGGGCGTGCCGTTCGCCAACGCCACCCCCAACGCCAGCGTCGACACGCCGGCGCTGCAGGAGCTGGCCAAGCAGGAGGGCGTCGCCATCGCCGGCCGTGACCTCAAGAGCGGCCAGACGATGATGAAGACGGTCATCGCCCCCGCGCTCAAGGCCCGCATGCTCGGCCTCGAGGGTTGGTTCTCCACCAACATCCTCGGCAACCGCGACGGCGAGGTGCTCGACGACCCCGCAGCCTTCAAGGCCAAGGAAGTGACGAAGTCGAGCGTGCTGGACACCATCCTGCAGCCGGAGCTCTACCCCGAGCTGTACAGCAAGTACTCGCACAAGGTGTCCATCCACTACTACCCGCCCCGCGGCGACGCGAAGGAGGGGTGGGACAACATCGACATCATCGGGTGGCTCGGCTACCCGATGCAGATCAAGGTCAACTTCCTGTGCCGCGACTCCATCCTCGCGGCGCCGCTGGTGCTCGATATCGCGCTGTTCCTCGACCTGGCCAAGCGGCTGGAGTGGCGGGGCATCCAGGAGTGGATGTCCTTCTACTTCAAGAGCCCCATGGCGCACCCCGGCCTGCCCGTGGAGCATGACCTGTTCATCCAGCTCACCAAGCTGAAGAACACGCTCCGCGTCGTGGCCGGCGAGGAGCCCATCACCCACCTCGGCCTCGATTACTACGGGGATGACCTCCCGCTCGCTCGCTAAGACCGACGCATTCAAGTGGCTCTGCACCCTGCTGGGTGTGGGCCACTTGATGCTCGTGATGCTCACCGGTCGGCTCCGGTGGGAGCACGTCGCGGCGGACGCGCTGCTCGTGGGGGTGGCCTGGTCGGGCCCCCGCGCGCGGCGCTTCCTGCTCGGCGGCTTCCCGCTCTGGCTGACCGGTATGCTGCTGGACAGCCAGGGGCTCTGGCTCTTCCTGCGAGGCACCATCCACACCGGTGACTTGTGGACACTGGAGCGCCGCCTGTTCCCCGCCCCCGGCGGTGTCAACTGGCCCGAGTGGTGGAGCACGCGCTCGAACGCCTTCCTGGACCTGCTGTGTGGCTTCGCCTACGCGGCCTACCTTTACGAAGTCTTCGTCGTGGCCATCTTCTTCTTCGTGAAGAAGGACGCTCGCTTCCAGAAGCTCTGCTGGGCGTTCCTGACGGTGAACGCCATCGGCGTCGTCATCTACCTGCTCTATCCGGCCGCGCCGCCCTGGTACATCCTCCAGTACGGGCCGGGCCCGGCGAACCTCGCCGCGCTGCCCAGTCCCGCGGGCACCGCCCGGTTCGACGCGCTGCTGGGCATCCAGTACTTCGCGGGCTTCTACGCGCGAAACCCCAATGTCTTCGGGGCCATGCCGTCCCTGCACGCGGCCTATCCGTTCATGGTGATGCTCTTCGTCTGGCAGCGCGGGGCGAAGTGGCGGCTGTTCACCGGGGCCTTCGCCCTGCTCGTCGCATTCTCCGCCGTTTATCTGACGCACCACTACGTCCTGGACGTGCTCGCGGGTCTCACCGCCGCGCTCGCCGCCTTCCTGGTGGTGGAGCTCGCCTTCGCACGCCGGAATGCGCCGGTGGCCCTGCCGGTGCCCATGACTCCTGGAGGAGACACCCGTGCTTGAGAACCTGGTGGCATGGCTGACCGGAAACCTGTCTCCCTCGGCGCGCATCTGGACGGCGCTGGCGCCGGCCATCCTCGCCTGTGCGTACTTCCTGGGAGGCCTGCTCATCTTCTGTATCCGCTGCGCCTTCAAGGGCGTGCCTCGCGACGAGGAGACGCTCAAGCGCGGCAGCACGGTGCTGGTGGGCTTCTTCCTGCGGCACTACTTCTTCTGGGTCATCCAGCCCCTGTGGCAGCTGCTGCTGCGCTCGGGGCTGCCGGCCAACGCGCTGTCCATGCTGTCGGGCCTGTTGGGCATCTCCTCCGGCGTGGCGGTGGCCGCGGGCCGCTTCGCGCTGGGCGGCTGGCTGTTCCTGGCCGCGGGCATCCTGGACGTGATGGACGGGCGCATCGCGCGCACGCGCAAGGAGGCCAACCCCGCGGGCGCGGCGCTGGACTCCGTGCTGGACCGCTACGTCGACTCCGCGATGCTGATGGGCCTGGCCTGGTACTACCGGGACACGTGGGTGCTGCTGCCCGCGCTGGGCGCGCTGCTGGGCTCGTCGCTGGTGCCGTACGTGCGCGCCAAGGGCGAGGGCCTGGGCGTCAGCGTGCGTGACGGCGCCATGCAGCGGCTGGAGCGCGTGCTCTTCCTGGGCGTGGGCACCGCGCTGTCGCCCATCCTCGAGGCCGTCTTCTGGCCCGAGGAGAAGCACCCCATGCACTGGATGGCCGTGGTGGGCCTGGTCTTCGTGGCCATCATGAGCAACTTCACCGCCATCTCCCGCTTCCGCAACCTGGTCCGCGCGCTGGCGCCCAAGCGCCAGGAGGCCCGCTCCGGCAAGGCCATCCTCGGCCTCAACGCGGCGGCGGGCGCCATCGCCACGGCGGTGGACTTCGCGGTGGTGCTGGCCCTGGTGGAGTGGCTGGAGCTGCTGCCCGCGTGGGCCACGGTGCTCGGCGCGCTGGTGGGCGCGGTGGTGAACTACTCCATCAACCGCGTGTTCACCTTCCGCAGCACGGCGGCGGTGGGCCGGCAGATGGTGCGCTACTCGGTGGTGAGCGGCACCAGCGCCCTGCTCAACTCGGGCGGCGTGGCGCTGCTCACCCTGCACCCGCAGCTGGCCTACACGCTGGGCTGGTGGGTGGTGCGCGGCGTGGTGTACTTCGCCTGGAACCTGCCGCTCCAGCGCGACTACGTGTTCAACGACGCGGCCTCGTCGGAAGCGCTCCTGGAGCAGCGCCCCCATGCGGCGTGAGGCGCCCCTCCGGGTCCTGGGTCTGCTGCTGACGCTCGCGCTGCCCTTCGTGGCGGCGGGAGCGTCGCTGGAGCCCCAGTTCTCCCCCAACGACAACTACGGGGAGAGCTTCACCTTCATCGGGGACCTGGAGGACGGCACCTTCGTGCTGGTGCAGCTGTCGGTGACGAACATCGGCCCGGGCTCGCGCACGGGCATCTGCCGCGCCACGGTGCTGCGCCCCGGCCAGCGCGCGTGGACGCCGCAGAAGAAGGTGGGCGCGAAGGACTGGGGCTATGACGCGGCCACCGGGACGCTGCGCGTCGGCGCGTGCTCGGCGCGCTCGGCCTCGGGCGTCACGCGGGTGGAGGCGCCGCTGGAGGGCGGCCGGGTGGTGCTGGAGTACACCGCGCAGGTGGCGCCCCGCTCCCCGGAGGGCTCCGACGTGGAGGTGGGCAGCGCGCGCTACCGCCACGAGGTGACGCTGGCCTTCAGCCCCTTGACGGCGACGGTGCGGCAGCCCAAGGCGGCGGAGGTGACGCAGGCGGGTGGCGGCTACGCGGACCACACGCGCTCCACCATCGCCCCGGCGAAGCTGGCCCGGCGGTGGGTGCGCTTCCGCGCGCTGCGCGGCGGTGAGCGGCTGGTGTTGCTGGCGCGCGAGGGCCAGGACGGCGAGTTCGGCCCCGTCTACTCGTGGGCCGAGGGCCGGGAGCCCAGCCGGATGGAGTCCTTCACGCTCAACCGCGAGGGCGCCAAGGAGCGCAGCGTGTGGACGGTGGACGTCTTCGGCGGCGACGGCGCGAAGGCCATGGTGCTGCGCTCCACGTCGCTGCTCCAGCGCAGCGCGCCGGTGGAGGACCTGGGCGTGCTGGGCGGGCTGGTGAAATCGGTGGTGGGCTCTCCGGTGACGTACCTGCACCGCGCGGTGCTGGAGCGCGCGGGCCACACGCCGGTGGCGGGCCTCATGGAAGTGACGCTCGAGGGAGACCTGTGAGCTTCACGCTGCTGCGTGACGTCCACCATGTCCCGGGCGTGAAGGGCTGGGTGCGCAAGCAGGTGCTGCGCTCGGTGGCCCGCGTCGTCGAATGGACCACGAAGCTGCCGGGGCGCCGGGAGCTCAACGTGTCGCGGGTGGGCGACTGGCTGCACGTGGGGGGCTCCGTGCCGCCCGCGCGCTACGCGGAGCTGAAGGCCCGGGGCATCACCGCGGTCATCGACCTGCGCGCCGAGCGCGTGGACGACGCGAAGGCGCTGGCGGCGCTGGGCATCGAGTTGCTGAACCTGCCGGTGACGGACCGCTATCCGCCGTCGGTGGACCAGCTCCTGGCGGGCGTCGAGTGGGCGCTGCCCCGGCTCCAGCGGGGCGGAGTCCTCTACACCCACTGCGAGCACGGCGTGGGCCGGGGCCCGCTGATGGGGTTGGCGGTGATGGTGGCGCGCGGCTGGGACGCGCCCACGGCCTACCGCGAGCTGCGCAAGGCCCGGTGGCAGTGCACGCTGAACGACCGGCAGCTCCAGGGCCTCGCGGACTTCGTCACCGCCTGGGCCGCGCGCGGCCACAAGGCTGCCTAGGCGCGGGCCCGCCGCGCACCCGCTGCTTCGCGCCACGCGCCGGCCGGCGCGAGCCACCCACGACTACCAGCGTCGCTCCGGCTCCATCGCCGTGGGCCGGCGCTTGTCCGTGGGCGGCAGCGCGTCCGCCGGGGAGCACCGACACACCTCGCAGCCCCGGTCCCGGTCGATGGAACATTCGGTGCCGGTGATGCAGGTGAGGTCGCGCGACTCCTCGCAGCGCGTGTCGCCCTTCTTCTCCTCGTTCTTCCCGCCGTGGCTACAGCCCGCCAGCACGGAGAACCCCAGGAGCATGCCCAGCACCAGTCGTCTCTCGAGCGTCATGTCCACCCTCGCTGTCGCGACGCGGACCGGCCTCTCGCCGGCCCGCGCCCGCCCTCCGAGTCTGCCACCCGCCCGACGGGATTCCACCCACCGGGCGTGGGCGGCGCGGCTCACGCCTCCGATGCGGGCTGCTCCGACTGCTCGGGCGTCGCGCCATGCTTGCTGCGCCAGCGCTCCACCAACAGCAGCAACGAGGGGAAGCCCAGCAGCACGATGACGAGGTTGAGCCCGAAGCCCAGGTTGGCCAGGTCACCGATGGAGTTGAGCCCCGGGTGCTTGGCCAGCACCAGCGCCACGAAGCCGATGGCGCTCGTCAGCAGGCCGCCGGTGATGGCCCGTCCCGTCTCCGCGTACACGGAGATGAAGTCCGCGCCCGGCTCGCCCAGCCGCTGCACCAGGTGCACGCCCGCGTCCACGGTGGTGCCCACCAGCACCGGTAGCACCATGATGTTCAGGTAGTTGAACTGTAGGTCCAACAGCGCCATCAACCCCACCAGCCCCGCCACCGACAGCAGCGTGGGCACCATGCAGATGAGCGCCGTGCGCAGCCGGCCCAGCGTCACCCACATCGCCGCCAGCACGCTGAGCACCGCCGCCGCCAGGATGCGCGGCCCCTCGCGCGACACCATGTCCAGGATGTCCGCCAGGATGAGCGCCTCGCCCGCCGCGGACACCTGGCTGCCGTCCGGCATCCGCAGCCCGCGCACCTCCTTGGAGAAGCGCCGCGTGCCCTCGCCGTCCGACAGGCTCACCCCGCCGCCCGCGTACACCAGCACCACGCCGCCCGTCGAACCGTCCAGGCTCTCGAACTGGTGCCGCACGCTCGACGGCAGGTCCGCCTGCGTGAAGGGCTGCGCCTTCGACATGTTCAGGGCCCGCGTCAGCGCCGCGCGCGTGTCCTCGGGCAGCCGCTCCGGGTCCAGCTTCCCCAGCTTCTCGCCGATGGCCCGCAGCACCGCCTGCTTCTCCGGCTGCTGGCGCGGCACCAGGTCCTCCAGCGCGCCCACGAAGTCGATGGTGGAGTCCTTGCCCCGCGCCGCCTTGCGCGCCTCCAGCTGACGCACCACCTCGCGCTCCATCTCCTGCGAGTCCGTCAGCACCACCACCGGCGTCTGCGAGTAGCCCAGGATGTTGTTCACCTTCTGGTCCAGCACCGCCGACGCCTGCTTGTAGTCCTCCAGCGTGCGCGAGTCGTAGTTGAACGTGATGCGATACGCCTGGGAGATGAGCACCACCACGCCCACGCCAATCACCACCGCCACGCCCCGGTAGGAGCGCGGCAGCCACCGGCCCAGCATCGCCATGGGGCCCGAGCCGCCCTCGTGCACCCGCGGCGTCCAGCCGAACCGCGCCGCGATGCCCAGCGTCGCCGGCAGGATGAGCACGTAGGCGAAGATGCTCACCAGCATGCCCACCGCGGCGATGATGCCGAACTCACGGAACGCTCGGAACTCCGACAGCGCCAGGCTCAGGAACGTCAGCGCCGCCACCACCGCCGCGATGAGCGCGGAGAAGCCCGTGTGGCGGAAGGACTCGTGGACCGCCGCCTCGGAGTCCATCCCCTCCGACCGCAGCGTGCCGTATCTGCCCAGCAGGTGGATGCCGTGCTCCACGCCCAGGCCTCCGAGCACCGCCGCCAGGAAGCCCGTCAGCAGGTTCACCTGTCCGTAGGCCAGGCCCACGAAGCCGTACGTCCACCCCAGGCCCGCGAGCACCGGCAGCATGGTGAAGCCCACCGACAGCGCGCTGCGGAAGTGGAAGGCCAGGTAGGCCAGCAGCATCACCATGGCCAGCGTCGACGCGCGCGCCAGGTCGTTCACGATGACCCGCTGCTGGTCGATCTTCTTCTTGAACGTCCCCGTCACCGCCGTCTTGAAGCCCGGCCCGTACTTCGACAGGTCCTGCGTCGCCAGGAACTGCTCCACCTGCGTGACGACCTTCTTCGAATAGTCCAGGTCCGCGGCGCTGCCCTTGGGCTTCGCCATCAGCACCACCATCCGCTCCGCCGGGTCGATGTAGTACAGGTCTCCCTGTCCCGACAGGCGCTGGTTGGCGCGGCCCGTGTACTTCTGCTCGATGTCGGAGAAGTCCACCGACGGCGCGGGCTCCTCGTCCAGGCGCACGAACAGCGGGTTGGCCTGCTCCTTCTCCCACGCGATGCGCGCGTCGATGCGCCCCTGGATGGTCTTCAGGTCGTCCAGGTCCACGTAGTACAGCGCGTGCTCGTCGAAGAACGTCCGCGGGCGCTGGAAGTTGACGTAGCGAATCTCCGACAGCTGCGCGAGCTTCGGCGCCAGGTCGTCCGCGAAGCGCTTGAGCGTCTCCGGCTCCGCGCCCATCCCCACCACCACCACGTTGCCCTGTCCACCGAAGCGCTTGCGCAGCTTGTCGATGTCCTGGACGCTCGGGAACGACTTGGGCAGGAGCCCCACGAAGTCCGCGCTGAGCGTCAGGTTCCGGGCGAAGTACGCCCCCAGCAGCGTGAGCACCACCGCCACCGCAAGCGCCCAGAAAGGACGACGGTGGCTCCGCGCGGCGAGCTGGCCCATGGCCCCCTCGAACCGCTCCGACCAACGCTTCTCACCCATGTTGCGACACCTGCTGTGTTGATTGCTGGCCGAACAGCGGCCCACCTTGGGCATGCGCCAACCAGGGAGTCAACGCGTTTATGCCGGGAGGCGGAATGTCAGGACCCGAATGACCGTGCTCTCCTAACGGGCTCGCCTCACTCCCGCCCGTCTGTCTGCCCGCCTGCTTCCAGGAGGTGTCCCTCCCCTGGCGCCGAGCGCGTATCAGAGGCCGCAAGGACGGGTCCATCGTCCTCTCGGTGGGCAGACGGCCTGGCGGACAGGACTGCACCACCCTCGCCGCATGGTCACGTTCCCCGCCACATGGGGCTCGCGCTTCGCGGGCGCCTGACAGAGGGGACGCGGCGCCGCTGTCCAGACCACCGGAAGGTTCCGGAGGCCCGGGGGGCGGCCAGCCGTGACGACGGATGGACTCGGAGCCGACGACAGCCGGACCGCGGCAGGAGCGCCGCTGGATGGCGCGCATGGAGCGGGCGATGGGGGCCCTGGCTGCACGCAGCCACCGGCGTCCCGCGCTCGCGCTCGCGCTCGCGGTACTCCTGGCGGCCCTGGGAGGTTTCTTTGCCCGCACGCTGCGTCTCAACGCCAACCTCGTGGATCTGCTTCCCGGCTCCTTCGCCAGCGTGCAGGACCTGCGTGCGCTCGAAGAGCGGTTCGGCGCGCTCGGGTGGATCGCCGTGGTGGGCGAGGGAGGCAGCCCCGACTCGCTGCGGCGCTTCGCGGACGACGTCGCGCCCCAGCTCGCCGCGCTGCCGAGCATCCGCTTCGTGGAGAAGCAGCGCCCCGGCGCCTTCTTCCGGGACAAGGCGCTCTACTTCCTCTCCGAGGACGACCTGCGGGAGGTGCAGCGCCGGCTCGACGCGCGACTGACGTGGGAGAAGGCGCGCGCCAACCCGTTGTTCGTGCCGCTCGACGACGAGCCCGCGCCGTCGCTCGACTTCTCCGACCTGGAGGCGAAGTACGGCGGCGCCGCGGGCCAGCGCCTGTCCTCCACGCGCGACGACTACTACCTGGCCCCCGACACCCGGCGCGTGGTGATTCTCGTGAAGCCGGAGGTGACGTCGGCGGACCTGGACTACTCGCGCCGCGTGGTGGACGAGGTGCGGGGGCTGCTCGACGCGCAGGACCTGTCGAAGTACGGGCCCGGCTTCCACACGGAAATCACCGGCACGTTCCAGAAGAAGCTGGACCAGCAGCAGCAGATTCTCCGCGACATCGCGGTGTCGTCCGCGGTGGCCACGGCGCTGATGCTGCTCTACCTCTTCTTCCACTTCCGCAGCGCGCTGGCGGTGGGGCTGGTGCTCGCGCCGGTGGGCGCGGGCCTGGCGTGGACGTACGGCCTGGTCGCCGGGGTGTACGGACAGGTGAACCTGCTGACGGGCTTCCTCGGCGCCATCCTCGGGGGGCTGGGCGTGGAGCACGGCATCCACCTGCTGGGGCGCTACCTGCATCTGCGCGCGGAGGGTGAGACCTCCGAACAGGCCACGCGCGAGGCCTTCACGCACACGGGCGGCGCGGCGCTGGTGTCCGCGCTGGTGGCGGCGCTCACCTTCTTCGTGCTGGGCACCTCGCAGCTGCGCGCGTTCCGCGAGTTCGGCGTCATCGCGGGCATCGGCATGGTGGTGCTGGTGGCCGCCTACGTGCTGGTGCTGCCGGCGCTGCTGGGGCTCACGGCGCGCTGGGGGTGGCGGCCCCGCCGCGCGGCCGCCTCCCCCCGCGAGTCCTCCATGGGCCGGCTGCTCGTGCGCCACCGCCTGGCCATCGCCGTGGTGTCGGCCGTGCTCCTGGTGGGGCTGCTGACGCAGATGCGTCGGGTGAAGTTCGACTACGACTTCGGCACCCTCTGGGACCAGGACCTGCCCTCGTTCGTGTTGGACACGCAGGTCAACCGCATCATCGGCTACTCGCAGACGCCGGTGGTGGTGCTCACCAACGGCCCCCAGGAGGAGCACGCGATGGCGACGGCGCTCGCCCAGCGCCAGCGCGAGCGGGGCCGCGACTCCACCATCGACTTCGTGGCGTCGCTGTCGTCGCTCGTGCCAGGGGACCAGCCGCGCAAGCAGCGCGTGCTCCACGACATCGGACGGCTGCTGGACCAGGTGCCCGAATCGCGCCTCACCCCGGAGCTGCGCGCGCAGCTCGACCTGTTGCGCCAGCAGACCCGGGCGAGCCCCTTCACCCGCGAGGACCTGCCGGAGAGCGTTCGCCAGCAGTTCATGGGGCGCCACGGCGTGGCCGGCAGCTTCGTGCTCGTGTACCCCGCGGTGAACCAGTCGGACGGCCAGGCCGTGCGCGCGCTGGCCCGCGAGATTCGAGGCACGCCGGTGGAGGGGGACGGGCGCGTGGCCGCGGCGGGCGAGTCCATGGTGATGGCGGACATCCTGGAGATGGTGACGCACGAGGCGCCGCTCATCGTCGGGGGCACGACGCTGGCGGTGCTGCTGGCCATGTGGATGACGCTGGGGGGCCTGCGCATCGCGCTCTTGTGCATGGCGCCCACCGTGGTGTCGCTGCTGGCGCTGGTGGGGCTGATGCCGCTGGTGGGGCTCGACTTCAACTACCTCAACATCCTCATCATCCCCGTGCTCATCGGGACCACGGTGGACGCGGGCGTGCACCTGCTGACGCGGCTGTCGTCACCGGGCAGCGACTTCGTCGAGGTGTATTCGGAGACGGGCCGCGCCATCGCGGGGGGCCTGCTGACGAGCGCGCTGGGCTTCGGCGCGCTGTTCCTCGCGAAGCACCCGGGGCTCAACTCCATTGGCGTGCTCGCCTGCGTGGGCTTCGCCACCAACCTGCTCGTCATGCTGGTGGCCTTCCCCGCGCTCCTGCTGGTGCTGTCGCAGCGCAAGCGCCGCAAGCGCCGCGCGGAGATGGACACGGCCGCCAAGGAGCGCTCGGCGACGCCGCCTCCGGGCCACGAGCACGCCACGCCCATGCGCTGACTGTTTTCTGCACACCCACGAAAGGAGGAACACGATGAGGAAGGACATCCAGGGACGGTGGCTGTGGGCGGGCGTCATCTCGGGCGCGCTGGCGCTGGGCACGGCCTGCAGCTCCACGGAGGCGCCGGTGATGGTCGCGCAGACCGACCCCACGGCGACGCAGCCCGGCACCACGCAGCCCGGCACGGGCGGCGCGGGCACCACGACCACCACGCCCACCCCTGTGCCGGACCCGCAGCCGGCCAACTCGACGCCGGGCGTCGTCCCCGCCACGCCCACCCAGCAGGACACGACCAACCCCGGCGCGACGCAGCCGGGCACCACGACGCAGCCGGGCACCACGCAGCCTGGCCCAGGCGGCCCGGGCACCACGACCACCGCGCCGGGCATGGCCACCACGCCGGGCACGACCACCACCACGCCGGGCACGACCACCACCCTGCCGGGTACGACCACCACCATGCCGGGCACGACCACCACCCTGCCGGGCACGACCACCACCCTGCCAGGCACCGACGCGGGCGTGGGCGTGGGCGTGGGCGGCTCCGGCGTGAACAGCACCACCACCCTGCCCAGCAACCCCGACGACAACACGTCCGGGACGTTCCTGCCGCCCACGGGGGGCTCCGTGATCGACGGCGGCACGGGCTTCTGAGACGAGGGCCTTCGCGCGGCGCGCCCCCGCTCCGGGCGCGCCGCGTGGGGGCCCGCGGGGGGAAGGTGCCCGTGGGCCGCTCGTGGCCCGTGCCCCGGACCCGGTGTCGCGGCACGGGCGGGCCGCCGTGATTCGCTGGACAGCGGCGAGCGCGCCTGCTTTGTCGCACCAGCGATGGACGCCGAATCGCCCCGCATCGTGTCGCTGCGCGTGGGTCTGCCGCGCGAGTGGGGCCGCGCCGACGCGGCCGACCCGCTGGAGCGTCCCTGGACGAGCGCCATCCACAAGGAGCCCGTGCGCGGCCCGGTGTGGCTGTCGTCGACAGGCCTGGCGGGAGATGGCCAGGCGGACACGCGCGTCCATGGGGGCCCGGAGAAGGCCGTCCTCGCCTATCCGCTCTCGCACTACGACTACTGGCGCGAACGCCTGTCGCGCGAGGACGTCGACGCGGGCGCCTTCGGTGAGAACTGGGTGCTCTCCGCGGGCGACGAGTCCACCGTCTGCATCGGCGACGTGCTGCGGGTGGGCGGCGCGCGCGTGCAGGTCTCGCAGCCGAGGCAGCCGTGCTGGAAGCCCGCACGGCGCTGGCGGAGCAAGGAGCTGTCCCTGCTGCTCCAGCAGACCGGGCGCACCGGCTGGTACGTCCGCGTGCTGGAAGAGGGCCACGTCCAGGAGGGCGACGTGGTGGAGCTGTTGGAGCGTCCCTTCCCCGCCTTCAGCGTCGCGTTCGCGAACCACGCCATGCACGGGCACGCGCCGGATGCGGCGGCGGTCCTGGCCGACTGTCCCCTGCTGACGCCGGGCTGGCGCGAATCCCTGCGCCGCCGGGCCCAGGGCACGCGCGGGGACGACCAGCGCCGGCTGCTGGGGCCGAACGGCGACGTCTGAACGACACTCCGCGCGCGACAAGGGGCCTCGGGTCCTGTTCCCACGCGTCGCCCGGGAAGCGGCCGGCCAGAGGAGCGACCCCTGCAGGCCGCGCATCGGCTGCTCACGTTCCCGACCAGCAGCAGCCAACCGTACCCATCACGAACCTTCCAACCTTCTGGAGTGGGAGAACCACCATGAAGAAGTTCCTCAAGACGCAGCTCGTCCTGGCTTCGCTGGCCGCCGGCGCCCTGGCGTTGGGCACCGGGTGCAAGTCCGACTCGAGCGCGAAGAAGAGCGACACCACCACGCCCTCCTCGACGGACACCACGGGCAGCGACACGCAGACGACGCCACCGCCCTCGGGCACGTCCACCGACCCCGGCACGGGTGGCACGGGCCGCCCGGGCATGGATGACCCCGCCGTGACGCCGCCGCACGACGGCAGCACCGTGGAGCCGGGGACCGGAGGCACGGGCGTGGACGACCCCACGCGGACCCCCGCGCCCGGCAGCGACCCGACGCTGAGCCCCGCGCCCGGCAGCGACCCGACGCTCGACCCGGGCACGGGTGGCTCGGGCACCATCGATGACGGCGCCGTGGACCCCGGCACCAGCGGTGACGGCGACGTGCCCCCGCCCGACTCGAGCAACCGCGAGGACCCATACGCGCCGGACAGCCGCGGCACCACGTCCGAGCCCGCCCCGCTGCAGCGTTGATGTCCCCGGCCTCGCCGACCCCGAGGCCGAACCGCGATGCCCGCGTCCTCACCGACGCGGGCATCGCTCTTTCTGCTCCACTGAGCGCGAGGCC
Source organism: Myxococcus stipitatus (assembly GCF_021412625.1). The sequence continues at coordinate 864,780 of NZ_JAKCFI010000003.1, read as the reverse complement.
CACGCCCCGACGCGCGCGGACGTGGGGCCCACGTGTCCAGAGGACCCCACCGTGACGTTCACGTCACGCTGACGCCCGGGTAACGGCCGGGCGTCGTCTGGGGCTCGATGATGCGGGGTGTGTCATCCGCGCCCGGGGTGCCTCCAGGGCCCCGGTCGGGTTGCAGCGTCGGCGGGGAGCGGTGGCGAGGGGTGTCCTCGTGGCCGGAGCCGGCGCCCCGGTCCGGCGCGGGGGGAACGGCCTCGGGTGGGATGTGCAGCACGTCGTGCTTGTCCTTCTTGCGCATGGCGACCTCCGTTTCCTCCTGAACCTGCGCCCCGCAGCGGCGCCGGACAGCCTGGGCCCGCTTGCCCGCACGCCCAGGGCTTGGCAGCGTCCCCTTCCGCGACCCCCTTCAGGAGCACTCCACATGCGTCGTCTCTTCATGGTCCTCGCAGTCCTCCACCTCGCGGCCTGCGCCACCACGCACACCAACGACCCCCAGGCGCCCACCGGCCCCATTCCGCCCGCCACGCGGCCCGACGAGAGCGAGGCCCGTCGGCTCGGCGCGGAGGCCGACAAGCTGCTGGAGGACGGCCGCTACGAGGACGCGCTGTTCCTCTACCGCCGCGCCTGGAACGACGGCTTCCGTCACCCCGACGCCCTCTTCTTCGCCGGCGTCATCGCCGCGCGCGCCGGCAGCGCCGACGAGGCCCTCATCTGGCTGGAGCGCGCCGCCACCGAGGGCTTCGCCGGCACCAACGCCCTCGCCTCCGAGCCGTCCCTGGAGCCGCTGCAGCAGCATGAGGCGTGGGCCCGCATCGCGGCGAAGGTCGCCGCCAACGCGAGCAAGTCCCCCACCCCGCCGGCGGCCACCAGCAGCCCCCAGAACTGAATCCTCATTCACCTCGCGCGGCCTCCCCCTCACGGGCCGCGCGCCCCGCCTCCACGCGCGTTCCGGATTCGACGCACGGTGAGCAGGCGGACGGCCGAGGGGAAACTCGGACGCCAGGAATTCCGCGCCACGTGGAGCACGTGCCGGCAGGCACACCGGGTCGGTGGCACCTTCAGGGTGAAGCGCGCTTTCCTGACAAGGCTTGGAGTCCGAACCCGAGTGAGGAGTGATGAGTTTGAAGTTGCTGCTAGCGGGGCGACGCGGGGGGAGTGAGGCTTTCCTGTCGCCGCCCGACAATGCCCGCTCCTGGCTGCGCAAGGTGGAGCGCTGGTTCCGGCAGGGCGCCGAGGAGTGGGTGCGGGACGCCTACGTCGAGACGGGCCCCCGGGGCGCGCCCACGCTGAAGCTGCGGTTGCATCCCGCGGCGGGCGAGGTGTCCGTGCTGGCAATGCCAGACACGCGGCTGGTGGTCTCCGCGGAGACGTCCGCGGTGGGGCCCGGCTATCACGTCTTCCTCTGCGACCTGTTGCGCGCGCTCGGCGTGGAGTTCGGCATCGACTGGGCGGACGCGAACGAGGCGATGGGCGTGGGCGACCCCACGGGCTACTTCCACACGGGCGACGCGGGCGCGGTGGAGGTGCACATGCTGGCCTGGCTCCAGGAGTCGGTGGGGCGGGTGCTGCGCATGCGCAGCCGGGGCGAGTCCGGCTTCGCCATGTCGATGCGCTTCGGCCACACCTTCGAGCACCCCGGCGCGCTCCTGACGCCCATGGGTCCTCGCGACGAGCGCTGGCTGCGCGGCGTGTACGACGACCCGCGCCGGGGCATGGACGTGTTCCCGTGGTGGAAGCCGGGCGTGGGCGCGCACGCGAGGCTGGGGCGCGCGCTGAGCCTGCTGTGGACGGACGTGGTCTGGCGCCCGCCGCTCCTGAGCGAGGAGCGGAGCCTGCTGCGCGAGGTGGCGCGGACGCTGGAGCAGGCGTGGCGCGAGGACGCGAGCCTCGCCTATCCCTGGCGCGAGTGGCGCGAGGTGCTCGGCTACCTGGGCGTGGGCGGCACCCTGGCGGAGGAGGTGCACCGGCGGGCGGAGACGCACGCGACGCGGGGGCCGCCGCTGGGCTACCGACGCGGGGCCGTGCAGGTGGCGCTGCCGGCGGGCTGGGAGATTCGCATCCCGGGCTCGCTCGCGGAGGTGTACCTGGGCGACGGCACGTGGGTGGCCCGCGACCATCGCCGCAGCGTGCGCTTCGTCCCGCTGGAGGATTCGGTGGACGACAGCGTGCTGCCCACCACCGAGGAGCGGCGGGTGCTGGAGCTGGAGCACCGGGGCAAGCGGGTGAGCGGCCGAGCCTCGCTGCATGTGGAGCCGGGGGATTGCCGGCTGACGGCGCTGTGCAGTTCGGGCAGGCACCGGGCGCTGTGCGTGGTGAGCTTCGACGACCCGGAGGAGGAGGACTGGGCCCTGGGCACGTGGCGCTCACTGGACCACGCCGCCGCCGCCTGACGGTTGCCGGGCCGCGAGGGCCATCCCACATTGGGCGGGCATTCTCTTCTTCGACTGGAATCGAGAGCCCGTATGAGCAGGGAGGTCTGGCCCGGCAAGCCCTGGCCGCGTGGAGCGACGTTCGACGGCCAGGGCGTCAACTTCGCCGTCTTCTCGCAGGTGGCGACGCGCATCGACGTCTGCCTCTTCGACGCCGCGAACCCGGCGCGGGAAATCGAACGTCTCCCCCTGCCCGAGGCCACCGACTTCGTGCACCACGGCTACGTCCCCGGCCTGGAGCCCGGCACGCTGTACGGCCTGCGCGTCCACGGCCCCTACGAGCCGTCCCGGGGCCACCGGTGCAATCCCCACAAGCTGCTGGTGGACCCGTACGCCAAGGCCCTGCACGGCGACGTGGACTGGAAGCAGCCGGTGTTCGGCTATCCACTCGGGAACGCCCAGCAGGACCTGGCGCGCGACGAGCGCGACAGCGCGGCGGGCATGCCCCGGTGCGTGGTGGTGAGCGACTATTTCGACTGGGGCAATGACCGGCGCCCGGAGGTCCCCTGGAGGAAGACGGTCATCTACGAGGCGCACGTGCGTGGCCTCACCATGCGCCACCCCGGCGTGCCCGAGCACCTGCGCGGCACCTACGCGGGCCTCGCCTCTCCGCCCGTCATCGAACACCTCCAGAAGCTGGGCGTCACGTCGGTGGAGCTGTTGCCCGTGCACGCGTTCGCGGACGACTCGTTCCTGAACGACAAGGACCTGTCCAACTACTGGGGCTACAACACGCTCGGCTTCTTCGCGCCGGAGGCGTACTACGCCAGCCGCAAGACGCCGGGCGCGGCCGTGGCCGAGTTCAAGGCCATGGTGCGCTCACTGCACGCCGCGGGCCTCGAGGTCATCCTCGACGTCGTCTACAACCACACGTGCGAGGGCAACCACCTGGGGCCCACGCTGTCGCTCAAGGGCATCGACAACGCCAGCTACTACTGGCTGATGCCAGACGCGCGCTACTACCTGGACTTCACCGGGTGCGGCAACAGCGTCAACGCCTCCAACCCCCAGGCCGCGCGCCTCATCGTGGACAGCCTGCGCTACTGGGTGAACGAGATGCACGTGGACGGGTTCCGCTTCGACCTGGCCACGGTGCTGGGGCGCACGGGGGATGGCGCCTTCGAGCCGGACGCGGCGCTGTTCCAGATACTGCATCAGGACCCGGTGCTCAGCCGGGTGAAGCTCATCGCGGAGCCGTGGGACGTGGGGCTCGGCGGCTACCAGGTGGGCGGCTTCCCGGCGCCGTGGCGCGAATGGAACGGCAAGTACCGGGACGCGCTGCGGCGCTACTGGAAGGGCGACGAGAACCTCGCCAGCGAGCTGGGCTACCGGCTGACGGGCAACTCGGACCTGTACGCGGAGGCGCGGCGCAAGCCGCAGGCGAGCATCAACTTCGTCACCGCGCACGACGGCTTCACGCTGCACGATTTGGTGACGTACAGCCAGAAGCACAACGAGGCCAACGGCGAGCACAACCGCGACGGCGCGGACGACAACCAGTCGTGGAACTGCGGCGTGGAGGGCGAGACGGACGACGCGGGCATCATCGCCCTGCGCGAGCGGCAGAAGCGCAACCTGCTCGCCTCGCTCTTCCTGTCCACGGGCGTGCCCATGATTGTCGCGGGCGACGAGATGGGGCGCACGCAGCGGGGCAACAACAACGCCTACTGCCAGGACAACGCACTGTCCTGGGTGGACTGGGAGCTGGACGCGCGCGACAAGCAGCTCCTGGAGTTCACGCGCAAGCTCATCCAGTTCCGGCATGGCCAGCCGGTGTTGCAGCGCCGTCGCTACTTCAAGGGCGCGCACCTGTGGGACTCCGAGCACAAGGACCTGACGTGGTTCCGTCCGGACGGGGCGGAGATGGTGGAGGAGGACTGGAAGAAGCCCTTCGCGCGGTCGCTGGCGTTCCTCCTGGGCGGCGACGCCATCCCCACGCCCGACGAGCGCGGGCAGCGCGTCATCGGCGACGCCCTGCTGGTGCTGCTCAACGCGCATCACGAGCCGGTGGGCTTCACGCTGCCCCCGGCGGCCTCCGGGCAGCACTGGGTGCTGGAGCTGTACACGGCGGACGACACGCGCGGCGGGGAGGCGGCGGAGCGCCGGTTCGAGCTGGTGGGGCGCTCGCTGGCGGTGTTCCGGCAGGCCCCGGACGGAAGGTGACCCGTGATAGCGTGCCGACGTGTCTCCAGGGGCGACCACGCCATGTCGATGATCCAGTTCACGCGGAACTACACGGACCGCTCGAACGACTACGGCTTCCAGTTCGAGTTCTTCTGCGACAAGTGCGGCAACGGCCACATGTCGCCGTTCATCGCCAGCACGGTGGGCGTGGCGTCGGGGCTCCTGCGCGCGGCCGGCTCGTTCTTCGGCGGGACGATTGGACGCGCGGCGCACGCGGGCACGCACCTGAAGGACGCGCTGCGGGGCCAGGGCTGGGATGACGCCTATGCCTCCGCGGTGGAGGCGGGCAAGCAGCACTTCAAGAACTGCACCCGCTGTGGCAAGTGGGTGTGCCCCGGCTCGTGCTGGAACGCGTCTCGGGGCCTGTGCGAGGCCTGCGCGCCGGACCTCGCGGAGGAGGCGGCCTCCATCCAGGCGCACGTCGCGGTGGAGCAGGCGCGCGAGAAGGCGCGCACGGTGGACCACGTCGCCCAGCTGGACATGAAGTCCCAGCGCCTGGCCGCGTGTCCCCACTGCTCCGCGAAGGTGGAGGGTGGGAAGTTCTGTGCGGAGTGCGGCAAGCCGCTCGCCGCGCTGACGACGACCTGCGGGCGCTGCGGCCAGGAGATGCCGGAGCGCGCGAAGTTCTGTCCGGAGTGCGGCACCGCGCGCGGCGGTTGAGCGGGAACACGGGGAGCGGGAAGGTCACGGGCGTCATGTCGCGGAAGCACCAGGAGGAGGAGGTCGGGCGGGTCTATGGAGAAATCGCGTCCGCGTACGAGGCGCTCTTCCCGGTGCTGCACCGCTACGAGGACCGCGTGGAGCGCTTCCTCGCGGAGGTGGTGACGCGGGACAGCCGGGTGCTCGACGTCGGCTGTGGACCGGGGCTGCATACGCGGGACCTGCCGCCCTCCGTCGACGTGGTGGGCGCGGACCTGTCCCCGGAGATGCTGGAGCTGGCGCGCCGGGCACGGCCCGCCGGCGCGTGGCACGCCCACAGCTACTACCAGCCCTTCCCCGAGGAGTGGGGCCGCTTCCAGGTCGCGCTGGCCATCGGGTGTCTGGACTTCTGCGACGACCTGCCGCGTGTCCTGGGGAACATCGCGTCCGTGCTGGCGCCTGGAGGCCGCGCGCTCGTCACGGTGCTGGAGCGCAGGCCCGAGTTCGAGGGACACGAGGACGCGCGATACGACGTGCGGACAGCGGGCCCCTCGGTGACGCTGCACCTGTATTCCTTCGAGGAGACCGCGCGCGCCCTGACGGACGCGGGCCTGAGGCCTCGCGCGTATGCGCACGCGCCCGGCTGGGTGCAACTCACGGAGCAGCGGACCCTGTGGTTCGGCTGGTGGGACGTCGAGCGCCTCTAGCCGCTCGCGTCGTGACCTCGCGTCCGGGCACATCCCACTTCGAGCGCGCCCGCAGGGCCACGGGACCACGACGGTGAGGTCCACGGGCCACGTCGGGAGGTGGAACCGTCACCTCCGGGCCACGGTGGGCGGTGCATGTGACTTGCACGTGCGCGCGGCCTCGGCGAGATGGATTCCGCGCCGACACACCAGGAGCCCGCCCCATGCCCCCTTGCCTCCCCCGTTCGCTCGTCTTCTGCGCCCTGCTCACGCTGGGCACGGCCTGCACCTCGACGCCGGACCGCGCCACGCCGGCCACGGTGGACGCCGCCTCCGGTTCGACGGGCTTCCCGCGCTACGAGCTCTCCGACGACGTCACGGTGCGCGGTATCGCGCCGGGCGTGTGGCTGCACGAGACAGTGGCGGAGACGCAGGACTTCGGTCGCGTCGCGGCCAACGGCCTGCTCATCGAGGACGGTGAGGCGTCCATCCTCGTCGACACGGGTTGGAACGCCGCGCAGGGCGCGCTGCTCACCACGTGGGCGCGCGAGACGCTGCATCGCCCGGTGCGCGCCGCCATCTCCACCCACTTCCACGAGGACCGCACGGGCGGCATCCCCGCGCTCGCCGGGCAGGGCATCCCCGTCCACGCGTTGGAGCTGACCGCGAAGCTGTCCTCGGAGCAGGGCCTGCCCGTGCCCGGACAGACGTTCACGGACTCGCTGGCGCTGGGGCCGGTGGAGCTGTTCTTCCCCGGTGCCGGCCACGCTCGGGACAACCTCGTCGTGTGGCACGCGAAGAGCGGCGTGCTCTTCGGTGGCTGCTTCGTGAAGGACGCGGCGGCGACGAACCTGGGCAACCTGTCGGACGCGGATGTGTCCGCGTGGCCGGCGAGCCTGGAGCGCACGCTCCAGCGCTACCCGGAGGCGCGCATGGTCATCCCTGGCCACGGCGAGCCCGGCGGGCCGGAGCTGCTCGCGCATACACGGTCCCTGCTGCGCTGAACCCGCGACGACACCGAGGTGGCGCTGGGCCCCTCTCGGCGGACGACGAAGCGTCGGACACCCCACGCAAGACACGTCGGGTCGTGCCCGCTCGCCTGCCCGAATCCGTCGTCCCGTGGACACGCATCGGGTCCCGAGGGGGGCGGAGGAATGGGCACACACTCCCGTCGTTCCTACCTTGCAGGCGGGTGCGCGCTCGCGCACGGGGCGCGGGAGGGGGAGTGATGAGGCGAGTGGCGTCGGCGGTGGTGCTCGCGGTGGCGATGGGCGGGTGCGCGACGGTGAAGGTGGAGCAACGGGAGGGCTGCTGGGTGAAACAGACCCGCTCCTTCCTCTCCCGCGTGAAGGAGGAGGTGGGGCCGTGCGCGCGGCCCCAACCGGAGTGGTCCGAGGACCGGCTCACGCGACTGGTGCAGGAGTGTGTCTCGCACGCGGACTACCGTTGGCAGAGCAGCGCGATGGTCGCCTGGAATCGGGGCGAGCCGCTGCCCGAGCGCGAGTCGGACGAGAAGGTGCTCGACCGCTGCATGGCCACCGCCGAGAAGGTGCTCGCCGCCGACAAGGGGGAGCTGGAGGCCCAGCTCACCCAGCTCTCCGAGGAGCGGGACGCGCTGCTCGCGAAGCAGGAGCAGGAGCGCGAGGCCTACCAGCAGCAACTGAACCAGGAGCGCGAGGCCTACCAGCAGCGCCTGAACCAGGAGCGCGAGGAGACGCTCGCCACCATCGCGGAGGAGCGTGAGCGCTTCCAGTCCGACCTCGAGCAGCAGCGCGAGTCGACCCAATCCACGCTCGACCAACTCCACGAGAGCAACCTGAAGATGGCGGACGCGCTGGGAGAGGCCGCGAAGAAGCCCGCGCCCAACGCCTACGCGACCGCCTCCTCCACGTCCGCCAGCGAGGGGCAGGCGACCACGAGCGGCGAGCCCCTCGCGGGCAACGTCCCGAGAGAGAACGGCGACGCCAAGGAGCCGGACACGGCGCCGTCTCCCGCGCCCCAGGTCGCGAAGCCGACGCTCGCCACCACGCTCTGCGCGCTGAGGTCGAAGGACGGGAAGCACGGGCATCCCAAGGGCACCAACGCGTGCCAGCCCCTCCCGCCCCCGCCATCCACCGGCACCGAGAAGCCCACGGTGACGAGCCAGCGCCCCATCCCGAACGCGCCCCTCGAGCCCGAGCCCGCGGACACGAAGGACTGAACTGGTGGAGAAGGTGGAGGGCGGCGTCCTGGATGTCACCCGGACCTGGAGCGCCCGGGAGTCATCACGTCGAAGCGCCGCTGTCAGCCCGCGCGCGACCTCCGCGTCCCTCCGCCCCGACGCGACTCACGGATGCCCCGAGACTGTCCCCGGGCTCCCGAGTCCACGTGGGGCGCTCTGCGCTTCCACGCCGGACGAGGGTGTCCCCGGGTCCATCGTCCCAGGGGTTCTCTCATATCGAGCGCGTCCGGCCGGCCGCCGTCAAACAGCCACGGGCCCCGCGTAGGGACCCATCTGAACTAGCTCATCCTGGTAGAGCACAAGACCCTGACTCTTGAGGCAGAAGGTTCGAATCCTTCGTTCACTGACCCGACCGCAAATCGGATCCGACAGAAGACCCCGCGCAGAGCCGGCGAGCCCGCTGGCCCGCTCCATCCACCCTCCCCCACCGCGAAGCCCGGCCCTCCACCAGGGCGACAGCACCACCCCGAGTCGTCGGCGGGAGTCGCTGTCGTCGTCCATGGTGGGCCCGGCCCGCGAGCGCGGGATGTGGCGGTGGAGACCGGGCACGCAGTCAGCGGCGCGAAGCCCGCGAAGCGCGGGGTCTTCACTTTTCAGCAGCACCCGGGACAGGCGCCTTCGCGCGCGCCGTCGCGTCCCGGTCACATGAGTCTCCCCCATGGGGAGAAGGGAGGTGCGCGATGAGCTTCTTCATGCGAGTGGATGTCGGGCAGCACGAGCGGGCGTTCGTCCTGGTGGACGAGCAGCCCACGCGCTACCTCGCCCCGGGTCGCTACCGGCTGACCTACCCCTTCAAGTCCGTGCGCATCGTGCGCGTCGCCACCGGCCTGCCGCTGGCGAACCTCGACACCGCCCTGCTCCCGCTCGTGCCCGAGTCCGACATGCAGCTCGTCGACCTCGGCGCCGACGAGCGCGCCCTCCTCTTCCACCGGGGCCGCCCGCTCAAGTGGCTCGGCCGCGGCCAGCACCAGGTGTGGACGGTGGAGCGCCTCCCGGGCCGTGAGCGCAAGCCCGGCGCCCCCACGGTGAGCGTGGAGCGCGTCGACACGTCCCACCTCGCGGCGGAGCCACTGCGCGACGACGTGCGCGCCCTCGTCCCCTCCAACGACTACACCGAGGCCACGGCCACCGAGGGCTGCGTGGTGCTGCGCTACGTCGACGGCGCGCTGGACGCGGTGCTGCCCGCCGGCCGTCACGCGGCGTGGACGGTGGCCCGCAAGGTCCAGCTCTCCGTCATCGACCTGCGCGAGCGGCTGCTCCACGTCACCGGCCAGGAGGTGATGACGAAGGACCGCGTCACCCTGCGCCTCAACCTGTCCGCGTCCTTCCGCGTGGCGGACGCGCGCCGGCTCGCCGTCGTCGCCCGCACGCCGGATGACGTCCTCTACCTCGCCATGCAGCTGGCGGCGCGAGAGGCCGTGGCCGCGCGCACGCTGGACGACCTGCTCGCCTCGCGCGACGAGGTCGCCGCCGTCCTCCAGACGCAGGTGGCCGAGCGCGCCGCCTCCGTGGGCCTGGAGGTCCTGCGCTTCGGCATCAAGGACGTCGTGCTGCCGGGTGAGATGAAGGAGCTGCTCAACCGCGTCATCCAGGCCCAGAAGGAGGCCGAGGCCAACGTCATCACGCGCCGCGAGGAGACGGCCGCCACCCGCTCCCTCGCGCAGACGGCGAAGGTGCTCGCGGAGAACCCGCTCATGGTGCGCCTCAAGGAGCTGGAGGCGTACAAGGACCTCGCCGGCAAGGTGGGCCAGGTCCACCTCGTGCTGGGCGAGGGCGCCATGCCCACGCTCCAGCTCAAGCAGGGCTGACGCGAGCACGCCCGTGACACGCCCGTGAAGGGCCCCTGGGGCCGGTTCCCCGGGGGCCCTTTTCGTGTCCGGATGCGTCATCCGCCCCGGCTGACTCGAAAATCAATCTCGGCTACCCTCCTGGGCGCATTCGTCCCCAGTGAGGAGTCCGAGATGTCGTCGTCCGCGAACCACTACATCCCCAACCTGCGCGATATCGAATTCAACCTGTTCGAGTTCCTGGACATCGGCCGCACGTCCCTCGGGAAGGCGCCCTTTGGAGACCTGGACGAGACGGCCGCGCGGCAGATGCTGCAGGCGTTCGCCACGCTGTGCGCGAACGAGCTGGCGCCCTCCTTCGACGAGGCCGAGCACACGCCGCCCAAGCTGGAGAACGGCGTGGTGACGCTGCCGCCCGGCCTGAAGAAGTCGATGAACGCGTACTTCGACGCGGGCATGCACCTGTTGGAGCAGCCCACGCACCTGGGCGGCCTGGGCGCGCCGCCGTCGCTGGGCTGGGCCGCCTTCGAGCTGATGGTGGGCGCCAACGCGTCGCTGGCCTTCTACACGCTGGGCAACCTGCTGGCGCGCATCGTCGACCGGCTGGGCACGGACGCGCAGAAGCGCCGCTTCCTGCCGCACATGCTGGAGAAGCGCTGGGGCGGCACCATGGTGCTCACCGAGCCCGACGCCGGCAGCGACGTGGGCGCCGCGCGCACCAAGGCCCGCCACGTGGGCGGCGAAATCTGGGAGATCGAAGGCGTCAAGCGCTTCATCACCAACGGCGACTCGGACATGTCCGAGAACGTCATCCACATGGTGCTGGCGCGGCCGGAAGGCGCGGCCCCGGGCACCAAGGGCCTGTCGCTGTTCGTCGTCCCCAAGTTCTGGGTGAACGAGGACGGCAGCCTGGGTGAGCGCAACGGCGTGGTGTGCACCAAGCTGGAGAAGAAGATGGGGCTGAAGGGCTCCGTCACCTGCGAGCTGACGTTCGGCGACGGTCAGCCCGCGCGCGGCCTGCTGCTGGGCGAGGTGCACGACGGCATCCGCCAGATGTTCTACATCATCGAACAGGCGCGCATGGCGGTGGGCGTGAAGTCCATGGCCACGCTGTCGGCCGGCTACCAACGCGCGCTGGCCTTCTCCAAGGAGCGGCTCCAGGGCGCGGACCTGATGCAGGCGCGCAACAAGACGGCGCCGCGCGTGCCCATCTTCCAGCACCCGGACGTGCGCCGCATGCTGATGGCGCAGAAGGCGTTCGCGGAAGGGATGCGCGCGCTGTGCCTCTACACCGCGTCCGTGCAGGACACGGTGGAAATCAAGGGCGGCCACCGCGCCATGGAGGCGGGCGAGCACGACGCGCTCAACGACATGCTGCTGCCGCTGGTGAAGGGCTACTGCTCGGAGAAGGTGTACGAGCTCCTGGCGCTGTCGCTCCAGGTGCACGGCGGCTCCGGCTACCTGCAGGACTACCCGGTGGAGCAGTACATCCGGGACCAGAAGATCGACACGCTCTACGAGGGCACCACGCACATCCAGGCGTTGGACCTGCTGATGCGCAAGGTGGCGAAGGACGGCGGCGCGACGCTGCAGGGCCTGCTGTCGAGGATTCGCGAGACGGCGGAGGGCGAGCTGGGTGGTGGCGAGCTGCAGGCGGAGCGCGCCGCGCTGGGCAAGGCGCTGGGCGACCTGGAGCAGATGCTGGGCACGCTGCTGGGCAAGCTGGGCGAGTCCGTCTACCACGTGGGCCTGCAGGGCAACCGCGTGCTGGCCGGCGTGGCGGAGGTCGTCATCGGCTGGCTGTTGGTGAGCCACGCGGGCGTGGCCCTGGAGCGGATGAAGGCCAACCCGGGCGACCGCGCCTTCTACGTGGGCAAGCTCGCCAGCGCCCGCTGGTACTGCGCGGAGGTCCTCCCCGGCCTCGCCCACGCCGCGCGCATGGTGGAGCAGGGCACGCTGGACCTGCTGGACGTCCCCGAAGAGTCGTACTGAGTCTCCCCTCGCGAGGCGCTGTCCCCCGGCCGCACCTGTGGCCGGGGGAGGACGCCCCGAGCGGCATCCCGCTGGACTTCCAGGGGACGCGGGCTGGCCCGGCGTTCGCATTGGGTGTGGGAGTCATGCTCTCCGCCCTCCCGGTCGTCGCCGCGCTCGCCCTCTCCTCTCCCTCCGCGCTGGGTGGCAGTCCCGTGGCGTTGGAGTCCTTCGCTGGACGCCTCGTCGCCTGCACGGAGCAGGGGCTGGAGGTGCTGGCGCGGGACGGGCATGCGGAGCGCGTCGTCTCGCTCGACGAGGGTCTGCCGGGCGGCGCGTGCGTGGCGCTCGAGCGGGTGGGCGCGCGGCTCTTCGTGGCCACGGGTGAGGGCCTCGTGGCGATGGACGGGGCCTTCCAGGTGGAGCCGGTGCTCGACGTGGCGTGGCACGCGCTGCCCGCCGCCGAGGACGCGAGCGAGGCCGAGTACATGGAGCGCCTGGAGCTGCTGGCCCGCGCGCTGCCCGAGGACGCGACGTACACGGTGCTGACGTCGCGCTACGCGGGTACGGCGGACGGGCGCGTGCTGGAGCTGGGCACCGGACAGGTCTGGAGCGTGTCCGGGACGGTGACGGCGCTGATGGACGCGCGCCAGGGCTTGCGGGTCGAGACGGAGGACGGCGCGTTCATCATCGACACGGAGGGGCGGCTGGCCTCGCGGGAGTGAAGCGTCACCCGCTCCCGAGATGGGCTGGGCCCCGCGCGCGAGTCGCGTAGAACCGCGTCCGAGGCCGGGGCCCTTCCTTCCCGGCGGGACACGAACATGCGAGTGATGCGCGGTCTCCAGTTGCTGGGGCTGGTGGCGTGTCGCTGAAGCCCCCGTGGCGCCCCGGCTCAGCCTGGCCGGGGCGCGATGCCACGCGCTGACAGCTCGCGCTCCACGTACAGCCGCAGGATGTGCATGAAGTCCTGCGCGTTGGTGACCACGCCGAAGGCCTGGTGCGTGCCACGGTCCTTGAGCTTGCTCACCACGAACTCGGACGAGTCCACGCAGATGGTGGCCAGCTCCCGCAGCGAGCCGTCCTTCTCCGTGATGAACGCCGGCAGCATGTTGCCGGTGGCGATGGCGTGCAGCGCGGTGGCGACCATCACCGCCATGGTGGCCTTCATCGTGTGACGCCGCATGGCGTCCTGGCTGGCGAGGTTGTCCGTCACCACGTCCGGCAGCGGCCCGTCGTCGCGGATGGAGCCGGTGAGGACGAAGGGCACCTGGTGCACGACACATGCGTGCATGATGCCGTTGGTGATGACGCCCGCCTCCACCGCCTTCGCGATGGAGCCCGCCGCGCGCACCTTGTTGATGGCGCGCATGTGCAGGCCGTGGCCGCCCGTCGTCGCCTCGCCCGACCCGCTCATCCCCAACGTGGTGCCGAAGATGGACGCCTCGATGTCGTGCACCGCCACCGCGTTGCCCGCCAGCAGCGCGCCCACGAAGCCCTGGGTGATGAACCACGTCATGTCCGCGCGCGCCCGCGAGTGCACCAGCGCCGGCCCCGCCACCCACACCGGGTAGCCGCCCCGCTCGCGCTCCTCCACCAGCACCCGCGCCATCTGCGCGTAGTCGATGGGCTTCTCGCGAGACACCTCGCTCGTCATGAACTTGAACTCGCCCTCCCCGCCCCCACCCAGGTACGCCGTGTTGACGTACACCCCCTCCGAGCCGTCCTCCGCGTGCCCCACCACCACGCGCTCCCCCGCCTTCACCCGCCGCCCCTCCCGGATCCACAGGACACCGTCCGCGTCCAGCACCAGCGCCCCGTCCATGCGCGGCTCACGGGGCATCCGCCATGCCCCGCCGACGCGGACGTAGGTGGGCAGGTTGGTGGTGGTGAAGAAGCCCTCGGGCAACACACCGTCCGCGGGTGCGGGTTGGAAGCGCGCATCCGGACACCGGGTGAACCGCTCGGCCGAGAAGTCGGGGTGGGGAATGGAGGTGCTCACGGCGGCACCATGCGCGGGCCGTCCCGTGGGTTCAAGGACCTTGGCGGCGCGATGTCCTCCAGGATTCCACTCTCAGCCACAGCGAAAACACCCGAGGTGCCATTCGGGGGCGCGTAACCCCGCGACCTGGCGTGATCGCAGGGGAATCACGGTCGAAAGGCGTGGCCCCAAGCAACTCCGGGTCTCATCCGTCGAGAATAGGGGCAGGTTTCACCCAGACTCTCGCGAGTCACACCCCCTGGATTGAGCCCTCCATGAACTACCGCATCAAGTCCGGCGACACGCTCTCCGCCCTCGCGCTCAAGTACAACACCAGCGTCGACGCGCTGATGAAGGCCAATCCGCAGATCAAGAACGCGGACCTCATCTACGCGGACGCCAACCTGAACATCCCCGGCGCCAAGGACGGCTTCGACAGCGCGCCGGGCCGCAGCGGTCCGAACCTCGCGGGGGGCCGTCCTGGCTCCACCAACGGCGCCGCGCCGCCGGACTCCGGTGATGGCGTGAAGGGTCCGCTCGGCAGCCCCTACGACATCGCCCGCTCGCACCTGGGCAAGAACGCCGGCTCGCTCAAGCTGGAGGGCAGCGGCGTTGGCAAGGACATGGAGGACTGGGTCCCCAACAACGTCAACTGCGCCAACTTCGTGTCCGCGTGCCTCGAGCAGGCCGGCATGATCTCCAACGGCCAGCACGACAACAGCGTGATGGGCCTGATGAGCAAGCTGGACGCGGACCCGCAGTTCAAGCGCGTGTCCCTCAAGGACGCGAAGCCGGGTGACGTGGTGTCCATGAAGGTCGGCAGTGGCCAGCACGTGGTGCTGTTCGCTGGCTGGGAGAACGGCCAGCCCAAGTTCATCGGCTCGAACAACGTCAACTCGGACGGTTCGCAGCGCATCAGCTTCTCCAACATGAACTACCCCATCATGGCCGTGCACCAGTACCGGGGCTGAGTTCCCCCGCGACACGGGAATCGAGCCGCGCACACGGGGCTCCGCGCTCCGCCACCCTGGCGGAAGGCGGGGCCCCGTCGCCGTTTCAGGGCTTGGGCGCGAGCGCCAGCGCGGCCTGGATGAGCGGACTGCGCGCGGCCGTCTTGCGCCACGCGGCGTGGACGGCCCCCGTCGGCGCGCCGGGGAGCGGACGCGCCACCACGCCCGCCTCGCGCGGCCCCTGAGGCAGCAGCGAGGCCAGCAGCGAGTACCCGAGGCCCGCGGCCACGAAGCCGAGGATGGTCTCCGACGAGTCCGCCGCGTGCAGCCGCTTCGGCCGCACGCCCGCGCGCGCCAGCTCCGCGAGCTGGAGCTCCCTCAGATACCGGTCCGTGCTGTAGGCGATGAACGCGTCGTCGCGCAGCTCGGACAGGCGAACCTGCTTGCGCTGGGTCTGGGGGTGGTTGGAGGGCAGCACGAGGAAGGGCCGGGTGCGCGCCACCTCGCGCGAGTCCACCGCGTCGGGCACGTCCGGCAGGTGGTCCACCACGAGGTCGGTGTCGCCGGACTCGAGGATGTCCAGGGCGGGCGTCTTCGACTCGAAGAGGACGACCTCGATGTCGGGCCGCTTCGCCTGGAGCTTGCGCAGCCACGCGGGCAACAGGTGACGCAGCACGTGGCCGGAGGCGTGGATGCGCAGCGTGCCGCCCACCTCGCCCTTGCGCACCGACTGCACCACCGCGTCGAGCCCCTCCAGGAACGGCGCGACGTGCGAGTACAACGCGCGGCCCTCGGGGGTGAGGACGACGCGGTCCTTGCCCACGCGCTCGAAGAGGGCGACGCCCACCTCGGCCTCCAGGCGCTTGACCTGCTGGTGGATGCCGGGCTGGGTGATGGGGTACGGGAAGGTGGAGACGGCCCGCGCGTAGCCCTCCGCGCGCGCGACGCGGTAGAAGCCCTCGAGACGCTGGAGTTGAATCATCCACTCCAGGTTATCAATCCGCGATGACTTAGTTCCATGCGCTTTACGGAGCGACAGGGCATGGTGTTCCCCGTTGGCGAGCCCGACTCGCCTCTCGGAGGAGACACATGTCCCGTTCCACGCCCAAGGTCGTCGTCCCGCACAGCTCCGCCTGGGTCATCCAGACCTGGCTGTCCTTCGCCCTGTCGGTGGGCGTCACGGCCGTCGGCATCTGGAACCTGCCGGTGGACACGTGGGTGAAGTCCTTCCTGGGGATGGGCCTGTTGTTCTCGGTGGGCTCCACGTTCAGCCTGTCGAAGACGGTGCGCGACCAGCACGAGATGGAGCAGCTGGGCACGCGCCTGGACGAGGCCCGCGTGGCGAAGATGCTCTCCGAGCACGACCCCATCGCCCCGCCCAAGCTCTAATCACGCATCGGCACACGACACTGTCCATCCCGGGGTGCCGCGGGGGTTCGGGCTGACGCTCACGGCGCGCCACGTCCCCCGCGAAGACAAGCGAGCGCCTCCTCCAGCAGGGACAGGGCCGGCTCCGTCCAGCCACGCAGCCGCGCGCGCGGAGACGGCGGTGCCCCGGGAGGAATCAGGTCCGCCAGCATGGCGTCCTCGATGAACTGGGCCTGCTGCTCGGGGTTGAGTTCCTCCCAGCGCAGGCCCTTCGCCACGGCCTTGCGCCAGTCATAGCCGTCTCCGCCCAGCTGCGCCGCGATGGCCGCGCTCAGGTACGCGGTGCCGCCGTGCTGGTGCTGCCACACGTGCGTCAGCTCGTGCACCAGCAACCCGAAGTCCGCCGCCGTGTTTCCGGGAGGAATGAAGACGGTATCGCCGTGCACGAAGGCGCGGCCGGAGATGCCCAGGATGCCCAGTGGCCCCTCCTTCACGCGCACCGCCGCGTAGTCCAGGCTCGCGCCGAAGAGGGGCCGCAGCCGCGCCACCTCGAAGCCAGTGAGCGGACGACCGGCGGGCTCCAGCCAGAGCACCACCTGCACCGCGCTCACCACGCGCAGCGAGAGCATCAACACCAGGTCCACGGGAAGCTGCGCGACGCGCACGAGGCCGCGCCTCACCAGGAAGCGGCCTTCCCGGGGCCGGCCTTGGAGGTAGCGGAGCACGCCCGAGGCGGTCGCTCCGAGCGCGACGCCCACGCCACGCCCCACGCCCTTCGAGCCACTGACGACGCCGGTGAACAGCCCCCGGCCCGCATCCAGCCACCGGGCCAGGAGCGACGTGACGAGGCCGCTCACGACGAGGACCTCAGCGGGTCCCCACCGCCCTCAGCGAGGTCGAGGTCCCCAGCACCGACGACACCAGGGCGCGCAGCGCGCCTGGCCGCCACGGCCGCGCGAGCGCGAAGTGCGTCAGGCACGAGCCGCTGAACGCCGCCGCCATCTCCGGGCGGAAACGCGAGGACACCAGGATGCGCGGCCCTCCGAAGTCCCGCTCCGCCACCAGCCGCGCGAGGAACTCCGGCACGCCGGACCGCTCCGGAGCGTCCAGGTCCACCACCAACGCGTCCAACGCCACCCCCACGTCCAGCCGGCGATCCGCCGACGGCGCGCCCAGCGCGGTCACCACCTCGAACAGGGGCGACAGCTCGCGCCCCATCGCCAGTCGCAACAGCGGGGACTCGGACACCACCATCACCCGGGGCCCCCGCGACGCGGCGCGCCGAGACCTCCCGAGCATCGGGACCTCCGATGCCTTCACTTCCCGCAGACGAGGAGCGGCAACGGAATCCAGGAGGCCGGGCACGGGGGCAATGACGGGGGTCACGCATCACAGAGTAGCCAGCAATAGCGGAAATATCAATCTACGCTTAAATTTTCCACTTAGTCGGGACTGGGCCCAGAGGGAGGGGGCGAGGTGACGGCCTCTCAATGGCGTTCACGAACGTGAACACTTGTTCCGAGAGTCGAGATGGACACCTGGGTTCACGCCCCTGGAGGCTTCGTCCCCGTCCTGGGGCGAGGAGGCGGCTTCAACTCGTCCGCGAGCGACGCGAGCCTGGGCAGACGCTTCACGTCACCGCCGTGGTCGAGCGCATCCGCGAGCAGGGCGATGAGCGAGCGCCCCACGATGGGGATGTCCGCGACGGGCTGACGCGTGTCGCTCTGGGGCATTCCCGGCCTGAAGCTGTCCAGCCTCGTCAAGGCGATCCCGTCGGGGGACGGCGGCTTGGGATGGAGCAGCTCCGCGCGCAGCAGGACGAAGGACTCCCGCCAGCGACCGTTGCAGGAACGGTGTGCGAGGAGCGTTCCATCCGGGAGGTCGACCATGCCGCGCACGGGGCAGATGTCATCGCCCTCCAGGAGGATGTGGATCTCCACCTGCTCTTCCACGGGGCGGATGCGCCATGGGTTCGTGCGCGCGAAGAGGGTGGCGGAGTCGAGGTGGTCGAACAAGGCGGTCAACTCCGCGAGCCCCAGACACACCTGGGCGGCCTTCGAGGCGCGCTGCCCCTCGTGCTCCGCGAGGATGCGCTCGACGACATCGAGGACGGAGGTGCTCCCCTGGCGAGCGATGACGCCCGCGCGGGGAACGAGGGCGCCAGCGGCATCGACCTCCACGGCGAGGACGCCACCCTCCATGGACCAGAGTACGCGAGTGGCCTCCTCCCTCAGGTCCTTGACGTGGATGGGCACGCTCGAGAGGTGCGCGGGAACGGCGTCCGGCGCGAGCCAGCGTGCTCCGAATCTCGTATCGCCTCGCTTCGCCTCCTCCATCAACTCCGCGTGGGACACCTCCAGCATGGGGTTGCGGTGATTGAGTCGTCCACCGGCGTCCACGTAGGGGAACAGGCGCATGAGCCATCCCGAGGCCTTGTCACCGCCATAGGCCCCCACGGGCTTGTAGAGCTCCTGCCAGAGCTTGCGGTCCGGCTTTCCCTCCGCCGCGCGGATGAATTCATCCGCGATGGGAACGAGGGAGGACGTCCACCAGGACAGGTCGAACTCCGCGATGACGTCGATGCGGCGCCGGATGGAGTGCCAGTCCTCGGGGGTGCCGAGCAGGGTGATGCGCGGGATGCCGCAGATGCAGGTCAGGTAGAAGTCGAAGTAGGGGGACATGACATCCATCAACACGATGTCCCCCGCCATGCGCTCGATGTCGGTGGTGGTGGAGAAGTCACACGACAGGAGTCGAGGCAACCCGGGGCCGAGCTCTCCTCGGAGTCGCTCGCGGAAGCCGTCGAGCACGGCCCGAAACTCCTCTTCGCGCCGAGGCAGTGAATCGACACTCACCTCCAACACCCGGCGCCCCTCGTGTCGGACGAGCCGGGGGCGGAGCTGCTCGGCGTTGAGCCGGACATGCTGCGCGAAGCCCTGGGCAATGGTGAGCCAGATGACGTCGGGCGAGAGCACGAGGGGACGATGCTCCGCGAAGGCGCGGTGCACGGCGGCCACCACGGGGTGGAGACCGCCTGTGTCCATGACACGCGTGTGGCCCGCCGGCGCGAACCAGAGCGCCTCGCCGACGAGCCGCGCCAACGGAACGGTCTCCAGCGGAGTCCGCGCCTCCTCGACGTCATCCACCACGAAGGTCGTCATGCCCGCGCTCAGCTGGAGAATCACCTGTCCGTCCACGGCAAACCCCTCTCTCTCGCCCTTCTTGTCAAAGGCGCGGCCTCGGCTCCACCCGAGGCCCTGCCCTTGCGCCACGACGAAACCACGTCCGCGCGCCTCGAAGACGTCAGGCCTCGCGCCTGCGTATCTCCCAGGGCTGGAGGCCATCCTCGAGGCGCTCCAGCATCGGCAACCCGTTCACGTCCCCGCCGGTGTCGAGCGCATGGAGCAGCAACGCGATGAGCGAGGTCCCCACGACCGGAACCTCCGCCGCGGGTTGCCGGGTGCACATCCGTGGCATGCCCAGGTCGTCATACAGCAACTCGTCATTCTCCTCGGACACACACATGTGTTCGAAGAGCTCCGAGCGCAGGCGCAGGAAGACATTTCGGCGGTGGCCGTGGGATGGGCGCAACGCGAGCACGCTGCCATCCGGCAGGTCGACGATGCAGGTCACCGAGGTTGGGAACTTGCCACCAAGAAGGAGGACGACCTCCGTATGCTCCTCGACGGGCCGCAGATGCCAGGGGTTCGTCCCGGGGAAGAGCTTCGCCGAGACGACCCGGTCGTACAGGGCATTCAGCTCCGCGGGGCCACGGTAGGGCGAGGCCCGCGTCGCGTGCGTCACGGCGTGCCCGGAGGAGAGCCGCTCGACGAGCGCGGCGACGGAGGCGCCCACCACCTTGCGCGCGACGACACCCGCGCGGGGCACGAGCGCGCCCGTGTCGTCCACCGCCGCCGCGAGCACCCCCGCCTCGAGGGACCACGTCTCCCGCGCCCCATCCTCGTAGGCGACATGGAGCGACACGTTCGACAGCCCCGCGGGCACATCCTTCAAGGGCACCCCGGGCACCTCGTCCTCGTCCCCGCGCGTCTCCGCGAACCTCATCAACTCCGCATGGGATTGCCCGAGCAACGGATTGCGTTTGTTGAAACGTCCGCCCTCCGCGACATAGGGAAACAGTCGCATCACCCAGCCCGACATCTGGTCCCAACCATAGGCCTGCCGGGGCTTGTAGAGCTCCGTCCAGAATCCGCGGTCCGGGTTCCCCTCGGAAGCGCGGATGAACTCGTCGAGGATGGGCACCAGGGACGAGGTCCACCAGGACAGGTCGAACTCCGCGATGACGTCGACGCGGCGCCGGATGGCTCGCCAGTCCTCCGGCGTCCCCGTCAGTGTGATACGTGGGATGCCGCACCAGATGGCTATCACGAAGTCGAAGTAGGGCGACATCGCGTCCATGAGCACCACATCACCCGCCATGCGCTCGACGTCGGTGCTCGTGGAGAAATCACACGACAACAGCCGCGGGATGCCAGGACCGAGCGCTTCCTTCAGCTGCTCGCGGAACTCGGAGAACAGCGCCTGGAACTCCGCGTCACCCCGAGGCGGCGAGCGCAACGCCACGCTCAGCGCCTGGCGCCCCTCGTGCCGGACGAGCCGGCCCCGGAAGCGCTCGGCATCGAGACGGATGTGATGAGCCAACCCCTGCGCGAGCGTGAGCCAGATGGCATCGGGTGAGAGGACCAGGGGGCGATGGTCGGCGAAGGCCTGATGGACCGCCGCGAGCAGCGGATTCACGCCCGGGAGGTGGATGACCCGCGTCTGCGCCCCGGGAGCGTGCCAGAGCGCATCTCCCATCAAGGACCCCAGGGGGACGGTCTCCAGCGGGGTCTTCGCCTCTTCGACAGCGTCCACTGCGAAGGTCGTCATCGTGCGGTCCCTCGTCACGGCGTGTTGTGGAGTGCGCCCACCCGGGGCGGGCCGCCACCCGACGGCCCCTCCGCCATCGACCTGACGAGCCCTCCCAGCATCTCCCGGGCCAGGCACGACACACAACCACCGACCCAGGCGAGCACTTCGCCTCACATCAGGACGGCGCCCCCACCCTCACCGCGCCGGGACCAGCGTCAGCTCGGCGATCTCCGGCGAGGGGCCCAGCCGCAGCGGCGGCCCCCAGTAGCCCGTGCCCCGGTGCGTGTACACGCGGACGCCCGCGACCGTGGCCAGCCCGCGCACCACCGGCTGCTGGAGCTTGATGAAGAACATGAACGGGAACACCTGCCCGCCGTGCGTATGGCCGGAGAGCTGGAGGTCCACGCGGACACCCGCCTCCGCCACGCGCAGCGCGGAGCGCGGCTGGTGCGCCAGCAGCACCCTCGGCACGTCCGCGGGCGCCCCCGCGAGCGCCACGTCCGGCCGGCTCGCGTGCGCCGGCACGATGTGCCCCGCGTCATGGTCCGTCACGCCCGCGACCACCAGCCGCGCGCCGTCCCGCTCCACCACCTGGTGCGCGTTGCGCAGCACCGTGAGCCCCAGCCGCGCCACCTCCGCCTCCCACGCGGGACCGCCGTGGTAGTACTCGTGGTTGCCCGTCACGTAGAACACCCCGAGCGACGCGCGCAGCTCCGCCAGCGGACGCACCTCTTCGCGCAGCGTCCCCACGTCGCCGTCCACCAGGTCCCCCGTCACCGCGACGACGTCCGGCGCCAGCGCGTTCACCTGCTCCACCACGCGCCGCAGCCACCGGCCATCCAGCGTGGGCCCCACGTGGATGTCTGAAATCTGCACCACCTTCAGCCCGCGCAGCCCCTCCCCCAATCCCTCCACCGGCACCGTCACCCGCTCCACCTTCGCCCGCCCCCGCGCGGTGACGAACGCGTACACCACCGCGGGCAGCGACACGCCGAGTACCGCCAACGCCTTGCCTCGCGCCAGCGCCTCCGGCACCACGCCCGCAATGCCGAGCACCCCCCCCACCACGTCCGCCACCAGCACCGCGCTGAGCAGGACGCCGAAGCTCCCCAGCCAGATGAACGACGTCCACTGCAACAGCCGCGTGAACCGCGTCGGCTCGCCCCGGGCCCACAGGAGTCCCGCTGGAATCGACAGGAACAGCAGCGCCACCGCCGCGCCCCCCACCCCGCCCCATGGCCAGGGCCACGCCGGGCTCACGAACAGCCGCGTCGCGATGTACGCATGCAGCCCCGCGAACATCGACAGAACGAGGCCCAGCGAGAGCAACCACCGTGACACCCGGGGCCGCGCGCGCTCACGCCGGGGCTCCCGCTCCACGCCATCCGACAGCTCCGCCACGTCCAGGACCTCCGCGCCGCGCGCTCCAGGATGAATCGCCCCGGAACGGGTTGGGAGCATAACGGTCGGCCTCGACGCCTGCCCGGCAACCCGCACGCCCGCCCGTTAGTGTGAGGCCCCGGAGACCCGCGCATGCCCCCGCATCACCGCGATAGCCCCTGGCAGAGCTGGATGGTGGCCGCCGCGCTCGTCGTGGGCGGGCTCGGCTGCTTCGCCGCCGGAGTCGCCTGGGTCTCCCGCTCGCTCTTCCAGGACATGGAGCAGGAGCTGCGCCGGGCGGACGTCCACCGCCTCGTCCTGCGCACCGCCGAAGCCTCGCCGCTCGCCACCGACCGGCTCGGCGCGCCCCTGACGAGCAGCTTCCTCACCCTGAGGGCCCACGACCCGCTCACCCGGGGTGGGCGCGTGGACTTCGACCTCACGGTGCAGGGGCCCCGGGGGCGCGGCGTGCTCCAGGCGCAGGTGACCTACACCCCGGAGGCGTGGACACTGCGCCGCCTGGTGCTCGATCCGGACGAGGGCGCCCCGGTGGAGCTGCCCGCCAGCGGCAGCACGCCCGTCCCGCCCCAGGACTGAGCGGCACGCCGCCCCCCGCCCGCGCGGCGCGCTCCGCTCGCGAGCAAGGCACTGCCTAGGTTGAGGGCATGAAGACCCCCCGCCTCTTCGTCCTCGGGCTGCTCGCCAGCACCACGGCCCTGGCCGCTCCGCAGAAGGACCTCCAGCTGCGCACGTCGCACAACGACGTCTCCGTCCAGGTCACCGACCAGGGCCTCACCGGACCGGACATGAACCTCCAGCTCGGCAACGACGCCGTGCGCGGTCGCGCCTTCGGCCGCCCCGTCGACCTCACGCTGAAGAACGACACCATCCGGGGCCAGTACGGCGGCAAGCCCGTGGACGTGAAGGTGACCGAACGGCAGGACGTCATCCAGGCCGAGGGGACGTTCGGCGGCACGCTCACCAGCTTCCAGGTGAGCCCCAAGCAGATCACCGGCACGGTGGGCCTGTGTGACTACCAGCTCCTCATCACCCGGCACGACCGCTACGAGGGCTGGCGCACCTGCGACGACAAGCTGGACCGCTCCGTCTCGCTGTACGTCCCGGGCCGGCTCGCGGACGAGGATGACGAGCTGGTCACCGCGCTGTCCCTCCTGCTCGGGCAATAGCCGTCCCCCCGCCACGTTCGTGTGAACGAAGACCCGCGCGCGCCGGGACGGGTCCCGGTGTGTTCGCGGGTTGAGCCTCGCGAGCGGACGGCTATGGTGCGCCGTCTCATCACGATTCTCGTTCTCGACGGAGTGACGGCATGGCGCAGATGCACGAGGTGGACTTCGAAATCCATGGCGATGACCTCCAGTTCGTGGAGGTGGAGCTGGACCCGCAGGAGGCGGCGGTCGCGGAGGCCGGGACCCTCATGTACATGGAGGACGGCATCGAGATGGAGACCATCTTCGGTGACGGCTCCGAGAAGAAGAGCGGCTTCCTGGGCTCGCTGCTCGGGGCGGGCAAGCGCCTGCTGACGGGCGAATCGCTCTTCACCACCGTCTTCCTCAACCGGGGCGGCGGCAAGCGCAAGGTGGCCTTCGCGGCGCCCTACCCCGGGAAGATCATCCCGGTGAACCTGGGCGAGCTGGGCGGAGAGCTGATTGCCCAGAAGGACAGCTTCCTCGCGGCGGCCAAGGGCGTGTCGCTGGGCATCGCCTTCCAGAAGAAGCTGGGCACCGGCTTGTTCGGCGGCGAGGGCTTCATCATGCAGCGGCTCCAGGGTGACGGCCTCGCCTTCATCCACGCGGGCGGCACGCTGCGCGAGCGCACGCTCAAGCCCGGCGAGCTGCTGCGCGTGGACACCGGCTGCATCGTCGCGTTCCAGCCCACCGTGGACTACGACATCCAGATGGTGAGCGGCATCAAGACGGCCTTCTTCGGCGGCGAGGGCCTCTTCTTCGCCACGCTGCGGGGCCCTGGCAAGGTGTGGCTCCAGTCGCTGCCCTTCAGCCGGCTCGCCGGCCGCATCCTCTCCGCCGCCGGCCCGGGTGGCGCGCGCGAGGAGGGCAGCGTGCTGGGCGGCGTCGGCCTGGGCTCGCTGCTCGGCGACGACTGACGTCTCGCGCGATGCGCCTCCCTCGTCGCTCGCGACGGAGCGCGAGGGAGGCCGCGCCGCGTGAAGCCTAGCGGCGGCGACGCCGCGTCAGCGTCGCCCAACCGACCAGCAGCGCCCACGCCCCCGCCATGCCCGCCGGCGAGGCGCCGCAGCCGCCGCAGCCCACGTCGAGGTTGGTGGGCCCACGCACCCGGAAGGCGGTGTCCGGCGAGCGGGGGCCGGGCTCGTTCGTGACGAGCGTATACGCCGAGACGGCGTGCTCGCCCTCGGCCAGCGCCGCGTCCGAAGAAGGCACGTAGCGGAACGCGCCCGTCGCATCCGCGACCACCGTGGCCACGCGGACGCCATCCACCTCCAGCCCCACCGACGCCCCGGGCCGCGTCGCGCCAGCGAACAGCGGCGTCGGGTCCACCACCTCGCCCTCGGCGGGCACCACGAGCACCGGCGCCTCGGGAGAGGAGGGCTGCGTCCCACCATCCGAGCCCCCCGCGTCCGGCGTCCCCGAGTCCTCGCCGCCCGCGTCCGGTGTCCCCGAATCCACGCCGCCCGCGTCCGGCACACCCGCGTCAGGCGGGGTGGGCGCCTCGATGGTCTCGAAGATGGTGTTCGGCGTGGACGGCCCGGTCTCGCCGTCGGCGCTGTGCGCGTGCGCGTTGACGCGGTGGGGGCCCGGGAGCAGCGGTGCATCCTCGGGGACCTGGTAGCGGAAGCGTCCGAGCGTGTCGGCCTCGACGATGACCTCCTCCCGGTCGTCGAGGTAGATGCCCACCGTGGCCGCCTCGGGCGCCACGCCCGCGATGAGCGGCGTCGGCCCCACCACCTCACCCGCCTCGGGGACGACGATGATGGGCTGCACGAGCGCGGGAGCGGCGCCCACGGTGAAGGTCACCTCCTGCGCCGGGAGGCTGTAGGCCCCGAGCCCCTCCGCGCGCGCCGTCACCTTGTGCTCGCCATCCGAGAGCCCCGGCGAGGGCACCGTGATGGCGAACTTCCGGTCCGCGCCCGCGGAGAGCTGGATGAATTCGGCGCCATCCACGTAGAGGATGACGCGCAGGCCCGGGTCCGCGGTGCCCTCGAGGAGGGGACGCGCGGGCACGCCCGTCGCACCCTCGGAGGGCGAGGTGATGGTGGGCCGCGAGGGTGTCGCGTAGGGCACCAGGTGGGACTTCTCGTCGCCGGAGCCGCCCGCCGTGGCGCCATAGGTGGGCCCGTAGGTGCCCGCGTCCGCCGTCGTCACGTTGCCCGCGCTCCCCGGCGTGATGCTGGTCGGACACGACAGCGAGGTGCCCTGCGCCAGCAGGTATCCGCCACCCCCGCCGCCTCCCGGTCCATACGGCGAGGCCTCCACCACCACGTCACCGCCATGGCCTCCATTGGCCTGCATGGCGCCACACTGGAGCGCGCCCGCGACGCGCGCGATGACCGAGCCCCCCGCGCCACCCCCACCGGAGGCGTCCTCTCCCGGCGCGGCGGAGGCGGACAGGCCGTTGGCGCTGATGCGGCCGCTGCCCGACATCGAGGCCGCGCGCACGAGCACCAGGCCTCCGCCCGCGGCGCCACCCGAGCCCTGGTCGTCATCGCCCTCGCCGGAGCCCCCTCCACCGCCGAAGAGGGCCGCGTCGATGAGCGAGTACTCCATCACCACGCCGCCCAGCCCGCCCACCTGGCGGGAGGTGTCGCTGGGCGTGGAGCGACCGCCGAGGCCGCCGACGCCCCGGTGTCCACCGCCCCCGCCTCCCGAACCGTGGCAGTTGCCGCCGCCTCCCGCGTTGACGAGGTTGCCCGCCCCGGACGCCGTGCCGTAGCGCTCCACCACCACGCCCTCGCCCTTGAGCGCGCCTCCCGCGGAAGACTCCACGTCGTTGCCCGTGCAGCCCATGGTGGACGCGTGGTTGACGAAGGCTCCGCCCCGGAAGCCCGCCCCGTCTGCGGAGATGGTGCCGTTGTTCGTCACCGCGCCCGTGGCGAGGAAGGCCACGATGCCACCACAGCGCCCGTTCCAGGCGGGGGCGACGAGGGACATCCCGGAGGCGATGTTGACGGTGGTGTACTCGGGCACGCGGACCACCTGGGCGCCCGCGGCCTTGTACGAGTACGCGAGCGGCGACGTGAGATGGATTTCCGTCGGGCTGCCCGTCACCACCCGCGCCACGCGTCCGAACTCCCAGCGCCCCACCCCGGCCGGGCTCGTGCGCCCCGTGCCTCCAGAGGGCGTGCCGGGGTCGAAGCCCGCGCTCTGGTGGACCAACACCAGGTCCCCCTTCGAGAAGCTCTCCGTGCTCTCGACCATGAGCAGCGTGCCGCCGGACAGGATTCCCGTCGCGAACGGCACGGCGGCGTTGATGACGCGACGCTGGGTCGTGACGTTGAGGGCACCGGAGTGGCCATCACCGAATCCCAGGGAGTCGAGCTCCGCCATCGCGGGAGTCGTCACCAGGCACAACAGGAGCGAGCAGAAGGACGCGAGACGCATGTGACTTCCATGCTGCCCCAGAATCCAGGGTCTTCGCGAGGGCGTGGCTGGTGGTCCCGGGGCCTATTTGCCCGGGTGCGTCAGGGCCCGCCCGTTGCGGGGGGCGAAGAAGGGCTGGCGCGCGAAGCGGGGCAGGAGGGACTTGTCCAGGCACCACAGCTGGAGGGCGTCCCGCCACTCGCCCAGCTCCGCCACGGCCCGGACGGAGGCGTCGTCGCGGTAGAGGTCGTTGAGGTTGTGGACGAGGGCGGAGAGGTCCTCCACCTCCCAGCGTTCGACACCCTCTCCTACCTGGACATGCAGCTCCAGGACGGGCCGCTCACGCACATCGACGACCTTGAGGGACCGGGCGGCCCCTCCCATGGCGGCGGTGAGGGGGCCCATCAGCTCGTCCGCGCGCACGCCGTAGGCGACGGTGAGTCCACCCTTCAACAGTCCCGCGTCGCACAGTCGCAGGAGCGCGACGTGGGGCGGCTCCTCGGGGGACACGACGTCCGCCGCGGCCTCGCGGTCCTTGAGGAGTCGCTCTCGGGTGAGCACGTCGAGCAGGGAGGGCATGCGGCGCGGCGTTATCGCTCCTCGCCGCGCCAGTCGTCCACCCCGGCGGAGCCGGAGGCGCTTCAGGGCCGCGTCGCGGTGAGGATGAAGACGCGGTGGGGGATGTCGAGGACGTCGCCCGGGAAGCGCTCGTCGAGGAGGCGGGCGAGCGCGGCGTCGAAGCGCTCCACCTTCGCGGGAGGCAGCGAGGCGCCCACCTTGGCGCTGGCGCGACAACGGCCCTTCCAGGCGGTGGGGGTGTAGAAGACGGGCACGTCGAACGAGCACGTCTCCAGGTGGGTGAAACCCACGTCGGAGATGTCGCGCAGCCACTGCGTGTAGATGCCGACGCCGTTGGCGAAGTGCTCGTAGGCGGGCGGGTTGGGATTGAACTCGCTCATGAGCTCCTCGGTCGCCTGCGCGACGTTGCCCCGCAGGCAGATCCAGTCGAAGTGAGCGATGACGATGCGCCCCCCGGGGACGAGCAGGCGCATCGCCTCGCGGGCGGCGGCGGAACGGTGGAACCAGTGCCAGCACTGCCCCGCGGTGAGGAGGTCGAAGGCGCCCGCGGGCAGGCCCGTCTCCTCGGCGGGGGCTTCCCGGAAGTCGATGTTCAGCCCCGCGTCCGTGGCGAGCTTGCGTCCCGCGTCGAGCATGGGCGCGGACACGTCGAGCGCGGTGACCGCGCAGCCACGCTGGGCGAGCCCTCGGGCCACGGTTCCCGTCCCGGTGCCGACGTCCAGGGCGCGCAGGCCGGGGCGCAGGAAGCCCTCGCGTGAGAGGCGGTCGAAGAAGGCGTCGGGGAAACCGGCGCGGTGCTGTGTGTAGTCGGAGGACGTGCGTCCGAAGTCCACCTGCATGGCGGTGCTCCTCTCGGGTTCCAGACCTCCGGGCATGAGGGTGACGTGCTCGTCTCGACAGGGAGTCGAGTCGAGTCGACACTGGAGTCGTGGAGGTTGGTGAGACATGAGTAGGCGCAAGGGCGGACGCTCTCAATCTCGATTCGACCATCGACCTGAGGAGGAGCTGCTGACGGCGGTGCGGGCGGCGGCCCTGTTGGGCGTGAAGCGCGCGACGCTCTACACGTACGTCAGCCGAGGGCTCGTGCGGTGCGTGCCGGAGAAGGGCACGAAGGAGAACCGCTACGTGCGCTCGGACCTGGAGCGGCTGAAGACGCGGCACGACGCGCGAGCGGGGCACGCGGCGGTGGCGTCGGCGGCGCTGCGCTGGGGCGAGCCGGTCATCGACTCGTCGGTGTCACGCGTGGGCGCGGAGGGGTTGGCGTATCGCGGGCACTCGGCGGTGACGCTGGCCATGGAGGGGCGGAGCCTCGAGGCCGTGGCGGAGCTGCTGTGGTCCGGGACGCTGCCCCAGGGAGACGTGCGCTGGCCGGAGGTGAAGGCGCCGTTTCCTCCCTCGGAGGTGGCGCGGTTGCTGCCGAGGATGACCCCTCCGCTCGTGGCGCTGGCCGCGCTGGTGCCGCCCCTGGGGGCGCGGGATTCCCACCGCTTCGGAGCGCCACCGGAGAAGGAGTTGGAGCGGGCGCGGGGGTTGTTGCGACAGCTCGCGGCGTGGGTCTGCGTGGCACAGGCGCCTGGACGGGTGACGCGCGCGTTGAAGGCGAGGACGATGGCGGAGTCGCTGGCGGTGGCCTGGAACGCCCGCGACGAACGGGCGCCCGCGCTGCTGAACCGGGCGCTGGTGGTGAGCGCGGACCACGAGCTGAACGTGTCGACGTTCGCGGCGCGGGTGACGGCGTCGTCGGGGGCGGACCTGTATGCCTGCGTGAGCGCGGCGCTCGCGGCGATGTCGGGACACCGGCACGGTGGCGCGTGCGACCGGGTGGAAGCGTTGCTGGCGGAGATTCAACGGCCCGAGCGCGCTGCGGACGTGGTGCGGGAGCGGCTGCGTCGGGGAGAGAGCGTCCCGGGCTTCGGACATCGGCTGTATCCGGATGGCGACCCCAGGCTCCCGCCCCTGATTGAAGGCGCGCGCGCGCTTCGTCCGGAGGCGCCGGGGGTCCGCATCGCGAGCGCGGTGCTGGACGCGATGCGAGTGGCCGGACATCCACCGCCCGCCCTGGACTACGGGCTGGTCATGGTGGCGGACGCCCTGGGACTCCCACCGGGCTCCGCGGCCACCCTCTTCGCGGTGGGCCGCGCGGCGGGCTGGGTCGCGCACATCCTGGAGCAACGCGAGCAGGGGCACCTGCTGCGCCCCAGGGCCCGCTACGTGGAGCCGGCCTCCCGCTGAGCACGGAACCGCCGGGTGTCAGGCATTGCCATCCTCGCCCCGCCACCACCGTTGTCACCTGTCGACCATCCCGCTTCATTTCCAGGTTGGCGACAGGCGCCATGATGCGGACACTGCGCGCCGTGGACCCTCGACGCACCTACCCCCGCTTCGCCATCGCCTCGCTCCTCGGTAACGTCGCCTTCCTCGGCGCCTGGGGCGTCCTCTTCACCCGCCCCCCCGGCTGGCTCGTCGTCGGCGTCATCCTGCTCGTCGCCTTCGTCGTGCTGCGCGTGGGGGGGATGTGGCTCTACGCCTCGCGCCAGACGGAGGACGTCCCGCGCGTGCGCCGCGCGGCCGTCTTCACCACCGTGCTCGTCGTCATCGCCGTGGGCCTCTGGGTCTACACCGCGCTGCGCGGCCCCCGCGTCGTCCTCTGAAACGACTCGCGGGCGCCCTCCTTGCCGGAAAGCGCCCGCGGGGTGCGTCAGGGAGCGCGGCTCCAGGGCCGCCGCCCGACGACGTCAGACGTTGAAGCGGAAGTGCATGCAGTCGCCGTCCTGCACGGCGTACTCCTTGCCCTCCATCCGCAGCAGGCCCTTCTCCTTCACCGCGGCCTCACTGCCCAGCTTCACCAGGTCCTCCCAGCGCATCACCTCGGCCTTGATGAAGCCGCGCTCGAAGTCCGAGTGGATGACGCCCGCCGCCTGCGGCGCCTTGTAGCCCTTGTGGATGGTCCACGCGCGGCACTCCTGCTCGCCCACGGTGAAGTACGTCCACAGGCCCAGCAGCTTGTAGCCCGCCCGCACCACCTTGTGCAGACCCGGCTCCGTCAGCCCCGCGCTCTCCAGGAAGCCCGGGCGCTCGCTCTCCGGGAGCTGCTGGATTTCCGACTCCAGCGCCGCCGCGAGCACCACCACCTCCGAGCCCTCCTTCGCGGCCATCTCCTTCACCGCCGCGACGTGCTTGTTGGCGTCCTCCTTGCCAATCTCGCCCTCGCTGATGTTCGCCACGTACAGCACGGGCTTGTCCGTCAGCAGGAAGAGGTCGCGGATGACGGCCTGCTCCTCCTCGGTCAGCTTCTGCGCGCGCACCGTCACGCCCGAGTCCAGCCCCGCCTTCACGCGGTCCAGCACCGCCAGCTCGGCCTTGGCCTCGTCGCCCGCCTTGCCGGCCATCTTGGTGTTCTTCTGCGTGCGCTCGCGGCGCTTCTCCACCGTCTCCAGGTCCTTCAGGCACAGCTCCGTGTCGACCACGTCCCGGTCCCTCACCGGATTCACCCCGCCCTCGACGTGGGTGACGTTGTCGTCCTCGAAGCAGCGCAGCACGTGCAGCACCGCGTTCACCTGGCGGATGTTGCCCAGGAACTGGTTGCCCAGGCCCTCGCCCTTGGAGGCGCCGCGCACCAGGCCCGCGATGTCCACGAACTCCAGCGACGTGGGGACCTTCTTCAGCGGCTTGATGAGCTCGGACAGCTTGTCCAGGCGGTCATCCGGCACGGGCACCACGCCCACGTTGGGCTCGATGGTGCAGAAGGGGTAGTTGGCGGCCTGCGCGCGAGCGCCCTCGGCCGACAGCGCGTTGAACAGGGTGGACTTGCCCACGTTGGGCAGCCCGACGATGCCGATGGAAAGACCCATGGTGATTCCCTGGAACAAACGCGCCGGGGGGCGCGCTTCCCCGAACTAGGCCGAGCGGCGCACGCCGGCGTTGCCGGTCAGCGGGAGGCCCTGCACGAACTGCTCGGCCAGCGCGCGGTGCTTGCTGTCGTCCATGCGCTCGTTGACCAGCTTGCCCGCCACTTCCATGGCCAGGTCCACCGCCATGGCGCGGACCTCCGCGATGGCCTTCGCCTTCTGCTCGTCGATTTCACGACGCGCGCCGAGCTTCAGCTCCTCCGCCTCCTTGCGGCTCTTGGCCATCAGCTCCTCGCGGAACTTCTCCATCTCCTGCTGGTTGCGGCGCGTCTCCTCGGCGGCCTGGCGGCGCGCCTCGGCGATGGCCGTCTTCTGGTCGGCCAGCAGCTTCTCCGCCTCGGCGCGCTCACGCTTGGCGCTCTCGATGGCGGCCGAAATCTGCTTCTCGCGCTCCTCCACCAGCTGGAGGATGGGTCCCCACGCCTTCGACCGAAGGACGAAGAAGACGATGACGAAGGTGATGAGGGTCCAGAAGATGAGGCCCGGCTGGACGCTCACGAGGCTGCTGGCGGCGAGGACGGAGGGCAGGAACATGGCGACGTGTCCGGCGTGAGGGAGGAACAGCGGAGGGAACTTCGGATGCTACGGCCGGAAGACACCGGCACCCGCGACGCAAGGCCTCGGGAGCCGGTGCTTTCCGACGATGACGCGACCTGCGCTCGAAATCAGGCGGCCTTGGTGGCCAGCAGAACGCAGACGACCAGCGCGAACAGCGTGGCGCCTTCGATGAGCGCCGCGGCGATGATCATGGAGGTGCGGATGTCGCCGCCGGCGGCCGGCTGACGGCCCGTGGCGTCCATGGCGGCGGCGGCCAGCTTGCCGATGCCGAGGGCGGCGCCGATGATGGACAGACCGGCGCCAAGGCCGGCAGCGAGGAAGGCAAGAGCGAGGTTGGTCATGGTGGTGCTTCTTTCGTAGCGAGGACCCGCTTGTGGGGGGGTCGTGATGGCCCTTCAGGACTACCTCTGGCGACCTTTCGAATCGCCAGGTCTTCGACCGGGGCGCCTTCGCGCCCCGCCAACTTGTCTCAGGCGTGAGCCTTGCCGTGGTCGTGGCTGGCGCCGCCCTCCGCGTGGCCGTGCTCGTCGTGGTGGTGGCCGGTCGCCACCGCCATGCCGATGAACAGCGCCGACAGCAGCGTGAACACGTACGCCTGCACGAAAGCCACGAACAGCTCCAGCAGGTAGATGGCGAAGGCGAACGGCACGCTCACCACCGCCACCGCCGGGTGGCCCAGGATGAAGATGAGGCCGATGAGGAAGAAGAGGACGATGTGGCCCGCCAGCATGTTGGCGAACAGACGCATCGTGAGGGCGAAGGGCTTGGTGAACAGGCCCAGCACCTCCACCGGAATCATGATGATCCACAGCAGCGGGTGCACGCCGCCCGTCAGGTGCTTCAGGTAGCCGCCCAGGCCCGCCGCGCGGATGCCCGCCGCCTGCGTGACGATGAAGGTGCACACCGCCAGGCCCGCCGTCACCGCCAGGTTGCCGGTGGCCGTCGCCATCCAGGGCACCAGGCCCAGCAGGTTCATGAAGAGGATGAAGAAGAACGCGGTCAGGAGATAGGGCACGTAGCGCGGGCCGTCCTCCTTGCCGATGTTCTTGATGGCCAGCTCGTCACGGACGAACAGGACCAGCATCTCGATGAGGTTGGCGCCCGTGCCGCGCGGGACCAGCTTCGTCTTGTCGCGGTTGCTCCAGACGAGCACCGTCCCCAAGAGCAGCAGCGCCGCCAGCCACATCATCACCGTGTGCTTGGTGACGGACAGGTCCAGGCAGCCCTCGGCCAGCCCGCCCCAACCCGAGGGCGTCTCCAGGCCATGCTCGGTCTGCCGGGGCGCGCAGTTGCCGATGCGCAGCGGCGGGATGGCGCCCAGGTGGATGGGCTGGCTGAGCGGGACCTCGAGCTCGAAGTCGTTCGTGTCGGAGACGTGGTGGAGGATGTACTCGGGGACCGACGGCTCGTGCCCCTCGCCATGGCCCCCCGAGGAATCGGAGGCCCACGCGGTGGCCACGAACAGACTGGCGAACAGCACCATTGCCTTGCGCATCACTCGTCTCCGCCCGCCGCGCCCTTGGACGCGGCCATCACGTAGCTCACTTCAATCCACTGCAGCGCGAAGTAGACGCCGAAGAAGCCGGAGATGAACGGCACCGGCTCCATTCCTCGCGACACCATCCCCAACAACCCCACCAGCACCGCCAGCGCGCGCAACCCGAAGACCACGCCCACCGCCATCATCGCCGCCTTCAGGTCCTTCTTCACCGCTCGCCGCTTCATCAGCAGCGCCACCACCCCCGTCGCCGCCGCCAGCCCCACGCCCCACAACGCCGAGACCTTGTTCTCCACCACCTGGGGGAACAGCCCCGCCACCGCCGCGCCCACCACCGCCACCCCGGCCGCCAACGCCGCGTGGCTCCGGAACGCCTCGCCACCACCCTCGCCGTGCCCCGTCACTTCCGCTTCCCCAGCCGAGCCATCTCCCGGAGGAACCCGTAGAAGCCCACGCAGATACCCACCAGACTCAGCACCAGCATCAACCAGGGTTGCGTCCCCAGCTTCTTGTCCAGCCAGTAGCCGCCCAGGACCCCCACCACCGCCCCGCCCACCAGCTTCCAGACCGCCGAGACGTACGGCTCCGCCGCCCGCATGTGCCGGGCCGTCTGCCCCAGCTCACTGCCGTCCGAACCCGCCTTCTCCCGAGGCTCCTTCACATCCATTCGGCCGCCTCCCCAAACCCCGGGAAAAGCTCGGATTTCCCATGCCACCCGATCCAACCCCACCACGCGCGGGCGCCGCTTAGCATCGAATGAGCGGCAGGTGCAACCTTCCCCGTGCCCGGAAGGGTCCGGACGCTGGTGGGAGGATGAGCCCCCGCAAGTCCGGCTACCTCCGCCAAGAAGACAGCCACTGTTGGAGCTCCTGGAATTCCACCCTGCCCGCCCTGGGGCCGGGCCTGCTGGCGGACCTCCCGCCGCTCATCCGCGTTGGCCCGGGCCCGTCGCCAGCTTGCCCCTATCCGAACTCCGGAGGACCTCATGCCCAAGCCGCTGTCGCTGACGTCCCCTCGCTTCAAGAACGGGGAGCTCATCCCCATCGCCTACACGGGCGAAGGGGAGGACATCTCCCCGCCCCTGCACTGGGAGAACCCGCCCGCGGGCACCAAGAGCCTGGCGCTCATCGTCGAGGACCCGGACGCCCCGGACCCGAAGAAGCCCCAGCGCGTCTACTGCCATCAGATTCTCTACAACATCCCCCCGGGCACCCAGACGCTGCCGGAGGCGGCCGAACCCAACGTCCTGCCCCCCGGGACGCGGCAGGGGCTCAACGACTTCGGGAACATGGGCTACGGCGGTCCCATGCCCCCCATCGGGCGGCACCGCTACTTCTTCCGCCTGTACGCGCTGGACCTCGTGCTGCCGGACCTGGGGCGTCCCACCCGGGCGGACCTGCTCCGGGCCATGGATGGACACATCCTCGGCCAGGCGGAGCTGCTCGGCCTCTACGAGAAGACCCACCACCGGGGAGCCCCTCCCGGCCCCTCCGCGTGAGGCCCCGCGCCGCCATCCCGGCGCGCCCCCCGAGGTCGGAGGGCCCGTCCCTCCGCGCCTCACCCGACACGTGGCGGGCCGCCGTCGCCACGCGGCGGCCCGCCACGTCATGGGCCCGCATTCCTGTCACGCGCCGGCTCCCCGGTCGCGGAAAGGCAGGCATCCCGTAAGGGAAACCCACAGGCTGTAGTCTGGTAATCGATACACCCCGCCGCCCACTTCTCCCTCCCTTGCATGGGGTGGAAGAGTCAGGGCCGCCGTGAATCCATCCATCCGGGCCGGGGCGCCCTATGCCCCCTTCGATGAGATGTCCGTGGGCGTTTGCGTCATCCGCGAGCGCCGCTTCGTGTATGTGAATGACGCGCTGGGGACGCTGGTGGGCCATCCGCGCGAGACGCTGGTGGGCCGGCCGGCGACGCTGCTGCTCGCGGAGTCGAGCGTGGCGGAGATGACGGAGCGGCACTCGCGGCGGATGCGGGGCGAGCCGGTCTCCAGCACCTACGAGACGGCGTTGCGCACGGCCAACGGCGAACGCCACGTGGAGATGACCATCATCCCCAGCGGGGCGGACTGGGTGGCGCTGGTGCGGGACGTGACGTCGCGCAGCCAGCGGCGCGGCGTGCTGCAACGGCTGGCGGAGCTGGGGGCGGGCCTGCCCGCGCTGCGCACCGAGGGCGAGGTGCTGCGCCGGATGTTCTCCGGGCTCGAGGAGCTGGGCCTGGCCTTCGCATGGCTGTCCCCCGAAGGGGCGGGGGTCCGGCTGGGACAGACCTTCGTGCCCAGTGGGCTGGTGCCTCCCGACGCTCGAGCGTTGAGCGGCCGGTGGGTGCGGG
This sequence comes from Myxococcus stipitatus, assembly GCF_021412625.1. The sequence continues at coordinate 828,879 of NZ_JAKCFI010000003.1, read as the reverse complement.
ACATCGTGGGGCGCTGGCCGTCCCTGTTGTCGCGGGCCTGGAAGGAGGGCTCGGCGTATTCGGAGGACCTGTCCCAGGAGTCGTTCCACTTCCTGGAGGGCGAGCACGCCGACAGCGTGCGGGGCGCGCTCCAGCGTGCGGGGCCCTTCCACACCATCGCCGTGCGCATCGACGTGGAGGGGCGTCCCCGGGCGATGCTGGCGCTGGCGGGCGACTGGCTGCGCGAGGAGGAGCTGGCGCCGGTGCGCCTGTTCGGCGCGCAAATCTCCGCCGCGCTGGACGCGGCGCTCACCATCTCCCGGCTGTCGGCGCAGAACACCGCGCTGGCCGCGCTCAACCGGCTCGCGTCGGAGGCTGCGTCGGCCCCGCACCCCCGGGCCTTCTTCGGCCCCGGCACGGACGAAATCGTCGGGCTGGTGGCCTGCGACGCGGTGGCCATCCTGCTGCCCATCGAGAGCGAGATGGAGCTGGCCTACGCCAGCGGCGTGGACCTGGAGGACGAGGACACCCGGCGCTTCGCGCGGCTGTGGCTCGCGGGGGGGCTGTGCTCGCGGGCCCAGCAGGAGGGCGCGCCGCTGGTGGTGGACACGCGGCAGTGCCCGGGGGTGCTCGGCGCGGAGCTGCTGCGCCAGGGCTTCCACACCGTGGTCATCGTCCCGCTGCGGGTGCGCTCGCGCGGCGTGGGCACGCTCAGCGTCCTGTTCCGCGAGCACCGCGACCTCACGCCGCTGGAGCGCGAGACGCTCCAGGCGATGGGCAGCCACTTCGCGGCGGCCATCGAGACGCACCGGCTCCTGCGCGAGCTGCGCGGGCGCGCGGAGGACCTCGCGCTCCTGCACGAGGTGGCCAAGGCCCTGGCCGCCACGCTGGAGCTGGACAAGCTGCTGAACACGGGCGTCACCAGCCTGGCGCGCATCGTCGACACGCCGGACGCGTATGTCCTCATGCCCGACGCGACGGGCGAGTGGTTGGAGATTCGCGCGGTGAGCGGCAACCACCCGGAGCTGCTCGGACAGAGCCTGCCCGCCGGGCTCGCCGACGCCTCGGCCACCGGGCTGGCGTTCCTCACGCGGGAGCTGGTCGTGGTGGAGGACGCCGTCACGGACGTCCGCGTGGACCAGTCGCTGCGGGAGCAGGCCCACGCGCTCGCCTTCCTCGCGCTGCCGCTGGTCGTCCACGAGCGTCCCGTGGGGGTGATGGTCGCCACGGAGACGCGCCGCACGCGCCACTTCACCCCCGCGGAAATCGAAAGGGCGAGCGCCATCGCCAGCCAGCTCGCGCTGGCCCTGGAGGGCGCGCGACTGGTGGAGGACCTGAAGGACAGCTACGTCGAGCTGGCCCGGACCCAGGAGCAGTTGGTGCGGCGGGAGCGGCTGGCGGCCCTCGGGGAGCTGTCCGCCGTGGTCGCCCACGAGGTGCGAAACCCCCTGGGCGCCATCTTCAACTCGGTGGCCTCCATCCGCCGCATCATGGGGCCGGGGAGTCCGGCGGAGCCGCTGGTGGACATCGTCGCGGAGGAGGCGGACCGGCTCAATCGCATCGTCGCGGACCTGCTCACCTTCGCGCGCCCGCCCGCGCCCCACCCGTACCCGGTCCCCCTGACGCCGCTGGTGGAGGACGCGGTGCGCGGCGCCCTGGCGGAGTCCCCGGGCGCGGTCCACGTGGAGCTGGAGCTGGAGGACAGCGTCCCCCCCGTCATGGTGGACGAGCGGATGATGCGACAGGCCTTCCTCAACCTGGCCATCAACGCGGTGCAGGCCATGCCCCAGGGCGGGCGGCTGCGCGCGACGGTGCGACGGGCGGAGGGCGCGCACGAGGTGCAGGTGGAGTTCAGCGACACCGGCCCGGGCATCTCCGCCGAGGTGCGGGCGCGCATCTTCGAGCCCTTCTTCACCACCAAGGCCAAGGGCACGGGCCTGGGGCTCGCCGTGGTGAAGCGAATCGTCGAATCGCACCAGGGGCGCCTGACGCTGGACTCGCAGCCGGGCCATGGCACGTGCTTCCGTCTGTATCTGCCATTGGACCCGCTCCCCGCCGCCCGCCTCGCGACGGTGGCTCCGTAGGATTCACGGGTCGACAGTCGGACGGACCGGCGTCGACGCGTCAGCGCCACAGCCACCAGACGACGCTCAGGCCCAGCAGGCACGCCCCCGCGAAGAGCGCGGCGGCGAGCCAGAGGCGTGGCCCCTGGAGCCAGGAGCCCGTGCGCGGGGGCTCGGCGACGGGGAGCTCGTCATCGCCGGTGATGGCGCGGACCAGCTCCAACCGCTTCGCCTCGATGGCGGCGGTGTCCACCGTCTGGGAGATGTCGACGCCGAAGCCCACCTGCGTCTCGCGGGGGACACGTCGCGAGGTGGCGTAGCGAGTGCCCTCCATCGTCGGCGTCACCGTGCTCTCCGCCGGACCGGGGTAGAGCGACTCCTTGGCGCCCGAGGGACGCACGGTGGCCTCCGCGATGGCGACGAGCACCTTCGCCGCGTCGAGCGCCTCGGTCTCGTCCGGTGGAGGCTTCGGCCGTGATTCCACGTGTTGCGCGCCGTAGCGCGTGGTGCCCGCGGGGCTCCCGTCAGCGCCCAGAGGCGGCGAGGCGTCGTGGTCGCTGGTACGACCTCTCCGGAGCGGAGAATCCACCGCCGTGGTTTCGTCGTCGCCAGGACCGGGCGACGGAAGCGCCCCTGCACGAGGCGATGCGGTGCGTGGCCCCACCGCCGTCGACTCGTCGTCCCCCAGTCCGGGGGACTGAGATGCCGCGACACGAGGCGATGCGGTGCGTGGCCCTACCGCTGTCGATTCGTCGTCTGCCCAGCCAGCGGATGGAGGTGCCGCGGTTCGCGCGGCGACGGCACGAGGTTCCACCGCCGTCGACTCGTCGTCACCGAGACCAGACGATGGCGCTTCCACATGCCTCGGGTCTCCATCAGGGCGTGGCCCCACGGCCGTCGACTCGTCGTCATCCAGACCAGACGATGGCGCCACGACTCGGACCGAGGAGACGTGTGACTCCACCGCCGTCGACTCGTCATCACCCGAGCCCCGAGTGACCTCGCTCGCCCCCAGCGCAGGAGCACGAAGTTTCCTCGGGTCGTCCACCGCGGTGGGCTCGTCTTCACTCGAGAGGAACGCGCTCCCAGTCACCGGAGGACGCGAGCTGGCGACCGGCGCCTGCGTGCCCTCCGCGCGCTTCGCGGACCGCGCGCCCTCCGGGACCTCGGTGCGCGTGATGTCTTCTTCCCCAGGACCGCCCGTGCCCCCGCCACTCCGCGTGGCCTCGACGACGGTGGAGTCCTCGCCATCCCGCGCACCACCCTGCCCCCGACCATCCACCGCCGTGCGCGTGGGCTCATCATCGGACGCCCCCAGGCGCGCGCGCAGCTGCTCGGCGGACAGCGCCAGCGTCGGCGCATCAGGCTCCGGAGCGCGAAGAACCCCGGAGGCCGGAGCCCGCGTCGCGTCAGCGCCGTGCCCCACCCGCGCGCGCAGCTGCTCGGCGGAGAGCGCCTGGGTCGCCGCGCTGTCGTCTCCCGCGCTCGGCGTGATGCGCGCCTGGACCTGCCCGGCCGACATCGCCTGCGTGGGCGTGCTGTCGGTCCCACCCGGCGGAGGCCCCACCTGCGCGCGCTCGGACGCGATGAAGTCGTCCGGCGTAATCACCGCGCTGTGCTCGAACGCCAACGCGGTGGGGGGCACGAGCGCCGCCGCGAGCTGGGGATCCGTCCTCGCTCGCCCCTCCTCGCGCAGCAGCTCCCGCAGGAGCGCCTCCTCCGCCTTCTTCTCGCGAGGGAACACCAACGCCATCAGCCGCGCGACGTCCGCGTCCCCCACGCCCGGCGCCAGCTTCGCCTTCAGCCGCGCCAGCTCCGCCCCCATCGCCGCCGCGTCCGGGAAGCGGTCCCCCGGCTCCGACGCGAGCGCCCGCACCAGGAACGCATCCACGCTCGTGGGCAGGCCCTGGCGATACCGCCCCGCCGGCTCCCACTGCGGATACGCCGCGCGCCGCCAGCGCTCCACCGGGTCCCCGCGCTGCGACAACGGCTTCCACGCCGACAGCTCCCACAGCAGCGCGCCCACCGCGTACAGGTCCGCCCGCCGGTCCACGAAGCGCTTGCGCGCCTGCTCCGGCGACATGTACGTCAGGTTCCCAATCACCACCCGGGGCGCGGTCTGCTGCTCCTTCAGCGTGGACTGCGCCGCGCCGAAGTCGATGACCTTCACCTCACCCGCGTAGCTCAGGCAGATGTTCGCCGGGGACAGGTCCCGATGCACCAGGTGCAACGGGTGCCCCTCCTCGTCCGTCGCGTCGTGCGCGTACGCCAGGCCCTCGCACAGCCGCTCGCCCAGGTGCAGCAGGATGCCCAGCGGCATCATCTTGCCCAGCTGCCGCAGGCGATACGTGAGCCGGCTGAGCGTCTTGCCCTGCACGTACTCCATCGCGAGGTAGAGCTGCCCCTCCTCCTCGCCCATCGCGTAGACGCGCGCGATGTTCGGGTGCTGCAACCGCACCACCACGCGGGCCTCGTCCCGGAAGCGGCCCACGAACTGCGGGCTCGCCATGAGCTGCGGGAGGACCTTCTTCACCACGCACGCGCGACGCGGGGCCTCCTCGCGCGCGAGGAAGACCTCCCCCATCCCCCCGGCGCCGATACGCCGCGCCAGGGTGTAGGGTCCGAAGCGGACGGGCCCCGCCAGGGGCTCCGGCTCAACCGGTCTGGCCAAGCGAGCGGAAGGCCTTTCTCGCCGCCCCGAGCACGTGCGCCACCTCCGCCTCGCCGATGGCCAGCGAGACGAAGGCCGCTTCGAACTGGCTCGGCGGCAGGTACACGCCCGCGTCCAGCATGGCGTGGAAGAAACGACCGAAGCGCGCCGTGTCGGACGTCTTCGCGCTCGTGTAGTCGAACACCGGCTTGTCCGTGAAGAACACCGTCAGCATGCTGCCCACGCGGTTCACCGTGACGGGCACGCCCGCGGCCTTCGCCTCGGCGAGGAAGCCCTCCTCCAGCATGCGGCTCACCTGCTCCAGCCGCGCATACGTCCCCGGCGCCGCCAGCGCCTTCACGCACGCCATGCCCGCGGCCACCGCCACCGGGTTCCCCGACAACGTGCCGGACTGGTACACCGGCCCGGCCGGCGCCACCTTGCGCATGATGTCCGCGCGGCCACCGTAGGCGCCCAGCGGCATGCCGCCGCCAATCACCTTCGCCATCGTGGTCAGGTCCGGCTTCAGGCCGTACAGCTCCTGCGCGCCACCGCGCGCCAGCCGGAAGCCCGTCATCACCTCGTCCAGCACCAGCAGCACGCCGTGCTTCTGGCACAGCGCCTGGAGCCCCTGGAGATAGCCGGGCTTCGGCACCAGCACGCCCATGTTGCCCACCACCGGCTCGATGATGGCGCAGGCGATGTCCTGGCCCTTCTCCTGGAAGATGCGCTCCACCGCCTCCAGGTCGTTGAAGGGCGCGGTGAGCGTCAGCTTCGCCATCGCGGCCGGCACGCCCGGCGAATCCGGCAGCCCCAGCGTCTCCACGCCGCTGCCCGCCTTGACCAGGAACGGGTCACCCGCGCCGTGGAAGCAGCCCTCGAACTTGAGGATGTGCTCGCGGCCGGTGAAGCCGCGCGCCACGCGGATGGCCGCCACCGTGGCCTCGGTGCCGCTGGACACCAGCCGCACCATCTCCACCGCCGGCATGATGCCGCAGATGAGCTCGGCGAACTCCACCTCGTCCGCGTGCGGCGCCCCGTAGGACGTGCCCCGCCGGGCGGCCTCGATGATGGCCTCGAGGATGGGCGGGTAGGCATGACCGAGGATGAGCGGCCCCCAGCTCCCCACGAGGTCGACGTAGCGGTTGCCGTCCACGTCGGTGAGCCACGCGCCCGCGCCTTCGCGGAAGAAGACGGGGTCGCCACCGACGCCACGGAAGGCACGCACCGGGGAGTTCACTCCGCCCGGGATGCGCGCTTGCGCTCGGGCGAACAGGGCCTGGCTGTGAGCGTGATTCATGGAGGGCTGCATAACACGCGGGGCGACGACTCCCTCGCATTGTCTCACCCGCGTCCATGCCCGCCCCTACTCCGACCCGTCGGCATCGCATTATGGACACGCCGCGCCGCCCCCTCGGAGCGTCTCCCTGGAAAATCCCACCCGGGACGACGTTTCATGCGACACGGGCCCGAGACATACCGGCCCCCCGCCCGCTCCCTGGGCGGCCTCGCGGAGCTCTCCCATGGCCTTCAAGACGGCGGACCTGTGTGACAGCCACTCGGCCAGCCCCGGGTTCCAGGTGGCGGAGCCCGGCTTCCACGACTACGGCGGGCTCCGGACCTTCTCCGGCCCCATCAGCACCGTCCGGGCCCCGGAGGACAACTCCCTGGTGCGCAAGGCCCTGGAGGAGCCCGGGCAGGGCCGCGTCCTCGTGGTGGACGGCGGCGGCAGCCGGCGCTGCGCGCTGGTGGGAGACCAGCTCGCCCTGCTCGCCCAGCGCAACGGCTGGGCGGGCATCGTGGTCAACGGCTGCATCCGCGACTCGGTCGAGGTGGGCCGCACCGACGTGGGCGTGAAGGCCTTGGGAACCCACCCCCTCAAGAGCGGCAAGCGCAACGAGGGCCAGCGCGACGTCGAGGTCCGCTTCGCGGGGGTCACCTTCCGGCCCGGCCTGTTCCTCTACGCCGACGAGGACGGCATCGTCACGGCGGAGACGACGTTGGGCTGAGTCCGCCACGCGCTCCGGGGCCAGACGAGGACGGTGGCGTCGGCGCTCCCCGACGCCAGCCACGCGCCGTCCCGCGAGAAGGCCAGGGCGGTGATTCCCTCCAGGTGTCCGTCCAGCGTGGCCAGGAGCGCCCCATCGCGACTCCAGACCCGGACATGGCCCTCGATGTCGCCGGTCGCGACCAGGCCGCCATCCGCCGAGAGCGCGACGGCCCAGGTGAAGGCGCTCGCGACCAGCCTCACCTCCCGCCCCGGGCAGGACAGGTCGACGAGGACGACGTCGCGGTGGTCCTCCTGGAGGAGCAACACCCCTTCGTCCGGAGCGAGGCACAGGAGCCGCGCGCGCTGGCGTGGGCCGATGACGACCGGGCGATAGGTGCCCTTCTTCATGTCCCAGAGCTTGCTCGTCCACGAACGTCGCTCCCCATCGTCCACGCCGCACGGGCTCGCGACCAACAACCATCGCCCACCTCGGGAGACGGCGCGGATGCGCACGTCGAGCCGTTCGCAAACCTCTCCGACCCGCAGCCCCGTCCGCGTGTCGGTCACCCGCAGCCAGGCGTCGCCTCGCTCCGCGTGGACCTGCGCGAAGGCGCTGCCGTCCTCCGCCCAGACCGCGCCGTAGACATCACATCCATCGGAGAGGTCCGTCGTCTGCTCCGACAACGGGTCGAACAGGAACGCCTCCTCCCGACGGCCCTTCACCACGCAGGCGCGCCCCGCGCTCAGGAACATCCGATGCGGAGACTCCGAGGGCTGTGGCACGCAGCGCACCTGACGCCCCGAATCATGCTCCCAGACCCGCAGGCCCCCGTCCGCGCAGGACGTCACGAGATGCCGCCCATCGTCCGCGAACGAGAGCTGCGACACCTGATGGTGGTGCGCCTGCTCCGGCACGACGCGCCACGCCTCCAGGTCCACCAGGAGCACGCAGGCGGAGTCCCTCGCGAAGGCGATCCATCGACCGTCGGGTGACGCCTCGGGCCGCCACCGCGAAGCAGCGGTTTCACACGGCAATCGCAACCACCGCTCCAGCCGCTCTCCGCGTGAGACAACCAGGCGCTGATTCACGATGTGCATCCGACGTCCGTCGGGCAGCGGCCATGTCGGCGCATAGGAATGGGCCCGCACGACCTCCTCCACCAAGACCCCGGTCCGGACGTCGTAGGTCCGCACGCGGTTCTTCTCGCGCTCGGTCTCCAGGTATCGACACGCGATGACGTCGCCCTCCGCGGAGAACACCGCCCAGGGAAACGAGGCGTCCACGGCGCCGTCCACCGACCAACGCGGAGTCCAATCCGAGGTCTCGAGGACGGTCAATCGCGTGAGCCGGTCGAGATGCTCCAGCAGCAGGACACAGGAACCGTCGGGAGAGAAGGCCAGCTCGACCGGGAGGCCCGGGCCTTCGGGCAGCGATACATGTTTCACCCATGTCTCGGTTGGCACATCGAAGACCGCGAAGCCGTTCGGCCGCTCGGTCGCCGCCAGCAACGTGGTGCCATCCGGGGAGAGCGCCAGCCGCCGGCCGCCCCTGCCCGGCATTCGCCAACATCGCAGCACCTCGCCGCGCGGGACGTCCCACCACCGCACGACCCCATCCATGCTCAGGGTGACGACACGCTCGGGGGACACGAACCGAGCGGCCATCACCACCTGCGCATCTGCTTCCAGCACCCGCAGCTCGCGCCCATCCACCGGGTCCCACACCCTCGCGGTGCAGGCCCCCGCGGTGACGAGCGCTCGTGAATCCGGGGAGAAGGAGACCGAGGTCAGCGACCCGAGCCCATTCCCAGGACCCAAGCGATGCAGATAGCGCACGGTGCCACACCGGCTGTGCGCGAGCTCGGGAAGCGCATCTCCCCAGGCGTCGCGGCGACCGCCCCTTCCATCGAGCGTCATCATCTCGGGGTCATCGCTCCCAGGCCCGTGAGGGCCAGATGAGTGCCACGGCATCCGCGCCACCGGAGGCCAGGAAGTCCCCCTTGGATGAGAAGGCCAGGGCGGTGATGCCCGCGCGGTGGCCGTCGAGGGTGGCCAGGAGCCTCCCGTCGATGCTCCAGACCTGCACCCGCCCATCCTGCATCCCCGAGGCGAGCAAGCGACTGTCCTCGGAGAAGACCAGGAACCCCGAGCCGGAGAAGGACTCCCAACACTCCTGCTGCTCGAGAGCCTCCGTGTCGAAGAAGAGCAGGCGCCCAGAGGAATGGAAGGCGAGCCTCCGCTCATCCGGGGAGAAGCCCGCCACGCTCCATTCCATCGTCGGGTCGAGCGTGAGCGCTCGCGAGGCTCCTCTCGACATGTCCCACAGCCGCAACCCGGTCGCCGCCAGTGGAGCGAACAGGTCCGACTTTCGCTGGGTCAAGAGCCAGCGGCCCGCGCGCGACACGGCGAGCACCTTCAGCTCTGGGTCATTGCCCGCCCCCACGCACCACAGCCGCTTCCCGGTCCGCGAATGGTGGACGCTGAGCCGAGGACTCACCTCGTTGCGGACATCGAGCTGCGCGAAGACGGAGCGGTCGTCGGACCACGTCATGCTCGAGGGGATGCCGTAGGCATCCTCGGATGTGGTCCCTCCCTCATTGAACACACCGCGCAGCAAGACCCTCAGCCGTGCTCGATTCTCCACCACGAAGGCTCGCCCACCCCCCAGGTGGACATCGTCCTTCCGCCAATAACCGAGCGTGACACACCGCACCTCCCGGCCCGAGTCACGCTCCCAGACGCGAACGGTCCTGTCCGACCCGAATGAGAACAGGGACGCGCCATCCCGCGAGAACGTGAGCCGGACCAGCGAGCCCCGATGTGTCCGCCCGGGGAAGGCCCGCCGAACATGGAGATCGACCACCAACACCGTCGAGCACCGTCTTTGCGCAATCACCATCCAGCGCCCATCGGGGGAGCGTCGCGGAAAGGACTCTCCGTCTCCGTACGCACCGGACAAGCGAAGGCACGGCTCCGAGGCGCCTCCCGGGTAGAAGTTCAATCCTTCATGGGCCATCCGCACCCAGCTGCCATCCGGCAACGGGAAACGAGGAGGATCCCATTTGCGATGGCGCGTCTCCCGAACCATCGCGCCTGTCCGGGCATCGTGCGTGCGGACGACGAGATGCCACTGCCTCCTCGCCGTGGGATTCCAATGAACACGGGTGCCATCCGGCGAGAACACGACCCAGGAAGAGCGCAGCCCCAGGTCCCCCGTCACGGACCACAGCCGCGCCCAGCTCGCCGTGTCGAACACGGACAACCGAGCCGGCTCGCACACGCGCTCCACGAGGGCCATCCTCGAGCCATCCCGCGAGAACGCGAAGGCATCGGGTGGCGAGGACTCGAAGCCCAGCGGGAGGTCTCGCACCAGCACCCTCGTCACCCAGTCGAGCACGACGAGCCTCGGGGGCCACGCCAGGCTCGCCAACAACGTCCTGCCGTCCGGAGAGGCCTCGAGCCGCCGGCCCTGATGTCCCAACCCCGTCCATCGGAACACCTCGGCGCCGCTCGACGCCTCCCGGAGGCACACGTTCCCTTTCTCGTCGAGGGTGGCGATCCACTCGTCGGAGAGGAAGAGCGCGTCGCGCACCACGCAGCCATCCCCGCTCAACGCGAACAGCTCCCGCCCGTCCTCCAGCGCCCATACACGCGTGGTCTTGTCCCCCACGGTGATGAGCCGGCGCGAGTCCGGGGAGAACGAGGCCGCCGTCACGCCTTCCGACGGGCCCTGGAACAGCCGCACCGTCCCACAGCGGCTGTGCGCCCACGCGGGCAGCGGGTCTCCAAAAACGTCCAGCCGGGGCAGGGTCGGGTCCGGTTCGGTCATGTCGAGGCGATCGCCAGCGACGGACGATTCCCGCCCACCTGACGAACACTCGGCGCCAATCCATGACATCGCGCGTCGAAACAACCCCGCACGTTCCGCCCCGCGAAACCCAACCAACCCAAACCCATCCATCCATTCCGCCCTGCGGAACCTCTCCGAAACACACCTCGCGAGCGTTCCGCATCGCGAAACACAGCCATCGATTTCCCGGTGGATGTCTTTCAACTTGGTACGCGCATGGATACTGTGCCCGCCACGAATCTGACGGGAGGTTGCGATGCAACGACTCGTGGTCGGACTCCTGGTAGCGACGCTCGGGCTGGTGGCTTGCAAGAAGGAAGAGGCTTCGACGCCGAAGCCGGAGGGGACACCCGCGCCGGCGAAGCCTGTCTCGGACCTCAAGACAGACAAGGGCGTCGACGTCGAGAAGAAGGTCGTCTACATCGGCGCGCTCAACGACGAGAGCGGTCCGGGCGCCGCCATCGGCAAGCCCTTCGCCGCGGGCAAGCGCCTGCTCGCGAAGCAGGTGAACGCCGGCGACAGCGGCCTGCTGCCTCCAGGCTGGACCATCGAGCTGGTCGAGCGCGACCACGCCTACAACCCGCAGAACGCGGTGCAGGCGTACAGCGACATCCACGACAAAGTGCTGTTCCTCGGCACGAGCTTCGGCACGCCCAACACCCTGCCCCTGCGCGACAAGCTGACCGCGGACGGCATGGTGGCCTTCCCCGCGTCGCAGTCGTCGGAGATGGCGCGCCACCAGTACACGCCGCCCATCGGCGCCTCGTACAAGCTGGAGGCGATGCGCGCCCTGGACTGGGCGGTCGAGCACGCGGGCGGCGCGGACAAGGTGAAGGCCGCCATCGTCGCGCAGGGGGACGACTACGGGAAGGACGGCCTGGAGGGCTGGACCGAGGCCGCGAAGTTCCACGGCGTCACCGTCGTCTCACAGCAGAGCGTCGCCCCCGGCCAGAAGGACTTCGCCGCCATCGTCACCGCCCTCAAGGCGTCGGGCGCCAACTACGTGCTGCTCACGGTGCTGCCCAGCGCCTCCGGCCCCATCCTCGGCACGGCCGCGCAGCTCAAGTACATGCCCAACTGGGTGGGCCAGACGCCCGCGTGGGTCGACCGCTTCTTCGACCCCAAGGTCATCCCGCCTCCCGTCTTCACGAACTTCTACTGGGTCACCGGCCTCACCTACTGGGGCGACGACGTGCCGGGCATGAAGGACTTCCTCGCGCTCCACGCGAAACATCCGGACACGCCCAAGGACTTCTACACGCTGTCCTCGTACGTCCAGGGGCGGGTGCAGCTCGAGGCCCTCAAGGCCGCCATCGAGTCCAAGGACGCCACCCGCGCCGGCTTCCTCGAGGCCCTCAAGGCCCTGAACACCACCGCGGGCGGCATGACGGCGGAGCCGGTGAACCTCTCCCGCTTCCCGTACGAGACGGCCGTCGACGTCCGCGTGCTCAAGCCCGTGCTCGACCAGGGCACGTGGAGGGTCGTCGCCGGCTTCGCCGCGCCCAAGGCCCTGAGCCCCACCACGCCCCGAGCCGCCGATGTCGGCAAGTAGTCCTCCACTCCTGCGCGTGCAGAACCTCCAGGTCGTCTACCACTCGGTGGTGCGCGCCCTCCGGGGCATCACCCTGGAGGTGCCCTCCCAGGGCGTGGTGGCGCTGCTGGGACCCAACGGCGCGGGCAAGTCCACCGCGCTGCGCGCCATCAGCGGCCTGCTCGACCTGCACGACGGCGCCATCACCCAGGGTCGCGTCGAGTTGAATGGCCAGAGCCTGCTGCCCCTGGCCGCGGACAGCCGCGTGCGCGCCGGCGTGGTGCAGGTGCTGGAGGGGCGCCGCATCCTCGACGCGCTCTCCGTGGAGGAGAACCTGCTCGCGGGTGGCTTCGGCATGGGCCCCCAGGCGCGCAAGGAGCTGGTGGAGTCCGCCTTCACGCGCTTCCCGCTGCTGCGCGAGCGGCGCGCGCAGCCCGCGGGCTACCTGTCCGGCGGAGAGCAGCAACTGCTCGCCATCTGCCGGGGCCTGATGCGCCGCCCCCGCGTGCTGCTGCTGGACGAGCCCTTCCTGGGGCTGTCCCCCAAGGCGGTGGGCGAGGTGTCGGAGTTGATTCGACGCATCAGCGAGGAGGGCGTGTCGGTGCTGCTGGTGGAGCAGAACGCGAAGGTGGCGCTGGGGCTCGCCAGCCACGGCTACGTCCTGGAGACGGGCAAGGTGGTGCTGGACGGCCCCGCCGAGAAGCTGCGCGAGGACCCGGACGTCCAGGAGTTCTACCTGGGCTTCGGCCGCGAGGGACAGCGCGGCTACCACGAGCTGAAGCGCTACCGCCGCAAGCGGCGCTGGCTGTCGTGAGGAGAGGCATGGCCCTGCTCGAGCTCGACAACGTCGGCCTCTCCTTCTCCGGAGTCCGCGCCCTGGATGGAGTCAGCTTCTCCATCGAGGCCGGCGCGCTGCACGCCGTGATTGGCCCCAATGGCGCCGGCAAGAGCAGCCTCTTCAACTGCGTCAGCGGCATCCACCGTCACATGGAGGGCCGGGTGTGGCTGGACGGCAAGGAGCTCACCGGCCTGGGGCCCACGGCCATCGCCCACCTGGGCGTGGCCCGGATGTTCCAGAACCTGGCCCTCTTCGAGCACCTGACGGTGCTGGAGAACCTGCTGCTCGGCCGCCACACGCGCTACCGCACCGGCCTGTGGAGCCACCTCTTCTGGACGCGCGGCGCGCGCGCGGAGGAGGTCCGGCACCGCGAGAAGGCCGAGGAGGTCATCGACTTCCTCGACCTGGAACACTTCCGGTGGATGCCGGTGGCGGTGCTGCCCTACGGCATCCGCAAGCGCGTGGAGCTGGGCCGCGCGCTGTGCATGGAGCCGCGCCTGCTCTTGCTCGACGAGCCCACCGCCGGCCTCAACCAGGAGGAGACGGAGGACATGGCCAACCACCTGCTCGACATCCGCCACGAGCTGGGCGTCACGCAGGTGCTCATCGGCCACGAACTGCGCTTCGTGATGGACCTGGCCACGCAGGTGACGGTGCTGGACCGCGGGCGCGTCATCGCGAACGGGCCGCCGGCGTCGCTGCGCGAGGACGCGCGCGTCTTGAGCGCATACGTCGGCGGGACGGTGGCGGCATGAGCGCCGCGCTGCCCATGACGCTGGCGGGCCAGCTCTGGCTCCAGGCGGAGAAGCGCCCCCACGCGGTCGCCATCCGCGAGAAGCAGCGCGGCCTGTGGAGGGAGCTGTCCTTCCGCGACTACCTGGACCGCGTGGGCTGGGTGGCCCGCATCCTCTGGGAGCTGGGCGTGCGCGCCGGGGACTCCGTCGCCATCCTCAGCGACAACCGGCCCGAATGGCTGTTCATGGACCTGGGCGCGCAGGTGCTCGGCGCGCGCTCGGTCGGCATCTACCAGACGAACCCCGCCGCGGAGGTCGCCTACATCCTCGAGGACGCGCGCTGCTCCGTCGTCCTCTGCGAGGACCAGGAGCAGTACGACAAGGTCGCCGCCGTCGCGGACAAGACGCCGTCGGTCCGACACGTCATCGTCATCGAGACGCGCGGCCTGCGCGGCGTCGAGGACCGCCGGCTCCAGCCCTGGTCGGACTTCCTGGAGCGCGGCCGCGTGCTGCTGGCCATGACGCCCGGGTGGCTGCGCGAGCAGCTGGTCCAGCGCTCGCCGGACGAGGCCGCCATGGTCATCTACACGTCCGGCACCACGGGCGCGCCCAAGGGGGCGCTCATCTCCAGCCGCAACATGCTCCAGGGCTCGGAGCTGTTCGTCGAGCGGCTGGGGCTGGGGCCCGACGACAGCGTCGTCTCCTACCTGCCGCTGTGCCACGTGGCGGAGAAGCTCTTCAGCCTGCTGCTACCGCTGGTCGCGGGCGGGAAGGTCCACTTCGGCGAGGCGCTGGAGACGGTGCAGCGCGACCTGGCCGAGGTGTCCCCCACCGTGTTCCTCGGCGTGCCGCGCATCTGGGAGAAGATGCACGCGGCGGTGTTGGTGAAGATGAAGGACGCGTCGTGGCTCAAGCGCACCCTCTTCGACACCTTCACCCGGCTGGGGGGCCGGATTCGCGAGCGCCACCGGGCCGGCCAGCGCCGCTGGTGGGATTCGCTCGCGTGGTTCGTGGGGGACCTGCTCGTCTTCCGGCCGCTCCAGGAGCGCCTGGGCCTGCGGCGCTGCCGGGTCCCCTTCTCCGGCGCGGCGCCCATCTCCCCGGAGCTGCTCGCGTGGTTCGACGGCATCGGCGTGGCCATCCGCGAGGGCTACGCCCAGACGGAGGGCGCGGGCAGCAGCCACGTCAACCTCCCGGAAGCCACGCGCCTGGGCACCGTGGGGCGCACCGCCCCGGGAGTCGAGTGTCGCATCGCCGAGGACGGCGAGGTGCTCATCCGCGGCGCCAACGTCTTCCTCGGCTACCTCAACCGTCCGGACGCCACCGCCGAGGTGCTCGACGCGGATGGGTGGCTGCACACCGGGGACCTGGGAGAGGTCGACGCGGACGGCTACCTGCGCATCACCGGCCGCAAGCGTGAAATCCTCATCACCTCCGGCGGGAAGAACCTCTCCCCCGAGCGCATCCAGAACGCGCTGAAGAACAGCCCATACATCAAGGAGGCGGTGGCCATTGGCGACCGCAGGGCCTTCGTCACCGCGCTGGTGCAGGTGGACCCGGAGACGGTGGCCAACTGGGCGCTGCGCCGGGGGATTGCCTTCACCTCGTACACGGACCTCACCCAGCGGCCCGAGGTGCGCAAGCTCATCGAGGAGGAGGTGGCCCGGGCCAACGAGGGGCTCGCGCGCGTGGAGCAGGTGCGGGCCTTCCGGCTGCTTCCGCGCGAGCTGACGCAGGACGCGGGCGAGGTGACGGCGTCGCTCAAGGTGCGGCGCAAGGCGGTGCTCGAGCTGCACGCGGCGCTGGTGGAAGAGATGTACGCGAGGACACGCGAATGACGCAGCTGCTCCAGCTCACCATCTCTGGACTGGCGCTCGGCGCGAGCTACGCGCTCGTCGCCCTGGGCTTCTCGGTGGTGTACCGGGCCTCCCGGCTCTTCAACTTCGCGCATGGCGAGCTGCTCGGCCTGGGCGCGTTCCTGATGACGGCGCTGGCGGAGGTGCTGCCCTGGTGGGTGGCGCTCGCCGCCACCGTGTCGCTCACCGGGGGCCTGGCCGCCCTGCTGGAGCGCGCGGTGCTGCGCCGCATGGTGGGCCGACCCGTCTTCACCACCATCATCCTGACGCTGTTCCTGGGCCTGCTCCTGCGCGCGGGCATCGTCATCGCCTTCGGCACGGACTCACGCGGCATGCCCACCCCGTGGGACGCCATGGCGGAGGTCCAGGTGGGCGACTCCACGGTGCTCCTGTCCTCGCTGATTTCGCTGGGCGCGACGACGGCGGTGCTCGTGGGGCTGCACGGGCTGGTGAAGCGCACGCCGCTGGGCGTGGCGATGCGCGCCTCGAGCGAGAACCAGGAGGTGGCGCTGTCGCTGGGCATCCCCGTGGGCCGGGTGCTCGGCTTCACCTGGTTCCTGGCGGGCGCGACGGCGGCGTTGGCGGGCGTCTTCCTGGGCATGTTCCCGCGTTCGGTGGACTCCAACCTGGGCTACGTCGCGCTGCGCGCCTTCCCCGCCATCATCGTGGGCGGCCTGGAGTCCGTGGTGGGCGCGGTGGTGGCCGCCTTCATGCTGGGCGTCCTGGAGGTGCTGTCGCAGGCGTACGTCAATCCGCACCTGGGCGCCTTCGGGCACAACCTCCACGCCGTCTTCCCCTACGCCGCGATGATCCTCTTCCTCGTCCTGCGTCCGCGCGGGCTGTGGGGAGAGCACGAGGTGCGCCGCGTCTAGTGCGCGCGCTCGCGAGACGACCCATGCCAACCCGCCCCCTGGTGATTCGCTACGAGGACGACCTGAAGTTGCTGCCCGGCGCGTGGCACAAGGCCGGCGCGGTGCTCGCGGTGGCCGTCGCCCTGGCCTATCCGTGGCTGGCCAGCGCGCGCTGGCTCACGGTGGGCAACCTGGGGCTCGTCGCCATCGTCGGCGCCGCCGCGCTGATGGTGCTGACGGGCTTCGCCGGGCAGGTGAGCCTGGGGCACGCGGCCTTCCTCGCGCTGGGCGCGTACACGGTGGCGGTGCTCGGCGGGAAGCTGGGGTGGCCGTTCTGGCTGGCGCTGCCCTTCGCGGGGGGCGTCTGTGCGCTCGTGGGCGTGGTCATCGGCGCGTTCGCGCTGCGGCTCAAGGGGCTCTACCTGGCCATCGTCACGCTGGGGCTGGTGTTCCTCACGCAGCACGTGCTGCTGGCCTATCCGGACGTGACGAACGGCCTGAGCGGGACGGCCGTGCCCATGTCCTGGTGGTTCCGCGACGACGCCAGCGCGGGCGGCGTGCCGCTGGGTGGCACGTGGACGGTGGGCGGGGTGCGGCTCACGTTCGAGCGGAAGCTCTACTTCGTGTTCCTGCTGCTGTCGGGCGGCGCGGTGTGGCTGACGCGCAACGTGCAGCGCTCCGACAGCGGGCGGGCGATGATGGCGGTGCGGGACCAGGACCTGGCGGCGGAGGTGCTCGGCGTCGACACGACGCGCGCCAAGCTCCAGGCGTTCGGCGTGTCGTCGTTCCTGGCGGGGGTGGCGGGGGCGATGTTCGCCTTCCAGCAGCAATACATCACCGTCGAGCCGCCGTTCGACCTGAACCTGTCCATCCAATACATCGCGATGATTGTGTTGGGCGGCGTGGGCTCCGTGTTCGGCGCGGTGAGCGGCGCGCTGGCGTTCACGTTCCTGAGCCCGCTGGCGGAGACGGTGGGCGGGGCGGTGCCGCTGCTGAATCAACTGACGTCGGCGCAGCAGGCGACGGTGTTGCTGTCGGTGGTGGTGGTGCTCGTGCTGGTGCGCGAGCCCCTGGGGCTGTTCGGGGTGTGGCTGCGGGTCCGGCGGTACTTCGAGGCGTGGCCGTTCCGTTACTGAGGCCCGCCATGACGAGTGACGTTCAATCGAGGGAGGGAGACTCACCATGAAGCGCATGCTGCTTGCCGTCCTGTTCGTGTCGCTCCTGTCCGCGTCCGGTGCCGAGGCCCAGCAGCCGGACCTGCGTGACTACGAGGCGGGCTTTTTCGTCCCGCACCGCGGCGTCATCACCAACATGTACCTGCGTCACGTCTCCGCCTCCGGCGAGCGCGACTTCTCGCAACTCCAGGCGGCCTTCCGCGCCACGTACGTGCTGAAGTTCGGGGACCTCGTCGTCGTGCCGCTCGACGTGAGCCTGCCCGTCGTGGACGTCACGGTGTTCCAGGCCAACCCGGCGTCGCCCACCGGGCCCAAGACGGCGCTGCGCGCCTCGGGCGTGGGTGACATCACCTACATCCCGACGATTGGCTATGGGCTGGTGCAGAACGCGGAGCTCAACACCCATACATGGTTCGCGTTCACGCCCTACGTCACGCTTCCGACGGGCAGCTATGACAGCAACCGGTTCGTGAACATCGGCGCCAACCGCCTGGTGGTGCGGCCGCAGCTCGTCGTGGGGCAGCGCTTCATGAAGGCGTTCACCGCGGAGGCCATGGTGAACGTGGCGTTCCAGGGGGACAACGACGAGTTCCTCCTGCCCACGGCGGAGGGCGCGGCGAAGGTGACGATGAGCCAGGCGCCGACGTTCGGCGGCATCTTCCACCTGGGCATGGACCTGTCCCCCACGTTCTTCACCGGCGTGGGCTACCTCATCGACAAGGCGGGCAAGCGCACGGTGGAGACGGGCGCGGGGGAGCTGGAGATCACCCCCAGCCAGACGGTGCAGTCGCTGCGGCTGACCATGGGCATCCGCCTGGAGAAGGCCTCCACGCTGATGCTCCAGTTCCAGCCGGACATCGACGTGTCGGAGGGCGTGACGAAGAGCCAGTACGTCGGCGCGCGCTTCACGCACGTGTTCTTCTGAGACGCTGCGGCGGGGCTGTCGAGGCACGGGGCCGCGCGGGCCTCATGCCCGGCGGCCCCGTCGAAGCGGTGCGTCAGCGTGACGCGTGAGACGCGCCGCCCGTCCTCGCCAGCGGCAGGACGTCCTGGAGCAGGTGCTGGAACACCTTGCCCGGCTCCTCCATGGGCACCATGTGCGCGGAGTGCTCGAACCAGACGAGCTTCTTCTCCGGGGCGCGCAGGCGCTCGTACCACTCGGACGCCAGGGAGCCGGACACGGTGATGTCATGCGTGCCCTGGAAGAGGATGACGGGGCACCCCACCTCCGTCACGTCCAGGAAGCTCACGGTGTCGAACTGGGGCCACAGCCGCTCGAAGCTGTAGCTGATGGCCGGGCCGAACGCGTCGATGCCCTCCGGGGTGTAGTCGGGGCTGAGCTGGACGAGCCCCCAGTAGTGGTCTTCCGTGCGCCCGTGGAGATACCCCCCGAAGTGGGTGAGCCACTTGCGCTGGACGTAGATCTTCTGCACGGGGATGGTGCCGTCCGCTTCCGGATAGGGAGCCAGGGCCTCCAGCTCCCGGACCGCCTCCGCGTTCCCCGCGCGTCGCGCGGCAGCGAGGATTGCCTCGTAGCCCTGACGTTCGTTCCGGAAGACGTCCACCGCCTGCCCCACGCCGACGTAGACGGAGAACCAGTCCGGGTGTCGGCGCGCCAGCTCCAGGCCGAGGTAGGACCCCCACGAGTGCCCCATCAGGACGATGCGCTGCTGGCCGAAGCGCTCGCGCAGGTGCGTCACGAGCTCCTCCGCGTCGGCGACCATCCGCTCGAGCGTCAGCGTGGGCCCGACCTTCTCCGGGTCGTTCGCGGCGTACGTCCTCCCCGAACCGCGCTGGTCCCACTGGACAACGGTGAAGAACTCCTCCCAGGGTGCCTGGAACGTGTAGCTCACCGGCATCGTCGGGAAGCCCGGGCCCCCGTGCAGGAACAGCAGCACCGGGTTGTCACGGTCCCTTCCCCGGATGGAGATGGCCTGCTGGATTCCCCCCAGGGGGATGAACTCCGACACCTCCACGCTCCGAGGTCCCGGGCGCTCGCGCGCCTCGTCCAGGATTCGCGCCGCAGACCTGAGCGCCTTCGACTCGTCCATGGCGGGTCGTGAGGCACAACCACCCATACACCCGAGAAGCAGGAGCGTCCCCCACGTCTTCACCAGGCCCCCATGCCGTGGTTCCCATCGCATCGTCGATGTCCTTCCCTTTTATCCGGCCAGCCGCCCTACGAACCCACCGTGCAAGCGATTGCATTCCCTGGCGCGGCGTGGCCGTGGGCTAGCATCGGCCCCATGGCCCGGACCGACGACGCGGCGCACCAACGCGAACTGGATGCCCTGGGGCGACGCCTGGAGGCGAGGCACTTCGTCGTCCTCGCGCGGGACTTCTTCTCCCCGCCCGGCATCCTGGTGCGTCAGCCCCATGTCGGAAACGCCCCTGAGGTCGGCCTCCACTGGGAAGGCAACGCGGTCTTCCTCTGTCACACGGGAACCACGTCGGAGGCGCGCGTGCACCGGCACGGCGGCGACGCGCGGGTTCGCGAGGCCGACTCCCTGGATACGCTCGAAGAGGCCGCGCTCGAGGCGCTACGGGCCACGACGTGGCCGCCGGCTCCGAGCTGGCACGTCCTCCCCCGGGAGTAGGGCCACCCGCGCGGGCGGCCCCGGGCCCGTTCAGAAGAGCACGACCCCTCGGGCGTTCACGCCGCTCTTCATGTCCGCGAAGGCCTGGTCGAGTTGGTCCAGCCTGTACGTCGTCGTCACCAGCTCATCGAGCTTGAGCTTGCCGTCCCGATAGAGGTCCAGCAGCCTGGGCATGTCCTTGTGGACGTCCGCCGTGCCGAACCAGGAGCCGAGCAGCCGCTTCTCGAACAGCGGCAGCACGAAGACGTTGAGGCTGATCTGCTCCTTCACGCTGCCCACGCCGACGACGACGCACGTGCCCGCCTTGCGCGTGCACAGGTACGCCTGCTCGATGGTCTCCTTGCGCCCCACCGCCTCATACGCGTAATCCGCCCCGCGTCCACGCGTCAGCTCGCGAATCGCGGCCACCGGGTCCCCCGCGCTCGCGTCCACGACGTCCGTCGCGCCGAACACCTTGGCGAACTCCAGCTTCTTCGGGTTCACGTCCACCGCGATGATGCGCTCCGCCTTGGCGAGCACCGCGCCCTGGATGATGTTCAGCCCCACGCCTCCGGTGCCGAACACCGCCACCGTGGCTCCGGGCGGCATCTGCGCCGTGTTGAACACCGCGCCCACGCCCGTGGCCACCGCGCAGCCAATCAGCGCGGCCTTGTCGAGCGGCGCGTCCTCCGGCAGCCGCACCGCGGCGCGAGCCGGCACCACCGCGTACTCCGCCAACGCCCCGAGCGCGGAGAACGAGTTCAGCTCCCGCGTGTCCTTGTAGAGCCGCGTGCTTCCATCGGCCATGCGGTTGGCCGAGTTGATGCGCTCGCCCAGCTCACACAGGTTGGGACGTTGGATGCGACAGAAGTAGCACTCGCCACATTGCGCAACCCAGGAGAGGACGACCTTGTCGCCCTTCTTCACGTGGGTGACGTCCTCTCCGACCTCCTCCACGATGCCCGCGCCCTCGTGTCCCAGCACACAGGGGAGCTTCATCTTCACGGTGCCGTTCAGCACGGACAGGTCCGTGTGACACACGCCGCAGGCCACCATGCGCACCAGCAGCTCGCGTGCTCGCGGGGGCTCGAAGCGCAGGTCGTCGATGGTCAACACGTCCTTCTCGAAACACACGGCGGCCTTCATGAGGGGGCTCCTGGGTCGTAGAGGCGAAGCGGGGGGATTGCTCAGAGTTGGATGGCCTTCAGTTCCTGGAACTCCTCCAGCCCGTAGCGGCCCAGCTCGCGGCCGTTGCCCGACTGTCGGTAGCCCCCGAACGGAGCCAGTGGATTGAAGCGTCCACCATTGATGTCCACCTGGCCGGTGCGCAGGCGGCGCGCGACGCGCTTCGCGCGCTCCACGTCCTCGGACCAGACGCCTCCCGCAAGCCCGTAGATGGTGCCATTGGCGATGCGGACCGCGTCGTCCTCGTCCGCGTAGGGCAGGATGGTCAGCACGGGGCCGAAGATCTCCTCCTGCGCGATGACCATCTCCGGGGCGACGTCCGCGAAGACGGTGGGCTTCACGTAGTAGCCCTTGGGGAGCCCCTCGGGTTGCTCGGGCCCACCCGCGACCAGCCGTGCACCCTCGCGAAGCCCCAGCTCGATGTACTGCCGGACCCGCGCGCGCTGGACGTGGGAGATGACCGGCCCCAGCTTCGCCTCGTTCTTGAATGGGTCCCCGACGGTGAAGGTCGCCGCCGTCTCCGCCGCCAGCCGCGCCGCCTCCTCGTGCAGCGCGCGGGGCACCAGCAGCCGCGTGTGCGCCGTGCAGGTCTGCCCCGAGTTGAGGAAGCAGTTGCCCACGCTCCGCTTCACCGCGTTCTTGAGGTTCACGTCATCCAGCAGGATGGAGGCGGACTTGCCGCCCAGCTCCAGCGCCACGCGCTTCACGGTGGCGGCGGCCAGCTCCGACACCCGGCGCCCGGCGCGCGTCGAGCCCGTGAAGGAGACCATGTCCACCTGCGGGTGGCTGACGAGCGCCTCGCCTACCCCCAGGCCCGTCCCCGAGACGAGGTTGAAGACGCCCGCGGGCAACCCCGCCGCGTGGAGGACCTCCGCGAGGATGAAGGCATTGAGCGGCGCCACCTCGCTGGGCTTGAGCACCACGGTGCACCCGGCCGCCAGCGCGGGCGCCACCTTGGCCACGATTTGATGCAGCGGGTAGTTCCACGGAGTGATGCAGGCGACGACCCCCACGGGCTCGCGCACCACCAGGGAGTTGCCTACCTGCTCCTCGAAGGCGTGCTCCTGGAGGAGCTTCACGTACGAGCCCGTCACCGTGATGGGCGTGCCCACCTGGATGGCCTTCGCCAGCCCCAGCGGCATGCCCACCTCGCCGGTGATGGTCCGCGCCAGCTCGTCCTGCCGCGCCGTCAGCCCCTCCTGGAGGCGCTTCAGCACGTCGACACGCGCGGCGACAGGCAGCGTGGACCAGGACTCGAAGGCCGCGCGCGCCGCGCGCACCGCCCGCTCCACGTCCTCCACCGTGCCCTCGGGGACGCGCCCCATCACCTCCTCGGTGGAGGCGCTGACCACGTCGATGTGCCCCGGACCCGAAGGCGCCACCCACTCACCGCCGATGTAGAGCTTGTCGAAGACCTGCATGCGGTTCTCCCCTCATCAGAGGAAATGAATCGATTGAAGAAGGCGCGTCCTCAGACGCGCTCGAGGACTGCGGCGATGCCCTGCCCCACGCCGATGCACATGCTCACCAGCGCGTGGCGTCCACCGGCCACCTGGAGCTGGCGCGCCGCCGTCAGCGCCAGCCGCGCACCCGAGGCCCCGAGCGGATGCCCCACGGCGATGGCGCCACCATTCGGATTCACCCGGCTGTCGTCCTCGTCCAGCTCGAGCAGCTTGAGGCAGCCCAGCACCTGGGGCGCGAAGGCTTCGTTGATTTCGATGACGTCCATGTCCGCGAGCGACAGGCCCGCCCGCTCCAGCGCCTTGCGCGCGGCCGGGACGGGGCCCAGCCCCATCGTGCGAGGAGGCACGCCCGCGATGGCCGCCGACACGATGCGCGCCAGCGGCTTGCACCCCGTACGCTCGCCCACCGCCAGCCCGCCCACGAGCAGCGCGGCGGCACCGTCGTTGATGCCGGAGGCATTCCCCGCCGTGACGACGCCGTCCTCCGCGAGCGCCTTGAGCGCCGCCAGCTTGTCGAGCGTCGTCTCCGGGCGCGGGTGTTCGTCCACCTCCACCGTGGTGACGGCACCACGACGCCCTGGCAGCTCCACGGGCACCAGCTCCCCATTGAAGAATCCCCGGGCCTTCGCCGCCGCGTACTTCTGTTGCGAGGCCAGCGCGAACCGGTCGCTCGCCTCACGGCTGATGCCCAGCTCGCGGGCGACGTTGTCGGCCGTCTCCGGCATCGTGTCCCCGCCATGGCGCGCGACGAGGCGGGGGTTGGGGAAGCGCGCCCCCAGCGTCGTGTCGAAGACCTTCGCGTCGCGACTGAAGGCCGACTCCGCCTTCGCCAGGGCGAAGGGGGCGCGGCTCATGCTCTCCACGCCTCCGGCGACGAACAACTCACCCTGTCCCGCGAGCACGGCGCGCGCGGCGTCGAGCACCGCCGCCAGCCCGCTCCCACACAGGCGATTGACCGTCACGCCTCCGGTCTCCACCGGCAGCCCCGCGAGCAACGCCGCGTGTCGGGCCACGTTGCGGCTGTCCTCGCCCGCTTGATTGGTGCAGCCGATGACGACGTCCTCCACGTCATCGGGCTCGAAGGGGCCTCGCGACATCAGGGCTCGGATGACGTTGGCCAACAGGTCATCGGGGCGGACCGGGGCGAGCGCGCCGGCATGGCGACCGAAGGGAGTGCGCAGCCCGTCGTAGATGAAGGCGTTCATCGGGGTCAGCTCTCGGGGGTGAGGAGGGAGACGCCGAGCCGGGCCCGGCGCGACAACCAGGGGCTCGCGCGGTAGCGCGGGTCCCCCGACGCGGCATGAATCGCTTCCAGTGCCTTCGACAGCCGGCGCGGCCCGAGCGCGTCACCCCACGCCAGCGGCCCGCGCGGATAGCCCAGCCCCAGCGTCACCGCCGCGTCGATGTCCTCCGGACTGGCGATGCGCTGCTGGGCGATGTCGCACGCGATGTTGACCACCGTGGCCAGCACACGCTGCGCGACGAAGCCCGTGCTGTCGTGGATGCGGGACACCGGCGTGCCATCCGCGGACAACAACGCGAGCGCCGAGTCGAGGAACGCGGGCCGCGTCACCGGCGTGCTCATCGCCGTGCGACGGCGCTCCGGTCCGAACAACAGGTCCACCGCCACCGTCCGCTCCGGGTCCACCTCCAGCGCGAGCGCGGTGGTGGTCGCGTCCCTGCCCAGCGGCGCGACGAGGCACAGTGACTCCGCCGCCGGGCGCTCGCCGTCGTCCGGGAACCACCCCGCCGCGCGGACGAGGGCCACCAACGCGTCCCGCCAGGCGGGCTCGTCCGCCGCCACCCAGACCGGGCGGCGCTCGCCGGGGGGAATCGCGGGGGTGGGGACCGGCTGCTGCCTGCCACCCTCATGGGAGTAGAACCCACGCCCGCTCTTGCGCCCGAGCAGCCCCGCCGCGAGCCGCTGGCGCAGCACGTACGACGGACGGAAGCGCGGCTCCTGGTAGAACTGCTCGTAGACGGACTCCATCACCGGGTGCGAGACATCCAGCCCCGTCAGGTCCAGCAGCTCGAAGGGGCCCATCCGGAAGCCGGCGGCGTCGCGGAGGATGCGGTCGATGTCGTCGAACGACGCCACGCCCTCCTGGAGGATGCGCAGCGCCTCCGTGCCGAAGCCGCGCCCGGCGTGATTGACGATGAAGCCCGGCGTGTCGGCGGCGCGCACCGGGCGATGTCCCAGGCGCTTCGCGAGGGCCACCAGCGCCTCGCCCACCCAGGGCTCCGTGCGCGCTCCCTCGATGACCTCCACCACCTTCATCAGCGGAACGGGGTTGAAGAAGTGGAAGCCGCCCACCCGCCCCGGGCGCTCACAGGTCGCGGCGATGGCGGTGACGGACAGCGACGAGGTGTTGGTGGCCAGCAAGCACTCCGGCCCGACGATGCCCTCCAGCCGCGTGAACAGCTCTCGCTTCACCCGCAGGTCCTCGACGATGGCCTCCACCACCACGTGGCAGCCCGCGAGCGACGCCTCGTAGGCGACGACCTCCAACCGAGCCAGCGCCGCGCGCGCGTCTTCGTTGGACATACGCCCCTTGGCCGTCAGCGCGTCGAACGTCGCCCCCACCGACGCGCGCGCCTCCTCCGCCGCCAGGGGGCGGCTGTCGAACAACCGCACGGTGATGCCCGCCTGGGCGGCGAGCTGCGCGATGCCGCGCCCCATGACACCCGTGCCGACGACTCCCAGGACGAGCCCCGCGCCGTTGACGTCCAGCATGTCAGCGTCCCTCGAAGGTGGGCTTGCGCTTGTCGAGGAAGGCCCGCATGCCCTCCTTCTGGTCGCGCGAGGCGAACAGCAGCTGGAACGCCTTGCGCTCCAGCAGCAGCGCGTCCGCCAGCGGCGCGTCCTGGCCGGCGAGGACGACCTCCTTGATTTGTCTCACCGCCAGCGGCGGCAACCGCGCCACCTTGCGCGCCAGCGCGAGCGCCCGCGCCAACACCTGGTCGTCGGGGACCACCTCCGTGACGAGCCCCATCGCCTCCGCCTCGCGCGCGGTGACGGGCTCGCCGGTGAGCAGGAGCTTCATCGCCTTGAACTTCCCCACCGCCCGCGTGAGCCGCTGCGTGCCCCCCGCCCCCGGCATGATGCCCACGCGCACCTCCGGCTGACCGAAGCTGGCGCCCTCTCCCGCGACAATCATGTCCGCGTGCATCGCCAGCTCACAGCCACCGCCGAGCGCATATCCGTTCACCGCCGCGACGACCGGGCTGGGACACTCCGCGAGCGCCCTCCACAGCAGGTGCGTGTCGCGCAGCATCAACTCCACCGGCGTCGCCTCCACCAGCGCCCGCAGGTCCGCGCCCGCCGCGAAATATTCCGGCCCGCCCGTCAGCACGATGCAGCGCACCGCCGCGTCCGCTCCCAGCTCCTGGAAGCAGGCGGCCAGCTCACGCCGCAACTCCATGCTCAATGCGTTGCGGACCTCGGGCCGGTGAAGTCGCACCACCGCGAGTCCATCCTCGGGTTTCTCGACAAACACATCCGCCATGGCTGGCATCCCAATTTCGCTATGCGAAACTGAATTTCGCAGACCTTGACCCTCTTTTACTGTCTGTCTATCGTTCTGGCAATCCCGCTCATTCAGGACCGCGAACCCATGCCACGTTTCGCTGCCCCCTCGTTCCCCCCCAATGAAGAAGTCGGTGCTTCCTTCGTGGATTCGCTGGAGCAGGTGAGCGCCGAGGAAGTGAAGGACCGGCAGTTCGTGACGGCGCTGGCGCGCGGACTGGAGATACTGCGCGCGTTCACGCCGCAGCGGCCCATGCTCGGCAACCAGGAGCTGGCGGCGAGCACGGGCCTGCCCAAGCCCACCATCTCCCGGCTGACGCACACGCTGACGCGGCTGGGGTACCTCACGTATTCGGAGCGGCTGGGCAAGTATCAGCTGAGCACGCGGGTGCTCGCGCTGGGCTTCGCGGCGCTCTCCAACATGGGCGTGCGCGACGTGGCCCGGCCGCTGATGCAGGACCTGGCGGACTACGCGAACGTGCCGGTCTCGCTCGGAAGCCGCGACCGGATGAACGTGGTGTACGTGGAGCACTGTCGCTCCACGGCGGCGGTGACGCTGCGGCTGGACATCGGCTCGCGGCTGCCGCTGGCCACGACGGCCATGGGGCGCGCGCTGCTCGCCGCGCTACCGGAGGGCGAGCGGCGCTACTTCATGGGCCACATGGCCAAGCGCGAGCCGGAGAAGTGGCCGCGCATCGAGGCGAGCATCGAGAAGGCGCTTGAGGACTACCGCACGCACGGCTTCACGCTCTCCATCGGAGACTGGGACCGGGACGTCAACGCGGTGGGCGTGCCCTTCATCCCGCCGGACGGCAGCGGCATCCTCGCCTTCAACTGTGGCGGCCCCTCGTTCCTGCTGCCCAAGCAACGGCTGCTGCTGGATATCGGTCCGCGGCTGGTGAACCTCGTGCGCAACGTCGAGGCGGCCCTGCAGCGCCGGTGACAAGGAAGACACATCCATGGCTCGTGACGACGAAACACTCGCTCAACTGCTGTCCACGCTCGAGCGCTTCGTGAAGGAGCGGCTCATGCCCAACGAGCACCGGGTCGCGGACGAGGACGCCATCCCGGCGGACATCATCGGGGAGATGCGCGATTTGGGCCTGTTCGGCCTGTCCACGCCCGTGGAGTACGGCGGCATCGGCCTGGACATGAGCCAGGAGGTCCAGGTGGCCTTCGTGCTCGGGCAGACGTCACCGGCCTTCCGCTCGCTCATCGGCACCAACAACGGCATCGGGTCGCAGGGCATCATCCTGGACGGCACGGAGGAGCAGAAGCGCAAGTACCTGCCCCGGCTGGCGTCGGGCGAAATCGTCGGCGCGTTCGCGCTCACGGAGCCCAACGCGGGCTCGGACGCGTCGTCGCTGCGCACCACCGCGCGCCGCCAGGGCGACCACTACGTGCTCGACGGCACCAAGCGCTTCATCACCAACGCGCCGGAGGCGGGCCTGTTCACGGTGATGGCGCGCACCAACCCGGAGGACAAGGGCGCCAGCGGCATCTCCGCGTTCCTCGTGGAGGCGGGCACGCCGGGGCTGCACATCGGCCCCGCGGACAAGAAGATGGGCCAGAAGGGCACCCACACCGCGGACGTCCTGTTCGAGGACTGCCGGGTCCCCGCCTCCCAATTGCTTGGAGGACAGGAGGGCCAGGGCTTCAAGACGGCGATGAAGGTGCTGGACCGGGGGCGGCTGCACATCGCCGCGGTGTGCGTGGGCATCGCCGAGCGGCTCATCCGGGAGAGCCTGCGCTACGCCATGGAGCGCCAGCAGTTCGGCAAGCCCATCGCGGAGTTCCAGCTCATCCAGGCGATGCTCGCGGACAGTCGCATGGAGACGTACGCCGCGCGCTGCATGGTGCTGGATGCCGCCGGGCGCAGGGACCAGGGGCAGAACATCAGCACCGAGGCCTCCTGCTGCAAGCTGTTCGCCAGTGAAATGGTGGGACGGGTGGCGGACCGGGCGGTGCAGATTTTCGGTGGTGCCGGGTATATCGCGGACTATGGCATCGAGCGGTTCTACCGCGACGTCCGCCTGTTCCGGCTCTACGAGGGCACCAGTCAGATTCAACAGCTCGTCATCGCGCGCAATATGATGCGCGAGGCGAGCTGAGCCGGACCCCTTCGAGGGCCTGGTGACGCTCGCTCCCCTGGGAGTCGCGCATGTATCAGGTCATCGGAAGCATCATCGGCCTCGGCGTCCTCGCCGCCACCGCGCGGTGGTGGCTGCTGCGTCGCGAGGGCCCGTCCTGCCCGCTGGAGCCGTTCGACGGGGTCATCCACCGGGTGGGCAAGGCCGTCATCGCGGAGCGGCACAGCGAGGCCCCCCGCGCCACGGTCATCTGCATGCACGGCTTCGTGGCCAGCATGCGCTACTTCACGCACGAGCACTACGCCGCCCCCGACATCCAGCTCATCCAGCTGACGAGCTGCGACTACCACCTGCCCATCACCCAGCCGGTCGAGCGCCCGGCGCCCTGGGCGAAGGTGCCCCAGGCGCCGGAGGGCAGCATCGCGTACGACGCGGAGGTGCTGTTGCAGGCGCTGGAGCACCTCCCCCGGACGGAGCACATCCGCGTCCACGGCCACTCGCGAGGAGGCGCCGTGGTGCTGGAGGCCGCGTCGATGCGGCCCGACCTGTTCGAGAAGGTGGAGGTCGTCCTCGAGGCCCCGGTGCTGCCCCAGGCCCGGCCGTACGTCGCGCTGGGCGCGCTCCAGTTGTGGCTCCTGCCGTTCGTCATCCCGCTGTGGCGCCGCGAGCCCATCTCCCGTCACAACCGCGGCGCGTGGGGGCCGCTGGAGAACGCTCGCAAGCGCGAGCTCATCACCGCCTTCCCCTTCAACCCGAAGCGGGTCTCCACCATGGAGACCAACGTCCGAGGCATCGGCGAGTGGATGAACGGGAAGGACACCTCCGTGTTCAAGAACCTGCGCCGGGGGACGGTGCTCGTGCCGACCAAGGACCGGGTGCTGGATGCCCGCTCCATGCTGGAGAGCGCCCGCCGCGCGGAGCCCACGCTGAACGTCGTCACCCTGGAGGGGTGCAGCCACTTCGTCCTCTGGGACCGGCCGGACGCCATGCCCGCCCTGCCCCACCTGGAGGAGCGCTCCGCGGCGAGCGCCTGAGCGCCCGCGTCTCCGGGCCGTGAAGTCCTGGAGCAAGCGCCCCGTTCGCCGCGGGCGGTGCGGGGCACGCGGCGACGTCCCCTGGCGCGCCTACTCCCGGTTGCGCGCCACGAGCTCCAGGACTTCTCGAGGCACCGAACCCTCGGGCAGCGTGAGCAATCCAGCCCCTGGAGCCATCACCTCCGCCCGCTTCTGGATGAAGGCTCGCGACAACCCCTCGGGGTGAACGGGGGACCTATCCAGCCTTGGACATCCTTCCGCCGCGCGCTGGTCCTTCCCTGAAGCACCAGGCAAGCCTCCCCCCCCCGCATCGAAGCGGGATGCCGCACGGGAGTGGCTGTTGATGAAACGCACGGGATTCCTATCGTTCGCGCAGAAGCTCGTCCTGGGCTCTTTGCTGCTGGTCGTCGCCTGCAACGCCCCCATCGAAGGCGAGGAAGAGACGGGCGAGTTCGACCCCGAGTCACAACTCGACTCCGAGACGCAGGAGCTCGAATCCCAGGAGACGCCTGGTGAGTTCGATTCCGAGGATGGCGCCCTGGAGTCGGACTCGATGTTCGCGGGGCCGTGCGCCGACGGCACCACGGAGCAGACCTTCTCCAACGGGATGGTCGGCTGCGCGGGCAAGGTGACGTGGGACCAGCGCGCCACGCTCTGCGGCTCGGACTACCGGCCAGCGACCGCGAACGAGTGGAGCACCCAGCACCATGGGGTTGCCCCCACGCACGACTACTGGACCCACGACAACCTCAAGTACAGCGGCTCCAGCACTTCATGTTCCGTCTCGACGACGACCGGCACCTCCTGTCCCGCAAACATGCCCATGCGCGTGTGCACGCCCGCCGGGAACGACCCCGAAGGCAACACGTGCAACTGGCGGAACTGTGGCTATGGGACGACCACCCCCAACCGGTACTTCGGAGGTTGCGTCGGCAACCCGACGGCCGGAACCGTCTGTGTTCCCAAGATCGCCCCCAACGGCTGCGCGGATGGCTCCGCCGAGCAGGTCTTCACGGGGGGACTGGTCGGGTGCGCGGGGAAGGCGACCTGGGCGAATCGGGCCTTGTTGTGCGCGCCAGGCTACCGGCTGGCCACCGCGGCCGAGTGGGTCAACCTGCGTGGCTACACAGCGCCCACGCACCATTACTGGACCCGCGACAACCTCAAGTACAGCGGCACCGCGTCGGCGTGCTCCGTGAGCACCACGAGCGGCTCGTCGTGCAGCGCGGGGAACAGCATGGGCGTCTGCAGGGGCGCGGGCGTGGACGCCGAGGGCAACAACTGCAACTGGGGCAACTGCGGCTACGGGGCGCCCACTCCCAACCAGTACTTCGGCGGGTGTGCGAGCACCTCCGGCGCGCTCTGCCTCCCCACGTCGGGGTGTGCCGATGGCACCACCGAGCAGGTCTTCTCGGACAACCTCGTGGGCTGCGCGGGCAAGGTGACGTGGGACAATCGCGCCACGCTGTGCGCGCCGGGCTGGACGGTGAGCACCGCGAGCAACTGGACCACTCGCCCTGGAGCCAGGGCGCCCACGCACAACTACTGGACCAACGACAACCTGCGCTACAGCGGCTCCGCCAGCGCGTGTTCCGTGTCGACGACGACGGGGACGAGCTGCGGCAACACCCCCATGCGCGTGTGTACGACCACCGGGAACGACTCCGAAGGGAACGCCTGCAACTGGCGGAACTGCGGCTACGGGACGACCACCCCCAACCAGTACTTCGGAGGCTGCGCCGGCAACACCACCGCCGGAACGTTGTGTCGCCGGTGAGGTGAGGCGCCAGGCCCGCGGAGCATCCCCGCCGCGGGCCTCGATGCGCCACGCCCGAGCAGGGAGTCAGGCCAGGTCTGGGAGGGGACCTGCGCCGAGTGCACGCCCCGGGAGTCGAACCCGGCGATGTCGGTACGTCAGACCGATGCCGTCTCCAGCTGGCTCGGCGTGCATGAAAGTGGTCCTGGCAGGAGTCGAACCCGCGGCCTCTCGGTTCGCACCCGAGCGCTCTCAATCCACTGAGCTACAGGACCGGAAGATGAATCTCGCGAAGTACCCCGTACGGGAGTCGAACCCGTCTCCCCGCATTGAAAGAGCGGTATCCTTCGCCAATAGACGAACGGGGCGGAAACAAAGACATACAACCGCATGACACGAGTACCCCGTATGGGAGTCGAACCCATCTCACCGCATAGAGAGTGCGGTATCCTTTGCCGATAGAAGAACGGGGCGGCGGGTACTGCAGGGGAGAGGGGACCCGGAAAAAAGCCAGAGGCCGGGTCCCCTCTCGGGAGCCCGGCCTCGAACCACCACGCGCCGTCGGATGACGGGCTCGGGATTCAGGGGCCGGGTCGCGCGCTACGGAAGGACGCGAGTCCTTCCAGCAGCTCGTCTTCAGAAGCGGTGCCCGACTCGGTGTTCGTGCGGAGCACAGCGATGCCACGGACAGTGTCGTTCACTCGCTTGGGATTCATCGGGCTCGTCAGGTTCACCGTCGCCATGGTCACCGCTCCTTTCTGCCGATGACCGACGCGCCATGAAACATCTCCTGACAACATCCATGATTCACGGGCCCGTCACCCCCACGTCGGGCGTGAAGCACGGCCCCTTCGCCGCTATCCTGTCGACGATGGGAGTACGCGGATGACGGCGGACCTGAAGCGAACGGGCTACTCGGAGCGTGCACCCTCCCGCGCGCTCTCCGCCGCGGTGGACGCCTTCTGGCGCTTCGTCGTGCCCGCCGACGCCCTCCCGGACGTCCACCGGGTCCTCCCGGATGGCTGCACGGACCTCATCGTCCACTTCAGCGACGCGAGCGCCATCGGGCGTGGGGCCGTGCCCCGGTTGAGCTTCGTCGGCCCCATGGAGCGCTTCTCCCTCGTCCCGCTCGTTCCTGGCGAGGTGAGCCTCGGCGTGCGGCTCCACCCGGGCTGGGCGCGCGCGCTGTTGGGCATCAGCCCCAGCGAGCTCCGCGGGCTCCACGTCCCCGTGGAGGACTGCACCCGCGCCTTCCGGCGACTGTCGGAGCGGCTCGAGGCCAGCACCTCCCTGGCCCACGCCATGGCCCTGCTCACCGAGGAGTTCTCCGCGCGCGGCGCCTCCGCGCGCCATGCCCCCAGCGCCCGCGCCACCCAGGCCCTCCAGGCGCTGCGCGCCACGTCGGGCCAGGTCCGCATGTCCACGCTCGCGCGCTCGCTCGGCATCAGCGAGCGGACGTTGCACCGGGACGTGCTCGACGAGGCGGGAGTAGCCCCCAAGTTCCTCGCCCGCGTGCTCCGGCTCCAACGGACACTGTCCGACCTGCGCGCCCCCGGCGCGAGCCTGAGCGAGGTCGCCTTCGCCCGGGGCTACGCGGACCAGGCCCACCTCACGCGGGAGTTCCGCGAGCTGGCGGGCGTGCCGCCCTCCGCGCTCGTCGGCTGAACGACGCCTGTCCGATTTCTTCAAGACGCCCCGGCGTCCCCGTGAGAGACAGGCGGCCTCACCTTCCTCCCGGGAGTCCCCCATGAAGCTCGGCTACGTCATCCTCTACGTCCCGGACGTGCCCGCCACCGTCGCGTTCTACGAGAAGGCCTTCGGCCTCCAGCGCCGCTTCCTCCACGAGAGCAACACGTACGCGGAGATGGAGACCGGCGCCACGGCGCTCGCGTTCGCGGCGGAGACGATGGCGGACCTCAACGGCCTCACCGTGCGCTTCCATCGTCCGAAGGAGGTCGCCGCCGCGGTGGAGGTGGCGCTCGTCACGCCGGACGTCGAAGGCGCCTTCCAGCGCTCGGTCCAGGCGGGGGCCAGCCCCGTCCAGCCCCCCAAGCAGAAGCCCTGGGGACAGACGGTGGCCTACGTACGGGACCTGGACGGCGTGCTCGTGGAGCTCTGCTCGCCCATGTCCGCGTGAGGCACATGGAACCACCGGGAGTCGAACCCGGACCTCCCGGCTGCCGACCGGGTGCTCTCCCATTGAGCCATGATCCCAACAGCGCTCCGACAGGGAATCGAACCCTGTTCACACGGTAGACGGCCGTGCTGCGATCCAATCGCATCCCGGAGCATGAAACGACGACACATCTGGATGACAGGATTCGAACCTGCGGCCTCACGGACCCGAACCGTGCGCTCTGGCCAGACTGAGCTACATCCAGGGAACACCCTTCACGTACAGCGAGTCGGGACGACTGGATTCGAACCAGCGACCTCGCGCACCCCAAGCGCGCGCTCTTTTCCAGGCTGAGCTACGTCCCGTGAAGTACCACCATGCCGCGGGCGGGAGTCGAACCCGCAACCTCTGCATTCTGAGTGCAGCGCCTCTACCAGGTTGGGCTACCGCGGCGTTTGAAACAGACATCGAAACAACGACAGGGATTGACGAAGTGGAGCCGCCGGGGATTGAACCCGGGACCTCTCGGATGCGAACCGAGCGCTCTCCCGCTGAGCTACGACCCCATGAGGTGTGTCGGGAACGACAGGAAGCAGCCAGCGGGAGTCGAACCCGCGTCGTCCTGAGTGGCGCTCAGGTGCCTTGCCTCTCGGCCACGGCTGCGTGTGGTGCTGCCCGGTGGAAAAGCGAGGGGCCGGGTCCCCTTTCGGGAGCCCGGCCCCTGGCATGCCGCGCCACGTTCGAGGAACGGGCACGAACAGGTCAGGCTCCGGGCAAACCACCGCCGGCGGCATCTCCAGGAAGGGCCGGGGCAGGCGCGGGGGCAGGGGCGGCGGCCAGCGCGACGGGCGCGAGCGCATCGATGCCGCTGACAAGGTCGTTCAGGTTCTCGGGATTCATCGGGCTCGGCAGGTTCGTCGTGTTCATGGTCACCGCCTCCTTTCTGGAGGGAAATGACGCGACTTCAATCACAGCCCTGACAGCGTGATTTCCCGTGTCTGTTTTTCACGCCGGGGCGAGAGGGAGGGGCGAGGGGCCCACCCGACATCCATGAGCCGACATCCGCGCCCCATCGGGGCTGACCGGGCCCCCCGGTTGGGAGTAAGAGGCGGGGAGAAGGCCCGCCCCACGCGAGCACCCTTGCCGGAGGGACTCGGGGGTCGGGGAAGACCGCCGATGAAGACCGTTCGCCCCCTCCTCATCCAGGTCCTGTCGACCCTGCTGTTCGCCTGCTCGTCCGACGAGCTTCCCCCGCTGTGCGGCCTGGACACCGGCGTGTCCCCGCAGCTCGACGTCGCCGTGTTCCCGGTGAACACCCCGGTCTCCGTCCGCGTGGATGTCGCCTCGCGGCTGATGAGCTGCGACAGCGGGCAGACGGTCCAGGTCCCCGACAGCGCCACGTCGGAGGTGTACGACCCGGAGAACCACCGGGTGGACTCCCTGGTCGAGGTGGGCGCGGACGGTCGGTTCTCGACGGTCCGCTTCGTGCCCACCCAGGTCGGGCGGCACCACGTCATCCTGGCCTTCACGCCGGTGGGCGGCGTCCAGCAGTTCGGCGTCTATGCCTCCGAGCCCTGGCGAGGCGAGCAGGCGCCCGTCACCCTGTCCCTGCCCCGCTGTACCCAACTGGACCGCACCGCGAGCGGCCTGTGGCTGTGTGACGGCGCCGCCCTGCGCGAGCCCTCGGGGCGCATCCAGAAGCTGGGGACCACGAACCTCCCGCCCGACGTGACGGTGGCCGGAGACGTCGTCTGGGTGGTGGGCGATGGCCGCGTGCGCCGCTACGTCGACACGGGCACCGACCTGGAGCTGACGGGGTCCGTGCTGCAGAGCCCCCAGGCCCCGCTCGATGCCATCCACGCGCGGCTCGCCACGGAGGACGAGCTGGTCGTCCTCGACGACGACTCCCTCGCCCGCTTCGTCCTCACCCCCGAGGGCGTGCTCACCGCCCCGCCCCCCACCGCGTGGCGACCCGCGAGCGGACTGAACCCGTTCGGGCCCGACAACACCCTGGGCCTGCTGGTCCGCGCGGCGGCGCAGCGGGTGCTGACGGTGAGCCTCGCCGCCGACGGCCACAGCGAGCTGTGCCCCTTCGAGGTCGACGACAAGGGGTCGTACGCACGCACCCGGGAGTCCTGCCGGTCCCTGCGCGGCCGGCCCTCGGGCCTGGAGGAGGGCGTCCTCTGGACGCAGGTGGGCTCGCGGCAGTCGTCCTCGCAGGAGGGGCGGGCCCTCTACCGCTGGGGCCGCGCGGAAGGCTGGCTCGTCGAGGAGGGCGCGCTCGTCCTGGACCCCTCGCTGGAGGTGACCGACTCCCCTCTGCGCGGAGGCTTCGTCGTGCCCACGGTGGTGACGTTCCCCCGGAACGCGGCCACCCCGTCCCTGCCACGCCAGGTCCCCGGACGCCTGGCGCTGGGGCTGGAGCTGCTGCCCTCCACGCTGGCACCCTCGGAGGGCGCGCGCGGCGCCTCCACCCGCTTCTACTGGGGCGGTGACGCCAGGCAGACCGGCGGGTCCACGGTGGTGTACACGCAGTCGCCTCGCTAGCCCTTCTCCGCTCGACCACGAGACCACCGGAGACTCGCTTGGAGCCCACACGGCCCGTGCGCGAGCGGGTGGGCGGTGACAGCTTGGGAAAAAGCGCGGGGCGGGGCTTGCCTGCCTCTCGCCGTGTCCATCGCGTGGGTGTAGAGAGGCCCGCGCCCCAAGACGCGTCGACTCCAGCCCGCCCGAGGTGAGCCCGATGATGGACAGCCCTCTCAGCGCCCCGCTTTCCATGGAAGAGCTCCATGAGGCGTGGCCGGTGCTCTCCATCGACGAGCGCCTGGAGGGCTTCCGCCTGCTGCCGTCCTCGGTGGCGGATGACTTCTTCCTCGGCTTGTCCGCGCGCGAGCAGGCGGAGCTCATCCTCCACCTGCCTCCGTCCGAGCGGCGGACGTGGGTGCGGCTGCTGCCGCCGGACGACCTGGCGGACCTGGTGCAGGCGGTGGAGCCCGAGCAGGCCGAGCCCATCCTGGCGCAGCTCGACGACGCCAGCCGGCGCGAGGTCAACGTGCTGCTGGCCTACGCGGAGGACGACGCGGGTGGCCTGATGAACCCGCGCTTCGCGCGCGTGCGGCCGGACATGACCATCGACGAGGCCATCGGCTATCTGCGCAAGCAGGCGCGGGAGCGGGTGGAGACCGTCTATTACGCGTACGCGCTGGACGCGGAGCAGCGCCTGCAGGGCGTGCTCTCCCTGCGCCAGCTCTTCCAGGCCGCCAGCGACAAGCGGGTGGCGGACGTCATGCATCACGACGTCATCACCGTGTCGGAGAACACGGACCAGGAAGTGGTGAGCCAGCTGTTCACCGAGCACGCCTTCATGGCCCTGCCCGTGCTCGACGAGCAGGGGCGGATGAAGGGCATCGTGACGGTGGACGACATCGTCGACGTCGTCCAGGAAGAGGCCACCGAGGACATCCAGAAGGTCGGCGGCATGGAGGCCCTGGAGGCGCCGTACTTCGAGGTGGGCTTCTTCGGCATGCTCAAGAAGCGCATCGGCTGGCTGCTGGTGCTCTTCCTCGGGCAGATGCTCACCGCGACGGCCATGGGCAGCTTCGAGGGCGCCATCGAGCGCGCGGTGGTGCTCAGCCTCTTCGTGCCGCTCATCATCTCCTCCGGCGGCAATTCGGGCAGCCAGGCCTCCACGCTCATCATCCGCGCGCTGGCGCTGGGAGAGATGCGGCTGAAGGACTGGTGGCGCGTGGCGCGGCGCGAGGTGGCGTCCGGGCTGGTGCTGGGCATCGTGCTGGGCGTGGTGGGCCTGGGGCGCATCCTGGTGTGGCAGTCCGTGTCCGGGGCCTATGGCGAGCACGCGCTCCTGCTGGGCTGCGCGGTGGCGCTGTCCGTGGTGGGCGTGGTGACGTTCGGCACCCTGGCCGGCTCCATGCTGCCCCTGGTGCTGCGGCGCTTCGGCTTCGACCCGGCGAGCGCGTCCGCCCCCTTCGTCGCCACGCTGGTGGACGTCAGCGGGGTGCTCATCTACTTCACCGTCGCCAGCATGTTGCTGGAGGGTACGCTGCTCTGAGGCGGAAGGCCCGGCCCCCGCCGCGTCCCGCCCGGGAGGCCCCGCCATGATTCGCACCACCCTTCGACGCACCCTCACCCTGGAGGCCCCCGAGGCCCCGGGACGCCCCGCGCACGTCGCCGCCGCCAGCGGGCTGGTGCGCGCCGGGGACTGGCTCTACGTCGTCGCGGACGACTCGCTGCACCTGGCGGTGTTCCCCGCGCGCGGCGAGGCCCCGGGGCGACAGGTGCGGCTGTTCCCGGGCGAGCTGCCGGAGGAGGCGGCGGCGCGCAAGGCGGCCAAGCCGGACCTGGAGGTGCTGTGCCTGCTGGGGCCGCTGGGTGGCGCGCCCCATGGAGCGCTGCTCGCGCTGCCGTCGGGCTCCACCCCGGAGCGCATGCGCGGCGCGGTGCTGGCGCTGGGCGAGGACGGGGCGCTCGCGGGCACGGCGCGAGGGGTGGACTGCTCGGCGCTGTACCGCCAGCTCGCGCGGGAGTTCGGCTCGCTCAACATCGAGGGCGCGGCGGTGGTGGGGGGACGGCTGCGGCTGCTCCAGCGCGGCAACGGGGACGCGGGCGTGGACGCGCTGGTGGACCTGGACCGGGAGCGGGTGCTGCGCGCGGTGGAGGTGGGCGCGCTGGGGCCCCAGGTGCTGCGCACCACGCGGCGCTGGGAGCTGGGCCGGGCCGGCGGCGTGCGCCTGTCCTTCACGGACGCGTCGCCGCTGCCGGACGGGCGGCTCGTGTTCACCGCGGCGGCCGAGGACACGCGCGACGCGTACGCCGACGGCGCGGTGGCGGGCTCGGCCATCGGCGTGCTGGCGCCGGACGGCACGCCCGTGTTCCTCGACGGGGTGGACGCGAAGGTGAAGCTCGAGGGCGTGGACGCCCGGGTGGAGCAGGGGCGCGTCCACGTGCTGCTGGTGGCGGACGCGGACGACCCGGCGGTGGCCGCGCCGC
The DNA here is from genome assembly GCF_021412625.1 of Myxococcus stipitatus. Next base: position 790,609 of record NZ_JAKCFI010000003.1, on the reverse strand, counting down.
TCCTGGAGGCGGCGCTGGACGTGGCGGGCTGACGGCGCCGCTCAGTCGTGCTCGTGCGCGGCTTCCTCGGGACGGCCGCCCACGGCCTCCAGCGAGGAGCGCGCGGGGCGGGCGCGGTCGAAGGCCACCTCGCGCTGGCCCACGCCCTCCGCCGTGGTGTTGGCGATGCGCTTGCGCGCGCGGGCGATGTAGTCCTGGACCAGCGACGGGTCCGGGTGCGTCTTGAGCACCTCCACCCAGGTCTCGATGGCCTTCTCGTGCTCGCCGGCGTCGGAGCGCAGCTTGCCCATCTCGAAGAGGGCGTGCGGCGCCAGCTCGGAGTCGGGGAAGCGGGTGCGCAGGTCCGCGAAGGTGCGCGAGGCCTCCTGGCGGCGGCCCTCGATCATCGAGATGGCCTGGGCCTGAAGGAACAGGCTGTCATCCACGTAGGCGCTGGTGGCGAAGCGCTCGATGAGGCGGCGCGTCTCCAGCTCGCACTGCTGGTAGTCACCCAGCTCGAAGTACAGCTTGGCCACCTGGTAGTGCAGCTCCGCGCCCTGGGGCGGGTTGCGCTGGAGGGCGGCGGTGAGCTGGTCGATGGCGCCGCGCAGGTCGCGGTAGTACACGCGCAGGAGCTCCGCGACGATGATGCGGGCCTCGAGCGCCTCCGGGGACTCGGGGCACTGCTGGATGAGCTCGCGGTAGACGCCCACGGCCTCCTTCACCTTGCGCTGCTCCAGCCAGTACACGTCCGCGGCGCCCTTGAGCGCGCGGGCGCGGAGCACGAGCGCCTCCGGCGTGCTGTCGTGCCGGAGCATGTCGAAGGCCTTGCGGTACTCGACGAGCGCCTCGTCGGGGCGCTTCTCGAAGGTGGCGTCACGGGCGCGCTGGAGGTGGTCCACCGGCTTGTCGCGGCGACAACCCGCGCCGGCCAGGGCCAGCGCCACGAGCGCGATCCGAAGCGCCCTCACTAGCACTGCTCCGGGATGACGGTGATGCAGCGAGAGTCCTCGCAGCTCACGCACTCGGCGATGGGCGAGACGTCCGTCACGCACACGTTGACCCGCGCGGTGCGAGGACAGTCCTCCGAGGTGACACACCGGTAGACGCTCCCGTCCTCACGGGTGATGTCCTGGGACGTGGAGCCGCAGACCTCCAGGTCGTTGCAGCCCAGAAGACCCGCCCCCACAACGGCGAGCATGGCGTGCGCGGTGCGTGTCACGAGGGGGGTTCTACCCGGATTCATCCAGGACGTCACGGACCGGTGAGCATGCCCGCCTGCTCGGTCCCACCCATGGGATGGCCCGCGTCATGACGGCAAAACAGGAAAGCGAGCGTGTCATGAAGTACCCGCCGCACCCTGCGTGAGGAGCGTGAGGACACACGCGCCGGAGCGGAAATCCAGCGGGACACGACGCGTCAGCGGGAGGGTTCGACGACGTCATTCGCCGGGCCCTCTCGCGCGTGAGCCCCACGATGGCCCCGGATGTCATCCACTTCTACAGCGTCACCGACGAGCACGGTTGGTGCTCGAACTTCGCGCCCTACCCCATCCGCCTGGGGGGACGCATGTGGCCGACGACGGAGCATTACTTCCAGGCACGGAAGTTCGAGGACCCGCGTCACCAGGAGGCCATCCGGCGAGCACGCACGCCCCTGCTCGCGGCGCGGATGGGCCGGGACCGGCGACACAAGCCACGACGCGACTGGGAGTCCATCAAGGTCGCGGTCATGCGCGAGGCGCTCCGCGCGAAGTTCACGCAACACGAGGAGCTGGCGCGGCGCCTCCTGGCCACCGGCGAGGCCCGGCTCGTCGAGCACACGGAGGACGACGACTTCTGGGGCGACGGGGGTGATGGCCGTGGCAAGAACATGCTCGGGCGGCTCCTGATGGAGGTCCGCCAGGAGCTGCGCCTCCAGGGAGCGCCATAGCGCCGCGCCGCCGCTCATCCCGCGCACGAACCGCTCATGGAGTATCCGGGGAGCCCCCACGCGAGCCCCGTACCTTCTTCCCCGTCCGAGCCACTCCATTCCGGTGAGGCCTCGTCCCGAGGGAATCCTCCATGTGCCGCGCCCCGCTTCTCGCCGCGTTCATCGCCCTGTCGCTCGCCACCGGCTGCGCCACCACGTCGTCCAGCACGCCGGGTGGCGCCACGCCCCCTGCTCCGTTCCAGGTGAAGCGCTCCGGCAAGGGCCGGCCGGTGCTGTTCATCCCCGGGCTCGCCTCGTCCGGTGAGGTCTGGGACGAGACGCTCGCCCACCTCCAGGGCCAGTACGACTGCCACGTCTTCACGCTCGCGGGCTTCGCCGGTCAGCCCGCCATCCCCGCGCCCATCCTCCCCACCGTGCGGCGCGCGCTCGCGGACTACATCCGCGCGCAGGGCCTCCAGAAGCCCATCATCGTCGCCCACAGCCTGGGGGGCTTCCTCGCGCTCGGGCTCGCGGCCGACGCCCCGGAGTTGGTGGGCGGATTGTTCATCGTCGATGGCCTGCCGTTCCTCCCCGCGACCATGGACCCGAACGCCACCCCCGAGAGCATGCGTCCCCACGCCGAGCAGTTCCGGACCCAGGCCCGCGCGCGGACCGCGGAGCAGCGCGCGCTCGCGTCGCGCACCTACCTGAGCAACGACATCGCGGACCCCGCCAAGGTGGACATCGCCGTGCGCTGGGGCGTGGACTCGGACGCGGAGACCGTGGCCCAGGCCTACTATGAGTTGGTCACCACCGACCTGCGCCCGGAGCTGTCGCGCATCACCGCGCCCACGTTCGTGCTCGGCTCGTGGACGCGACTCAAGGGGCTCGTCCCCCGCGAGGTGGTGGAGGCCGTCTTCCGCGACCAGTTCAAGAACCTGCCCACCGCGCGTGTCGAGCTCCACGACACGGCCCGGCACTTCATCATGTGGGACGACCCCACGGGCTTCTTCCAGAAGCTCGACGGCTTCCTCGCGGGCGATACGTCCGTGTCCCGGATGGAGCCGACGCGCTGACTGTGCTGGACTCGCGCGAGAGCGCGCACCGGAGGCCCGATGACGTCACGAAACCCATGGGTCTACGCGGCCTGCCAGGCGGGAGGATGGGGGCTCTACACCCTGATGAACGTCCTCCTCGCCCTGGTGACGCCCTCGATGGAAGGGGGCGCTCCCCTCCACCGGGTCGTCCTCCTGTGCACCATCGGCTCGCTGGTGGGCGTCTGCGTCACCCACCTCGCCCGCTCCAGGCTGAACCTCCGCGAGTGGGTGCGCCTGCCCATGCGGGCGCTCGCGGTCCGCGTCGTCGGCGCGTCGCTCGGGCTGGGTGCCGTGCAGACGCTCCTGGCCTTCCTGGCGTTCTACCCGTTCATCGCCTCGCCCTTCAGCGCCTCGCATCCCCACATCCAGCTCGTCGGGTTCCTCTACCCCCTCACCATCTGGACCCTGGTGATGTTCATGTGGCTGCTCATCTACTGCACCGTGCACTTCATCCACCACGCGAGGACCGTGGAGCTGGAGCGCTGGAAGCTGGAGGCCGCCGCCCAGTCCGCGGAGCTGCGCTTCCTCAAGTCCCAGCTCCAGCCCCACTTCCTCTTCAACTGCCTCAACAGCACCCGCGCGCTCATCACCGAGGACCCCCAGCGCGCGCAGGAGGTCGTCACCCGCCTGTCCTCGCTGCTGCGCTACGCGCTCGCCTCCCGGGAGCCGGAGACGGTGTCGCTGGAGCGCGAGCTCCAGGTGGTGCGCGACTACCTGGGCCTCGAGGGCGTGCGGCTCGACGAGCGGCTGCGGGTCCGTGAAGACGTGGCCCCCGAGGCGCTCGGCGCCCCCGTCCCCGCCATGCTCGTGCAGACCCTGGTCGAGAACGCCATCAAGCACGGCATCGCGCGCATGCCCGAGGGGGGCGAGGTGACGCTCTCCGCCCACGTGCGCGAGGGCGCGCTGTGCCTGGAGGTCACCAACACGGCGGCGCCCGCCTCCACGCCCCCCGCGCCCCACTCGAGCGGCGTGGGACTCCACAACGCGAGCGAGCGCCTGCGCCTGCTGTGCGGCGCGGGCGCGTCGCTCCAGCTCGACCAGTCCCAGGCCGCGACGACCACCGCGCGCGTCCGCATCCCCCTGCCCGCATGAGAGCCCTCATCGTCGATGACGAGCGCCTGGCCCGCGCCGAGCTCCGTCGCCTGCTGGCGGCGCACCCGGACGTGACGGTCGTGGGCGAGGCCACCCACGTCGACGACGCCCTCCGTCAAGTGGAGGCGCTCGACCCGGACCTGCTCCTGCTCGACATCCAGATGCCGGGAGGCAGCGGCTTCGACGTGCTCGCCCGGCTCGACGAGCCCCCCGACGTCATCTTCACCACGGCCTACGACGCGCACGCGGTGCGCGCCTTCGCGGTGAACGCGCTCGACTACCTGCTCAAGCCCATCGAGCCGCCCCGGCTCGCGGAGGCGCTGGAGCGCGTGCGCCAGCGCCACCCCGCGCCCACCCCGCCGGGGCCGGCCGTGCCCGCGGGCGCGCCCCTCGAGCGCGTCTTCGTGCGGGACGGCGAGCGCTGCTGGCTGGTGAACCTGTCGCAGGTCCCGCTCATCAGCTCCGAGGGCAACTACGCGCGGCTGCACCTGGAGGGGCATCAGCCGCTGCTGCTGCGCTCGCTGAATCACCTGGAGGAGAAGCTGGACCCGGCGCGCTTCTTCCGCGCCAGCCGCCAGCACCTGCTCAACCTCGACTTCGTCGAGTCACTGGAGCCGGGCCCCGGCGGCACGCTGGTGGCGCGCCTGCGTGGGGGGCAGGAGGTGGAGATGTCGCGCCGTCAGTCCCAGCACTTCCGCGAGCGCATGAGCCTCTGACGGCGCCCGGGCGCGCGTCAGTTCGCGCCGTGCTGACGCTTGGCGGCCTTGCCGGAGGTGAGCACCGTGGAGTCCACCGCGGCCACGCTGCTGCGGCGGCGCAGCTGGCGCCCGCGCTCCTCCATCTTCTCGTAGTGCTTCATGCGCGCGACCATGTGCGCGTCCGACGACTGGCAATGCAGCTGGGTCACCTGCTGGTGACGACGCCCCAGCTCCTGCCACGTCTGGAGCATGGCCTGGCTGCCGAGCAGCCGCTCCTCGACGGTATCCAGCGCGGCGTCCATCCGCCGTGCCTCCGCCTCCAGCTCCGCGAGCCGCGCCTGGTCTTCGTCCGAGGGCGTCGAGCACCCGGTGCCCAACGAGAGGCCCACCACCACCACCGACAGCCCGAGCCACCTCTGCATCCCCACGTCGCCTCCCGCGTGTCTCGCGCCGGCCATCGAACCTCCGCGCGAACCCCAACCTAGGGAGGGCCTCACCACTCGACAACCCGTGCGGGGGAGGTGTGGGGACGACTTTCCAGGAGGCAACGCTTCACGCGCCCCCGGGCGCCATCGACGGCGGAGCCCCATCACACACACGCGAGCCCGCCCGCCCATCGCATGGTGAACAGTGGCGCCCCGGGGCCTCGGCCCGCGCCGCCCGGCCAGCACACGCGTCACGCCCCGCCACCACCGCCGCGCGACAACGCACGGGGGCGCGCGTTCTCCGGGAGATGCAACGCGGCGCCCCCCTCACCCCAACCCGGGTCGTTTCCCTCCCACGCCTCGCCTCGAGTCGCGCGGACCCACCGCCCGGCCCATCTCGCCATCTCAAGTCATAAGCAACTGGGTTTCACGTCTGTCAAAATCCTTCGGAACACCTCCCCTCCGGTTCCCCTCGCCGGAGTCCACCGGCGCCCCTCGGGAGGCGATCCGGTGAGGAGCCCCATGATGGCCGCCCTTGGTCTCCTTCCTCTCCTGGCGCTGCTCGGCGCCGGTGCGCCCATGCCCGGGCCTCACACCCCCGCGATGCTCCCCTTCGTCCCCCGTCAGGTCGTGGAGAAGGCGCGCTTCGCGTTCCACCGTGACGGCGATGGTTACTCGGGAGGACACCGCACCTTTCAGGCGCGCCACGACGATGGTCGACTCACCCTCACGCCGCTGGCGTACCACGTCGCCCCCTCGGAGCCACGCCAGGGTGGGTTGACGCTCGGCGCGCCCGTCATCCAGCGAGGCCCTCGCGCCGTGAGGCTCGCGGCGCCCCAGGTCGAGGTGACCCCGGACGGTTCGCTCCGACTCCAGCGCGGCGCGGTCGAGGAGCGCTTCCAGAACAGCGCCGCGGGCATGACGCATTTCTTTCGCTTCCCCGGGCTCCCGGCCGGACGAGGTCCGCTCGTCGTGCGCATCCCCGTGCGCGGGCTCGCCTATCAGGCGGCGACGCGGACGGGCCTGCACTTCTCCGACGAGCGGCGAGGCGCGAGCCTGCGCTATGGGCTGGGCAGATGGGTCGACGCCGACGGGAAGCATCTCCACGTCACCCCGTCGTTCCAGAACGGCGCCATCGTGCTCTCCATCCCGGAGGACACGCTGCGGGAGACCACCTTCCCCGCGGAGCTCGCGCCCGTGCTCTCGCCCGAGTTCGGCATCGACCAGCCCGTGGCCTCGGTGGAACCCGCGACCCCGGACGGGCCCACGCTCGGCACCGACGGGACGAACTTCCTGGTCGCGTGGAGCCAGCCACGCATCGGCGGCGCGGAGCTGGTCGCGGCGCGGGTGAGCCCCCGAGGCGAGGTGTTGGACGGCGGCGGCCTCAAGCTCCCCTCCCCCGCCAACGGCGACGCGTGCGTGGTGGGGCACGGGGGAGGCCACTACGTCCTCGCGTGCCCCCGGGGACTGGTGCGCATCTCCGACGAGGGCGTCCTCCTCGACGCCCAGCCGCTCCCCTTCCCCGGCGCGGCCAGGGCCGGCGGCGCGTCTCCCTCCATCGCCTTCAACGGGACGCACTTCCTCCTGACCTGGACGGCCCCGAGCGAGGGAACGGAAGGCGCGGGCGCGCTCTTCGGGCTGATGTTCTCGCCGTCGGGCACGGTGGTGATGGGCCCGAAGCTGCTCTCGGAGGACTACGACTCCGCCCTCTCGTCCTCCGTCGTCGCCGTGGGCGCCTCGTTCCGCGTCGCCTACAGCCAGAAGGACGCCTCTACGCGGGCGCTGTTGCTGGACGCCCGGGGACACCTCGTGAGTCCCCCCGCCCCGGACGTCTCCGGTGTCCCGGGCCCGGGCGCCTCCACCGACGAGGGCGGCGCCGACGAGCGCGTCGTCCTCCACGCGCCCGGTTCCCTTCCCCGCGGGAGCAGCGAGCGCACGGAGCCGTACGTGAGCAACCTCTCCGACCTCTACGGGGCGCGACTGGGCACTCGGGGGGAAGTGCTGGATGCGTCGGGCACCGCCATCGCCTCGGTCGTGGTCGACGCGACCTCGCCCGCCGAGGCCTGGAGCAAGTCGACCTGGTTGGTGGCCTGGGTGGAGCACACCACCCACAGCGGTCCCGTGGTGCGGGCGCGCCGCGTCTCCGCGTCGGGCGAGTGGATGGACACCGTCCCCCTCACGCTGGGGAGCGCGGACGACGGGCCCTCCGCGTCCGACACCGACGCCGTCTGGGAAGGCGGCGCGGAGCCTCCGCTCACGGTGTCCTTCCGCGGACTCCACGAGAGCGACAACGGCGCCGAGGGATGCGGGTGCGGCGTGGCGAGCGGAGGCGGCGCGCCCTGGCTGCTGCTCGTCCTGCTCGCGACGCCCTGCTACCGCCGGTGGCGGAGGATGAACTCGCACACCTCGCGCGCGGCGCCGAAGCCGGCGGCCTTCCGCGCGACGTAGTGGACCTGGGAGCACACCTCGTCGGGAGCCTCCGGGGGCGCCGCGGAGAAGCCCACGGCCTTGAGCAGGGGCAGGTCCACGACCTCGTCCCCCATGTAGCCGCAGCGCTCCGCGGACACGTTCAAGAGCGACAGCAACCGCTCGAAGTGCGCCACCTTGTCCTGGCTGCCGAAGTGCACGTGCTTGATGCCCAGCGACTGCATCCGCATCTGCGCGGACAGGCTGTCGCCACCGGAGATGGCGGCCACCTCGAGGCCCGCCTCCTGGAGGCGCTTGATGCCCATGCCGTCGCGCACGCTGTACATCTGCGTCCAGCCGGAGTCGGGCACCCAGAAGATGCGCCCGTCGGTGAGCGTCCCGTCGATGTCGAAAATCATCACCGACAGGCGCGCCACCCGCGCCTCGAGGGACTTCGGGTCGTGATTCATGCCGCGCCTACTTGGGGACGGCCTTGAGCGAGGCCTTGCCGTCCTTGATGACGACCTTGAACTCCACCGCCTTGGCGTTGTGCTGCTTGAGCAGCTCCGGCACCTGCTTGCGCAGGGTGGCGGCCACCGACTCGTAGGACATCTTCGACGTGTCCTCCTGGCAGCGCCGCTTCGCGGTGACGTAGGCGTCGTAGACGGCGCGCAGCTTGTCGTCGGACATGCCGCCACCGCCCGCCGAGGGAGGCTTCGGCGCCGCGGCCACCGGCGCGGTAGCCGGACGCACCGGAGGCACCACACCCGCGGGCTTCGACACCGGGGCCGCGCCGGGGCGCGCGGCCGCAGCGAGCGCGGGCGCCACCGTGGGCAGCCCCTTCGAGGGCGTCCCCGTCACCGGCGCCACCGAGGGCACACCCGAGCGCGGCGTCGCGCCAGGAGGCACCACGGGCGCGATGCCCGGGACGGCCTGCGCCGCGGGCCTGGGCGCGGCGGCGACAGCGGGGGTCGCGACGCGCGCGGCCGGCTGCGTGGCGGACAGGATGGCGGCGGCCAGCGGAGGCTCGTTGACCGGACGGGGGCGGGACAGCTCCTCCACCTCCTCGAAGTCCATGTCGGAGATGTCCTCCGGCAGCTCCACCACGCCCTTCTTGCCGTCCTTGTTCGCGGCGGTGCCACGCACCTCGGCGCGGCGGCGGGCCTTGAACAGGTCACGCTTGTACGTGCCCGCCTCGATTTCCTGGAGCGTGCGCGTCCACAGCCGCTCGTACGTGAGGTACTTGCTGTGGATGCTGCCGACGCGGAACTTCGCGGCGGTGGAGCGGATGAACGCCGTCTTGAGGCGGGTCACCCGCTTCTTGAAGTCGTCGTGCGCCTTGGTGGGCGGGTGACGCTCGGCGCCCAGGAAGTACTGCTCGAAGAGGTTGCGGAGGGCGGCCAGGTCCGCCTCGAGCGACTCGCACTCCTGGAGGACGGCCTCGCTGGAGCTGATATCCGCCTGGGGCTTGCCTGCGGAGGACCTGGCGGAGAACTGTCGGGCGTCGGGGGGCGGCATGACGCCTCAGAGTGTCCCCAACCCGCGCGCGGGGATCAACCTCACGCCGCCGACGGCGTGGGCCCCAGGCCGCTCGCCGCCTCGTCCCCCCCCTTGCGCCCCTTCTGGTAGAGCAGCACCGCTCCGAAGGTGAACATGCACAGGGAGATGAACTGGCTGGTGGACACGTTGTACCAGGCCTCCAGCGGCACGGACTCCGCCAGCCCGGAGGCCCCCAGCGACTGGAGCAGGCCGTGCAGGGTGCCCCGCTCCACGTCGCCCCGGAACAGCTCCACCGTGCTGCGGAGCACCGCGTACGCCATCAACCACAGCGCGAAGATGTGGCCGTGGAAGCGGCGGTGCCGCCGCGCGTACAAGAGCCCCCCGAAGAGCACCATCTGCCCCAGGGACTCGAAGAGCTGGGTGGGGTAGACCCCCAGGGTGTGCCCGTGCTGCAGCACCCAGTCGGAGATGCGCACGGCGCCCGGCGCGGCCTCGTGGAGCACCTGCCCGGTGGCCTCCACGACGTAGCGCACATCCTCCGCCTGGGACGAGTACGCGAGGCTCGAGCCCCCGCCCAGGTGGCCCAGCAGGTCCCGCGCCAGCCCGGGCCCCGGGAAATGGACGGCCGAGGCCGCGCCCGCCGGCGCCACGTCGCCCCAGCAGCAGCCCGCACCGAAGCACCCCAGCCGCCCGAGGCATTGCCCCAGCGACACGGTGGGGATGCACACGTCCGCCAGCCGCAGGAAGTCGATGTGGTGGCTGCGCGCGAACAGCCAGGCCGCCACGGAGGCGCCGATGAGGCCACCGTAGAAGACGAGCCCGCCGCCGAGCGAGAACACCTGCGTCCAGTCCTTCGCGTAGTCGCGCCAGTTGACCATCACGAAGAGCAGCCGGCTGCCGAGGATGCCGCCCACGAGCACCCAGAAGGCCATGTCCATGACCTGCTCGCGCTTGCGGGGGCCCTCGGTGTCCACCCACTGGCCGCCCACCCACTCCAGCTTGCGCCACTCGTCCTGCGCCAGCCGCCCCGCCACCGTCACCGCCGCGATGAAGCCGGAGGCCAGCAGCACGCCGTAGGTGTGCAGGGGGAAGCCCTCGCCCTTTCCGCCCACGCCCAGGAAGGAGCCCGAGGGGAGCGCGTACCACAGGCCCACTCCCGCCAACGCCAGGCCGCTGGCGCCGTAGTACGCCGCGCGCCACATCCGGTCCTGCTTCGTCACCGGCCGCCGCGCGCCCGTCTTCGGGTCCTTCTCCCCCACCGCGGTGCGCCAGCCGTTGAAGGTGATGTAGCCCACCAGCCCGCCCAGCAGGACGAAGAGCAGCACCTGCGCCCAGACGGTGGTGAAGGTGAAGCGGAAGATGATGGGGAGCATGGGGACCTGCCGGGCTGGGGCGGAAGGGGCGTCAGACCTTGGAGGGCTCCTGCGCCGCGGGCTTCTCCTTGCGGACGAAGGCGTCAATGACGAGCAGGCCCACGCCGACGCAGATGGCCGAGTCGGCGATGTTGAAGGACGGCCACGTCGCCTTGTCGAACCAGTGGGCCTCGATGAAGTCGATGACGAAGCCGCGCGCCAGCCGGTCGATGTAGTTGCCCAGCGCGCCGCCGAGCACCAGGGGCAGGCCCCACAGCGCCCACTTCTCCTCCGGATTCGAGCCGGACAGCTTGCGGAAGTAGAAGACGATGAGGAGCACCGCGCCCAGGCTCACGACGTGGAACAGGGGGCCGCGCGTCTGCGGGGGGAGGTTGCGGAACAGCCCCCAGGCCGCGCCCGGGTTCTCCGCGTAGCGCAGGCGCAGGAACGATTCGGAGACCTCGATGTGGCGGCTGGGACGGTAGTGCAGCCCGTCGAAGCCCTGCGGGGGCGGCTCGCCCACCATCGCGCCGATGCGGCCGCCGAGCGTCTGCTGGCCATCCATCTGCGAGGTCAGCTCGCGGACGACGAGGTACTTCGTCCACTGGTCCAGCGCGACGACGGCCAGGGCGACGGCGACGAGGATGACGTATTTGCGAGGCACGCTCGCGGCTTACACCACGAGCCCCCCACCCGTCACGGATTGGGGCTTTCCTTCAGGGGCGCCGGAACGGTCTCCGGCCGGCGCACCTTGAGCGAGTCCAGCAGCATGAAGGCCACGCCCACGCAGATGGCCGCGTCCGCCACGTTGAAGGTGGGCCAGCGCATGCCCGGCTGGTTGCGCCAGTGCCAGTCGATGAAGTCGATGACGTAGCCACGGACGAGCCGGTCCATGAAGTTGCCCAGCGCGCCGCCGCTGATGAGCGCCAGGGCCACGCGCACCAGGCGCTGGTCGGCCTCCGTGCGCCGGTACATGAAGAAGATGAAGCCCAACGCCGCCAGGCTGACGACGTGGAAGAAGGCGCGGCGGACGCTCTCCGGCAGGTCCGCGAACAGCCCCCAGGCGGCGCCCGGGTTCTCCACGTAGCGGAAGTGCCAGTAGTCCTCGATGAAGCGGTGCGGGCGCGTCACGCGGCGCGTGTTGCCCTCCGTCACCGGGTCGTTGTCTAGGTTCTGTTCGGTGAAGTAGCCCGTCACCCGCGACAGGCCCTCCCTGCCATCCAGGGCATCCGTCAGCCGGGACACAGCCAGATATTTGGTCACCTGGTCGGCGACGAGCACCGTGGTGGCCACGAGGACGAGGAGGCGAAGGGAGGCTTTCATGACGCGTCCATGTCCTCTAACCCGCCCCCATGAGCCCTGACAACCCGGACAGCCCACCTGATGACGACAGCCCGCCCGCTCTGTCTCCCGGCCGGCGCTCGTTTGGGGCATGGTGCGGCCATGCCGCCTGTTGAGCCGGACGTGAATCCTTCTGTCTCCGACACGACCCCACCCGCCCCGACCTCCACCGCGAAGGCCGGGAAGCCGCCGTTGATGGCGCGCTTCAAGGCCCTGCTGCTCGAGTACGGCCCGCTGGCCTTCGTGGTGCACTACGTCATCTTCGGCCTGGTGCTTGGCGGGTTCTATGTCGCCATCAAGCTGGGCTTCCGTCCGGAGAGCGCGGGCGAGCAGGCGGGCACCTGGGCCGCCGCCTACGCGCTCTCTCAGGTGGTGAAGCCGCTGCGCCTGGCGGGAGTGTTCGTGCTCACGCCGCTGGTCGCCCGGATTCCTCCGGTGCACCGCTTCATCGAGCGCAACAAGCACAAGTGGAGCATGTGAGCGCCGCGGCGGCCCGACGGTTCGGGCCGCCACGGACGAGGCCGCCGCGTCCTCAGAAGGCCGGGACGCGGAAGTCCTTGATGACGCCCATGTGCTGCATCGACGGGGCGCCGCTGTCGTTCGTCTGCGCCGGGGCGATCTCCGAAATGGGCGTGTAGACGCGGCTGTCGAGCACCAGGCCGTTGGGGAACGTGCTGTTCCCGATGACGGTGGGCTTGCGGTACTGGTTCAGGTCCGCGTCCACCACCACGTGGTCATAGGGCTTGGCCCGGCTGGCGTTCGTGTTGCCGTTGCCGTTCTTGTCGGCCGGGTACGGCCCGGCGGTGACGACCACGTTCTGGAACGTGCCGAAGCAGGACTCGGAGCGGTTGTCGGTGTTGAAGTCACCGCCGATGACCAGATAGTCGCTCGCCGGAATCTGCGCGCGGATGTTGTTGACGATGGCGTTCGCCTCCGCGTTGCGCGCGGACGCGCTGCGGGTGAGCAGGTGCACGCTCACGGCCCAGAGGTCCCGCGGCCCGGGGATGTCGATGCGCGCCCAGGCGAAGTCGCGGTTGTCGACCTCCGGGTCCTTCCACTCGCCGGACTGGATGATGGGCCAGCGGCTGATGATGCCGTTGGGGATCTGCGCGCCGCCCTCGCGGTAGTAGTAGAACCCCTGGCCCACCTGATTGACCATCGAGGCGATGTCCGACGCCGAGTTGTTCAGGTAGTTGAACTCCTGGATGAGCACCACGTCGGGCTTCACGCCCTGCATCAGCCGGATGCCGTGCCCCAGGTCGTAGTCCTGACCGTTCCCGCTCGAGATGTTCGCCGCCATGATGCGGATGTCCGTGTAGACGCCCGGCGTGGTGCCGCCATCCGTGCCCGCGTCGGTGCCGCCATCCGTGGTGCCACCATCCGTCGACGTGCCGCCATCGGTCGTGGAACCACCGTCCGTCGTGCCGCCGTCGGTGCCCGTGCCACCGTCCGTCGTCGAACCGCCATCCGTGGTGCCGCCGTCCGTCGACGTGCCGCCGTCGGTGACGACGCCACCATCGGTCGTCGAACCACCATCGGTGCCGGTGCCACCGTCGGTGACCACTCCGCCATCAGTGCCAGTGCCACCGTCGGTGAACACGCCGCCATCGGTCGTCGAACCACCATCGCTGCCCGTGCCGCCGTCGGTGACCACGCCACCGTCCGTCGTCGAACCACCATCAGTGCCCGTGCCACCGTCGGTGACGACGCCACCGTCCGTCGTCGTGCCGCCATCGGTGACCACGCCGCCATCGGTGCCAGTTCCACCATCGGTCACCGCGCCAGCGTCGGAGCCAGTGCCGCCGTCGGTGATGACGCCCGCGTCCGTCTCCGGCTCGGAACCACCGTCGGTGACGACGCCCGCGTCCGTCTCCGAGCCGCCATCCGTGGAGGAACCAGCGTCGTCGGTTCCTGCGTCGCCATTGGAGCCTTCCCCGTCGGAGCCACCGTCCGTGGAGCTCCCCGCGTCGTCGCCACCATCCGCCGTCGAGCCACCATCGGACTCATCGCCGCCATCCGAGGTGCCGCCGTCCGTATTGGTCGCGGGGCAGGTGCCCACCGGGAAGCAGTAGTTGGCCACGCCGCCGTCCGCGTCGCCCACGGGGCAACACTCGGCCTCGGGGTGTCCACAGCCCTGCTGCGCATCGCACGTCCAGACACAGACGGAGCGATCATATGCATCGATGTGGACACACGACTCGGCGGTCCCGCATACCCCCGCGTCCTGGGTCGGATCACAATCCGCCCACAGCACCCCTCCGTCATCCTGTGGAGACGGGATGTGGGGGGGCGAATCGCCATCGCCACATGCGACCACGAAGACCGTGAGCGCGGACAAGGCACCCACGAGGTAGGTAAGGGTCTTCTTCATACGCGCTGGCCTGAATCCTTGCTTCCGTAGGTGATGAGTCACTGAGGTGATGTCCGCCAGCGCCGGCACGCCGAAGACCCGCTCGACTATAGGCTGCAAGATTGAAACAGTCCTGTGACTTCCCGCCGAATCGTACGTTTACACCGGTGAAGTACAGGTGACACACCCCCACGAAGGTGCGACGCGGCCGGTCGCGAAGATGTGCAATCGGAGGTTCCCTGGTGAGTCGCGAGCGCGAGCACGACACGGTGGTGACGGTCCAACTGCATGGCGCGTTGAAGGACTTCCTCCCGGTCCGGGAGCGCGGCGGCGTGGTGACGGTGACGCCCCTGGGGACGCCTTCCGTGAAGGACCTGCTGGAGGCCGTGGGACCGCCGCACCCGGAGATCGACGTGGTGCAGGTCGACGGTCAGCCGGTGGGCTTCGGACATCGGGTGCAACCCGGCTCTCGCGTGGACGCGTACCCCGCCCGTCATCCGTTCGACGAGGCCCCCGCGATTCGCGTGGGTCCGCCTCTGCCCGACATGCCCCGCTTCGTCCTCGACGTGGGGTTGGGCCGGCTCGCGGGCTTCCTCCGGATGCTCGGCTTCGACACCCTGTGGCGCAACGACTTCGAGGACGCCGAGCTGGCCCGACTGTCCTCCACCGAGGAGCGCGTGGTGCTCTCCCGCGACCTCGGCGTCCTCAAGCGGGGCGAGGTCGTCCTCGGCTACTTCCCCCGGGAGACGGACCCCGCGGAGCAGCTGGTCGAGCTGGTGCGCCGCTACGAGCTGACCTCCCGCATGCGCCCCTTCTCACGGTGCATCGCCTGCAACACCCCGCTGACGTCGGCCACCCCGCATGAGGTGAAGGACCGCGTCCCCGAGGGCGTCACCGAACGGCACACCCGCTTCCAGCAGTGCCCGAACTGCCAGCGTGTCTTCTGGGCGGGCTCCCACCACCAGCGCATGCAGGCCCTGGTGGATCACCTCCGCGAGCGGGAACACGCTCCGTAGGGACGAGCCACCACGCTTCCTGGAGCGATGACGCCTCGCGACATCCTCCGAGCCGTCCGAACTGGACCCCGCAAGAACCTGCACCCCGCACTCTTTGCGAGGTCAAAACCACCCCACCCTCAAACCCATGCGTGCCCAGCTTGCTGGGATTCCCGGGGTTTACCCTGATGAGGCTGCGGGCATGTCCATTGCTGAGCCGAGGACACTTCCATCGCCCCCCGGGAGGGGTGAGCACAGGAGCAGTGTGATGCGTCGACCCACACCCCGGAGGAGAGCGAGCGGAGGGTTCACCCTGCTCATCGCACTCGGCGTCGTAGCCGTCGTGACGATGGCCGTCATGTTGAGCTACCGCGTGGTGAGCCGCGAGGCGGACACCCAGAGTGACGTGCGCCGGCAGAAGGAGGCGTTCTTCGCGGCGGAGGCGGGGCTGGCGGAGGGGCGCGAGGCGCTGCGCCTGCGGCGAGGGATGGGCAACGCGACGTACACCGCCACGCTCGCGGCCCTCCGGGACAGCGGCGCGGTCGTCGCCGAGGAAGGCCTGGCCGGCGCGAACCCGCCCTGGATGGAGGTGCTCCCCGGTGCTGGCGCGGATGGCTGGAACTACCTGACCCTGACGCCGGACGACATGCCCGCCTCGGAGAAGGCCTCGGCGGGCAACGACCCCTACGTCGAGTACCCCGTCCAGAACAACGTCCGCTACCGCGTCTTCGTGCGCGACGACAACGACGACAACGTCGGCAACGACAGCGACGCCAACAACCAGGTGTGGGTCCTCGCCATCGGAGAGGTCCTGAACCCGCGCGGGCGGCCCACGCGCGCCGTCGTCCAGGCGCTCGTCACCCACCAGAGCGCCGCCACCGCGAACGGCCCCGGCTGCACCAGCCGCGGCTGCGGTCCGGACAACACCTTCAACAACATCCAGGACACGTCCTCGCCCGACATGGGCGTCGTGCGCGTCCTGGAATAGCCCTTTGCCCCGCTGTCACGCGAGTCCCCCATGAGACATCTCTCCCTCCTGGCGCTCCTGCTCCTGCCGGGCCTGGCCCGCGCGGAGGACCCCCTCGAGCGCAAGTACATCCAGCTGTGCAGCGGTTGCCACACCCTCAGCCCGACGCCCTCGGCTTCCGCCCAGTTCAACAAGGCGGGCGCGCGCCGTCAGGCCAAGTCGCTGACGGACAAGCGCGTGGAGCTGGGCACGCTCGTCCACAAGCGCAGCCCCGAGCAGCTCGTGGCCTGGCTGAAGGACCCGAGCCAGGTCAACAAGGAGTCGCGCTGTGACCCCAAGGGCCTGCTGCCCGCGGAGTTGGAGCCGATGATCGCCTACCTGTCCATCGCCAGCGTGAAGCCGCCTCCGCCCACGCGAGAGGAGCTCCTCAAGCAGCAGCTCGAGAAGGACATCGACCTGCAACGCCAGGCGAAGAAGGCCCCCAAGCGCGTGGCCCCGTCCACGCCCCCGACCCTTCCATCCCAGAGGAAGAAGTGATGCGCACCCTCACCCAAAGCCTCGCAGTGCTCCTCCTGCTGGCGACGACCTCCGCGCGCGCCCAGCTCGCTCCCCTCTGTGAATCCCACCTGGACGAGGACAAGCAGGCGGGCTTCAAGGCGGCCAACTCCACCCCGCCCATCTTGGACGACGACGCCCTGGAGACCGGTGGAGCCACCGACGACCCCCTCCAAATCCACAACCCGGGGCCGAACGGCTATCTCCAGCTCCAGACCAACCTCCGGGCCCTGGACCCCGAGAAGATCAGCTTCCCGTTCGACCAGCGCGTCTCCATCAGCTACGTGTTCGAGTCGGCCGGTGCGTCGCACGCGCTCGGCTACCTGTACCTGAAGGACGCCATCGCCGCGGGCTATGTGAACGCCGCCGGCGATCTGCTGGATACCAACAACAACGGCATCCTCGACCTGCACGAGGCGCTCTACAACCTGGCGCCTCCCGAGCAGCCCGAGCGCTACATCGGCAAGCTCACGGCGGCCGGCACGCCGGACCGGCGCTGCAGCGTCACCTTCACCGACGCCAGCGGCACCAAGTACTCCCAGCCTGAAATCGCGATGCGGTCGAACTGCGCGAATACGCGCCAGGTCTTCACGACGTCCAACTCCAACGCGACCGCCATCTACGACGCCCGCCCGGGCAAGACGGGAACCAAGCTCAACACCGAGGTCGTGGGTGTCTCGAGCAACGGCTCCGCGAGCTCCACCGACTTCAGCGACAAGGGCTTGTTCCCGCGCATCCCCAACCTGCTCGAGCCCAAGGACCCCGCCAATGGCGAGAAGGGCATCGGGCAGATGGTGTTCCTGCTGGCGGACGACGACTCCGGCGCGGATACCTATGCGAACCTCACGCCCGTCGAGGACACCGTGGCGTCAGGTCCCAACGGCGTCCCGGACTATGACGTCAGCAAGTATGACTACCGCGGCATCGAGCGCGCGGTGAACCCGAACCCGGGCGTGAGCATGCAGGACCGCACGGTCGACCTGGGCGAAATCAAGGGGGGCGAGGAGATCGTCTTCTTCCTCATCGTCTACTACGACTCCGACCACAGCCCCGGCAACACCAACAACACCACCGTCTATCCGTGCCTCAAGCAGGTCACGACGCCGGGCGCCGACCAGGGCAAGTGCCTCATCCACCTGAGGTCCCCCATCTCCGTCTTCTTCTCGAAGGCGGCGTGGAACCTGGACCAGAACCCGGTGGGCGGCACCATCGCGGCCCGGCGCAACATCGGCTGTGGCTACAGCGAGAGCTGCGAGCGGGAGAACCCGAATACCAACGCCTGCAAGGTGACTGGCACCAACGAGAAGCTGTGCGGCTGGCTGGACAACGACGCCCTCAACCGTCTGCGCAACGAGGCCTCGTACGGCAACCTGAACATGCCCATGGAAGCGGTGCAGGTGAACCGCCCTGGCGGCTATCGCAACCCCATGCCGCACGTCATCGTGGGCGCGCCGACCACGGACCCCTACCGGTGGATCCTCGGCTTCGAGGACCTCCCCGGCGGCGGTGACCGCGACTTCAACGACGTGGTGTTCGTCATCAACAAGCAGAACGGCGGCACGACGCGCTCGGGCGCCATGTCCGGCGACATCTCTCCCTCCGTCGCGGACGACTTCGTCATCACCCGCGTGCGCTTCACGCGCGAGGACGACATGGTGCCTCCGGCCAGCCGCTCCTGCGGCAGCCCGCCCTGCTGGACGGAAGCGCAGGCGAACGCGTGCAACCGGCCCGGCATGCCTCCTCCCACCATCAACTACTACGTGGCGGTGGACTGCAAGATCTGCTCGGGGAGTGGCGCGTCGGCTTCTTGCGTCAAGAACCCGAACCCCACCTGGATTCCGGTGGAGTTCCCCAGCCCGCAGGACAAGACGGTGGAGCTGGACATGCTGGCGCTGGGCTTCACCGGCTCGCAGCTGTGCTGGCGCGTGAACGTCACCAGCCCGAACGACCAGTGCACGCCGCGCATCGACAACATCAACGTGGGCTACCAGGCCGTGAAGTCGGGCGCCTACTCGCGCTCCTCGCCGTCCACCGTGGGCAACGCCATCCTCTGGGGCGTGAACGAGACGCCCGGCAAGTCGTGGAACGGCACGAACTGGCCCGGTGATGGGCAGCCGTCGCCCGCCGTGCGCGCGTACGACAACCGCAAGGACTACTCCCTGCGAGGTCGCCTCTACTTCCGTTCGCTCTACGACCCGGAGGTCACCAACGTGACCAACGTCGTCGAGCGCTGGGACGCCGGCAAGGTCATGGCCCTGTCCTTCCAGAGCACCGACCCGCTGAACCGCAAGCTGTACACGATGACCAGCGCTGGCGCCCGGACCACCGTCAAGGCGGAGATGGACGGCCCCGGTAACGGAAACAGCCCGCTGTTCCCCGACTCCTTCTGCGACGTCAACGTCGGCGGCAAGGACGTCTACGACATGAACAACGACGGCCGGTGCGGCACGCCGACCATCACCACGCCGGTGTCCAAGAACATCCCGGGCGAGACCAACGACCGCACCTTCCTCCGCGACTGGCTCTACGGCTGGGAGGACCGGCTCGCGCCGGGCCCTGCCAACGTGAAGAAGCCATGGGCCATGGGCGGCATCAACCTGTCCACGGTCGCGGTGGCGGTGCCGCCGTACCTCGACAGCTGGGCGCAGAACGCGCAGCCGGCCGAGCGTGACGCGTACAAGAAGAACTTCGTCGACACGCTCCATGACCGCGAGACGGTGGCCTACGTGGGCACCATGAACGGCTTCCTGCACGCCTTCAAGTCGGGCGCGTTCCGCAACGAGGCGGTGGACGACTGCGCGAGCGCCCCCCAGCTCCGCGGCTACTTCCAGCGCGTGGGCACCAGCTGCACGACGCCCGCGACGCCTCGTGATTACGGCACGGGGAGCGAGGTGTTCACCTACATGCCGCGCCTGCTGCTGTCGCGCTACGTGAACAGCTACATCATCCACCAGTCCCTGGCCAACGCGCCCAAGCCGACGATGGACGCCTCGCCCACCATCGCCAACGTGGACTTCGGCATCCCTGGCGAGCCGAAGTGGAAGGTGTCGACCCCGACGAACAAGCAGGAGGGCGCCAAGACGGTGCTCGTGTCGGCCTCGGGCCGCACCAGCCCCGCCATCTACGCGCTCGACATCACCAACCCCGCGGACGCGAACTACCCGATGCCGCTGTGGGAGTTCAACCTGGCCCGGACCGACATCACCTCGGCCTTCACGAACGCGGCCGCTAGCAATGGCAACGTGCTCATCCCCGACGTGTCGGGCTCCCGTCACGCGCCCTCCGTCGCGCGCTTGAACTGGGACAACAGCACGGACGGCGTCTGGACCGCCGTCGTGGGCACCGACTACAAGCCCCTGTCGAGCCGCTCCGGCACGCTGTACCTGCTGGACATGAAGACGGGCGAGCCCCTCAAGAAGGGCAACGGCGCGGCCGGTCGGTACGCGGGCGTCATCACGCTCGAGGAGGGCTCCGGCATCGCGGCGGAGACCGCGCTGGTGGACCTGGACCAGGACGGCAGCTACGACACCATGTACGTGCCCACGACCTCCGGAAGCGTGTACCGCATCAACGTGAAGTCGGTGAACACCAGCGATACGATTGGCCGCCAGGTGAAGGCCTGCAAGGTGGCGAGCGCTCCGGCCGTGGCGGCCACGCACCCGAACGCCGCGAGCAACCCCGCCGGCACGGCGTGGCTGCAGCAGATCTACTCCAACCTCGCCGTGAAGGTGGTGCGCGAGGGCGCCACGCCCAAGGTGCGCTTCTACTTCGGCACCGCGGACAGCCCGGACGAGTTCGGCGACGGCCCCACCGCGGCCCAGCGCCCCAACTTCCGGTACCACCTGATGGCGTTCGAGGACTCGCAGCCGGATGGCTCGGGGGCTTGCGCGCTGCTCGACCCGCTCTGGGTCAAGCCGCTCGACCCGGGCCAGGCGGTCTGGGGCGGCGTGGCGCTCAGCGCGGACAAGGTGTACGCCACCACCGCCGTGGGAACGACCGCGGACCAGTGCAACCTGAGCGTCGAGGACAGTGGCCGCTACTACGAGGCGCCGCAGCTCCCGGATGGCACTGGCGCCGTGGCGTTCACGGCGAACCAGCCGCTCCAGGGCCACGGGACCAGCGCCCCGGTCGTGCACGACAACCACCTGTTCATCCTGACGGCCACCGGCGAGATGAAGATGATCGGCAACGACGAATGGAACAACGGCGCGGCCAACGTGGGGGCGACGCGCTCGCGCGTCCTCGTCTACGACTCCGTGCCCGACGGGAGGCTGCCGCGATGAGGTCCCCGCGGTCCCGCGAGCTCCGTGGCGTCACGCTCATCGAGGTACTGGCCACCATGGCGGTGCTTCTGCTGGGCGTGGCGGCAATCATGATGCTCGTCACGCAGATCAACTCCTCCAACCGCCGCACCCTGACGCATACGCAGGCACAGATGCTCGCGGAGCGGACGTTGGAGAACATCGCGGCCATGGGCTGCACGCCCACCCCGCCGTGCGCCAACATCCTGGCGCGCGACAACACCCGCACCACCGTGTGGCAGACGGCCGCGGGGGCCACGCTGGACGCCGCGCCTGCGGACGACAGCGTGCAGGCGCGCGAGTACGAAATCGCGGTGGACGTCGACAGTCCGCTGCAGGCCAGCGCGACCATCGAGAACGGCGCGGTGGGCCAGCCGGCCATCGACCGGAACCTGGTGCCCGGCGTGGCCGGCACCGCGGGGAACGTGGCCAACATCCGCGTCTCCGTGAGCTGGGTGGAGCCGTCCCGCAGCGGACGGCAGGTGGTGGTCATGCAGACGCGGGTGGCGCCATGAAGCGCGCGGTGCAACCAGGACGAGGCTTCACGCTGCTGGAGGTGATGATCGCCAGCGCGATTGGCGTCGTCGTCCTGGGCGTGGGGCTGGTGGTGGGCATGCAGATGCAGCGTCGCGCGCTCTTCGAGGAGCAGACGATGCTGGCGCAGGTCACCGGGCGCGCGGTGAAGGAGCTGCTCGCCGGAGACATCCAGCGAGCGGGGACGGGCATGGGCAACCTGCCCGTCCAGTTCGGCAACACCGACGAGCGCTTCGCCGTCCAGACGTGGAACGAGCCGAACTTGGAGGACGGCATCGGGCCGTTCGAGGCGGACCCGTCGTTCAAGCTGCCGCCCGCGGGCACGCCCTATGAAGACATGCGCTCCGACGTGCTCCAGTTGTTCTGGGGCGACCCGCGGACGCTCGCCACGATGAGGGCGTGCGCCGGCGCCGGCAACGGGACGCTGCGGGTCGACAACGACTTCTGCACCGCCTGGCCGCCTCCCGCGGGGTTGCAGCCCGTCGGCGGACAGCCCGTCCAGGCCGTCATCGTCGACCCCCAGCAGGGAAGGCGCGGCTGCGCCCTGCGGGTGTCTGGAATCAACGTCAACGCGGATGCCCCCCACCACATCGTCGGCACGCTCGGCACCGCCGCGGGCGCCATCAACGCGGGCGGCTGCAATGACGAGGGCTGGCAGGTGTCGGGCCCTCCGGCGCCCACCTCGTGGGTCACCATGCGCCTGGTCGGCGCGTCCTACCGGGTGAACTGGGCGGACGAAATCCCCACGTTGGAGTACCGCGCGCCCGACTCCGCCACCTGGGTGGCGGTGAGCCGGGACGTGGAGCGCATGAAGGTGCGCGCGGCGGTCATCGACCTCACCGCGCCGAACACCGACTACCGCTGGTTCCCCGACGAGGCCAATGGTCGCCCCCGGTCCATCGACCAGTGCACGGTGGGGGAGGCGAGCTGCGCGGTGAACCTCCTGGCGACGGAGCCCGCCATCGCCGGGGACGCGGACCTCCGCAACCGGCTCTGGCAGCGGGTGCGCGAGCTGGAGATCTCCCTGGTCATCCGCACGCGGCGCGTGGACCAGACCGTGGTCAACAAGACGGACCCCGCGACCCCGGACGACGAGGGCATCTATCCGCAGGACGGCTACAAGCGCCGGACCTTCGTCTTCCGCGTGGCGCCCCGGAACTTCGTGTCCGCGGGCCTGCAGCCGAATTAGGAGCTCCGAACATGATGCGCACTCGAGGAATGACGCTCCTGGAGCTGATGACCGCGGTGGCGGTGGTCGGACTCATGCTCTCCCTGGCGTTGGTGGGTATCCAGACGCCCATCGAACGGCAGAAGGAGTCCGCGGCGACGCGGGAGCTCTGGTCGTCCGCGCTCCGGGCCCGCCAGATTTCCATCTCCGCCAACCAGCCGGTGCGGTTCGTCGTGAACGAGAACGTCGAGATGCCGGACGGCACGACGCGCACGCTGGCCCGCTGGGAGCGGCTGACGTGTGACAACGCGTGGGACAACAACTCCTGCCCCAGCGCGGCGTGCCTGAACACGACGTGCCGCGCGAACGCGGCCTGCTGCGACGAGGTGGGGCCGGACGTCATCATCCCCCCGACGATGAACGCCAACGCCATCCACGGCCTCTGCTACCTGCCCGGCATGGGCCGCGCGGTGCGGCCGGGGGACCTGACGTGCCTGCGGGGACAGCTCGGAGACAACGTGGCCATCACCAACGCCGCGCCGGGCAACCTCGCGTTCGACTTCGCGTCGGGCCGCAAGCGCAGCCTGCTCATGGTGGAGCCGCTCACCGGCATCCCCAACCTGTTGGACTGCGACTCCAAGCTCGCCGAGGGCAACCGCCGCCCGGAGGAGTGCGACCCGTAGCGCGACCGCGTCCGGGCTCGCACCCAAGGGCTCCGTGTCCACCCGGGACGCGGAGCCCTCTTCGTTCCAGGGCCTACGCGGCGAGCGCGTCGCGGCACTTCAGGCAGACGTCACCACCCTGCCCCACCGCCTCCGAGTACGTCCAGCAGCGCGGGCACTTGTGGCCGCGCGCCGACTGGACCTCGGCCAGCACCCGGGCGCCCTCGCCGAACGCTTGCGCCACCTCCAGCGGCTGGGCCCCGAGCCCCTGCGCGTCCACCAGCTCCACCTGGCTGGTGATGAACAGCGCCGGCAGCTCCTCCAGGTTCGCGCGCAGGAAGTCCCGCGTCGCGCCCTCCGCCATCAGCAACACGCGGGCCTCCAGCGACGAGCCGATGCGCTTCTCCCGCCGCGCCGCCTCCAGCACGCCCTGCACCGCGCCGCGCAGCGCGAACAGCTTCGCGTAGCGCTCCGCCAGCGCCGGCTCCAGCTTCGCCGACGGCTCCGGGAAGCCGGCCAGGAACACGCTCTCCACGGGCCTGCCCGGCAAGAAGCCCCACGCCTCCTCCGCCGTGAAGCTCATCACCGGCGACAGCAGGCGCAGCAGCACGGAGGCCACCTCGTGCAGCACCGTCTGCGCGCTCCTGCGCGCGTGCCCGTCCGTCCGCGACGTGTAGAGCCGGTCCTTCAGGATGTCGAAGTACACGGCCGACAAATCCCCGGCGCAGAAGTCCACCACCGTCGCGTAGACGAGGTGGAACTCGTAGTCCTCGTACGCCTGGCGCACCCGCGCCGCCACCTCCGACAGCCGCCCGCGCGCCCACTGGTCCAGCGGCAGCAGCCGCGCCTCCGGCACCGCGTCCCGCGCCGGGTCGAAGTCATACAGGTTGCTCAACGCGTAGCGCAGGGTGTTGCGAATCTTCCGGTAGCCCTCCGACAGGCCCTTGAGGATCTGGTCCGACAGGCGCACGTCGTTGCGGTAGTCGCTCGCCGCCACCCACAGGCGCAGCACCTCCGCGCCGTACTGCTGGATGATCTTCTCCGGCGCCACCACGTTGCCCAGGCTCTTGGACATCTTCTCGCCCTTGCCGTCCACCACGAAGCCGTGGGTGAGGCACGCCTTGTAGGGCGACACGTCGCGCGTGCCCACCGACACCAGCATGGACGAGTGGAACCAGCCGCGGTGCTGGTCACTGCCCTCCAGGAACAGGTCCGCCGGGACGCGCTGCCGGCGCTCCAGCACCGCGGAGGCCATGCACGCCGAGTCGAACCACACGTCGAGGATGTCCGTCTCGCGGCGGAACTCGCCCTTGCCGCACCGGGGACACGCGAAGCCCTGGGGCAGGAAGTCCTTCACCGGCGTGCGGTACCAGACGCCCACGCCCTCCTGTTCCACCGCCGCCGCCACCTTCTCCATCAGCTCCGGCGACACGACCGCGTCCTCGCAGCCCTCGCAGTAGGCGATGCAGATGGGCACGCCCCAGGTGCGCTGACGGCTGATGGTCCAGTCCGGCCGCGTCTCCAGCATGCCGCGGATGCGGCTGTGCCCCCACGAGGGCACCCATTGCACCCGGTCCACCTGCTCCAGCACCACCTGGCGGAAGGTCTTCTCGCCCTGGAAGGGCGCGTCCATGGGGATGAACCACTGATACGTCGCGCTCAGGATGACGGGGTTGTGGCAGCGCCAGCAGTGCGGATAGCTGTGCTTCACCGTGTCCTTCGCGTCGTTCAGCAGCGCGCCCTTCTCCACCAGCATGGGGATGACGAACGCGTTGGCCTCGAAGACGCGCTTGCCCGCGAGCGCCTCGCCCACCGTGTCGTCATAGCGGCCGTCCGGGCGCACCGGGTTGTAGATGTCCAGCCCGTAGCGCAGGCCGACCTCGTAGTCCTCCTGCCCGTGCCCCGGCGCCGTGTGCACCAGCCCCGTGCCCGCGTCCAACGTGACGTGCTCGCCCAGGACGATGCGCCCGCGCCGCTCGTAGAGCGGGTGGCGGTACGTGAGGTGCTCCAGCTCCTCGCCCCGCGCGTACGCGAGGATGCGCGACGGGTCCACCAGCGCCGCCGCGGACACCTCGCCGCCCGGCAGCTCCACGTGTTTCACCGCCAGCTCGTCCGACTTCGTCTCGGACAGCACGCGCGGCAGCAGCTCGCGCGCCACGAGGATGACGCGCGCGCCCAGTTGGTAGAAGACGTACTCCAGCTCCGGGTTGACGGCGATGGCCAGGTTGGCCGGCAGCGTCCAGGGCGTGGTCGTCCAGATGACGAAGTCCACGTCCCTGCCCTTCAGCGCGGGCACCCGCTCGCCCACCTCCGGACCGGCCGGGAAGGCCACGTACACGGACGGGGACTCGTGCTCCGCGTACTCCACCTCCGCCTCGGCGAGCGCCGTCTGGTCCTGGAGGCACCAGTACACCGGCTTCTTGCGCCGGTAGAGCATGCCCCGCCGCGCGAAGCGGGCCAGCTCGCGAATCTCCTGCGCCTCGTAGGCGTAGTCGAGCGTGCGGTAGGGCGCGTTCCACGTGCCGAAGACACCCAGCCGCTGGAACTCCGCGCGCTGGATGTCGATGAACTCCAGCGCGTACGCGCGGCACTGATCCAGGAAGGCGTCGCGCGGCAGCGTGCGCTTGTCCACCTTCTTGTCCTTCAGCCGCTTCTCCACCGCCTGCTCGATGGGCAGCCCGTGCGTGTCCCAGCCCGGGATGAAGTCGCACTGACGCCCCGTCAGGTTGCGGTACTTCACCACGATGTCCTTGAGGACCTTGTTGAGCGCGTGACCCGCGTGGAGGTGGCCGTTGGCGTACGGCGGCCCGTCCGCGATGACGAAGGGCTCGCCCGCCGCGTTCTTCCGTTGAAGCTTCTCCCAGATGCCCTGCTCCGCCCACCAGCCGAGCATCCTCGGCTCGAGCTGCGCCAGGTTCCCCTTCATGGGGAAGTCCGTGCGCGGGAGGTTGACCGAGTCCTTGTAATCCTTGTCCTGGGAGGGCGTGTCGCTCATGTCGACAGAGCCCGTAACACGCTCGGTGCGACGCTTCAATCACCGGCCGGCCTCGCCACCTCCCCCGCGGAGAGCGCGCGGCGCACGACGACGACGGACAGCGCGCCATCCTTCGCGGGCGAGTGCCGGACCTGGAGGACGTCCTGGCTCGACTGGAAGACGAGCGGCTCGACCTCCTCGAAGCCGGCTTCCGCCAGCGCGCCGCGATAGAAGGCCTCCACGTCCGCCGCCTTCGCCGACACGGAATAGACGAGCGTCCGAGCCCCCTCCATCTGGGAGTGCAACAGGCCCTTCGCGCCTGGATACACGGGCGCCAGCGAGGACGCGGGGCTCGAGCCGCGCGTGAAGTCCGCCTGCCCCAGGAACACCGTCGTCGTCCCGTCCGGGTTGGGCTGGAGGATGGCCGTATAGGAGACGAAGGCCCGTGTATCGATGGCCGTTATCATGGGCTCGCGCAGCAGCTGGGGCTGCTTCGCCATGGCCGGCACGTACAATCCCCAGACGAGGAAGCGGTCCACCAGGTGCTGGAGGATGGTCTCCGGCCGCTCCTTGCTGCGAACGGCGCTCATCTTCACCGGGATGCCCTGGGCGATGACCTCCCCCGTCACGTCCACCACGCCCACCACCCCGGGCACGTCCCACGTGAAGGGCGCGCGCTGCGCGGCGGCCTCGCGCCCCACGAACAGCAATGCCAGACACGCGAGGACTCGTGCACATCGCATCAGCGCTTCCTCGGTTCACCGCCGCCACCGCGGCTCTTGCCCTTCCTCGGGGACTCCAGCCCCTCGGGCTTCACGCAGCGCTTCTCGCAGTCCGCGAAGCGCTCCTCCTGTCGCTCCTGGCAGCGCAGGGCACACGAGCGCATGGGGCCGGGGCGCGAGGGGTCCGACTGCGTGGGACACTTGTCCATGCAGCGCTGGAGCACCTCGCTCGCCTTGGTGGCGCAGTCCGTGTTGCACTCGGTGCCGTCCGCCCACGCGGCCGACGCCGCCAGCAGGACACCGCACCCCATCGAGGCCCATCGGGACGGCGCGCGCATCTCAATCACAGTCCTTTCCGAGGAAGCAGCCGCCCTTGGCGAGACGCCGCCCATGGGCCATGAAATAGGGGAACGTGGTGACGCCGATGGCGGAGCCCGGCGTGGTGGGCCAGAAGCGGGAGATGGGGTCCATGGGCACGGGCGTCTGGACGAAGTCGAGGGCCTCCTCGCCCGCCGCGCTCATCCAGAAGGTCTTCTCCTTCATGCCCAGGCCCACCATGGCGAGCGCCGTGGGAGGCAGCGGGTTCCAGAACAGGGCGGCTTGCGCGAGGTTGCTGGCGGCCGTCGGGATGGGCAGCGCCGTGGGCGCGTACGTGGACCACACCGCCGCGTGCAGGGGCGCGTTGGTGCAGGGGATGAGCTGGTCCTGCATGAGGATGTTGCAGGTGGCGGACTCCAGTTCGCCGGCCAGCCCCCAGTCGTCCACGAGCATGGAGAAGCGCCCCGGACAGGTGGTGCCCATGGGACGGCCCACCGCGCAGACCTGGAGGTTGGCGAGCCCCGGGTCCACGTTGCGCTCCTTGTAGAGGGCGCTCTGGGCTTCGCCCTCCAGGAACGCGGTGGGGATGCGCCACGTGCTCAGCGTCGCCTGCGCGCCGCAGGCGGTGCCGCCGTTGTCCCGGTAGACGAGCCGCGTGAGGAGGGCGCCGGACCAGCCGACGCCCACGTCCATGTCGCACGACACCCGCATGTCGGCGCCGCGCGTGAAGGCCTGGGTGATGCCGCCTCCCGCGACCGACGACAGTCCGTTGAAGTCCGCGTAGCGCCCCTGGGCGCTCGCCGCGGCATCCCGCATGGAGCCCCCCGCCTCGCTGTAGGTGACGGGGATGTGATGCATCCTCCCGTGGGTGCCGTCCCAGAGCGCGGAGACGGCGGCCTCCTGCACCTTGAGCGACAAGAACCCCACCTCCGCGAAGTGGATGCCCAGGGCGATGATGGTCACGAAGAGCGTCGTGCCGATGGCCGTCTCCAGCAGCGCCTGCCCTCGCTGCCGTCGGGACGGGACACTCCGAATCCGCCGCGTCATCGCTGCACCCCCTTGAAGCCCGCCGCGCGCAATTCCCGCATCGTCCGCGCGGCGACCGGCGAGCTGAGCTCCAGCGTCCGGATGGCATCATCCACGCCGGACTCGTCGATGTCGGCGCTGACGAGCGTCGCGCGCCAGTACGGGTTGAGCAGGTTGGGCGGTTCGCTCCAGTGGTTGATGCCCAGGCTCCGCCCCCGGTGGTAGTAGGCGATGCCCGTGGAGAGCGCCGTCTGCAGGTGGTTGGGCGTGCCATCCGCCATCGTGAAGCCCCGGGCGTCGTAGGTGCTGCCCGTGCTCCCGGACTCGAAGCGGTAGCGGAAGGACAGGTCCCATGGGTCCAATCCACGCGCCATCAGGTCGCGCTGGACGACCGCGAAGTTCTTCGGCTGCCCGTAGTTGTCGTCGTCACCCCGCGCGAGCCGGACCAGGTTGTAGTCGAGGAAGGGCGGCCAGATGCCCGGACACGACGAGGGCCCGCCCAGGCAGGGCACCAGCATGTGATTGAGCGGACCGCCCATGTCCCGTCCCCCCGTCCACGTGTGCTCTGGCCGGGGCAAGAAACCGCCCGACGTCACCAGCGACGCCTCGGTCTTCTGCGTCCCGGCGACGAACGGGGGACAGGCCACCGGGTCCCCGCCGTGCAGCAGGTGGTCGTAGCGCCAGAAGATGGAGCCCTGCTCGTCGCCCACCAGCGCGGGCGCGTAGGGAGGCACCATCGGCACCACGCGTCCCTTCTTGCCGAAGTACGTCGTGCCGTTCGTATCCGGCATCACGATGACGTCGTCGGGGAACCAGATGACGAAGTCCAGGTTGGCCTGATGCGCGGTGTAGTCCCCCAGCGGCATCTGCCGGTGGGTGACGAAGTGGAAGCCTCGGCTGCCCATGGCCGCGTTGACCGCGTGCGCGACGGTGAGCGGCAGGTCGCACACCGCGCCAGTTCCAGAGCAGGACAGCCCTCCATTCAGCTCGTCGTCGTTGACGTCGCCGATGGGAGGCACGACCCAGGCCGCGTCCTGGGGGTTGCGCCCGCCGCCCAGGGCGTTGCGCAGAATCCTGTTCGCGAACCCCTGGTCGCTCACCCTGTCGCGCAGCTCCTGGTAGTTCGCCTGCTGCGAGGCGAAGAAGGCGCCCTGGGCGATCTGATGCCCGAGCATCTGCAGGTTCACCATGGGCTCGATGGCCTGGAACACCGCCTCCACGCGCTGCTGCTCGATTTCCAGCTGCGTCTGGAGCATCCCCAGGTCCGACACGCCCTGCCGGCCACAGCGACACTTCTGCGCGCACCACGAGTTCTTCCAGGCGCAGGGGCACCCGGAGGCGATGCGCGCCTGATAGGGCACCTTGCCGATGCCGAACCCCTTCTTCGCCGCGTTGAGCTGCCCGCGATAGAGGCTGGCCCAGCTCACCAGGCTGGTGGCCCCCGCCTGCGCCACCGCGTGGCCGATCTGCGCCCGGTTCATCACCGCGATGTTGTTGAACGTGCGCGCGGTGGCCACCGCGTTCGAATACGCGGTGGCGTCCGCCACCGTCTGCAGCTCGATGCGCTCGCGCACCTTCATGGTGAACGAGAGCGTGAGGGTCACCATCAGCACCAGCAGCAGCGAGCCGAGGGCGAACAACACCAGCGTCTGACCACGGGTCCGGGCGCGTGTCATCGGGGACAGTCCAGGGTGGCGAAGTGACTGGCCTTGGCCGGCGTCATCATCCGCATGGTGAAGGTCGTCTCGATGGGGAAGACGTACTGCTCGCGGGCCACGCGCTCGCGCAGCTCCGCGCGGACCTCTCCCAACAGGGTGAACGGGTCGGTGAACTCGCCCCGCCGCCAGTCCGCGTCACGCTCCGCGAGCTGGAGCGGGTTGGCGCCCGAATAGGACTGGATGCCGAACTGGGCCATCACCATCCGCGACAACACCCAGTTCGCGAAGGGGATGCGCATGGGGTACCAGAAGACCATCCGCACCTCGAGGCGCCGCAGGTGCCCCGGCTCGTCGAACTCCCGGTCCTGCGCGCCGTCGATGCCTCCGCCCACCAGCGCCCGGTTGAGCCACACGATGGAGCCCGTGTGCACGCCATCCAGGGAGCCCCCCCGATAGCGGTTCTCACGCCGGGCCGCGAACGCCGCCGCCAGCCGCGTCGGCGCCCCCGTCCCACCGCCGTGCCGCACCTCCGACGCCCCACCTCCCACCCCCACGAACGAGTGGAACGACGGCAGCAACGCCAGGATGGCCGCATGCGTCATCCGCTCGCACTCGCCATGGGCCACGCTCCCCGCGCGCGTCGCCTGGAACACGGCGTACTGCGCCAGCACCCGGGCCTGGAGCATGAGGAACAGCTGCAGCGTGCCCAGCAACAGGAACACCACCAGCGGCAGGGTGATCGCCGACTCGACCATGGCCTGTCCTGATTGACTCGTGTTTCCAGATTGAGGGGGATTCATCGCAGGGCCCACTTTCCTGCTCCCTCCTCAAAGGCAACCATCCGTCAAGTTGCCATGTCGCCAGGGTGTGACAATTGGCTGAAAACACCCTCCCGGCCGCGACGGGTATGTGCGGGGGAGTCACCCCGTGGGTTCCTCGCGGGTCAGCGCGACTTCATGCCCTTGGTATCGAGCTGATACTTCTTCACCAGCCGCTCGATGGACTTGCGGTGCAGGCCGCTCTCGCGGGCGGCGCGGGAGAGGTTGCCCTCGCAGCGGGTGAGGACGCTGGTGACGTACTCGCGCTCGAAGTTCTCCAGGAGCTGCTCCTTGGCGTCCTTGAAGGAGAGGTGCTCGTTGAAGGGCAGCGGTCCCTCGCGGGCCTGGCCGCGCACGCGCGGTGGCAGGTGCGCGGGTTGAATCTCCTCGCCCTCGCTGAAGGTCAGCACGTGCGACAGGACGTTCATCAGCTCGCGCACGTTGCCGGGCCACGCGTAGGCCATGAGCAGGCCCATGGCCTCCGCGGAGAAGCGCTTCTTGCCGTGCTTGCGCGCGACCTCCGGGTCGGAGAGCGCGCCCCGGAGGATGAGCGGGATGTCGTCGCGGCGCTGGCGCAGCGGGGGGAGCTGGATGGTGATGACGGACAGGCGGAAGTAGAGGTCCTCGCGGAAGTTGCCCGCTTGGATCTCCTTCATCAAATCCCGGTTGGTGGCGGCGATGACGCGGCAGTCCACCTCGATGACGTCGTTGCCGCCCACGCGCCGCACCTCGCGGTTCTCCAGCACGCGCAAGAGCTTGGGCTGCAGGTCCAGGCGCAGCTCGCCCAGCTCGTCGAGGAAGATGGTGCCGCCGTGCGCGCGCTCGAAGGCGCCCGGGCGGCTGGTGACGGCGCCGGTGAAGGCGCCCTTCTCGTGGCCGAACAGCTCGCTCTCGATGAGGTTGGGGGGGATGGCGCCGCAGTCGAGCACCTCCATGGGCGCGCGCTGCCGGCCGGACAGTTCGTGGATGGCGCGCGCCACCAGCTCCTTGCCGGTGCCCGTCTCGCCCTGGATGATGACGGACACGTCGAGCGGGGCGATCTTCTTGATGAGCCCGAATATCTGGCGCATCTTCATGCTCTGCCCGACCATGCCGCACAGCTCGCCGTCGCGGTCCGGCTCGATGGTGACCTCCTCGTCGAGCGGCGCGAAGGTGAGCACGGAGGAGCCGGCGCGAATCTGCGAGCCCGAGGACAGGTAGGCGCGCTCGATGCGGCGCCCGTCCAGGAAGGTGCCGTTGGTGGAGCCCAGGTCGACGAGCAGATAGCCGCGTTCGGTGAACTGGATTTCGAAGTGGTGACGGCTGGCGGTGCGGTCCTCCACCAGCACCAGGTCGTTGCCGGGGTGGGCGCCGCAGCGCAGGCGCTCCTTGTCGCTGATGACGGAGCGGCCGGAGTCCGGCCCGGAGACCACGGCCAGCTTGCACTTGTGGAGCTTCACGGTGGTGCGCGGGTCCACCACGAGCGTCTCTCCCAGCAACGGGGAGTGGGCGAGGTCGAGCCCGGCTGCGTCTCCGGGGCTGGTGTGGATGTCGTCGGGATGTGGATCGGTAGCGCTCATCCACGCCGAGATTAGCAAAGGCCCTCCACGCGGCCCGCCTGTCCGGTGGGACATGCTAGGCTCGCGTCCTCCCGCCCATGTCCCCCCGAAAACTCCAGCCGAAGAAGGCCCCGGTTCCACCTGGGTCCCCGGCACCCGAGCCCCTTGAGGGCCGCGTCGTCCGTCGTCCGCGCGTCAAGCGGACGGTGGCCATCCTGTCCCGGAAGCGCTCGCTGTACTCCACCCGGCGGCTGGTGGCCGCCATCCGGGCGCGGGGACACCGCCCGCTGGTGCTGGACACGCTGCGTTGCTGCCTGCTGCTCGCGCAGGGCAAGCCGCGCATGACGTACCGCGGTGTGGAGATGCGCGGCGTGGACGTGGTGGTGCCGCGAATCGGCGCGTCCATCACCGCGTACGGGCTGGCGGTGGTGAATCACTTCGAGATGATGGGCGTGCCGGTGCTCAACCCGGCGACGTCCATCGCCCGGAGCCGGGACAAGCTGCGCGCGCTCCAGTTCCTGGCGCGTTCCGGACTGGACATTCCGCGGACCGTCATGGCGCACGACCGCAGCAACGTGCGCAAGCTGGTGGAGGAAGTGGGTGGGCTGCCCGTCATCATCAAGCTCATCAAGGGCACCCAGGGCGTGGGCGTGATGATTGCGCACACGCTGTCGGAGGTGCAGACCATCCTCGATACGTTCTGGGACCTGGGGCAGGAGATCGTGCTCCAGGAGTTCGTCGCGGAGAGCGAGGGACGGGACGTGCGGGCCCTCGTCGTGGGCGACCGGGTGGTGGGGGCGATGCGGCGCAAGGCGAAGAAGGGCGAGTTCCGCTCCAACATCCACCGCGGCGGCGAGGGGCAGGCGATCGAGCTTCCCCCGGCGTACACGGAAGCGGCCGTGCAGGCCGCGCGCATCATCGGGTTGGAGGTGGCGGGCGTGGACATGCTGGAGGGCCGTGCGGGTCCCCGGCTGATGGAGATCAACTCCAGCCCCGGCTTCGAGGGGTTGGAGGGCGCGACGCGGCGGGACATCGCGGGAGAAATCATCGACCACGCGCTGGCTTACGCGGAGGCGAAGGCGGGCGGCGAACGTGTGACGCAGGGGTGAGCGGAGGCGACGCGGCGAGGTTGGTCGCACGCCATGGAGCAGGCGGGCAGCCTGGGCAAGGCGCCTTGCATGCTCCTCAGGAACACAGGAATGCCTTTCGTGGCCGCGTGTCATGGGGAGTTGGCAGCGGCGCGGTGGGCCTTCTAATCTGGCCTCCCCCAATGAAAACGCTGCACAAGCCGCTGCAGATCACCATCTACCAGGACGTGCTTTGTGCCTGGTGCTACCTCGCCGACACGCGCCTGGATGTCCTTCGCCAGGAGTTGGGCGAGACCGTCCGTTGGAGCGTGAGGCCCTATCCGCTTCGCGTGCACGACGTGTTGCCCACGGAGCGCGAGAAGCGCGGGCTCGTGGAGGAAGTGCAGCGCGCGCAGCGCGAGCCGGACCCCGTGGCGCCGCTGTTGTCCACGGACCTGTGGCTGGGGGGTGACCCTCCGCGCAGCAGCGTGCCGGCGCTGGCGGCGCTGGAGGCGGCGCGGTTGCAGGGGCCGCAGGCGCGGGCGTTCCTCGCGCGGGCGATGCAGCGCGCGGCGCTGGAGCAGGGCGTGAACGTGACGCGCCCGGATGTGGTGTTCGAGCTGGCGTCGCGCGTGGGGCTGGCGATGAACGAGTTCTCCGCGGCGTTCCGCTCCGAGGAGACGCGGCGGCTCATCCTCGACGAGCACCGCGACGCGGCGGGCCGGGGCGTGCGCGGCGTGCCCACGCTGGTCATCGGTGGGCGGTGGATGCTGTGTGGCCTGCGCGAGCTGTCGGAGTACCGCGAGCACATCCTGGCCTGCATGGGCCGGGTGGCCGCGCCCCGCTCGGGTTCGTCCGAGCGGATGTTCCACTGACGTCCCGCGCGACGCCGGGGGCCCCCGAGTCCAGGCGGGCCCCGGCGGGAGCGGAGCTCAGTCCTCGCCTTCCCACCCGTTGACGAGCGCCATGTAGAGCCCGGCGACGAGGAGGTTGAAGAAGGCCATCGCGGGCACCAGGCCCACGCAGCACATGACGATGCCCACGACGGTGAGGGGGACGCCCATCAGGAGCACCCCCACGGTGATGAGCCGGTGGCCCCGGATGACGTCGTGGCAGTGCATCAGGACCTCCAGCGGACCGGTGTCCTCGCGGTAGGCCAGCGCCGGGGACATGAACGTCAGGGGCACGAGGAACCACAGCCCGGGACCAAACAGCGTCACGGCGCCCACCAGCAGGGCCATGAGCCCGGCGGCCGAGGAGCGCCCCGACAGGATGGCGGACGCCTCCGCCCCCGAGCCCAGGGAGACGCCCGTGAGCGACAGCGTCGCCCACATGGCCACGCCACACAGCAGGATGACGGGAATCAGGCACAGCGTGGCGAAGAGCTGGGCGATGACGAGCGGAAGGGCCTTGGAGGTCTGGCCGAACATCGTCCCGAGGTCCGCGCGCTGGCCGTTGAGCACGTCCATGCCCATGCGCAGGAAGCCCAGCGTCGCCACGCCCTGGATCATCAGGGAGAACACCGAGCCGGTGATGGTGAACAGGACGAGCGCGCCCGCGCTGTCCAGCACCCCGCCGACGTAGCTGAAGAGGTTGGACACCAGGCCGCCCACCACCGAGGCGACGAAGACGAAGAGGAAGCCGAGCGAGAGCATCAGCCACTCGCGC
Source organism: Myxococcus stipitatus (assembly GCF_021412625.1). The sequence continues at coordinate 755,487 of NZ_JAKCFI010000003.1, read as the reverse complement.
TGGAAGGCGTCCCAGCAGACCTCCAGCAGCCCCCCGAAGGACAGGTTGGAGCGGTCCAGCGGGAAGGCGGAGCCGATACCCTCGCGCTCGCGGCAGGAGGGGCAGGCCCACTGGGCACCGCCCTCGGTGCAGGTCCCGCACATGAAACCACCGCATCGCTGACAGGTGCGCAGCGCGTTGCGTCCCGGGTGGAGCGCGCACTCCGCGCCGCCCACCCGCCCCAGGTCCAGCTCCGTCATGACGCCTTCTCCATCGCGCGGTGGGGCCGGCTCCCCCTCGAACCGGGCCGCGCAGCGTGGGCCTGCCTCTGCCCGCCCTGTGTCTACCAGGGTACACTCGCTTCAAGGGCGGACGGGCGGGCACGAAAGTCGCTGGGTGTGAATTTCCAGCATCGACCCGCGTCAGGAGGCCCGTGGTGGCGAAGGAGGACTGGCTGGGAGTCCACTTCGCCCGGGAGATTCAGCACATGCGCCGACTGCTCGCATTCACCGTCCCGCTCGCCCTGATGATGGGGACGGGTTGCTACGCCCACTACCATGGTCCCGCCACGCGGTACGGCGCGGTGTCGGTGGACTTCAGCTACGCGGGCAACCACCCCATCCCGGACGAGGACGGCGGCGGCTGGTGCCCGTACACGCACGTCCACTCGCACGGCTACCGGCCACTCGCGGACGTCTACACGTACACCGACGACGTGTACTACTACTCGGGGCCGACGGTGGTCTGGTACTGGGACTACCACCTGGATCCGCTCGGCGTGGCGTGTGGCCTGCACGGGCGTCACTCCCACGACTACTACCCCACCGCGGGCCGGGCCTACCGGTGGGAGCGCAACCGCGGCTACATCTACGACCGGACGCACGGCGCCTCCGCGGGCTACGGCTACGTGAGGCCCGCGTCCCGGCCCCCGCCCTCGCGAGGCTACTCGTCGCGTGACGACGACGGCCGTCCCGGTCGCCCGCCTCCGGGGGGCACCGGCTGGGGCACCCAGCCTCCACGGGGCTCGCGCTACGGCAACCAGGACAACGACGGCGGCTGGAGCGGCGGCAACAACAACGGTGGCGGCTACGGCCGGGGCAACAACGGCGGCTCGCGCCCCCGTCCGGGCCGGGGGAATGACGACGACCACGGCGGCGGCTACGGGGGGACTCCGGGCGGCCATGGCTCCGGCGGTGGCAACCCCGGTGGTGGCTATGGCAACGGCGGCGGCAACCCCGGCGGCGGCTGGGGCAACCCCGGCGGCGGCTCCAGCGGCGGCGGTTACGGTGGGACCCCTGGCGGCAACGGCAACGGCGGCGGCAACCACGGCGGTGGCTACGGCAATGGCGGGGGCTCCAGTGGTGGCGGCAATCACGGCGGCGGCTGGGGCAACCCTGGCGGCGGCTCCAGCGGCGGTGGCAGCTCCGGCGGCGGCTATGGCACCCCGGGCGGCAGCGGCTCCGGCGGGGGCTCCAGCGGTGGTGGCAGCTCCGGCGGGGGCTGGGGCAACCCCGGCGGTGGCTCCAGCGGTGGGGGTAGCTCCGGCGGCGGTTATGGCACCCCGGGCGGCAGCGGCTCCGGCGGTGGCGGCTCCAGCGGTGGTGGCGGTTCGGGTGGCGGCTATGGACGCGACAGAGATCGCGACAACGACGGGGGCGGTCGGAGCAGCGGCGGTGGTCGCGGCTCCAGCGGCGGGAGCTGGGGCAGCGGCAACTCGGGTGGAAGCCGTGGCGGTTCCAGTTCGGGGGGTGGTCGCGGGTCCAGCGGTGGGGGCTGGAGCAGCGGTGGGGGCTCGTCGGGCTCCTCCTCGCCTCGCTCGAGCGGTGGCTCCTCTTCGGGTTCTGGCAGCCGGGGTGGTGGTCGCTCCAACTCGAAGGGCAACGGCGGCTGGCGCTGACGGACACGCCGCGGCACGGGGCGCGAGGGCGTCTTCGACGACGAAATGAGCGCTGGACGACGCCGGGCTCCGCATCCCGTCCCTCCTGGACGGGCGGACGACCCGGTGTCGCGTCTTCCATCGCCTGTTCGGCAGACATCGGACGGGGACGGGGACCCGCCGGCGCTGGATTGCCGGAGCGCGAGGGCGTGGAGATGTTGCCCCGCGATGAAGCGCGCATTCCTGTTCGCCTCCTGTGTCGTATTCGGGCTCGCGTCGGCGGCTTGCGGCTCCGGAGGAGGGGCCGCGCCGGACCCGGGCTTCCAGACCGAGGATGCCGAGACCGTGGACCTCGACAACCTCGAGATCCGCGCCAGCGGCCGGGTCGAGGTCTTTCCCGAGGCCGCGAGCCTGCTCCAGTCGCAGGGGCAACCCCCGCCGTCCGTCGAAGGGCTCACCGTCGTGGTCGAGGAGCCGCTGCGCGCCTCCGTGAATGACGGTGACGCCACGTTCGGCACGGGCACGTCGGACACGGAGGGGGCCTTCGGCGTGGGCGGGATTGCCGTGCGGGAAATCCATCAGAGCCTCGCCGTGAGGCCCGAGGCCGCCGGGCTCGTGCGGGCCTCGACCGTCATCTACGACAGCGCCTTCACCGGCGCGCGCCCCAGGACGGACCTCATCGAGACGCGCGCGTGGCTCGTGCCCCTGCCCTTCCACGACGCGCTGACGGTCGCGCTGGGCGAGGCCCGGCTGCGTGGGCTCACCGACGACCAGGCGAGCACCTTGAGTGGCGCGGGCTTCGTGCTGGGGCGCGTGGTGGACGAGAACGGCGCTCCCGTGACGGGCGCGCGCGTGGTGCCCGAGCGCGAGGAGCTGGCCGGGCGCGTGTTCTACCCTTCGCGCGACCTGGCCAGCGTGAGCGAGGGGGGCACGGCGGAGGGAGGGCTGTTCGTCTACGTCCACTCCGGCGGGGCCGCGGAGTCCTTCAGGCTGGGCGTGGAGGGCGTGGAGGGCTACGTCTCGCGCAACGTGGACATCGCGCCGGGTTGGGGGCTGGTGCTCATGATGTACCCGGGGCGCCACCCTCCTCCGTAGGCGAAGGCGGAGACCACCGCCCATCGCTTGCGCGTGGTGGGGGCACGGACGACGCGACCAGCGGCGCCCCGCCCTCTCGTTCGACGCGGCGCGACCGCGTCGTGAGCATCCATTTCCCAAGCGGTGCTCTCCTGCCGCGGGGTCCTCCCGGGCATCGAAGCGCCGAGCACCCGAGCGTTCCGGGGGGACGCGGATGGACCGGACCTGGAGGCCGAAGCCCCGTAGCCAGGCCGTGGCCCGGGCGCTCGCCTGGGTGACGGCGACCATCGTCCCCTTGATGGGGATCCTGGGACTGGCCGGCCTGACGCTCACCGGCTCCGCTCCGGGCCTGCCCGTGACCACGCCCCGGACCCATGTCGCGCTGATACTGGGAGGCCTCTCGCTCGGCGCGAGGCTGCGGCCCCGGCCCTCGAAGGCGCGCCGGTGGCTGTCGGAGGCGCTCGCGGCGAGCATGGCGCTCATCGGCTCCGTGGGCCTGGTGCAGGACCTGCTGGGCCTCGAGCCGACGGCTGGAGTCCTGGCCACGCTCGGGGCCCGCTCCTCGCCGCTCACCGGGACGAGCCTGCTCCTGCTGGGGCTGGCCCTGCTGCTCCCCGCGCGCGATACGGGACGCGTGACGGCCCGGGACGGGCTGACGCTGGCGGGGATGCTCGTCGCGTTGCTGGGCCTCAACGGGCTGCTGCTCGGACCGCTCGTCGCGGAGGGAAGGGCCCCCTTCCCCATCGAGCGGAGCATGGGGCTGAACAGCTCGCTGGCGCTGCTGCTGCTCGGCGTCGGCGGCCTCTGCGTCCGTCCGGACAGGGGGTTCGCGGGGCGCATCACCCGGGACTCGCTCGGCGGCTTCCTCGCGCGGCGGCTCGTGCCGGTGGCGATGCTGGGCCCCACGGCGGTGGGCGCGGTGCTGGTGGTGCTGAGCGCGGAGGGCCTGCTGAGACATGAAGCGCCGTTGCCCATCTTCGCCACGCTCCTGAGCGCGGCCGGCGTCATGCTGGTCCTGCTGTCCGCCCGGGCGCTGGACGTGCTGGAGCTGGGACAGCAGCGCGCCACCGCCGCGCTGGCGGCCTCCGAGGCCCGCTATCGCGGCCTGCTCGAGACGACCCCCACGCCCCTGCTGATGGTGGATGCCCAGGGACGGCTGCGCTTCGTCAACACGGAGGCGGAGCGGCTGTTCGGCCACTCTCGCGACGCGCTGTTGGGACGGGAGGTGCGGGTGCTCCTCCCGGGGGGCCTCCTCCACGAGGACGCGGGCGAGGACGAGGACCGGGAGCGACCGCTCGAGGGCATCCGCGCCGATGGCGGCCGCGTCCACCTGGAGGCGCGGCTGCGCCGGGTTTCGGGACCGGAGGGGATGAACCTGCTCATCACCCTGCGGGACGTCACCGAGCGCGAGCACTTCATCGCGCGACTGGAGAAGGCCCGGGAGGAGGCGGAGGTGCAGCGGGGGCTGTTGCAGGCGGTGGTGAACCACGCGCCGGTGGGTGTCCTCTTCATCGACCCCGAGCGCGGGACGATGGTGGCCAACCGCTTCGCGGAGGTGATGCTCGGCCCCTGCGCGGGAGGCACCCCGCGCCAGCGGGGCACCTACCTGAACCGGGTCCGGTACCCGGATGGTCGCCCGCTGACGTTCGACGAGCTCCCCTCCACGCGCGCGTTCAAGACGGGTCGGGTCGTGGGGCCGCTGGAGGTGCTCGTCGTCCATCGGGAGGACGGCAAGACGCTGCCGGTCCTCATCACCGCGGCCCCCGTCCCGGGGCCCCATGGCGGGATTCGCGGCGTGGTCGTCACCGGACAGGACCTCACCCCGCGCAAGGAGCTGGAGCGGCTGCGCGAGGAATACGTGAGCCTCATCTCCCACGACCTGCGCACGCCGCTGCAGGGCATCACCCTGCGCGCCAGCCTGCTGCGCCGGCAACTGCGCGAGCAGCACCACCTGCCTCGGGAGGTGATGCTGACGGAGGCCATCCTCCGGGACGTCGAGTGGATGAGCGGGATGATCGAGGAGATGCTGGAGGGTTCGCGGATGGAGTCGCGCGGACTGACGCTGCGCCGCAAGTCGGTGGACCTGGCGCGGTTCCTCGAGGAGGTGCTGGAGCGCGACGTGCCCCCCACGCTGCGCGAGCGCTTCCGGCTGGAGGTCTCCACGCCCCCGCCGCTGGCCTGGCTGGACGCGGCGCGGGTGGAGCGGGTGATGGCCAACCTGCTGACGAACGCGGTGAAGTACGGCCCCGAGGACCGCCCCGTGCTGGTGCGCGCCTTCATGCGAGACGACGAGGCCGTGGTGTCGGTGCGAGACGAAGGGCCGGGCCTGTCACCCGAGGAGGCCGAGCACCTCTTCGACAAGTACTACCGGACGCGACAGGGCAGCGCGGCGGACACCCAGGGGCTGGGGCTGGGGCTCTACATCAGCCGGCTCATCGTCGAGGCGCATGGGGGGCGCATCTGGGTGGAGAGCCAGCGCGGCCAGGGCACCACGTTCAGCTTCGCCCTGCCGCCGCGTCCTCCGGGCGACGAGGCCCCGTCGGTGACGGAGCGCCCCGGCCCGGAAGACGCCGCGTGAGCCATCAACGCCGCGCCACCCAGCGCGGCAGCCAGTCCGGGGCCTCCGCGGTGGTGAGCCGCGTCTGCCCGGAGCCATCGGCTCGCATCAGGAAGAGGTCGACGTTGCCCGCACGCTCGGACACGAACGCGAGGTACTTCCCGTCCGGACTCCAGGCCGGCATGTCGTCCCGGTGCGCGCCATCCGTGAGCGCCACCGGCGCGCCGCCCTCCACCGGGACGCTCCAGATGCGGCTGAGCCCGTCTGGCGAGCGGCTCACGTAGGCCAGCCGCTGGCCATCCGGACTGAAGGTGCCCTCGCGCTCGTCGCCCGCGAACGACTGGGCCGACGCCGCGCGCAGGTCCGAGCCATCCGGCCGCACCAGGAACAGCCGCTCCCGGTCCTCCCGGTCGCTGACGAACAGCAGCCACCGGCCATCCGGACTCCACTGCGGGGAGCGGTCCTCGCGATGGAACGTGGTGATGCGGCGCTCCTCGGAGCCGTCCGCCTTCGCCACGTACACCTCCGGGTCGCCCTCGCGGCTGCACACGTAGGCCACCTCCCGCCCGTCCGGGGACACCGCGGGCTCGAAGCAGCCCTGGGGCACCTGCGTCAGGCGCACCTCCGCCACGCCCGGCTTCGGCTCCAGCCGCACCACGTCGCTGAAGCCCTGGGCGTCCGACTCGGCCACCAGCCACGAGCCGTCCGGCGCCCAGCTCGCGTTGCGCGAGCGCGCCCGGGGCGCGTGCAGGGGCAGCGCGTCACCTCCCGCCAGCGGCTGCACGCGCAGCTGCTGGAAGAACAGGCCCCGCTCCTCGCGCACCGCGACCACCAGCAACGACTTCCCATCCGGCGACACCGGGCCGGGGTAGTCGTCCTCCGGGCCGCGCGTCACCTGGGTCTCCGTCCCGTCAGGGCTCACCGTCCACACGTCCTTCTGACCCGCCCGCTCCGACAGGAAGACGACCACGCCCGGGATGGCGCGAGCCTCCTCCTTCGACAGCGGCCCGGCGCCAGATGCCTCCTTGCCGCCGCAGCGGCCAGCGCATCCGACGCCGAGCACGGCGAGCGCGGTCCACAGGGGCCGCGCCCGCCACGGCCAGGAACGTGGCTTCCGTTCGAGGCCTTGCCTTCTCACGTCACTCCACCTTGATGGCGTCCGCCATGACGACGAAGCCCTCGGTGGCCCAGCGGCTGAGCTGCACCGTGTTCCAGCCCGCGTCGAAGTTGAACGTGCCCAGCGTGTTCCACTTCCCGCCGTTGGCCTGCTGGTCCACCTTCACCGTGGTGCTGCCGCCCGCGTGGTTGACGATGAAGGGCGCCGCCGACGAGCGGTTGGTGCCCGCCACCCACCACGCGCTGATGGTCTTCGACCCGGCCGCGGACAGGTAGAACTTGAAGGTGAACGGCGCCGACACCGCCTCCGTGGAGGCGTAGTAGTAGCCGCTGCCGTAGTAGCCCGCGCTGGTGCCCTGCGCCCACGAGCCCGCCATCTCCACCTGGGCCTTGGACGCGTCGTTGTTGGCCTGGTGGCTGTCGACGACGATGGCCGTGGTCGGCGTCCCGCAGAAGGACTTGATCTTCGAGATGTACGAGCTCCACGGCCAGTTCGGACCCGGGTCCGTGCGGGAGGCGGGCTGCAGCCGGCCGTGCGCGACGATGTGGTAGCTGTCGCGCGTCACCGCGGTGTGCGTCTTGGTGATGTCGCAGGACAGCTTGGCGGACGCGTCGATCTGCCCGGCCGGGAACGACGCCTGGCTGGCGTAGCCCGCGTGCTCGATGCCGACGGAGAAGTGGTTGACCGACACGCCCTGGAGGCCGCACTGGGTGCTGCCGTTGAGGCCGCAGTCATAGTTGGCGCCCACGTGCCAGGCGCGGCCGGACTCGCGGACCAGCTGCGAAATCTCGCTGCCGCTCTCGTTCACGACGTAGTGCGCGCTCACGCCCGCCGCCGAGTTGGTCAGCCAGCCCCAGCAGCCGGAGTAGGCACCCTCGCAGGTGTGGATGACGATGAGCGACACGGCGGTGCCGCTGGGGCGCGCGTTGTAGTTGGGGGACGGACGCCAGATGGACGCGGCGTAGTCCGGGCCCGCCGCCATCGCGGAGACCCGGGGGAGCGCGAACTTCGCCTCCACCTCGGCGCCCTCGAGGGACACCGCCACCTTGCCGTCCGGGGTGAAGGCGCCCGCGCCCTCGCGCAGCACGCGGTACACCTCGCCGTGGATGAACTGCGCCTGGGCGCCCGGGTCCGTCACGTCCGACAGGCGCGCCGCCAGCGGGGCCCACGCCCCCAGGTCCGCGCGGTCGATGGTGGACTCCGCGGCGTACTTCGACAGCAGCGCCGCGCCAGCGCGCAGGTTGGCCAGCGGCTCGCCGCGCACGGCCTCCGCGCTCACCCCGGCCAGGGCCGCGCCCTCCGTCACCTGGTCACCGCGCAGCGCGAGCAGACCGAACGCCGCGGGACGGCCCTCGAACTCCTCCGCGCCCTGGATGTGCTCCCACCGCGTCTGCGCGTAGGAGTAGGCCTTGAGCAGGCTCACCGGGACGTCGAACTCCTTCGCGGCCTGCGCGAACAGCGCGTCCAGTTCGTACGGCGTGCGGCGCGCGACGTCCGCCACCTCGCGGGCGACGTCATCCGCCGAACCCGAGGGGTTCTCCGTGGGGGTCGGAGACCCGGGAGCGGGGGTTTCCTGCGCGGGGGCCTCCGGCTGCGGCTGGGGACCACAGGCCGCCAGGGCCAGGGCCGCGGCGGTCGCCGCGAGCGTCTTCCGAAATACGTGCACTTGGAGCTCCTTGAGAGGGGGGTCAGCAGCTCTTCCGTCCGCACCCATCCATGGATGCGGCGCAGGGCGGCTCAGTCAGCAGCATGCGTGCCAACCAGAAAACCCAGAAAAACCACCACTACAGGCCCCCCGGGTGGAGCATGGATGCTCCACCCCTCCCGCGCCCCACCCCACGCCCTGCTCCGGAGCACCCAGTCCAACCCATTGGAATAACAGGACACCTACTTGTCGCGCGACACGCTCGTCACGTCCGGCTGGCCATCTTTGTCGCAGTGGCGCATTTCAAGACAGGGGAAACGTAAAGGTTCGTTACACAATTTCGGCTAATTCAAATCTTTCAAGTAGAGCCGGACTGTGTCACGACAAGGAAGCGGGCGCGGGGAGGGAGGGCGAGGGGTGGGGGCGGGCGTTCGCGAGCCACGGTGGCGGGGCCATCCGCTATGAGGAGGCCATGCGGCTCTTCGGTATTGGCGACACACACCTGCCCTCCACGCGGCAGAAGGACATGCACCGGTTCGGCTGGGCGGAGCATCCGCTCCCGCTGCAACGCGCGTGGGACGAGAAGGTCCGTCCGGAGGACGTGGTCATCGTCGCGGGTGACATCTCGTGGGCCACGCGGCCGCACGAGGTGATGGAGGACCTGGCGTGGCTGGACGCGCGGCCCGGGCGCAAGCTGTTGGTGCGCGGCAACCACGACTACTGGTGGGGGGATTCGGCGTCGAAGCTGCGCAAGCTGCTGGAGCCGTTCAAGACGCTGGAGGCGTTCCTGCACAACAGCGCGGCGGTGATGGGGCCGTGGGTGATTGCGGGCACGCGGCTGTGGACGGCGCCCGAGGCCCCGCCCATGCCGGGTGGGGAGATGGGGGACGAGCCCATCGACGCGGGTTACGTGGAGCGCGAGACGCGGCGGCTGACGACGTCCATCGAGGACGCGAAGAAGAAGGAGGCGGCCAGCCCCACGCCGCTCATCCGCGTGGCGGCGGTGCACTTCCCGCCGCTGTACGCCAACGAGAAGCCCACCGCGTTCAGCGAGCCCATCGAGGCGTTCCAGCCCAAGGTGTGCGTGTACGGGCACCTGCACGCGTCGGGAATCCCCGCGGGCTTCACGGGGATGCGCGCGGGCGTGCGCTACGTCCTGGCGTCGTGCGACGCGGCGGGGTTCACGCCGTTGCTGCTCGACGAGGTGTGAAGTCGGACAAGGCACCGGGGCGGGGGCAGCGGGCCCGCGCCGGTGTGGAAAAGCAGCAGGAGGGTCGTCATGCCGTCCAACAAGACCGAGCTCGCGGCCCGACTGGCCGCCGCGCAGCCGGGAGACGCGGTGCGGGGCCTGTTCTTCAAGGCGGTGTTCAACCTGGTCGAGGCGAAGGCGGGCCCGGCGGCGCTGGAGTCGGTGCGCCAGGGCGTGCTGGCCAAGGACTACTCGGACCTGCGCAGCTATCCCGTGCAGGACTTCCTCACGCTGCTCTACACGGCGGCGGACGCGCTGGAGTCGACGATGGGCTCCGAGAGCGCCGTGTACCACGCGTGCGGCGAGTCGAACGTGACGCGCTACTCGACGGGGCCCGGGATGCTCATCTTCGGCATCATCTCCCGGGGCGACCCGCAGAAGCTCTTCTCCGGGGCACAGATGGGCTACAGCGCGGCCGTCACGTACGGCAGCCGGGAGTACATCACCACGGGGCCCAAGGCCGGCACGTTGCGCGTGCGCCGGGACATGCTGCCGCCCGCGTACCACGAGGGCATCCTCACCGGCGCGCTGAAGGTGCTGGGACTCAAGGGCACGGCGAAGGCCCACCCGCAGGGCATCGACCGCGTGGACTACGACATCCAGTGGGAGTGAGCGGCGCCGGGCCGGGCGCACACGCTCGGGCTACTCCACGCGCTCGTAGGTGACGTCCAGTTCGGCCACCACGCGCTCACCCACGGAGGCCTGGCAGGTGAAGGTGTGGTTGGCGCCGTCGTGCGAGCGGCGCACCGCGCCGAAGTTCACCGTCTGCCCGGCGTAGGCCAGGCTGTCGGCGGACAGGCGCACGTCCTTGGCGAGGCAGCGGGCCCAGGGCGCGCCCTCGAGCTTGCGCAGCAGCGTGGTGGCCACCCGCGTCATGCCGCTGGCGACGATGGCCACGGGCATCACCGGGTGCAGGGCGAAGTGGCCCTTGCACATCTCCGTCGTCACCGGGCCCAGCGTGGCGGAGATGCTCTCGCCGTCCGAGCTCCAGTCGCGCAGCTCCAGCGGCTTGCTGTACGGGTTCTGGCGCATCCGGGCCCACTCCTCCGGGGTGCGCTGCACGCCGTCGTCGCGGCGCGGCTCGCGGCGCATCTCCACGCGCGCCTCGCCGAACAGGCGGGTGAAGGCGGCGGCGGACAGCACGTTGTAGTCCACCTCCAGGCGGAACACCGGCATGCCGTCCGGCGTCGACAGCAGCGTGCGCGCGGTGGCCGTGCGCTTGCCCGTGAAGGACGCCTGCGCCAGACCCCACAACAGCTCGTTGCCGCGCTTCATCGGCTCGCGGCGCAGCCACTCACCGCGCGCGCCACAGGCCAGGTAGAAGTGCTGCCCGTCCTTGGGCGCCATCAGCGCGGACGCGCAGGAGCCGAGGATGGCCATGTGCCGGCCCGCCTCCGCGATGCCGATGACGCCCGCCTCCGCGTCCGGGTCCTGCTGCACCGGCACCCGCGCCACCACCTCGCCCTTGCCCATCACCGTCACGTCCTTCAGGGCGAAGTACGGATCACGCACGCAGATGCGCGGATACAGGTCCGCCGCGCTCAACACCGTGTGCGGCGCCACGTTCGACCAGTCCAGGCCGGACTGCTCGGTCCACGAAGTCACCGGCGAGGCGACACTGGACGACAGGCCAGAGGAGCGGAGCGAGGCGGCAGCAACGATGGGAGCGACGTCGAGCATGGGGCTGACCTCAATTCGGACGCAGGGTTCTGCGCGACACCTGGAAGCAAGGTAACCGAGGAAGCTTCCGCCAGTACAGAACTATTTCTGTCTGGTGAAAATATTCTCGTCGTGGCGCGCGGGGAGTTGCCTAAAGGCTGTAACTTTCCACCAAAACACGACGAAATGGCTGATTCGGTGTCACCCTACGTGAGTCCTTAGGGCCTCTGGACCCACACCCCGCGCATGGTGTCAGCGTGTGGAGTGGGGTTCAAAGCACCCCATTATCGCCTTCGCGGGCGCCGTGTTTCCGAAGAGTTACACCTCCACTGAGCGTTGGACGCAGTGCGTCTTTCCGGACCCGTCAGCGGAAGTGATGGTGGGGCCGCAGGATTCCAGTCCCCTGGCGCTCCCCTGGGAAAAGCGGCCGGAAATGCGCCGGAAAAGGCAGGCGCTACCAGGGGGCGTCGCGGAAGTCCTTCAGGAAGCGGCCGTGGACGGGGTGGCCCTGGAGTCCCAGGAAGAGGGGCTCGCAGACGCGGGCGGCGGCGTCCGCGCCATCCAGCGGGAGCAGGAAGCCCTCGTCCTCCATGTGGCGGCGCTTGGCCTCGGGGTTCTCGTTGGAGATCCACCCGGGGTCCACGCTGTTCATGAAGATGCCGTCGCGGGCGTAGTCCTCGGCGGAGGTCCGCGTGAGCATGTTGAGGGCGGCCTTGGCCATGTTGGTGTGGGGGTGGAAGGCCGTCTTGCCCTGACGGGTGAACTGCCCCTCCACGGCGGAGACATTGAGGATGTAGCGGTCCGCGAAGGGGGAGCGCAGCAGCAGGGGCTTGAGGCGGCCGCACAGGAGGAAGGGGGCGACGGCGTTGATGAGCTGGGCCTCCACCAGCTCCAGCGGGGCCACCTCGTCCAGGCGCGCCACCCAGCCATTGAAGGTCGCCTCGGAGGAACTGGCGTCCGCGACTCCGGCGGGGAGCAGGGAGAGGCTGGGAGACTCGGGGGCGGGCAGGCCCGGGACGTCGCGCACGAGGGCGGCGATGGGGGCGGGCAGGAGACGGGCCCGTTCGCGCTCTCCGGCCTGGAGCGCCGCGCTCCGCTCGGGGGTGAGGCGCACGGTCTGGGCCGCGTTGTTGACGAGGAGGTCCAGGTGCGGCTGCGTGGTGTCCAGGTGGCGGACGAAGGCGAGCACGTGCTGGGGGAAGCGCAGGTCCAGGGCGTGGAGGACGAGCCGCTCGCGCCACTGCTCGAAGTCCGGCTCCTGGGCGAAGCGGGCGGCGGCATCGTTCGGAAAGCGCGAGGTGACGTGGACGTGGGCGCCGTCGCGCAGCAGCCGCAGGGCGACGTGGAAGCCGACCTTGATGCGACCTCCGGTCACCAGCGCGCGACGGCCCGTCAGGTCCAGGCGCGCGCGTCGACGCTCGAGGCTCAGCTCCGCGCAGCCCGGGCAGAGCGAGAGGTAGATGGGGTGGAGCTGCTTGAAGTCGTCGCCGCACATGTAGCAACGACGGGAGCGGCGGGTGTGGGCGGCGGGTTCGGGCTCCTGTCCGGGCTCGGGGAGCACGCGCACGCCGTTCTCCTCGCGCCGGGCCTCGACGAGCTCCCGGAGGGTGGCGCGGTCCTCCTTGCGAGTGACGACGCGGCGGGCCCGGCGCAGGCGCTTCTTGAAGCCACGCTGCACCTGGGTCGCCGCGGCTTCCACCTGGTGGCGCACCGGGTGGTCATCCGGGAGGGAGGCCACGGCGCGCAGCACCTCGAGGCACCGGGCCACGTCCTCGGCGGAGGGCTCCTCCGAGGCGGAGGGCTCCTCCGACGGGGTGGAGCCCGGCTCCCGCGCATCTGGTGCTTCATCGCCCTGCCCTGTCGCTTGCCGCGTCATCCACGCTCTCCGAGCCGACCGCTCCCGCGCCGTCAGCCACGGCACGAAGACACCGGGGCGGAGCGTGCCGAGACCCCAGGGGCGCCGCAAGGGACGCTCGCGGGAAGCCAGGGACGAGGAGGAGCATTGGAAGGCGACCGGCGTTCTTCGGAACGGGAGCCACGCCCGGACTCGAGGCGACCGGATTCGAACCGGTGTCCTCCTCATTGCTGATGAGGCGCGACGACCGCTGCGCTACGCCTCGGGCCCGAGCACGTGGGAGACTGCCGGGCCCCTGGGCCTCGCGCAAGCAACGCCCGGACGGGACGTGGCCGGAGTCGAACCGGCGTCCTCCTGATTAGCAGTCAGGCGCGACAACCGCTGCGCTACGCGCCCCGCCGAGCAGGGCCGACGATGCAGGCAGGGTCGACGGGAATCAAGTGGCGCCCGGACACGGGGCGACCGGAGTCGAACCGGCGTCCTCCGGGGATCTGGCGCCCCCGGCGCGACGACCGCTGCGCTACGCCCCGAGCCCGAGCGGCCCGGAGCATCGCCCGACGTTCCGGCCCGTCGCAACGCGCGAGGCGACGCCCCACCCGACACGCCGGGCGGGGCTTGGCCCTACAGCTCCACCTGGCTGCCCAGCTCCACCACGCGGTTGGGCGGAATCCGGAAGTACGCGGTGGCGCTGCGCGCGTTGCGGCTCATCCAGGCGAACAGCGCCTCGCGCCACACCGCCATGCCGGGCCGCTTGGTGGGAATCAGCGTCTCGCGGCCGAGGAAGAAGCTGGTCCCCATCAGCTGGAACTGGAGCCCCTTCTCGCGGCAGCGCTTGAGCACGTCCGGGATGCTCGGGTTCTCCATGAAGCCGTAGCGCGCCACCACACGCACGAAGCCCTGCTCCAGCGGCTCCACCTCCACGCGCTCGGTGGGCGGCACGTGCGGCACGTCCTCGGACAGGATGGTCAGCAACACCACCTGCTCGTGCAGCACCTTGTTGTGCTTCAGGTTGTGCAGGAGCGCCGGCGGCGTGCCCTCGGCGTTGCCCGTCATGAAGATGGCCGTGCCGGGCACCCGCACGGGCGGGTGGTCGCCGAAGCTGCCCAGCAGCTCCTTGAGCGGGATGCTCGCCGCGCGCAGCTTGCCCGCGAGGATGTCGCGCCCGCGCTTCCACGTCGTCATCAACGTGAAGACGATGATGGCCAACAGCAGCGGGAACCAGCCGCCGTCCGCCAGCTTCATCGCGTTGGCGCTGAAGAACGACAGCTCCACCGTGAAGAGAACCCCGGCGATGGGGATGGCCACCCACCGGCTCACCGCCCAGCGCTCGCGCGCGACCACGTAGGCCATGAGGGACGTGATGACCATCGTCGTGGACACGGCGATGCCGTACGCGGCCGCCAGCGCGCTGGACGAGCGGAACGTCAGCACCAGCGCGAAGACGCCCACCAGCAGCGCCGCGTTGATACCGGGCAGGTAGATCTGCCCCATCTCCTCCGCCGAGGTGTGCACCACCTCCATGCGCGGGCTGTAGCCCAGTTGCATCGCCTGCCGCGTCAGCGAGAACGCCCCGGAGATGAGCGCCTGGGACGCGATGATGCCCGCCACGGCCGCCAGGGCCACCAGCGGGTAGAGCAACCACGAGGGCGCCAGCAGGAAGAACGGGTTGCGCGCCGCGGTCGGGTCGCGCAGCAGCAACGCGCCCTGCCCCAGGTAGTTGAGCATCAGCCCCGGCAGCACCGTGGAGAACCACGCCCAGCGGATGGGCTTCCAGCCGAAGTGGCCCATGTCCGCGTAGAGCGCCTCGCACCCCGTCACGACCAGGAACACGCCGCCCAGCACCAGGAAGCCGTGCCAGCCGCTGTGCACGAGCAGGAGCACGCCGTGCGTGGGCAGGAGCGCTCCCAGCACCGCCGGGTTGTGCACCAGCTCCTTCACCCCCAGCACCGCCAGCGTGAAGAACCACACGCACATGAGTGGGCCGAACACCGCCCCGATGCCCGCGGTGCCGTGCCGCTGCACCAGGAAGAGGACGAACAGGATGACCAGGGTGATGGGCACCACGTAGGGCTCGAACACCGGCGTGGCCACGCTCAAGCCCTCCACCGCGCTGAGCACGGTGATGGCCGGGGTGATGAGCCCGTCGCCATAGAGGAGCGCGGCGCCGAAGATGCCCAGCACGATGAGCACCGGACGCGGGGTGTGGGCCTGCTGCCCCTTCTGCCGCTGCATCACCAACGCCATCAGCGCCAGGATGCCGCCCTCGCCCCGGTTGTCCGCCCTCATCACGAAGATGAGGTACTTCACGGACACGATGATGATGAGGGACCAGAAGATGAGCGACAGCACCCCCAGCACGTTCTGCGGCGTGGGGGCGATGCCGTGGGGTCCGTTGAAACACTCGCGCAGCGCGTACAGCGGGCTCGTCCCGATATCTCCGTAGACGATGCCCAGGGCCCCGAGGGCCAGGAGCGCCGTGCGCTTGAAGGTGTCGGGACCTTGCCGAACCTCCTCGCCGCCCGGAACCCCGGTGGTGGTCGCTTTCACGGCCCCCGTTTAACTGAACCCCTGTGGGTAGCAATAACCGGCGCGGGCCCACCCCTCCCCCGAAACGGTGGGCGGATGTACGCAAATCCCTCCATTCCGCGCTGCCCGCGCGGGCTGTGCGACGGAGCGTGCGTCCGAGGTGAACAGTCGCGGATGCACGTATGTTGTCCAGCCATGACCGAGGGCCGGGGGGCGTCGGGTTCAGTCGCCTGCCTGCTGTTCCCGTGCTCCGATGGTTGCCGCGGGGGCGCAATGACGATGGCAGCATCTCGACTCGGAGACGCGCGGCAGTTCGGGGGGCAGGCCCCGGAGGTGGAGGAGCGGCTGGCGTTGCTGGCGGAGGCCTCCCGGGTGCTGGCGGATGCCAGCCTGGAGCCCCCCGCCGTCATGGACCGGCTCTGCGGGCTGGTGGTGCCGCTGCTGGGCGCCGCCTGCACGTTGCGGCTGCTCTCCGAGGACGGGCTCTGGCTGCGCACCGTGGCCTCGGCCGCCTCCACGCCCGAGGCGCGGCTGCTGTTCCAGACGCTCAACCCCGCGGCGCTGCGCGCGGACGAGGGCCCCTCGGCGGAGGTGCTGCGCACGGGCGAGGCGCTGCGGATGCTGGACTCTGATCCAGAGGAGCTGCGCCGGCTGGTGCCGCCCCAGCAGCAGGGGCTGCTGGACCACTTCACCTTCACCCGGCTGATGCTGTTGCCGCTGCGTGCGCGCGGGCGCGGCCTGGGCACCCTCACCGTGTGGCGGGACTCGGCGGCGAGGCCGCTCGAGTCGGGGGAGCAGCTGCTGCTCCAGGAGCTGGCGGACCGGGCCGCGCTGGCGCTGGACGTGGCGCGCGCGTACGCGGCGGAGAAGAAGGCGCGACAGGCGGCGGAGGTGGCGGCCGGGCGCCTGTCGCGGTTGCAGCGGGTGACGGCGGAGCTGTCCCAGGTGCTCACCGCGGAGCGGGTGGCGGAGGTCATCGTCGACCAGGGCCTGCGCGCGGTGGGGGCGAGGCGCGGCGCGCTCTGGGTGGTGGAGGGGCAGCACGCGCGGATGCTGCGCTGCTCCGGCTATGACGACTCGCTGGGCTTCATCGACACCTTCGGGTTGATGCCGCTGGATGGCACGGGGCCCATGACGGCCGCCATCCTGGAGGCGCGCCCCATCTGGGTGGAGACGCTGGAGGCCATGGAGCAGCGCTACCCCCACGAGGCCGAGAAGCGCTCCCAGGTGATGCGCACGCCCTCGCCGTCCGTGGCCTGCCTGCCGCTGATGGCGGAGGGGCGCGCGCTGGGCGTGCTGCTGTTCGCCTTCCCGGAGACGCGCGACTTCGACCCGGACGAGCAGGCCTTCCTCGAGCTGCTGGCGCACCACGCGGGGCAGGCGGTCGGGCGCGCGCGGTTGTTGGAGCAGGAGCAGGCGGCGCGCGCGGAGCTGGCCGAGGCCAACAAGCGCCTGGCGGCCATCATCCAGGCGTCCCCCGCCTCCATCCTGCTGGTGGACATCGAGGGGCGGGTGCGGATGTGGAACCCCGCCGCGGAGCGCATCTTCGGGTGGAAGGCGGAGGAGGTGCTGGGCGAGGTGCTGCCGGTGGTCCCCGAGGGCAAGCACGCCGAGTTCCGCCGCAACCTGGAGAAGGCCGCGCGAGGCGAGTCGCTGGGCGGCGCGGTGATGCAGCGCCGGCGCAAGGACGGCTCGCTCATCCAGGTGGCGCTGTGGACGGCGCTGGTGCATCCGGCGGGCGGCTCCGAGCAGGTGCTGAGCATGGCGGTGGACGTCACCGAGCGGCAGCGCAGCGAGGCGGCGCAGCACTTCCTCGCGGAGGCGGGCGGCGTGCTCGCCACCAGCCTGGACCAGGAGGAGACGCTGGAGCGGGTGGCGCACCTGGCCGTGCCGACGTATGCGCAGTCCTGCGCGGTGTACCTCGCGGACGACGAGAGCGCGGTGCGGTGCATGGCGACGGCGCACGAGGGCGAGGTCACCACCGATACGCTGCCCGCCCCGGGCGCGGTGGTGGTGGCGCGCGTGGTGGCGTCCGGCGTGCCGGAGCTGCGCACGGGCGTGGGGTTCGGCCCGCCCGGCGGCACGCGCACCGCGACGGGCAGGACCGGCTGTGGCGCGTGGATGTGCGTGCCGCTCCAGGTGCGGGGCCAGACGCTGGGGGCGCTGACGTTCGTCACGACGAAGCGGGACTACGACACGCAGGACCTGGCGCTGGCGCAGGAGCTGGCGCGCCGGTCGGCGCTGGCCATCGACAACGCGCGGCTCTACCGCGACGCGCGACAGGCCATCCGCCTGCGCGAGGAGTTCCTCTCCATCGCCAGCCACGAGCTGAAGACGCCCATCAGCGCCCTCCAGCTCCAGGTGCAGAGCATGCTGGCGGCGCTGGCCCGCTCGCCCTCGGGCGTTCCGCCGGAGCGGCTGGCGCGCGCGCTGGACGTGGTGGACCGGCAGGTGAAGCGGCAGACGCAGCTCATCCACGACCTGCTGGACGTGTCGCGCATCAGCGCGGGGCGGCTGGAGCTGAGCCCGGAGCCGCTGGACCTGGCGGCGCTGGTGCGCGAGGTGGTGGAGCGCTTCGAGCCGGAGCTGGAGCGCACGAGCACGCGCCTGGAGCTGGCCCTGGACTCGGACGTCCACGGCCTCTGGGACAAGCTGCGGTTGGACCAGGTGCTCACCAACCTGGTGAGCAACGCGGTGAAGTACGGGCGGGGCAACCCAGTGCGCGTCATGCTCGCGCGCCACGCGACGGGCGTGCGGGTGGAGGTGACGGACGGCGGAATCGGCATCGCGGAGGAGCACCTGCCGCGCCTGTTCCGCCGTTTCGAGCGCGCCGTGTCCGAGCGCAACTACGGCGGCTTCGGGCTGGGGCTCTGGATTACCCGGCAGATCGTCGAGGCGATGGGCGGCACCATCAACGTGCGCAGCGAGCTGGGCGTGGGCTCCACGTTCACCGTGGAGCTGCCCCGCACCGCGTGACGCGAGGGCGTCAGATGGCCAGCAGCAGGAGCGCGGCCTGCTCCTCCGGGCTGGCGGCCAGGAACTCGTCCGGCAGGAAGATCTCCGAATCGGGGACCGAGGCCCGGTCACAGCTGCGCCGGCCCTCGTAGGAACGGCCGGGCTCCTTCGCCTTCAAGCGGTAGGTGCAGTCGCGCAGGTAGAGCTCGAGATAGTCGGGGGAGAGCTTCACTCGCCCGGGTCGGCCGCCGAAGGCGCCGTCCGCGACGAGGGTATCGCCCTCCCGCTTCACCTTCAGGTTCACCATCGCGGCGCCCAGCAGGCCGGTCACCTCGCCCGGCTTCAGTTGGAAGTCGACGACGCCCAGGTGGGTGCGGCCACGCAGGGCGCCGGGCGAGCGGGTCACCTGGAAGTCCTGGCCCGTCACCGTGTCGCCCGTCATCACCAGGTTGTACTGCTGGCGGGCGATGCGCAGGGCGATGGCGTCCTGTCGCGGCGCGGACAGCGCGCCTCCGGCGCCCAGCAGGATTCCCATCGCGAATACGCCGGCGCGGAGCGACCTCGAATAGCGCTTCATCTGGAGACCTCCTCGTCCCTTCCTCAGAGCAGTCTATGAACGTCCACCCATCCGCCGCATACCGCCGCCCTCCCGGACAACCCCGTGGTGAGCGCCTGGCCGCCTGCTCATGACCCTGTCGCGCCCTCCAAGGCATCGACCATCCCACGCGAAAAGGCCCCCGGAGCGGGACTGCCAGGCGTCACCACGGTGAAGGCCCACGTACCGAGCGGAGTGTACGGACGGTCGTGGAGCCGAACGGGACCATCATCCTCGTCGCCGTATCCGGCATCCTCACTGTTGAACCACCCGTGTTTCATCGTTTCATCACGGAGCGGTCTTCCGGTGAGCGGCCACCGCCGTGGCTCAGGGCTTCGCCGTGGTGCCCGCCTGTCCCAGATGCTTCTCGAAGAACATGAGCGCGGTCATCTGGGCGTAGTCGCGGTTGGGCTTCTTCTGGAAGCCGTGCCCCTCGTCCGTGGCGAGCATGTACCAGACATCCGGCGCCCGCTTGCGCACCGCCTGGACGATCTGCTCCGCCTCCGACTGCGGCACGCGCGGGTCGTTGGCGCCCTGCTGCACGTAGAGCGCCGCGCGAATCCTGTCCACCGACCCCAGCGGTGAAATCCGCTCCTGCACCGCGCGCACCTTCGGGTCACGCTCGTCGCCGTACTCCGCGCGACGCAAATCCCGCCGGTACGCCTGCGTGTTCTGAAGGAAGCTGGGCAGCGAGGAGATGCCCACCACGTCCACCGCCGCGCGCACGCGCTCCGGGAAGAACGCCACCGTCGCCAGCGTCATGTAGCCCCCGTACGAGCCGCCATAGACGCCGACGCGCGACGCATCCAGGTCCTTGCGCGACGCGATGTAGTCCAGCGTCGCGCCGATGTCCGCCAGGCTCTGCTCGCGCTTCACCCCGTCATCCATCGCGCGGTACGCCTTGCCGTAGCCCGTCGAACCCCGGACGTTGGGAATCAGCATCGCGATGCCCAGTTCGTTCACCAGGTACTGCGCCATCGCGTTGAACGCGGGCCGCGACTGTCCCTCCGGGCCCCCGTGGAACACCACCACCACCGGCGCCTTCGAGGTGACGTTCCTCGGCAGATACAGGAACGCGGGCACCTGGACGCCATCCGTGGAGGGATAGCGGACCAGCGACGGCGCCGCGAAGCTCGAGGGGTCCAGCCCGCCCACCTCGGAGCGCGTCCACCGCGTCGACTTGCGCGCCTTCAGGTCCACCGTCCACGCATCGATGGGACCACTCGTATCCCCGAACGACAGCGCCACCACGTCCGAGCGCCGATTCGGGAACCTCAACCCGTACGCCACGCCCTTGGGCAGCGAATCCACGCGAGACAACGCCCGCGTGCGCGTGTCCAGCACCGACATCGTGGTGAACCCATCCTCGTTGAAGAGCAGCGCGAGCTGCCTGCCATCCGGCGAGAGCGCCAGGTCCGTCACGTCCCAGCTCACGGCCTTCGTCAGCGACTCCGGCGTCCCCGCTGGCGGAGACTTCTCCACGTCGAGCAGGTACAGCCGCGAGAAGTCGCTGTAGCGGTCCGTGACCAGGTACACGCCCTTGCCGTCATGCGTGAACACGGCCCCCTCGACGCTCCCCTTGCCCTCCTTCGGGGTGATTTGACGAAGCGCCCCCGTCTTCACGTCCGCCACGTACAGGTCCGAGTCATCCGCCGCGCGGAACTGCTGGACCAGCAGCTTCGACCCATCGCGCGAGAACTCGAGCGGCTGCCACGTGCCCTCCTTCTCCGTCACCCGCCGCGCCTGCTTCGGGTCCGAAGTGGGCGCCACGTACACGTCCGTGTCCTTGCCGTTGCGGCCCGTGCCCGCATACGACAGCCAGCGCCCGTCCGGGGACACCACCAGTTCCTCGTGCCGGCTCTTCCCATCCGTCAACAGCTCCGAGCGCCCCGTGCGACGGTCCAGCCGGAACACCTGGAAGAACTCCCCGCCCCCCTTGTCCTGGAGGAAGAAGAGGGTGCGCGAGTCTCCCGGCAGGAAGCGCGCCTTGTTGATGGGCTCGTCCGTGAACGTCAGCTGCGTGCGCGCCCCCATCGGCATCTCCACCACGTGAAGCTGGCTGGTGTTGCCGAAGCGCGTGGAGATGAGCACCTGCTTGCCGTCGTCGCTCACGTCCTGCACCGACGCGGAGCGCGCCTCCAGGTACTGGTCCAGCCGCTGCCGCACGTCCTCCGGTACCGGCGGGACGTTGCTCACCCAGACGTTGGGCAGCTCGGGCAGGGACGCGATGCCGGGCACCTGCGAGGGCACGGAGGGCTTCGCCACGGCGGGCCTGGGCGACTGCGCGGTCGCGGGAGCCTGGGTAGCGAGCAAGGACACGACGAGTGGGAGCAGTCCTGGGTTCATGGCGGCGCACGGTAGCAGCGCCGCGCCGCGGACTCCTCGCGCCGCGCATGCGACCCGACGTCCACGCGGTGTGCACCGCGTCGTGAACGGCGTTGACACTCACGCCCTCGCACCCGCGCAAGCCCCCGGAAACAGGAGCGCCGTCCCCTGGCAGGCCCCTTGCGATGGCCCCCGTCCGAGAGGAGCGGGACATGGACAGGGGAGACACACGGTGGGGCGAGGCGCGGTGGGATGCGGGCAAGGTGGCGCGATGGAGCCTCCTCCACCTGGGCGCCGCCATCGGCTGCGCGGAGTTCCATTCCTGGGACGCGGTGGCGGTGTTCGCGGTGCTGACGGCGCTGACGCTGGGCCCCGGTGTCTCCGTGGGCATCCATCGCGGCCTCATCCACAAGGCCTTCCGCGCGTCACGCACGCTGGAGCGGCTGCTGGCCACGTTGGGCGCGCTCGCGGGGCTGGGCGGCGTCATCGGCATGAGCCGCATGCACGCGTGGCGGGACTTCCACCAGAACCAACCCGAGGCCGACTGCCCGCCCTACTTCGGCTACCGCGATGGCTTCCGCCGCGCCATGGCCGACGCCCTCTTCCGCGCGTGGCATCCTCGCGACGAGGCCGTGTATCCGCCCGTGGACGCGGACCTCGCGGAGGACCCGTGGTTCCGAGCCCTGGAGCGCGCGGGCCTCTGGCTCCAGGTGCCGCTGGCGCTCGCCCTCTACGCGCTCGGTGGCCCCGCATGGGTGACGTGGGGCGTGCTGCTGCGGCTGGCCCTCACGCAGGACGGCTTCTGGTTCATCCACTACGTGAGCCATGTCGCGGGGGAGCGCGCGTACGCGCTGCCCGCTTGCGCGGAGGAGGGACGCAACGCGGGGTGGCTCGCGCTCGTGAGCATGGGCGAGTCGTGGCACAACAACCACCATGCCTGGCCCGCCTCCGCGCGGATGGGATTGAACTGGCGACAGCCGGACCCGGGCTGGTGGTGCATCCGACTGCTCGCCGCGCTGGGCCTGGTCCACGACGTGAGGACGCCGGGCAACCTGCCCCTCCGCCCCGGCGCGCACGCCGTCCCTCCGCGTCAGAAGGCCCAGCCCACGGTGAGCGCCAGCCGCTCGCTGACGGTCCACTGCCGGATTCGCGAACCGAGGACGCTCTGAGGATTCTCCACCCCGAGCGTCCTGGTGTGCGACTCGTACTCGAACCAGTCGTGCCGCACCTCGCCGCCCACGCCCGCCTGCAGCACGAGCCCCTTGCCGAGGATGGCGGTGTAGCCGATGAGCAGGACGCCACTGGCGCCCCACTGATGCTCCCGACGCTCCAGCCGGAGCGAGTCCGGCCCATTGTCGATGGAGCGCCACAGGTAGCTCACCTCCAGCCCCGGAGACAGCCACACGCCCTCCGGCGCGGTGCCGGAAAGGAAGAACCGGACCCGGGGCCCCACGCCCAGCACGTAGGAGTGGTAGTCGTTGTCCCCCTCGTCCGGCGACAACCCCGTCCCGAACGACTTCGTCGAGCCGACGCCCCGAGTCAGGCCCACGCGCACGCCCACGCCCACGGACATGCGCGGGCCCACCACCCGCTCCCCCTCCAACGTCACCGCGCCCAGGTCATCCGGCGCGAAGGACAGCCCCAGCACCGTGTCCCGGACCGGAGCCTCGGGTGACTCCGCGGCGAGCTCGTCCGCGTGGGCGGTGGCGCTGGCGGACAACAGGAACGACAGACACAGCATCGAGATGGGCTTCATGTGTGGGTATTCCCCCGGTAGAGCCCAGGCCTGACATCTCCCTGGGCACGCGGCGTTCGTGCAAGTCACGTGCACAACGACACGCCCGGGAAAGATTCCCCGCCCCCATGGCGATTCCCGCGCCAGCCCCACCCGCCAGCTCCACCCCCGCGAAACGGATGGGATGGAGCCGGCGGTCACTCACTCAGAGGGCCCAGCCCACGGAGAGCTCCAGCCGCTCATTCAGGGTCCATTTGCGAGCCCGGGTGGAGGAGCCGGTCGGCGACTCCTCTCCAATCCCCGTGGAGCGAGACGCGAGTCTGGACCAACCATGATGGGCCTCTCCCCCCACCCCCAGCTGGACCACGAGCCCATTGCCCACGATGGCGGTGTAGCCGACGAGCAGGTCCGCACTGGCCCCCCACTGACGCTCCCGCGTCTCGTTGTGGAGGCCATTGGAGTCGTAGGTGAAGGAACGCCACGCGCGACTCACCGCCAGCCCGGGAGACAGCCACGGGCCTTCCGGCGCGGTCCCCGCGAGGAAGAAGCGGGCCCGGGCCCCCACGCCCAGCATGTAGGAGCCGTAGGTGTCATCGCCCCCGTGGAGATATCCATCCACCGCGAGCACATCCAACGTCGTGTCACTGCGATTCAGCCCCGCCAGCAGCTCCACCCCCAGGGCCAGGCCCGGGCTCATCACGCGCGAGGCTTCCAGCGACACGTCACCCCAATCCTGGGGCGAGAAGGAGACCGTCAGCACCGTGTCCCGGACCGGCTTCTCGGGCGGAGCCGCCGCGAGTCCGTCCGCGTGGGCCAGGGTGCTGACAAACAACGAGAACGACAGACACAGCGTCGAGATGGACTTCATGTATGGGGTTCCCCCTTGGCGCCCATGAGACGGACGTCACCATGGGCGCACGCCCGTTGTGCAAGCCACGTGCACAGCGACGCCCCGAGGAGGATTCCCCGCTCACCTCACGATACCCGCGACATCCAGACAAACGCGCCGGGCCCCGCGCTGACACGCTGACACGCGGCGCGCTCCGCGCCCGGGAAGCCCGCGTCAGGCGCGGGAGACGCCGCGCCCCGGCCCGAGGCGGAGCGCGGACTCCCGCCTCACGCCGTCACGGCTTCAGCACCGCGTGCTCCCGGCGCAGTTGGAGGACCCGCACGTCCGGGTCCACCACCCATCGCTCGGGTTCGAAGTCGGCGCGCACCGTGACCTCCGCCTTCTCGCCCGCGCCCAGCACCACCCGGCCGCGCGCGTCACGGTAGTCCGGAGACGGCTTCGCGGGGCCGGTCTCCCCCGGCTGGCGCGGCGCGAAGCGCTCGCCCTTCACCGCCGCGACCTCCACCGGCATGCGGCCGTCGCCCACGTTCTCCACCGTCACCGTGGCCACCCACTGCCCGCCCTCCTGCTTCACGCGCGCGTCGGACAGGCGGTACTCGGGGACGTGGACCTCGCGGAACCACTGCTGGACGAAGGCGTCATAGGCCGCGGCGTCCGGCGCGAAGGGCCGCAGCGTGGCGATGAAGTCCTGGAGCACCGGGTGGTCCGTGGAGGGGATGTACCGCTGGAGGAACGCCTGGAGGCCCGCGTGCATCGCCTCGCGGCCCATCAGGTCCTCCAGCATGGTGAACACCCAGCCGCCCTTGTCGTAGAGGAGGGTGTTGTCACCCTCGCGCGTGTTGTCGAGCTTCACCAGCGGCTGCTCTCCATCCACCCGCCGGTTCTGCGTGTAGCGCTCCTCCAGCCGCTTGGCGATCTCCATCCGCGTCTGGGGCCCCTCCAGCACCTCCATCAGCTTCATCGCGGAGTAGTGCGACGTGCCCTCCGACAGCACCTCGCCGCCCGGGCCCTTGCCGGGGATGAGCAGGTTGCCCCACCACTGGTGCGCCGCCTCGTGCGCGGTGATGAGCAGCACCGCGTTCGCCTCCGGCGTGTCGCGCGCGAGGAAGCCGATGCTCTCCGAGAACGTGATGTTCGTCGCGAAGCCCTGCGCGTACGTGGCGAGGCCGGGGAACTCCGACAGCTTCAGCTCCCTCCACGGATACGGGTGGAACCACTCCGAATAGTACCGGCGCGCCGCGTCCAGCCCCCGGCGCATGGCCTCCACGTTGTAGCCGTGCGCGGGGTGGTGGAAGACGGCGGTGCCCTCGCCCCGCGTCGTGGCCCAGCGTCCGGCGACGATGTTGAACATGCTCACCGGGTGGTCGCTCCGCCACACGCTGACGCGGCGCCCGTCCTTCACCTCGTCGCTCTCCAGCACGCCCACGGAGTTGAGCGTGTAGTCCGCCGGCCCCGTCACGCGGATGCGCGTGGTGAAGGGGACGCCGGTGCCCCAGGCGGCCTCGGTGGGGCCCTCGTGGTAGTCGTCCGGGTAGACGCGCGGCTCGTACTTGTTCTCCTCCGGGTCGATGCCGATGTCGTCACGGAAGCCGAGCACCGGCGCGAAGCTGGGGCCGAAGCTGGTGAGCACGACGCCCGAGGGGAGGATGAACTCGTCCGTCTTGCCGCCGTTCTTCGTCGCGCCCGGCGGGAAGCGGCCGTGGAAGTCGAACCCCACGCGCGCCACCGCGCCCGTCGCCAGCGGCGCCCGCGGCTTGAAGACATACAGGCGGGAGCGGTCCTCGGGCGTGACGTCCTGACCCTCCACCGTCCAGCGCACGTCCTCCCAGTGGTCGCCACCGGTGAGCGCATACGTCGCGAGCGGCTTCTCGTGCCGGTTCACCAGCGTGTACGTGCCTCGCGTGTGGAACGTCCCCGCCGCCGGGTCCAGTTCGACGTCCAGGTCCACGTCCTGGATGGCGGGCTGCGGCGCGCCCAGCCACGTGGCCAGGTTCTTCTGCCAGTACTCCTTCGCGCGCTTCTTCGCCGCCGCGCCCTGGCCGCCCCGCCCCACCGCCACCGCCGCCAGCAGCAACGCCACCAGCGGCACCACGGCCCAGGGCAGCATCCGCCACGCGCCTCGCAGCAGGCCCGCTGGACGCAGCCGCTCCAGCGTGTTCACCGAGTCCGGCGCGCGCCGTCCGTCCAGCCTCACCGCCAGCACCGCGAAGAAGACGGCCAGCCCCAGCATGCCCACGCGGTTGAGCAGGAGCACGCCCCGGTCCCGCTCGAACGCGCCCATGTCCGACCACAGCACCGAGCCCCACAGCGGCCAGTTCGTCGCCCAGTTGAGGTGCCCTCGCACCGCCGCGTAGCCCGTGAGGCACAGCGCCGCGAGCGCCAGCCCATACGCCCCGAAGCGCCCGCCCGCCACCGAGCGCGCCACCAGCACGAAGCACGTCCACGCGAGGAAGGTGGGCACCATCAGCCCCCACACCACGAGGTACGGCGTCAGCGTCAGCGGCACCCGTCCCTGGGAGAGCTGCACGAGCACGCCCGCCAGCGACACCGCCACCAGGATGGCCACGCCCACCAGGCTGTTGGCGAGCGCCTTGCCCAGCAGCACCGACAGCGTGCGCACCGGCGTCGCGTCGTGGATGGGCGCCAGGTCGCACGCCTTCTCCCGCTCCAGCGACTCCACCGTGTAGAACATGAGCAGCAGGCACACGAGCGTGGACGCCACGCCCATGGACCGCACCGCGAAGAAGCCCGGCGACAGGAGCAGCCGCGTCTCGAAGGGCCCCAGCTGATTCATCGCCTGCACCACCGTCTGGAGCAGGATGAGCGGCACGAAGAGGTAGAGCCCCGGCTGCGACAGGAGCCCCCGCGCCTCCGCGCGCGCGACCACCCACAGCCCGGACAGGACACCCGGCGCGCGCGCCTCCATGCGCAGCGAGGCCAGCGGCGCCTCGTCGTACGCCAGCATGCCCACGGGCGTGGCGACGGGGACGTCGGTGAGCGTCTTGCCACGCACCGCCCGCACCGGCGCGCCCCGCAGCCCGCGCTCCACGTGGCGCACGGTCCACGCCACGCAGCCCAGGCCCAGCGCCAGGAAGCCCAGGCGGTTGACCAGGAAGACGCCGTCCACGCCCACGCGCTCGGCGTTGTAGAAGGCCACGCCCCGGTCCACCTTCACCCAGGTCTCGCTCAGCCAGCGGAAGCCCGACGGGTCCACCGCCTGGAGCAGCCGGTTCACCCGCGGGTCCAGCCAGCCAGGCGACCAGTCCCAGAGGAAGAAGGAGCAGACGAGCAGCATCGCCACCGGCAGGAAGTAGACGAGCACCGGCCGCCGCGTCCCCTCGCCCAGCGCGAACGCCGCGCCCGCGACGAACACCAGCAACGGCACGCCGAAGAAGAGCGCCGGGCGCGCGTAGTTGAGCAGCGACAACGGCCCCCGGTACTCCGCGTGCTCCCCCGCGGGCACGACGTGGTGGAAGAACAGCAGGAAGCCCACCAGCGCCACGAGCGCGAGGAGGTAGGCCGACAGCACCGCGAGGAACTTGCCCCACACGTACTCGCGCGGCGTCAGCGGCGAGGTGTGGAGGATGGGGCCGATGCGCGCCTCCTCGTCCGCGATGAGCCCCATGCCCGCGCCCACCGCGACGAAGAAGATGTACAGCAGGAAGGTGATGAAGATGACCGTCTGGGAGACGGCGAACTCGCTCGTCACCCAGGCCTTCTGGCCGCCCACCTGGCTCGCGCCGGACTCGATGGTGACGTTGCCCGAGGCCAACCCCGCCACCGTCAGGAACGTGACGACCATCAGGATGACGAACAGCGGGCGGCGCAGTTGGTGCGCCAGCTCCGTGCGCGCCACCGTGGCCAGCCGGCTCGCGTTCATCGCGACACCTCGCGCGCCACGTCCGTCCCCGGCGCGGGCGCGACCACGGGCTCGCGCGGCTCCTTCATGAGCAACAGATAGGCGTCCTCCAGCGTGGGCGCGACGCGCTCGAAGCCCGCGGGGACGTCACCTTCCGGCGCGTGGATGCGCACGCGGTTGCGCCCCTCGAAGAGCACGGCCTGCGTCACGCGGCGGGTGCGCTGGAGGTCCGCCAGCTCGGCGGCGGACGCGGTGCCCTCGAAGATGGTGCCCTGGATGGCGGCCTTCGCCTCCGTGGGCGAGGTGATGGCCATGACGCGGCCCTGGCGGATGACCGCGAAGCGCGGGCACAGCATGGCCACGTCCTCGACGATGTGCGTGGACAGCAGCACCGTGCGCTCGCTGGCCACCTCCGCCAGCAGCCGGTAGAAGCGCAGGCGCTCCTCGGGGTCGAGGCCCGCGGTGGGCTCGTCCACGATGATGAGCTTGGGGTCGCCCGCCAACGCCTGGGCGATGCCCAGCCGCTGCCGCATGCCTCCCGAATACTCCTTCACCTTCCGCTTCGCCGCGAAGCCGAGGTTCACCCGCTCCAGCAGCTCCGCGCACAGCGTCTTCAAGCCCTTCGGCCCGGTGACGCCCTTGAGCTTCAGCAGGTACGTCAGCATCGCCTCGCCCGTGAGGTACGGGTAGAAGCCGAACTCCTGCGGCAGGTAGCCCAGGTGGGGTCGGAGCGCCTCGGGGTGGCGGACGATGTCGACCCCGTCCAGCGTCACCTCGCCCGAGGTGGGCTCCAGGAGGCCCGCGAGAATCTTCATCAGCGTGGACTTGCCCGCGCCGTTGGGGCCCAGCAGGCCGAACATCCCGCGGGGTACGTCCAGGTCCACGCCGCGCAGCGCGGACACGGGCCCCGGGTAGACCTTCACCAGGTTGCGGAGGGAGAGCATGGCCCTCCTACGTCCAAGGGACCTTCCCCATTTCCGATGCGCCCCGGCGACCGGTTCAGGTGGGCGCCGCCCTCGCCCTCCGCCCGGGGAGCCTCCCCGAGACCTCGGGCGCGGCCAGCCTCCTCGCGCGCGCCTCCACCTCCAGCCTGGGACTATGCTGCGACCCATGAGCTCGCTCGACTCACGTCAGCCACCCCGCTCCGCGAGGCCCCCGCGTCTGTCCCGACTCCTCGGCGGAGCCGGCCTCCTCGTCGCGTCCCCCGCCTGGGCGCAGGGCGCCGAGAATGCCCTGGGAGCCCTGTTCACGGGGGTCATCGTCATCGCGGTCCTGAGCGTGGTCGTCGTCGTGGGGCTGGTGACGCTCCAGCTCAACCGCGACAAACCCCAGCGCTCCGTCCCCATCGCCCTGGGAATCATCACGGGGCTGGCGCAGGCGTGCGCCGGCGGTTGGCTCCTCGGCGCCCTCGTCGTCTCGTTCGTCCGCAGCCTGTTCGCCAACGGCCTGTTCAGCGAGGGCGACATCGTCTTCGAGAGCGTGGCCGGCTTCCTGGTGGGCGGCCTCTTCCTGCTGGCGCTCGGCCTCTACGAGGTCCGCGTGGCCTGGAGGGCGAGGACCCCGGCGCCCGCCCCGGCCGGGCGCCACGTCCCGGCGCCGTCCTCCGGGGCGCGCGAGTAGGGTCGAGCACCCCCAGCACCGCTTGCGCGAGCACACGCCCCCAGAGCGGCTCGCTCTCGCGGAGCATCAGGATGAGGGCCTCGTGCAATCCCTCTCCCCAGAGCGGCTCGCTCTCGCGGAGCATCAGGATGAGGGCCTCGTGCAATCCCTCTCACGTCACGCGCGGCGCGGGCTTCGCTCAAGCCGTGTGCACCAGCCGCAACGGCGCGCGTGGCCCCGTCACCGCCTCGGCCACGGGCTCCACTTCGTGCCTCAGGCTCTCCGGCTTTCCCTCCGCGAGGAAGGCCACCGCCTGCCGCACCACCTCCGGCGCGTACAGGATGCGGTGGTGTCCCAACCCCTGCGTGCGCGTCAGCCGCGCGCCGGGCCACGCCTCCACCACCGCCTCGCCCGCCGCCAGCGGCACCTCCCGGTCCTCCACGTCGTGGAAGACGTGCAGCGGCACGCGGCGGAACAGCGGCACGAAGTGGGGCAGCGCCAGGTCGCGCAGCCGCACGCCGAAGCGCGCCTCGATGCGCGCCTCCATCCGCATCCACACCCCGTCCGGCAACCCCAGGTAGCGGGAGAAGGCGCGGATGCCACCTCGCGGGTCCGACGGCGGTGACACGAACACCGCGCGCCCCACCTTCAACCCGTTGCGCATCGCCACCGCCGTCGCCGCCGCCCCCAGCGAGTGCGCCACCACCGCGTACGGCCCCCCCGTCGCCCGCGCCACGTCCGCCACGAACTCCGCCATCTCCGGCAACGAGCTGGTCCGCCCCGACGACCGCCCATGCCCCGGCGCGTCGTACGTCACCACCGAGAACCCCGCCTCCACCAGCGGCGCCACGAACGCCGACAGCTGCCCGCCGTACCCACTCCACCCGTGCACCAGCAGCACGCGAGGCCCCTCGCCCCAGCTCCACACCCGCACCTGCTCCCCCCGCAGCGCCAGCATCCGCGGCTGCCCCTGCGCCAACACCCCCTCCGACGAGCGCGAGCGGCGCGGCCGCATCGGCGTCAGGAACCTCCGCTCCGCCCACCGCGCCACCCACCCCGGCGCCACCACCCCCGCGCTCCCCAGCGCCGCGCGCATCCCCCACCGCTGGATTCTGGCCCGAACGTTCGTGCTATTTTCTGCCATGACGAGGTCCTCGCTCGAAGAACACCGCACTCAGGAAGGTCAGGAGCCCAGGGGGCGCGCGTTGCGCAGCAGGGACTCGAAGGCGCGCCGGGCCCATGCCTCGGCGCGGGGCTCCTTCAGGAGCCGGGCCGCGTGGTGGAAGCCGAGCAGCAGGGCCTTCTCGTCGTGGGCGAACTCCTCCACGTCCAGGTCCTTGCGGAAGTGGCCCTCGGCGACGGCGATGCGCGCGGCCTGGGCCAGGCAGTCCAGCCAGTCCCGCTCCGTCTGCACCAGCCGGTCCCTGGCGGGCCCCGGCACGTCGTCCAGCTCCGTCGCCGCCGCCACGAAGATGCAGCCGCCCTCCGGCACCAGCTCCTTGGCCCACGTCAGCCACGTCTCGAAGAGCGCCCGCACGCGGGGCTCGCCCCTGGGCCGCATCAGCGCCGGGCGGATGACCCGCTCGGTGAACAGCGCCGAGGCCGCGTCCAGGATCTCCACCTGGAGCGACGTCTTGGAACGGAAGTGCGCGAACAGGCCGCTCTTGGAGAGCTGCAGCTCCTCCGCCAGCCCGCCGATGCTCAGCCCCTGCAGCCCCACCCGGCTGGCGAGCTGGATGGCCCGCTCCAGGATGGCTTGATGGGTGAGCTCGCCCTTGCGCATGGGACTGTTCTAAACGCTCGTGCTTTTTTCCGCAAGTCGCGGAGGCCGGGCGCTCAGCCCTCCGTGTTGCGCAGGAAGTCCGCCACCTGGGCGAACCGCTCGTTCAGGAAGCGGCGCAGGCCACCGGTGATGCCCCGGGCGTCCATGGCCCGTCCCATGGCGCGCAGCCACGCGTCCCGCATGGCGACGTCCACTGGCACATGGCCATGGCGCATGCGCAGGCGCGGGTGGCCGTGCTGCGCCATGTAGTCCTGCGGGCCTCCCAGCCAGCCCACCAGGAAGAGGGCGAAGCGGTCGCGCGTGCCCTGGTTCACCCGGCCGTGCTCGTCGAGCGTGTGCAGCTTCGCCAGCGCGGGCTCGTGCGCGTCCATCGCGTCATAGAAGGCGTACGCCAGCGCCTTCACCGGCTCGACACCGCCCATGCGGTGGAAGGGCGTCTCCTCCAGGGAGGGGAGCCAGTCATCATCGGAGGAGAGGGGCGTCTTGAGTTCAACAGGCATGGTTTGCGTCAACACCTCGCGTCAGCGTTCCCCATCCCTACACGAGGAATCCTGGGAGCGCTGCCTCGGGCAAATGGCGACCAGCAGACAGGTTGGCGGGCGTCAGGCCTCCCGCTTATCGAAGATTTGACCCACGAAAGAGGCGATTGCTAGAGGCTGGGCCGCAAGTGACCCTGCCCATCCAAGTTTCGTTCACCGAGGCGCCTCGTCCGCGCGTCTGGGTCATCGACGACAGTCCCGTGGAGTGCGAGGCCGTCCGACAGGCGCTGGTCACCGGCTGTCATGTCGACACGTTTCCGGACGGGGCGTCGCTGCTGGAGGCGTTGGGGCGGGGCTCGCCTCCGGAGGTGCTGGTGCTGGACTGGTACCTGCCGGGCATGTCGGGGCTGGAGGTGTGCCGCTTCGTGCGCGCCGCTCCCGCCACGGCGCTGGTGCCGGTGCTGCTGCTGACGGCCAACACGCGCGCGGAGGACGTGGAGGAGGCGCTCGCGGCGGGCGCGGACGACTACGTCTTCAAGCCCTTCCGGCCGCTGGAGCTGTCCGCGCGGGTGCGGGCGCTGGCGGCGCGGGAGCGCAAGCGTCGCCAGCAGCTCGAGGACGAACGCGCGCGCCGCGTGCTGGCGGAGGGCACGCTGACGGAGGTGCAGGCCGCGGAGGAGCGCGCATGGAGGAGCGAGCTGCGCTTCCGGCTGGCGGCGCGCGCCACGCGGGACGCCGTCTGGGAGTGGGACCCGTGCACGGGCGCGGTGGACTGGACGAGCGGGCTGCACGAGCTGTTCGGCCACTCGCCGAACCAGACGCGCGACAACCGGGACTGGTGGAAGGCGCAGCTGCACCCCGAGGACCGCGACCGGGTGGTGGCGGGGCTGGTCGCGGCGCTGGGGAGCGCCCAGAACGAGTGGCAGGACACGTACCGGTTCCGCCGCGGGGACGGGACGTGGGCCTTCGTGGTGGACCGCTGCCACATCGTCCGGGACGCGGAGGACCGGCCCGTGCAGGTGGTGGGCGCCATGCAGGACGTCACCGCGCAGCAGCAGGCGGAGGCCGAGCGCCTGCGCCTGTTGGCGGAGGTCCACGCGCAGGCGGACTTCGAGCGGCAGCTCATCGGCATCGTCAGCCATGACCTGCGCAACCCCCTGGGGGCCATCACCCTGGCGGTGTCGATGCTGCTCCAGAAGGCGGAGGACGAGCGGCAGCGGCGGCATGGCCAGCGCATCCAGCGCGCGGCGGAGCGGGCGACGCGGATGATTCGCGACCTGCTCGACTTCACGCGGGCGCGCCAGGGCCGGGGGCTGCCGGTGTATCCGCAGCGGATGGACCTGCACGAGGTGGTGCACACGACGCTGGACGAGCTGCAGGCGGCGTGGCCGGAGCGACGCATCCAGTCGCACTACGAGGGCAGCGGCGCGGGCGAGTGGGACCCGGACCGGGTGGCGCAGGTGCTCGGCAACCTGGTGGGCAACGCGATGCAGTACAGCCCGCCGGACACGGTGGTGCGGGTGGAGTCGCGCGGCGAGGAGCACGGCGTGGTGCTCACGGTGCACAACGACGGCCTGCCGATTCCCCTGGAGCTCAAGCCGCGCATCTTCGAGCCGCTGGAGCGGGGCCTCGAGCGGCCGGAGGACCGGGGCGGGCGCAGCATCGGGCTGGGGCTCTACATCGTGCGCAGCATCGTCGTGGCCCACGGCGGCACGGTCGACGTGCAGTCCACCACCGAGGCGGGCACCACCTTCACGGTGCGCCTCCCACGGCGTCCGCCCACGAACGGCAACGCCCCCGCCACGCCAGGAGCGTAGGGCCCCGCTCACGCGGGTTCCCAGGGCCCTCCCGGGCTCCAGCGCGACTCGAATGGCACCCGTGCCACGCATGCGCGAGCCACCGGGTCGAAAAAGGCACGCAGCCCTTCGACCACCTCCGCCAGCCGCGCGGGTGAATGAAGCAGCCCGGACTTCTTGCGAAACGCACTCCAGGCGACTTTGGGCTGGGGGCTCTCGAAGAATGCGTCGGTGAAGGCCACGGGTCCCTCCACGACCCGGGTCTCCCTCCGCGCGAAGGTCGCGTCCACGGCCCTCGCGAGCACCCCACCCTCGAAGTCGAAGCGTCGCGACAACAGCCACACGTCGTAGAAGTCCTTCATCCGGGTGTTGAGCGCCCCCAGGAACACCATGGCGTGGAACTTCTCGGCGACCACCGCCTCCCGCGAATACCCCTCCAGCACGGGCGCCGGAAGCTCCAGCAACGTCGGGTACACGAGCCGCGCCGGCCCGGGGACCACCACGTCCCCGAATCCGATGTCGAGCTGCATCGCGAGGCGCACCTTGCCGAGCAACCCCAGGAACCGCGCCCGGACACCGGGGGACTCCGCCTCCTCGCGGATGTGCTCGACGACCAGGCTCTCCGAGACGAAGACCATCCCGTCCGGCTCCACCTCCGTCCCACAGATGTCCCGGACCACCCGCGCGACGGACTCCAGCGAGTTCTCCATCCGTCCCAGGAAGTCCACGTCGCGCGTGGCCCGAGCGAGAGGGGCCTTCCAGACATGCAACATCAGTCCCCCCTTGAGGATGAGCCGCGCGCGGTAGGGAGAACAGGCCAGTCGATACAGGAACCGCTCCATCGCGAAGTACTGGAGCAATTCATGGAAGGGCCGCTGCGTCTCGCGGGCCCGGTTCATCAAGCGTGCCTGCACCGATGCGGGCAGGTTCTTCGTCGTCAAATCAGCGCCTCCAGATAGGGCCGCATCACCCTTTCGACGCGGCACTGGCGCGCATGCAGGAGCAGGGCCGGAAGGTGTTTGCGGCGTCGGGCCCGCCACGCCTTGAGCGCCTCCAGCGCGATGCCCGGCCCCAGCTTGTTCCGGTACTTGAAGCAGTCCGCGAGCGTCTTCTCGGGTCCGTAGACGCGGACGTGCTGGCCATCCAGGACATGGGTCTCGATGCCCTCGTGGAAGCTGTCACCCGAGAACCACACGAAGTGCGTGGGAGGGTGCTCGATGCGCGGCTTCGGACGGCCGCGTTCGAGCGCGACCTCCACGGCATGCGGCACTTGCGTGGTGAGCGAATGGAAGGCGAGCGCGGAGACCAGGCTGACGACCCCCCGAGGGACGCGCCTGGCGACGACGACGAGGTCCGGGTGGGTGAGGGGGGTCAGCGAGGAGAGCCGGAACAGCCCCCGGTCCAGGACCTCGAGCACGCCCTCGTCGCGCATGCCGTAGAGCGCCCGCCGGGAGAGTCCGAGCGACATCGCCTCCGACATCCGGAGCACCCCACCCCGGGACCGGATGAGGCCGACCTCTCGCTGGAATCGCTTCGCGGATGTGGGGCGTGGAGACAAAACATCTTCAAATATAGCGAATCGACGAGGAATCGTCTCACGCCACCCAGCGCTTCGGGCGACGCTTGAGGGTGGTGACGCCCAGCCGGTCGCACAGCGCCTCGAAGGCGGCGCGGGGCACGCCCTTCCACTCCAGGTCCGCGAGCGACGCCGTGCCCGGCAGGGGCGCGTCCGTCACCAGCGTGGCCAGCTTGCGGTACAGCAGCGCCGCGTCCCGGTGCTCGCGCAGCGTCGCGCCGAGCTTGTCCGCGCCGCGCGGCCGCGCCGTCCACTTCGACGCGTCGTCCGGAATCGCCTCCAGGTGCCCGTACGCCCCCAGCAGCGCCGAGGCCCCCTTCTCCCCGAAGCCGGGCAGCCCGGGGATGCCGTCCGCGTCGTCCCCCATCAACGCCAGCAGGTCCGGCACGCTCGCGGGCGACACGCCCAGCTTCGCGCGCACCGCGTCCTCGTCCAGCACCTTCTCCTGGCGCCGGTCCACCTGCACCACCTTCTGCCCCCGCACGCACTGGCCCAGGTCCTTGTCCGGGGTGAGCAGCCGCACCTGCTCCACCTCCCCGGCCCAACGCGCCGCCGCCGTGGCCAGCGCGTCGTCCGCCTCGTGCTCCTTCATGGACCACACGCGCACGCCCAGCGACGCCACCGCCTCCTCCACCAGGTCGAACTGCGCATGCAGCTCCGGCGGCACGCCCTCGTCGCTCTTGTAGCCGTCGAACAGCGCGTTGCGGAACGAGCGGATGGG
This sequence comes from Myxococcus stipitatus, assembly GCF_021412625.1. Next base: position 719,677 of record NZ_JAKCFI010000003.1, on the reverse strand, counting down.
GTTGTCGAACGCCACCGCCACGTGCGTCACCGCCTCGCCCGCGTCGTGCAGCAACATGAGCAGTGACGACATCACCCCCACCGTGGCCTTCACGTCGCGCCCATCCGGCGACGTGTGGCCCGGACGGGGAGAGAAGTGGGCCCGGTACAGCTCATACGTCCCATCCACGAGGTGCAGGCGCATGCCACACCTCCTACCCTTCCCCATGCCCGCCGGCCAGTGCCGCCTGCCCTGGCACGGTGCGGCGCGCGCGCAAGGGCGCGGCACGACGACACCGGGACGGCCGCCTCCCCCCCGGGCGGCCGGGGTCCGCGTGAATTGCCAGCGTGTCGCCCCGAACACACTTCTGCCCTGGAGCGCGACGCCCGCGCTCCATGGACCGACGGCCGGAGGTGAACCGTGCGCCCGAAGCTGCTTGCCGCCGTGCTCTTCACGACCCTGATGGGTTGCGCGAGCCAGCAAGTCACCCACATCTCGAACAAGGAGCGGACGGAGGCCGTGGCCTCGATGCGCGCCGCGGAAGGCGCGGGAGCGGCCCGCGTTCCCGAAGCCGCCCGCCACCTCGAATTCGCCCGACAGCAGGTCAACCGCGGCGAGGAGCTGCTGCGCGACAAGGACAAGGAAGGCGCCGAGCTGAGCTTCATGCAGGCGGACGCGGACGCGGACCTCGCCTTCGCCATCGCCCAATCGACCCAGCTCGAGGCCCAGGCCCGACAGACCACCCAGCAGGCCGAGCAGCTGAAACGCGGCCTCGAGTGAGCCACCCGTCCCGAGAGGAGAGTTGTCATGGTGCGAAGCAAGCGTGGATGGAAGGCCCTCATCGGGGCCTCGGCGCTCCTCGTCGCCGGCGGCGCGAGCGCGAAGGAACCGAAGGAACTGACCGAGGCGCGCTCCGCCTACAAGGAGCTCATCGGCAGCAAGCAGGGGCGCGAGCGCCCGCGCGAGGTCTCCGACGCGCGCGCCGCCCTGAAGAAGGCCGAGGAGGCCTACCGCCGCGACGAGGACTCGCAGAAGGTGCGCGTGCTGTCCTACGTGGCCCTGCGCAAGGCGGAGACCGCCGCCGCGCTGGGTGACGCGGACCTCGCGTCGCGGGAGCTGGCGCGGGCCCAGTCCCAGCTCGCGCAGGCCCAGGCGCTCCAGCAGCAGGCGTCGCGGATGCGCCAGCAGGGCATGGCCCAGCAGGAGGAGTGGTCCCGCCAGCAGCAGGCGGGCCAGCAGCAGCTCTCCGAGGAGTCCGCGCGTCGCCAGCAGCTCGAGGCCGAGGCGCAGCGTCTGGCCGCGGAGAACCAGGCCCTCCAGCAGCGCACGGCGGAGCTGGAGGCGGAGCGCAAGACCAGCGAGGAGGCCGATCGCAAGGCGTCCGAGGCCCTCTCCAAGCTCGAGCAGGCCAACCAGGACCTGAAGGTCCGCGAGGAAGAGCGCGGCACCGTGCTGACGCTCTCCGGCAGCGTGCTCTTCGCGTCGGGCAAGTCGGAGCTGCTCCCCATCGCGCGGCAGCGGCTCACCGACGTGGCGGAGGTGCTGAAGCAGACCGACAACCCGCTGCTCATCGAGGGCCACACCGACTCGCAGGGCTCCGACCAGCTCAACGAGACGCTGTCCTATCAGCGCGCCGAGCGCGTGAAGGACTACCTCATGGACCGGGGCATCCCCGCCAATCGCATCCAGGTGCGCGGCCTGGGCGAGTACCAGCCCGTGGCCTCCAACCACACCCCGGAGGGCCGCGCCAACAACCGCCGCGTCGAAATCATCGTCGAGCGCGAGTCGCGCGCCGTCGGCGGCAGCGGAGAGCGACAGGGCACCAGCGGTGGCGCCCATCACGGCACGGGCTCGAATCCCAGCGGCACCGGCGGCGCCGGCCAGGAGCAGCCGTCGGGCTCCTCCAGCGGCACCGGCGGCGGCGGCCACGAGCAGCAGCCGGGCTCATCCAGCGACACGTCGTCGCACCAGGGCTCGCAGCCGAGCGGGAGCGACGACACGTCTCCCCGCTGAGGCGCGCGGAAACGCCAGACGGTCCTCTCGTGCCCCTGACGCGCGGGAGGACCGCGGCTTTCCCCGACGACCCTCGCGGCGTCTTCCGCATCCAGGGGCATGACGGCTCCGGAAGCGTTAGCCTCCGGGGCGCCCCACGCCATGGCTTCCGACAAGCACCCCGTCCTGCTCCTCACCGAGCGCCTGCGACTGACCCAACTGCCCCCCGACGCGGCGGCGCGCGTGGTCGCCTACCATGAAGCCAACCGGGATCACCTCGGACCGGTGTCCCCCACCCGGCCCCCGAACTTCTTCACGCTGACGTACTGGCGCACCCGGCTCGCCCAGGACCTGGAGGACGCGCGGCTCGACGTCTCGCTGCGCCTGCTCATGCTCCCGCGCTCGGAGCCGCTGTCGTCCGCGCCCGTCATCGGCAACATCTCGCTCACGCACATCCGCAGAGGGCCCCTGCAGGCAACCGACCTGGGCTATGGCCTGGACCACCGCCACGAGGGCCGCGGCCTGATGACCGAGGCCCTGCGCGCGGTGTGCACGCACGCCTTCACGACCATGGGCCTGCACCGCATCCAGGCCAACCACCTGCCGGAGAACCTGCGCAGCGCCGCCGTGCTGCGCCGCCTGGGCTTCGTGGTGGAGGGCTACGCGCGGGACTTCCTGCGCATCGACGGGCGCTGGAGGGACCACGTCCTCACCTCCCTCGTCGCGCCCGAGCCGCCAGCCGCGCCTCCCGCCTCCTAACGCGTGGGCGTCACCACCCGCGCGTGCCCCGAGCCTCCGGGTTGCAGGTGCGCGTCGAGCCACTCCACGGTGCGCCGCAGCCGATCGACCTGGTGCTCCGGCTTGCGGAAGATGTGGCCCTCGTCCGCGTAGACGACCAGCTGCGTCTTCACCCCGAGCGTCTTCAGCGCCCGGTGGAACTCGTAGGCCTGCGACGCGGGGACCTCCAGGTCCCGCTCCCCGTGCAACAGCAGCGTGGGCGTGCGCGCCAGCTTCACGTAGTTGAGGGGCGAGCTGCGCGTGTAGATTTCCGGGTCGTCGTACACCGTGGCCCCGAAGTACGGCAGCATCCACGCGTCGATGTGGTTGGTGCCGTAATAGCTCTGCCAGTTGGAGATGCCCGCGCCCGCCACCGCCGCCTTGAAGCGCTGCGTCTGCGTCACCGTCCACATCACCATGTAGCCGCCGTAGCTCCACCCCGACACTCCCAGCCGCGAGGAGTCCACCGGCGCGCGCTCCAGCACCGCGTCCACGCCCGCGAGGATGTCGCGCAGGTCGCCGAAGCCGAAGTCCCGCCGGTTGGCCTGCACGAAGTCCTCGCCCTGTCCGTAGCTGCCGCGCGCGTTCGGGAAGAACACGTAGTAGCCACGGCTGGTCAGCACCAGCACCTGCGGCAGGAACTGGGGCACCACGCCCGCCGCCGGGCCCCCGTGAATCATCGTCACCATGGGCGCGCGCCCCCCACTCGTCGGCGCCGCGCTCGCCGCCGGGGCAATCAGCCAGCCCTGCACGTCGAGCCCGTCGTTCTTCCACGACACGCTGCGCACCGCGCCCGCCAACGCGCTCAGGTCGTCCTCGCGCCGCGTGAGCTGCTCCCACGCGCCCACCGGCCCCACCCACACGTTCGGCGCCCGCGTGAAGGAGTCACGCACCACCGCGCTCACCGCGCCGTCGCGGGAGAACGACAACAGCGACGTTTCCCCCGCCCGCAGGTGCTCCGGCCCCGACCACAGCACCGTCGCGCCGCCCTTCACCGGGTCCACCGACGCCACCGCGGACTCGCCCCCGACCTGCCCGCCGAAGAGCAGCTTGCGCGCGGACACCCACGCGAGGCTCGACGCCGTGGCCTTCATCCCCGGCGTCAGGTTGCGCGCCTTGCCCTCGCCATCAACGGGGGTCACCCACACGTCGCCGCCCGTGACGCCCTGGTCGCTCATCAGCCCCTCGACGAAGGCGAGCTGCCGGCCATCCGGACTCCAGGTCGGCTCGGCGAGCTGCCACTTCGGCGCGTGCACCACGCGCGTGCGCCCGTTCGCCGCCTCCACCACGTGCAGCTTCGCCGTCCACCAGTGCGCGTCCCCGGGCGGGGGCGCCGCGACGATGGCCAGGCGATTGCCCTCGGGACTCCACGAATGCTCGTAGACGTACAACCCCTCCGGAGACACGAAGCGGTGCTTGCCCTCCGCCACCGACACCAACGCCACGCGCTGCACCGGCGAGGACTCGCGCACCACGCCCGTCTCCCGCGCGGCGGCCTCCGTCGGACCGCGCGCGTGCTCCGCGCCCTCGCCCTGCATGACGAGCACCGCGAGCGTCTTCCCGTCCGGGGACCAGCGGGGCATCGCCAGCGGCGCCTCGAAGGACGTCAGCGCGCGCGCCTCGCCGCCCACCGTCACGTCCACCACGTGGAGCTGGGCCTGCCTCGAGCGCCCCGCGTCGGAGAGGAACGCCAGCTGGTGCCCGTCCGGACTCCACGCGACGGAGGACTCGTCACAGGCGCTCACCCCGTGACAGGCGCTGACCCGCACCGCATGCGCCTCCGTGCCCCCTCGCGGCACCACCTGGATGAGCGTGCCGCCCGGAGCCACCTCCACCCACGCCACGCGGCCCCCGTCCGGGGAGAGCACCACCTCCCGGAAGCGCGCCGCGCGCTGGCACGTGGCCAGCACCGACTCCACGGAGGGGCGCGACGACTTCGCGGCGCGCGCGGCGACCTCCGCAGGAGTCGGCACCGAAGGAGGCGGGACCCCTCCCCCCTGCTGCGCGAAGCCAGGGAGCGCGCCCAGCAACACCCACCCCACGCTCACGAGTCTCGCCACCATCCACATCACGGGTCCCCCAACGGGTCAGGAAGTCCGCGGCACACTACCCGAGGCGGCCCGTCTCCCGCGCATCCTGTTGCGCCCCGGCCGCGACTCCACGCCGCCCACGCCCCCATTCCTTCGTCGCCCAATCGTTGGACCTCGGAACTTTCCACCCACAGGGTGCGGCCGCGCGCGTCCGGCAACGGACACCCCGTCCTCGACGCATGGAGCCATCCCGTCGGCTCCCCCACACTGCCGCCCCATGGCGAAGACCGAGAAGCAGAAGATGCTCGCGGGCGAGCTGTACCTCGGCAACGACCCGGAGCTGGTGGCGGAGCGCTCGCGGGCGAGGCGCCTGTTGCGCGCCTTCAACGACACCCTCATGGAGGACGGCGCGCTCCGGCAGACGCTGCTCCGACAGCTCATCGGCGAGCTGGGCGAGGGCGTCTACATCGAGCCGCCCTTCCACTGCGACTACGGCGCGTACCTCCGCCTGGGCGCGCGCGTCTACATGAACTTCCAATGCGTCATCCTCGACTGCAACACGGTGACGATTGGAGACGACGTGGCCTTCGGCCCCAACGTCCACGTCTACGCGGCCACGCACCCGCTGGACGCGGACGAGCGCATCAAGGGCCCGGAGCTGACGAAGCCGGTGAGCATCGGCGCGAAGACGTGGGTGGGCGGAGGCTCCATCATCCTGCCGGGCGTCACCATCGGCGAGGGCGTCACCATCGGCGCCGGCAGCGTGGTGACGAAGGACATCCCGCCCTACGTCCTGGCCGCCGGCAACCCCTGTCGCGTCATCCGCTCGCTGCGCTGAGGGCGCGCGGGGGCTAGCGCTTCGTCATGTCGAACAGCGCGCGGGCCTGCGGGCCCAGGAAGCCGTCGAAGTCCGGCGCGCGCTGGGCAATCTCGAAGTAGGCGTAGGGCCACTCGCGGGTGCCGCCCTCCTTCAGCGCCACCGGCAGCGGCGCGGCGTGGGTGGCCGTCTGCCGCAGCGCCGTGCCGGGCGCGCCCTCGATGTCCGCCTTCATGGGCACGCCCGCCTCGCGCATGCGCCGCTGCCAGGCCTCCACGTCGTCCACGGAGCCGGTGAAGTGGTTCACCTTGCGGCCGAAGGCCAGGAGCCACGCGCCGTACTGCGACTCCTTCTCCAGTTCCAGGAGCGCGGCCTCGGAGGGCGGCGGCGGCGCGCGGAACCACGCCGCCAGCGCGTCCACGTCCTCCGGCGGCTCCGGGTCCTCGGGCAGCGTCGAGAGCAGCTCGCGCGCCCGGGGCGACAGCTCCTCCGACCGCAGCTCGGAGATGAACACGCGCGGCAGGCCCGCGGGATGGGACAGGTAGATGGCGGACAGGCGCGCGTCCGGGAACACGTAGGCCCCCGCGGGCCTCCAGCCCAGCCGCTCGAAGGGCCGGGAGAACAGCGCGATGCCGCCCCCGGGGCGCGCCAGCGAGCGCAGCGCGACGTGGTCGTTGCGGAAGCCGCCCCCGGACAGCCGCACGAAGGTGCGTGCGAAGGGAACCTCGGAGGCGTAGCGCTCCCAGAGCAGGTCGAGCAGGCGCGTGGCGTGGGCGGTCGTCATGGCGGCGCACTCTACCGCCGCGCGACGTCGCGCGAGCCCAGGCGGCCTACCCCGAAAAGAAGCGTGGCGGCGCGCGGCCCCGAACCCTTGGAGGGGGTCCATTCGGAGACGCGCGCCGCCCGCGAGAGACTCGCCTTGGAGTTTCGAGTCTCTACAACCGTGGTATGCATTGACTTCCGTTCCGCCACCAACCCGCGCCACCGAAGTCGCGCGGCGAAATAGGGTGCGTCGGCGCAAAACGCCAGTGCCGCACAAGGTCGCGCCTCAAAGCCGCATTGCGCCATCCTGAAGCGCGACTAATTGACGTGCCTGTTACCGTAAGATTGCGCCATGGGTGTGACGCGGCGCGTTTGCCCCCTTGCTGACTCCACCAGGCGAGGGCGGAGCCAGACCCCCAGGTCCGCTCCACCCTCTTCCGCCGGGGAACCCCACACCGGGCCCCCGACGGCATCCCGAAACCGACCCGGACACGACGCCCCCAGGCTCCGTGACTGGGGCGCGGAGACAGGAGCGGCGGAGGCTGCGGGCCGCGCGGCGGCGTCCCGGGTCGTGCCGGAGAGAACGCGGAGTCCGGGGTTTCTTCCCGCGCCTCGCGGTCGATTCCGGCCAGCGCCCCGGATGTCCGGTGGCTGACGCATCGCATCCAGGCTCCCGGTCCTCAGTGGAGGTGCTCGGAGTGCATGGGCAGGCCGTGGAAGAAGCGCCGGCCGCTCTCGAAGCGGCGGTGGAAGCTGCCGCGGTCTTCCAGGTACATGCGGGCCATGTCCTCCTCGCCGTAGGCGCGGAAGAAGGCGGCGCGGGCCTCGTCGCAGGCGGCCTCGTACTCGATGCACAGGGCCTCCCAGTCCTCGGGCGCGGGCTCCGTGTTGTCCGCCCACACGCCGTCGTCCACGCCGTACTCCCGCTCCATGACGTCCAGCTCGAGCGCGAGCCGCTGGACGCGGGGGACCTCGGTCAGCGCCTCGTCCGCCATGGCGGTGAGGATGTGGGCGACGAGGAAGAAGCCCGCGTCGGGAGGGACGACCCCTTCGTCCCGGGCGGCGCGGAAGGCGACGAGCAGCTGCGCGTCCATGGCGTCGTCACCCAGCTCGATGAGCCGCGCGGCCAGTCCCCGCCACCGCTCCTCCGTCTCGCGCGCCTCCTCGAGGGCCAGCGCCAGTTCATGGTCTCGCGTCTTCTTCATCTCGTGCTCCTGTTCGATTGCGCCCGAGGCTCGCATCCGGGTCTGACGTGCTGCCCGTGATTCCTGGGACGTCCGGACCCGCCCCCATCCCAGGTCGCGTCAGGAGGAGGACGCCCGGGCCCGGGCGCCGTCCGGAGATGGACGCACGGTGGCCCGCGCGGACATGCTGGGCGGCACCGTGTCCTTCAGCACACGTCCAGCACTGGACTCCGACGAGGGCTTCCTCTTCACGCTGTACGCCGCCACCCGCGAGGGCGAGCTGGCCACGTGGGGATGGACACCGCCCCAGCGCGAGGCGTTCCTGCGGATGCAGTGGCTGGCGCAGCGCCGGGCCTGGGCCGCGCGCTTCCCCACCGCGGAGGATCGCCTGCTGCTGATGGAGGGCCAGCCCGTGGGGCGGTTGCTGGTGGCGCGGAGCGCGCGGGAGTGGTGGCTGGTGAATGTCGCGCTGCTGCCCGCGTACCGGGGCGGTGGGCTGGGGACGCGGCTGCTGCGGGAGCTGCAGGAGGAGGCGAGGCGGGCGCGCGTGCCGCTCAAGCTGCACGTGTTGCAGGGCAGCCCCGCGCGTCGGCTGTATGTCCGGTTGGGCTTCCTCGACACGGCCCCCGCGCGACCGGAGGACCCGTACGTCGCCATGGAGTGGACACCCGCGCCGAGCGCGGGCTGAGGGCACCAGGGCCCCGCCGAGGGGATGCGAGCCATGCCCCCTCCACACGAACGACACCGGCGGCGATTGCTCCGAGCGCCGCGTCCCGCGAGGGGTGCTCAGTGCTCGACGATGGCGTCGGCGCGCGGCCGGCGCCAGCGGGGCTCGAGGCGCGCGTCCGGGCGACGACGCCCCAGGGCGATGACGATGGGAATCACGGTGCCACGCGGCAGGTCCAGCGCGCGGGCGACACGGCCGGCGTCGAAGCCCTCCATGGGACAGGAGTCCAGGCCGCGCGCGGACGCCGCGAGCATCAGGGTCTGCGCCGCGTAGACGCCGCTCCGGGCCGCCCAGTGGCGCAGGCCCGACGTCCCGACGGGGAGCAATGAGTACACCGGGGCGAAGGCCGACAGCAGCATGCGCGGCGGCGTCCACAGGCACAGCGGCGCGATGCGCAGGAAGCGCGAGAACTTGCGGGCCTCGCCCAGGTGCCAGGCGGTCGAGCGGGCGTCCAGCCCGTTGGGCTGGTCCAGGTGGGCCCGCCAGCTCGCCGCCGTGCGCAGGCCGATGCGGCGGCTGGCGGCGATGACGACCAGGGTCGACGCGGAGCGGGCGGCCCGCTGTCCATTGCACGCCTCCGCCACGCGGCGCCGCACCGCCTCGTCGCGCAGCCAGTGCAGCTGGTAGGGCTGGAGGTTGCCGCTCGACGGCGCGAGCAGCGCGGCCTCCAGCACCGCGCGCACGTCCGCGTCGTCGAGCGGCGCGCCGTCGAAGTCACGCACGGCGCGGCGGTGTTCGTTGGTCGCCTGGAAGTGTCGCCACCGGGCGGCGAGGTCGGGTTGGGAGGACATGCCACGAGAATGTAAGCTGGAGCTTGGATTCACAACTTGCATCCCGGAGCCCGCGATGGCGTCGCGAAGGACACGGACCTCTCCTCGGAAACGGCCCACGCAGGAGCGCGCGGTGGCGACGGTCGACGCCATCCTGCAAGCGGCGGCTTACATCCTGGTGCGCCACGGCTGGGCGGGCTTCACCACGAACCGGGTGGCCGAGCGCGCCGGGGTGAACATCGCGTCGCTCTACCAGTACTTCCCCAACAAGGAGGCGCTCGTCGTGGAGCTGCAACGCCGCCACGTGGCGAAGTCCCGCGTGGGGATGAAGGGCGCCGTCGACGTGCTGCGCGCGCAGCCGTCCCTGCCGGTGATGTTGCGGCTCGTGGTCGAGGCGGCCGTGGCCGAGCACCGCGTGGCGCCCGAGCTGCACCGGGTGTTCACCGAGGAGCTGCCCCGCTCCGCCCGCGCCATCCCCGAGGTCTCTGACGCGGAGGTGGAGCGCTTCTGGATGCGGGCGCTGGAGCCCTTCGCGCGCGAGGTGCCGGACCTGGCGCTCGCGGCCTTCGTGCTGCGCGTGACGATGCACGCGGTGATTCACGAGGCGGCCTGCGCGCGGCCGGAGCTGCTCGACCGGCCGGAGTTCATCGACGACGTGGTCGTCCTGCTCGACCGCTACCTGCGCCGCGAGCCCGCGACGCGCTCGCGCGGGGGGACGCGGCGCCCGAAGACACGAACGGCCCGCGAGCCGGATGTGCTCGCGGGCCGTCCCTCCACCTCCGGGTGAGGGAGGCGTCCTCGGCTAGAGGAAGAGGTTCTCCGGGAGTGGGGTGACCGTCTGGAAGACGTAGCCGTTCGAGCCCGCCGTGGCCGGGGTGGCGATGGAGACTCCGCCGGAGCCGCCATTGCCACCCGACGCGCCACCGCCACCGCCCGCTGTCGTAGCAGTGCTGGCCCCCGTCGGCCCTTCCGTGGTGCCCGCGGCACCTCCAGTGACGTTGGTCGTGCCCGTCAGCGTGATGGGCGCCGCGGAGAGCAGGTGGATGATGCCACCACCGCCGCCACCGCCACCGCCCTTGCCGGGGCTCGGGTTGCCCGTGTTGTCGCCCGCGCCGCCGTTCCCGCCAACGGCGTACACGATGCCTCCAATGTTGATGCCCGACTTGCCCACGATGACGATGACGCCGCCAGCGCCGCCGCCACCGCCCGGCAGGTTGCTCATATCCGCTGCGGAGAACCCGGAATCACCATTGGCGTGGATCGAGGCCCCGCCCTGGATGCGGACCGTGCCCTGCGCGAGGATGACGAGCGTGCCACCCCCGTCTCCCCCGACGCCCGCGGTGGTCTTCGCGCCCGAGCCGCCGCCCTTGGGGCCCGGCTTCAGCAGCTGCGACGCCGCGAGCATTGGAAGACCGAGGCCGCCCCCGTACTCGCTCGCGGGGATGCGCGCCACGCCCGACTCCGCTGGCCCCACGCCATTGTCGGAGGCGGACTGGTCGACGGTGATGGTGTAGCCGCTGTTGAGGGTGACATCCCCCGTCGCCCGGATGACCGTGCCACTGGGGACGATGAGGTTACCGATGATGTTCACGTTGGTGAACTGCAGGGTCCGTTGTTCGGCGGTCAGGCTGTTGTAGCCGCTGACGTTCGTCAGGTTGATGGTGCCCGTGACGTTCCAATTGCCCGACGACCCGTCACCGTAGATGCCCGTCGCGCCCGGAGGGCCCTGCTCGCCCCGCGGCCCTGTCGCGCCCGTCGCGCCTGTCGCACCCGTCGCGCCCGCCGGCCCCGTCTCGCCTCGCGGCCCTGTCTCGCCGGGCTCGCCCTTCGGGCCCTGCGCGCCGTTGCACACGTAGCGCGTCAGGTCCGCGTTCTGCTCGCCCTCGTCCAGCGTGCCGTTGCCGTTGGCGTCCAGACCGAACTGGAGCTTCACGCCGCCCGTGGCGCAGTTGCCGCCCACGGGCTCGGCGCTCGTCGCCGACAGCGCGTGCAGCCCCGCCGCGCCCACGGGCCCCGTCTCGCCGCGCAGGCCCTGCGGACCCTGGGTGCCCTGGGGACCCTCGACGCCCCGCGGCCCCTGCGGGCCGTTGCAGACGTAGCTGGTGGAGTCCACCTCGTCCTCGTCCAGCGCGCCGTCACCGTCGTCGTCGACGCCGGCCTCGAGCTTCACCCCGCCCGTCGCGCAGTTCGCGCCCTCGGCCTCCGCCGTGGTGCGCGCCACCGCGTTCTTGCCCGCCTCGCCCTGCGGTCCACCCCCAGACCCCGCCGGCCCCTGCGGACCTTGAGGCCCCTCGGGCCCCTGAGGACCCGTGTCCCCCTTGGGTCCCTGCGCGCCCTGGGGTCCGACATCTCCCGTGTCCCCCTTGGGTCCTTGCACCCCAGCGGGTCCTTGTTGCCCCTGGGGACCCTGCGGTCCCGGAGGTCCCTGCGTCCCTTCCTCACACGCCGACAGCACCAGGAGGGTCGTCATCGGTAGAGCGCGGAGCAGCCCCCTCCCCCATACGGGGCGCCGCCAGTTCACTTGATCCATGGTGTTCCTCCTCCTCGAGACAACTCGGGGCGATGTCCAACAGCAAACCACGCGCCAGGGGGGCGCGCGCCACTCCGGGGTCCAACCCGCCAGGGCGAACGGGCGCGACGCGGGTGCGATGACGCGAGCAGCCCAACCTGACGCGTCCCCTCCGAACGCACGCAGCGTCTGCCCGGAACGCACGACACCTCCGGTCGTGGGCGTGCCTCGTGGCCGCGCATGCCTCTCGAAGAGGGGAGCCGCGACGCGGCATTCACGCGGGGATTTCCGGACCTCGGATGCTGGCCGAAGAGTTGCTGAGACACCTGTCGCATCCGTTGTCTCAACTGAATCCACATCCCTTCGTCGAAAGGTGTTCGCGTGTCCGAACCATTCATCGGTGAAATCCGGCTGTTCGCTGGCAACTTCCCGCCGCGCGGCTGGCAGTTCTGCCAGGGCCAGCTGCTCTCCATCGCGCAGAACACGGCGCTCTTCTCCATCCTGGGCACCACCTATGGAGGCAACGGGCAGACGACCTTCGCGCTCCCGGACCTGCGCGGGCGCTCTCCGATGCAGCAGGGACAGGGCCCCGGGTTGTCGCCGCGCACGCTCGGAGAACAGGGCGGGTCGGAGACGGTGACGCTCCTCTCCAACCAGATGCCCGCGCACACCCACTCGCTGAACGTCAGCTCGCAGAGCGGAGACGTGGAGACGCCCATCGGCACGGTGCTGGCGGCCGACACCAACGCCACCATCCTCAACTATCGCTCCGCGCCCATCGACGGGACGATGAACCCGGCGGCCATCGGCGCGGCGGGCGGCAGCCAGCCTCACAACAACATGTCGCCGTTCCTGTGCCTCAACTTCATCATCGCCATGGAGGGAATCTTCCCGTCGCGCAACTAGCGCCCCGGTGAGCGCCGCGGCGGACCCGGCCCACGCCTGTCCGCCACCGGACGCATCGCGCGGGCCGTTCGCTCGCCCGTGGACGACTCGACACCTCGTGGGCCGTGGCCAGGTGGGGGGCACTGGCGCGCGGGCCGGACACGACACACTCCAGGGGGACGGGGTGTATCGCGGGTCGAGCGAGAGGGGACGGTGGCTGAGCAAGGCGGAGCGGGACAACGCTCACAGGTGACGCCGAAGACGGTGTTCACCGTGTGCCTCGTGGTGCTGGGCGTCATGGCGCTGGTGGTGCTGGTGGTGCGGACGCGGATGGCGATCACGCTCACCGGCATCGCGGCGCTGCTGGCGCTGGCGCTGGAGCATGGGGTGTCGCGGCTGGAGCGGTGGCGGGTCCCCCGGGCGCTGGCCATCGCGGTGATGCTGCTGAGCGCGCTCGCGGTCCTCGCGACCCTGGCGTTGCTCATCATCCCGGCCGCGGCGGCGCAGGTGGACGCGCTGCTGGTGCAGTGGCCGCACATCACCCAGGAGCTGCGCGACTCGCGCCCCATCCGCAGCATCCTCCAGCGGCTCCAGAACATGGGCTGGTCGCGCGAGCTGGTGGAGGCGACGCCCCGCCTCGCCTCGGGCGAGCTGCCGGGTCTCCTGGTGCGCGCCATCGGCAGCATGGTGGGGTTGGCGGGCGCCGTGCTCACCGTCTTCTTCCTCGTGGTGTTCATGCTGGTCTTCGGCGGGGGCCTCCTGCGCCGGCTCCTCGACCTGGCGGGCCCCGAGCACCGGCTGCGCTACGTGCGAGTGCTGCGCAACGTGTACCGGGCCACCGGCGGCTACCTGATGGGCCTGACGCTCATCTGCACCTTCAACGCGCTGCTCACCTCCACGGTGCTGGCGGTGCTCGGCGTGCCGTACTTCCTGCCGCTGGGCATCGTCAGCGGCTTCTCCAGCATGGTGCCCTACGCGGGGCCGGTGGTGGCCGGCGGGCTCATCACCCTGCTGTCCCTGGCCACGGGCGGCCTGTGGCTCGCGGTGGGCGTGCTCGCGTACTTCGTGCTGTACGGGCAGCTCGAGGGCAACGTGCTGGCGCCGCTCGTGTTCCGGCGCACCGTGCACGTCAACCCGCTCATCATCCTGCTGGCGGTGCTCTTCTGCGCGGAGCTGGGTGGCATCGTCGGCGCGGTGGTGGCCGTGCCCGTGGCCGCCGCCGTCCAGGTCGTCGTGCGCGAGGTCATCCTCTTCCGACAGGAGCGCCGCATGGGCGTGAGCCCGTCACTGGCGCCGCCCGCGGGCAAGAGCTGACGCCGCGCGGGCCACGCGCCGCGCCCCTCAGCCCTTCAGCACCTCGCGCAGCGACTCCTCCACGCCGCCGAGCAGCTCGTCGAGCGCGGCGTCGGGGATGTTGAGCGCCGGGGCGATGTACACGGTGTCGCCGAGCGGGCGCAGGTACAGCCCGCGCCTGCGCGCCGCCTCGTACACGCGCCAGCCGCTGCGCGCGAGGTAGCCGCCCCCTCCCAGGTCCACCGCGCCCACCATGCCCACCGCGCGCGGGCGCACGAGGCCCGGCAGCGAACCCGCCATGCGCTCGAAGGCGGCCTTCACGCGCGGGGCCTTGCGCGCCACCTGCCCCAGCACGTCCTCGTCCCGGTACACCGCCAGCACCTCTCGCGCCACGGCCGCGCCCAGCGGGTTGCCGCAGTACGAGTGCCCGTAATACAGCGCCCGCGACGACGCGCCGAGGAAGCCGGAGAAGACGCGCTCGGAGGCCATCGTCACCGCGAAGGGCATCAGCCCGCCCGACAACGCCTTGGCCAGACACAGCATGTCCGGCACCACGCCCGCCAGGTCCACCGCGAAGCGCGCGCCCGTGCGCCCCATGCCGGTGAAGACCTCGTCGGCGATGAGGAACGTGTCCACCTCGCGCGTGGCCTCGCGCACCGCGCGCACGAAGTCCGGCGAGTACATGTACATGCCGGACGCGCCCTGGATGACGGGCTCCAGGATGACGGCGGCGATCTCATCCGGGTGCTCGCGCAGCGCGGCCTTCACCTGCTCGAAGGCGCGCTCCCAGCCGCCCTCCTCCGCCGGGGACGGCACGTGCACCACGTCGAACAGCAGGGGCCCGAACACCTCGCGGAACAACGGGACGCCGCCCACGCTGGTGGAGCCGATGGTCTCGCCGTGGAACGCGCCGGACAGGGTGATGAAGCGCGTGCGCCGGGGGCGGCCGTTCTGCGCCCAGTACTGCGCCGCCATCTTGATGGCCACCTCCACCGCCGTGCTGCCGTTGTCGGAGTAGAAGGCGCGCGTGAGCCGCTCGGCGGCGGGGACGTCCGGCCGGTCCGCGCCGGGGGCGATGGCGGCCAGCTCCGCCCCGAGCCGCGCCGCGGGCTCGTGGGTGATGCCCGCCAGCGACACGTGCGGCATCCGGCCGACCTGCTCCGTCAGGGCCCGCACCAACCGGGGATGCCGGTGCCCCAGGGTGGACACCCACCAGGACCCGTTCGCGTCGAGGTAGCGCCGCCCGTCCACGTCGAAGAGGTACGGCCCCTCCGAGTGCTGGATGACCAGCGGGTCTGTCTGGGCGATGTACGCCTCCATGGCGGTGTACGGGTGCCAGACGTGCCCCTTGTCCAGCCTGACGATGTCCGCCCGCTCCACGCGTGTGCTCCTCTCGAAGGAAGGTGTGCGCCCTCCGTACCGGAAGACGCCGGTGGACGTGGCGCGTCATGCTCGGAGACCGGGCGTCCGACTGATGGCGTCATGAAGCCAGGGGCCGTTCCGCCGCTCGGTGGAGGCGGCTTCGGGAGGGCCATGACGCTGGCGTGACATGGCCGATGTTACCCGGATTCAGCCCCGAACCGGGAGACCGCCATGGCCATCCTCATCTTCTTCGTCTCGCACTGGCTGCTCTGTGTCTTCTTCCAGAGCTTCTTCCAGCACCGGTACGCCGCGCACCGCATGTACACGATGGGGCCGCGCACGGAGCGGGTGATGCACCTGCTCACGTACCTGGTGCAGGGCTCCTCGTACCTGTCGCCCCGGGCCTACGCCATCCTGCACCGCGAGCACCACGCCTTCTCCGACACGGAGAAGGACCCGCACTCGCCCCACTTCTTCACGGACGTCTTCCGGATGATGCTCCACACGAAGAAGCGCTACGACGCGTACACCACGGGGGAGGGGCAGCCGGAGGCCCGCTTCCTCGGCGGCTATCCCGAGTGGAAGCTGGTGGACGACACGCTGCGCACCTCGTGGGTGGCGACGCTCGGCTGGGTGGCGCTGTACTCGGCGTTCTACGTTGCGTTCGCCACCTCGCCCTGGCAGTTCCTGCTGCTGCCCTTCCACTTCCTGATGGGCCCGGTGCACGGCGCCATCGTGAACTGGTGCGGGCACAAGTACGGCTACCGGAACTTCGACAGCAGCGACAAGTCGCGCAACACGCTGCCGGTCGAGTTGCTGTGCATGGGTGAGCTGTTCCAGAACAACCACCACAAGTACGGCATGAGCCCGAACTTCGCGGCGCGCAGGTTCGAGGTGGACCCCACGTGGCAGGTGATGAAGGTGCTGGCGAAGCTGGGGGTCATCCGCATCGCCACTCCCCAGCGGGCCGTGTGGCCGGAGCCGCGGCAGGTCGCCCGGGAGACGGGCGCCCCGGCCCAGGCCGCCTGACGTCCCGGGAGGCGAGGAGCGGCGCCCGCACGGGGCCCGCGTTAGAACTGGCCCCGTGCCCGCTGATACCCCGCTCCGCCTCCGCATCCTCGACGCAGTGACCGACGTCCCGGCCGCCAGCTGGGACGCGCTCCTGGGGCCGGACGCGCCTCCCTTCGTGCGCCACGCGTGGCTGGCGGCCATGGAGGAGAGTGGCAGCGCCACCGAGGAGACCGGGTGGGCGCCGCACCACCTGACGCTGTGGCGGGGGCCGACGCTGGTGGCCGCCGCGCCCGCGTACCGCAAGTTCCACAGCATGGGCGAGTACATCTACGACTTCGGGTGGGCGGACGCCGCCGCCCGGCTGGGCGTGGAGTACTACCCGAAGCTCATCGTCGGCGGGCCGCTGTCCCCGGCCACGGTGCCCCGCTTCCTCGTCGCCCCGGGCGAGGACGTGCCCGCGCTGCGGCGCGCGCTCCTGTCGGCGGCGGTGGAGAGCGCTCGGGAGTCGGGGTGCTCGTCGGTGCACTTCCTGTATCCCACGGACGAGGAGGCGGACTTCCTGGAGGAGGCGGGGCTCGCGCGGCGGGTGACGCTCCAGTTCCATTGGAAGAACCCGGGGTATGTCAGCTACGACGACTACCTCGCGCGGTTCGACTCCAAGCGGCGCAACCAGCTCAAGCGCGAGCGCGGAGCGGCGGCGACGCAGGGAATCACGCTGCGCACGGTGCGCACGACGGAGTTGACGCCGGCGCACGCGAAGCGCGCGTATGGGTTCTACACGGCGACGTGTGAGCGCCACGCGTGGGGACAGATTCAGCTCACGCCGGGATTCTTCGCGCGCGTGTTCCAGGCGATGCCGGACACGGTGGAGATGGTGGAGGCGGTGCGCGAGGGGCGGGTCATCGCGGGGGCGTTCAACCTGGCGACGAAGGAGCGGCTGTATGGCCGCTACTGGGGCAGCGTCGAGGAGCACCCGTTCCTGCACTTCCACGTGTGTTTGTACCACTCGGTGGACGACTGCATCCGCGCGGGGCGCAAGGTGTTCGAGCCCGGCGCGGGTGGCGAGCACAAGGTGTCGCGCGGCTTCGAGCCCACGGCGGTGCACAGCGCGCACGTCATCTTCGACCGGCGGCTGGACGGCGCGGTGCGCGACTACGTGCGCCGCGAGCGGGCACGGCTGAGCGTCGCGGTGGAGGAGGCGGAGCAGATCGCCGGACTCAAGCCGTGGCCCCTGCCCGGGCGGGGTTGAGCGCGGGGAGCGTCAGCATCCCTAGTGCTTCGTGACGTCCCCGAAATGCTCTACGGAACAGAGGGACTCGTTCATCCGCACCACGAGCCCCTGCTCATCCAGGTCGAGTTCCATGACGGGAATGGACGACTCCCGCTGCGCGCCGGAGATTCGTACCTCGATATCGAGAATCTCGCGGACATTGACCCTCCTCCCCTCACTGGCTTCGGCCTTGAACAACACCACCCTTGCCCCAGGCTCGAAGAGCATTCGTGCCGGTGTCTTGCGTGCGTTCTCCAAGCGAAGATTGAACCTCGAGACGGGCTTGGGAGGAACCGTCACGCTCGGCGGTACCGGAGGGGTCACGAAGTCGAGATTGGAGCGCCCCCACCCCCAGAGCACGAGTGACTGGGCATCCAATTCCACGGGAAAGAAGCCACCATCCCCTCGCACGGACTTCCCATTCACGACTTCATTCTTCTCAGGCCCCTCCACCTCGATGTCGGTTACCCCTCCGGGTTCGAGGGTACAAACGCGACACCAGGGCTCCAGCACCAGACACGCGGGTTGAGAGAGCCTGTTCCGCACACGAACCCTGAAACTCAGTGGCATGAATCCCCTCGAACGATGAACCGCCCCGGCGCCCCAGAATAGGATGAACCGCGATGCCTGGAATCGTCGCGACGTGGGATGAATGGTGTGCCCGGCAGGTCAGCGCGGGCTTCGAGGGACTGCACGGCGCGGAGCCCTTCTCCTCGGAGCAGCTCGACCGGTACGAAGCCGCCTTCTGGCGGCGGGGCTTCGACCTCCCGGAGGACCTGCGCGAGCTGCTCGTCACGCGCGGCCTCGTATGGGTCGCCCCCATGGAGCTCGACAACGGCGACACCGTGCCGGGCGTGCACCTCATCAGCCACCCGCACCGGCTCGATGATTACGACCGACACCTCGAACAGGCCGAACTCAACGGCGTGACGCTCGCCTCACAGTGGATGCTGTTCGCCACGGAGCGCGGAGACGTCGACGACGCCTGGGTGCTCGACCATCGCTTCGGCGCGTACGGCGTCGGCGCGTACTCCCAGGACCTCGTCTGCACCGACCCCGTCGGCCCCACCGAACCCCTGCCCTCCGCGTCTCCCGACATCCACGCCTGGCTCGCCGCCAGGCTGACCGCGCTCGATGCGCACCGCCAGGGCGTGAGCCGCGAGGTCATCGCGCTGGCGCTGGAGAAGCGCCACGCGCCCTCACGCTCCGAGGACGAAGCGTTCGCCGCGGACCAACGCGCCATGCTCTCCATGGCCGAGGCGCGCGTGGCCCAAGGCAAGCTCCGCTGGGAGTCCCTCGACAGGAACTGGCGCTACATCACCAGCGGCACGCAAGATTCCGCGCTGCTCCAGCGCGTCCTCGCCGGCGTACACAAGGACCGCAGCAAGGGCCGCCCCGGCATCCCCTTCGACCGCATCGCCCGAGGCTCCGCCTGGCCCTGGGACTACCCCGGCCCCGCCCAGCTCGCCGCCCGACTCGATGAGCCCGCCCGGCGAACCCTCATCGGCCAGGCGCTCGGACACGCCACCCGACATATCCACGAAGGCGAGGCGCTCCACGCCGCCCGGGAGACCCTGCTCTCGGGGAACACGGGCTCCCGGCACCTCCTCCGCCACCTCCGCGCCGAGGCCTGGGCCGAGCGCGCCATCGACCTCGCCACACCCGCGGGTCGCGGGCGCCTCCTCGCGCGAGCCGCGGCCCTCGCCCTCTCCTCCCCCTCCGAACCCAACCTGGAGCGCGCGCTGACCCTCTGCGCCACCGTGGGCGCGGGCGAGAAGGGCGCCTGGAACCTGCTCGACGCCTGGGACCACCTGGAGGCCGTCGTACTCGGACGCCTGCCGCCCCCAGGCTCTCCGTGACACCCCTGGGGCCCCCACTTTCCGCCGCCTGGCGGCTCCCCTGGCGGACAGGGCCCCGTCCCCCACCGGACAGGCGCGAGGGCCCTCGCTTCGGAATGTTGTGAAACCGGGGCGACCCTCTAGAGTGGAGCCGTCATGAAAGCCCCGGAGACGGACGAGGACTTCATCCAGTGGTACGAGGACTGCTGGGCGGACCGCGATGAAGTCGAGTACCCCAAGATGTTCGGCGCCATCGACGAAGGCGTCTTCACGCTAGACCAGACCGACGCCATCCAGGCGTGGATCGAGAGCGACATCGCGCAGGTCGAGGAAGCGGACCCCAACTGGGGTCCCATGGGCGTACGTGTCGCCCCACCCAGCGCGGACTACCCCTACTGGACCTATGTGACCAGCGGGCTGTCCAACCCCTTCACCGTCGCCCCCGGAGAGGAGTTCCCCGACGACGCCCCCAGCGGCATCGGCTACGAGATGGTCATCCACACGCCGGAGGAGGCCAAGTGGCCCGTGTTCCGGCTGCTGGACATGATGGCCTACAACCTCGTGTGCATGCGCGCCTTCGCCCTCAACCACCGCTACCCGGTGGAGGGCACGCTCGACGGCGGCGACTCCAAGCTCAGCGGCTTCGCCTTCGTGCGTGACCCTTCGCGCCCCGACCACTTCTCGCTGCCCAGCGGCAAGGTGCAGCTGCTCACCCTGGTCGGCGTCACCAAGAACGAGATGGCCTTCGCGCGATCCAACGGCATGGACAAGCTGATGGAGAAGCTGGTCGCCGCCGGGACGGGCTACATCACCCACCCGGACCGCGAGGAAGTGAAGCTGTAGTCAACTCCCGCCCGCCACGCGCGCCGGTGCCTCGACGGCATCCACGCGTGGCGGCGCCCCCTCCACCAGCGCCCGCAGCGTCCCGGGGTCGAACGGCTTCTCGATGCGCGGCAGCGGCACGGACTGGAGGAAGCTCCGCGCCCGCTCCGTGAACGCGCCCCCCGTCATGAAGACGAAGCGCGACAGGAGGTGCGGCCGCCGCGCCATCAGCGCCGCGTGCAGGTCCATCCCCGTCACGTCCGCCATCATCAGGTCGCAGAAGACGCGGTCGAAGTCGTCGTCGCGCACCAGCAACTCCAGTGCCTCGCGCCCGCTGTGCACCACCACCACCTCGTGGTGCCGTCCCAACAGCCGATGCAGCAGCGACGCCAGCTGCGGCTCGTCGTCCACCACCAGCACCCGCTTGCGCACCGGCACCTCATGCGACGCGCGCGAGGCGTCCTGGATGCTCGCCGCCGCCGCGACGGGGAGCCGCACCCGGAAGGTGCTCCCCGCCCCGGGCGTACTGGTGACGGTCAGCTCGCCGCGCATGCTGCGCACCATGCCCAGGCTCGTCGACAACCCCAGCCCGCTGCCCGAGCCGATGGGCCGCGTGGTGAAGAAGGGCTCGAAGGCGCGCGCCTGGACCTCCGGCGTCATCCCGTGGCCCGTGTCCTCCACCTCCACCACCACCCACGGCCCGTCCGCCCGCGTGGTGAGCGTGACGCGGTGGTGCGTGAAGTCCCCTTCCGGAATCGCCAGCGCCGCGTTGACCAGCAGGTGCAGGAACACCTGCCCCAGCCGCGCCTCGTGCGCCATGACGGTGGGCACCGTCGCGTAGCGCCGCACCACCTCCGCGCGGTAGCGCAGGTGCGGCATCGCCATGGACAGGCCGAACTCCAGCGCCGCGTGCACGTCCACCGGCGACAGGCGGGGCTCGTCCGCGCGGGCGAACGTCTGCAGGTCGCGGACGATGACGCGGATGCGCTCGGCGCCCTCGCGCGCCTCACGCAGCGCCTCCAACGCCTCGCCCAGCGGCGTGCCCTTCATCCCGCCCCCGTCCAGCTGCTCCAGCTGCTCCAGCGCGAACTGGAGGTTGCCGCTGACGTACGAGAGGGGGTTGTTGATTTCGTGGCCCACGCCCTCGGCGAGCTGCCCCGCCATGGCCAGCTTCTCCGACTGCACCAGGCGCTCGCGCGCGTCGACCAGCTCCTGCGTGCGCTCGCGCACCAGGGCCTCCGCCTCCAGACGGCCGGAGTGCTCGCGGGTGAGCAGCGCGTCGCGCTCGGCCTCGGCGCGCTTCTTCCCGGTGATGTCACGGGAAAAGACAGACAGGTTCTGTCCGGAGCACCACGCGTGCACCTCGTGCCAGCGCTCCTGGGACGAGCGCACCTCGAAGACGGCGGAGGAGCTCTGCTCGGCCACGCGGCGCAGCTCGCGCTCGAACACCGTGCCCACCAGCTCCGGGCACGCCTGCCACAGCACGCGGCGGAACACCTGCTCCTGCGAGCGCCCGGTGATTTCGGCCGCCTGCCGGTTGACGTAGGTGATGCGCCACTCGGCGTCCACCGTGAAGAACGCCTCGGGCGTGCTCTCCAGCACGTCGCGCACCCAGTCCAGCGTGTCGCGCAGGCCCTCCTCCACGCGCAGCGCGCTGGTCACGTCGCGCAGGCGCAGGAGCACCCCGTCGCGCAGCGGCACCGCCGTGCCATGCAGCACCGCGTCCCCTTCCGGGAAGCTGTCCGCGGCCGGACGCCCCGACTCCACCACGTGCCGCAGCACCGCCAGCCGACCGCCCAGCCCCGAGGGCAGCTCGCCCAACCTGCGCCCCTTCAGCGGCTCCGGTCCCAGCCGCAACGCCTGCGCCGCGGCGGGGTTGGCCCACAACCACTCGAAGTCGACGATGGCTCCAGCGTCGTCGCGCACGGCGAGCAACACCATGCAGCCCTCGGAGTCGTGCCGCTCGGCCTCCTCCAGCGCCGCCAACAGCGTGTCCGCGCCCGCCCTCGGCTGTCTGGAGTCCGTCGCCGACATGTCACGCACACTCCGGGCGGATGCATGGCCCGGAGGCATTTCCTCCAAGCCCCCTGGGGGAACCACAAATCTCGGAAACGTCCGGAGTCCCCGCATGTCGCCATGAAAGGACAACAGGCACAAGCGAGGATCTCGGGTGCGCATCCGCCGACATCCTCCGTGAGGTATCGGGGGACCCTCGCGAGGACGCGCGTCAGGAAATCCCTCGAGTCACGTGCGCGCGCGTGCTCAGCGGCGCGCCCCCACCGTGAGGTAGGCATTGAAGAGGAAGACCTGCGGGCCCGGGCCCAGCTCGGCGCTGACCTTCTCCACGAGCGTCCGCTGGAGGCCGGGCCACCGCTCGCCGAGCGCGGCGCGAGCGAGCACGACGGGAGCGCTGGAGCGCACCATCGCGTCCACCATGGCCTCCGTCGAGGCGTAGTCCACCCGCGCGCTCACCTCGTGGACCTGGACGTCCACGAAGCCCGCCTCGCTCATCTCGCGCTGGCACGTCGCGGGGTCCGACAACGGCATCATCCCGTCGCGCGGCGCCCCGCCGCCGTCCATCAGCTCGGCGAAGCACTTGTATACGCTGTTCATCGCCGGTGAGCGCTCCATGGGCATCCAACTCGACACGGCGGCCCGCCCGCCCGGGACGAGCGAGCGGTGCAGCTCGCGGAAACCCCTTAGCCGGTCCGGGAAGAACATCAGCCCGAACAGCGAGAACGCCGCGTCGAACGGCCGCTCCCTCCAGGGCAGGGCCATGCCGTCGCCGGTGAGCGCCTCGATGGCGAGCCCCTCGCTCGCGGTGCGCTCCTGGAGCGCGGCAATCATGCGGGCCGCGAAGTCCACGGCCGTCACGCGCGCGCCCGCCCGCGCCGCCAGCAGCGACAGCGTGCCGGGGCCCGACGCCACGTCGAGCACGCGCGAGCCCTCGCCCACCGCCGCGCGCGAGAGCGCCTCCCGGGCGAAGGTCTCGAACACGGGCATCAGCTCGCGCACGTACTCGGGCGCGACGAGGTTCCAGGGCTCCGGACTGGCGAGTGGCGAGGCTGCCGACATGCTGCGCGCTCCAGGGGTGTGGGAAGGACAACGGACACAGGCCAACTGGCTCACGGAGGCCAGTGCGACCAGAGTCGTTCCGAACCAGGACGACAATAGGCGGAGGACGCAATGAAGAAGGTCGTCTTCAAGGTCACTTATCCCAACGGGAAGATCTACATAGGCAAGGACCTCACGAACAGCATCAACTACTTCGGTAGTGCCGACAGCCGCTACATCGCGCTCGACTTCGATGAGGCGGCCCGACGGGACTTCACCATCCGACGCGAAATTCTCTGGGAGTCCGCAACCGCCACTGACCAGGAGACCAGCCGGATGGAAATCGAACTCATCCGGGCGTGGCAATCCAACAATCCAACCATCGGTTACAATCGATGGCCTCGATTCGGTCAGGCTCGGCCCGCATCGAAACGCACGAAGTGACGTCGCCTCGAGGAACCGGCCATTCCCGTCATTCTCGCGCTCGATTGCACGATGCGCCAGGATGCGACCTCCGACATGACGCCCACCCTCATCACCGCCGTGAGCTTCTCCGCGCTGGACCTGCCGTTGACGGAGCCCTTCGCCATCGCCACGGGCGCGCAGCACGTCGCGCAGAACGTGCTGGTGACGCTGACGTTGGCGGACGGCACGGTGGGGCTGGGGGAGGCCGCGCCCTTCCCGGCGGTGAGCGGCGAGACGCAGGCGAGCACGCTGGCGGCGCTGGAGCCCCTGCGCGCCACGCTCCCGGGGAAGGACGTGCGCGCGTGGCGGCCGCTGTCGGAGTGGCTCGGGGACGTGCTGCCCCTGGCGCCGGCGGCCAGGGCGGGCGTGGAGATGGCGATGCTGGACGCGCTGGCGCGGCACCACCGCGTGCCGCTCTCCGTGTTGTTCGGCGGCGCGGGGACGACGCTGGACATCGACATGACGGTGACGGCGGGCGACGTGACGCACGCGGCGCAGTCCGCGCGCGCCATCCTGGGGCGCGGCATCTCCACGTTGAAGGTGAAGGTGGGGGCCCTGGCGCCGGACGAGGACGCCGCGCGGATGGTGGCCATCCACCAGGTGGCGCCCCAGGCGCGCCTCTTCGCGGACGCCAACGGCGGCTACGACGTGGCGGAGGCGCTGGCCTTCCTGAAGGAGCTGGAGCGCGCGGGCGTGCCGCTGGCGCTGCTGGAGCAGCCGGTGCCCGCCTCCGACTTCGCGGGCCTGGCGGAGGTGTCGCGCCGCTCGCGCGTGCGCGTGTGCGCCGACGAGTCGGCGCGCTCGGCCAGGGACGTGCTGCGGCTCATCCGCGAGCAGGCCGCGCACGGCATCAACATCAAGACGATGAAGTGCGGCGTCGTGGAGGCGCTGACCATGTGGAGCCTGGCGCGCGCGGCGGGCCTGGAGCTGATGGTGGGCGGCATGGTGGAGAGCGTGCTGGCGATGAGCGCGTCGGCGCACCTGGCCGCGGGGCTGGGCGGCTTCACCTACGCGGACCTGGACACGCCGCTGTTCATCGCGCGCCATCCGTTTCAGGGTGGCATCCGTTATTCGGGTGCAAAACTGGACCTCGACCCGGACGCGCCCGGCCACGGCGTCACCCTGGCGTGAACTCACCGGGAGGCCGTGGAAGCCCACCCGGGGTGTCGCGCTAGGATGCCCTCCATGAACTTTGCCGTCTGCGTCGGATGCGGCGAAACGAAGGAGGGGGCGTTCACGCCGTGCGAGGGTTGTGGGCTGGACCCCGCGCGCGCCGGAACGGACCGGATGCTCCAGGCACGCAGCCTGCTCCTGTCGGAGCGGTTCTACTCGGAGCGGGAGCTGACGGAGCTGGGCCGGAAGCTCCGCCAGGGCGAACCGCTCGCGTACGACACCCAGAAGCTGACGGAGCTGGTGGAGGAGCTGAAGACGCGGAAGCTGCCCGTCGTCTCCAGCGCATCCCCCGGGTGCTCCATCCTGACGTGGGGCATCCTGGGCATGCTGGGGACGCTGGTCGCGGGCCTGGGCTGGCTGTGGTGGTCCTCGCGCGCCTGAGGACTCACGGCGCGGCGGCGGCCTTCGCGGCGACCTCCAGGGCCTTGTCGAGCTGCGCGTCCTTCCCCGCGGCGAACGGCAGCGTGTCCACGACCTCCACGTCCACCGGGACGCCCCTCCCCTCCAGCCGCGCGCCGTCCACCTCGATGTCCTCGACGGCGAGGTAGAGCAGATCGCCATTGGACAGCCGCAGCGGAGTGCCCGCGAGCACGGCGCCCGCGGTGCGCTCTCCGACGAGGGTGGCCAGGCCGTGGCGCTTCATGGCGTGGGCGACCAGCTCCTTGCCGCTGCGGGAGTTGCCGTTGACGAGCAGCACCACGGGCTTGCGCCAGGTGGGCGTCCAGGTGTTGCGCGAGCCGTCACGGCGGATGCCGGTGAAGACAGGCACGGCGCGGTCGAAGAGGTTGAGGAACTGGGGATTGCAGCCGCCCCAGCCGTCCCGGAAGTCGATGACGAGCGCGTCCGCCTGGGCGAAGTCACCCTGGAGACCTTCCTCGAGCTTCTCCTGGTGCTCGGGGCCCGCGCAGGAATAGAGCTGCTGGTAGGCCACGCGGCGCCCGTCGCGCTCGACGACGCGGGAGCTGGCCTGCTGGTTCTCCAGCCACTCCGTCTTCGGATTCACGCGGCGCGGCGTGACGGTGAGGACGAGGGGTTCGCCACCCCGGGTGCGCTCGACGGTGAAGCGGGTGGGCTTGCCCACGCGTGGCGCGAGGGCGGCGAGCGACACGAAGGGCCTGCCCTCCACGGACAATAGCCGGTCTCCGCGCAGCAGGCCCCCCTTCGCGGCGGGGCCGCCGACGAAGACGTGGCGGAGGAAGAAGCCCTCGGGGGTCCGCTGGATGTCGGCGCCGATGGAGGGCGCCTCGACGCGCGCGAGCTTCAGGTAGCGCTGGAAGATGGCTGAGAGGGCCGCGTGGCCCTCGCTGCCGCGCGGAAGGTAGGCGGTGTGCGACGCCTTCAGCTCCGCGAGCGCCTCGGTGGTGCGCCGCTCGAAGTCCTCGGCGCTGGTGGCCGCGTCGCCGTAGTCCTGGTGCCTCGTGGCCCACGCCTCGCCGCGCTCCGCGTCGTAGAACCGGGTGCGCACGAACGCGACCACCTCGTCGCCGAGCTTCGCGTAGGACGGCGGCGGCGCGGCCTGGAGGCTCGTGGCGAACAACAGGCAGCCCACCAGGAGCGCCAGGCGCGCGCGCTTCCCCTCGCGCCAGGGACGTCGACCCTTCATGCCTCGAGGCCTCCTTCAGACTTCTTCATGGACGGCGAGCGGTCCGGACATGACCTCTCCGCGCACACGCTAACAGCCACGCCCGCCCGCTCGCGCCAGGGATTCACCACCCCCGCGAGCGCCAGGGGACGTGGCTGGTTATGGAAGAGGTCTCGTGTTGGACACCTCCCTCGCCCCCCTTCGCCTGATGCTCGTCGCGGAGGATCCGCTCGCCCGGGGAGCGCTCTCCCGGGTGCTGGGAGAGCAGGGGGCCGAGCTGCTGGTGGTCGCCGCGGGGACTCGGGACGAGCTGGAGTCCTCGCGCGGCGAGGCGCCGGACGTGGTGCTCTGGGACACCGGCCTGCGCCCTCCGGACCCGGAGGCCCGGCTGGAGGCGCCGGAGCTGGGCGCGCCCCTGCTCGCGCTGGTGACGGACGAGAGCGTGGGGGAGCAGGCCGTCGCGGCGGGGGCGCGAGGACTGCTGTTCCGCGACGTGGCCCCCGCGCCGCTCGTCGCGGCGCTCATGGCCGTCTCCCGGGGCCTCGTCGTCTACGAGCCCGGGCTCGCGGAGTCGCGCGCGCCCGTCCGCGCGGGGTCCTCCGCTCGCGCGGGCAGCCTGGGCCCGGACGCCCTGACGCCCCGGGAGCGCGAGGTGCTGGCCCTGCTCGCGGAGGGCCTGTCGAACAAGGCCATCGCGGACCGGCTCTCCATCAGCGACCACACGGCCAAGTTCCACGTCAACGCGGTGCTCTCCAAGCTGGGTGTCCAGCGCCGCACGGAGGCCGTCGTCCGCGCCGCGCGGATGGGCCTCGTCACGCTGTAGATGCCCGTCGCCCGCCCAGCGTCCGCGAAGTCCAATACCGCTGTCGCCTCCGCGCAAGCCGCGCCGCCGCGCCGTTCACCCGGCCACGGCAACGTCCGCTTCGTCCCGCGCGCATGCCCATCAATCGCAGCCATGCCCGGCACGCACCTGAAAACGCCCCTCCCCCTGGCGCTCGCAACCCTGCTCGCCTGCTCCGCCTTCGCGCCCTCCGCACACGCCCACGCGCCCGTCCCGCCCCCACGACAGGCCACGACCGCGCCCACCGTCACCCTCCAGTCGATGGACAACACCCGACACCTGCTGCGCGGAACCCTGGAGGGTGACGCGCCCTTCACCCGCGTCGAGGTGTTCGAGGGCACGCGGCTCATCGGCGAGGCGCGCATCTCCTCGAACACCTGGACCCTCTCCTGGACGCCCAACGAGAACAGCCACTCCCTGCGGGTCGTCGCCCACGACAGCACGGGCGCCCAGGCGCGGGCCCGCGTCGACTTCCAGCGGCGCTCCGCCGTCGACGACGCGAACCTCTACAACCGCCCCACCCTGCTCTCGCTGCCCATCCCCCAGACCGGGACGACGCACTACACGCTGGACGGCTCCCCTCCCACCCGCGCCTCCCCCGTCTATGCCGGGCCCCTGGTCCTGCTGGGCCGCAAGGGCGACTCCGCGCCGCTCAGCCACATCCCCACCAACCCCGAGGAGTCACCGGCGCTGTGGCGCTGGCAGCCTCCCGAGGGAGAGGTCACCCTCGCGACGGTGGTGCGCTTCCGACAGTTCGAGGGCGACACGCCCGTGGGCCCCATCCAGACCCGGACCTATCTGGTGGGACGCGCGGCCTACACGCTGCCCGTGATGTCGCTGGTGACGGCGCCCGGGAACTTCTTCGACTTCGACGCCGGCATCTACGTCCCCGGCCGCATGCACGCCGAGCACCCGGAGTGGGAGACCTACTGGGGAACGGGCAACTACATGGAGAAGGGCGAGGCCTGGGAGCGCCCCATCCACGTCGAGTGGTTCGACGCCACGGGCCGGCGCGTGCTCGCCCAGGACGCGGGCGTGCGCATCCACGGCTCCGGCAGCGCGGCGCTCCCGCAGAAGGGCCTGCGGCTGTACGCGAAGGAGTCCTACGGCCCCGCCACCTTCCAGGCGCCCTTCTTCCCCGAGCTGCCGCTCCGGGACTTCAAGCGGCTCATCCTGCGCAACGGCGGCCAGGACCTCCTCTTCTCCCGCCTCAAGGACTGCACGCTCCAGGGCCTGCTGCGCGACCTCGACCTGCCCTTGCAGGCGTGCCGCACCATCGTGGTGTTCCTCGACGGGGAGTACTGGGGACAGCACGACCTGCGCGAGCGCTATGACGAGTACTACTTCGCCGCGCACCACGAGGGGCTCGACCGGGAGAAGGTCGTCGTCCTGGAGGGGATGGGCACGGTGGAGGTGGGCAGGCCCGAGGACGCCATCCCCTACCACGACCTGCTCGAGTACGTGCGCACCCACGACCTGGGCGTGCCCGAGCACTACGCGTACGTCGCCGAGCGCATCGACGTGGACGAGTTCATCGACTACCACGCCGCGCAGCTCTTCTTCGGCAACGAGGACTGGCCCTCCAACAACTACAAGGTCTGGCGTTATCGCGCGGAAGAGGGCGGCCCCCTGTCAGGCAAGGGCGACGGGCGCTGGCGCTGGCTCGTCTACGACCTGGACGCGTGCTTCAACCTCCCGCCGGAGAGCAACACGCTGGCCCGCGTGCTCCACGACCCGCTCATCCCCCAGCCGTTCGTCCTCCTGTTCAGGCAGCTGCTGAAGGTGCCCCACTTCAGGGCCCGCTTCCTCGCCCGCTTCGTCTGGCACCTGGAGAACACCTTCGCCACGCCCCGGGTCCTCGCGGCCATCGAGGCGTCCGCGGCGCGGCTCGCGCCGGAGATGGACGAGCACATCTCGCGCTGGCGGCTCCCCCCGTCCGTGGGCGCCTGGCTGGGAGAGGTCGAGCGTCTGCGTGACGCCGCGCGACGCAGGCCCGCGCTGATGCGCAAGCACCTGGAGGAGGAGTTCGGCGCCTTCTGAGGACCCCGGGCCGGTGGTAGGCTGCCGCCTGAAATGGCGAACCAGGATTGGGTGTCGCGCCTGCTCTCCGGGCGCGCGTCGGTGGACAAGGGCCTCAACGTCCACCTCTCCGAACGTGACGGCGGCAGCCTCCACGACAAGATGCGGCAGGCGTACTGGTGGATCACCAACAACGCCGTCATCTGCCCGTACTACGACATCGAGTTCGGCGCGTCCGCGTCGCTGAAGAACGCCACGGGTGACGAGCTGCACCTGCCCGAGGACATGAGCTACAGCTCGTTCGTCCTCATCCCCCTGCTCACCCTCTTCACCTGCCGGCGCGCGCTGCTCATCGGCGGGCCGGGGCGCGGCAAGACGACGTCCGCCATCCTCATGGCCCTGCTGTCCGGCATGAGCCGCGACGACGTCCACCGCTCCATCCAGCGCGGCCACCCCCAGCTTTCCATCGCGGACCTGCTCGGCGCGCCCCTGCCCTCCGACATGCTCAAGGCGGAGGACCTGTCCGCCGTCAAGGTGAGCTGGCGTAAGTGGATCAGCCAGCGCGTGAAGATCATCGACGAGTACAACCGCATCCCCACCAAGACGCAGTCCGCGCTCCTGTCGCTCATGGCGGAGGGCTACGCGGAGATGATGGACCAGTACGTCTACGCGGGGCGCTCGTCCTGGTTCCTCACCGCCAACGACGACCAGGGCGGCGGCACCTTCCAGGTCATCGAGGCGCTCAAGGACCGGCTCGACGTCGTCGTGCGCGCCGTCCCCTTCAACTCGAACTTCATCGACACGCTGCTGCAGCGCATCGAGGCGGACAAGTCGCCCGAGGAGCTGCTGCCCAGGGAAATCGTCTTCACGCCGGGCGAGCTGGAGCGGGCGTACGCCTCCATCCTGGAGGTGGAGGTGCCCCACGACGTGCTGGAGCGCGTGGCCTTCTTCCTGGGCCAGCTCGACTTCTGCCGCATGGCCTCGCCGCGCTTCGAGTTCAAGCACAAGGACACGCTGAAGCTGGCGGGCCAGTCGGTGGCGGCGGTGTGCAACGAGCAGTGCCCGCTCGACAAGAAGGTGCACCTGTGCACGCAGACGGAGAACGGCGTCAGCGTGCGCGCCTACCAGACCATCCTCCACTACGCGAAGGCGCTGGCCTTCTTCCGGGGCCGCGCCGTCGTGGAGCTGGAGGACTTCCGGCAGATCGCCCCCTGGGTGCTGCACGAGAAGCTGGTCCCCAACACGCGCAGCGCCTTCTTCGAGGCGAAGGACCACCGGCTGCTGCTCCAGGACCGCGTGGCGTGGATCCGCAACATGTTCGACATGGCGATGCGCCACCATGACCAGCACGCGCCGGTGCGCCGCAAGGTGGCCGCGCTGCGCACGGAGCTGGACAAGGGTCTGTCCGGCATCGACCTGCGCACCACCGAGAAGCGGCTGTCCGCCGTCACCGCGCTGATGAACACGCTGCTCACGAAGCAGGAGCTGGCCGGCCCCGTCTACGAGGACCTCATCCACCTCAAGTCCATGTACAGCCGCTACCGCAACTACGCGACGTGGCTGAAGGACAACCCGGGTGGCACGCCATGAGCTTCACGGACGAGCTGGAGGCCAACGCCCGAGGGCGCTTCGTGCGCTGGAACCCGGAGGTGTGGAAGGAGCTGCTCCAGGGGCCCGCGCCCCGGCTGGGCGCCGCGCTGAGCCAGTCCGGCGCCCCGGCGGAGAAGTCCGAGGAGCTGCTGCGCGCCTACCTGAGCCTGGGCGCGGAGGGTATCGGCCTGGGCTACCTGTACCCCGCGTCCGCGGGCCGGCAGAACTTCTTCACCCTGGCGTGGACGGACCTGGTGCCCCGGCTGCTCGCCCTCGTGCCCGAGCCCGCCCGCGCCGGCACGCTGGCGCAGCTGTGGAACCTGGGGGAGAACCTGGAGTCCACGCCGCCGTGGGTGCAGCGCATCTTCCACCGCGTCAGCCAGCGGCTCGACTCGCTGGTGGACATCGAGGAGCGCCTGCGGAGGGTGTCCGCGCTGGCCATGGAGCCTCCGGAGCGCAAGCTCGACGACGCGGCCCGTGCGGTGCTGGTGGACCTGTCCCGCGAGGACAGCCGCTTCCTGCCGGGCGCGCTGCACTTCCTGTCGCCCGGCGTGCTGTGCGTGCATGACCGGCACCGCCACGCGGTGGCCGGACGCGAGGCGGCCACGCAGGGGCTGCTGCTGGCGGACACGGTGCTGCCCCTGGGCGGCATGGGGTGCCGGGAGACGCCCGAGGCGACGCACGAGCTGACGCCCCGGCTGTCCGCGGTGGCGTGGAGCGACCCGCGCGTGGACGCCTGGTTCGCCACCGTGGCCAACGACTGGCGCGCGGCCGGCACGCTGGACACGTCCCAGCACGTCGTGGTGCTCGTGCCGGCATGAGCCCGTCCGTGTTCACGCCCGAGCACATCGCCCGGTGCTGGCGGGAGGCGCTGGCGCTGTGGGACGTGCAGGTGCGGCTCGGCCCGCCCGAGCCGCACGTCCCCTTCCACCCGGACGAGGGCCACGCGAACGAACCGCTCGCGTACATCGACCTGGTGAAGCGGCAGGTCTACGTCCACTTCGCGCTGCTGGCGGAGATGGGGGCGGAGGACAGCCTGATGGCGGTGCTCGCCCACGAAATCGGGCACCACGCGCGCTTCCCGCACACGCTGGGCTGGGACGCAGAGCTGCGCGTCATGGAGCAGCGGCTGGTCCCCGGGCTGAAGCAGTCGCTCACCAACCTCTTCTACGACCTCCAGGTGAACGAGGTGGTGGGCCGCACGAACGCGGAGGACCTGTGCCGGGTGTACCGCGGCTTCCAGCGCACCGCGAAGTCCGCCAGCTCGCCGCTGTTCCACTTCTACCTCGCCATCTACGAGGAGCTGTGGGGGCTGGCGCCGGGAGACCTGGTGCCGAAGGCCGCGCTGGCGCCCATGGAGCGGGCCTACCCCGGCACGCGGGCGGAGGCGCGCATGTTCGCGCAGACCTTCTACGCGCTGCCGAATCCGCGCCTCCAGTTCCTGTACTTCTGCGGCGCGTTCATCCGCTACATCGAACGGCCGGACGAGCTGACGTACTTCCTGCCCCTGGGCGGCGACGTGTCCATGCCGGACGCGGACGACCTGGACTCCGCGCTCCAGAGCGGGGGGCTGTGGGACGACGCGCTGGAGGAGGCCCGCGCGCGGGAGTGGCTGGACGAGGCCACGCGGGGCAAGCCGCAGGAGCCGCTGGAGGCCATCGACCGCATCACCCACCACCTGCCCGGCCACGAGAAGGGGCAGCTGCGGCGGGCGCTGGTCCTGCGTCACTACCGGCGGCTGGTGGACCGCCACCTCCTCCCGCTGCCGACGGCGCCGTCCAAGCCGGAGCCCTACCTGCGCACCACGCCCGAGGCATGGGAGTACGGCGACGACCCGTCCGCCATCGACTGGACGCTGACGGTGCTGGCCCAGGGACACCTGGCCGCGGTGTCGCCGCTGCGGCGCGAGCTGGAGGCGGACGCGCCGCCGCCCTCCGAGCTGGGCGTCCCGGCGGTGGAGCTGTACCTGGACACCAGCGGCTCCATGCCCGACCCCGAGCACCAGCTCAACAGCATGACGCTGGCCGCGCAGGTGCTGGCCGCGTCCGCGCTGCGCAAGAAGGCGACGGTGCGCGGCATCGTCTACTCGAGCGGCAAGCCCTTTGTGTCCCCGTGGATGTACGACGAGGAGCGGGCCCGGGACTTCCTGCTGCACTACATCGGCGGGGGGACGGACTACCCCTTCGATCTGCTGGCGGAGCTGTCGCGTGAACGGCCCGACGCGCTGCGGGTCATCATCTCCGACAGCGACTTCCTGGCGAACGTGTCCGAGCCCGCGCACCTGCGGCTGCTGGTGGAGGCCACGCGGCGCTCGCGGCTGGTCGTCGCGCTGCTGGCGCTCCCGGACGAGCGGTTCGCGCGACAGGTGCTTCAACCCGTCTTGAAGGAGCGGGGCTTCCGGCTGGTGGTGGTGAAGTGGATGTCGGACTTCGGTCCGGCCGCCGCCGAGTTGGCCCAGGCCCTGCTGGAGAAGTGATGGTCTTCGACATCAAGCACATCCAGAAGCAGCTCGGCGAGACGCCCCTCGTGTCGCCGTACTCGCACGACCTCGCGGTGGCCATCGTCTGCGACACGTTCCGGCTGGCGAACCTCCGGCCTCCCTCGCGGCAGGACTGGGGGGACCTGGAGAAGCGCGCGCGGTCGGCGGCGCTGTGGCGGGAGCAGGTGATGATGCTCGCCCACGTACTGACGGCGACGTCGCTGCGCGCCGCCACGGCGGAGACCCTGCGGCGAAACGTCGACGCCACCACGCTCCTCCAGCGCTTCTTCACCGAGGTGGAGCCGCTGACCGCGGAGATGATTCGCTCCAACGCCTTCCGGCAGGAGGAGTTCCTGCGCAAGTGGGTCCACGTCGTCGACGGACAGGTGAAGGACGAGTCGGCCAAGGAGTCCGCCGCGCGGCTGAGGCAGCTCGACTACCGGCTGGCGCTCCAGGAGATGGAGCGCGCGGAGAAGGCCCGGAAGCTGGAGGCCGAGCGGCGGGCGCGAGAGCTCCAGGAGGCCGCGGCGCGAGCCACCGACGCGCGCGGTTGGCGGGAGTGACGGGAGCGCTCCGCGTGGATGCGCGCGTGGCGCCACGCGCGAACCTCCGCCGGGACACATCCTCGCAGCGCCCATACGTCCCGTGGGCGGAGGACATCGCGCGGGGGCTGTCGCGCCTCGCGGCCCTGGGCAGCGAGGACGAGGCCCGCGCGGAACTGGACTCCCGGCTGGAGTGGCTGCGCGGCGCGCTGCTCCAATCCCCGTACTACGTGCGGAGGCTCCGGGACGCGGGGCTGCACCCGGGGGACCTGCGCTCCCTGCGGGACCTGCCCCACTTCCCCCTGCTGGAGCGGGCCACGCTCGCGGAGCACTGGGAGGAGGTGTCCGCGCTGCCCTCCGAGCAGGAGGGGTGCGTGGTGGTGAGGAGCTCCGGCTCGACGGGAGCCCCGGTGAAGGTGGTGAGGGACCGGCGCGACTGCCTGCACATGTGGGCGGTGCTGCGCTTCTGGCTGGCCCGCGCGGCGGTGGCGCTGCCTCACCGGCCGCGCGTGGTGCTGCTGGACGCGCTGCCCGGGGGACTGGAGTACTCGACGCGGCTGCCCATCCTCCGGGACGGGGCGCTGCACCGCGTGTCCGTGCTGCGCCCGGACGCCCGGGAGCGCCTGCGGCGCGTCGCCCCCACGGTGCTCTTCTCCGACCCGGAGGGCCTGCGGTGGCTGGCGGAGCAGGAGGGGCTCCCCGAGCCCGGGCTGGTGTTGAGCTCGGCGCAACACCTGTCGCGGGAGCTGCGCGAGGCCCTGGCGCGGGTGCTTCCCGCGCCCGTCCTCAACTACTACGCGACGACGGAGACGGGACCGCTGGCGTGGGAGTGCCTCCACGCCCCGGGCCGCTTCCACGTCCTCGCCCCCGACGTGTGGCTGGAGCCGGACCTGGACGACGTGGTGGTGACGCGGCTGCGGCCCGGGGTGCTGCCGCTCGTGCGCTACCGGCCGGCGGACGCGGGGACGGTGCGCCGGGAGTCGTGTGCCTGCGGCTTCCACGGCTGGACGCTCCAGGACTTCGGCGGACGCGGCGCGTGCGCCTTCACCACGCCCTCGGGGAGGCGCGTGGACGCGTGGGCGCTCGCGTGGGTGTTCAAGCACCACGCCCTCCGGGCCTTCCGGGTGACGCAGCTCGCGCCGGAGCACTTCGAGCTGGAGCTGGTGGAGGCCACGGCCCCGGGCCCCTTGCTCGAGCGACTCGAAGGCGCGCTGCGAAACCTGGGCTGGCCCCGGGCACCCCGGCTGGAGGTGCGCGCCGTCGAGGCCGACAGCCTCGTCACCGGCACCAAGCCCCAGCCCTTCCGCACACGGGTGGATGGGCACCGCTGAGCCGCTCCCGGGATGTGGCCGCAACCCGGTCGCAACCGCAACGCCCGACCTCGCCACGTCTGACCTCGGGGCCCATGCGCGCGTCCGCCCGCGAACGCCGCGTCCAGGCGCGAACATGACCTCAGGGAAATCACGCACGACCCACCAGGCGCAGCGCTTCTGGAAGACTTCATCGACAGCATCATGACGCGCGCGTGGGAGCGGGTGGCTTCGCACCCCATTTCCTGTCGTGCCGACCGCCATTCAACACGCCAACGCCTGACGCGCGTCGTCCGCGCGCGGAGCGTAATCCGTCAATCAATTGCAACGATGCGCGGAGCGGGGGGCTTCCGAATCGGACCATCATGAGGGCGTCGCCATGCTCCGCGAGCCGCGCGTCGGCCGCTCGCGGAGGGGCATGCCCGCCACGCTCGGGTGGCGGGTGACAACTCGCCACGAGGAAGCCCGTCTTGCGCACGCACTCCTCTCCACTGGCCTCCGCACATCCGCCAGACCCCATCCGTTCCCTGTTGCCCTCTCCTCCCCGCGCCGGCGCGGATTCGCGCCGCTTCTGGCACTCCCTGCAGAAGTCCTGGGCCAGCCGCTATGGCCTGGCGCTCGTGTGCCTGCTGGTGGCGTTCGGCCTCCAATCCCAGCTGCTGCCCTTCATGTCCTCGGGGCCGTTCCTCTTCTTCTACGGCGCCGTCATGGTCGCGGGCTGGTGGGGAGGCTGGGGCCCCGCCCTGCTGGTCACCGCCCTGTCCATCGCGGTGGTGGACTCGCACTTCCTGCCGCCGCGCCTGTCCATCCAGATGCGGTCCGCGGACATCCTGGCGCTCAGCCTCTTCGGGCTCTTGTCCGTCTTCATCACCAAGCTCAACGTCACCCTCAGCCGCGCGCTGGGCGAGCGCGCCGCGCTGCTCGAGCGCGAGCACCAGGCCCACGCCGCCGCCGAGGAGGCCCGCTCCCGCCTGCACACCATCTTCATGCAGGCCCCCGCTCAAATCTTCTTCCTGCGCGGCGCCTCCCACGTTTTCGACTTCTCCAACGCGCGGAACAGCGCCCTGCTGGAGCAGGAGGCCACGCCGGGGACCGCCATGCGGGAGGGCATGTTCAAGCTGGGCGAGCAGGACGTGCTCGGCGTGCTCGACCGCGTCTACGCCACGGGAGAGCCGTTCCAGGGCAGCGCCGTGCCCCTGCGGGTCCCCCAGCCCGACGGCAAGGAGAAGGAGGTCTTCTACAACCTCACCTACCAGCCCACTCGCGACGAGCGCGGCCAGGTGGAGGGCATCGCGGGCTTCGGCTTCGACGTGACGGACCTGGTGCACGCGCGCCAGCGCGCGGAGGCGCTCGCCACCGAGCTGCGGCAGGCGGAGTTCCGCACCCGCGTGCTGGCCGAGGTGAGCACGGTGCTCGCCTCGTCGCTCGACCACGAGGCGACGCTGCGCAACCTGGCGAAGCTGGTGGTGCCCGCGCTGGCGGACTGGTGCTTCGTGGACCTGGCCGAACCCAACGGCACCTTCCGCCGCCTGGAGGTGGCGCACGCCCGCCCCGAGGACGCGCCCGTGGCCGCCGAGGTCATCAACTTCCAGCTCATGCCGGAGGGCAACCCGCGCCACCCGCCCACCGCCGCGCTGCTGCGAGGCGAGGCCATCCTCTTCGAGGAGATGACGCCCGCGCACATCAAGCGCAGCGCCCACAACGAGAACCACGCCCGGGTGATGCTCGCCACCGGCCTGCGCTCCTTCATCGCCGTGCCCCTGGTGGTGCGGGGCCACACGCTCGGCGTGTTCAGCTTCTTCACCTCCTTCTCCAATCGTCGCTACACCCAGGCGGACCTGGCCTTCGGCCTGGAGCTGGCCTACCGCGCGGCGCTCTCCATGGAGAACGCCCGGCTGTACCGCGAGGCCCAGGAGGCCATCCGCCTGCGCGACGAGTTCCTCTCCATCGCCAGCCACGAGCTGAAGACGCCGCTCACGCCGCTGAGCCTCAAGCTCCAGGCGCTGGCGCGCGAGCTGGAGCGACACCCGGACGCCATCCCTTACTCCCTGGTGAAGGGCTACGTGGACACCGGGGCCCGGCAGGTGAAGAAGCTGGCGGAGCTGGTGGGCGACCTGCTCGACGTGTCCCGCATCGCCGCGGGCCGGCTCGCGCTGGAGCTGGAGGACGTGGACCTGGGCGCCCTGCTGCGCGAGGTGGCGCAACGGTACGAGCCCCACGCCACGCGCGCGGGCTCCGTGCTCCTGATAGAGGGCGAGGAGACGGAGCTGGTGGGCCGGTGGGACCGGCTCCGGTTGGAGCAGGTGGTCACCAACCTCATCGACAACGCGGTGAAGTACGGCGCGGGCAAGCCCATCACCCTGACGCTGGAGCAGGGGCCCACCCGCGCGAGGCTGCGGGTGCGGGACCAGGGCATCGGCATCGCGCCGGAGCACCTGCCCCGCCTCTTCGGCCGCTTCGAGCGCGCCGTCTCCGAGCGGCACTACGGCGGCCTGGGCCTGGGGCTCTACATCACCCGGACGCTGGTGGAGGCGATGGGCGGGCGGGTTCGCGTGGAGAGCGAGCAGGGCCGGGGCTCCACCTTCACCGTCGACCTGCCTCGGGAGCGGACACTTCCGGTTGACGTCCAGGCCGCGCCTCCACAGTAAACGCCCTCGCACGCGGACGCCGCCATGCGGGCGGCGCGAGGAGGGTTGTCGCCATGGAGACACGGACACTCGGGAAACAGGGCTTGAAGGTATCCGCGCAGGGGCTCGGCTGCATGGGCATGTCCGACTTCTACGCGGGGCGGGACGACGCGGAGTCGGAGGCCACGCTGCTGCACGCGGTGGACCGGGGCATCACCTTCTTCGACACGGCGGACATGTACGGCTCCGGCCGGAACGAGGAGCTGGTGGGGCGGGTGCTGAAGCCGCACCGCGCGAAGCTGGTGCTGGCGACGAAGTTCGGAATCCGACGCGACCCGAACAACCCCCAGTCGCGCGGCATCGACGCGACGCCGGCCTACGCGAAGCAAGCGGTCGAGGGGAGCCTCCAGCGGCTGGGCGTGGACGTCATCGACCTGTACTACCTCCACCGGACGGACGGGAAGACGCCCATCGAGGACACGGTGGGCGCGATGGCGGACCTGGTGCGCGAGGGCAAGGTGCGCCACCTGGGCCTGTCGGAGGTGGACGCGGACACGCTGCGCCGCGCGTCGAAGGTGCACCCCATCGCCGCGCTCCAGAGCGAGTACTCGCTGTGGAGCCGGGACCCGGAGGACGACGTCCTCGAGGCGTGCCGCGAGCTGGGCATCGGCTTCGTGGCCTACAGCCCGCTGGGGCGCGGCTTCCTGACGGGGCAGATCAAGCGCTTCGAGGACCTGGAGGCGGATGACTACCGCCGCCACTCCCCGCGCTTCCAGGGGGAGAACTTCACGCGCAACCTGGAGCTGGTGGCGAAGGTGGAGCGGCTGGCGAGGGAGAAGGGCTGCACGCCGGCGCAGCTCGCGCTCGCGTGGGTGCTGGCGCGGGGCCAGGACATCGTCCCCATCCCGGGGACCAAGCGGCGCAAGTACCTGGACGAGAACCTGGGCGCGCTCGCCGTGAAGCTCACGGAGAAGGACTTGAAGGACATCGACGCGGTGGCGCCGCCCGGCGTCGCCGCGGGCGAGCGCTACCCGGCGTCGATGCAGGGCGCGCTGCCGAAGTCCGGCAAGCGCTGAGTCAGGCGTGGGGCCTGGGGAGCTGCGCGTGCGGCTCCCAGGCCCCGCTGGCCCCCAGGCAGACGCGACAGGTGGCCAGCGGCGTGTCCGCCTCGAGGTACGTGAGCATCCGCTCCAGGAGCTCCGGCGCGTCGAGCCGCACACCGTCCACGTCTCCGAGGGAGCGCAGCTCCGGGTGCGTGGGGCCGAGCACCGTGGCGACGTGGGGTGGCCGGGTGCACGCGTAGAAGCGGCCCTGGTGGACGAGGTGGCAGCGGACCTTGAGCCAGCAGCGCTCGTACACCTCGCGGGTCCGGGCCTCGGTGGCGTGGGGCGCGTCCGGGGTGAGCTGTTGGAAGGCGTCGATGCGCTTGACGGTGAGGTGGACGCGGTGGGCGTCGCAGCGCTCGGCGATGCGGGCGATGGACTTCTCCGGCAGCGTCGCGGAGGAGTAGACGGAGAGGGTCATCCGGTCCAGGCGCTCGTAGACGGCGTCGGGGGCGCTCTGGGCGAGGAAGCCGTTGGTGGTGACGGAGAGCTGCTGGGAGATGCCGGAGGCGCGGACGGCGTCGAGCACGGCCGGCAGGTCGGGGTGGAGGAAGGGCTCGCCCCCGGTGAGCTTGAAGATGTTCGGGTGCAGCACGCGGGCGAGCTGGCGCAGGTCGGCGCCGAGCGAGGAGGGCTCCACGGCCCAGGCCGGCAGATGCGGCGACATGGGGCAGCACTGCACGCAGCGCAGGTTGCAGTGCGTGACGACGTGCGTCTCCAGGGACCAGGTGAGGATGCGGCCGTCGTGCAGCTCGTAACGCACGGAGGGGACTATAGCGGGGTTGCCCGGTGCCCCAGGGGCTTGAGACAGTCCGGGCGTGTCTTCTCGCTCCGGCGACGCCAGCGGCCCGCTCGCCACCCTGCCCGGCTACCGACCCGTCGATGCTCCCGCGTCGCCCACCGTGGGCTCCGTGTGGGAGATGCGCACGGGGCCGCGGCCATCCTGGCGCGGGGTGACGGGACTCGGGCCCGAGGCCATCGCGGCGGCCCTGCTCCACCTGCTCCCCGCGGAGGCGAGTCTGTTCCAGGGCCTGCGACGGGAGCCTCCTCCCCTGCCTCGACTCCGGCGCGAGACAGGGAGCACGGAGCGGACACCGACGGATGACGTCCGCCCTACGTTGCCCGATGCGACCTCGTCCTCCGAAGCGCAGCGGACGGACATGCTCCCTGCTTCGGCTCCTACCGACACGCTGGAGGAACAGGGCGTGGGCTCACCTCCAGAGCCACGACACACGAGGCAACTCCCGCGCTCGTCCTCGGAGGCGAGGCTCCACCCGGCCTCCGCCACAGATGAGCACCGCGCGGCGCGGCTCCTCGCGGCGCTCTCCGAGGCGGTGCGCCTGCGCATGGAGGCGGGCGTCCGTGACGTGAGCCTCAGTGGCGGTGTGGACAGCGCGACCCTGTGCATGCTCGCCGCGCGTCATGCGCCTGGCCGTGTCCGGGCCTGGACCATGGACGTCCACTTCGCCGACGAAGTGGAGCGCCGTCATGCGCGGACCGTGGCGCGCGCCGCGGGGGTCGAGCTGGTGGACATCCCCATTCCGGACGCGGTGCTCCCGGAGCTGTTCGAACCCGCCGTCCTCAGCAACGAGAGCGTCATCATCAATGCCCGCGCCGTCGCCAGCTTCGCGTTCTACGAGGGCGCGAGGAAGCACGGCGCCGCCCAGCTGCTGAGCGGCGCGGGCGCGGACGAGGTGCTGCTGGGGAATCCGGGAGCCATCGCCTCCGCGACCACTCGCATCGAGGAGGACCGTCGACTCGCGCGCCTCGTCCTGCGCTCCCCACTTGTGGACAACTTGGGGATGATGCCCTGGGCTGGCACTCCCGAGGTCTCCGAGGAGGTCCGCTACGCGGCCTGGGTCCTGCGCGAGCTCGTGCTCCCACCCGAGCTTCGCGGAGCACGCGCCCACGGAATCACCGTCCATACGCCGTACCTCGACGCGACGGTCGCGGACGTGGCGCTGGCCCTGCCCGAGTCCTCGCTGGCGCGGGACGGCCAGGGCAAGTGGCTCTTCCGTCATGCGGTGCGGGGCCTCGTCCCCGACGAGGTGCGGCTCGCGCGCAAGACGCCGCGCTATGGCCACACCGCGCTCTCCAGCCCGGTGCGAACACGCTGGCTGGAGCTGTATCGCGCCTGGCTCGCGCCCGCCCGCCTGGAGCCCCTGGAGGTCATCGCCCCGGGGGCCGTGCTCGCGATGCTCGACCGGTACGCGCGCCTGTCCCCCGAGTCACCGGAGGCCCCGGGAGTGGACCGCCTGTTGATGCGCGTGTGCTCCCTCGCCATGCTCCACGCCCACGCCTCGTCCCGCCCATCATGTCCCGAGTCCTGATCGCCACCTCGCCCGAGAAGGGCCACATCAACCCGATGGCGGGCGTCGCGCAGTGGCTGCGACGGCTGGGACACACCGTGGGCTGGCTGTGCCTGCCCGAGCCCGCGCCTCGACTCGAGCGGCTGGGCGTCGAGGTGCTCCGCCTGCCCCACATCGCGAGCGAGCCGCCTCCCATCGAGACGGGAGGAGAAGCCCTCGCGAGGCTCGTGCGTGACGAGCAGGCGCTCGGGAAGTGGATTCGCGGGTTGCTGCTCGACGCGGTGCCCTCGCTCCTGGAGCCCGTGCGGCAGGTGGTGCGCGACTTCCGTCCGGACGTGATGGCGCTGGATGGGATGCAGTACGCCGCGGTCCTCGCCGCGCACCTGGAGCACATCCCCTGGGCCGGGGTCTCCTCCGCGCTCTCCCTGTTGGAGCCGCCAGAGGACTATGGCCTGCGCCGCAACGTGCGCCTGCTCGCGGCGGACCGGCGGGCCCTCTTCGCGAGCCACGGCTTCGACGCGCGCTTCCGCAACTGCGAGTGCCTCTCGCCGCGCCTGAACACCCTCTTCGCGACGGAGGCCCTCCTCGGCCCCGACGCCGGCCTGCCCCCCGCGACGCACCTGGTGGGCCCCTCCCTCCCGCTGGAGGAGCGCGGAGACGAAGTCGACTTC
This sequence comes from Myxococcus stipitatus, assembly GCF_021412625.1. The sequence goes on along the minus strand of NZ_JAKCFI010000003.1, from coordinate 677,884 downwards.
CCCTGGAGCCGACTCGGCGCGAAGCCCGTGGTGTACGTGTCCTTCGGCAGCCAGATTTCGTGGCAGCCCACGCTCTTCCGCGTCATCACCGAGGCCGCCGCCCCGCTGGAGGTCACGGTGGTGCTGAGCGCCGGAGAGCTGGCGGACACGGACTTCGCGCGCTCGCTGCCCGGCGACGTGGTGGCCGTGCCCTACGTCCCCCAGCGGCAGCTGCTCGCGCGCACGGCGACCTTCGTCTCGCATGGCGGCGCGAACTCGGTCATGGAGGCGATGACGGCGGGCGTGCCCATGCTGCTGCTCCCCGTGTGCAACGACCAGCCCATCCAGGCGCACTTCCTCCAGAAGGCCGGAGCCGGGCTCGCCCTGGAGCCAGGGACGCTGACCGTGGAGGACTGTCGCGCTGCGCTCCGCCAGCTCCTGGAGCCAGGGACGCCGCTGCGCCAGCGGGTGGCCGACATCTCCCGTTCCTACGGCGCGAGGAATGGCGCGAGGGAAGCCGCGGAGCGCATCGCCGGACTCGTCGCGTGAGCGCGGGCGCGCTCGGCTGGAGGCCGCGTCGACACCGCCCCTCGGGCGTGACGCCGCTGGAGGTATGGAACCTCCCGGTCCTGGGCCACGAGCTGTGGGAGCTGCTCGGGGCACCGCGCCTCGACGTCGCGCGCCAGGAGGGCCTCCCCGAGGAACACCTCGCGAGCATCTTGATGCCACCGCTCGCCAGCGCCCTGGAGACCCTGGTCCACTCGCACGCGGTGGACGCCGTCTGGCTCAGTGGCGGGCTCGCGTGCCTCCAGGACTTCGCGCCGCGACTCGCGGAGGCCACGTCGCGGCTCGGCGTCCCCGTCCATGTCGCACAGGAGCCTCGCCTCGCGCCCGTGCTCGCGGGGCTGAGGATGTTGACGCGCGCGGGCTCGACCCGTCCGCTCGCGCTCGACGTCGGCCAGACGAGCATCAAGAGGATGAGCGCGACGACTTCGGAGGTCTTCGAGCGGGACCTCTCGCTCCTGCCCCGTCTCTTCATCGGCATGCCTCGACCCGCGGACGGTCGCCACATCGTCGCGGCGGTGCGCTTCATCGCCAGCGCGCTTCGCGCGACCGCGAAGACCGGACCCGACGACGCCCCGGACGCCCTGTGCCTCGCGTTGCCGAGCCCGCTCGACGACGCCCTGGTGCCAGGAGGCTGCACCTACGGCTGGGAAGGACATGCCTCCCTCGTGGAGGACATCCTGACGGAGGCGCGGCTCGCGTCCTCGCACGACGGCGAGGTGCTCGTGCTCAACGACGCGGAGCTCGCCGCCGAAGCGGCCCGAGGCGACTCGCGACTCCTCTCATGTCGACGAATCCTCTGTCTCACCTTGGGCTTCGGTCCTGGCGGCGCATTGCTCGACCGTTCGCGAGCCACGCCCTGACGAACGGGGCACGGCCCCCGTGACCCAAGGCCCTGTCCAGACAGGGGGGCGACCTGCCTGAACGGGCAGGTCCGTCCCCTGCCCGGTCCGCCGATGTGGCGCGCCCTCGAGGCCCTTACCTTCCGCCTCGAAAGGAACACGCCATGTCCACCGACCTCCTCCAATCCCTCTCCCACTCGCTCGCCTCCGTCGTGGAGCGGACCGCGCCCAGCGTCGTCCGCATCGAGGCCCGCCGCCGTCGCGGCGCCACCGGCATCGTCTGGGGCACGGAAGGCCACATCCTCACCACCAGCCACGCCGTCGAGCACGAAGGCTCCATCCAGGTGGGCCTGCCCGATGGTCGCACCGTCTCCGCCGAGCTCGTCGGCAGGGACGCCAGCACCGACATCGCGCTGCTGAAGGTGGACCCCGGCGGCCTCGCGACCTTGACGCCCGCGACGCTCGACGACGTCAAGGTCGGGCACCTCGTCGTCGCGGTCGCGCGCCCGGGACGCACCGCGCGCGCGACGCTCGGCATGGTGAGCACGCACGGCGACGGCTGGCGCACGCATGCGGGCGGGCGCGTGGACCGCTACCTCGAGACGGACGCGGACCTGCCGCCCGGCTTCTCCGGCGGCGCGCTGGTGGATGCACAGGGGCGCCTCGTCGGCATGCTCACGGCGGCCTTCTCCCGCACGGCGGCGGTGGTCCTCCCCGTCGACACGCTGACGCGCGTGGCGTCCACGCTGAAGGAGCACGGCGGCATCCGCCGGGGCTACCTGGGCGTGGGAGCCCATCCCGTGAAGCTGCCCCGCGACCAATGGGAAGCGGCGGGCACGGAGGGAGGGCTCATCTTCCTGTCGGTGGACCCGGACGGCCCGGCGAGCAAGGTGGGGCTGGCGCTGGGTGACGTGCTGTTGAGCCTGGGCGGGCAGGCCATGCACGGCGTGGAGGACCTGCTCGGCTACCTGGGCGACGAGAAGGTGGGCGCCTCCGTCCAGGCCCGCGTGCTGCGCGCCGGAGAGGTGCGCGAAGTGCCCATCACCATCGGCCGGCGTTCGTGAGGAGCGAGGACACACCATGAAGCTGTTGCAGCAATTCTCGGATGACCTGGAGACGCTCGTCGCCCGCGCCTCGCCCGCCGTGGTGGGCGTGGAGCATGCCCGGGGCCACGGCACCGGCCTCTTCCTCACCCCGGACGGCTACGTCCTCACCAACCGTCACGTGGTGATGCGGGGCTCGCGCAAGCTGACGGTGCAGCTGTCCAGCGGCGAGGAGCTGCGGGGCACGCTGGTGGGCGGGGACGCGCCCACGGACCTCGCGGTGGTGCGCGCCGAGGGCGGCGACTTCCCCACGCTGCCCCTGGCGGCCCCGGAGACGGTGCGCGTGGGGCAGCTGGTCATGGCCATCGGCAACCCGTTCCGGCTGGAGCAGTCGGTGGCCATGGGCGTGGTGAGCGCCGTCAACCGCAGCGTCACGCTGCCCGACGGCGTCATCCTGGAGGGCATGCTCCAGACGGACGCGGCCATCAACCCGGGCAACTCGGGGGGGCCGCTCATCAACACGCGCGGCGAGGTGGTGGGCCTCAACACGCTGGTGCTGCCGTATGCGCAGGGCATCGGCTTCGCGGTGAGCGCCACCACGGCGGCCTGGGTGGCCAGCCTGCTCATCCAGCGGGGGCGCGTGGAGCGGCGCTTCCTGGGCATCGCCGCGACGGCGGTGAACCTGGACGCCGCGAGGACGAAGGACGCCGGCCAGCCGCGCGCGGTGCGCGTCCTCCACGTCAAGGACGGCACGCCCGCCGATGACGCGGGACTCGAGCCGGACGACCTGCTGCTGGCCATCAATCAGCGGCCGGTGGGCAGCGTGGACGACCTCCAGCGGCTGATGGCGCTGGCCACGGACGAGGAGGTCACCCTGGACGTGCTGCGCAAGGGCCGCCGCAAGCAGCTGTCCGCGCGCACCCGCCCGCGCCCCGAGTCCTTCGCCGCCTGAGCCGCTTCGAGCTCCGGGGCCCATGCGAGCGTGGGCCCCGCACAGGCGGGAATGGCAACGCCGTCTCCCAATCCCCGCCATTCTGTCAGCCGCGCGCGTCTGTCTGGGAAACAATCTCCTCGCGATGACAGGCACGCGGGTTGAATCGTGGCTCAGGCATGAACGAGCCTGTCCCGAGGAGACCCTTGCGTCGGGCCTTGCGAGAAGCTGGCAAGGCGTTGCTCATCGTCGCGATGAGTGGAGGAATGCTCCTCCTGGGCTTTGTCCTGACGGGCAACGTATGCGACTACGGTCCCGACGACAGGGCCCGGATGGACCTGAAGAACCTCTCCGCGGCGCTCCGTCTCCATCACCGGAAGACGAGGCGGTACCCCACCAGCGCCGAGGGTCTCCAGGCGCTCGTGGACTCGGGCGTGCTGGAGCAGCTGCCCCTGGACCCGTGGCGGAACGAGTACGGGTACGCCCACTGTGCGAGACACATCTTCCTCTGGAGCCAGGGTGCGGACGGTGAGCCCGGAGGAGAGGGCCGGGACGCGGACCTCGTGTTGATTGCAGCACAGCCGCCCGCTCGCTGAGCAACCACCGGACTTCACCCCTGGCGGGACCTGTCGCGCTGCCCTCGTACGCGAAGGACTGACAATCCTTCACCGAGGTCCCTATCGGCTTGCATCCATGGCATCCGCCAAAGTATTCCGCCAGCACCTGGCGTGCTGGGGAATTCCAGCATGCAGGGGGGTGCGATGATCCGCTGCATGTTGTTCGACATGGATGGGACGCTGCTCTTCACCGAGGAGGCCAATTTCGTCTCATACCGCCGCGCCTTCGCCGACGCGGGCTTCACCCTGGAACGCGCCGCGTACCAGCGCGCCTTCGGGCTGCGCTTCGACGCGATGGTGCGCGAGGTCGGCGCGCGACTGAGCCCCGAGGACGCCGCGCGCGTGAAGGAGGCCAAGGCCCGCTACTACCCCGAGTCCTTCGACCAGGTGCGCCCCAACCTGCCGCTCATCGGGCTCCTGCGCTCGGTGCGAGGGCACCACACCACGGGGCTGGTGACGACGGCCGCCACGCCCAACGCGCGCGCCCTGCTGCGCCACTTCGACCTCACGCACCTCTTCGACATCACCGTCTTCGGTGAGGACGTCGAGCGCCCGAAGCCGGACCCCGAGGGCTACCTGAAGGCCGCGCGGCTGGCCGGCATCGCCCCGTCCGACTGCCTGGCCTTCGAGGACAGCCCCAGCGGCATCGCCGCGGCCGAGGCCGCGGGCATCCAGGTGGTCCGCATCCAGGAGCAGGGATGAAGCGCTCGCGGATGTGGGCCCTGGCCCTGGTGGGCCTGGGACTGCTCGTCAGCGCCCTCTTCCTCGCGCGCTTCCTGGACGAGTCTCGCGAGTCCGGGCAGTGGGTGCACTCGGGCAACGTCCCGGTCTGGGCCGTCCCGGTGGCGGTGCTCTACCAGGTCGTGGCGCACGTGCTGCGCACGAAGAACGCCCAGCGCCTCCTGCGCGTGGTGCGCCCCACCACGTGGCGCATCCTCTTCTCCGGCCTGTCTGTCGGCTACCTCTTCAACGCCATCCTGCCGTTCCGCCTGGGCGAGCTGGTGCGCGCGCACCTCATCGGCACGCGCATGCGCATCAGCCGCGCGGTCGTGCTGTTCACCATCCTCTTCGAGCGCGCGGTGGACGGCCTGCTCCTGGGCCTGTGCGCGCTGGGGGTGGTCATCGCCACCTGGACGCGGGCGCCCGAGGCCGCCGCGCTGATGCTGCGGCTCGCGCTGGGCGTGGGCGCGGTGAGCCTCACCGCGGCGATGCTCATCTGGCTGCTGTACACGCAGAACCGCCGCATGCTGCGCGCCCTGGGCGGCCTCACCGCGCTGCTCAACGACCGGTTGAAGGACCGCATCCGCTTCGTCCTCTGGTCGCTCATCTACGGCACGCACGTCATCTTCCGCTCCGCGCGCCTGGGCCGCTTCGTCCTCACGTCGATGACCATGTGGGCGCTCTACCTCGCCTCCGCGGCCGCGCTGGTGTGGGGCTACCTGCCGGACCGGGACCCCGTGGGCACCCTGGGCACCGCCGTGGGCGCCTACCTCTCCGTGGGCGTGCCCTCCGGCCCCGGCTTCGTGGGGACGTTCCACTACTACTACTCGGAGCTGGCGCGGGGACTGCTCGGCATCACCGGCGTGCCCGTGGGACTGTCGCTGGTGACGTGGGCGGTGCTCATCGGCCCCTTCGCGCTGGTGGGCCTGTACTTCCTGGTGGAGCGCCAACGCGAGCGCGCCGCCGCCGCGACGCCCCGGCTGGAGCGCCTGAAGAACAAGCTGCACCGGGACGCGGACATCAGCCGCGAGTTCAGCCACTTCCTGGATGAGTACTTCTCCGGACAGGCGCTCAGCCACGTGCTGTCCACGGGCGAGCTGCGCGGCGACTTCCGCATGGTGCGCACCTTCAAGGGCGGCTCCAACGCCAGCACCCTGCTCGTCTGGGACGGGCAGGCGCTGAGCGTGCGCAAGGTGACGCTGCCGCAGCACGCGGAGAAGCTGAAGGTGCAGCACGACTGGCTGCTGTCGCGCCGCGACGTCCCGCACCTGCCCCGCATCCTGCGCGAGCTGCGCAACGGCGACTTCTACGCCTTCGACCTGGAGTACCGCGAGCAGTACATCCCCTTCTTCCAGTTCATCCACTCGGAGGAGGTGGAGCGCTCCAAGCAGGTGCTGGACCGGGTGCTCGACTTCGTGGGCACGCACATCTACGCGACGGTGGAGCGGCGCGACGAGCCCGCGCTCCTGGAGCGCTACCTGCGCGAGAAGGTCGAGGACAAGGTGCGCGACGCGGCGGCGCTGAGCCCCCGGCTGGCGGAGCTGCTCACGCACGACACGCTCACCATCAACGGGCAGCGCTACGAGAACATCTTCCCCGCGCTCGCGCGCCTGCGGGCCAACCCGCGCGCGCTGGCGGAGCTGGCCAGCATGCGGGACACGCCCATCCACGGCGACCTGACGGTGGACAACCTCATCGTGCGGCGCGAGGACGCGGACTTCCTCGTGCTCGACCCGAACAACGAGAACGCCATCAGCGACCCGGTGGTGGACCTGGCCAAGCTGTGCCAGTCGCTGCACTCGGGCTACGAGTTCCTGTGCCAGCTGGAGCGCGCGCGGAGCGAGGACGCCGTGGTGGAGTACGAGGAGGCCACGTCGTCGCGCTACGCGGAGTTGTACGCCCACCTCCAGCGCCGCTTCGAGACGACGCTGCCCCCGGACGTGCGCCGCACCATCCTCTTCCATGAGGCGGTGCACTACTGCCGCATGCTCACCTACCGGGCCCGCATCAACGCCGACAGCCTGCCCGCCTTCTTCGCCACCGCGGTGCGGCTGTTCAACGCCTTCAACGCCCAGTACACCTCGGTGGAGGTGGCCTCCCGGCCAGACCTCCACGCCTCCCTCCAGCACTCGGCCTGAACCCAGGCGCGCGCCTCCACCGAAAGGCCCTCCCCCATGCGTCCGCTCCACGTCCTGCTGCCCATGGCCGGCCTCGGCTCGCGCTTCGCCGACGCGGGCTTCACCACGCCCAAGCCGCTCATCCCCGTGGATGGCATGCCCATGGTGCTCAAGGCCCTCTCCAGCCTGTCGGACTGGGGGCTGGAGGTCGTGCACACCGCCGTGGTGCGCCGGCCGCACGAGGAGCAGTTCCGGCTGGCCACGCTCCTGCGGGAGGCCGTGCCCGGGCTGGAGGTGGTGATTCTGGAGGAGATGACCCGGGGCGCGGTGGAGACGGCGCTCGCGGCGTCCGGACGGATGACCGGGGAGCGGGGCCTGCTGGTCATGGACTGCGACCTGTGGTTCGACAGCCCGGCGTATCGCGACCTGGTGCGCGCGGCGCTCGCCAGCGACGACCCCACGCTCGCCGGCGGGTTGCTCACCTTCCCCTCCCAGCTGCCGCGCTACAGCTATGCGAAGTGCGAGGGGGACCGGGTGGTGCGCACGGCGGAGAAGGTGGTCATCTCCGACGCCGCCATCATGGGCGCCTACTTCTTCGCCACCGAGCGCCACTTCCTCGACGTGGGCCGCCAGCTGATGGACCGCCCCATCTCCGAGGGCATGCGCGAGTACTACCTGTCGCTGCTCTACAACCTCCTGCTGGACGCGGGCGGCGCGGTGCGGGCGGCGAAGGTGTCGCGCTACGCCTCCTTCGGCACGCCGGAGGAGCTGCGCCAGTACCAGGCCCAGGGCCCCACGACGCCTTGAACGGCGCCGGGCGGCGCGGTAGGGGAGCCGCGACGCAGCACCCGCGCACCCGCGCGAAGGAGCCTCTCGTGGCCGCCGAACGCATCCTCGTCTTCATCCCCATGTACAACTGCGAGCGGCAGGTTCCGCGCGTGCTCGGTCGCTTCGGCGAGGACGTGCAGCGCCGCTTCGCGGAAATCATCGTGGTGGACAACGGCAGCCGCGACAACGGCGTGGAGGCCGCCGCGCAGGGGCTCGCGAAGCTCCAGCACCTGCCGGGCAAGGTGCTCGTCAACGACGACAACTACAACCTCGGCGGCTCGCACAAGGTGGCCTTCGAGTACGCGCTCGCGCACGGCTTCGACCGGGTGGTGGTGCTGCACGGGGACGACCAGGCGGACATCAACGACCTGATTCCCATCCTCGACGCCGGGGACTACCGGGAGCAGGACTCGCTGCTGGGCAGCCGCTTCATGCGCGGCTCGCGGCTGCAGGGCTATTCGCTGTTCCGCACCCTGGGCAACCACGTCTTCAACCTGCTGTTCTCCGCAGCGGCGCGGCGGCGCGTGTACGACCTGGGCTCCGGCCTCAACCTGTACTCGGTGCGCTACCTGGAGCCGCGCTTCTACCTGGGCTTCCCGGACAACCTCACGTTCAACATCCACCTGCTGCTGGCGGGCATCCACCGGCGCTCGCGCTTCGGCTTCTTCCCGCTGAGCTGGCGCGAGGAGGACCAGGTCAGCAACGTGCGCATGGTGCGCCAGTCGCTCCAGACGGGCCGCATCGCGGTGGAGTACGCCAAGGCGCCGGACGCCTTCCTCGCGAAGGACTGGAGCAGCCGTCCGGGCCGGCCCTACACCTCAACCGTTGTGGCGCAGGTGAGCGGGGGCCACATCGAGCGCACCCGCGTCCCCGCCTTCCCCTCCCGCTGACGGCGGCTGGACGGCGGGCCGCGCGCGCAGCACCCGCGCCTCGAACCAGGCCAGGGGGAGGGCGAGATGGCCGAACACCCACAGGTCCGTGACGTAGGACGGGTGGCTGGCGGGCGCGGCGAGGAACACCATGAAGGCGGGCGCCAGGACGGCGCCCGCGGTCACCGCGGACACGGGCAGCGAGCGCCACCGGGACACCAGCCACAGCGTCAGCAGCAGCGCGGGCACGCCATTCCAGGGGAAGTAGAGGGAGCTCCGGCCCCGCGTCACCGTCCAGCTCGCGTCGCGCAGCCAGTGGGTGAAGCGGGCGAGCGCCCGGGGCGCCTTGGCCGGGTCCAGGCCGTGCTCCGCGAGCAACCGGGCCCCCTCCGCGGAATAGACCACGTCCGCGTCCGCGACCTCCCGTCCGAAGATGAAGGGCGGCGGCGCCCTGACGCTCAGGCCCAACGTCCCCGCGAACGTGATGACACGGTTGGAGAACAGCAACGCGGGATTGTCGAGCGCCATGCGGACGTAGAGCTTCTTCAGCTCCGCCATCTTCTCGGGCGTCACCGGCGGATGGAGGGCCTCCCAATAGCAAGGGGACTCCTCGAGGACGTACCTGTCCCGCAGGCAGGAGTAGGCGACCACCGCGTCCATCACCGCCTTGTCCCCTTCCGGGTCCACCGTGAAGTAGTGGTTGGTCACCATGAAGCCCAGCGGGTTGAGGAGGAGCGACAGGGTGTAGCGCTGGGTGATTTCGGGCCAGAAGACGATGAGGCGTGGCTCGACGCCCCGCCGGAACACCTGCATGAGCCCCACCGTGCCCACGAGCACCGCCACCGCGAGCGCGAGACGGACCTGGCGCGACAGCACCAGCACGACGGGCACGTAGAGCACCAGCGCCAGGCTGTCTCCGCGCAGGAACGTGGCCGTGGCCGTCAGCAGCACCAGCGCCGGCAGGGTGATGGGCGTGACCCCGGACCGCCCGGTGAGCGTACGCCGCACCATGGCGCGCAGCAGGATGAGCGCGACGCCCAGGCGCAGGAGCGCGTTGAGGATGTCGTGCGAGACGAAGATGACCAACAGGCCCAGGGGGATGGACGTCACCACCAGGGCGATGAAGAAGCCCCCCACCTTGCGCGACAGCCCCAGGTGCAGCAGCAGGGAGAAGAAGTCCGCCAGCAACACGCTGAACACGAGGACGTTGAAGAGCGTGGTGGTGGAGAACTGGCCGGTGGCGCGGTGGAGCGCATGCGCCCAGATGCCCCAGAAGGTGCTCAGCCACGGGTCCACCTGGAACTGGCTGGAGACCCTCAGCGAGGCGCGGGAGTCGCTGATGTAGTGGCCAGGCCACTCGCCCACCCACCACGCCAGGAAGATGGCCGCGAACAAGCCCCACAGACAGAGGAAGGCCCGCCAGCGGTGACGGACCGAGACGGGGTCCTCGCGGCGCGCGCCCACGGTGAAGGGCCAGGCGGTGACGAACGTGAGGACGGAGGCGACGAGCGCCAGCAGCATGTCGCTCGTCTGGAGCAGGCGCTGCCCCAGTTCGGGCGGCGGCGTGGAGGGCCACGTCAGCCGCATCAATCCGAAGACGATGCCCCCCACGCACAGGGCCCCCAGGGCAAGCCACAGCTCGGGCTGGAACCTCCGCCACCCCGAGGGAGCCAGGCCCCCCATCCCACTTCGCGCCTCCATCTCACGCCACCTCGTGGCGGCCACCGCCGCCGTGCTCGAGAGGCGCACACCGTAACCGATTCCCTCGGGGGGCGCCGAGGTGAAGCGCGGGCTAGGTCCGCGCCTCCTCCATCCGCTGGGGCCGTTCGTCCATGAGGACACGGTCCTCGTAGCACCATACCCACGCCTCCCCGGGCTCGAAGGACTGGATGACGGGGTGACGCGTCTGGTGGAAGTGCTTCGTCGCGTGCTTGTTGGGCGACGAGTCACAGCACCCCACGTGGCCGCAGTCGAGGCAGCGCCGCAGGTGGACCCAGCGGGCCCCCATCTTCAGACATTCCTCGCAGCCCTGGCTGCGCGGCTCCGGGTTACCCGCCCGCTCGATATGGATGCATTCGGTCGCCATGTGCCGTCTCCTTGGGGGATTGCGCCCTGGCCGACATGCTGCGCACGGCGGACGGTGGCCACCATCCAGCGAGGACGCGGGCGGCCGGGCCCCCGCTCCCGCGACGGGCCTCCCCTCATGCCCGGCGCGTGAACGGTGGCGCGCGGCTCGCCGGAGGCTCACGGTGGAGAGGCATGTCCTCCGCCACCGCCACCGTCTCGTACGACAGTCGACGCGGCAGGTGCGTGCTGATGGCGAGCGTGCTCGGCAGCGGCATGGCCTTCCTCGATTCGACGGCGGTCAACGTCGCCCTGCCCGCGCTGGACCGTGAACTGCACACCGGCCTGGCCGGCCTCCAGTGGGCCGTGGATGGCTATCTGCTCACGCTCAGCGCGCTGGTGCTCACCGGCGGCGCCCTGGGCGATGCGTGGGGGCAGCGGCGCGTCTTCCTGCTCGGGGTGCTCGCGTTCACCGCCTGCTCGGTGCTGTGCGGCCTGTCGCCCAACGCCTGGACGCTCGCCGTCTTCCGAGCGGCCCAGGGCATGGGCGCCGCGCTGCTGGTGCCCGCGAGCCTCGCCATGCTGCGCACGTCGTTCCCGGAGGAGGACCGGCAGCGCGCGGTGTCCGCCTGGGCGGGCCTGTCCGGCGTCACCACCGCGCTGGGGCCGCTGCTCGGCGGCTGGCTGGTGGACGTCGCCTCGTGGCGGCTGGTGTTCTTCATCAACCTGCCCATGGCCCTGCTCACCGCGTGGACGACGCTGCGCCACGTGCCGGACGACGCGCCGTCGGGCCAGCCCCGGAAGCTGGACATCGCCGGGTCGGTGACGGCGGCGCTCGGCCTGGGCGGCGTCATCTACGCGCTCATCGAGGGCCCCGCGCACGGCTGGACGGCGGCGCCCGTGCTCGCGGCGGTGGGCGGCGTGGCGACGCTCGCGGTGTTCCTCGTCATCCAGGCGCGGGGACGACACCCCATGCTGCCGCTCGGCGTGTTCCGCTCGAGGACCTTCTCCGGCGCCAACCTCACCACGCTCGCCGTCTACTTCGCGCTGGGGGGCGTCAGCTTCCTCGTCCTGCTCGCGCTGCAACAACAGCTCGGGTATTCGGCGCTGGCGGCGGGGGCGTCGCTGCTGCCGCTCACCGTGCTGATGCTCGTGCTGTCCCCTCCCGTGGGACGGCTCGCGGGCTACACCGGCGCGCGGCCGTTGATGACGGTGGGCCCCCTGCTGGCGGGCGCGGGCATGGCGCTGCTGACGCGCCTGCACCGGGGCGGAGGCTACGTGGACACGGTGCTGCCGGGCGTCCTGGTGCTGGGCGTGGGCCTGAGCCTCACGGTGGGGCCGCTGACGTCGGTGGTGCTCGGCGCGGTGGAGGAGCGACACGCGGGCATCGCCTCCGGCGTGAACAACGCGGTGGCGCGCATCGCCGGCCTGCTGGCGGTGGCGCTGCTGCCCCTGCTCGGCGGCCTCGCGGGGAAGACGGGCGACGCGTTCCTCGCGGGCACGCGCACCGCGCTCTGGATTTCCGCCGGCCTGTGCGCGGTGGGCGCGCTGTGCTCGTGGCTCATGCTCCCGCGAGACGTGGGGAAGCTGACGCGCGGCGGGGCGTCGAAGGACACACGCCCCCCGCCCCACCCGCCGCCGGCGTCACGGCCCGGGCTCACGCCGCGCCAGCGTCACCCCTAGCCCCCGCGGCTCACACCCCGGGCTTCCACTCCAGGGCCGTGGGGTTGGTGGAGAAGCCCATGGCCTCGTAGAGCGGCCGGCCGTCCCGCGAGGCGTGCAGCCACAGCCGCCCCAGGCCCAGCTCCCTCGCGAAGTCGAGCATGTCCGCCAGGAGCGCGCGGGAGATGCCGCGTCGCCGCCACGCCGGCGCGGTGTACATGTTGACGATGTAGCCCTCCAACCCGGAGAGCCCCTCGGGGGAAGGCGGCCGCTCGTAGGGAGCCAGTCCCGCGCAGGCCACGGCCTCGCCGCCGACGTATGCCAGCCACACGTGGAAGCGGCCCGCGGGCAGCGCCGACGGCAGGTATCGCCGCGTGGCGGCCTCCCACACCGCCAGCTCCTCGGGGCGGGGCGCGGCCAGCTCGCTCATCAACGCGAGCCGCAACCGGATGACGTCTTCCAGCTCCGCGAGTCCTGCCTTGCGGATGATGAATTCCTCGGCGCTCGTGGTCATCATGACGACCATCGTAGGCGCCTCGGAGACCCAGACAATAAGGGCAACCCGAAACAGCGGGAAACACGCAGGCCCACTCCCCCCTGAGGAGAAGTGGGCCCGTGGCACCACGCCGGTGTGTGTGTTTCAGCTCGCGGCCTTGTACTTCACGGAGCAGCCGTAGGGCGTGGTGGTGGAGGCCGGCACGGGCTTGCCGCCGAGCAGCGCGTCCACCGCCGTCTTCACGTGGTTGACCTTCTTGTCGCTCTTGCCGCGCGGGTCGTCGTCGATGGCGCCGGCGTAGCGGACGACGCCCTGCTCGTCGATGACGTACATGTGCGGCGTCGTCTTGGCGCCGTACGCCTTGCCCGTCGTGCCGCTGGCGTCCTGGAGGACGGGATAGGTGAAGCCCTCCGACTTCTTCCAGGCCGCGGACTTCTCCGGCGTGTTGTGCGCCGTGGAGTCCACCGCGAGCCAGACGACCTTCTTGGCGTCGAAGCCCTTCAGGGTGTTGGCCATGGTGTCCGCCTCGTAGTGCCGCTTCACGAACGGGCACTCCGGGTTGGTCCACTCCAGCACCACCACCTTGCCCTTGTACTGCGACAGCGAGTGCTCCTTGCCCGCCTCGTCCTTCAGGGTGAAGGCCGGGGCCGGCTTGCCGACCTCCGCGTCGGCGAAGGCGGGCGCGCTGACGAAGACGGCGCCGAGCGTCAGAGCGGTGAGGACCTGCTTCATGGCGTACCTCCAGGTGAGGGTACAGCGTGGGTTCAAGGCTTCGGCAGCCCCGCGGCGCAGAGGACCTTCGAACCATCCGTCCGGTTCGTCGGCGAGCACGCCGAGGCGCGCTTCACCGCGTCCACCACGGAGTCCACCGTCAACAGCTCCGGCAGCACCTCCGGCTTGTCCGCGGCGCCGGGGGAGAGCACCAGATACATGGGGACGCCCGCGCGGCCGTGCTCGGCCAGCCGGGCGGTGATGCGCGCGTCGCGGCGCGTCCAGTCCGCCACGAAGAAGGCCACCTGGTGCTCGGTGAAGGCGGCGCGGACCTCCTCGCGCGACAGCACGGTGCGCTCGTTGAACTTGCAGGTGAGGCACCAGTCCGCGGTGAAGTCGACGAACACCGGCTGCCCCGCCGCCAGCGCCGCGGCCACCGCCTCGTCGCTCCACGGCTGCGCCTGCGCCACCGAGGAGGACGCCCGCGCCGCCGCCGGAGCCGCGTCATCGAAGCGCAGCGTCACGACGCCCGCGCCCACCAGCACCGCCGCCGCCGCCGCGAGCGAGGCCCACCGCCGCCCGCCCTCCTGCGTCTGCGCCTGGCCGTACACCCACGTGCCCAGCCCCACCGCGACGAGGAACGCGAGCACGCGCGCCATGCCGTCCACGCCCGCCAGCCCGCCCATCACCCACACCAGCCACACCGTGGTGCCCAGCAGCGCGAAGCCCAGCACCTGCTTGAAGCGCTCCATCCACGCGCCCGGCTTGGGCAGCCGCTTCGCCAACCCCGGCACCAGCACCAGCACGCAGAACGGCAGCGCCAGCCCCAGCCCGAGCGCGGTGAAGACGGCCAGCACCGTGAAGGGGCCCGCCGCGAAGGCGAAGCCCACCGCCGTGCCCAACAGCGGCGCCGAGCACGGCGTGGCGAGCACCACCGCGAGCACGCCCTCCCCCGCGCTGTGCAGGAGGCCGTGGCTCTGGTCCACCCGGCCCGCCAGCGACGTGCCGTCCAGGCCCACGGTGAAGACGCCGAAGAGGTTGAGCGCGAAGACCACCAGCACCGCGCTCACCGTGGCGACGAAGAGCGGCTCCTGGAACTGGAAGCCCCAGCCAACGCTCGCGCCGCCCGCGCGCACCGCCAGCACCGCGCCCGCCAGCAGCAGCATGCTGCCGACGATGCCGCCGGCATACGCCGCGGCGTGCGCGCCCACGCGGCCCTGCTCCTGCTTCACCATGCGCGTGAAGCCATACGCCTTGAGCGCCAGCACCGGGAACACGCACGGCATCAGGTTGAGCAGCGCGCCGCCGAGGAACGCGAACAGCAGCGCCATGCCCAGGCCCATCGAGGACCCGGCCGACGCGGCGGCGGGCGCCGCCGGGGCCGCGGGCTTCACCGCCGCGAGCGAGTCCTTGATGGACGGGGCCTTCGCCACCACGGGCGCCGGGCCCACGCCCACGGCGGCCACCACGGGCGCCAGGGGGACGTCCACCGCCAGCGCGTGAAAGCCGGTGGCCGCCGTGCCCAGGCGCAGCACGCCCTTGAGCCGGGGCTCGGCCTCCGGCACGTCCGGCTCCGCCTTGCCCTCGAGCGCGAAGCGGCCCGGCCCCTGCTCCTTCAGGCGCACCGCGTCCACGCCGGGGATGCGCTCGGGGACGAAGAAGTCCTTCTCCAGCGCGGGCAGCGCCGCGCCGCGCGTCGAGGTCAGCGTGAAGGTGCCGGCGAAGGGCTGCCCCGCGGTGAGCTGCTTCGCGTCCAGCTCCAGCTTCACCGCGTGGCCGCTGTCCTCCACGGGGCGCGGCACGCGGGCGCGCGCGGCGTCGAACGTGGGCAGCGCCTCCGCGTCCGGGAGCGTCTCGGGCCCCACGGGGATGGTGCGCGTGAGCATCATGTCCGCGGGGATGCAGTGCACCTCGCACACCAGCGCGTTCACCGCGGCGGACAGCTGCAGCGTGCCCTGGGCCTGTGCGGACGCCGTGGCGTCGGCGAACAGGAGCACCTCGCCCTCGTAGCCGTGCGTGACGATGAAGCCGTCCGGCGTGCGGAAGGTGCTGGGGAAGGGCCACTGCAACGGCCCCACCGTGGAGCCCGGCGTGTCCCAGTCGACCTCCGTCTCCAGGCCGGAGTCACCGGGGTTCTTCCAGTAGATGTGCCAGCCTGGATCCAAGCGGAAGCGCACGCCCACGCGGAAGGTGTCGCCGGGCTTCACCTGGGTGGAGTCGACCAGCAGCGCGGCCTCCACGCGCGGGTCGCCCTCGTCGGGCGCGCTCGAGGCCACCGCGGAGGGCGGCAGGGCCGCGTGCGCCACCGTCGCCAGCAGCGATAGGAACAGACCGCCCGCCGCGACGAGCCTCTTGGACACCGTGTGCTTCATGCGCCTCCCGTTAACCCAGTCGAGGCCCGCCCGCCAGCACCCGGCACGCACCTCATCCAGGGAGCAACCCTCCGGGCAGACGGACATTCCCCGCGCCCGCCCCCGCCACGGCCCCGCGAGGAGGCGTCAGGTGCTCCACACTCCCACGCGAGCGAGCAGGCGACCCCGTCAGTCCTCGGACTTCCAGGGGTTGAGCACGGGCACCGCGACGGAGGGCCCCACGCGGCTCAAGGTGATGCGGGACACCTCCGAGCGGGCGCGGCGCATCACCAGCCCCTGGGGTTGGGCGGCGCGCTTCTCGACGAAGCGACGCAGGTCCGCCAGCCGCTCCATGTGTCGCTGCGGCATCACCTCCGGAGCGCCCAGCCGCGCCAGCTTGTAGAGCGCGAGGTCCGCGGCCTCCAGCGCCTGCTCGGCGGCGTCCTGCTGCTTGCGCCCCAGCGCCTTCCACGCGGCGGACTCGGCGGACACCAGCTCCAGCTCCGCGGACACCGCGCGCACGAAGCGCCCCGCGTCGCTGTCCGCCTCCAGGCGCGTCAGCGGCACGCTCGCGCGGCGCGAGTCGCCGTTCTCCACGTAGGACGTCGTCACGCCCAGGCTCCACGCGGAGCCCACGGAGTCCTCGAGCCTGCCGGCGAAGAGGACGCGGCGCGCGAACGACTGCGACACGGAGCCGAGCGCCGCGCTCATCACGTCACCCTCGACGCGGGCGGGGTAGCGGTGACGGCAGCGCAGGTCCGCGAAGCCCGTGGGCAGCACGTACACGCGCGCGTCCGACGCCACCTCGCCGAACAGCTCCGCGGACATGGCGGCCACCGCCAGCGGCAGTCCCTCCGGGTCGTCCACGTGGACGAAGCCCGTGCCCGCCGGAGCGGTGAGCGCGTCGAGGATGTCCGGCAGGTAGTGCCTGCCCAGACCGAGCGCGTGCATGACGACGCCGGACTCGGCGATGCGCCCGCCCAGCGCGCGGAACTCCGGGAGGTGGGAGGGCCCGACGGAGGGCTCGCCGTCGGTGAGCATCAGCACCTGCGGCCGGGCGCCGGGGACGAACACGCGCCGCACCGCCTCCGCGCCGCGCTCGACGGCCTCGTGCAGCGCGGTGCCCTCGCCGGACTCGAGCCGCGAGAGAGCGCGCAGGAACTGGATCTTCGCCGTGGCGTCCATCGCGCGCACCGGCAGCACCTGCTCCGCCTCCGCGTCGAAGGTGAGCAGCCCCAGGTAGTCGCGCGGCGTGGCCCGCTCCACCAGCGCCTGCGCCGCCTGGATGGCCGCCAGCAGCGGCACGCCCCGCATGGACGCGCTGCGGTCGATGGCCAGGTTGACCGCCACGGGGGCGCGCGGCGCGTCCGCGTCCGCCTCCAACGAGACGAGCAGGAGCACCTCGCGGCCGTGCTCGGCGTCACGCTCCACTGCCCAGGCCGTCTGCTTCATCCGCGCTCCCGCGTGTACCGCCCCGCCATTGTGCCGCGAAACCTCCCCGGAGGCGCCGCGCCCGAGGCGACCGGACGTCGCATGGGTCACAACGCCTGGGAGCGAGGGGGAGGCGCTCCCGAAGAGGATGTCGGGACTCGCACCCCGGAGGCAAGTGGGGCCGGAGGGTGGCCGAGCAGACCCACACGCCCACCAGGAAGCCTAGCGGGGCACGCCACACGCCGCGCAGTGTCGCGCCTGGGGCGTGCGCAGCGGCTTGCCACACGCCGCGCAGGGTGGGCCGTACAGGCTCAGCCGGTGGTGCATCACCGCGTTCGCGTTCGTCTCACGAAAGCCCGTGAGCCGCTCGTACTCGTCGCACACCGGCGCGAGCAACGCCTTCATGTCCTTCACGGGAACACCCTGGTCCCTCGACGCCTGGAGCCTGCGGGGCGCGCTCGAATAGAGCACGGCCACGCGCTCGAACTCCGCCTCGTCGAGCATCGGGACCTCCATCTGGCAGCGCCAGCACCAGAGCACCTTCATCCCAGCCTCCACGCACGAGCCCGGGCGCGGGAATCCCAGGGTGGGCCGCACGGGCGCACCCGCTGACGTGCTTCGCGAGGAGAGGATGACACGCGCCACCCGGACACAACGCCCGGAGGCTCCAATCCAGCCCGGGAGCCGCCCACCTGGGGGCCACCGCACGGGCGGGACCACGACGACTTCAAGACCTCAAGCGAGGCCCCCGCGCATCCGCCGGCCGCGGGGGCGGCCCGTCAATCCGCCGAGCTCCAACCGCCCCACGACTCCTCGGTGTAGTTCCACATGCGGCCGCCGGGAGAGCCCTCCACGGGAATCACCGACTCGCACTCGCCATCCTCGGCGAGGTCCACATACGGCAGCCCCTCATCGTCCATGTACGTGGTGTCATCGTGAACCATGTCCGGCTCCTCACGGGCGCTCCGCCGAGTGGAGGGTGGACGGCCTCGCGGCTCGCCTCGCTCCCGGGCGCCCCCCTTGTCCGGTCACCGTGGGCCCGCCCCATGCGAGACCCCGTCATCAGCCGTTGACCGATTTACGAACCATGGTGCCCATGCTGCCTCGCGTTGTAAAGCCCTTGGGACATCAAAGTCTCTCATGACCGGACGGCCGCACGCCAACCCGCCTGCCCTGTGTTCCACACCCAATATTTTCAATGGGTTGTTGAATCAACATTGAAGGACAGGCTGCGAGGCCATCGTACAAGGTAGGGCCGACCGTGGTCGGATGGAACCTCCTTCCGGTCAACAGTTCGCCATTATCAAGCCCGCACCGGAACCGACGGTCGTCCAGTAAATCAGTGTATCGCGCGCATTCTCATGCAGGAGCGCGTGGAGCGTGCTTCACTCGCGGACACGGCGACGGCTCCGCGCTTGATTCGAGAATCACCCCTGTTAGGGTGGACTCACACTCAAGCTTTGCCGCATCGCGGCAACGGGCGCCTTCCGCCGCGTTCCCCCAGAGGTCCCCCGAGTCCCATGAGTCCCATCATCACCGGCCTATTGCTCGCCATCGCCATCCCCATCTTCGTGATGACCATGTCTGGTCGCGTGGGCGTGCTGCTCGCGATGAAGAAGGAGAACCGGCTCGACCACATCCCGCTGCGCGCCATGCGGTTGTTGCGTTTCGGGCTCGGCCAGAAGCGCATGGTGGACCCGGAGGAGTTCACGCCGGGGTTGATGCACGTGCTCATCTTCGCGGCGTTCCTGGTGCTGCAGGTGCGCACCATCATGATGTTCGCGATGGGCTTCTCCACCGGCGCGCTGGAGCTGTTCACGGACCTGAGCCATCCGTTCTGGCTGGACCAGCCGGCGCTCGCGGGGCTGTACCGCGTCTACCTGTTGATCAAGGACGTGGTGGCGGCGCTGGCGGTGGTGGCCTGCGGCTACTACGTGTGGACGCGCTGGAAGGTGAAGCCGGACCGCATGACGCAGTCCTGGGAGGCGTACCTCATCCTGGGCTTCATCTCCGGGCTGATGATTTCGGAGTTCATGTTCGGCGGCAGCCACATGGTGGCCGCGCAGGCCGCGGCGCAGGTGCCGGTGGCGGGCACGCAGGTGCCGGCGGCGCCGTCCGCGCTGGTGTGGTGGGAGCCGTTCACCAGCCTGGTGGGCATGGCGATGATGCCCCTGGGCGCCACGGCGGCGCACGTGCTGGGCACGGCGGGGTTCTGGATCCACCTCACCATCGTCCTGGCGTTCCTGAACTTCCTGCCCATCGGCAAGCACTTCCACATCATCACCGGCCTGCCCAACGTCTTCTTCCAGCGCACCCACTCCACCGGCAAGCTGCCCACGCCGAACCTGGAGAAGGAGGAGTTCGGCGCGGCGACGGTGAGGGACCTGACGTGGAAGCAGGGCCTGGACCTGTACTCCTGCACCGAGTGCGGCCGCTGCCAGACGCACTGCCCCACGTACATCACCGGCAAGCCGCTCACGCACAAGGGCGTCAACCAGGACCTGAAGCACTGGATCTGGGACCACGAGCACTGGGTGGAGGAGGGCTACGGCCCCAACCACGTGAAGGAGGCGCTGCCTGAAATCGTGGGCACCGCGCTCAAGTCCGAGACGGTGTGGGCCTGTACGAGCTGTGGCTGGTGCGAGCAGGCGTGTCCGGTGTTCATCGAGAACGTGCCGCGCCTCATCGACATGCGCCGCTACCAGGTGCAGGTGAAGGCGGACTTCCCGCCTGAAATCCAGCGCGTGTTCGAGGGCATCGAGCGCCAGGGCAACCCCTGGGGCCTGGGTCAGGACCGGCGCGACGAGTGGGCGGAGGACCTGGCGCTGCCCACGTGGGGCGACGGCGGCGGCCCGTACGAGTACCTGTTCTTCGTGGGCTGCGCGGGCAGCTACGACGACAAGCAGAAGAAGGTCAGCCGCGCGCTGGTCAAGATCATGCGCGAGGCGGGCGTGAGCTTCGCCACGCTGTCGAAGCAGGAGATGTGCAACGGCGAGACCGCGCGCCGCATGGGCAACGAGTACCTGTACCAGACGATGGCGAAGACGAACGTCGAGGCGTGGAACTCGATGGGCGTGAAGGCCGTCATCACCCAGTGCCCGCACTGCTTCAACACCATCAAGAACGAGTACCCGGAGTTCGGCGGCGAGTACCGCGTCATCAACCACACGGAGCTCATCAACGACCTGCTCCGCGAGAAGCGCATCAAGCTGTCTCAGGTGATGAACACGAAGCTCACCTACCACGACCCCTGCTACCTGGGCCGGCACAACGGCGTGTACGACGCGCCCCGCGAAGTGCTCAAGGCCATCCCCGGGCTGGAGGTGGTGGAGATGCAGCGCAGCAAGCGCGAGGGCTTCTGCTGCGGCGCGGGTGGCGGCCGGATGTGGATGGAGGAGCACATCGGCACGCGCATCAACCACAACCGCCTCAACGAGGCGGCGCTCACGCTCAAGCACGCCGAGGACCCGACCACGCCGTACCCGGACGCCGCGGACAAGAAGAAGCCGGGGCAGGTGGGCGACTACAAGGAGAAGGGCGGCTCGGGCATCGTCGCGGTGGCCTGCCCGTTCTGCTCCACGATGCTCAAGGACGCGGTCAACGACACCGGCCGCGAGGAGAACATCAAGATCAAGGACATCACCGAGCTGGTGGCCGACGCGCTCGAGACGCGCACCGGCACCGCCGGCGGCGTCACCCCTGGCGCGACGCTGAGCGCCAAGCCGGAGTAGGCGCGGGACACGGGGCGGGCCCCCGGGCCCGTCCCGGTCGATGAAACGACAAGGCCCGGTGGCTTCGTGAGCGAAGCCCCGGGCCTTCGTCGTTCCAGGAGCGAGCTCCCTCCGGCGCCGCGCCCGCGCGTCTCCAGCGGCGCGTGGTGCCCGCGAACCGAGGGGCGCGCCTCCATCCCCGCGCCGCCCTCGTCCGCGTCGGCGCTCGTGCTCCGCGAGGGAGGCCCGCCGGGTCCTTCGTCGGACCTCAGGGCTTGCGCTGCTTCTCCGAGCGCAGCATGCGCTCCAGCCGCTTCGTCGGGCCGTCGTCGCCGAGCTTGCCCGCCACGTACGCGCCCGCCGAGGCGAGCTTGCGGCGGAAGCCCTCGGGGGGCGTCGCCGCGTCGGGCCGCAGGTCCGTCAGGCCCACGC
Source organism: Myxococcus stipitatus (assembly GCF_021412625.1). Next base: position 656,517 of record NZ_JAKCFI010000003.1, on the reverse strand, counting down.
CCGCCAGCAGCGTGCCCGCGAGGTCGCGCTCGTCCTCGGAGGCGTGCGGCAGGAGCACCTGGCACACCTCCGCGTGGCCGTGCGCGGCGGCCATGATGAAGCCCGACTCGCCGATGGCGTCGGTCAGCTGAGGGTCCGCGCCCGCCTTCAACAACAGCCGCACCAGGTCCGCGCGGCCCTGACGCGCCGCCAGCATCAGCGGCGTGCGGTTCTCGTCGTCGAAGGGGTTGGGGTCCGCGCCCTCCGCGAGCTGGGACTCCAGGGACTCGCGGTCACCCGCGAGCACGGCATCGAAGAGGGACATCACGACCTCCAGCGCGCCAGCATGGCGCCTCGTCACCCGCGACGCCAGCGAGGGCCGGACTACAGGGGACCGTACGAGGGCTCGAGCGCGCTGGGCACCACGATGGTGACGGAGTTCGACGGCCCGAGCCCCACGGTGGACCGGTAGATGCCCGCGTCCCCGCCGCTGGTGTCCACGAAGAGGAAGCCCACCTGGTCCGTCCGCATCCACGTGGGCCACGTCTCCTGCGCGTTGGGGCTGCCGAAGCTCGTCACGCGCCGGGGATTGCCCATGCGCCCCGCCGTCAGGTCCGCCACGTAGATGCGCGAGTTGTTCGCCGCGCCACGGCCGTCGAAGGCCACCTGGGCGCCGTTCGGGGACACCACGACGCGGTTGGACACCGCCAGCACCTCGTTGCCCAGCAGCGAGTACTGGATGGCGCCACCGTTGAGCGGCACCCAGGCCACCTGGCTGGACCCCAACCCGTTGTTGGCCAGCGCCACCACCGCGCTCCCGTCCGGCATCACCGACGGAGACGAATACGCATAGCCCCCGCCCGGCGTCAGCTCCTGGAAGCCGCTGCCATCCGTGTTCACCCGCCCCAGGGTGGACAGCGAGCTGCCGTTCTTCGAGAAGGAGAACACCACGCTGCGCCCGTCCGGGCTGAAGGTGGGCATCCGGAAGTCGAAGCAGCCCTGGACGCACACCGGGTCGTTGGCGCCCAGCAGCGTGGCCACCGCCCCACCCGAGGCGGGCACCGTCTGGAGCGCGGTCCCCGCCGCCGTGCGCAGGACGAACACGATGGAGCGCCCGTCGCGGGACACGGAGGGCGTATACGCTCCACCCGAGGACGTCAGCCGCTGGGGACTGTTCGGGTCGCCCGCGTCGTCCACCACGTAGACGTTGCGGTCGCTCTCCCGAACGAAGGCGAAGCCCCGGGTGAACGTCACCGGCCCCCCGCCACCGCCGCCGCCGTCATCCAGGGGCTCACAGCCGCCCAGCAGCCCCACCGTGAGAACTCCCCCGAGGAAATACCGAATGCCCTTCGTCACAGTCGCTCCGCGTTCCGGCCCTGGTTGAAGCCCCGTACTACAGGGCGCGCCGGGTCGGACGTCAACGCATCGAGCGGCAGGCGGGCAGGCGTCGCGGGACGGTCAGCGGTTGAGCTTGTGCAGCTCGTTGCGGCACTGGTTGCAGAGCGTCAGCTGCTTGCGGTCGCAGTCCTGCGGCGACTGCGCGAAGAACATCACGCAGCGGGGGTCCTCGCAGTAGGACAACCCCAGCAGGTGCCCCGTCTGGTGGACCACCTCCACCTGGACGCGCCGCCGCAGGTGCTCGCCGTCCGCGCCCTGCCGCAGCCGGAAGACGCTCACCACCGCCGTGCGCGACTCGCGGTCCGCCTCGCCGAAGACGAAGGGCGAGTCCGGCACGAAGAGGTCCACGTCGGTGAGGCCCAGCACCAGGTGCTGCCCCGCCTCCATCATCGGCGTCAGCCGCCGCATGATGGCGTTGCAGTGGTACTGGGAGCGGTCCTTGTTGAAGGCGTAGGCCGGCGTCGGGAGCGCGGCCTTCGCCAGCACCGAGGCGGTGCCCATGTGCGCAGCCACCGGGTCCTGCAGGTCCTTCAACAGGGAGGCCGTCGGGCTACCCACGGAGACCAGCAGGAGCGTCTTCTGCGGCATCGGGCCACCGTCCTTCATGCACGCGGACGGACGCGCTGGCTACAACCGCGTCCCCCCGGAGCGGAGTGGCTGGGGCGCAAGGATTCGAACCTTGATACTCAGAGTCAAAGTCTGATGTCCTGCCATTAGACGACGCCCCAGCAGGTTCGCACGTGTACTTCTGGCGGCCGATTCTACGGCATCTGGACGGGCTCGGGAACCCACTCTGACGCAGGTCGGAGCCGTCCCACCCCACGACGCGGATCAACCCCGGAAAGAGCCGATACCGGACAGCCTCCGGAGCCCAGGATTCCACTTGGAGTGAACGCATCGCGTCCCCGCGTATCGGCACGAGGCCGGGCTCGGCCCGGGAGGGACGTCCCCGGGCCGAGGCGAGGGGGCCTCAGCCCTTGAGGACGGCGAGCGGGGTCAGCCGCAGGCGGGGGGTGACGAGGTCCGCCTCGTCCTCCAGCACCTCCGCGATGTCGCGATAGGCGGCGGGGGCCTCCTCCACCAGGGCGGCCGCGCGCCCGGCGTCGAACACCACACGACGCAGCGCATGGGCCAGCGCCTGCGGGCGGATGCGCTCCCGTGCCTCGCGGCGGGAGAGGACGCGTCCCGCGCCGTGCGAGCAGGAGCGGAACGCGCGCGGCTCCGCGAGCCCCTCCACCACGTAGGAGGCGGTGCCCATGGAGCCGGGGACGAGGCCCCGCTCGCCCGCCGCGAGGCCCACCGCGCCCTTGCGGTGGATCCACAGCGGACGGCCGAAGTGCGTCTCGCGCGCGACGTGGTTGTGGTGGACGTCCACCGTGGCGGCGACGTCCGGCGCCACGCCGAGTTCCTCCGCGACGAGGGCCACCGCGCGAGCCGCCAGCGCGTCGCGGTTGGCCCGGGCGAAGCGGCAGGCGAGCGCCACGTCCGCCAGGCACGCGGCGCCCTCCGGTGTGCGCACGTCCAGCCCTGGCAGACTCCCCTCCCCCGACGCCCGGGCCACGCGGAGGTGGTGGTCGGCGATGGCCGCGCCCACGCCGCGCGAGCCTGTGTGCAAGAGCAGCCAGAGGTCGCCGCCCGCGTCCCGGTCCAGCTCCAGGAAGTGGTTGCCGCCCCCGAGCGTGCCCAGGTGACGCGGCGCCAGCCGCTCCCACGCGCGCGCGAGCTTCTGGGTGGACAACCCGGGCGACTCCAGCTCCGGCGGGAGCGAGAGCCCCCGCCCCCGGTGCACGGCGTCGCCCACGGGCACCTCCTGGGCCAGCCGCGTGAGCAGCCGCGCCAGGACGTCCCGCCCGAGCGACGCGGCGGGGAACGGGAAGCGGTGCGCGCTCACGCCGCAGCCCAGGTCCCCACCGAGCGCGCCGGGCACGACGTGGTGCTCGGTGGCGAAGACGGTGCCCACGGCGAGGCCCTCGGCGACGTGCAGGTCCGGCATGGCGGCCACGTGCTCGACGACATACGGCTGGGCGGCGATGTGACGCAGCTGCTTCTCCGCGCCCGGTGGCAACGTCCGCGTCCAGACGAGGATGGGGACCGCGCCCGCCTCCGGTTCGAGCCGGCGCGGGCTCATCGCCCACCGCCTTCCGGGTCCTCGTCCGCTCCGGGTCCGAACGCGTCGCGAGGAGGCTCGAGCGAGGGCTCCGCCACGCCGATGAAGATGAACTTCAATCCTGGCACCCGCTTGAGGTCGAGGAGCTCGGCCAGGCGCGAGCGCAGGTAGCCGCTCGCCCGCTCCAGGGCCTGTTGCGCCACGCGCGGTCCAGCGGCCTGGGCCTCCGGCGTGAGGGTGTAGCCGATACGCGCCAGGCGGCCATCCGGCGTCAGCTCGAACGACACGGGCGAGACGCCCTCGAGGCGAGGGTCCGCCAGCTCGCTCCGGAAGAGCCGGGCGACCTCCTGGGAAAGAGAGGACTGCACGCGCAGGTGACGCGCGTTGAGGGAGTCGGAAGGGGACAGCGAGAACGACGACGTGGCGACATCGCGGCGACGCGACGCGCGGGAACGACGATTCCTGGAAGAAGACATGCGTGGCTGGACGGTTCTCAGCAGGCCATGCGCGGGCCTCGCGTCCCTCGAGGGCGACGCAAGCCACACGACGGCCGGGATGCACGACAAACCGCTCCGCGCTCACCTCGACGCATGCGAGGAATGAAGCCCGCTTCAACCCTCCGACCTCGAAGGTCGGAGAGGAAGGCGCTCACCCGTGGAGGCGCCGGCGCGACGCGAAGCGACCCGAGACACCGTTGAGTACAGTCCCCATGGCACACCTCCCGCCGCGCCTCGCATGGCGCGGACCGTCGTCGCCCCGTCGGCCATCCTGGCCGGGCGCGGCCCTGACGGACACGCCCGCCTGGGCCTGACGGGGTGTCCCTCCAGACAAGGCGTCCGTCGGCTGGAGGACAGCGACCGGCGTCTCCCCACCCCCGGGAACGAGGCCGATGTTCGCTGGCCGCCACCCCCTCTTTCCACCATCCGACGACGAGCCTCCAGCGGGATTGGCCGTGACCCGGGTCCTGCGTACGCAGGCACCGGACGACGAGGGACGCGCGCATGGCGGAAGGCTTCGATGTGGTGGTGCTGGGTGGAGGCCCCTCGGGGGAGAACGCGGCGGCGAGGGCCGCGGCGACCGGACTGTCCGTCGCGCTCGTGGAGCACGAGCTGCTCGGCGGCGAGTGCTCCTACTGGGCCTGCGTCCCGAGCAAGGCGCTGCTGCGGCCGGGCGAGGCCGTGTGGCTGGCGCAGCACTCGCCCGGCGCGCGCGAGGCCGTCAAGGGCCCGCTCGTCGCCAGCGCGGTGTTGGAGCACCGCGACGCCATGGTCGGCTACTACAACGACGAATCGCAGGCGAAGTGGGCCGAGGGCGCGAAGCTCACGGTGGTGCGCGGCCACGGCAAGCTCGCCGGCCCGCGCAAGGTGCGCGTCGAGGCGAAGGACGGCGGCGTGCGCGAACTGGAAGCGCGCCGCGCGGTGGTGCTCGCCACCGGCAGCCGCCCCCGCGTCCCGGACATCCCGGGGCTGAAGGAGGCGAAGCCCTGGGACAACCGCGAGGGCACCGGCGCGAAGCAGGTGCCGCGGCGCCTGCTGGTGCTCGGCGGCGGCGTGGTGGCCGTGGAGCTGGCACAGGCCTGGCGCGCGCTGGGCGCGGAGGTGACGCTGGTGGAGCGCGGCAAGGCGCTGCTGGGGCGCTTCGAGCCCTTCGTCGGCGAGCAGGTGGCGCGGGCGCTGCGCGACGCGGGCGTGAAGGTGATGCTCGAGGCCCGGATCTCGCACGTGAGCCGTCCCGGGGGGACGGGCGAGGCGACGGTGACGCTCGAGAGCGGCGAGGCGCTGCGCGGGGACGCGCTCCTGGTGGCCATGGGGCGCGTGCCTCGCACGGACGCGCTCGGGCTGGAGACAGTGGGGCTGAAGCCTGGAGCGGTGGTCGAGGTGGACGACCAGCTGCGCGCGAAGGGCGTGGAGGGGGACTGGCTCTACGCGTGCGGCGACGTCAACGGCCGCAACATGCTCACGCACATGGGCAAGTACCAGGCGCGGCTGGTGGGCGACGTCATCGCGGGCAAGCAGGTGCGCGCCTGGGCGGACACGAAGGCGACACCGCAGGTCATCTTCACCCATCCCCAGGTGGCGAGCGTGGGGCTGACGGAGGAGCGGGCGCGCAAGGCGGGGCTGCCCGTCCGCACGGTGCAATACGAATTGGGCAAGGTGACCGGGACGTCGCTGCTGGGCCGGGACTTGACGGGCACCGCGAAGCTCGTCGTGGACGAGAAGCGCCGCGTCGTCGTGGGCGCCACCTTCACCGGCCCCGAGGTGGGCGAGATGCTGCACGCGGCCACCATCGCCGTCGCGGGCGAGGTGTCGCTCGATACGCTCTGGCACGCGGTCCCGTCGTTCCCGACGATGAGCGAGGTGTGGCTACGGCTGCTGGAGGCCTACGGACTTTGAGAGTCACTCCCATCTCGCGGTGTCCCCCCTGTGCCTCCCGGAGCGCGGCCCCTAGAGTCGGGGCTCCCACGCCTCCGGAGAGGCCATGATCGAGCCGTTCTACAAGCAGCTGGGCCTGCGTCGATGCACCTCCATCGACGGCCGCGACCTGGTCCATGTTCGACTCTCGGAGAACTCGACGTCCTATGACGGTGGCTCGCGGGACCTGGACACCTGGTGGGGCGTGCGCGCGCCGGAGGAGGCGGACCTGTTCCTCCATGATTCGCTCGTCCAGGCCCTGGAGCGATTCACCTGGGACCAGCGGCGGGCCGCCGCCACCGCCGATGCGTCGGGCTTCGCGGATGCCTTCAACACGGAGCACAGGCTCGGCATCAGGGTGACCCCAGGGGCCTTCATGGAGGAGGTCGTCGCGGACAAGGGCATGGTCGGACTGCTGCGCTCACCGCGGTTCGATGGCCGGACGCTGGAGTACCAGGTGCTCAAGACCCCTGGCCTCGAAGGCCCCGTCCCACCCACGGGACGCGCCTGGAGGCTGCTCGCCGTTCGGGTCGATGTCGCCGAGGGCACCCTCCAACACGAGGAGCTCGCGCGCTACACGGAGCCATGGCCTCCGCGTTGAGCCGCGCGCCGCCTGAAGCGCCGAGGACTCCTCACATCGGGGTACACGGCGCTCCCGCTCGACGCGCGCGGCGGACACCTGGCGGCCGAGCCCTGCGGGGGACCTCGCGCCCGCGACACATGAGAGGCCGTTGCCGGGTAGGGCGTCGGCGTGAAATGGTGAACGTCCTCCCCCGCTCCCAGCATCCTCGATGACCGTCGACGCCTCGAGGCCGTTCCAACTCCACGGCCCGCTCCGCCCCCGGCCCTCACTTCGCGTGAAAGGCCTCCTCCCTTCTCCTGCCCGCTCGGACTGGAGGCTGGCGCCGTGACGTCCTCTTCCCAATCGGCCTCGGCCCTCGATGACACGCCGAGCCCTTCCGACCTCATGACCTCGAAGTGGGCGCGGTGGCTGTGGTGGCTGGTGCTGGCCGTGCTGCTGGTGGCCGCCGTCGCGGTGGGCCAGCACCCGCGCCGGGGCGTGGACTTCCGCGTCTACCTCACCGCCGCCGAGCGCTTCCTCGAGGGCACCGACCTCTACCGCGTGTCCGACGGCACCATGCCGTTCAAGTACGCGCCCATCACCGCGCCCCTCTTCCTCCCCTTCACCGTGCTGCCCGCGCGGCTGGCGGTGGCGCTGTGGAACGTGGGCTCCATCCTGGCGCTCGTCGCCGTGGCGCGCCTCACGCGCCGCGAGCAGCACGGCCCCGGCGAGGCCAGCTCGTGGGACTGGGGCCCTCCCCTCGCCACCATCGCGCTGCTCCCCGCCTTCACCTTCGAGCTGTTCTACGGCCAGGTCGACGTCGTCATGCTGCTGCTCGTCGTCGTCGCGGCGCTCGGCGCGGAGCGGGGGCAGGTGTGGCGCCCCGGCGCCGCGTTCGCCATCGCGTTCCTCCTCAAGCCCCCCGCGGCGCTCGTCGGCCTCTTCTTCCTGTGGCGCCGCCACTGGCGCGTCATCGGCGCCACCGCCGCCTTCGGCCTGCTGCTCTCCCTGCCGACACTCGCCCGTTATGGATGGGACGGCACGCTCACCCAGCTCCACCTGTGGAGCGAGACGCTCGCCCGCACCACCCCACCCTGGGTGCTGGCCGGCAACGCGCAGGGCCTGCCCTCGCTGCTGCTGTCGCTCTTCTACCCGAGCGACGTCACGCCCCCGTCCTCCGCCATCACCCTGGCGCAGGCCGCCGCCATCGCCCTGTTCCTGGTCGCGGTGGTGTGGGCGCGCCCCGGCCCCGCGGACCTGCTCGCGGTCTGTTGCCTGGGCGTGACGCTCCTGTCACCGCTGGCCTGGCGCGCCAACTTCGTGCTCGCGTGGCCGCTGGCGCGAGCCATGACGGAGGGGCGCTACCGCCCCAACCTCGCGCTGGTGGGGATGATCGCCGTCGTGGGCGCGCTCGTGTCCGACACGGGCCTGGGCGAATGGTCCCGGAGCGTGCTGCTCGCGCGGCCCTTCACGCTCGCCTACGGCGCGTTGCTGATCGCCGCGCTGTGGCAGGTGAAGCGCGCGGGCGCGCCCCGCGCCGTGACACCGGGTGGAGTGCTCGCTCGCCTGCCGCGCGCCCTGCGTGGCATGCGCGCTTCGTGACGCTTCCGTCATCCGGCTGGCTTCGAAGTGTCACGGGGCCAGAACACCCCTGCGACATGGCGTCGCTATATGCGGCCCAGCCATGTTCGAAACGTTCGACAGCGCCACGGATGTCCACTCGGCGCGGCGGTTCGCGCTCTCCACCACGGCCTCGGTCGGGGTGTTCGTCCTCATCGGCGTCGCGGTCGTCTCCGCGGCGGGCAAGGTCCGCGAGGTCATCCAGGAGAAGAAGGGGACGGACGTCGTCTTCCGTCCGCCCCCGCCGCCTGTCGTCGAGGTGAAGCCGCCTCCGCCTCCTCCGCCGCCCCCTCCCAAGCCGAGGCTCGCGCCCAAGGCCGCGCCGCCCGCCGTCGCCAAGGCGCCGCCGCCCGCGGTGCCGGTGGTGACGCCGGCGCCCATCGTCGCGCCCACCACGGTGCCGCTCGACAAGCCGCCCGAGGCGGAGCGGGAGACGGTGGCCGCCGCGCCCATCGCCGTGGGTGGCACGGGCTCGCTCGTCCCGGGCGGCGTGGTGGGTGGCACCGGCGCGGGCGAGGGCCTGGCCGGCGGCGGTGGCCGCGCGGCGCCCATCAACCTCCCCGAATCCGCCACGCCTCCCGAGCCGCTCGAGTCCAACCTCATCCCCGACTATCCCGCTGACGCGCGCTCCAAGGGATTGGAGGGCATGGTCATCCTCAAGGGTGTCGTCGAGGTGGATGGGCGCGTCACGCAGCTCAAGGTCATGCGCGGCGACGAGCCGTTCGCCAGCGCGGCGCTCGCGGCCGTGAAGAGCTGGCGCTTCAAGCCCGCGGTCGTCGAGGGCCGGCCCACCGCCGTGTTCCGCATCTTCAAGGTTCCATTCCGTCTCAAGTCGTAGGCCGTCCGTCTCACCCGCCCTGCCCCCCAGGAGCTACTCGTCATGAATTTCAATCTTCGGGACATCTACAGCCACATGGGCGTGTTCGCCCTGGGCATCGCCTGGACGCTCATCGCCTTCGCCGTCGCGTCGCTGGCGGTGTTCTTCGAGCGCCTGTTCGTCTTCTTCCGCTCGCGCAACGTGTCCCGCCGCTTCGCCGCGCGCGCCGGGCAGCTGCTCACCCAGCACCAGCACGAGGAGCTGGTGAAGGAGGCGGAGGCCACCAAGGGCAGCCACCTGGCCGTCCTGCTCGGCGGCGGCATGAAGACCTTCCTCGCGAAGTCCCGTCAGCCGGCCGGCAAGCTGGGCCCGGTGGAGCTGACGCGCCGCGAGCTGGTGCGCATCAACGAGCGCGTCAGCGCCGACGTGCGCCGCGGCATGTCCGTGCTCGCCACGGTGGGTTCGGTGGCGCCGTTCGTCGGTCTGCTCGGCACGGTGGTGGGCATCATCGAGGCCTTCTCCGGCATCGCCAAGGAAGGCTCCGGCGGCCTAGGCGCGGTGTCCGCCGGTATCGCCGAGGCGCTCGTCGTCACGGCGCTCGGCCTGCTCGTCGCGATTCCCGCGGTGCTGATGTTCAACTTCCTGTCCACGCGCGCGGACGCGCTCCAGCTGTCGCTGGACACGGCCCGCGGCGAGCTGATGGACCACCTGGAGGACACGTCGTCGGACAAGCGCCAGGGCGTGAACAACGGCGCCGTCGCCACGGGCCCGGAGACGGTGGCCCGCCGGGAGGGGCTCGATGTCCGCCCGGCGTAGCAGCCTGACGCCGGAGATGAACGTGACGCCGCTGGTGGACGTGGTGCTCGTCCTCCTCATCATCTTCATGGTCGTCACGCCTCAAATCGAAGCGGGCGCTTCGGTGGACCTGCCCACCGCCTCGAATCCGGACAAGGAGAACAAGGAGCTGGAGCCCACCACGGTGAGCCTGGCGGCCAACGGAGCGTTCTTCCTGGACCGCAAGGAGCTGAAGCGGGACGCGCTGATCGCCGAGCTGAAGAGCCTGCGCGAGAAGAAGCCGGACTCGCCCGTGGTGCTGAAGGCCGACCGCGGCGTGCGCTACTCCGAGGTGCGCGGCGTCTTCAAGAGCATGCAGGACCTGGGGTTCCCGGGCATCAACCTGCAGGTCGTCGACAAGCCGAAACACTAGGAGCGCGCCATGGCATTCGACCTCGGAGGCGGAAAGAAGGGGCTCAAGCCCTCGATGAACGTCACGCCGCTGGTGGACGTGGTGCTCGTCCTCCTCATCATCTTCATGGTCGTCACCCCGCTGCTCACCAAGCAGATGTGGATGACGGTGCCGGCCAAGAACGACAAGCAGGAGGAGCAGCCGCCACCTCCGCCCGACGCGCTGCCCCCGGTGGTGCTCACCGTGGACCGGGGCGGCGTGCTGCGTATCAACCGGGAGGAAGTCCCGCGCGACCAGGTGGTGGCGCGGCTCAAGCGCATGCTCAACGCGCGCCCGGACAAGATCGTCTTCTTCGACGCGGGCGACGACGTGCCCTACGGCGCCGCCATGGACGTGCTGGACCTCGCCCGGGGTGGAGACATCACCGTGGGCGTGCTGCCAGACAAGCTCGCGGACTGAAGTCTCGACCGGCGGCGGGTCGTGACGCCGAGTTTTCGATCCGCCGCCTCAATCGTCACAAGCCATCCATTCCAATGCCATGTGTGTCGCGTTGTTTACGGCGCGACTCGACGGCAAGGAGAGACGTGTTGTCTCGCTCAACCTTCCCGCGCGCCCTCGTGGCAGCGCTTTCACTCATCACCGCTCCCGTGGCACTCGCGGCCGCCACGCCCGCCGTCGTGTCCGCCCCCGCCCTCCGGCCAACGCGGGCCGAAGCCACACCCCGCCCCCAACTCCTCGCCCAGGCCACCGTCGCCGAGCCTTCCACCGCGCAGCCGATGAGCGCGGGCACACAGCCGACGGGCACCGAGCCGCAGCCCGCGACGAGCGCGGCCCCGACGTCCGGCACCACGCAGCCCGCGACGAGCACGGCCCCGACGCAGCAGTCCGCGACCGGTGTCGCTCAGCAGCCCGTCACAGGCACCGCGCAGATTCCCGACGCCACCCAGCCGACGACCGGCACCGCGCCATCCACCGACGGTCAGCCCACCACGGGCACCGCGCAGGCTCCGGACGCCGCCGCGCCCGCCGAGTCCACCGAGGGTCAGCAGCCCTCGGGCGAGGCCGTGGCCCAGGACGCCGCGCTCGGGGACGAGGCGCTGATGGCCGAGTCCGCCGCGCCGCCGCCGGGCTTCACCGGCATCTACGGCAAGGTCTCCGACGAGGTGAACCAGGAGGGCCTCATCGAGGCCACCGTGAAGGTCGTCACCGGCGCGGAGAAGCAGGTCCTCACCGACCTCGACGGCAACTACAAGCTCGCGCTCCCGCCCGGCAAGTACGACCTGCGCGTCTTCTACGACGTCTATCAGGGCCGCCGCATCACCGGCGTCGTCGTCACCCAGGGCAAGGCGACGAAGCTCGACGTCGCGCTCAGCGCCGACGTGGGCGCCGTGCAGGAGGTCGTCGTCGAGGCCCGCGCGGACCGCCGCGCCGAGGGCGCCCTCCTCCAGGAGCGCAAGAAGGCCGCCGCCGTCTCCGACGCCATCAGCGCCCAGGAAATCTCCCGCACCCCCGACTCCAGCGCCTCCGACGCCGTCAAGCGCGTGGTCAGCGCCACCGTCGTCGACGGCCGCTACGTCCTGCTGCGCGGCCTGGGCGGCCGCTACAGCACCACGCTCCTCAACGGCGCGCTGCTGCCCAGCCCGGAGCCCGACGAGCCCAGCGTCCCGCTCGACCTGTTCCCCACCTCGCTGCTCGCCAACCTCAACGTGGTGAAGAGCTACACCGCCGACCTCCCCGGCTCCTTCGGCGGCGGCACCCTCCTCATCGAGACCAACACCTACCCGAGCCAGTTCGAGTTCAAGCCCCGCATCACCTTCGGCGGCGACACCCAGACCACCGGCCAGGAGCGCAACGCCCAGCGCGGCGGCGGCGCCCTCGAGTTCCTCGGCTTCCCCGGCGCCGACCGCAAGCTGCCGGACGCCATCCCCACCGGCCACGCGCTCGGCAACGGCAACGAGTCCACCGCCGAGCAGGAGGCCCAGTGGGAGAGCTTCCCCAACGTGTGGAAGGCCCGCCAGAAGACGGCGCTGCCCAACATGGGCCTGAGCGCGTCGCTCGGTGACACGCTGCGCTTCGGCAACCAGCGCCTGGGCTACCTGGCCACCGTCAACTACGGCCACAAGGAGTCCGTCCAGCACACCACCTACAGCAAGGCGGCCTTCGAGCTGGACGGTTCCTACACCACGTACGACGACTCCCAGGCCCACCTGGGCGTGGAGACGGCCAACCTCAGCGGCCTGGCCAGCGTGGGCTACCAGCTGGACCGCGACAACGAGCTGACCCTCTTCACCCTCTTCACCCGCGGCACCGACACGCGCACCACCACCAGCACCGGTTCGGACATGCTCCGCGGCGACCTCTACGAGGGCAGCCGGCTCCAGTTCATCGTCCGCCAGCTCTCCTTCAACCAGGTGCGCGGCTTCCACCGCCTGGGCCTGCTCAACGACGCGGAGGTGGACTGGCAGGCCAACCTCTCCCGCGTGGACCGCGACGAGCCGGACACGCGCGACACCCTCTACAGCGACAACCTCAGCGCCCCCGTCGGCGCCGTCTCCTTCCCCAACCAGGCCAACAGCGGCGAGCGCTTCTTCGCCGAGCTGGGCGAGACGTCCACCGGCGGCAGCGTCAACGTCACCCTCCCCTTCACCGACGTGCGCCTCAAGGTGGGCGGCCTGACGCAGTTCTCCTTCCGCGACTTCCGCGCCCGCCGCTTCCGCTTCGGCATCCAGCCCGGCCGCGAGGTGGACCGCTTCCTGCCCCCCGAGCAGCTGTTCGGCCCGGACCTGCTCGGCAACGGCATGCGCGTCACGGAGAGCACCCGTCCGGACTCGGACGCGTATGACGCCTCGCTCAGCGTCTACGCGGGCTACGTCACCGCCGACGTCACGCCCACGGAGGCCCTGCGGCTGGTGGGCGGCATCCGCCTGGAGGGCTCCACCCAGGACCTGACCGCCATCGACCAGTTCACCGGACTCGAACAGGCGAACAACAAGGTCGACTACCTGGACTGGCTGCCGACCTTCAACGCCATCTACGCCCTCACCCCCGCCGTCAACCTGCGCGCGGGCTACAGCTACACGCTGGCGCGGCCCACCTTCCGCGAGCTGGCGCCCTTCACCTTCTACGACTTCGTGCGCCGCCGGAACATCTCCGGCAACCCGAACCTGCAGCAGACGCGCATCCACAACGTGGACGCGCGCGTCGAGTGGTTCGTCGGCGACAACGAGGTGCTCGCCGCCAGCGCCTTCTACAAGCGCTTCGAGAACCCCATCGAGCGCGTCATCAACTCCGCGGGCGCGGGCGACATGAACTTCGAGAACACCCCCGCCGCGAACACCTACGGCGTGGAGCTGGAGGCGCGCACCACCCTGGGCCGCCTCACCCCCGCGCTCCAGCCGGTGCGCGTGGGCGCCAACCTCACCCTCATCCAGTCCAACATCGACCTGGGCTCCATGCAGGGCCTGCAGACCAACTCCCGCCGTCCGCTCCAGGGCCAGTCGCCGTACGTGGTCAACGTCAACGTCGGCTACGAGCGCCCGGAGAGCGGCACCGAGGTGGCGCTGCTCTACAACGTCTACGGGCGGCGCATCAGCGAGGTGGGGACGGACAACCTCCCCGACGTCTACGAGCAGCCGTTCCACCGCGTGGACATCGCCCTCACCCAGCAGCTGGGCCGCGTCACGCAGCTGAAGCTCACCGCCTCCAACCTCCTCGACTCCAAGGTCACCCTCCAGCAGGGCGACGTCACCCTGGTCCAGTACCGACCGGGCATCGCGTTCTCCGCGGCGCTCGGCCTCTCCCTGTAGTGCCACTCTCGAAAGGAAGTCTCTCCATGAAGCGCCTGCTTGCCTCCCTCCTGACCCTCTCCGCCCTCTCCCTGGGGTTCGGGTGCGGCGACGATGACGAGACCCCGATTGACCCCGGCCCCACCACTCCGGACGCGGAGAAGCTCGACATCACCGAGAACATCACCCAGGACACCACCTGGAAGAGCGGTGGCACGTACACCTTGAAGAAGTACATCTTCGTGGAGAGCGGCACGCTCACCATCGAGCCGGGTGCGACCATCAAGGGCGAGAAGGGCAGCGCCCTCATCATCACCCGCAACGCGAAGCTCAACGCGGTGGGCACGGCGGACAAGCCCATCGTCTTCACGTCGTCCAAGGACGCGGGCAGCCGCGAGGCGGGGGACTGGGGCGGCGTGGTGCTGCTGGGCAAGGCCCGCATCAACGTCTCCGGCGGGGAGACGACCATCGAGGGCTTCTTCGCCTCCAGCGGCAACGACCTGACCAAGTACGGCGGCGGCGACGACGCGCACGACTGCGGCAAGCTGAAGTACGCGCGCATCGAGTTCGCGGGCTACGAGCTGGCGCCGAACAACGAGCTGAACGGCCTGACGACGGGCGCGTGCGGCAACACCACGGACATCGACTACGTGCAGGTGCACAAGGGCCTGGACGACGGCATCGAGATGTTCGGCGGCACCGCGCCGCTCAAGCACATCCTCATCACCCAGGCGGACGACGACGGCCTGGACTACGACCAGGGCTACAGCGGCAAGGTGCAGTTCCTCATCGTGCAGCAGAGCGCGGCCGTGGGTGACCGTGGCATCGAGGCGTCCAGCCACAAGACGACCGCCACGCAGGAGCCCATCAGCATCCCCGAAATCTGGAACGCGACGTTCATCGGCTCCAACGCGAACCCGGGCGGCAACCCGTCCCAGGAGGGGCTGGTGTTCAACACGGGCGCGGGCGGCAAGCTGCGCAACATCATCGTCGCCTACTTCAAGGACCAGGCGGTGGACGTGGACGGCACCGCCTCCGCGGCGCTCTTCGACGAGCCGGGTGATTCGCGCCTGGCCATCCGCAACACGTTCTTCTGGGACAACGCGAACCTGACGGACACCATCCCCTTCGCGCCGAACCCGAAGGTGGAGAACGGCGTCACCGTCGACCCGGACGTCAGCAAGTTCAACGAGGCGGAGAAGATCATCGTCGCCGCCAACGGCGTGAAGGTGGTGGACCCGCAGCTGACGGACGCGCTGAACCTGGGGGCGCCGAACTTCTCGCCGAAGACGGGCTCGCCGGCGCTCAACCCGGACAACGCGGCCACGCCTCCGGCGGGCTTCGACACCACCGCCCGCTTCGTGGGCGCGGTGGGCACCACCAACTGGCTGGCCGGTTGGACCGCGTTCCCGGAGAACTAGTCCGACACGGATGTGCATGGACCGGAGCTCCTCGGGGACGCCCTCGCGGAGCTCCGGCCTCGTGGCCCGGTCGCGGGTCTCTACCGGAGGGGGGCTCCGGAGGGGCCTCGCGTCCGGGCCGCGTTTTCCTCGGGGAGGCTACCCGGACCGGGATTCCGCGCGCGCCGTCTCGATGCCCTGTCCCTCGAAGAGCGCGAGGTACGGCTCATACCGGTACAACCGGTTGCGCTTCTGGCCCGTCATCTCCCGAAGGAGGCCCACGTCGACCAGCTGCTCGATGACCGAGCTCGCCGTGACGTAGGAACAACCGAGGTACTCCTCCGTGGCGCGGACCGAGGTCACGGGCTTCGCGAAGAGGAAGTCGAGCAGCCGGACCGCTTGAGCGCTCTGCGCGAGCAACTGACGGGAGTCCTCCCGCAGCTTGAGGATGGCCCGCGCGGTCGCCGTGGAGGAGACGCTGACCTCCGCCACGCCCCGCAGGAAGAAGCGCAACCACCCTTCCCAGTCCCCATCGCTCCGAATGGCCGTCAACCGGTCGTAGTATTCCGCCCGGTGCTGCTTCAGGTAGACGCTCAGGTAGAGCAGCGGACGCTCCAGGATGCGGCGCTCGCAGAGCAACAACGTGATGAGCAGGCGCCCCACCCGACCATTCCCATCCAGGAAGGGATGGATGGTCTCGAACTGGGCATGCGCCAAGCCACAATGGATGAGGGCCGGCAGGTTTCCCGGTTGATGGAGGAATGTCTCCAGGTTCGCCAGCGCCTCGAGCATCTCGTACGGCGGCGGGGGGACGAAGGTCGCGCTCGCCAGCGTGCAACCCTCCGGGCCAATCCAGTTCTGGCTCGTCCTGAAGTCACCAGGGTTCCGCTCACTGCCGCGAACCCCTCTCATCAGTCGCTCGTGAATCTCCCTCAACAACCGGAGCGACAGCGGGAGGGAGGGGAGCCGCTCGAGGCCATAGTTCATCGCCTGGACGTAGTTGACGACCTCCTCCGCGTCCTTCACGCGCCGGGCCCCCGCCGCGTCCATCTCGAACTCGAGGACGTCCTCGAGCGTGCTCTGGGTGCCTTCTATCTGGGAGCTGAGGACTGCTTCGTAGCGCACGTACATCGCCACGAAGAGGTCGGGGTTCGGAAGGATGGAGGACACACCGTCTAGGCGCCCGAGCGCCCGATCCGCCTCGCTCAGGAGCGCGGTCAGTTCGCCATCCAGCCTCACCCCAGGCGCCGGCGGAAGGGGAGCGGGAATGAAGGCCCGATACCCGGAGTGCTGCTGGACGTACCTGCCTGCCCGCATCGCCCTGCCCCCAATCATGCCCAACGGAAATAGGCCCCGACGTTACCTGGGACTATTTTAATTTCTGGCCCGAAATTGAAATACTGGACCCTTTCCGGGTCGGGTATCTCAGAGACCTTCAATACCGGGCACCCGAGGTCTTCACTGGGAGACGGGGTCCCGGTGCCCGGCCCGGAGGCGGTGTCACGCGGTGGGCAGCATGCCGTTGCCCTCGTGGGCGACGGCCAGGGCCTCCGGAGAGGCGCCTTCCGAGAACAGCGTCGCGCCCGGCGCCGGACGCACCTTCGGCGGACGACCCCGACGCTTGGGCGCGTGCTCCTCGTTGCCGTTCGCGGCGACCGGCTCGGGCACCAGGCTCTCCGTCTTCACCGCCTTGCGCGCAGCGCGCGGCAGCTGGATGGCGTCCAGCTTCAGGCTCAGCTCCGGGCTCTCCTCGGCGAACACCCGCGCGTACGCCATGGCCCGCTGCCCCTTCTGCACCAGCGCGTCCTGGCTCTCCTGCAACGCCTGGCGCGCCGCCTCCAACACCGCCTGCGCGTTCGCCACCGCCTCCGCCTTCGCCCTCACCTGCGCCGCCGCCTCGTCCAGCACCTCCCCGTTCATGTCCGGGAAGCGCACCTCCGCGAGGTCCGTGGTGAACAGCTCGAGCAGCGCACGCAGCGCCGGGGAAATGGGGTCGTTCTCGTTCGAGTCGAACATGGCGGTCCTCCTGACTCCTCGCTTGGTGGACGCCATCTGCTCACGTGTTCAGTGTCAGATCAAGAGGGTACGCTGCCAGGCCGGAAAGTCGGCCCCGCGCGCGTTTCCCGCCACACACGGCCAGCGGCGCGCCTGTTCAGTGCCAGCGCCCCCGGCTCAATCCACGCGGACCAGCGACACCTCACGCAGGCCCTCGTCCGCGCTCACGTCCACCGCGAGATAGTGCCGCCCCACGCCGTCGAAGGTCTCCGGAATCGCGCCGCCACCGCCGGAGATGAAGGCGGGGATGCCCGCGTTGGTGAACGAATAGTACGAGTGGATGTGCCCGTAGAGCGTGAGGTCCACGCCCGCGCGCGCCAGCTTCCCCACCAGCGCCGCGGACTCGCCCCGGTTCGCGAAGCCGCCGCCCCGCAGGCCCACCGGGTCCTGGGGCGGCACGTGCATCGCCACCACGTGGGTGCCCTGGCGCGACGCCTCCAGCCACCCGTCGAGCAGCTCGTCCACGATGGGGTCCAGCGTGCCGTTGCTCGAATCCACCACCGTGAAGCGCACGCCCTGGAACACGAAGCTCTGGCTGCCGCGCCCCACCAGCGACGTGTACTCGCGCGCGTCCTTCGTGAAGGTCTCGTGGTTGCCCAGCGTGGCGTAGAGGGGGATGCGCGAGCCGGCCTCCAGCCGCTCCTGGAACTCCATCAACTGCTCCCGCGTCCCAGTCTCCGTCAGGTCCCCGGCGAAGAGGATGAAGCGCAGCGATTCATCGCGCATGAGGCGCGCGTAGATGTCGCCCACGCGGGGCAGCGCCTCCTGCACGTCCGCCAGCGCCGCGAAGCGGAACGGCGCCGACGAGTCCCAGCCCGGAGGCGCCACGCGCAGCCGCGCCACCGCGCCCGGGCGCAGCGCCACGCGCCACATCTTCACCGTGGGCACCACCTGCGCCACCGGCTCCACCGCGAGCACCTCGCCGCCCTCCTCCAGCTCCGCCACCAGCACCGCGTCCGGCATCGCGTTGCGCACCGTCAACAGCCAGTCCGCCCGCGCCCCCGCGTCCAGCGTGGCCCGCGCGGTGAACACCGGCGCGTTGCCCCACAGCACCACCTGCCCGTCGTCGACGCCTCGCACGGACGCCAGCCCGTCATCGACCACGAGCGACAGGCCGCCGCCCTCCGCGAGCCCCACCTTCGCGTCGCGCACCGCGCGCTCCTCCGCCGGCCGCAGACACGCGCCCAGCATCAGCCCCGCCACGAGCGCCACCACCAGACCCACGCGCCTCATGCGTCACCACCGTCCCACGCGTAGATGAGCGACAAGCGCCCCACGAGCGCGCCGCCCGCCTGCATCTCCGCCGCCACGCCCCAGCGCTCGTCCAGGAGCGCGCGACCGCGCAGGCCGAAGTTGCCCACCACGCCGCCGCCGAACGTGCGCAGCCCGCCCGCGAAGCCATCCTTGCGGTGGTCGTAATAGAGCATCGCCTCGCCTCGCAGCGGCCCGCCGCGCCCCAGCCACACGCCATAGCCAAAGGTGAAGAGGAGCTGCTCGTGCAGGTTCCCATCGTCCACCGGCCCCATGTAGCTGTAGCCCTGCAACGACAGGCCGATGCTCGCCTCCGCGAACGAACCCGCCAGCGAGGGACTCACGCGCGCCATCGCGTAGCGCCCTCGCAGCCCCACCTCGCCGCCGCCCACCGTGAAGCCCTCCGAGGGGAAGCGGTGGAACAGGCCGAACAGCTCCGCGTCCAGCGACGAGCCATCCGCCCCGCCCCGCTGGCGCTCCGACGCCCCGAGCAGTCGATACGCGCCGCCCGCCCGCACCTGCGTGTTGCCCTCGTCCGGAGCGAAGCGCGCGGTCGCCTCCAGCTTCACCTCGTCGAAGCGCGCCACGCCGCCCAGCGTGACGAAGTGGTCGTAGTCGAAGGACGTGTCGCTCACGTACTGGTAGCCCATCTCCAGCTCCAGCGGCGGCAGCGACGCGGCGGGCACGCCCGGGTCGAACGCGGGCGACGCCACCGCGTACAGGTTCGCCAGCGCGGAGATGCCGAACACGCTGAAGCCCGCGAGCGTCACCGCGTACAGCGGCGCGATGGTGCGCCGCGACGCGCCCGTCAACGCGATGGGCACGCCCCCCAGCGCGATGAGCCCCAACCCCGTCCCCTCCATCGCGAACAGCCGCCCCGCCGTGCGCCCGTCCCCCGCGACCAGCGGCCCCAGCCCGTGGAACAACAGCCCCGGCACCACCGACACCGCCGCCGGCAACACCTGGAACGAGGCCCGCGACGCCAGCGGCGCCAACGACGGTTCGACGGACGTCACCTCCATCGACAGGGGCACGTCCGCGCCCGGAGCGGCCGCGTCCAACCCCTGCACCGGCCTGGGCGGCCCCACCGTCACCCGACCCGGCAGGTCGCGCGGGAGGTCCGTCCCGCCCAGCTCCGGTCCCCGGGTCAGCAGGTCGAAGGCGGACAGGCGATGGGACAAGGGCTCCGCGTCCTGGGCCCAGGCCCGGGGCGACAGGGAGATCCACGCCCCCAACACCACCCATGCGACCGCCCGCGCGCGCGGAGCCAGCCCGGACACCATCGCAATCGCCTCGTTTCCTCCAGGAAGGGCGCGATCACCCTCCCGCCAGCCCGTCGGCCGCGCCCGCCTTCATAACCGCCATTCCCCGCCGCGCCGCACGGCGCACCGTGAAGAAATGTGAAGCGACCCGACAGAAGTCCCGCCTCCACGCCTTCGTCACATGACAAGTCATTGAAACCCTTGAACAAATCCGGAGACATCCCCCGCTTCCCGGACTATCCACCTGCCCTGACGAATCATTCTGAGAACGGGCGGCCCTCACTCCGAGAGCCGTGACACCTGGGGTCACCGCTCACCCCGTGCTGGGGGCGATGCCACGCGCGGCGCCGGGTTCGCGACCGCGGCGAGGGGACGCCATCTCCAACGAAAACTTCGCGTGCGACGCGAGCGGGTTCCGGGACTTTCGTTGGAACAAGAGTATGCTCACTCTTTCACAACGACCTGACCTGGCCTTGTAACCGTGGCGGAAACCACCCCCCAGCAATTCGGCAAATACGTCCTTCTTTCGAAGATTGCCGCGGGCGGCATGGCCGTTACCTACCGCGCCCGGCTGACGGGAGCGGCGGGCGTCACCAAGCCGTGCGTCATCAAGCAGATCCTCCCGCACTACGTCGACGACCCGGACTTCGTCGAGATGTTCGTGGGCGAGGCGCGGCTGGTGGCCAGCATGAGCCACAGCAACATCGCGCAGGTCTTCGACTTCGGCGAGGTGGACGGCCAGTACTTCATCGCCATGGAGTTCGTGCGCGGCCAGCCCCTGTCCAAGGTGCTGCGGCGCGCGCAGAAGGCGGGCATGGGGTTCTTCCCCGAGGCGCTCGCGCTGCACATCGCCAGCAAGCTGTGTGACGGCCTGGACTACGCGCACCGCCACGTGGGCGAGGACGGACAGGAGATGGGGCTCGTCCACCGCGACGTGTCGCCGGACAACGTCCTCATCTCCTACGAGGGCGAGGTCAAGGTCATCGACTTCGGCATCGCCAAGGCGACGAGCGCCGTGGAGGCGAAGACGTCGCCCGGCACGCTCAAGGGCAAGTACCCGTACTTCTCCCCGGAGCAGGCGCAGGGCCGGCAGGACCTGGACGCGCGCACGGACGTGTACGCGGCCGGCGTGGTGCTCTACGAGATGGTGTGCGGCAAGCGCCCCTACGAGGGCGAGTTCGTCACCGTGCTGCCGCGCATCCTCACCGGCGACTGCCTGCCGCCGTCGGCGCTCAACCCGACGGTGAGCCCCGACCTGGAGACGGTCATCTCCCACACCATGGCGCTGGACCGCGAGGCCCGGTACCAGACGGCGAAGGAGCTGAGCGAGTCGCTGGTGGAGCTGCTCTACCGCGACAACCCGCGCTTCACGCCCGCGCTGCTGTCGCAGCTGATGGCCTACCTCTTCGCGGAGGAGCTGATCGCCGACGGTCGCAAGGCGGAGGTGACGCCCGCGTTCAAGGAGCAGGTGGCCCTGTGGCAGAGCGGCGTGGTGGAGCCCTCGGCCAACCGCGCGCGCCCGCTGTCCTCCGGGAGCGGGAGCATCCGCCCCTCCAGTCCCGGCATGCGCTCGCGTCCGGGCAGCGACGGTGGCGCGCCCGCCAGCGAGGGCGGCACGCGCCGTCCCGTCACGGGCAGCAGCCCCGGCGTTCGCAAGGTGACGAGCGCGGGCAGCATGCGCCGGGTGACCAACCCGAACATGGCCCGCGCGGACACGTCACAGGCCATGCGCCGCCCCGTCACCAGCGAGCGCCCGGGCCCGCCCGTGCCGGAGCTGCCGGAGGAGCCGGACACCGACGCGGCCCACCTCATCCAGACGATGGTGCCCACCGTCGTCCCCGCCGCGGTGGCGACGCTCGCCGCGCCCCACGACACGCCCATCGAGCTGCCCGCCGCCAAGCCGGCCGGAGCCCCGCCCCAGACCGGCGCGCGGGCCTACACGGGCACGGGCTACCGCACGTCGGTGGACGACGTGCGCGAGCAGCTGGCGAAGGAGGAGGAGGCGCAGCGCGCCAAGCAGCAGAAGGCCGTGAAGACGATGAGCATGTACGTCTTCGGCTCGGCCATCGTCCTGCTCTTCATCGCGCTGTTCTACCACTTCGTCGTCAAGTCGGACGCGCAGGACACCGGCGGCCACGTCACGGGCACGCTGTGGGTGACGTCCGTCCCCGCCGGCGCCGCCGTGAAGCTCAATGGCCGGGACGTGCCCGGCAAGACGCCGCTCATGGTGGACGGCGTCCTGGTGGGAGAGGCCAACACGCTCGTGCTCACGCTGCCGGGCCATCTGGCCTGGACGCGCCGGTTCACGCCCGCTTCCGCGATGATGGAGCCGATGAAGGCGGAGCTGCGGGCGCTCGCCACGGCCGAGCCGGCGCCGGCGCAACCCACGGCCGCGCCGGTGAAGACCGACACGGAGCCGCGGCCCGACGGAGAAACCGTGGCCGTGGCCCCGACCTTGGCTCCGGACGCGGGTCCGTCGCCGGACGCCGACGCGGGCGTCGCGGTGGCGGAGGCCGGAGGCGAGGCGACACCCGAGGCCGCGGAGGAGAAGCCGCTCGCCCACCGCATGGAGCGCGAGGTGGACTACCCCACCCGCATCCTGGTGCTGCGCCCCATGTTCAACGCCGCGCCCATGGCCGAATACCCCACGGCCACCATCGACCTGAACCCCGCCGCCGCCTACTCCATCTGGACCCAGGGCACCGCCTCCCTGGCCGAGGGACGGTCCACCGCCTCCGGCACGGTGGTCTACTTCGCGGAGGGCGACGGCCCGGCGGATGGCAGCTTCGGCGTGCTGAGCAACTCGACGCGCACGGTGAAGGGGGCGCGCAAGCTGCACGTGTTCGCCATCGACGACAACGGCCCCGACGACAACAGCGGCACCATCCAGGTCGTCATCCGCCAGTCCGCCTACGTCCCGCCGCGCTCGCTCACCTTCGACGCCAAGACGAACGCCTTCGCGCTCAAGCCCGAGCACAAGGTGGTGCTGCGCGGCCTCAACCCGCGCGCCACGTACCTGTTCACCGTGCGCGACGACTTCGCGGAGCTGCGCTCGGGCGCCAACGGCAAGGTGCACCAGGCGGTGTGTGTCGAGCGTGGCACGGAGCCCGTGTCCGCGCGCGCCTCTCACCGGCTCCTCGAAGTAGGCAAGCGCTACCAGGTCACCGGCGTCGAGGACGTGAGCTGCTTCTTCCCGGACACCCGCACCACGGACAACCAGGGCGCGCTCGCGGTGGATGTCGTGGACGTCACCACCCTGTCCAACAAGGAGCGGGCCAAGGCCCTGCGCGGCTCGCGCCGCTCGGAGCGCTGACAGCCGACTCCCCGGGTCGGGCCGCCGGACGGGCGAGCCCACCGTCCGCGCCCTGGTACACGAGCCTGCGTCGGAGCCATGCTCCGGGAGCCTGCTCCCTGGATACCCCCCTCCACCAGAGTGCCTAACCTCCAGGCATCGCGCGGCGCGAGGATGGGCCGCGAGAGGCCAACGACGGGTTCCCCCGTAAGGGCCAGCGAGGGCCGCGAGCAGCACGCGTGGCCCGGCTCGACAAGACGGGAAAGGCACGTGGGCGCGGAGCCGAGGAGGGCACCGGGCCCACGAGTCTATCCGGGCCCCGTCACGGCTCGCGCGAGCGCATCAGCGCCGCCAGCTCCAGGTCCGCGGGACGCGCGCCCCGCTCCAGGCCCGCGATGACGCCGCGCCGGTCCGCCTCCGACTTGTTCTGGCTGAGCTTGAACTTGCCCTCCAGGCGCGACACGCGCAGGTCGAAGGCGACGATGCCGCCCATCAACCGACGCACGTAGTCGTCCGCCTGCCCCGGCTCCCAGGGCCGCGCGTTGCCCGCCTCGTAGAGCGCCGCGGTGTCGCGCAGGATGCGCAGCACCTCGTCCGGCGTGTCGAGGACGTGGGCCCGGCCATGGGCATGGACGGTGGCGTAGTTCCACGTGGGCACCTGGGGCTCCGTCGTGTACCAGGTGGGCGACACGTAGCCATGGGGCCCCTGGAAGATGGCGAGCACGTCGCGCTCGGCGGCGAAGCTCCGCCACTGAGGGCTGGGCTTCGCCATGTGCGCGAACAGGTGGACCTCCCCCGCCGCGTCGCGCTCGACGAGGAAGGGCAGGTGCGTGGCGAAGGGCGCGCCGGCCTCGTCCACCGTCACCAGCGTGGCGAAGGCATGCGCGCGCATCAGCGCGAGGAGCCGCTCCGGCTCCCGCTCCTCGAAGTGGCGAGGGACGTACATGCCCTCCTGCGTCCCCCGGATGCACCGGGCGCGTCAATCCCCGCGCCAGGTGCTCGCGAGGTCCGCCCCCGCCCCGGGAGATGGGCGCGGGGCCGGCCGCGCGGCGGAGCGCGCCGACGCTGGTGGAAACGACACGGGGCGCGGTGCCTGTGCGGCGCCGCGCCCCGTTCCGACTCACGGACCGCCCGAGGCGGACCGGCTCAGATGTCGAGGTTCTGCACGTCCAGCGCGTTGCGCTCGATGAACTCGCGGCGCGGCTCCACCGCCTCGCCCATCAGCAGCGAGAAGATTTCGTCGCTCTCCACCGCGTCCTCCACCCGCACCTGGAGCAGCGTGCGCGTGGCGGGGTTCATGGTCGTGTCCCAGAGCTGCTCCGGGTTCATCTCGCCCAGACCCTTGTAGCGCTGCATGCCCAGGCCCTTCTGCGCGTCCTTGCGCAGGGCGGCGTGGACCTCCTGCACGGAGAACGCCGTCACGCTGCCGCCGTCCACCTTCACCACGTAGGGCGCCTTGCCCAGCGTATCGAAGGTGGCGCGCAGCGAGACCAGCTCCACGTACTCCGGCGAGGACAGGAAGGCGTGGTCGAACACCGTGTCGCGCATGGCGCCGTTCACGTCCGTGCGGAAGACCAGCTTCCGGGTCTGGTGCTCGGCGTCCACCACCACGTCGTGCTCCACGCGTCCCAGCACGTCCGGCATGCGGCGCTTGAACTCGCCGTAGGCGCCCTGCACCGCGGCCTCCAGCGCGGCCTCGTCACCGAGCATGTCCGCCGTCAGCCGCGCGCCCTGCACCACCGCGTCCACCACCCGCGCGTCGCGCCGCTTGGCCTGCTTCTCCAGGCGCTCCTCGTACGTAATCACCTTCTCCAGCAGCGCCTTCAGCTCCGCCCCGCCCAGCTCGCCCACGGGCGTCTGCACGCGGCCGTGCTCGGTGGCGATGCCTAGCAGGTACTCGTCCAGCGCGCGCTGGTCCTTGACGTACTTGTCCTTCTTGTTGCGCGTGACTTTGTAGAGCGGCGGCTGCGCGATGTAGAGGTAGCCCTTCTGCAGGAGCTCCGGCATCTGCCGGAAGAAGAAGGTGAGCAGCAGCGTGCGGATGTGGCTGCCGTCCACGTCCGCGTCCGTCATCAGGATGATGCGGTGGTAGCGCGCCTTCTCCGGGTCGTAGTCCTCCGCGCCGATGCCCGTGCCCAGCGCGGTGATGAGCGTGACGATTTCGGCGCTCGTCAGCATCTTCTCGAAGCGCGCCTTCTCCACGTTCAGAATCTTGCCGCGCAGCGGGAGGATGGCCTGGTTGCGCCGGTCGCGCCCCTGCTTGGCGGAGCCGCCTGCGGAGTCACCCTCGACGATGTAGAGCTCGCTCTCGTTGGGGTCGCGGCTCTGGCAGTCCGCCAGCTTCCCGGGCAGACCGCCGCCGTCCAGCACGCCCTTGCGGCGCACCGTCTCCCGCGCCTTGCGCGCGGCGATGCGGGCGCGGCAGGCGTCGCCAATCTTGGCCACCACCTTCTTGGCGACCATGGGCGTCTCCTCCAGGAAGGAGCCGAGCTGGTCGTTCACCATCTGCTCGACCAGGCCCTTCACCTCGCTGTTGCCCAGCTTGGTCTTCGTCTGGCCCTCGAACTGGGGGTTGGGCAGCTTCACGGAGATGACCGCGGACAGGCCCTCGCGCGCGTCCTCGCCGGTGGGGGCCTCCTTCAGGTCCTTCCAGAGGCCGCCCTTCTCCGCGTAGCTGTTGAGCGTGCGCGTCAGCGCCGCCTTGAAGCCGGACAGGTGGCTGCCACCCTCGTGGGTGTTGATGTTGTTGGCGAAGGTGTAGATGCGCTCGTCGTAGCCGTCGTTCCACTGCATGGCCAGCTCGAGCGACACGCCGTCCTTCTCCACCTTGAAGGCGATGGGCTTGTCGTGGAGGACGGTCTTCGACTTGTTGAGGTACTCCACGAACGAGGAGATGCCGCCGTCGAACTTGAAGTCGTGCTCCTTGTTCGTGCGCTCGTCGCGGATGGTGATGTGCAGGCCCGCGTTGAGGAAGGCCAGCTCGCGCAGGCGCTGGCTGAGCGTCTCGAAGTTGAAGTCCACGACCTCCATCACGGTGTTGTCCGGCTTGAACGCCACCGTGGTGCCGCTCTTGTCGGTGGTGCCAACCACCTCCGGCGCGCCCTGCGACACGCCGCGGGCGTACGACTGCTCGTACACCTTGCCGGCGCGCTGGACGCGGACCTTGAACCACTCCGAGAGGAAGTTGACGCAGGTGACGCCGACGCCGTGCAGACCGCCGGAGACCTTGTACGCGCCATTGCCGAACTTGCTGCCGGCGTGCAGCTCCGTGAGGACCACCTCGAGGGTGTCCTTGCCCTTGAACTTGGGGTCGGGGTGCGGGCCCACGGGGATGCCGCGGCCGTTGTCGTACACGCTCAAGGAGCCATCCACGTGGATGGTGACCTCGATGTCCGTGCAGAAGCCCGCCAGCGCCTCGTCCACCGCGTTGTCGACGACCTCGTAGACGAGCTTGTGCAGCCCGTAGGTCATCGTGTCGCCGATGTACATGCCGGGACGCTTGCGGACGGCCTCGAGGCCCTCGAGCTTGGTGATGCTATCGGTCCCATAGTCCACGGGCGGCGGAGCAACCGCGGCACCGGTAGCGGGGGTCTTTTCCATGTGAAGCTGTCCTTGGGAAAAGGAGCCTTGCAACAAGCCTGTGCCTACCATCTCGGGGCACCCTGAACAAGATCAACGAGGCATCGCAAGGCTGCGTAAATATTCGTGAAAATCGTTGTGTCGCCCCCCTGGGCGGCACGGCCCGGAAACCGGGCGTCAGGCGTCGAAACGCGACGGCGGGAGGCGGTCCTCCAGCGCCGCGATCAGCTCTTCGAAAACAGCCTTGCGGGCGAAGAGATGCCGGGTGACGAGCACGCGGCCCTCTTCCTTGAGGAACAGCCCGAGCACGTCCCCTCTGCGGCCGAGCCGGCGCACGGAATCAATCTGGCCCCAGTGCAGGTCCAGCTCGCGGGCGCTGAAGGGCCGGGCCACGCGCACGCCCCGGGTATCGAGCGTCACGCCCCAGCCCGAGCGGGGCCGCAGCCGGTGGAGGGCCAGCAGGAAGGCGAGCATCAACCCCAGGGAGACGCCGGCCCGGGCCATGGCCAGGGTGCCGCCCCCCGCCCGTGCGTCCGCGAGGGCCCAGGCCGTCAGGATGGCCAGGACGCACGCCCCCAGGAACAGGCCGATGCGGGTGGCACGGGGGTCGAAGGCGTAGAAGCGAGGGCTGCTCATGTGTGCGGACGCACCCTAGCCGTCCTGGAGGACGGGCGCGCGGTTTTGCTCAGGGGCTGTTCGAAGCCCGGCGCGTCCGCCCTACGCTGGGCGCGCCCCATGACCGATGCCGAACTGAACCAGCGCCTGCTCACCAACGTCATTGCCTTCAAGCACCTGCAGCGGGAGCGCGGCCTCCTGGTGCACTGGGGCCGTCCGGGACTGGACGCCTTCGCCCTGCCCGGTCACCCCGCCGACGCGCACTTCCAGCAGGCCTACTTCACGGACGTGGGCGCGCTGGAGGCGGGCCTGCCCGCGCTGAGGGACTTCTACCGGAGCCAGGGCGTCACCTCGTGGCGCGTCGCGGTGACGCCGGGCCAGGAGGCGGGGGTCCCCATCCTGAAGGCCGCGGGCTACCACCCGGACAACCGGCTGCCGGGCATGGGCCTGGCCCTGGCCGACGTCGCGGACGCCCCGCCCCGCCTCCCCCTGGAGCGGCCGGAGACCCAGGACGCGTTGGTGGACCTGAACATCCGCGTGTGGGGCAAGTGGGACGACATCCTCACCGTGTGGAAGCGGCCGCCGGCGCTGCCCGTGCACACGCTGGTGGCGCGCGAGCACGGCGCGCCCCTGGCCTGCGGCTTCGCGCTCGACGTGGGAGACACGGCGGGCGTGTACATGGTCGTCACCGCGCCCGAGGCCCGGGGACGCGGCCTCGCCTCGGAGGTGATGAAGGGGCTGCTGTCCGGCGCCCGCGAGCGCGGCATGGCGGCCTCCGTCCTCCAGGCCACCGAGGAGGGCCGTGGCGTGTACCGCCGGCTGGGCTACCGCGAGCTGGGCGACCTGGAGAACTGGGTCTACCGCGCGCGCTGAGGCCGCGCGGACGCCAGGGGCCGTCCACGGCTCGGCGCGCGTGGGCGCCTCACGCGACGGCGGCGCTGGACTCGGGCGCGAGGGCCCATGGCTCGGCGCGCGTGGGCGCCTCACGCCCACGTCGGCGGCCCCGCGCGGTCCGAGAGGCCTCCAGAGACAGTGGCGCGCCCCGCCGTCAGCGCAGCGCTTCCAGCTCCTCGAGGACGGCGAGGACCTGGGCGGGCTGTCGCGCCTCGGAGAGCCGCTCCGACAGGCCCCGGGCCGCCAGCCGCGCCACATGCGCCATGCGCACCAGCCGGGCCCGTCCCCGCGCGCCGTCCACCGCGGCCACCAGCACCCTGGGGGGCCGGTCGTCCGGCGTCTCCACCTTCAGCCCCCGGGCCAGCGTCACCAGCGCGGCCACCGGCTCCACGTCGGGCACGGCCGCGTGCAGCACCGCCACCTCTCCGCCCACCGTGAACGAGGACTCGTCGGCGCACTGGCGCAACGCCTCCGCCAGCACCTTCGCGTCCCCACCGGGGACCGCCGACGCCAGCCTCCCGGCCACCAGGTCCAGGAGGTCCTCCCGGTCCTCGTAGGAGAGCTGGAGCACGATGCGCTCCGGCGACAACAACGGCGCCAGCGCCGGCACCCCGGCGTCGACGGGCTCGCCACGCACGGGGAACTCCTCGTCGAGGAAGGCCCTCACGCGGGCCAGCTGCCCCCCGGAAAGGCGCCGCCGCGCCATCTCCAGGAGCAGCGTCCCCGCGCCCGGCACGGCCTCCAGGTAGTCCGCCACGTAGGGGTTCACCCGGTTGGCCACGTCCATCAGCAGCGCGGGAGGCACATCCAGCTCACGGGCGATGGCCGCCAGCCGCTCCGCGGTGGGCGGCGCGTCCACGCCGTGCTCCACGCGGCTCAGGTACGCGCTCGACACGCCGATACGGCGGGCCATGTCCCTCAGGGACACCCCCGCGTCCACCCGCAACAACCTCAGGGTCGCGCCCAGGTGCATGACACTCAGCTCCTCGAGGAGGCCGCCACCGGAGCCGCCGGCTCGGCCTCGGCCACCGCTTCCACCACCGGCTCGGGCTCCCGCACGACCAGCAGCGAGCCCGGCGCGTCACGGACGATGCGCTCGCGCTGGATGCCGAACAGCCGGTCCTCCAGGCCCCACTGGGAACCCACGCCCACCACCACCAGGTCGTAGCCCCCCTCCCGCGCCTCCTCCAGCGCGGCGTCCTCGGGCGACTCGTGGCGCACCACCTTCAGCCGCACGCCCACGCCCTCCGCGGCGGGGAACAGCTCCTCCACCTGCGCCCGGACGCCCTGGCCCTCACGCGAGGTGACGTGCAGCACGGTGACCTCCGCGCCCGAGTGCTTCTTCAGCCGCCGCGCCAGCTTCAGCGCCGCGCGGTCGTGCCGGCTGCCGACGAAGGGCACCAACACCCGCTTCACGTCCGACAGGCCACGGTCCACCAGCACCGCCACCGTCGAGGACGCCGCCTCCATCACCTCGTGCACCGTGCCGCCCAGCACCGTCTGGCTGAACAGCGGCTTGTGCCAGCCCAGCAGCACCAGGTCCGCGCGCTTGGCCTGCGCCGTGCGGCAGATGTCCAGCGCGGGCTCCCCCGACACGAAGGACAGCGGACGCACCGTCAGCCCCAGGTTCCTCGCGCGGCCCAGCAACGGCGCCAACGCGCTGTCGCTCCCGTTCACGTCCCGCTCCGCCTCCACCGCCGGGCCCTCGGGGTCCGGCTCGCGGCGCAGCGACACGCGCTCCGGGGACACCAGGTGCAGCGCGTGGAAGTGGGCGTCCTCGCCCTCCGACAGCGCCTTGACCAGATGGGCCATGCCCGGCCCCGCCTGCTGGTGGGAGACACACATCAGCACGGTGTAGGGCGCCACGCCGGCCACCGGCGCCGGGGGCGCGTCCAGCGTGAGCCGGTCCTTGGCGATCTCCTCCGTGGGGTAGATGAGGCGCAAGAGCGGCGTGGTCATGAACGTCGTCACCAGCGCCATCAGCACCATCATCGTGAAGAGCGTGGGCGAGATGACGCCCAGGTCCAGGCCCAGGTTGAGGACGATGAGCTCCATCAACCCGCGCGTGTTCATCAGGATGCCGATGGCGCCCGCCTCGCGCCAGCGCAGGCCCGTCAGCCGCGCCGCCACCGCGCTGCCGCCGAACTTGCCCACGCAGGCCAGCATGATGATGACCCCGCACGTCATCCACGACTCGGGCGTGTTGAGCAGGCCCACCTGCGTGCGCAGGCCGCTGAAGGCGAAGAAGATGGGCAGCAGCAACACCACCGCCACGTCCTCCAGCTTCTCCACCAGCGCCGCCGCCAGCCCGCCCTCCTTGGGGATGACCGCGCCGAAGAGGAACGCGCCGAAGAGCGCGTGGATGCCGATGAGCTCCGTCGCCCAGGCGGAGGCCATCAGGAGCAGCAGCGTGCCGGCCACCACGTTCTGGGTGAGGCCCTCGCGGCTGGCCACCCGGGCGCCCAGGCGCGCCAGGAACGGGCGCACCACCAGGAGCATGAAGGCGATGTAGCCCATGGCGAGCACCGTGGTGAACGCCGCGTGCGCCAGGTCCGAGGCGCGCACGATGGACACCACGAAGGCCAGCAGACACCACGCCGTGACGTCATCCACCGCCGCGCAGGTGATGGCGATGGCCCCCAGCCGGGACTGCAACAGGCCCCGCTCCGTGAGGA
Organism: Myxococcus stipitatus; assembly: GCF_021412625.1. The sequence goes on along the minus strand of NZ_JAKCFI010000003.1, from coordinate 625,629 downwards.
TGCGCGCCAGCACCGGGAAGGCGGTGATGCTCATCGACACGCCCATGAAGAGCACGAACGACGAGAACGGCACCGTCGGGCTCGACAGGCTCTTGTACAGCCACAGCGCGCCCGCGATGGCGCCCAGCGCGAACGGGACGACGATGCTCGTGTGGCTGATGGCCACCGACGCATGCCCACGCCCCTTCAGCATCCGGGGGTCCAGCTCCAGGCCGATGAGGAACATGAACAGCACCAGCCCCACCTGGCTGAGCATCTTCAGCACCGGCAGCGAGCTGGTGGGGAACAGCGCGTTCATCACGTCGGGCGCCAACCAGCCCAGCAGCGAGGGCCCCAGGACGATGCCCGCCACCACCTCCGCGATGACCAGCGGCTGCCCCAGCCAACGCGTGCCACGCCCTATCAACCGGGACACGCCGATGATGACGATGAGCTGCATGAGCAGCAGCGTGAGGTCGTTGGCGTGCATCCATTCCTCCGTCGAAGACGTGCGTGTTAAGTGGGCACTTACCAGCCGACGCCGAGGAGCGTCAAACGCCCATTTCGCTCGCCTGCTCGCGGGCGCCCCGCCTGTTGACGGGCATGCAGCCCCGGTGTGCGCTCACGCCGCGCGGTGGCGGCTGACGGCGTCCAGCAGCGTGTCGACGTCGACGGGTTTGCGCAGGTGCCCGCACGCGCCAATCTCCTCCGCCACCTGGCGCGCGTTGGCGGACGCGGAGAAGACGAGCACGGGGATGTCCCGCCACGCGGGCTCCTGGCGCATGGCGCGCGCGAAGCCCGCCCCGTCGAGCACGGGCATCATCATGTCCAGCAGGACGAGGATGGGACGCCGCGTCGCCGCGCCGAGCACCTCCAGCGCGTGCCTGCCATTGTGGGCCCCCATCACCTCGTAGCCCGCGTCCCGCAGCACCTCCTCCAGCGCCTCGCGGAGGTCCGCGTCATCGTCCACCACCAGCAACGGCCCACTCACTCACTCGCCTCCTTCGTCCGACCCGGCCTCGCGTCCACCACGCCAGCACACGTGACTGCCGGGAAGCCTAACGCGTGAGCCCGACGCGGGTGAGGTCGCGCGCACCAGGAAGATGTCTCGCCTCGCTCCGTCCGGCACGCCCCGGATGCGGATGTTGAACATCCGCCAATACCCGGCGCGGACCACGGTCGCATCCCTGGATTCCTCGCCACACTCCGGGCGGGCGCGGGGCCGAGCGCTCCGGACGCCACCCGGCGACTCCCATTTGTTGTCAGTCCCGCCATTGCCTTGGAGGCGGCGTCGCCGCGTGGACGCGCGCCGGCCCTGGAGACCTAAGGGTCCGCGCGCGGGGTCGCCGCGACTGTCCTCGGTTCGAAGGGCGCCCCGGGGTCGCGCGGCGCCGGCCACCCGGCCTCGCGTACAGCGGAGGGTGCCGGCGAGTCGCGGGGGCACCCGACGCGCACACCTCCTTCCTCCCGCCCCCTCGGAAGTCCCATGACCGACGATTCCTCCCGCCGCGATGCCCTCCGGAGCATCTCGGCCGCCGCGAGCCTGGTGCTCGTGACGGGGCGCCCGTCGCCCCGGCCCTCGCGCGTCTCCTCCCAGGAGCGAGAGGTGCTGCGGACCCTGCTCGCCGTCGAGCGCGACAGGGTCGCGACCTACGATGACTGCCTCGCCGTCATCGGCAACGTCCCCGCCTCCGACCCGCTCCTCTCCTTCCAGGGGATGCTCGAGGCGCTGGCCCAGCACTTCCGCGCGCACCACCTCGAACACGCCACCCAGGTGGCCCTCCACCTGGTCGAGCAGGGCGGCGCCGACGACGTGGGCGCGGGCCAGTCCCTGCTGCCCGCCGGCTTCCGCCCCACGCTCCAGAACATCATCGCCCTGGCCACCAACGTCGAGAAGGCCGCGGCCATCGCCCATGGCGAGGCGCAGCGGCGGCTGGACCACGGGGTCAACGCGCGGCTCGTCGCCGCCATCGGCTCCGTCGAGTCCCAGCACTTCGTCGTCCTCGACCTGCTCGCCCGCGGCTTCGTCACCCCGTCGGCCACCACCGCGAACCAGCCCGCCGCCGCGCTCGCCGCCACCGCGCGCCGCCTGGTGCCGCGCGCCTTCGTCGTCACGCTCGGCGACGCGCCCGGGCTCGACGACGAGCGCGACCTGCCCTTCCACGACGTGAGCCAGTGACGGAGCGCCCATGAAGCCCCCCCTCCACCTCCCGCGCCGCCTGCTGCTCCAGCGCCTGCCCCTGCTGGCCTCCGCCTCCGCGCTCACCGCGTGCGGCGAGGGCCTGCTGCGGCCGCCCACCCGCTTCGTCGACGACCCCTATGCGGTGGCGCGCGAGGCCAGCACCCTCAACACCCTGCTCGCCCTCGCGTACAAGGCCGTCGACGGCTACGCGCAGGGCCTGGCGAGGCTCGCCACGCTGCGCGACGACCCCAGCCGCCCCCCGGAGGAGCGCGACCTCGCCGGCGTCGTGTACGCCGTGGAGAGCGCGTTCCAGCGACACCACGCCGACCATGTCGCCCTGCTGACGCACGCGGTGCGCGCGCTCGACAGCACGCCCGTGCGCCCGCAGGACGCGCGCTACCAGGCCCCCGGCGAGCTGCGCTCCTCCGTGGCGAACCTGTTGAAGCTCGCCGCCAACGAGGAGCGCCGCGCCTCCATCGGCGTCAACCTCGTGGTCGAGGGCCTGGGGGTGGCGGAGCACCGCTTCATCGTCGCCGCCATCGAGGGCACCCTCACCCAGCACCATCAGGTGCTCGAGGCCCTCGTCGCGACCCTCTTCCAGGTGGCGCCCGCGTTCGACCCCGCACGGGCCTTCCCACAATCCTACGTGTCGTCCACCACCGACGTCGGCGGCGGCGCGGGGCTCCAGGAGCAGCCCGACCTCGCCATCGACGGCTGAAGCGACGCGGCCCTCACCCCTGGGCGAGGGCCCGCTGCGACCAGGACACCTCGAACTCGCTGTCCAGCATCGCCACCTGGCGGCCCCGCACGCGCACCTCGCGCGCGCCCACCGACTCCAGCGCGCACGCCAGCACCCCCTCGTGGTACGCCACCGGCATGAAGTCGCGCCGCATCACGAAGCGCGCGCTCGACTCGCCCGTCCACAGCGGGTAGCGCTCGCCGTAGCTCACCGCCACCCGGTACGCCTCGCCCAACCCCTCCAGCAGCCGGCGGGGACAGCCCGCGGAGTCCCGCGTCAGCTCCTGGCCGAACTGCGACTCCATGAAGTCGTCCGCCGCCTGCTCGCCCATGCGCAGCAGCACCCGGTCGAACCCGTTGAGCTGCGGGCCGAGCAGCCGCGCCGCCGTGGACATCATCCGCAGGTAGCGCGCCACCGGGTACATGAGGAACGGGTGTATCTCCCACATCCCCGCCACGCCCCGGCACCGCGCCACCGACCCCTGGCCGCCCAGGCTCGACACCACGCTCAGCGCGCCCTGGAAGAACATGCCGCGCGCCTGGTCGTCGTCCGTCGCCGCGAGTCGACGCTGCTCCAACTCCCACGCCGCGCCGCCGCAGCTCGATTCCGTGCCCACGTGCATGACCATCTCCCGGGGGGGCTTCAACACTCGCTCACACGCAGGGGACCTGGCCGGCACTCGCTCGGAGTTTTCAATTCATGAATCGCCGGAATCCCCCCACTTCCTTGGCAGCAATCCTCGCATAATTTTTCGCTCCTGTCGAATGATTCCTGGTTACCCCGGAGGTCCAGGAGGTTTCGTGCAGCGCACGAACCCCTTGGATTCCGGGCGGAAATGGGCGGCGGAGGACAGTCGCGGGTGGGTGGTGCGGGTCAGCGGGCGACGAGGGCGGACTCGGCGGCGGCGAGCCCCGCGCCGGGCTCCACGCGGTGTCCGGCGGCCAGGAGGGCGCGCTCCACGGCGCCCACGGTGGCCAGCAGGTCCGCGGGGCCGGTGCGGTTCATGTGGCCCACGCGGAAGTAGCGGGACTTGAGGTCGGGGTGGAGGCCGCCGGCCACGACGACGCCCTGCGCCTTCACCTGGCCCACGAAGGAGGCGTCCACGCCGTCCGGGTAGTACAGGGCGCTCAGCAGGTGGGAGGCCACGGCGTCGGAGGTGGGCAGCAGGCGCAGGCCCAGGCCCTTCCACGCGGCGCGGAAGGCGAGCGCCACGCGGCGGTGGCGGGCGAAGCGGGCCTCCATGCCCTCGGCGAGAATCTGGCCCAGGCTGACGTCCAGCGCGTAGACGAGGTTGACGGGGGGCGTGGCGAAGTACGCGGGCTTGCCCGCCTCGTAGGCCTCCATGATGGGCAGCCATTCCGCCCAGTCCGCGTACACGCTGGCCACCGGCGCCTTGCGCTTCCTCCACGCCTCCAGCGCGAGCGGGCCCACCGTCAGGAGCGCCAGGCCGGGAGGCACGCCCACCGCCTTCTGGCTGGCGGTGAGGTACACGTCCGCGCCCCACGCGTCCTGGTGGAAGGCCTCGCCGGCGGTGGCGCACACGCCGTCCACCACGGACAGCACGCCGTGCTTGCGCGCGGCCCGCACCAGCCCCTCCACGGGCGCCAGCACGCCGGTGGACGTGTCCACGTGGGTGAGGGTCATCAGCTTGAAGCCGCCCGCCGCGAGCGCCGTCTCCACCTCGTCCGAGGACGGCACGTCCCCGGGCGCCGCGCGCACCTGCGTCACCTTCGCGCCGTGCCGCTCCAGGATCTTCACCATCCGGTCGCTGAAGTAGCCCGTGTTCACCACCAGCGCGGCGTCGCCGGGCTCCACGAGGTTGGCCACCGCCAGCTCCATGGCCAGCGTGCCGGAGCCCGACACCACGAAGGGCTGGGCGGACGGCGCCAGGCACACCTCGCGCAGCCGCTTCAGCGCCCGGCCGAAGATGGCGATGAAGGCCGGGTCCGTATGACCGAGCGTGGGCAGGGCGAGCGCCTGGAGCACCTCCGGCTCGAACTCCACCGGCCCCGGAATCATCAGCAAGTCTCTCACGGTGTCACCGCTCCTCGGATGCGCCCGGCCGCCCACGGCGGCCCAGGGCCGTTCACGACAGTCACTCTACATAGGGAGCCCGGTCCCCGAGCGGAAGCGCGTGCCCGGGGACGGGCCTCGCTCACAGTCGCACCAACAGCTCCCGCAGGATGGCGAAGCCCTGGCGGAAGTCCTCCAGCCGGGCCTGCTCGTTGGGCGCGTGGTAGTACTTCATCTCCCCGAAGCCCGTTATCTGCACGTCACATCCCTGGCGCTGCAGGTCCCTCACCAGGGGCAGCGAGCCGGTGAGCGAGAAGGGCTGCGCGTCCACCCCGCGCACCGCCCGCATCGCGTCCTTCAGCGCCCGCAGGCCCGGCGAGTCCAGCTTGCAGGCGATGCCCTCCGTGCCGCCGCCGGGGAAGCGCAGCGACAGCGTGCCCCGCCGGCCGTCCGCGGTACGTGTCCGGGGAAAGCCCGGGGGCGCGTCGTCGCGCTCCAGCCGCGCGTCCAGCTCCTGGATGAAGCCTTCCGTCGCGCGGCGCACCTCCGCCAGGTCGTGGAAGGGCGTCAGGCGCATGTCGCCGCGCAGGGTGACGTCCGCGGGAATCTTCGTCTCCTTGGTGTTCGCCGCCTCCACCACCGTGGCCTTCAGGCTGGAGGAGGCCAGGAAGCCCCAGCGCTTCTCGTCGTCGGAGGGCGGGTAGCGCGCGTGGAACCAGCGCGCCAGCTCCAGCGACGCGGCCATGCCCAATTCCAGCGCGTTGACGCAGTTGTGCGGCATGCCCGAGTGGCCGCCCACGCCCGTCACCTTCAGCTCCCACAGGTTGATGCCGGCGGTGCCCACGGTGGGGCCGAAGTTGGCGCTGTCGAGCCAGAACACCGGGTGGCCCACCAGCTCCTTCAGCCGCCCCTGCTGCGCCACGTAGCCCAGCCCCAGGCCCGGCAGGTCGGTCGACTCCTCGTTGGCGATGAACACCACCTTCAGCGTGCGGCGCGGACGCACGCCCCGCTCCGCCAGCTGCGCGAGCAGGTCCGTGGCCACCGCGACGTGGCCCAGGCAGTCCGTGACGCCGCGGCCGTACAGCGTGCCGTCCGGCCCCTCCCACAGCGTGAAGGGGTCTCGCTCCCACCCCTCCGCCTGGCGGTCCGCGGGCACCACGTCGAAGTGGGCGCCCACGAAGCCCACCGCGCCCTCGCCCGTGCCCTTCACGGTGAGCACCAGGCTGGGCCGCGACTCGTTGCCCGGGGCCGCGAGCGACTCCGCGTGGATGAAGCCGCTGGCGATGTGCGGCGCCAGCGTGTCGAGCACCACCTGGGCGGCGAGCCGCTCCTCGGGCACCAGCCCTCCGCCCGGGTTGTTCTGCAGCCGGGGCGTCAGCGCGATGAGGCGCCGCAGCACCTCCAGGAAACGGTCCTCACGAAGTGTCAGTGCTTGCATGGGCGCGGATTGGAGCCCAGGGCGCGCGCGGAAGTCACTGAAAACGACGACGCCGGAGCGTGAGGAGACGCTCCGGCGCCGGGGGACCTCCAGCGGGAGACCGCGTGCGTCAGCGGTACGTCAGCGCCTGCGAGTCCATGCGCGCCGACTGACCGGCGGTGAACGTGTTCATGCAGGAGTCGTCCGTGTAGTCCATGAAGTTGGTGATGGGGTCGTTGCCCGCGGCGGAGCAGGTGTTGCGGCCGGTGGGGCAGCCGTAGGCGGGCGAGGCCTCCGCCGGCGTGTCGCTGACGGAGTCGTTCGTGGTGGAGCAGCCGCCCTGGAACGTGTGGTACAGGCCCAGCCAGTGGCCGACCTCGTGCGTGCCCGTGTCGCCCAGGTTGTACGGAGACGCGGTGCCGCCCGGCACGCTGGAGTACAGAATCACCACGCCGTCCTGCGTGGGGTTGCTCGCGTAGCTGGAGGGGAAGGTCGCCCAGCCCAGCAGGCCGCCGCTCAGGTTGGCGGAGTAGATGTTGAGCGCGTTCTTGCCGCCCTTGCGCAGGGTGGTCTTCATGTTGCGCTCGTTGGTGCTGCCCGACGACAGGTTGTACCAGGAGGAGTTGGTGGTGCGGTCCGTCGCCGTCAGCGCGAACTTGAACGGCGTGTTCGCGTACGCGGCGTTGAGCACGTTGAGCTGCGCGGTGATCTGCGAGTCCGGGATGTCGCCGTTGGCGATGCCCGTGCCCTTGTTGATGACGTGGAAGTAGACGGGGATGGTGACCGAGCCATTGGGGCGCGCCATCGCGCTCACCTTGCGCTCCAGCGCGTAGCGCTCCTCCATCTGGGCCATCTCCTCGGCGGTCGGGTTCACGCCACAGCCACGCCCCACCACCTGCTGCGTGGGCTGGCCCTCCTCCGCGGGAGGCGCCGTGGGCTCGGGCTGCGACGACGGAGCGTTGGAGCAACCGGACAGCGCGACGAGGCCACCCACCAGGACCGCGAAACCACCGCTGCGACGAACGAGACGGGACATTCCAGACTCCTCTGGAAAATCGGGGGAGTCGGAATTTTCATGATTGAAAACCCATACGTCAAACGGGTCTCCCCGACCCCGGTCGGCGGGGTGGGTGCGACGACGACGTCGGGGGCCTCACTCGCGGGGGGGCGAGGGGGCGGGGCCGCCGACGCCCGCGGCGTCCGGGGGGACTTGCGAGGGGGGCGGAGGCTGGACGGGAGCCTTGGGCTCCACGCGCTCCACCTTGCCCAGCTGTTCCAGGTCCTGGCGGTTGTCGAGGGAGAAGCGCACCAGGGCGCGGAGGATGCGGTTGCGCTTCACGTTGCCGAGCACCTCGCGCAGGTCGTCGTAGACGGTGGGGTCGCTGATGAGGCCGCCCACGGTGCCCTCGCCGCTGGCGACGGTGGCGGTGATTCGCTTCAGGTCCGCCGCCGCGCTGCCCAGGTCCGCGAACATGCCGCGCGCGTCGCCATACACCAGCTGGTGCACGGCGCCGTTGGGGCTCTTCTTCGCGTCCTCGATGAGGCCCGCCAGCTGCTCGGCGGCGTCGCCCAGCTCGCGCAGGGCCTTGGTGCCCTCGTCGCCGTAGATGAGCGCGTGCGCGGTGCCGTCGCCGGAGCGCACCTCGCGCAGCAGCGCCTCCACGTGGCCCACGGCGCCGTCGACGCGCTCGGCCGCGCGCGTCGCGTTGGCCATCAGCGCGCGCGCGTCGCGGCCCGCGGCCTTGTCGTAGATGAGCGTGTGCAGCACGCCGTCGCCCTTCTCCACCGCCTCCAGGATGGAGGCCAGCGAGCCCAGGCCGCGGCGCAGGTCCGCCGCCAGGCGCGGGTCGCCATACGACTCCACCGTCTTGCGCAGCGACTGGGTGATGGCCACCGAGTTCTCCATCACCTCGCTGGCGCCACTCAGCAGCGCGGACAGGTCCCCGCTCGTGGAGGACTTGAGCTCGGAGCCCGGCTCCAGGGGCGGCGCGGAGGGGCTGCCCAGGGAGATGTCCACCGCCTTGTCGCCCAGCACGCCCATGCTGCTCAGCTGCGCCACCGAGTCCTGGCGCACGCGGTCCGCGTAGCGTTCGGACACCTGGAGCTGCACCTCCAGCCGCTGGTCCGTGGGGTCCTTGGAGAAGAAGATGCCCGTCACCCGGCCCACCTTCAGGCCGCCCAGCCACACCGGGGACTTGTCGTTGAGCCCCTGCACGTTGGCGAAGTAGGCGCGGAAGTACACCTGCCGCTGGAACAGGCGCGACTCCTGGCCGATGAAGAACACCACCATGCCGGCCACCGCCATGCCCAGCGCGACGAAGACGCCCGCGCGCAGCGCGAGCCTGCGCTCGCCGGACGCCGAGGAGAAGGGGCTCATGACGCGCCCCCGGCCGGCACCAGCTCCGCGCGCCGCGCGTCCAGGAAGGCGCGCACCTCCGGCACCGTGGAGCGGCGGAACTCGTCCGGGGTGCCCACCTGGACGATGCGGCGGTTGGCGAGCATCGCCATGCGGTCCCCCACCTCGAAGGCGCTCACCAGGTCGTGCGTCACGACGATGGAGGTGCACCCCAGCTTCGTCTTCATCGAGTTGATCATCGCGTTGATGGACTGGGTGGTGACGGGGTCCAACCCCGTGGTGGGCTCGTCCCAGAGAATCACCTCCGGGTCGGTGGCGATGGCGCGCGCCAGGCCCACGCGCTTCTTCATGCCGCCGGACAGGTCCGCGGGCATCAGGTGTTCGGTGCCGGGCAGGCTCACCAGCTCCAGCTTCTGCGCCACCCGGCGGCGCACCTCTTCCGGGGGCATGTCCGGGTAGTGCTCGAGCAGCGGGTAGGCCACGTTCTCCCCCACGCTCAGCGAGTCGAAGAGGGCCGCGCCCTGGAACACCATGGCCACGTGGCGGCGCACCTCCATGAACTGCTCCTCCGTGAAGGCCGTGACGTCCGCGCCCTGGAAGAGCACGCGCCCCGCGTCCGGCCGCTGCAGGCCGATGAGGCAGCGCAGGAGCACGCTCTTGCCCGTGCCGGAGCCGCCCAGCACCACCAGCGTCTCCCCCGCGCGCACGTCCAGCTCCAGGTCGTCGTAGACGCGCTTGGGGCCGAACGCCTTGCGCAGGTGCTCGAAGTGGATGAGCTGCTCACCCGGGTACGGCCGGTGGAACTCGAAGCCGGGCGCTCGTCTTGCGTGGTGGCGGGCGAAGGACATGGCGCGTCACAGGTACAGCGTCACCTTGGTGATGAAGAAGTCCGCCAGGCACACGGCGACGGAGGTGATGGCCACCGTCTGCGTGGTGGCGCGGCCCACGCCCTCCGTGCCGCCCTCCACCGTCAGGCCCTTGAAGCACCCCACCAGCCCGATGATGAGCCCGAACACGCCCCCCTTGAAGACGCCGGACACGAAGTCCTCCATCAGCACCGAGTCGAGCGCGCCCTGGAAGAACTGCTCGAGCGGGATGGCGTATTGCACCTTCACCACCACCGCGCCGGCCACCAGGCCCACCACGTCCGCGAACACGGTGAGCACCGGCATCACCACCAGGCACGCGACGACGCGCGGCACCACCAGCTTGCGCAGCGGGTCCGCGCCGAGCGCGCGGATGGCGTCCACCTGCTCCGTCACCGTCATGGCGCCCAGCTCCGCCGCCATGCCGCTGCCCAGCCGCGCGCCCACCGTCAGCGCCGTGAGCACCGGGGCCAGCTCGCGGAACAGCGTGAGCACCACCACGCGGCCCACCGTGTACTGCACGCCGAAGCGCGCCAGGAAGTAGCCGAACTGGAGCGAGATGACGAGCCCGGCGAACATCGCCGTCAGCAGGGTGATGGGCATGGAGCGCACGCCCAGCGCCTCGATGTGATAGACGAGCGCGCTCCCGTTGTACGGCGGGCGCACCGCGCGGCTGAGCACCTGCCCGCTCATGCGCGCCATCTCCCCCAAGGATGTCAGGCGCGCCTTCGCCCGCGCCACGAACCCCGCGTCCTCGCCATGCGCCAGCGTGGTGGCGCCCGCCTCCACCTGGGGGCTCATCCGGTGCGCTCCGCGTGGAAGCCCGCCAGGAGCGCGTCGAAGTCCGGCATGCGTTCGGCGGCCATGCCCGGCGGCGCCACGTACGAGAAGTCGAACACGCAGTTGTCCTTCTTCAGCACCACCAGCTCCAGCTCCACCGGCACGCCGTCCATCTTCACGCGGTAGCGGCTGCGCAGCGCCTCGCGGCCATCCATGGGCACCAGCCGCTGGCCCAGGTCCTCGCGTTCGGTGAAGCCCGTCAGCAGGTGCCGGGTGAGCACCTGGAGCGACGGGTCGTCATGGCCCTTGCACGTGGCGTTGACGGAGAACGCGCGCCCCGTGCCCTCCTCCGAAAACGCCAGGTCGTTGCCCTCCAGGTACACACGGCGCCAGTGCCGGGGCAGCTCGCCCACGCGATAGCGCACGTCCGGCTTGGAGAGCACGGAGTCCTCGAAGCTCACGCGGCGGCAGCCCCCGAGGGACGCGAGCAGCACGAGCAGCAACATCATCCGCGGCATGGCACCGTTATTCGTATCGTTCTCCGGCCCTGCGCATGTGTCATGCGTCAGCGGCGGCTCGCCCGCAAGCAATTTGCGTGATGAGTATTGGCCATCCCTCCCGGGGGGCGCCACCCTATTATGACGGGTGGCGGACACTGGACCTTCCAGGTCGCATGGCTTCCCGGAAACGTTCCAGTCCCGTTGCATTCCCGGGGCGTGGGGTGTGCACGACCGCTCCAGCTCCGGTCGGTCGCGCTGGCCGTCCTCCGACGGAGGAGTCCCGGGAGGCGGAGGCGATTCGCATGTTCTCCTCGACCCCCGCTCGGGGGCTCCCATCCCCACCTCCCTCTTTCGGGGGGCGACCAGACGAGAGGAGGACCCCATGGATGGAGGACTCGCGGTTCTCGGCTTCTGCCTCTTCCTGTTTTCGATAGCCAACCTCTACGCGCGCACGGCGTATGGACTGGCGTGGTCGCTCGTCGTGCTCTCCATGGTGTCCATGGGCATGGCCTTCAGCGAGTCGCGCAAGCTGCGCGAGCTGCCCCTGGGACTGGGCGTCTTGCTGCTGGCGCTCTCCGCGATTGCGCTGGCCTCGGGCTCGCGGTGGTGGCTGGTGCTGGGCACGTTCATGTTCGCGGTGGCCTATGGCGTGCTGTGGGCGGAGTTCCGCTTCTCCTTCTTCGGCAACGTGAAGCCAGAGGACCTGCCACCGCGCCACGAGCGGAGGCTCCACGTGCACTGGCCCTGGCACCGCCGTCGCACGGCGTGAGCGGGCGCTCAGCCTCCGGCGACCGGGTCCGGCGCGCGCGGCGCCACCTGCCCGGAGGACACGGCCAGCCACAGCGTGTCCTCCGCCGCCGCGCCCCTCACCAGCGAGCCATCCGTGGTGGAGAGGAACACCTGGGCGCCGCTGCGGGCCAGGTAGTCCATCAAGTAGGCGTTGCGCTCGGGGTCCAGCTCGCTCGACACGTCGTCCAGCAGGAGCAGCGGCAGGAAGCCCAGGCACGCCGCGAGGTTCTCGATTTCGGCGATCTTCCAGCCGAGCACCAGCGCGCGCTGCTGTCCCTGGCTCGCGTAGGCGCGGGCGCTGCGTCCGCCCAGCGTCACCGTGACGTCGTCCGCGTGGGGGCCCACGGAGGTGAAGCCGCGGTCGAGGTCCCGGCGCAGCCTGGCGGCGAGCGACTCGCGGAGGGCCTGGGCCAGCGCGGCCTCGTCGGCGGTGGTGAAGTCGCCGCCCAGGTGCGCGGGGTGGTAGCCGTACGTGGCGGGGTCCACCGTGCGCCCGATGGCACCGAAGGTCGCCTGCGCGCGCGGCGCCAGCTCCGCCATCAGCGCCCGGCGCCGGGAGTAGATGCGCGCGCCGGCGCGGGCCAGCGTCTCGTCGTAGGCCTCCAGGTAGGCGGCGTCCACCGCCTGGCCCTCGCGCAGCAGGCGGTTGCGGTTCTTCAGCGCCCGCGCGTACTCGCGGCTCTCGCGGAGGTAGGCGGGGAAGCGGTTGAACACCGCGCGGTCCAGGAAGCCGCGCCGCGAGTCCGGGCCGCCCTTCACCACCTCCAGGTCGTCCGGCGTGAAGGCGACGACGGAGACGCCGCCGAAGTACTCCTCCAGGCTGGGCGCCTTCTTCCCGTCCACGAAGGCCTGCCGGGTGCCGCCTCCGACCTCGACGGAGATCTCCCGCTCGGCTCCCTTGAGCAGGAACCGGCCCGACACGCGCGTGGACGGGGTGCCCCAGCGCACCAGCTCCGACAGCCGCCCGGCCCGCAGGGGCTTGAGCGTGGCGAGGAAGTAGAGCGCCTCCAGCAGGTTCGTCTTGCCCTGGCCGTTCTGCCCCACGGCGATGGTGGCGTGGGCGCTGGGCTCGAGCGACACCTGCGCGAGGTTGCGGAAGTCCTGGAGTTGGAGTGCGAGAAGGCGCACGGCGCCCCTCGTATATCCCGGGTGCGCCCGCGCGCGGGGAGCATCTTCACGGCGCCTCGCCAGGTCCGACGGGGCCTGCCTGCCCTGGGGGCCGGCCCACGCTCCGGGTGGGCCTGGCCGCACCGGAGCTGTTCGCCGGGAAGGGCGGGCCCCCGGACGGTGTCGGGGGCCATGGCCCCGGGGGGGACCGCCGAGCGGACTACACGGGCCATCGGACGCGCGGCGGGGGCGTCAGGTCATCCGCTCGCGCCAGCGGCGGCGCTCCGAACCGAGCCTGCTCAGCGCGGGAGTCCTCCTTGCGACGACGGGCCCGCGCCGCCCGAGCGGCGCAGCGGGAGCACGTCGAAGCCGATGGAGATGCGCGTGGCGACGCCTTGCACGGCCTCCGGCACCGTGGCCAGCAGCTGCTGGAGGCTCACGCCACGGCGGGCGATGACGAGGACCACCGGATTGGCGTTCTTGTCCTCGCCGAGCGCCACGCGCCCGATGCCGTCCTTGCCGGACAACAGGCGCTGGGCCTCGTCCACCGCCGCCCGCAGGCGCGTGTGCGTGTCCGAGTCCGTCAGCGACGCGAGCGACAGCTCCCGCAGGAAGGTGCCCACCTTCTTGCCCGTGGCCAACAGTCCATGCGCGCTCAGCGGCTTCGCGGAGGCGGTGGGCACCGGCGCATGCGCTCCCGTGGAGGCACTCGCGGGCCCCGACGTCACGGGAGAGCTGCCCGTCACGGGCCCGCTCGACGTCACGGGGCGCGCCGACGTCGAGGCGCCGACCGTCGTCGCGGTGACACCCGACGGCGCGGAGCCCTCCGAGGGCGCGACGACCTTCGCGGTCCCCTGCGCGCGCGTGTCCACCTTGGAGATCGACTCGGAGCTCTGGGTCCTGCCACCGAAGATGCCGCGCGAGGACAGGGACTGTCGCTGGACCTCCGCGGTCGCGTGCTGCGAGGAGATGCTCTCGCGCTGCTCGCGCTGCTCGCGGGCCTCCGCTTGCGAGTGCCCGGCGTCGGCGTTGCCGCGCTTGCGGTGCTCCTCCAGCATCCGCAGGGCCTGGTCGTGCGTGTCCGAGGGGCGCTCGCCGTGATGGTCCGAGGCGCCAATCTCCTTCTCCTCGTCGATGCCCAGCTCGTCTTCGTCCAGCTCGTCGATGCGGGAGGGCGCCCCACCTTGGACCCCCTGCCCTCGGGCGCGACGACGCTCCACGGGGCGCTGGGGCCCGCGTGGCACGTTGGGCGGCCTTGGCGGATGGGATATCTTGGTCATGGGCGCTCTTTCCTGGCGGACTCCATGGGAACCAACGACGGCGGCGTGGTCTATGATTATGGTCGGTGTCCCTGCACCGGAAACTATGAGGGACGCTTCATCGAAGTCGAGATGGATGTCGCGGGGCGCCAGATCGTCGTGACGAGCATTCCCCAGGGAGAATGCCTGGGCTGCGGCTCGCAGGTCTACAAGCTCCAGATCATCGAGCGGATGGAGACGCTGATGAGGCCGGAGAGGACCTGACCCTCCGGGGCCAGGCGGAGCTGTCGGATGGCTGACACCCGCTTGCCCACATCCTCCCTCTGGAGGAATCGACCTCCCGCCACGACCTTGACTCCCCAGACGGGCGCCACACAGAGTCGACGGGAGCAATCACAGACATCGGCCCCCGCGCTGGAGTGAGTCGAATGACCATCACGTCTTCTTCCAACAAGCCCAGGACGCCGACCGTCTCCCGGTCCACGGCGTCGCTTCCCACCTCCGCCCTCGAGCGAATCGACACGCCGGAGAAGAAGGCGGAGGCGGACGCGAAGCTGCTGGAGTCCCTCAACCGGCCGCTATACGAGAAGGGCCACGCGGAGCGTTACTCGAATGGCCCCACGGGGCCCGCGGCGCTCGTGTTCAGGGCGAACGAGCATCTCCAGGCCCTGAACGCGGGGAAGAAGGGCAAGGACACGGAGGCGGTGAAGGGCGCGCTGCAGACGGCGCACACCCAGCTCCAGGCCCTCGCGAAGAAGCAGGCCCCGGAGACGCTCGACGGCGCGCTGGCGCAGGCCCAGGAGAGCCAGGCCATCCTGGAGAAGGCCCTGGCCGGCATGGGCAAGACGAAGGAAGGCTCCGCGAAGGCGCTGGAGCACATGCTCGACGGGGTGAAGCACACGGTGACGCGGCTGGAGGACCAGAAGGTCCATCCGCTCAACCACCTGGATGGCACCAGCTCGCTCATCGCCAACGCGCACCGCAAGCACGAGGCGAAGGCCTCCTACGACTTCATGGTGCACGGCGCCGTCACGGGCAAAGACACCCAGGCCTACGCGAACCGCGCCCAGAACGCGAACGCGCTGTGGGGGCACTCCTCCGTGAAGAGGAAGGACGACCAGCGCGGGATGGACTTCATCCGCGACCTGTCCCGCAAGAACATCCAGAACCTGGAGGCGGAGATCCAGGCGCGCGGAGGGATGACGGCGCAGGACAAGGAGATCCTCCGAGCCTTCCTCTCCTCGGATTACATGCTCTCCCACAGCACGACCCAGGAGGGGAAGGAAGCCATCGAGGGCTCCGGGAAGATGCTCTCGAAGATTCAACTCGAGAACCTGGCGTCGGGCTCCGACAAGCCGGTCCACAACAACACGCCGAAGACCGACGAGCAGCTCCTGCGCAACAACGACTTCGTCTTCTTCCGGTTCGAGGCGGGCAAGGCGTCCGACGCCAAGTCCCGCTATGGGACGAACACGTTCCGCTACGAGGCGAAGCAGACGCCGCTGTTCCAGACGGGGTGGATCACCATCGAGGACCAGCTGACGCCCAAGGTCATCGAGCCGCTCAAGCGCAAGGACGACACCGTGCTGCGCGCCGCGACGCAGATGCCCGACCCGAAGAACGAGGTCTTCGCCGCGAACCTCGGCGCCACCTCCGAGTCGGGGAAGGCCGCGGACTTCAAGGTCGTGCGCCAGTACAAACCGGACACGAAGAAGCAGGAGAACATCGACCACCACACCCACCAGCAGGTCTTCTTCGGACCGGACATCCCCAAGGGCGTGGCCCTGTCCGTCATCGCCGAGCTCAAGCGCATCAACGACCCCAAGTACAACAAGGAGCTGGGGCTAGCGGAGAAGGGCATGCTCCAGAAGCTCATGCACACCGACAAGGACGCGAAGCCGGTGGACGCGGAGATGGCGCACACGCTGCTGAAGACGCTCTTCCGCCCCGAGGCCAAGCTGCCCAAGACGTTCTTCCTCCCGCGCGAGGACGGGCAGACGCCCTGAGCGGGAGCGGACCTCAAGACGCCAGCCCCGTGGACGCGGCCGTCGGTCCCTCGCGGGCCGGCTCCTCCACGGGAGACAGGGGCAGCTCCACGACGAAGGTCGCGCCCGCGCCGGGCAGGCTCTCCACGCGGATGACGCCCCCCATCGCCTCCACCAACGTGCGCGAGACATACAACCCCAGCCCGAGCCCGCCGTAGTTGCGCTCGGACACCGCGCGCTCGAACTTGTGGAAGATGCGCGCCTGGGCCTCCGGGCTGATGCCGATGCCCTCGTCGCGCACCGTCAGCCGCGCGCGGCCCTCCTCCCGCGACACGCCCATGCGCACGGGCAGACCCGCCCCGTACTTCAGCGCGTTGGACACCAGGTTGGTGACGACCTGCTCCAGCCGCATCCGGTCCCACAGGCCCACCGTGGGGCCCTCGGCCCGGACCTCGAGCACGCAGCCGGCGCGCTCGGCCTCGAGCTGGTGACGCGCGGCCACGTCCTGGACCAGCTCCCCCAGGTCGACCTGCTCGTACTCCAGCTTCAGCCGCCCCGTGCCGATGCGCGACACGTCGAGCAGCCCGTTCACCAGCCCCGCCAGCCGCATCACCTGACGCAGCATCCCCTGCAGCTCGCGCCCGTGGCGAGCCATCCACGCGCCATCCGGGTCCGCCTGCGCCGCGCGCGCGAAGGCTTGCAGGCGCAGCCCCAGCACCGTCAGCGGCGTCTTCAGCTCGTGGCTGGCGACGGAGAGGAACTCGTCGCGCACGCGCACCGCCTCCTGGAGATGCCGCTCCACCGTCTTCAGCCGGGTGATGTCCAGGAAGGGCAACACCGTCACCGCCGGGTGGCCGTGCATCGCGGGCAGCATCTCCGAGGAGATGCTCAGCACGTACTCGCCCGTGCGCGTCTCCCAGACGACCTCCAGCCCCTCCAGCTTCTCGCCGCGCGCGGCGCGGGTGGAGGGAATCTCGCTCGCGCCCAGTCGACGGCCCTCCATGTCCTTCAAGTGGAAGAGCGAACCGTACTGCGTGGCGGGGACGTGCGTGGGCAAGGGCTCGCCATACAGCTTGTCCGCGGCGGCGTTGGAGAAGATGAGGTCGTGCGTGTCCGGGTCCGCCATCACCACCGGCATGGGCATCAGGTCGAGCACCGCCTCCAGCCAGCGCTGCTGGTTCTCCACCGCCTGCCGGGCGTGCACCTGCGTCGTCACCTCGAAGGCGAACGTCACCAGCCCCTCCGCCCGACCGCGCTCGTCGAGCAGCGGCTCGTAGAGGAGGTTCCAGTACCGCGTCTCGACGTGGCCCTGCCCCGCGTAGTCGAGCGTCACCGGGTACTCGTTGGCGCTCACCCGCTCGCCCGTCTCCATCACGCCCCGGTACAGGTCCACCTGCGCGGGCGCCAGGTCGGGAATCGCCTCCAGGAGCGTGCGCCCCACCAGCTCGCGTCCGCCCATCAGCGTCTGGAACAGGGGGTTGGCGAACTCGAAGCGCAGCTGCGGACCGCGCAGGACGTTGATGGCCACCGGCGCGCGGGTGAGCAGCTGGAACAGCCGCTTGCGCTCGACCTGCTCCGCTTCGCGCGCGCTCAGCTCCGCCGTCACGTCCTTGTAGGCGAGCGCGACGTGGCCCACCTCGCCTCCGGGCGAGGCGAGCGGGAAGCAGGTGCAGGCGATGGCGATGCGGTTGGCGTCCGTCACCGAGATGTGCCGCAGCTCCTTCACGTCGTACCAGATGATGGGCGTCTGGACCGTCTCGCCCTCGAACGCGCGGCGGAAGAGCGAGGCGAGCCCCAGCCGCTCCACCAGCTCGTCCTGGAAGAGGTTGTACTCGGGCGGCGGCGGCACGCCGAACATGGCCGAGTAGGCCGGGTTGATGAGCCGGATGTGGCCATCCGCGCCGAAGATGGCGTACGGCACCGGGGAGTGCAGGAACAACCCCTCCAGCAGCACCAGCGGGTCGGACACGTCCGCGAGCTGCTCTCGCAATGGCCGTGACGCGGCGGGCGCGCGCGCCGTCCGCGCGGAGCCCGCACGACGCCCCTTCGCCGGCGTCTTCGACTGCCTCCCACCCCGAGGCCCCTGGCCCTTGCGTGTCGCCACGGTTCGAGGACCTAACAGAGGACTTCATGGCCACGCATCGCGGAAAGGCACGACACGTTCGGAGGTCCACGTCTCGACATCCGGACGTGACAGGATACCCGCGCGATGGCGGACCCCCTCAAGACCTTCTTCGACGCCCGGCTCGTGGAGACGCTGGGCACCCAGCTGCACACCGCGCAGCCCTCCTTCCCCCGTGACACCTTCGTCGGCGAGGCCCGTCGTGGCCTGGAGCGTCACGAACTGATGGGCCGCGCGCGGCACATCATGGAGGCGATGCACCGCGCGCTCCCGTCCGACTATCCCCGCGCGCTGGAGGTGCTGCTGCGCTCGCTCGGCCCCATCCGGCCGGACACGGAGCGCAAGGGCATGGATGTCTTTTTCTACCTGCCCCACACGCTGTTCGTGTCCGAGCACGGCCTGGAGCACTTCGAGGAGTCCATGCACGCGCTGCACACGCTCACCCAGCGCTTCACCGCCGAGTGGGCCATCCGCCCCTTCCTGGAGCGCCACCCGGAGAGGACGCTGGCGCGGCTGCGCGAGTGGGCGACGGACGGGAACGTGCACGTGCGGCGCCTCGTCTCCGAGGGCACGCGTCCGCGCCTGCCCTGGGGTTCGCGCCTGCGCGCCTTCCAGCAGGACCCGCGTCCGGTGCTCGCGCTGCTGGAGCTGCTCAAGGACGACCCGGAGCTGTACGTGCGCCGGTCGGTGGCCAACAACCTCAACGACATCGGCAAGGACCATCCGGAGGTGCTCGTCCAGGTGGCGAAGGCGTGGCGGCAGGACGCCACCGAGGAGCGCCAGTGGCTCATCCGCCACGCGCTGCGCTTCGCCATCAAGCGCGGCGACGCGAGCGCCCTGGAGGCGATGGGCGCTGTCAAGCCCACCGGCATCGAGGTCCGCGCGACGTCGCTCCCCGGGAAGGCCCGCGTGGGCGGCGCCATGGACCTCCGCTTCGAGGTGGCCAACCGTTCGCGCCGCGCGCAGTCGCTGGTGGTGGACCTGGCGGTGTACTTCGTCAAGGCCCGGGGCGAGGCGCCCAAGCCCAAGGTCTTCAAGGTGCGCGAGCTGACGCTCGGGCCGGGGCAGGCGGAGGAGCTGGGCAAGCGCGTCTCGCTCGCGCAGCTCAGCACCCGGCGCCACTACCCCGGCCTCCACCGCGTCGAGGCGCGCATCAACGGCCTCGACCTGCCCCTGGGCGCGGTGGACGTCGAGGCGTGAGGGCCCACGCTCAGCGCGTGCCGAGCAGCTTCACCAGCTTGTTGTAGACGCCCATCACCAGCAGCGGCGACACCCACGACCCGATGAAGCGCGCGGGCCGCTCGCGCCCCAGCAGCTCCAGGCCCAACGAGACGCCCATCGAGCACAGGCTGGAGAACAGGAACACGTGCGAGGGAATCTTGGCCGCCTGCTGCTCTATCAAGCGGGTGAACGACCCCTCGGCGTGCTCCGGGCGGCGCACGGCGGGCGCCTCCTCGTACTCCTTCTCGGACGCCGCGCTGGCCGGGTTGACGTCGATGCTCATGCTCCCTCCTCGGGCGACCGGGCGTCGGGCGCCCCGCTCCCCACGCCCATCGGTGTGGCCCCATGCCACCCACCGTCGCGCTCCCCATCATGGTGGGACTGGAGCGAGGCAACGGCGAGATGACGCGCGAACGACTGGGGCATCCAACGGAACACGAGGCCGAGGGGCTGCTGCTCCCGGAGATGGGGGCGGGCCCGCTGCTCCAGCGCGACTACTGGGGCGTCATCCGGAACTGCCGCTACGCGCCCGCGGACATCCTGGACTGGGTGGCCCGGCGCTTCCCGGAGTTCGCGCCGGAGGAGCTGTGCGTCTTCGAGCGGGAGGACGCGTCGCGCAAGGGCCAGCGGCTGAAGACGGGCGAGGGGCTGAGCGTGCACATCCTCGGTGCGGGCACGTTCGGCGTGCGGGTCATCCACATGAACCGGCGCAGCCTCACGCTCGCCACCCTGCCGGGCCACCCGGAGGCCGGCCGCATCACCTTCGGCGCCTACCGCAACGCGCGCCGCGACGTCATCTTCCACATCCGCAGCCGCGCGCGCTCCGGCTCACCGGCGCACTACTGGGGGTTCGTCACGGCGGGCGAGGCCATGCAGACCAACACCTGGACGGAGTTCGTGCTGCGCGTCGCCGCCTCCGCGGGTGACGGCATCGTCGGTGTCATCCACGCGGACACCGCGCACCTGGAGGCGGAGCCCGAGGGCGGCGACGCGGAGGCGGGCCCGACGTTCCTCGCGCTGGGGAGTGACGGTGATGATTAGGTGGCGCATCGGGAAGGGCTGGCCCGAGGAGTCGCTGGCGCTGCTGCTGCGCGAGGCCCGGCACCTGCCGCGCAACTTCACCGCCGCCTCGGGGGAGATGACGCTGGAGCGCGGGTGGAACCAGGTCCACTCGGAGGCGTCGCTGGGGCACGAGCCGCCGGGGCCACCTTGCGAGGATGGGCTCTTCGCGCGCGCGCGACGCGTGCTGGAGACGTTCGACTTCTCGGACCCGCGCATCGTGCGCTGGCACTTCCTGGTCGACACGCCGCTGCACGGGCGCACGGTGCTGCTGGAGCTGAAGTCCCTGCGACAGCGGCTGCGCTACCTCGTGGGGGTGCGCGTAGGCGACGTGCGGGAGGAGCGTGGCGAGGATTTCAGCGTCTTCGGCTTCAGCTTCGAGACGCTGGAGGGCCACATCGAGGAGGGCCGCGAGTGGTTCCTGCTCCAGAAGCGGCACGCGACTGGCGAGGTGCGCTTCCGCATCGAGGCGGCGTGGAGGCCCGGACGCTTTCCCAATGCGTGGAGCCGGTGGGGGTTCGCCGTGGTGGGCCGGAGCTACCAGCGCGCATGGCACGAGCAGACGCAGGTGCGGCTGCGAGAGCTGACGTGGAACCACCCGGAGCTGGTGGGCAGTTCGGTGCACCGGGGGAAGGTGGACCACTCCACGGACCGGCTGGAGCCGGGCCGCGTGCGCTTCTTCTCGCGGCGCGCGCCTGGGCGACTGACGACCTTGATTCAGGAAGAGGAGGAGACCGTGGAACGAGAACACTGGTTGACGCCGCTGGGTCTGGGCGTGCTCGCGGGGATGCGGAGCCTGACCGCGCCGGCGCTGGTGAGCCAGCGCCTGTCCGAGTCGCCACAGCTGTCGGCGGACCCGCTGTCCATGGCGCTCGCGCGGCCCTGGGTGCCGAGGGCGTTGAAGGTGCTCGCGATAGGCGAATTGGTGGCGGACAAGCTGCCCATGACGCCCGCGAGGGTGAAGCTCGTCCCGCTGTCGGGGCGGATCCTCATGGGCACGGTGGCGGCGGCCTCGTCGGTGGGGGAACGGCCGCGCCACCGCGTCGCGCTCGCCGCGCTCGTGGGGGCCAGCGCGGCGGCGGCGTCGAGCTGGGCGTTCTATTCCTTGCGACGGCTGGCCACGAAGCGGCTGCGCATCCCCAACGTGGCGGCGGCGCTCGCCGAGGACGCGCTCGTCGCGGCGCTGGCCGCACGGGTGCTGGCGCGGCTGCGCCTGTCATCCGCCTGAGTCGCGGGACGCGTCGCCGCGACGCTCGCCGAGGACTCGCTCGTCGCGGCGCTGGCCGCACGGGTGCTGGCGCGGCTGCGCCTGTCATTCGCCTGAATCGCGGGACACGTGGCGGCGGCGCTCGTGGAGCAAGGGCACGCGCGGCGGACTTGCTCGCCACGACGGCAGGTATGTCACATGATTCCCGCGTCACGGCGTTTCGCTCGGGTCCGCGCCGCGACGCGGGAGGCGGTCCTCGGCGGGCCACGAGGATTCGTGGGGCCACATGGGCCTCGAAGGCCCGCCTCGCGCCGCTCACCCCTCCCGCGCCACGGCGTTTCGCGCCGCCTGCACGAGCGCCGGGAGGTCTCGCACGTCGGGCCCCACCTCCGCGCCGCGCGGTGACGCGTTCGCGGGCGAGAACAGGCGCGCCGGCGTCTGCGCCTTGCCACGCAACAGGACGAACAGGCGCAGCGCGTCCCGCACCCGCTCCACGTCCGCCCCCTCCTCTCCCCGTGCCCGCAGCGCGGCGTTCCACAGCCGCGTCCACGCCGCCTCCTCGCTCCACGCCCCCACGGGGCGCTCACGGGACAGGTCCGCCAGCTCCGCCGCCAGCTCGAACAACCCCGCGCGCCCCTCCCCGACGCCGTCGCTGGCCACCAGCCGGACCTCGCCCGCCCCGGGCGCCTCGCGCGACGCCAGCCAGGGCAACAACGCCGGCACCTCCGCGTCCAGCGGCGACACCGGGGACAGCCGCGCCTCCAGCAGCACGCGCAGCCGCGCCCGCGCCACGCCATGCCAGAACAGCGCGTGCAACATCAGCTCCGGCCCGCTGCGGGGCGTCTGCATCGGCGCGCGCGACGCCCGGCGCCGCAGGAACTCCGCCACCTTCCCGCTCGTGTCGAAGTGCTCCAACCGCAGCCACAGCGCCGCGTGCGCGGACTCCGCCAGCGGCAGCGCCCTGCGCAGCCCGTCCGCCTCGTCCGCGTCGAAGGGCAGCGCCGCGTCCACCACGGGCCGCTTGAAGACGCGCTCGAACACCTCCGAGGCCGCGCAGGCCGCGCGCAGCTCCGGCAGGTTGCGCGGCAACAACTCCACCGCGCGCGCCCACGTGCGCCGCCCGAGCAACGGCCCCGCCTCCAGCACCACCTCCTCCAGGCGCAGCAACGCCTCGCCCAGCGTCGGCGGCGGCGCCTCCGCGGACAGCCGCTGCAGCACGCGGGCCTGGACCGCGTCGCGCAGCCGCTCCACCTCCCCCATCAGCTGCATGGGCGCCGACCGCGCGGGCCAACCCTCCGCGGCGGCGCGGCGCTTCAGCGCGGCGAGCGTGGCGTCCACCTCCGGCTGCGCCTGCGCCACCTCCCGCAGCAGCTCGAAGTGCGCGCGCACCCGGTCCCTCCAGAAGAAGGCCTCCAGCATCCGCCGCAGCGCCACGTAGCGCAGGCGCGTCGCCTCCAGGAGGTCGGCGCGGTCCTCCAGCCGGGCGCGCAGGTTGTCCGGATGCGTGGCCACCCCTCCACTATAGGAAGGAGCCCGGCCGGCGGCAGGGCCCCGGGACTCCCGCCCCAGGCCCCGTCCAGAATACGGCAGGCCCCGGGGCGCCACCGACCTCCCCGGGACGAGGGGCCTCGCCGGCCCCCGAGACGACTCAGACGCGCATCGGCATCACGACCGCGGTGAAGGTGCGGTCCCCCGGGGCGTGCAGCACGCCGGGGCTGTGCTCGTCGCCCAGCTCGAAGCTCACCTCGTCCGTGTCCGTCACCGCGAGCACGTCCGTGAGGTAGCGCGCGTTGAAGCCCACGGTGATGTCGTTGCCCCGGTAGGCCAGCTCCACCACGTCGCGCGCCTCGCCCAGGTCCGGGTTGCTCGCGGTGATGACCAGCTTGTTCTCCTCCAGGCCGATGCGGACCGCGTTGCTCTTGTCCGCCGACAACAGCGCGATGCGCTTGAGCCCCTCGAGGAAGCGCACCTTCGGCACGAGGACGACCTTCTCGCCCTCCTTGGGGATGACGCGCTGGTACTCCGGGAACTGCCCGTCGATGAGCCGCATCACCATGGTGAGGCCCGGCTTCTTGAAGAGGGCCGAGTTCTCCGCGAAGCCCAGGTGGCACTCCGCGTCCGGCGCCTCGTCCAACAGGCGCTTGAGCTCCATCAACCCCTTGCGCGGGATGATGACGCCGCTCTTGAGCTTGAAGTCCCCCGGCAGCTCGCGCTCGACCAGCGACAGGCGGTGGCCGTCCGTCGCCACCATGCGCACCTTGCCCGTCGACTGCGGCTCGAAGAAGACGCCGTTCAGGATGTAGCGCGTCTCGTCGCTGGAGATGGCGAACTGGGTCTTCTTGATCATCTCCAGCAGGGTGTTGCCACCCACCTGGACCAGGGGAGCGTTCTCCTCCTTGGGCAGCTTCGGGTACTCCTCCGCCGCCATGCCGACGATCTTGAAGTGCGCCGACCCGCTGGCGATGTCCACGTAGTTGTTCGCCAGCTTCTTCAGCGTCACCTGCGCATCCGGCAGGTTCTGCACGATGTCGAAGACGTACTTGGCGCTCAGCGTGACGGCGCCCGTCTTGATGACCTCGGCGGGGTGCTCGGACACGATGCCGATGTCCAGGTCGAACGCGGTGACGGTGATGCCGCCCTTGGTCGCGTTGACGAGCACGTTCGCGAGGATGGGCATCGTCGTCTTGCGCTCCACGATGCCCTGGGCGCGGTAGAGGGCCTTCTTCAGCTCGTCGGCGGCGATGCGGAATTCCATCGGAGGGCGTCCTTAAAGGGTCCGGCCTCCCCGCTGGGGAAGCCGATCAGGGGGCCGATGTAGCCCGTGACATGGGGAGCGTCAACGACGCCTGAAAGCCCTTTCCAGGCCCGCTCCATGAGCAAACACGCCGGATTCCCACTCCCCGTGTACCTGTCTGGACGTTCAGGTGTGCTCCCATGAATGACCGCCGGTCAGGGAAGCGAGTCGGGCTGGCCCTCGGCCCCCGGGCGATGGACACTGAGTGATACCTCGACTTCCCGGAGCCTCCCCATGAACGTCCGTCCGCTGCTGCTCGCCGCGCTCGCGCTCGGCTTCGCCGCTGGGTGCAGCAAGCCTTCCGCGTCCTCGTCGTCGCTCCCGCCGCCCTCGTCGGAGCCGGGGACGGCCAACCAGGCGGAGCCGAAGCCGGCCGCCGAGGTGGCCGCCCCGAGCGGGGACCAGAGCGGCACCCCGTCCCAGCCCGTCACCCCGCCGTCCACCGCGGGCGCGCCCAAGGCGGGCGAGAGCGCCGTCTACATCGTGCGAGACAGCGGCGTGCGCTGCTTCGCGCCGCCCTGCCCCACCTACAACGCGGTGCTGGCGGACAAGCCGGACATGGACGCCATCCCCATCCACGAGCTGGACCTGGAGGCGGTGACGAAGGGCTCGGACGCGGCGCTGGCGTCGCTCATGGAGCGCACGCGGAGCACCGGCCTGAAGGTGCGCGGCACCCTGGAGACGCGCCCCAAGGCCGGCCCCGCCGGGGACGCCACGGTGCTGCGCGCCACCCAGGTGGACTGACCACCCGCTCAGAAGTGCAGGCCGACCTGGAGGCCCGGCCAGTGCTGCAGGCGCTGGTCCTCCTTGGGCCGGCTCTCGCTGACGGACATGCGCGTCACCGACGCGAAGTCCGGCTGGCCCCACACGAACCAGAGGTTGTAGGTGGGGCCCGCGAAGACGGCCAGCCGGGGCAGGACCTGGAAGCCCAGCATCACCCGGGCCTGGCCGAGCACGTTGCCGCCGTCACCCTCCAGCGGCTTCTGCACCGGCTGGACCGCGCCGCCCGTGACATCCAGGTCCACCCAGAAGCGGTGGGAGACGACGATGTGCCCGCCCAGCCCGAGCCCGAAGCTGAAGCGTGCCTCGTTGCGGCTGCCCGGCTCCAGCCCCGCCAGCAGCGTCAGGTAGAAGGGGCCACCTCCCACCTTCACCGCCAGGTTGGCCAGCTGGATGTCGCTCGCCCACAGCTCCATGTGGACGTTGCCCCTGCGCAGCCCGCGCCGCTCCGGCGCCAGCTCCGTGTCGTCGGCCGTCTGCGCGAGGGCGACATCGCCCTCCTCCAGCGGCGCGAGGGGGCGCACCGCCCGGACTTCAGCGGTCGCCGCCCCGGCCCACAACGACAGTGCGAGAAGGGCGCAGGGTTTCATCACCTCTGCTTTTCCAGCGTGAAGGACACCTGCGTCAAGTCCTCGGCCAACGAGAGGGACGCGGTGTGCGCGTCCGCCGACGCCGCCAGCGTCCGGGCCGCCTCCAGCACCGGCTCCAGCGCGAAGGGGTGCTCCGAGGTCACGAAGAAGAACCGCTCGAAGCGGGGGGCGTCGTCCAGTTCGTACGCGCCCTCCACGTGGTGGGTGCCCGAGGGCTCCAGCGGGGCCGACTCGGTCGCCCCCTCCCCCGGGGCATGGAGCGTGACGGAGCCCCGCCCGTCCACCGACAGGATGACGCCGTGCGACTTGCCCGCGGCGATGTAGGAGAGCTGCACCCGGTCCCCCGTCCCGACGCGGGCGCCGTCGACGAGCGGCTCGCTGCCCTGGCCGCGCTGGCGGTGGACCTCCAGCCGGGGCGACAGTCCCTTGGAGCGCGTGGGCTCGAAGGCGCCGGCCACCGGGCCGTGGTCGTCGCCGGGCGTGGACGTCCCGGACGGACGGGCGACCAGGAACAGGGCGACGGTGGCGGCCAGGGGGACCAGGCCCCAGGCGGGCCTCACCCATGCGGGGCGGGTGGGGGCGACGGGGCGGCGAAATCGCGCCTCCACCTCCCGGGCCACGCACGCGGGGGACAGCCGCTCCAGCGTGGCGCGCGAGTCCTCCTCCAGCGCGGCGAGCCGCGAGGGGCCGTCCGGCTCCGACTCCAGGCGGGCGCGCGCGGCGGCCAGCTCCTCCGGGGGCAGCTCCCCCAGGGCGATGCGCTCCAGCAGCCAGTCAGGCGTGCGTCGTGGGGAATTCATGCGGCCTCCAGCTCCAGCTCTTGCAGCGCCGAGGTGAGCGCCCGCAGGCGCTTGCGCACGCCGGACACGGACAGCCCCACCTCGCGGGCCGTCTCCTCCAACGTCATCCCATCCACCAGGTGCAGCACGGCGATGTCGCGGCTGGACGCGGGCACCCGGCCGAACAGCCGGTCCAGCATCCCCCGCGCGGCGGTGCGCGACTCGGTGTCGTCCGCGGCGGCGATTTGCAGCACCAGCTCGTCCTCCCGGTCCTCCGGCCGGCGCCGCGCGCCCCTGAGCCGGTTGAGGCACACGGTGGTCGCGATGCGGTGCAGCAGGCTCGAAGGCGCCGAGTCCTTCAGCGCCCCCTGGTAGCGCAACAGCTGCACGAACACGTCGTGCATGGCGTCCACGGCCTTCTCCTCGTCACGCAGGAGGAAGCGGCAGCGCCGGAGCACCTGGGGGCCATAGCGGCGGTAATAGGCCTCCACATCGATAGACACCGGCGTCTCGCCTCCCTCGTTCCGGCGAAGGGAACACCGGCGCGCGCAAAATCTGTCACCGCCGCCCTCCGCGCGTCGTGCCTACCCCGTTTCCACCCGCCGCAAAACCCCCGCCACACGTCCCGGCCCCTCGACGGTCGCCCCCTCGACGAACGCGTTGAGTCGACCTCCGCCATTCCCTACTGTGCACGCGCCCGCCCGCGTCGACCCCGCGAGCGGCCACGAGGCGGACATGAGAGCCCTGATGTGTTGCGTGGTGTGTGTCGTCGTCGCCTGCTCCAAGCCCTCCGAGCCCGCGCGGGCCGAGGGCGCGGCCCCGGCGCCCGCCGCCCAACCCGTCTCCCAGGCGCGAATCTGCGAGGCCATCGCCGACCGCTACAACACGTTCAAGAGCGCGGCGAAGCTCACCTGCGAGCAGGACGCGGACTGCGGCTGCCACCTGGTGCTCACCCTGGAGAAGACGCTGGCCGCGGCGGACCGCGCGTCGGCCGCGAAGCTGCAGGGCATGAGCATGGCCTACCGGAAGTCCCACTGCCCCACCACGCCGCCCGCGTCCACGCAGCCCGAGTGCGTCGCGCGCTGCGAAGCGGGCCAGTGCCGGTAGCGCGCACGCGCCCCGCTGCAAATTCTACAGGGCAACCGGCGCAACGGCCTCTCGCCTTCCGGGCCAGGGAGTGTCAGGTTGCAGATGAAAACGGTCAGGGTCGGCTGTAACGGTGGAGGACCCCGTCACTACTTTCCGGTACTCGACCTCCCCCTCCGAGCCCGTGACTCCCGAGACCGAAACCACCCTCACCCACCTGCGGTCCCGCTATCTGGCCGCGCAGCTCGCCGGCAACCGGATGGAGGCGCTGCGTCTGTTGGTGGACGAAGGCGTGCTCCGGGGCGTGCCCATCCAGGTGTTGCACCTGGACGTCATCCAGCCGGCCCAGTACGAGATTGGCCGCCTGTGGCAGGAGAACATCATCTCCGTGGCGCAGGAGCACCAGGCCACCGCCATCGCCCAGCTGTCGCTGGCGCACCTCTACCGCCACCTGCCGCGCGACCCGCCCAACGGCAAGCTCGTCCTGCTGTCGTGCGTGGAGGGTGAGCTGCACGAGGTGGGCGCGCGCATGGCGAGCGACTTCCTGGAGATGGCGGGCTTCGACGTCCGCTTCCTGGGCGCCAGCGTGCCGCACGAGCACCTGGGGCGGATGGTGCGCCAGGCGCGACCGCACCTGCTGGCCCTGTCCGTGACGATGACGTACCACCTGCCGGCGCTGCGCCGGGCGGTGGAGCACGCGCGCGCGGTGGACCCCGACCTGCCCATCGCCGTGGGGGGACTGGCCTTCCGCTGGGCGCCCGGACTGGAGGACACGCTGGGCGTGAGCTTCCTCGGCAGGGACGCTCGAGAGCTGGTGTCGGCCGCGTGCCGCACCCTGGGAGTTTGAGGACGCACATGGAGAAACCCAGCCGCCTGGTCGAAGCCCGCGCCGACACGCTCGCCCGGGCCTCCGTGGAGGCGATGTACCAGGACCCCTTCTGGGAGGCCCGCTACGGCGCCGAGCGCGCGCGCCGCTTCGGCGACGAGGACGCGCGCTTCCACGTGCGCTACCTGGTCCAGTCACTCGACGAGCACCGGCCCTCCGTCATGGAGGGCTATGCGCGCTGGCTGCGCACCTTGCTGGTCTCGCGGGGCATGTGCACCCTCCACCTCGACCAGAACTTCGTCGGGCTGGCCTCCGCGCTGGAGGCCGACGGGTGGGGGCCCGACAGCGAGCCCCAGGTGCATGTGCGCGCCGCCCGGAAGGCCCTGCTCTATCCGGACGGGCCCGCGCGTCGCCTGCAGGACACGGCGGAGGCGCTGGCGCGGGCCACCACCGCGCGGCTGGCGCTGTACCTCACCCCCGAGGACAAGCCGCGCCTGGAAGAGGAGATGTGTTTGCAGTTGTCCTACCTCGCTGACGCGCTCGCCGAGCAGAAGCCCGAGCTGATGGCCGACCACGTGCGCTGGTACGTGGGCTTCTGGCCCCGGCGCGGCTTCGGGCTGCTCGCGTTCCCCTCCGTGCTCGGAATGTTGAAGGCGTCGCTCGGCGTTGCCCATCCGGAGGCTCGCGCGTTGCTCGCCACGGCCGGCGTTTCATGGGAGGAGACGCGTTCATGAGCACGCCTTCGCTCGGCGGGCCGCGCCCGTTCGACGACCTGAGCCGCGAGGTGGCGCTCGCGTGCGACGCGGACGGCGTCCTCACCTGGATGGACGACAGGGCCCGCGCCCTGTTCGGAGAGAAGGTGGGGCACCCGCTGCGCGCGCTGGCCGCGTTGGGCACGGAGGAGAAGGTGGACCGGCTCCTGGTGCAGGCGCGCGACGAGCGGGTGCGCGGCTGGGAGCTCATCCTGTGCCGCGACGAGGTCCCCACCACCTTCGCCTTCAA
This sequence comes from Myxococcus stipitatus, assembly GCF_021412625.1. The sequence goes on along the minus strand of NZ_JAKCFI010000003.1, from coordinate 596,191 downwards.
CGCCAGACCGGGGGACGGCGACCCGCGCGTGCTGCTGGTGGGCAGCCTGGTGCCGGAGGACTACGGCGCCGCGCTCACGCAGGTGTCGAGCACGCTCAGCGAGCTGGCCACGCTGCACCGTGAAGCGGAGGGCCAGCGCCGCGAGCTCAAGCGCCGCGCGGACGAGCTGACCCGGCTCAACCACGAGCTGGAGGAGTCCAACCGCGGCATGCGCAGCCTGCACGCCGCCCTGGACGAGAAGGCGGAGGGGCTGCACCGCGCCGCCGAAATCAAGAGCCGCGTGGTGGCCAACGTCAGCCACGAGTTCCGCACCCCGCTGCACTCGATTCTGGGCCTGTCGAAGGTGCTGCTCAACCCCATCAACGGGCCGCTGCAGCCGGAGCAGGAGAAGCAGGTCCAGTTCATCCGCAACTCCGCGGAGTCGCTCTTCGAGCTGGTCAACGACCTGTTGGACCTGTCCAAGGTGGAGTCGGGCAAGGCCACGCTGCGCCACAGCCGCTTCGTGGCGCACGACCTGCTCAGCGCGCTGCGCGGGATGATGCGCCCCTTGATGCCGCCCGACCGGCGGGTGGAGCTGCGCATCGTCGAGCCCGCGGCGCCGCTGGAGCTGGAGACGGACGAGACGCGGCTGAGCCAGGTGCTGCGCAACCTGGTCTCCAACGGGATGAAGTTCACCGAGTCCGGCAGCGTGACGGTGGGCGTCGCGCCCGGCCCGCGCGACACGGTGGTGTTCACCGTGGAGGACACGGGCATCGGCATCGCGCCGGGGGACCAGGAGCGCGTGTTCGAGGAGTTCACCCAGGTCGACGGCCCCCTGCAGCGCAAGGTGAAGGGCACGGGCCTGGGGCTGCCGCTGGCGCGCCGCCTGACGGAGCTGCTCGGGGGCACGCTGACGCTGCGCAGCGCGCCGGGCCAGGGCTCCACCTTCACCGTCACCGTCCCCCGCGTCCACCCGGAGGTGTCGGAGATGGCGGGCATGACGGCGCGCAGCCAGCGGCTGGAGCCGGGGCGGTCGCCGGTGCTGGTGCTGGAGGACGACCGGCAGACGCTGTTCCTCTACGAGAAGTACCTGGCGCGTTCGGGCTTCCAGGTGCTGCCGGTGCGCAGCACGGACGAGGCGCGCCGGGTGCTCCAGCGCGTGCGGCCGGCGGCCATGGTGCTGGACGTCATGCTGGAGGGCGAGACGAGCTGGGGCTTCCTCGCGGAGATGAAGAACGGGGAGGCCACCCGGGACATCCCCATCCTCGTCGTCACGGTGACCGACCGCGAGCAGAAGGCGCGCGCGCTCGGGGCGGACGAGTTCTGGCTGAAGCCGGTGGACGAGGCGCGGCTGCTCAGGAAGCTCCAGGAGCTGGCGCGCGGAGGGCCGGTGGAGCGCATCCTCATCATCGACGACGACGACGTGCACCGCTACCTGCTCAAGCAGCTGCTCAAGGACCTGCCCTACGCGCTCCTGGAGGCGGCCGGCGGCGAGGAGGGCCTGGCGCTGGCGCGCGAGCAGCTGCCGCAGCTCATCTTCCTGGACTTCGTGCTGCCAGACATCACCGCGTTCGACGTGCTGGACGCGCTCAAGGGGGACCCGCGCACGCGCGACATCCCGGTCATCCTCCACACGTCGCACGAGCTGGCGGACGACGAGCGGGCGCGGCTGGCCAACGAGACGGCCGCCATCCTCTCCAAGCACACGCTCAGTCGCGAGGTGGCCATCAGCCGCATCCGCGACGCCCTGGCCAAGGCGGGCCTGGGAGCCTATCCGCCGCAGGAGGCGCGCCGTGGTTGAACCCCGTCTGGCCACCGTCCTCAACGTCAACGACGACGACGCCAACCGCTACCTGGTCAACCGCATCCTGGAGATGGCGGGCTACCACGTGCTGGAGGCCGCCACGGGCATGTCCGCGCTGCTGCTGGCGGAGCAGCACCGCCCGGACGTCATCGTCCTGGACGTGAAGCTGCCGGACATCAGCGGCTACGAGGTCTGCGCCCGCCTGCGCGCCAACCCGGACACGGCCGCCATCGCCGTCATGCACACCTCCGCCACCTTCGTCACCTCCGACAAGAAGGCGCGGGGCCTGGACGCGGGCGCGGACGCGTACCTCACCCAGCCCTTCGAGGCATCCGAGCTGGTCGCCACGGTGCGCTCGCTGTTGCGCCTGCGCCAGGCGGAGCAGGCCGCGCGCCGCCGCGCCGAGGAGCTGGTGGAGATGGACCGCCGCAAGGACGAGTTCCTCGCCATGCTGGCGCACGAGCTGCGCAATCCCCTGGCCGCCATCATGACGGCCATCGGCATCCTGGAGCGCAAGCCCACGGACGATTCGAAGGAAGCGCGCATGCGCGCCATCATCCACCGCCAGACCAACCACCTGGCGCGGCTGGTGGACGACCTGCTGGACGTCAGCCGCATCACCCGGGGCAAGGTGGAGCTGCGGCCGGGGCGGCTGGACCTGCGCGCGGTGCTGGTGCAGGTGCTCCAGGTCATCCGGCCCATCACGGAGGCGCGGGGGCTGGGGCTGGAGGTGGCCATGCCCTCCGGCCCGCTGTGGCTCAGCGGCGACGCCACGCGGCTGGAGCAGGTGTTCACCAACCTGCTCGACAACGCGGCCAAGTACACCGACAGCGGCCTCATCTCCCTGCGCGTGGAGCGCGAGGGCGTGGACGGCACGGCCCAGGCGGTGGTGCGCGTGCGGGACACGGGCATCGGCATCGCGCCCCAGGTGCTGCCCTACATCTTCGAGCTGTTCGCCCAGGCGGACACGTCGCTGGAGCGCACGCGCGGGGGGCTGGGCATCGGCCTCACGCTGGTGCGCCAGCTGGTGCAGATGCACGGCGGTCAGGTGTCCGCGCACAGCGACGGGCCGGGCACGGGCAGCGAGTTCGTGGTGCGGCTGCCGCTGGTGCACGCGCTGGAGGAGCCCGCGGAGTCGGGCTCGCTCGCGGACTCCCGGCGCGCGCGGCGCATCCTGCTGGTGGAGGACAACCCGGACGCGCGCCAGGCCATGCGCGAGCTGCTCGAGCTGTGGGGACACCAGGTGGAGGTGGCGCCGGACGGGCTGCAGGGCGTGGAGCTGGCGCTGCGCAAGCCACCGGAGCTGGCGCTGGTGGACATCGGCCTGCCGGGCCTGGACGGCTACCACGTGGCGGCCGAGCTGCGCTCCCGCGTGGGCAACACCATCCGCCTGGTCGCGATCACGGGCTACGGAGGGCCGGAGGGTCAGGACCGCGCGCTGAGGGCGGGCTTCGACCTGCACCTGGTCAAGCCGGTGAAGCCCGACGACCTGGATCGACTGCTCTCCAACCTGTGAGGCAATAGCACTCTGGGCGCGGGCCGGCGCCCGGGGCATGGGCGGCGCGCGTCAGCGGCGGCCCAGGGCGTTGGCCACCAGCCCCAACAACTTCACGTGCGAGCCCTCCAGTTGGCGCACGGTGCGCAGCAGCCGCCGGACCTCCGGCCGCTCCGCGGGCGGGACGGGCGTGTCGCTGGTGCGCGCCGGCGCCGTCCCCTGCGCGGAGAGCCCCAGGAGTTCGTCCGCGGAGACATGGAGCTCGTGACACAGCTTCAGCAGCGTCTGCACGCTGGGAAGCATGCCGCCACGCTCCAGTCGCCCATACACTTCGGTGGCCACGTCGATGCGTTCGGCCACGTCCGCCTGCGTGAGCTCCAGCCGGCTGCGCGCGGCTCTCGCCCCCGCTCCGATGGTGGTTGCCAGTTTCTTGTCCATGCCTTACCGACCCGAAACGTTTGGCCCACGGCATAGGACGTATAGAGGCAGACAGACAGAACTTGTCGGGTCAGTCTCCATTTGTTCACCCATAGGGTCATGGTCCCAGAGGGAGACTTTCGGGGTTCGGAGGGTGCCCTGACGCGGTGGTTTTTCTCGACGGAAGACCCGTCTTCCCGGGTCACCCCGACGCCCCAAACCCGGGGGGAAACGGCCCGGAAGCGGGCGACCCATGACGTCGGGCGGCGACGTGCCTACGGAGGCAAAGAGTCCTGCGTCCATGCCCACCCTCCAGGGTTGGCTCCTCCGACTCCAGTACGATACGCGGGGACCGGCCGGAGCGGCCGGCCGGCCGTGACGCAAGGCATTGGACGGGCCGGATGCGTACCTGGGGTGCGCTCCCGGCCCCCCCGCCGCGGACCGGGGGTGGGGCCTGGGGCGGAAGTGGGCAGGCGAGCCTACGCATGGCGTCAAACGCGACTAGGCTGTGGGCCCGAATGGCGGCCGGACAGCGCAACCTGCTGGTGAAGCTCTGCGTGGCGATGGGCGTGGTGGCCCTGCCGCTGCTCGTGGCCATCGTGGCGGTGGTGCTGCCGCAGCTGCGAGCGCAGCTCCACGAGGATCGCATCCGCGGGCTGCGCCAGGCGGTGGAGACGGCGTACGGCATCCTCGAGGCCTACGAGGCCCGGGAGCGCGACGGGACGCTGTCCCGCGAGCAGGCGCAGGCGCAGGCCTCCGCGCTGCTCCAGTCGCTGCGCTACGCGCGAGTGGAGTACTTCTGGGTCAACGACCTGGACACGCGGCTGGTCATGCACCCGCACCTGCCGAAGATGGTGGGCCAGGAGATGACGGGCTACCGCGACGTGCGTGGCAAGCCGGTGTTCGTGGACATCGTCACGCTGGCGCGGACCCGGGGCGAGGGCGCGGTGGCGTACGAGGCGACGCGGCCGGGCTCGCCGGACCCCATCCCCAAGGAGAGCTACGTGAAGCTCTTCCGGCCCTGGGGCTGGGTGCTGGGCACGGGCGTGTACGTGGAGGACATCGACCGGGAGGTGGCGGCGGTGCGCCGGCGCATCCTCGTCGCGGTGGGCGGCGCGCTGGTGCTGGCGGCGCTGGCGGGGGTGTACGTGTCGCGGCGGGTGGTGCGGCCGGTGCGCGCGCTGGCGGAGGCGGCGCGGCGGGTGGCGCGCGGGGACCTGTCCGTGCGCGTGGAGGAGTCCTCCGGGGACGAGGTGGGCCAGCTCTCCCAGGCCTTCAACGCCATGGTGACGGAGCTGCGGGGCGTGGTGGACGCGCTGGTGGAGGCGGCGGGCGCCACGGCCTCGGACGCCGAGCGCATCCGGGCCTCCGCGGACACGCTGTCGCGCGGCACGCGCGAGCAGGCGGACGCGCTCCAGCTGGCGGCGGAGGCGGTGCAGGACATGAGCGCGCGCGTGTCGCAGGGCGCGGTGGCGGCGCGCGCCGCGGTGGAGGCCGCGACGGAGCAGGGCCGCGTGGCGGACGCGGGAGGGCGCGCGGTGGACGAGGCGTCGCGGAAGATGGGCGACATCGTCCAGGTGGTGGAGCGCTCGGCGGCGACGGTGGCCCGGTTGCAGGAGTCCGGCCGGGTGACGGGGGAGATGCTCAAGCTCATCCAGCAGGTGGCGGACGAGACGCAGATGCTGGCGCTGAACACGGCCATCGAGGCGGTGCACGCCGGCCAGCACGGCAAGGGCTTCTCCGTGGTCGCGAACGAGGTGCGCAAGCTGGCGGAGCGCACCCGCGAGGCGGCGGCCCAGGTGCAGGCGCTCCAGGACCGCAGCGACGCGGACTCCACGCTGGCGGCGACGTTGATGCGGCAGGGGACGACGCAGGTCCACGAAGGCATGGCCCTGTCCTCGACGGCGGGCGAGGCGCTGGCCCGGCTGCTGGCCGACACGCGGACGATGGGCGAGCGCGTGGGGACGCTGGCGGAGGAGAACGCGCGCCAGTCCGCCTCCGGGGAGAACATCGCCGGGCGCATCCAGGCGCTGTCGCTGGCTTCCGCGGACTCGGTGTCCGGGGTGGAGCGGATCGCCCGCTCGGTGGAGGACCTGCGCGCCAGGGCCTCGCGGCTGCGGGAGCTGGCCGCCCGCTTCACCACACCCGCCCGGGGCGGTTAACGCTTCTTCATACACGCGCAACGCCAGGGACAGCCTGGGGCGGCAGTCTCGCGCTCATTCCTGGAGCGCGAAGGCGCTCCCGCGCCGAAGGAGCGACCTCATGACACTGGCAACGATGCGGGCCCCCAGCCGCGAGCCCCTGGTGTACGGCTACGCACTGGAGACCCTGCTGGCGACGGTGTCGCCGCTGATGCCCCTCACCCTCAAGGCCCTGGAGCGGCAGGGCGTCTTCGCCAGCCGCCCCCTGCACACCGCCTACCCCTGCGCGGTGTGGCCCGCCACCATCCGCCTGCTGGCGGCCACCGCCCTGCCCCACCTGGAGCGCGACGAGGCGGAGTACGCCCTGGGCCACGCCTTCGCCGAGCGCTTCATCCAGGCGCGCATGGGGACGGTGCTCCAGGGCTTCGCCCAGGTGGTGGGCACCGAGCAGATGCTCCTGCGCCTGTCGCGCGCGCTGCGCTCCACCAACAACTTCCTCGACGTCGCCGTGGGGCCCCACGGCGACGAGGGTGGCTGGGAGCTGCGGCTGCATCCAGTGCTCGAGTTCGCCCACCACCCGCGCCGCCTGGCGGACCCGCCCCACTTCGCGCGGGGCCTGCTCACCCACGCCTTCCAGCACGGCGGCGCGCCCACCGCCAGGCTGACCCTCGTCGACCACGACGAGGGCCGCGCCCTCACCACCTTCCACGTGGGCCTGTAGCGCCCGCGCGGAGGGAGGCCCCTCTGTCTACTGACAGAACTGCGGCTGGTTGTCGCAGTCGCGGCACAGGCCGTTCACGCACACCGTCGTGCCGGGGCACCAGTCGTCCGGGTAGCGGCACGCCAACCCCTGCTCCGCCTCGCCCAGCGGCTCGTCCGCAGTCGCCTCGGGGGAACCACCACAGCCCGCCAGGGCCAGCACCGCCATCAGTCCCAGCAATCCCTTGTAGATGCCTCGCATGGAACGCTCCTCGTCGGGGTTGGTACGGCTCACCGACTATAATTCGATTCCATGAGTCACTGGGTTGAATGAAGCATTGCCCCGGGAGGCGCGGGCCAGGGGACGGGGCGCCGGCCCGAGCCAATCACTCACACGGCGCTCAGGGCAGGGGCGCGCACCGGTCGTTCTCGCGGATGGACCCCTCCGGACACCCCGGCACCACCACGCCTGGCAGCACGCGCATCACTCGTACCTCAACGCATCGATGGGGTCCAACCGGCTGGCCTTGCGCGCCGGATACAGCCCGAAGCCCACGCCCACCGCCGCGCTGAAGCCCAGCGCGAGCAGGACGACGTCGGGGCGCACCAGCATGGGCCACTGGAACTGCGCCGCGAGCAGCTTCGCCACGCCCGCGCCGAGCGCCGCGCCCAGGAGCCCCCCGAGCATGGACAGCGTGAGCGCCTCGACGAGGAACTGCGCGAGGATGTCGCGAGGCCGCGCGCCGATGGCCACGCGCACGCCAATCTCCCGCGTGCGCTCCGTGACGCTCACCAGCATGATGTTCATGATGCCGATGCCGCCCACCACCAGCGACACCGCCGCGATGGCCGCCAGCAGCAGGCTCAGTGTGCGCGTGCTCTCCTGCTGACCGCTGGCCAGCTCCGCCAGGTTGCGCACGTCGAAGTCGTCCGGCTCGCCGTCCTCCAGCCTGTGCCGTTCGCGCAGGAGCTGGGAGATCTCCTGCTGCGCCCGCGCCGTCTGCCCGGCGGAGGCGGCCTGCACGTAGACGACGCCGGTGATGTACGCGCCCAGGCTCTGGGACTGCACGCTGCGCCGGAAGCTGGTCGCGGGGACGAAGGCCGTGTTGTCGAAGTCCTGGCCCACCGGCGACTGGCCCTTGCGCGCCGCCACGGCGACCACGGTGAAGGGCGTCGACTTGATGCGCACCACCTGGCCCACCGGGTCCACGCCCTCGCCGTACAGGTTGTCCACCACCGTCTGGCCGAGGATGACCACCTTGGCGCCCATCTCCGCGTCGGATTCGGAGAAGCGTGTGCCCAGGGCCATGGGCCAGTTGCGCACGTCGAAGAAGTCCGGCGTGGTGCCCACCACGCTGGTGGCCCAGTTCTGCTCGCCGGAGGACAGCTGCGCGCTGGAGCGCAGCTCCGGCGCGGCGGCGCGCACCGAGGGCAGCTGGGTGCGGAGGGCCTCCAGGTCGTCCCACGTCAGGGAGGGCTGGCTGCCGAAGCCGCCTCGGGCGCCTCCCGCGTTGGACGAGCCCGGCAGCACGATGAGCATGTTGGTGCCCATGGAGTCGAAGACGCGCTGCACGCTGGCGCGCGCCCCGTCGCCAATGGCCACCATGGCGATGACCGCGCCCACGCCGATGATGATGCCCAGCGCGGTGAGCACCGACCGCGTCTTGCTGCGCAGCAGCGCGCGAATCGCCAGGCGGAGCGTCTCCAGGAGGTTCATGACAGAGCCTCCAGCTCCTCTTCCGGCGGCGGCACCGCCGGCACGGGCGTCTGGCGCTTGTCGGAGACGATGCGGCCGTCGCGCACCACCACCACCCGCCCGGTGTACGCGGCGATGTCCGGCTCGTGCGTGACGATGATGAGCGTGAGCCCTTCGCGCTGGAGCTGCTGGAACAGCGCCATCACCTCCACGCTGGTGCGCGAGTCCAGGTTGCCGGTGGGCTCGTCCGCGAGGATGAGCCGGGGCCGCCCCACCAGCGCGCGGGCGATGGCCACGCGCTGCTGCTGTCCGCCGGAGAGCTGCTTCGGGTGGTGCTCCAGCCGCGCTCCCAGGCCCACGCGCTGGAGCGCGTCCCGGGCGCGCTCGCGCCGCTCCCTCGACGCCACGCCCGCGTAGAGCAGCGGCAGCTCCACGTTCTCCAGCGCGGTGGTGCGCGCCAGCAGGTTGAAGCTCTGGAAGACGAAGCCCAGGGTGCGGTTTCGCACGCGGGCCAGCGCGTCCCGGTCCAGCCGCGACACGTCCCGCCCGTCCAGCAGGTATTGCCCCTGCGAGGGCTTGTCCAGGCAGCCCAGGATGTTCATCAGCGTGGACTTGCCGGAGCCGCTGGTCCCCATGATGGAGACCAGCTCACCGGCCCGCACCGTGAGGTCCACGCCGCGCAGGGCCCGCACCTCCACGTCGCCCGTCCGGTACACCTTGCTCACCGCGCGCAACGCCACGAGCGGCGGCGCGCCATTGTCCGTGTCCATGACCACCTGCCTTCCTCCCCCGCCCTAGAACGGCCCGCGCCGCATGGGCATGCGGCCCCCGGCGCCCGGAGGCGCGCCGCTCGCGCCCCCGGCCGTCGCGGTGCCCGCGGCCTGACCGGTGACGACGGCGTCGCCCTCGCCCACCTCGCCCGTCACCTCCGTGAAGCTGCCGTCCGTCAGCCCGGTGCGCACGCTCGCGGGCACGGGCCCCGGGTGTCCGGGACGCAGCACGAACACCGTGCGGCCACCGTCCTCGGGCGGGTGGGCGGACCTCGTCGCCGGAGCGCCTCCGGACGGCGGCGCGCCCTCCGGCAGGGCGGGCTTGAAGCGCAGGGCCGCGTTGGGCACGGCGAGCGCGGCGTCCTTCTGCGCGGTGACGATGGTGACGTTGGCCGTCATGCCCGGCTTGAGCTTCAGGTCCGGGTTGTCCACGTCGATGATGGCGTCGTAGGTGACGACGTTCTGCACCGTGGTGGCGGCGTTGCGGATCTGCCGGATGGTGCCGTGGAAGCGCTCGCCGGGCCACGCATCGACGGTGAAGGTGGCGCGCATGCCGTCCTGGAGCCGGCCCACGTCCGCCTCCGCCACGCTGGTGTTCACCTGCATCTTCCGCAGGTCCTCCGCGATGGTGAACAGCGTGGGCGCCTGGAGGGACGCGGCCACCGTCTGGCCCACGTCCACGCTGCGCGAAATCACGATGCCGTCGGTGGGCGAGACGATGGTGGTGTAGCGCAGGTTGACCTCGGCCTCGGACAGCGCGGCCTGGGCCTGGGCCAGCTGGCCCTCCGCGGCGGACACCTGCGCGCGCGCGGCCTCGGCCGTGGCCTCCGCCGTGTCCACGTCCGCCTGGGCGATGAACTGCTTGTCGAGCAGCGCCTTGGAGCGCTCGGCCTGCTTGCGCGCGTTCTCCGCCTCCACGCGGGCCTTCGTCACGTTGGCGCGCGAGGCCACCAGGTTCGCGCGGGCGCGCTCCACCGCTGCCTGGAACAGCTGCGGGTCGATGCGCGCGATGACCTGCCCCTTCTTCACGGGCGAGTTGAAGTCGACGTTCAGCTCCAGGATGCGGCCGGAGACCTGGCTGCCCACCTGCACCGTCACCAGCGCGGACAGGGTGCCGGTGGCCGTCACCTTCGCGGTGATTCGCCGGGGCTCCACCCGCGCCGTCTGGAACGCGGCGGCGGCGTCCTCCGGCTGGCTCCTGGCGCGCACCACCCACGCGCCACCCGCCACGACCACCGCCGCGAGCGCCCAGCCCCACCACGGCATTCGGCGCTTGCGCCCTTCCTCCTCCGCCACCTCGGGGGACGCAACGGCCAGCTCCCCCCGCGCTTCGCTCACGACCTTCATGGCCCAACGTCTACGCGGCGGACCATTTCATTGGATGAAGCCGGGATTACGAGGCGTGTCCCCCGGGGCGCGCGCGGCGGGCGGGCCGCCGGGCGCGCGGCGCGGCTAGCGCTCGGCGTGGACCTCCGATGGCGCGGTGGGCAGCACGATGCGCACCGACGTGCCCACGCCGGGCTGACTGTCGAGCGCCAGCGTGCCTCCGTGCGCGTCCACGATGCGCCGGGCGAGCGCCAGGCCCATGCCCACCCCGCCCGAATTGCGCGCGCGGCTGCGGTCGGTGCGGAAGAACGGCGTGCCCACGCGGGACAGGTCCTCCTTGTCGATGCCGATGCCCTCGTCCGCCACCTCGAACTCCAGGCCGGAGGGCGGGTGGACGCGCGCGCGAAGGCGCACCGGCGTGCGCGGCTCCGAATACTTGGCCGCGTTGTCGAGCAGGTTGTCCAGCACGCGCCGCACCATCACCGGGTCCACGTCCAGCGCGGGCAGGTCCGCGGACGCGTCCACCTCCAGCGCTCTCCCGGGCCGCGCGGTGCGGAAGCGCGCGGCGGCCTTGTCCACCAGGCTGTGCGCGCTCACCCGCTCCACGCGCAGGGGCGGCGTGGCGGCCCCCGCGCCCTCCGTCGCCAGGTCCAGCCGCGCGGTGGTGAGCACGTCCTCCACCAGCCGCTCCAGCTCCGACAGGTCGCCGGTGATGTCGCCCAGCATCTCCCGGGCGGTGGCCGCGTCGCCCTCCTCCGCCACGTCGAGCGCCACGCGGATGCGCGCCAGCGGCGTGCGCAGCTCGTGCGACACGTTGGCCAGCAGCTCCTTCTGCGAGCGCAGCAGGTGGGTGATGCGGCCGGCCATCTCGTCGAACGCCTCGGCCACCTGGCCCAGCTCGTCGCGGCGGCGGATGCCGGTGCGCGCGTCCAGCTTGCCCGAGCCCAGCTCGCGCGCCACCTCCGCCAACCGCTGGAGCGGGCTGCCCAGGGTGCGCGCGAACGCCAGCGAGGTGATGGCGGTGCAGACGAGCACCGCGATGACCACGAGCGAGGTGTTCTCCGGCGGCGGCCCGGGCGGACGCATGACGATGGTGGCATAGGCTTCCACCGGCCCGTTCTCCGGCATGGGCAGCGACAGCGAGTGCGGCGGGGGGCCGGAGAAGCGCTGGCCCTGCTCGGACAGGTGGGCCACCTCGCTGTCGCTCAGGGGCGGCGCGGGCGTGGCGGTGTTGGTGGCGATGAGCCGGCCGGAGACGTCCCGCAGCGTCACGCGCGCGTCGAGCAGGCGCGCGGCGCGGTCCAGCGACGCCTGGAGCGCGACCGGGTCGTCCTTCAGCTCGTACCATTCGCGCGCGTTGTAGATGGCGTTGCGCGCGAAGCCGTGGCGCAGCGGCTTCTCCACGACGAACGAGCGCGCCAGGTACAGGGTGACGCTGACCAGCACGAGCTGGGCCAGCCCCACCAGGTAGATGCGCAGCAGCAGCCTTCCGGGCGTGCGGGAACGTCGACTCACACGTCCTCACCGGTCGCGAGCATGTAGCCGGCGCCGCGGACCGTCTTGAGCAGCATGGGGTTGCGGGGGTCCGCCTCGAGCTTCTGGCGGAGCCGGAAGATGTGCACGTCCACGGAGCGGTCGAAGACCTCGTCCGCGCTGCCCTTCACCAGGTCGAGCAGCTGCTCGCGGCTGAGCACGCGGCCGGCGCGCTCGGCCAGGGCGCGCAGCAGGCTGAACTCGTACGTGGTGAGGTGCAGCACGCGGCCGTCCAGGGTGGCGCGAAGGCTGCGCGGGTCGAGCATGAGGCGGCCGGCGAGCACGGGTTGGGAGACGGGGCCCACCTTGCCTCGGGCGCGGCGCACCTGGGCGCGGATGCGCGCGAGCAGCTCGCGCGACGAGTAGGGCTTGGAGAGGTAGTCGTCCGCGCCCGTCTCCAGGCCGAGCACGCGGTCGGCCTCTTCTCCGCGCGCGGTGACCATGATGATGGGGACGTCGGTGCGCGCCCGCAGATCGCGGCACACCTCCAGGCCGTCGCGCCCCGGGAGCATCAGGTCCAGCAGGATGACGTCGAACGAGTGACGGGTGGCCTCGAGGAGCGCGTCCGGACCGGTGTGGCTCATCGTGACGATGACGCCGTGCTCCTGGAGGTAGCGGGCGGTGAGGCGGGCCAGCCGCTCGTCATCCTCGACGAGCAGGACCTGGATGGTGCCTTCTTCCTGCGTGGGGCGGTTGAGCTGTTCCATGTCCCGGCATCTCCTCTCCGCGGCCTTCCAGGAGAGAAGGTAACAGCGGAGCCGTGGCCCGGGAGCAGGGAAGGGGGTCTGGCGCCTCACTGGACTCCGGCCGGGTCCCACGAGGGGGCGCTCCCGGGCCACTGGGGGCACCGTGGCACCGGGAGATGTCCCGCATGATTCGCGGACATGACGAATTGTTACCAAGCCGCGAGGCGCGGCCGTCCGCTCTCACGGCGGCCGGGCGGGACAGGCCCCGGAGGGCCCGGCCGCCGGTGTGTCGCGAGGGGCGTCAGCGGACGCTCCACTTCTGGTTGGCGGTGCCGGCGCACTCCCAGATTTGCAGCCGCGCGCCGTTGTTGCTGTTCCAGTCCTTCACGTCCACGCACTTGTTGGCCTGCGGGTTGACCAGGTCGCCCGCGCCGCTGAGGACGAACTGCTGGGCGGGGTTGCCCGTGCAGTCGTGGAGCTGGATGAGGGCGCCGTTCTGCGTGGAGCCCCAGGTGACGTCCATGCACTTGCCGAAGGCGCGCAGCGTGCCGTCGCCGTGGAAGGTCCACTTCTGCGCGTCGGTGCCGTTGCAGTCCCAGAGCTGGATGGGCGTGCCGTTGGCGGTGTTGGAGTGGTCCACGTCGATGCACTTGCCGGCGTACCCGACGATGGGGCGGCCCGAGTTCTGGGTGGTGAGGGACAGGCCGTAGACGGAGAGGATGGGGTTGACGGGTTGGAAGAAGGTGGTGCCACCGGTGGAGCAGTTGCCGGAGCCGCCGGACGTCACGCCCTGGGCCTGGTTGCCGGACATCCACGAGCCGCCCGAGTCACCGCCCTCCGCGCACGCGCTGGTCTGCGTCAGTCCATAGACGAGGCCGGCGGAGTAGCTGACGGTGACGTTCTTCGCCTGGATGACGCCGCAGCGCCACCCGGTGGTGGAGCCGGAGCGGCACACGGAGGCGTTGATGCCGGCCTCGGCGGAGCCGAAGACGAGGACGTTGGCGCCCGCGTAGTTGTAGACCCAGGGTTGGGAGACCCAGGAGCCGTTCGTCTGGACCCAGCCGTAGTCGTTGTTGGGGAAGGACGAACCGCGCACGGTGCCCTGGGCCACGCCGTTGTGTCCCTGCGTGGTGGAGCCCACGCCGCCGCAGTGGCCGGCGGTGACGAAGCCCCCCGCCACGGGCAGGCCGATGGAACAACGGACGTTGCCGTTGATGTAGTACGCGTCACCGCCGCGCGTGTCGTAGAGCGGGCGTGGCTCCTCGTTGGAGACGACGACGCGCACGGCGCTGTCGGCCGCGCCGCTCTCCGCGATGAAGCGCTCCGCGCTCTGCACGGCGGTGTCCTTGGCGAGCACGACGACGGTGTTCGTCATGACGTCCACGTACCAACCATGGATGTCCTTGCTGGCGAGCGGAGCGCCCTGGTCGAGCGCGGACTTCAGCGCGTCCAGGTGACGCTCGGTGCGCAGGACCCAGCGGGGCTCGGCGCCCGCCCGGCGCGCGGCGGCGGCACCGGCGGCGTCGGTGACTCCGACGATGAGCCGGTCACCCTCGTCGCTCAGCCACGCGCCGCCGAAGGACGCGCCCAGGTCCTGGCGCAGCGTCCGCTCCGTGAGGATGGCGGCGGCCTCCGTCGCGAGCCGGCGCCGGGCCTGGGACTCGGTGAGGCCCAGGTCCCGCTGCATGGCGGTGAGCACCTCGGGGGAGACCTCTTCCACGGCGACCGCGTCGGCGGATGGCGCGGCGGACGCGTGCAGCGGGGCGAGCTGCGCGATGGCCACGCCAGCGAACAGCGCCGTCGTGGTGGAGAGCACCTGGAGCCTGCGAGCCATGGAGCACTTCCTTTCGTGAAACGAGGAAGTCTCCACGGGAGTCCATGGGCGCACTCGGAGTCAAGCAATTCAAGTTTAGATAGAAAATCTCACGACTTTCTCTGAACACTGGAGAAACATCACGGAGCGCCGTGCGTGGCCGACAGCGCGCGGCGGTCTACCTTGCCCGCGGAGGTGCGTGGGAGCGCCTCGACGAAGCGCACGGACCTGGGCGTCTTGTAGCGGGCCAGTCGCCCATCGCAGTAGCCGAGCAACGCGGCCTCGGTGAGCGAGCCCCCCGCGCGAGGGACGACGACGGCGCGCGGCGTCTCTCCCCACTTCGCGTCCGGCACGCCGATGACCGCGACCTCCGCCACGTCGGGGTGCCCCGCGAGGATGCTCTCCACCTCGGACGGATAGATGTTCTCACCGCCGGAGATGATGAGGTCCTTGCTGCGCCCGACGATGCGGAAGCAGCCGTCCTCGTCGCGCGAGGCCAGGTCGCCGGTGTGCAGCCATCCATCCACGATGGTCCGGGCCGTGTCCTCCGGCCGACGCCAGTACCCGGCGCAGACATGCGGCCCCCGCAGCAGCAGCTCGCCCACGTCCCCCGGGCGCTGCTCACCATCGATGCGCGCCTCCACATGGAACAGCGGCACGCCCACCGCGCCCGGCTTGCGCTTCACGTCGCCAGGAGGGAGCCAGAAGTTGTTCGGCCCCGCCTCCGTGAGGCCGTAGCCCGTCTTGAAGGCCACGCCCCGGGCGAAGAAGCGCTCGAACACCGGCGCGGGACAGGGCGCTCCGCCACTGACGAGCATCTTCAGCCGCGAGAAGTCCACCGACTCGAACCGGGCGTGCCGCTGCATCTCGATGAACATGGTGGGCACACCGAACACGAGTGACACGGTGCCGTCGTGGACCAGGTCGAACACCTGCTCCACGTCGAACGCGCGGCACACCACGGACGCGCCGCCGATGTAGACGAGCGGCAAGGTGAAGACGTTGAGCCCCCCTGTGTGGAACAGCGGCGCGTTGAGCAGGGACACGTCGTCCGGCGAGAGGCCCCAGCTCACCACGGTGTTCGCCGCGTTGGCGGTGATGGAGCCATGGGTGAGCACGGCGGCCTTGGGCACGCCCGTGCTCCCGCCCGTATAGCAGAGCACCCAGGGGGTCTCCGCCTCCAGCTCGAGCACGGGCAGTGGCATGGACGGCGCGGTGTCGCGTTCGGCGAAGGCGCGCTCGCCGGGCCCGGGTTCGTCGAACGACAGCCAGTGCCTCACGAACGGCGCGCGCTCGCGCACGGCGGTGACCTGGGCGCGCAGCTCCGGCCCCGAGACGAGCACGACGGGCTCCGCGTCCGCGAGGATGGCCGCCAGCTCGGCGGCGCTCAGCCGCCAGTTGAGCGGCTGGAGGATGGCGCCCAGCTTCGCGCAGGCGAAGAGCACGTCCAGCGTCTCCACGCGGTTGTGCGCGAGCACCGCGACCCGGTCGCCCCGCTGGACGCCCAGCACGTGGTGCAGGAACGCGGCGGTGCGGGTGGCGGCGGCATTCCACTCCCGGAAGGAGATGCGCCGCGCGCCCCGGCTCATGTCGATGAGGGCGAGGTGGTCGGGGTCCAGCGCCGCGCGCCGGGCCAGCCAGTCATGGACGATGGGCATGCCCGAAGGCTACCCGAGTCCGCCTCCTCGACACGACTTCACACCTCACGGCACCAGCACCAGCTTCCCCACGGTGGTGCCCGACTCCAGCGCCTTGTGTGCGTCCGCCACGGCGTCGAGCGGGAAGCGCGTCACCTGCGGCGACACCACCTTCCCCTCCTCCACCCAGCCCAACAGCCTCGCCATGCCCTCCGTCAGCACCTCGCGCCGCTCGAACAGGTAGGACAGATTGAACGCCAGCACGCTCGCGTTGTCGTTCGTCAGCGCCAGCGGATTGAAGCGCGGCGTGCGCAGCCAGTCCCACGCCAGCTTCGCGTAGTTCGGCCGCCCACCCTGGCGCGGCAGCATGGAGTGGAACCCGTAGATGACCAGCTTCCCAGGCGACGCCAGGTGCCGGTAGCTGTCGCGCAGCGTGGCCACGCCGTTCGCGTCCAGCACCACGTCATAGCCCCCGGGCGCCGCCCTCCGCGCCGCCGCCCACAGGTCCTCGCGGCTCTTGTCGATGACCACGTCCGCGCCCAGCGCTCGCGCCGCCTCCACCTTGTGCGTCCCTCCCACCACCCCCACCATCCGGCACCCCGCCAGTCGCCCCAGCTGCAACAGCGCGCTGCCCACCCCACCCGCCGCCGAGTGCACCAGCACGTTCGCCCCCGGCCTGGGATGCGCCAGCTCGAACAGCGCGAAGTAGGCCGTCAGGAACACCGCCGGGAACCCCGCCGCCTGCTCCATGCTCAGCTTCGCCGGCAGCGCGTACACCTGGTGCCGAGGCACCACCACGTGCGTGGCATACCCGCCGAACCGCGTCACGCCGAACACCCGCGCTCCCGGTGACACGTCCTCCACCCCGGGCCCCACCGCGTCCACCGTCCCGGCGAACTCGAAGCCAGGGGTAATCGGCCACCCCACATACTCCTTCGCGGAGGCGTACAGCCCCATGCGGATGACGCAGTCCGCGTAGTTCACCCCGATGGCCTCCGTCACCACCGACACCTCCCCTGGCCCGGGTGAAACCTGATTCAGGTTTTCGACGCGGAGCTGCCCGTAACCACCTGCCTTCGCGATGACCACCTTGCGTGCGCGCATGCCCCCATGCGTATCACGCGACGCAGCGCGACAACGCCCTCGTCTGTCCACTCGACGGGCGACGCGCGCATCCAGAAACCGAAGGCGAGCAGTCTGCATTGAACCTCCTGATGCGGCCCACTCCCGCCGGAGACTCCGAAGCCAGCCTCGCCGCGTCCTGTCGGGCCATTCTGATACTCCTGACATGCCCTGGAACCGGAGGACTTGGATGAGAGCGCATGCGGTCATCTGGCTGATGCTGGCGCTGGCCCTCGCGGGCTGCTCGACCACGCGGGTCGTCCGCCTGGACACGGGAGTTGGGCCTCACAGGGTCCACACACCCGTGACCGAGGACGATGCCGGGCCGGTGGAGCTGGACGAGGACGAGTTCGAGGGAGCCATGGAGGAACTCGCCAGGGACGTGCGGCCCTTTTCCAATCCCTTGCGCGAGGCTCGCCAGCGCTTCGGCATCCCCGACAGAAGCGGCGTGTACCTGTACCAGTACCGCGGTCCTCGGCTCATCCCCCAGGAAGAAGAGAAGGACCCAGATGGCCCGCGCCTGCTCGCGTTCTACGCGGAGGACGCGCTGACACGCGCCTATGGCCGCTGGTGCGAGCGCAAGTCCCGGCCCGGCGACTGCCTGCGCCTGCTGGCCGAAGGCCCGCTGCTGGCCAGTGACGGCAAGTATTCGCTGGCCATGGCCATCGCCATGGATTCGGTCTGGGAGGAGACAGCAGAGGCACTGAAGGACATGGCCGACCCACAGGCGCTGCTGGCGACGGTGAGCGCCTCCGTCAGCATGTACCTCCTCCTCTGGTCGCTGCCCGAGCCCGTGAGCAAAGGCCTCGCCGCCCTGCTGACGGCCACGGCCATTGCATACCTGGGCGTGGACACGGTGTGGACCCTGTTGCAGGGGTGGATATCCCTGGTGCGCCAGGTGGACCGGGCCACCACCTTCGAGCAGCTCAGCGAGGCGGGCGAGGCATATGGGGAAGTCCTCGGAGAGAACGCGGCGCGCATCTTCATTATGCTCGCTACCGCGGCCATCGGGAACACGGCCGGACTGGCCGCCAAGGCCTCGCGGCTGCCGGGTTCGGCGCAGGCGGCGGTCGCGGTGGAGACGCAGGCGGGCTACCAATACGTCGCCATCGGAAGCGTGGATTCGGTGGCGATGGCGACCGAGGGCTTCACCATCGCGCTGGCCCCCAATGCAGTCGCCATGGCCGCCCGGGGAATGCGCGGCGGTCGCACCCAGAACCACCACCTGGCAACGGACAAGAACAGTGCCTCCACCGCGCGTGGCGGGCCCTGGACGCCGAGGTTCAGGAAGCTCTTCAAGAAGGCTGGGATGGAGCTGAAGGACCCCGAGAACATCGTCGAGGTTCCAGGCCACAAGGGGCCTCACCCCCAGAGGTATCACGAGCTGGTCTTCGCGGAGCTGGATGCCGCGACAGCCCACTGCCGGACAATCACAGCATGTCGTGCGTCCCTGCAATCAGCACTCAGGCGACTGGCCAGGGAAATCACCACGCACGGCTCGGAGCTGAACCTGCTCGTCACCAGAGGAGCAACACCCTAGATTCACACCGATGAATCGGCGCTTCTTCGAATTGCACGACGATGTCCAGGTCCCCGGCCGCTGGCACCTGGATACGCCCGCCGACAACAAGGGCCGCGCGGTGCGTGCGCCCGATCGATTCAGGCAGGGCGCGCCCGTGCAGGTGAAGGGACGCCTGAAAATCCCCATTGAAGAGCCCGGCCGACCGTTGGATTTCACGGAGGCGGGGCTGCGCATTCCGGTCGTCCACGTCAAGGTGGCGACTCTCTTCACGGAGCTGGCTCCAGGAGACGTGCAGCTCATCCCCGCGGACATCGAGGGCTACCCGGACCAGTATCTGGTGCTGGTGGCGACCCGCCTCATCCGCTGCATCGACGAGAAGGCCTCCCGAATTCAGCTGTGGACGCATGAGGACGGAGTGCCCGAAAAGGTGGGGCAATACGCTTCCGTACGGGACTTGCGCATCGACAAGACGAAAGTCGGGAACGCCAAGGTGCTCAGGCCCGAGGGTTGGACGGGGGCCTTCATCGTCTCGGAGGAGCTCAAGACCGCCCTGGAGCGAATGAAGGCCACGGGGGTGAAGTTCACGGAGGTATAGCCTCCACGACACGAGCAGCGCGCTGTCCACCCCATCGTTCACCCCGATAGCCTCCGTCACCACCGCCCCCCCAGCCCGGGTGAAACCTGATTCAGGTTTTTGACGCGGAGCCGCCCGAAATCACGCGACGCAGCGCGACAACGTCCGCGCGCGGCCACTCGACGGGCGACGCGCGCATGAGATGTCTCTACACTGTGTCTCGCGCTCGAAGGCTCATCCGGGCCCGAGCGCGAATCCCCCACAACCGAAGGAGATGTCCATGCGACTGCGGCATTCGCTCTACCTCATGGGACCCTTGCTGTTCGGCACCCTCACCGGCTGCGGAGAGGGGCTCGACACGGCGCCCGGCTCCGACGCGCCCGCCATCGAAGCGCCGGCCTCCGAGCAGCTCGGCACCGTCGAGTCCGCGGCGGTCTCCACCGCGGGCCTGACGACCCACTTCCGCTCGTGGCTCTCCGCCAACGGCTACAGCGCGGACAACTTCGCGCGCACGGACCTGGTGGGCGGCAGCTTCGGCGGCAAGGAGAGCAGCACCGACACCGTGGTGAACACGCCCGTCATCTTCATCCACGGCAACTCGGACAAGGCCGTGGGCACCGGCACCGCGGGTCAGTCCGGCTGGAACAACTCCATCGAGTACTTCCTCGCCAACGGCTACAAGTCGAGCGAGCTGTACGCGACGACGTGGGGACCGGCGGACATCATGCAGACCGCCAACCAGTACCACTCGAAGCCGAACATCATGCATGTCCGTCGCTTCATCGAGGCGGTGAAGGCCTATACCGGCAAGTCCAAGGTCCACGTCATCGCCCACTCCATGGGCGTGACGCTGGCGCGCAAGGCCATCCTCGGCGGCAGCGCGAACGACTCGCTCAACGGCGGCTCGTACGACGTGGGCGCGTCGCTGACCAGCTCCGTGGACACCTTCGTCGGCATCGCCGGCGCCAACCTGGGCCTGACCTCCTGCTACCTGACGGGCCCATCCACGCCCACGTGCGGCGCCACCAACGGCCTGTACCCCGGCTACCTGTTCGGCGGGGTGGTGCTGGGCCGCTCCGCGTTCCTCGACAACCTGCGCAGCAAGAGCGGCTACGAGGGCAGCTACCGCTACAGCATCTTCTCCACCGCGGATGAAATCATCGGCTACGGAGGCGTCGTCTACGGCAGCTACACCTCGCGAATCCCAGGCCAGACGGGCGAGAAGGTCTATGACGCCTACCCGTACGGCCACTACAACTCGAAGGACCTGACGGCGGCGGTGCAGCTGAGCATGGTGAAGTACCACACCATCCCGTAGTCCCCGCTCCGTGTCCGAGGCGCGGCGTGCCCTCACGAGGCGCCGCGCCCGTCACCACACCCTGGGAGCCCCTGACACACGGCCCGCTCACGACGGGGCCACGATGGCCCGAGCGCGCGCCGCCTCATCCACGCCGTGGGGGAGTGGACGAGGCGGCCCGCAGCGCTCGGGGCCTCGGGCCGCCGGACGGAGCGCTCACATCGTCCGGCGCGGCGAGGACGAGGCGACCCGCGACGCTCAGGGACTCGGGCCATCAGCCAGCGCGCTCGCATCGTCCGGCACGGCGAGGACGAGGCGGCCCGCCGCGCTCAGGGACTCGGGCCATCGGACGGCGCGGGCGCGTCGTCCTGGGCGGGCGTGGGCGAGGGCTGCGTCCCCGGCGCGCCCGGCACCGGCGCGGGCGCGCCCGGCACTGGCTCCTTCTCCGGCGGCGCCACCTTCGATGTGAAGGGGCGCGCGGACGCCGGGTCCTTCAGGAAGCCGAGCACCGCCTCGTTGAACGGCGCCGGGCAGTCCAGCTGCACCG
Organism: Myxococcus stipitatus; assembly: GCF_021412625.1. The sequence goes on along the minus strand of NZ_JAKCFI010000003.1, from coordinate 575,133 downwards.
TGTGGCCGCAGCCCTTCATCGCCACCAGCGCCGCGCCGGGGATGCGCGACGCGCCGTGCTCCATGATGTCGCGCGCCTCGCCTCCGTGGAGGAACGGGTTGGGGATGAGCCGGTCATCCGTGCCGTAGACGATGAGCGTGGGCGCCAACACGCGCTCCAGGTTCTCGCGCACGAAGTCGTTGTGCGCCAGCCCCTGCACGGTGCGCACGTTGGCGTAGGCGTACGAGTCGAACTCCGGCGACTTCGCCAGCCGCACGCGCTCCTCGATGAGCCAGTCCAGCTCCGGCCGCCAGTGCATGAAGTTGCCCTGGCGCACGCTGCCCCAGATGCTGGCCTCCGGCGCGTACTTGATGAAGTCCACGCTCATCGCGCGCGCGAACCAGGCCTTCTCCTTCCAGGAGAACGTCTCGAAGCCGGCGGGAGAGACCAGCACCAGCGCCTCCAGCGCCTCCGGGTAGCGGATGGCGTAGGAGAGCGACGTCTGCCCGCCCATGGAGTGGCCCACCAGGATGGGCTTGTCCACGCCCAGCTGGCGCGTGAGCGCGTGCACCACGTCCGCCATGGCCTCCATGGTGTACGGGAACGTGGCCGGCTTGTCCGACTTGCCGTAGCCCGGCAGGTCCACCGCCAGCACGCGGTAGCCCTGCGCGTGGAAGACGTCGAGCTGCGCCCGCCAGAACTTCAGGTACGAACCGAGCCCGTGCACGAAGACGACCGTCTTCGCGTCCGGCGACGCGCCGGGCAGGTCCACGTAGGCCACGTGCGGCACCGTGGCCAGGCGGTAGCGCTCGGCGATGTCCGGCAGCGCGACGCGGTGCACGGGCCAGGGCTGCTTCGAGCCGTCCGTGGAGTAGTCGAGGTCCTGGAAGGACAGCGCGGGCTGGCTGGCGTAGGAGCGCACGCAGCCGGCGGAGGAAAGCCCCGCCGCGAGGAGCAGGGCGGAAATGGCGCGGGAGGTGCTCATGGTCAGAACGCGTACCAGGTGAAGGTGGTGAAGGCCGCCCACGGGTCGCTCTTCACCGTGGTGGAGCCATCGTAGAAGCTGCCGCGGAAGAGGTAGCCACCGTGGAGGCCCACGGTCATCAGGTAGCGGATGTGGTAGCGCAGCTCCGCGTTCACCTCCGCGCCGATGAAGCGCCCGCGCCGCACCGCCGGGTCCCACCGCGGCGGCGAGGCCCCCGCGTTCGCGAGCCCCGTGCCCACCTTGAGGTTGAGCTTGTTGGGCACGATGTCCCAGGCCGCCGTGGCGATGCCCGCGCGCAGACCGAAGCCCTGGTTGGAGATGTCCGTCACCGCGCCCGTGTAGTTGTTCACCGTGCTGGTGAACGGGAACAGGATGAGCATCTTGTGGTTGAACCACACCGCGCCCGGCAGGCCGTACTCGTTGAGCGTGAAAGCGCCGGTGTAGCGGTCGTCGCCCACGTTGTTGTCGCCGGTGGTGAACATGCCCTCCAGCGTGGCGACGTCACCCGGGCCACGGCCCCACTGGTACATCACCTCCAGGTTGGCGGAGAGGCCGGAGATGCTCAGCTCGTCGATGGGCGAGTTGTCCGGGTCGTCGCTCGTGTACTTGCCGCCGTTGTACATGACGAAGCCGGAGGCCCCGAGCCGGCCCAGCTTGAAGTCGATGTTGTGGTTGAAGTGCGCGCCCACCCAGAAGACGTTGCCCTTGGGGCGGGAGATGTCGAAGCGCGCCGTGCCGGTGAAGCCCGGCAGGCCCGAGGACGACGGGCCGCTCTTCACCAGGCCCTCGAAGGCGTACGCGTCGCCCTTGGTGTCGTCGTTGAGGAACCACGCGGACACACCGACGTTGGTGGCGGGACGGACCGGGTAGACGTAGTCCGCCATGGCCAGCCAGATGTACTTCAGGCGCGGGTCGTTGCGCGTGGCGCGGTCCGCCTGGGCGCTGCCCAGCGGCATCAGGCTCAGGCGCGCGTGGCCCTTGTAGCTGCTGAAGATGGACAGGCCCGTCGCGTCGCTGCCGAGGAAGGCCAGCTTGTAGCCCGTGCGCGTCAGCTCCGACAGCGGCGTGCGCGTGGGGTCGTGGACGTTGTCGTAGACCGGCTGCGTACCCACCAGCAGCGTCAGCTGGCTGGGATTGCGCGTGGGGTAGATGGCGACGTTGACGTTCTTCGTCTGGATGTTCACCTGGTCGGCGTTGAAGCCGCCGCCCTCGTTCTGACCAATGGTGTTGGCCGAGCGGCCCCAGAGGAAGTCCACCTCGAACTGCGCGCGGAAGGACGCCAGCCCGTCGACGAAGAAGGGGCTGTATTCGATGACGGGAATCCAGCGCTGCTCGACGAAGTACGCCGAACGTCCGGACTGCACGCTCACCGCGCTGCCCACCGGCGAGCCGATGGGCCCCAGCGCCACGCCGCGAAGGCCGGCCGGGTCCCCCACCTGGTTCGTCACCGAGAAGCGGGTGAAGAAGTAGTTGATGAGCGTGAACTCGCGAGGCTCCGCGTCCTCCTCGCGGTCCTTCGCCTCCGTCCACTCGGCGTACACGCCGGGCACCGGCGTGCTCTGCGCGCTGGCCGGCGTCGCCACGCCCCAAAGCCCCAGCGCGGCGAGCGCCATCGCGCCACGGCGCAGGGCCACCCCTGCGTCAAACCCACTTCCCGTCATATCCACCTCGACCCCGCGCACGGGGCAGGCCCGGTGCACCGGGCTCGGATGTCACAACCTGGCTGTCGCGTGCCCGGACGCTCCCGCGTCCACCCGCTCGGGCCTCGGGGCTCCCACTCCTCCGCGAGCGCCCGGGCACGCGAGGACGCGTCCCGGGCCTGGCGCCGGAAGGAGGGAGGGAGCACGCCCTCCAACCGGCCCACGGCGCCTTCCCGACTACTGGATGGCGTAGACCTGCACGGCGTTGCCCGTGAACGGGTTCGAGCCGAGCGTCACGGTGCCCGCCTGGCCCACCGCGCCGTTCGCGCAGCGGATGCCGGTCGCCTGGCTCTTGAAGAAGAGCTCCAGCTTGAGCGTCTTCTGGTCGGCCGTGAAGCCGCCGCGGCCCTCCTGCACGAGCCCGCCCGGGAAGGAGAACGTCACGTCGAAGCAGCTCCCGTCGGCCGCTACGTTCTCGATGAGGACGGTGGTGGAGGTGAAGGACAGCGGGTTCTTGGCGACATCGTGGTGGCAGACGCCATCCGTGATGGTGCCCGGGATGCTGTCCACCTTGAAGTTGCCACCGGCCACCGACATGGTGACCTTCTGATAACACTGCGACGAGGCCCCGAAGTCCATGTCCTCGCTATAGCCATTGGGGTGCGAGGGGATGTTGGCGCCCTCCATGAGCAGCGACTTGCCCTCGAGGAAGGCCAGGATGTTCGCGGAGCTGTTCAGCGTGGGCTTCTGGACGGGTGGATCCTCGTCATCGCCGCAGCCCCAGAGTCCCAGCGTGCAAAGCATCACGGCCGACAGCAGCTTCTTCTTCATGTGAGTGCTCCCATCTCTCCGGCGTCACCGCCGGGTTGTCACGACAGCCGACAGGCATCCAGGTCGCCCCTGCCAAGGACAGACCCACGCCCCCTGAAACACAGACACGACGCGGCGCGGCGTCAGCCGCGAGACGTCAACGGTTCACTGTATCGGCGGCGATGGCCGCCTCGCGCAGCTCGCGCTTGAGAATCTTCCCCGCCGCGGACACCGGCAGGCGCTCCACCAGCACCACCCGCTTGGGCACCTTGAAGCGCGCCAGCCGGCCGCGCAGGTGCTCCAGCAGCGCGTCCTCGGACGCGTGCTCGCCCGGCTTGAGCACCACGAAGGCCCGCCCCACCTCGCCCCACTTCGCGTCGGGCACGCCGACCACGGAGCACTGCTGTACGGCGGCGTGCTCGTAGAGCACCGTCTCCAGCTCCAGCGGATACACGTTCTCCCCGCCGGAGATGAACATGTCCTTCTTGCGGCCGGCGATGGTGAAGAAGCCGTCCGCGTCCTGGCGCGCCAGGTCCCCGGTGTGGAACCAGCCGTCCGCGTCGATGGCCTCGCGCGTGGCGGCCTCGTCCTCGAAGTAGCCGGAGCACATGGAGGGGCCCTTGAGGACCAGCTCTCCCACCTCGCCCACCGGCACCACGCGGCCCTCGTCGTCCACCAGCTTCGCGGAGACGAAGTAGTTGGGCCGGCCGATGGAGCCCGCCTTCGACACCGCGAACTCGGGCCCCATGCTGAAGATTCCCGGGCCGAACTCCGTCATGCCGAAGCCCTGCTTGAAGGGCACCGCGTGCACCGCCTGCCACGCCTGGATGAGCGGCACCGGCAGCGCCGCGCCGCCGCTCGTCATGAAGCGCACGGTGGAGAAGTCCGTCGTCGCGAAGCGCGGCGAGTCGAGCAGCTGCTGGTACTGGGTGGGCACCGCGAAGAACAGCGACACCTTCTCGCGCGGGACCAGGGCGAGCAGCTCCTCCGGGTCCCACCGCCGCATGATGACCACGGTGCCGCCCACGGTGAGCAGGGGCAGCGTGTACACGAGCAGCCCGCCGGTGTGGAACATGGGCGTGTGCGTCACCGTGACGTCGCCCGCGCGCACCTCGTGCACCAGCGTGTTGAGCGTGTTCCACGCCACCATGCGGTAGCTGACGCACGCGCCCTTCGAGCGCCCCGTGGTGCCGCCGGTGAACAGCAGGCAGAGGGTGTCCTCCTCGGACACCGCGTCGTTGCTCACGGGCGAGGCGGGCCGGTGAGTCAGCACGTCCGCGTATGCGTCCGCGCCGGGCAGCCCCTGGGCCTCCAGGGCGACGAGCCTCAGGGACGCGCCCACCTGCTCGCGCGCGTGGGCCACCGCGTCGCGGAAGTCGTCGCCGAACAGCAGCACGCGCGGGCGGATGGCGCGCACCAGGTCCGCCAGCTCCGCGGCGTGCAGGCGCCAGTTGTAGGGCACGAAGATGGCGCCCACCTTGCCGCAGGCGAAGAGGGCGTCCAGGTACTCCACGCCGTTGTGGGCCACCAGGGCCACGCGGTCGCCCTTCTTCACGCCGGCCACGTCGCGCAGCCAGCCCCCGAGCGCCTCGGCGCGCGCGTTCATCGCGCGGTAGGTGAACCGGCCGGCGTCACCCCGGGCCGTGTCCACCACCGCCACCTGCTCCGGCCAGTACAGGGCGCCCCGCCCCATCCAGTCGCCGATGAACATGCGCGCCTCCATGCCTCAGGCCGTCCAGCGGTAGAGGGCGGAGGCCATGGCCAGGCCGCCGCCGCTGGCGCAGAAGGCCACCAGGTCGCCGCGCTTCACCTTGCCCTGCACCACCGCGTCATCGAGCGTCATGGGGATGCAGGCGGAGCCCGTGTAGCCCCACTTGTCCATCGTGTAGTGCGCCTTCGCCATGGGCTGGTTCAGCGCCTTCATGGTCGCTTCGATGGTGCGCAGGTTGAGCTGGGTGAAGACGAAGAGCTTCACGTCGTCCAGCGTCTGGTGCTGCTTCGTCAGGAGCTGGTCCAGCAGCATGGGCCAGCGCTCCGTGTTGAAGGTCGCGGGGAACTTGCGCACGAACTGCACGGCGGGCTTGCCGCCCGTCAGGGGCAGCGTCTCCGCGGTGGCCGGGCGGTGCGTGCCGCCGGTGTAGATGCCGAGCGCGTCGTGGTACTCGCCGTTGGCCAGGAGCTTCGCGCCCATGAAGCCGGGCTTGTCGCCCGCGCCCAGCACCACCGCGCCCGCGCCGTCCGCGAACAGGGTGCAGGTCTTCTTGTCCTTCCAGTTCACGTAGCGCGTCATGCCGTACGCGCCCACCACGAGGATGCGGTGGTAGCTGTCATCGGCCGCAATCGTCTTGGAGCCCACGTCCAGCGCCGTCACCCAGCCGGCGCACGCGCAGTTGAGGTCGTAGGTGCCGGCCTTCGTCGCGCCCAGCTTGGCCTGGACGACGGAGGAGGTGGCGGGGCTGAGGTAGTCCGGCGTGTCGGTGGCGACGATGACTAGGTCCAGCTCCTCCGGCTTCGTCCCGGAGCGCTCCAGGGCCTGGCGGGCGGCGGCGACGCACAAATCGCTGGTGGCCTGCGTGTCGGCCATCACGTGGCGCGCCTTGATGCCGACGTTCTGCTGGAGCCACTCGTCCACGGGCTCGCCGAGAATCTTCTCGACGTCCGCGTTGGTGAGGACCTTCTCGGGGACGTAACGGCCGGTGGAGAGGATCTGCGCGTATCGCATGGGTGTCGTTCAGCTCCGGGCGCCCCGCGCCGGGCGGCGAGCGGGACGCAGGGTGTTCTTCTTCTTGGCGGGGGCCGCGCGGGAGGCGGCGGACTTGAGGTTGTTGCGCGACGGGGACGCGGGGCGCGAATCCAGGCCGTGGCGGATGAGGCTCATCGCGGTGTCGAGCACGCGATCCAACCCCATGTCCTCCTCCCAGAGCACCCAGCGCATGCCCAGGAAGTCGCCGATGCCCATCAGGCAGTACGCGAGCGCCTCCGGGTCCATGCGGCGCACCTCGCCGTCCTCCATGGCGCGCGACAGGCCGGTGACGTAGCCCTTGGCGAAGCGGTCGTAGTAGCGCCGGTAGCAGTCCGCGTCGACGAACTCCGCCTGGCGCACCACGCGGTAGAGGTTGGGGTGCTGGCGCACGAACTGGAAGAAGGTGCGCAGGCCCTCGCGCTCCACGTCCATGCGGCTGTCGCACGCGGCGGTGGACTCGCCGATGAGCCGGCGCAGGCGCGTGCCCAGGTCATCCACCACCTCGACGAAGATGGACTGCTTGTCCGGGAAGTAGACGTAGAACGTCCCGAGCGCCACGCCCCCCTTGCGGGTGATGTCCGCGATGGACGCGCGCTCGTAGCCCTTCTCTCCGAAGACGGACTCCGCCGCCTTCAACAGCTTCGCACGCGTCCGCTGCCCTCGCGGCGTGACGGGTCCGGAGCGGTCTGGAGAAGTTGAAGGCCGATTCATGTTTCACCTAGCGGTAACACCCGCCCGACGGGGTTGTCAAAGCGCGGAGAATGGCTCCGCGCGTCATTGTCTGGGGGCGACGCAGGGCGTCACGACGATGTCCGACGGTCCCCCAGTCCGGCGTGCCGACGAGCTCCGGATCATTCCGGGAGAACCCGACCTGCTGGCGGGCGCAGTATGGCATCGGGAGGGCGCGGCGTCCCTGGCCGCCGAGCGGGCGCGAAAGGGGTTTTTGCCGCGGCGGGTCGGCGATGGTTCGATGGGGGCCCACCGAAGGGGAAAGTCCTCGCCATGAAGCGCCTGTCGTCCCTGCCGTCGTCGCTGGTCCTCGTCCTGGTCGCGCTGCTGGGTGTCGGGTGCGCCACCACGCCCGCCGCGGCGCCCTATGTCCCGGTCGACACCGGCAACGCCTTCCTGTGGGAGGTGAAGGGCGCCGACGGCGGGGGCACCGCGTACCTGGTCGGCTCCATCCACATGGGCAAGGCGGGGGCGCTGGCGCTGCCGCCGTCGATGGAGGCGGCCTTCGCCCGCGCGGACGTGCTGGCGGTGGAGGTGGACACCACCCGGACGGACGCGGAGGCGATGCAGAAGCTGGTGCGGGAGCTGGGCATGTTCCCGGAGGGCCAGGGCCTGTCGAAGCGGCTGGACTCGGCGACGCTCGCGCTGCTGGGCCGGATGACGATGCGGCTGGGCGTGCAGCAGGCCTCCATCGAGCGGCTCAAGCCGTGGCTGGCGGGGATGGTGCTCACCAACCTGGAGTTCCAGAAGGCGGGCTACGAGCAGGGCAACGGCGTGGACCGGGCCTTCCTCGACCGCGCCCACGCGAACCACAAGCAGGTGGTGGAGCTGGAGTCCGCGGACAGCCAGCTGCGCATGCTCGCGGGCACGCCGGACGCGTTGCAGAACCTGATGTTGCGCGACCAGCTGCGCCGGGAGAAGTCGCCGGCGGAAATCCTGGAGACGCTCACCGCCGCGTGGAAGGCCGGGGACGCGGCCGGCATGACGGGGCTGCTGCTGGACGGGGCCAACGACCCGACGTACCGGCCCGTGTACGAGCGCATCTTCTTCGAGCGCAACGTCCAGATGGCGGCGAAGCTGGAGGGAATGTTGTCCCAGCCCGGCACCCACCTGATGGTGGTGGGCGCGGGACACGTGGTGGGCCCGGAGGGCATCGTGGCGCTGCTCCAGAAGAAGGGCCACGTGGTGCGGCAGCTCCCGCGCGACGCGGCCGTGGAGTGAGCCCACTTCCGGACCAACGCTCGCACCGGCGTTCCGCTGCGCCCCGCCCCCGCGCCCACGCACACTGCGACTCCGCGACGACCTGCCGTCGTCCTGGAGGGCACATGACATGGGAAGTCCAGGGGCGGCCTCGCTCGGGGCGGGCGCGACGCTGCTGGTCGCGGCCACGGCCTGGGGAGCGCTGAAGGTCCACCCGCCCATCACCGTGGACCTGGCGGCCCGGTACGCGGGGGGGTCGATGGCGGCGGCGCGGGGTGGCGGCGACGTCACGCAGTTCATCGGCTGTTCGGTGTTCTCGTTCGCCATGGGCGCGCCGGTCGTGCACTGCGCGGCGCGCGACGCCTCGAGCGTCCAGGTCGCGTGCACGTCGAGCAGCCTCCGGCTGACCGAAGTGGTCCAGGGCATCCATGGGGACTCGCTCGTCCAGTTCCATTGGGACGCGACGGGGGCCTGCACGCGGGTCGTCGTCACCCATGCGTCCGGAGACGCGCCGAAGGCGCCTTGAGTCGTGCCCCTGTAGCTCGTCTACAGCAGATTCAAAATTGCACGAATGTCTCCTTCGTCGTCTTTGAATCCCACCGGGCGGAGCGCTCAGGCTCCAGGCCCGTGGGTGGCACTCCGTCACCCGCGACAAAGGGGAGACACCATGAAGGTCCACAAGGGAGTCCTCGCGGGGCTGGCCACCGTCGCGCTCGCGGGCACGAGCGCCTGGGCGGGACAGAAGGACGACCGCCCGGTCTTCGTCAGCGTCACGGACCGCCTGGCCGTGGGCGCGCTGGGCTCCGCGCGAGCCAGCGCCGACGCGGTGCAGTACATCGGCTGTGAGATTCATACGTTCTCGGCTCCGACGCTCGCGCCACAGCTGCTGTGCATGGCCGTGGACGCCGCCGGGAGGACGGGCAGCTGCACCTCCAACGACGAGCGGATGCTGGAGGCCGCCCGCCACATCCCGAGCGACGCCTATCTGCTCTTCAGTTGGGACGCGCAAGGCAGCTGCGTGGAGCTGCGCGTGACGAACTCGTCGCGGTACGCCCCCCGGACACCCTGACGCGCTCGCATCCGCATCCGGCGCGGCGAATCCCAGACACGAACGACAGGCGTCTTTCTTGTCATTTCCTGTCGACCCCGCATGCTCCCGCTCCTGGCAGGCATTCCATCGCCAGGAGAGGGGTTCCATGAAGCCTCACAATCGAATCGTGCTGGGATTGGCTTGCACACTCGTCGGGCTGAGCGCGTGGGCCGGCGTCAGGGGAGACTCGCGTCAGGTCGTCGTCGAGGACAACTGGCGTGCCTATGGCACGCTGAGCACCGCCCGGAACAGCACCGACTCACTCCAGGTCATCAGCTGTGCGATCTCCAGCTTCGACTCGAACTACTCCATCGTCAGCTGTTCCGCGAGGTCGAGCACCGGGCAGAGCGTCATCTGCACCTCCCTGAATCCGCTCATCATCGAGACCGCGCGCGCCATCAACGGCGACTCGTACGTCATGTTCACCCTCGATGGGGAGGGGAACTGCACCAGCCTGACCGTGATGCAGTCCTCGGGATTCGAACCCAAGCAGCCCTGACGTCCCCGTCGGGCCGGGGGGCATGCGCGTCATGCCCTCCGCATCCGGAAGAAGGAGTCCCGCGTGTCCATGAACGGGAAGTGGTTCGCCGCGACGCTCGTCCTGGTGGGGGTGTCGAGCTTCCTCGCCGGCCGGCAGACGGGCTCGCTGAGGGACGACGCCGTGCTGCGTGAGCTCGAGCAGGTGCGCTCCCGCCTCGACACCCTCGCGACCCGGGACCCCGTGACGGCGCGGCCCGACCCCGCCACGGCCCCCACGGTGGACACCACCCGCCTGAGCGCCGAGCTGGCCCAGGTGCTCCGGGAGGAGCTGGCGCGCGCGAGCGTCACGGCCAGGCCCGCTCCCACTCCGGCCCCCGCTCCGGCCGAGCCCACGCCGCAAGCCACGCGCGCGCACCAACAGGCCCGCCAGCTGCTCGACGACGCCGTGCGCGCTCGCCGCTGGACGACCGAGGACGCCCTCGCCTTCCGGCGCGCCCTCGTCGACATGACGCCCACCCAGCGGGACGAGGTCATCCGCCGGCTCGTCACCTCCATCAACAGCCAGTCCCTGGACGTCCAGACCCAGGGCGCCCCGTTCTGACGGCCCACCGCCGCGCCGGAACCCGCCTCACCTTCCCCAACCGTCCCAGGGCGCGCCACCCTGGACGAGACGCCCCGCGCGCCCTGCTGACGGGAACCGTTCACTCCGCGTAGCATCTCCATGTTTTTCCGGTTTCACACGCATCTCGTGGAGGTCTACATGCGAGCAGTCCTGGCCCTGGCATTGACCCTCGGACTCACGGCCTGTGGCGGCGTCGAGCCCACGAACGAAACGTTGGCGGAAGGCACCGAGAGCACCGGGGAGTCCCGCGCCGAGCTGGCCGGTTCCTGTGAGGCCCTCATCGGCACGTTCTGCCGTCCTGGCACCCTGGAGATCGGCTGCACCTGGAACGATGGCGCCGAAGGCGGCTGCTACTGCCAGAACACGCCGTTCAACAAGTGGGTCTGTGACTACTACGGACTGAAGTGACGTGAAGTGCTCGCGGGGCGCCCCTCTCCCGAGGGCGCCTCGTCGAGCGCCGAGGCCCCGACGCCGGCCACCGTGACGCGCTGGCCCCAGGTGTCCGGGCCTGCTCCGCGTGGAGACCTCCCCGCCCAGGGTGACGCACGCGCTTCCCCTCCCCGCCCCGCTCCCGCGCGCCGCTCGCCGGCACCACGCGTGCAATCGAGCCCGTGGGACCCCGACTGTCCGTGGGCCAGGCACCGCTTCCTCCGCCTCCCACCCGCATTCGGACTTGCCATTTCGGCGGACTTGCCTATTTTGCATGCCAAATTTAATTTAGCTGTCCATGTGCAGTTGCACCTATAAAAGTAAGGTCCATCCCTCCCATGCCCATGGATGAACTCGACTACCGCCTGTTGGACCTGCTGCAGCGCGACGGTCGCGCGACGCAGCTGGAGCTGTCACGGGCGGTGGGGCTGTCACAGCCCGCGGTGGCCGAGCGCATCCGGAAGCTGGAGGAGCGGGACGTCATCACCGGCTACGCGGCGCGGGTGGACGCGACGAAGCTGGGCAAGGACATCACCGCCTTCATCGGCGTGAACATCGAGCATCCGAAGTACTTCGAGGGCTTCGCCAAGAAGGTCCTCGCGCTGCCGGACGTGCTGGAGTGCCACCGCGTCGCCGGGCAGGACTCGTACATCCTCAAGGTCAAGACGGCCAACACGCGGACGCTCGATTCGCTCCTCGTGGAGACGCTGCGCACCATCGCCGGCGTCACCCGCACGCAGACCACGATTGTCCTGTCGTCCATCAAGGAGGACACGCACATCCGCGTGCCTCCCGAGCTCGCCAAAGGAGAGTGAAAGATGAGCGCTGACGCCATGAGCGCCCCGCTGCCCCCCCCGCCGGTCTGGCGACTCGCCCAACGCATGTCGCGCATCAAGACGTCGGCGGTGCGCGAAATCCTCAAGGTGGCCGAGCGGCCCGACATCCTCTCCTTCGCGGGTGGCCTGCCCGCGCCGGAGCTGTTCCCGCTGGAGGCCATCGCGGACGCGCACGCCCAGGTGCTCTCCGCGGACGGCCGCGCCGCGCTCCAGTACAGCACCACGGAGGGCTACGCCCCCCTGCGCGAGTGGATTGCGTCCCACCTGGGCCGGAAGGGCCGCGCGTGCAACGCGGACCAGGTGCTCATCACCAACGGTTCGCAGCAGGGAATCGACCTGGTGGCCAAGGTGCTGCTGGACCCCGGTGACCTGGTCGTCGTGGAGAGCCCCAGCTACCTGGCCGCGCTGCAGACGTTCGGCGGCTACGAGGCGCGCTTCGCCACGGTGGAGAGCGACGACGAGGGCATGCGCATCGACGACCTCGAGCGCGTGCTGGCGACGCACAAGCCCAAGCTGCTCTACGTCGTCGCCAACTTCCAGAACCCCAAGGGCACCACGCTGTCGCTGGAGCGCCGCAAGCAGATGGTGCGGCTGGCGCAGCAGCACCGCTTCCTCATCCTGGAGGACGACCCGTACGGCGAGCTGCGCTTCCGAGGCGAGCACCTGCCGTCGCTGGCCGCCTTCGAGGAGCAGGGCGTCGTCGTGTCGCTGGGCACCTTCTCCAAGACGCTGGCCCCGGGCCTGCGCATCGGCTGGGTGGCCGGGCCCAGGGACTTCGTGCGCAGCCTCACCATCGCCAAGCAGTCCACGGACCTGCACACCGCCACCGTCGCCCAGCGCGCCGTGGTGAAGCTGCTGGGGAGCTTCGACTACTACAAGCACCTGGAGGCCCTGACGCCCGTCTACGGCGAGCGCGCCAACGCCATGCTCGACGCGCTGAAGGTCCACATGCCCCAGGGCACCCGGTGGACCCACCCGGACGGCGGCATGTTCCTGTGGGCCCAGCTGCCCGCGGGCCTGAGCGGCGAGGCGCTGCTGCCCAAGGCCATCGAACAGAAGGTCGCCTTCGTTCCGGGCAGCCCCTTCTTCGCCAGCAACCCGCGTTCGGAGTTCATCCGCCTCAACTACTCCAACCGCCCGCCCGACCTCATCGTCGAGGGCATGCGCCGGCTGGGCGGCGTCATCGCCTCCGCGATGTAGCCCATCCCCGACGGGGGAGCCCGGCCCGCTGGAGTTGCCGCGCCGCGTCGAAGACCTCGACGCGGCGCTTTTGCTTTCACGGAGTTGAAGGCCGATTCATGTTTCAACTTCGGTGTCGCTGGCCATGGGGGGCCGGGTTGCGTAGCCTGCCGGCACGTTTCTGGCGGCGCGGGCCCTCGCGAGGCCCCGGGTCGCCCCAACCCCCGGAGTGAGACACGATGCAGCTCAAGGACCTGAAGGTGATTGTGACGGGCGGCGCGCAGGGCATGGGCGCCCACTTCGCGCAGCGCCTGCACGAGGCTGGCGCGCAGGTGGCGGTGGGCGACGTGGCGGAGGACAAGCTCGCCGCGCTGCCCGCGGGCATCCACCGCCGCAAGCTGGACGTGTCCTCCGAGGAGGACATCACCTCGTTCGTGAGCTGGGCGCACGGGGCCATGGGCGGCCTCAACGGCCTCATCAACAACGCGGGCATCCTGCGCGACGCGCTGCTGGTGAAGAAGGACAAGACGACGGGCCAGGTGAAGAAGCTGTCCACCGCGGACTGGAACGCCGTCATCGGCGTCAACCTCACGGGCGCCACGCTGATGGTGCGCGAGGTGGTGACCAAGTACGTGGAGACGAACCAGACGGGCGGCGGCGTCATCGTCAACATGTCGTCCATCGCCCGGCACGGCAACCGTGGCCAGTCCAACTACGTGTCCGCGAAGGCGGCGCTGGCGGCGAACACGGTGACGTGGTCGCGCGAGTTCGGTCCCTTCGGCATCCGGGTGGGCGCGGTGGCCCCGGGGATGATCGAAACGCCGATGACGCAGGGCATGAACCAGAAGGCCCGCGACGCGCTGGTGTCCGCGATTCCGGTGGGCCGCATCGGCGTGCCGGAGGACATCTGGCTGGCGGTGAAGTTCATCCTCGAGTGCGACTACTTCAACGGCCGCACCATCGACGTGGACGGCGGCCTGAACTTCTAGGCCGTCCGGCGCGCGGGGCGCGTTCCTCCCTCGCTGGAGGGGACGCGCTCCTCGCGAGCGCCGGGGCGTCAGCGCCCGCCCGTGTCGCCGGCGCGCGCGCCGTGCAGCAGCACGGGCTCCCCGGTGTAGAGCAGCTTGTAGGCGCCGTAACTGCCGAGGACGTGCTTGACGTACTCGCGCGTCTCGTCGAAGGCGATGTGCTCCACCCACTCGTCGAGCTCCGCCTCCGGGAGCGCCTGGCGCCAGCGGTCCACCGCGCCCGGGCCGGCGTTGTAGGCGGCCACCGCGAAGGCCTTGTTGCCCCCGAAGCGCGCGAGCAGCTGCCCCAGGTACGCGGCGCCCAGGCGGACGTTCTGCGCGGGCTGGAGCAGGGAGGACTCGCTCACCTCCGCGAGCTTGAGGGCGCTCGCCACCTGCCTGGCGGTGGAGGGCATGAGCTGGGCGAGGCCGAGCGCGCCCGTGGCGGAGCGGGCCTCCGGGCGGAAGCGGCTCTCCTCGCGGATGAGGCCCTGCATCAGGTCCGGGTCCACCCGGGAGACACGCGCGTAGCGTTGGATGACCTTGCGGTAGGCCAGGGGCCAGGTGGCCTCCCAGACGGGGCGCGAGGCGGCGTTGAGGGGGCCGTGGACCTCCTGGCGCAGCGACGTGCGCGCCACCTGCCGCGCCGCCCGCTGGCGCCCCGTGCGCAGCACCGTCTGGTACAGGAGCCGCGCGGGCGCCTCCGACAGGCCGCGCGCGTCCACCGCGAGCAGCTCCTCCACCGCGCCGGGCAGCCCCAGGCGCAGGAGCTCCACGCCCGCGGCGAACCGCGCATCCTCGCGCAGGCGACCCGGGGGCAGCGGCCAGACCTCCGCGGGCGGCGCGTCCTGCGTGCTCGGCTCCGGGGGAGGCCGCACGCGCGCCAGCCGCTCCGGCGCCAGCACCGCGAGCCGGGAGCGCGCGAGCAGGCCGTACCAGGTGGCCGGCCGCTCCGTCGCGAGCAGCTCGTAGTCGTCCAGCGCGGAGGTGTCCGCGGTGGGCACGGTGGCGCTCGGTGGGTTCAGTCCCGACGGCGAGACAGGGGCGCTCGCGTCGCCGCCGAGGTGAATGGGCCCGGGAGCCGCCGTGGTCGCCGGCATACCCGCGCCCGCGCCCGTGACGCTCGTCGGCACGAGGCCAGTGCGCGCCGTGATGCTCGTGGGCCCGACGCCAGCGGGCGCCGTGACACTCGCCGGACCGACGCCAGCAGGGGCCGAAACGTTCGTCTGACCTAGGCCAGCGGGCCCCGTGACGCTCGTCGGCACGGAGGCAGCGTGCGCCATGACGCTCGTCGGCACGAAGCCAATGGGCCCCGTGACATTCATCGGCACCGAGCCAGCGTGCGCCGTTACGTTCGTCGGCACGGAGCCAGCAGACCCCATGACATTCGTCGGCACGGAGCGAGCCGGCGCCGACGCGCCCTGCCCTGTCCTCGAGGAGCCTCCCGACGCGCCCTTCCACCCGACGATGCCCGCCAACGCGGCCTCGTCCGGCGCGACCATGCCCGAGCCGCTCCCGCCCATGCCGGTCATCGTCAAGGCCGGCGACGCGCGCCCCGGCTTCACGGCCTCGCTGGACGAGGTCCGCACCGCCTGGATGCCCGCCATCGCCACCGCGTCCGGAGGGGACGCCGAGAGCCCCGGCTCCTTCATGCGCGCCTTCCAGTAGCGCGCGCGCCAGATGGCCTCGTCCGTGCGCGCCGCCGCCGGCAACGTCTCCACCGCCTCCAGCGCGGCCAGCGCCCGCGCGGGCTCCGCGCGCCGCGTGTGCAGCCAGAACGCCCGGAACAACGCCTCCGAGGCGAAGTTCCCCGTGGGGTAGCGCCGCGCCGTCTCCTCGTAGGCCGCGAGCGCCTCGTCCAGCCTCCCGGTGCGCTGCAGCAACCACGCCTCGAAGAAGAGCGCGTCGTCGGCATACCCGTGCGCGGGGTAGTCACGCGCGAGCGTCGCGTAGGTGGTGATGGCCGCCTCCGGGTCCACCACCGACTGCGAATACCCCAACACATAGAGCGCCTGAGGACGGTACTCCGGCGACTCACAGCGCTCGGCCACCGGCGTCAGCAGCTGGATGGCCCGGCGGTGCTGCCGCTCCTTGCGCAGCGCGCGCCCATACGCCAGTCGCGCGCGACAGGACAGCTCGTCCGGCAGGTCGACGTGTGGCAGCACGCCCCCCAGCAACTCCATCGCCGCCACGTTGCGGTGCAGCTCCACCAGCGCCTCCGCGCGCCGCACCTTCCACTTGAGCGGCAACGCCAACCCCTGGAGCCGCTGCTTCGCCCGCTGCGCCTCGCGGGACAGGGGGCTCGTCGCCCACACCTCCAGCAGCGCCTTGTGCTCGATGTTGTACAGCCCCTGCGAGCGCGCCAGGTCGCAGATGGCCAGCAGCGCCTTCATCCGCACCGCGTCCGGCCCACGCGCCTGCCGGCTGTCGATGAGCTCCTGAAGCGCCGCCAGCGCCCCGGTGATGTCCCGCTGCCGCTTGAGCACCCGCGCCAGGCTGAAGCGCGCCTCCGCGTAGAGCGGCGAGCCCGGCCCCACCTCCCGAAAGCGCGCCTCCGCCGCCTCCCACTGCCGCAGGGATTCGTGGGCCTGCGCCGCTCGCAACAGACAGTGGTCCTTCAAGGGCCCGTAGTCCGGCGCCAGCGCCGTGAACTCCTCCGCCGCGGCGGCGAAGTCGCGCCCCAGGAGCGCGGCGTACGCGCGCAGGAAGCGCACCGGCGGCGTGGGCGACTCGGCCGCCAGCAGCGCCCTCGCGCGCTTGTAGCGTCCACGCTTGAACTCCGCCCGGGCCACCGCCAGCGAACCCTCCGCGAAGTACGGCGCCAGCTGCTCCGGCCCGAAGACCTCCGCGGACAGCTCCGCGCCGCTGGGCTGCTCCGTCGGCGTGTCGAGGAGCTGCTCGAGCTGCTCCTCCGACAACACCTCGCCAGGGTCCTCCTCCGCCTCGGGCCCCTGCGCCCCGGAGGCGGGGGCCCCCAGCAGGCTCGCGCAGGCCACGCAGACCGCCATGGCACCAGCCCGAAGCCGACGTCGTCCATCCACGTCCATGCAGCCCTCGTTCACGTGAAGCGGGCCGCTATGGATTGTCACGTCGCGCGAGGAAGCGACTGGCGACTCGCACGCCAGCCCGCCCCCCGTCGTCCAGGCGATATCCGCGCCCCGGACCCGCGACGCTCACTGCAAGAAAGGCGACGGAGCACGGCGCCGCGCCTGCGACACCCCACGCCCCGGTGGCGCACGCGCCCACCTCCCCGCCGCGCCGACCTCAGGCCGCGGAGGACGCCACCCCGCGCACCCGCTCCGCCAGCGCGCGGTTCATCTCCTCGTAGCCGGGCCTGAAGGTCGCCAGCTTCCACCGGACCAGCCACACCGCCACGCCCGTGAAGTCCTCGCCGTGCACCAGCCGCGTCCCCGCGCCGTCCGGCGACAGCCACAGCGAATGACGGCCCAGCAGCACCCCGGGCACCCCACCCGCCCACTCCAACCCCCGCCCCGGCTCCATCGCGACGAGCGTCGCCTTGAGGGCCTGCGCGCGCCCACCCATCCCCGGCAGCCGCACCTTGAAGGCCAGGCGAGCACCCACGCGAAGCTCGCCCCGCGCCTCCACCATCAACGGGTTCCAGGCGGGATAGGACGCGAAGTCGGCCAGCACGCCCCACACCACGCCCGGCGGCGCGTCGATGAAGGTCTCGGTGCGAATCGAATACATGGTGCCCGGCTTATTACCACCCCAAGCGCCACCTTCCCCGACATGCCCTTCGGGGCCATTGCTGGACGCATGGAGAATCACGACTTTCTACGCTAATCAGGAAGAAGCGGTCAGGCCGGTGGTTCCCCCAGGAGGAGCCGGCGAGTCCCCGACCCGGCTTCCACGCGGCACCGAGGGTGTCGCGGACGGTGGGACGAACCACCGGGGGCTGCCCTCCGCGGTATCGGACGGGGGGCCCAGACCAGGGGTGCGCGGCGAGGGGCACCCAACGCTAGGAGAGGTCGACGGGCATCATCGCGCCCGCCTCGAACTCCGGTGCGCGCCGAAGCTGGTCCAGCACGCGGGGCGCGCAGCTCAGGTGGAGCATGGGCAATGAGCCCGGCTCGCTCACCGAGCGTACGGAGCCCAGGAGGTGGCGCGCCTCGAGCCAGCGCATGAGGCTCTCGTGGAAACGAGCGCTCTCCGCGAGCCCGGCCCGATGGACCTCCGCCCTGGAGAGGGGCGGGGGACGGGGAGGTGTGTGCCCACGAGGCGCGGGGGGCGCCTCGCGAGGCATCACCGTCACGTCGATCCAATCCGGCTGGACGTCGTGTTCGGGGCGTGCGTCGACACGGACGCCGCTGCCGGGCAGCGGTCGCACGTTCGTCGGCGCGTGGTGGGGCAGACCCCGGGCGAGGATGTCGCCGGGCTCGCCATTCTTCCTGCTCATGGCCTCATCCTCCCCCGGGTCCGGCGCTCACCTGGCGCCGACCCCGGCTTCGACCACCGCCGTCACCTGAATACAGCCAGTCCCTTGCCCGTCTTGTGACGCCCGGAGCGCGGAAGCTTGACCGCATTGGCCAAAATCAAATCCCTCACCTCGAGCGCCGTCAAGTCAGGCGCCCGACACCGGTACAGGGCCGCGATACCCGCTACATAAGGCGCCGCCATGCTGGTGCCACTCATTCGTTCGTAGAACGCCTGGTTGTTACAACGCCGCTCAGTGCTCGAGTACACATTCACCCCGTAACCCATCACGTCGGGCACGACGCGCTGATCCACCACGCCACTGGCGGAGAAATGAGCCACGTTGCGTTCGAAGTCGACTGCCCCGACAGCCAATGACTCCTCAAAGGCGGCTGGATAACCAACCGTGTCGGGGCCACTGTTTCCTGCCGCGACAACGGGCAGGACATTGCTGTCGAGCAGGCGACGAATCATCGTCTGGAGCGCGCGCTGGTTGAGCCGGTAGTCCGCCTCCGAGATTCCCGGGGGCGGCTTGAGCGGGAAGCCCAGCGACAGGTTCACCACCGCCGGACGCGTGGCGTTCTGCGGGCTGCTGAACTGGTGCAGCAGCCACTCCATGCCCGCGGCGACGCGGCCCAGGCTGGTGCGGATGGTCTCCGACTCGATGACGGACGCGACGTAGAGGTCCACCTCCGGAGCGACGCCGTGGTGGGTGCCCGCGGCGATGCCGCACACGTGGGTGCCGTGGCCGTCCGGGTCGAAGCCGCGGATGTCCCGCGCCGGGTTGTGCGGCGAGTTGGGGAACAGCGACACGTAGCGGAACTGGATGACCTTGGCGGCGTGCTCGGGGTGGTCCGCGTCCACGCCGGTGTCGAGGACGCCCAGCAGCACGCCGGCGCCACGCACGCCCTGGGCGTGGGCCAGGGGAACGCCGCTCTCGGCGGGCCACTCGCGCTGCGCCAGCGAGCTCATGCCCCGGTTGCGGGGGCCGGACTGGCCCGCGGACACCGGGCCGGGGAACGACAGCGGCACCACGTCCGGGATGAACTCGAAGTCCGCGCCCAGCTCTCCCCGGGCCGCGCGCTCCGTCTCCTCCGAATAGAAGTGGGCCATGGTCGCGCCGATGAGCGGCATCGTCCGGAAGCTGCCCGCCTCGGTGCCCGTCTGCTCGGTCACCGGGGCGCCGGGCAGGGGCGGCGTGGTGGAATCCGCGCCCCGGGTGGTGGGACGCGCGCCCTTCGAGCCCTTCTTCCCGCGCCGGCGCGGCTCCTGACCGCTGACGGCCGGACGCGGGCCCGGCAGCGTCGCGGAGCGCAGGCCCAAATCCCACAGCGTGTCCGGCACGCGGTTGGCCGTCGCGAAGCGCAGCGCCGTCGTGCGCTGCAGGACACGCTCGCCCTGCTGCGTGCCGCGGGGCCCGACATGGGCCTGCGTCTCGATGGACTCCTTTGGAACCAACAGGTAGGACTTCATGGGTTGTCTACTCCTTGAACGACCGTGCAACGCGGGCGGCGGGAACCGAGGGCCGTCCGCACCCAAGCTGAGTCCGCCGCGCCCGGTGCCTCTCGCGGGCGGCGGATGGGGAAGGCGCGCGCGCACCGCGGCGCGCCGGACCGCCGGGACTCACTCCCCGGCACACGAGACCTCCTCGCTCCCAGAGGGCGCCACTCCGACGCCCGGAAACCCCGGCCCGCTCTTCCCAGCCCGCCGCTCCCCGCGAGCACACGGGTGCCCCGCGCCTCCCCGCGCGACCGCGCCTGCGTGACTGTCCTTCCTCGCGACATGGTGGACGTGCCGTCCTCCCGGAATCCCTGGAGCCAAAGTGAGATTGGACAGGACGGGCCTGACAATTTAACCAGGGATTTCACGCTGTAGACGCACGAGCCCCATAGTTTCGGTCCTTCCCCCTCTGGCGGGAGCGTCAGGAAGTATGAAGGAGGTGGGTGGGAGTGCCCGCCACGTCACACGGTGGGTGTCAGGGAGCGGACCCGGGGCGTGGGCGAGGAGGGAAAGTCCGCGTCCCTACAATTGTTCGCCTACGTCCCCCTGGACGGATTAAGTGGGCCGAGACGGTCCGCGCCTGGAGCCTTCGACGTGATTCCCTACTGGCATGCCCCCACGATTCACCTGGGGAACGACTTCAAGATTGAGCCCTTCGGCATCTTCGTGGCCGCGGGCATCCTGCTGGCCGCCCACCTGCTCGGTCGCCAGGCCCAGCGCCAGGGCCTGGACCCCACTCCGCTGGCCGACTACGCGCCCTGGGGCGTGGGCGTGGGCGTGGTGGTGGGACACCTGGTCCACCTGCTCTTCTACCACCCGGAGGAGCTCTCCAAGAGCCCGTTCCAGATCGTGAAGGTCTGGGACGGCCTGTCGTCGTTCGGCGGGCTCGTGGGCGGCATCCTGGCGGCCCTCTTCTTCTTCCGGCACCGCAAGCTGCGCTTCAACGACTACGCGGACGCCTTCGCGCTGGGCGTGGCGCCGGGCTGGGCGGTGGCGCGGCTGGGCTGCTTCGCGGTGCACGACCACCCGGGCGTGCCGACGGACTTCTTCCTCGCGGTGGCCTTCCCGGGCGGGGCTCGGCACGACCTGGGCCTGTATGACGCGCTGGCGCTGTTCGCCATCTCCGGCCTGCTCTACGCGCTGCGGGACGTGCCCAAGATGAAGGGGCGGCTGCTGCCGCTCTTGGCGCTGGTGTACTCGGGGTGCCGCTTCTTCTTCGACACGCTGCGCGCCACGGACATGAGCTACGTGGACGCGCGCTACTTCGGGCTGACCCCGGCGCAGTACGGCTGCTTCGCGCTCGTGGCCTACGGGCTGTGGGGCCTGCTGCGCCGCGCGCCGAGCACGTCGTCCGCGCCGCCCCCTGGCGGCACCCCCGTCAGCGCGGCGAGATAGCCGCGGACGGAGCACCTCGCCCGGGGTCACGGCATCTCCGTCACCGGGCGAGGGCGCCGCGACGACGCCTCGCCCTCCCGGCCATCCATCACCGGTGAGGGCGCGGGAGGGCACCGCGACGGCGCCTCGCCCTCCCGGCCAGTCATCGCCGGGCGAAGCGAGCAGGCACCCCGTCCGGCCCCCGCCTCGCGCCGGGCGTACACCGCACCATCACGCCGGCATCGGAAGCCGCACCCGCGAGGGCTTCAGGCGCCCGCCGTGAGCGTGCCGTCGCTGGGCATCACGCCGGCGTCGGCAGCCGCACCCGCGAGAGCTTGCGCGGCGCGAGCACCGAGTGGATGTGCGCGATGCGTCCGTCCCCACCCAGGTCCACGCGGACCACCAGGCGCGTGGCCAGCAGCGGGTCCGCGGCGACGGGAAACACCAGCACCAGCGCCGGCAGTCCGTTGAGCATCTGGACCTCCAGCGCCGTCGGCGCCCCCCGCAGCTCGATGAGCCGGCGCAGCAACTGCGCCACCCGCGCCGCGCCCACCACGGGCACCAGCGCCGCGCGCACCTCCCCGCGACCATCCGACACCGAGCGCACGTCCTCGGCCAGCATCGCCTCGGCCGCCGACACGTCGCCCTCGAGGAGCGCCCCCATCAACCGCTCCAACGCCTCGCGGGTGCGCTGCTGCAGCTCGCGCGTCGGCAGGCAGCGCTCCCGGTCATACGCCCCCATCGCCGCGCGGGCGCGATGATGGACGACCTTCACGTTGGCCTCGCTCATCGACAGCGCCTCGGCCACCTCGTGCACGGCGTAGTCGAACACGTCTCGCAGCAGCAGCACCGCGCGCTGCTTGGGCGACAGTGCCTCCAGCGCCAGCAGGAAGGCGAAGGAGACGCTCTCCAGCAGCTCATAGCGCCCCTCCGTCGAGCCACCTCCCGGCAGCCGGGCCTCCACCGCGGGCGGCACCTCCTCCTCCCCCGTCTCCAGCGGCGAGGGGAGCCAGGGCCCCACGTAGTCCTCGCGACGACGGCGACGCAGGTGGTCGCGCGACAGGTTCACCGCCACCCGCGTCAGCCACGGGCGCAGCTCCTCCAACCGGCCCGGCGGAGACGCGAGCGCGCGCGCATAGGTCTCCTGCACCAGCTCGTCCGCGTCCGCCGCCACGCCCGTCATCCGGTAGCACAGCCCCCAGAGGAAGCGCTCGTGCTCGCGAGCCGCCTCCTCCAGCGCGCCCTGGACCCGCGTCCCCATGTCGCTCAGGCCCCCACCGCGAGCCGGAGCCCGTCCTGGCGCTCGCCCACGAGCGCGCGCGCCACCGCCTCCGCGCTGGCGAAGGAGGCGTCCGCCAACATCCCCTCGTCCCCCACCCAGTCGCCCACGCGGAACAAGCCCCGCAGGTGCGGCACCTGGGGCGAGGGACGCCCGGCGTAGCCTCGCGTCTCCGCCCGCGGCAGCAGGTGGTTGACCACGAGCGAGGGGCGATAGCGACGCGCCACCACGTGCTCGCGCCAGCCGGGCTGCAGGATGTCCATGACGGACTCCAGCTCGGCCTCGCTCGCGTCCGGCTCCTGACGGCTCAGGTACTTCATGACGTGCACCATGGCGCCACCCTCCGGTCCCAGCCGCGCGGTGGCCGAGTGCACGGAGAGGTACCACGGCCGGTCCGCGCCCAGGGCGAAGAGCGCCTCGGGCCGTGGCAGGCGCGACAGCCCCAGCTCCAGGGTGGCCGCCTTCACGGGCACCGCCTCGGCCGCCTCGCGCGCCAGCACGTCGTCGCCCGGCACCAGCGCCGCCACGTCCGCGGGGCTGCCCGCCACGACCACCGCGTCCACGCCGTGCACCGCGCCATCTCCGAGCCGCAGCGCCTCGACGCGCCCCTCGCGCCAGACGATGCCCTCGCCCCGCGCGGACGTCACCACGCGCACGCCCGCGGCGCGGGCCACCGCCTCCACGGACTCCACCAGCGCGCGCCACCCGCCGTCGAGGTAGAGCACATTGCCCTCCAGCGCGAGCTGGAGCTGGGACACGGCCACCTGCGCGCTCAGCGCCTCGAGGTCCGCGCAGTACGTCCCCACGCGCACCAGCGACGAGAAGACGTCGCGCGCGTCGTCGCGGGACAGGCGGGAGCACAGCCAGTCCCACGCGGAGGTCGTGGCCAGCGCGTCCGCGTCGAGGCGGCGCAGGCTCGCGAGGAGCTTCGCCATCTCCACCTTGGCGGGCAGGCCCATCGCGTCGGTCGTCATCAACGACACAGGGCCTCGCGGCAGCGTGTGCAGCCGTCCCGCGCGCAGCGAGCAGGCCGTGCCCTTCCGACCGGGGATGCCGCCCTTCGGGTGGACGCCCAGGCGACCGAGCACCCGCGTGGCCGCACCCGCGAGGTACAGCGCATGCGGGCCCAGGTTGAAGCAGAAGCCCTCCACGTCCGTCGTCCGCGCGCGGCCCCCCAGGTCCTTGGCGCGCTCGAACACCGTCACCTCGCAC
Organism: Myxococcus stipitatus; assembly: GCF_021412625.1. The sequence continues at coordinate 551,605 of NZ_JAKCFI010000003.1, read as the reverse complement.
CCATCCCGCGCCAGCAACGCCGCCGCCACGAGCCCCCCCAACCCGCCGCCCACCACCGCCACCTTCTTCGCCTGCATGTGCGACCTCCCTCGGTCCGGCCCGGACGGATTCCGGGCTTCCGACGGCTCCACGACGCAGGCTCGAAAAAGGTTACAGGCGCGGGCGGGAGCACGGGGCCCACCGGAGGCCATGTGTGCCCTCCTCCCCCGGGGCGATTTCGCGCGGCGCGCTCGAGGAGGTTGCCGTGGAGCGTTCTTCCCCGTGGAGGGTCCCCACCATGCGAACCCACGTCCTCACCGCCGCCACGGCGGGGCTGCTGCTCACGGGCTGTCTGAACCTCCCCTGGCGCTCGGAGAACGGGCGCCCTGTCTCTCCCATGCAGAGCTTCCCGAAGTGGCGTGACCCCAGCCCCTCCGGCGAACCCGTGTACGGCCCCGACGCGTCCCCGGATTCCTCCAAGCCCGACAAGGCCACCGAACCGGCGCGGGAGACGTCCCAGGAAGGAAAGGACGACACGCGCTGAAACGCCCGGGCGGCTCGCGCGTCCCAGGTGCGCCGCGCGGGCTCGACCCGGCCGCGCGCCCACCCAGGACGCACTCCATGCCCCAGGTCTCCACGCCGCCCCAGGCGGACCTCGCGCCGTCGCTGTCGCTGCTCGACTCCCTCACGGAGACGGAGCGCCCGCTGCTCACCCCCGGCCGCCCCACCCTCCTCACCTTCCTGCGCGGCACGTGGTGCTCCTCGTGCCAGTCCTTCGTCCAGCGCCTCATCCCCCTCCACGACACCCTCTCCGCCCGGGGCGTCGACCTCGTCGGCGTCGTGTGCCAGGGACGCCACTGGGTGCGCAGCTGGCTCAACCTCAACCCGCTCCCCTTCCCCCTGCTCGTCGACGAGCAGCGCGCCGCGGCCAAGGCGTATGACGTCTACAAGGCGCTCGGCCTGGACGGCATCCACATCGCCCGCCCCGCCACCTTCCTCATCGACGGCGAGGGCCGCGTCATCTGGCGCTACATCGGCGACCACAAGGACGACCGCCCCGCCGACGAGGGCCTGCTCGCCGCCCTCGAGCGCCTCCCGTGACACCGCCGCGTCACGACTCCACCACCCGCATGGAAACCTTCCGCTGAGGGTGACGACGCGGCGCGACTTTCCGGGTCGCGCGCGCCTCGGACCTGAGTGGAGACGACCCCGGAAGTCCCTTCGACGTAGGGAATGTCAGGGGTAGGCGTAGAATGGCGCGTGCGATGGCGGACTTCCCCGCCTCGTCAGAACAAGGCACGCCCAGATATGCACAGACTCCTCGCCGCCCTGCTCGCGCTTCCCCTCTTCGCCGCCTGCGGTCCCGCGCTCGATGACGCGTCGCCCGGCGCCGCGCTGGAGACCGGAGCCCTCGAGCCCGCGACGCAGGAAGCAGCGCTGTCCTCGTCGGCCCCGCGCGAGCGCGCCGTCCGCCTGCGCACCGGCGTCACGCTGCGCTACGTGGAGCAGGGTGACCGCCATGGGCCCGCCGTCGTGTTCCTCCACGGCTACACGGACTCGCACCACACCTGGGATTTGAACCTCCCGCTGCTCCCGCGCGGCTACCACGTCTACGCGCTCGACCAGCGCGGTCACGGCGACTCCACGCGCCCGGTGTGCTGCTACACGCAGCCCTCCTTCGCGGCGGACGTGGTCGCCTTCCTCGACGCCGTCGGCGAGCGCCGCGCCATCCTCGTCGGGCACTCCATGGGCAGCTTCATCGCGCAGCAGGTGGCGCTGCTGGCGCCGCGCCGGGTCCAGGCGCTGGTGCTCGTGGGCTCCGCGCCCACCGTGGCCGGCAACGAGGTGGCGCTGGGCCTGAAGTCCGTGGTCGACGAGCAGGTGGGCACCGTGGACCCCGTCTTCGTCCGCGAGTTCCAGACGAGCACCTTCGTGCGCCCCGTCCCGGAGTCGTACCTCGACACGCTCGTGTCGGAGAGCCTCAAGGTCCCCGCGCGCGTCTGGCAGGACACGCTCGACGGGCTCATCGCCGAGGACCACTCCGCGCGGCTGCACACCCTGCGCATGCCCGTGCTCGTGGTGGGTGGAGACCAGGACGGCTTCTTCCCCGTCGCCCAGCAGCAGGCGCTGGTGGACGCGCTGCCGGACGCGCGCTTCCAGCTCTACACGGGCACGGGCCACGCCCCGCACGCGGAGCAGCCCCAGCGCTTCGTCGACGACGTGAAGCACTTCCTGCGCGCCGTCACGCGCTAGCCCGGACTCACGACGGCGGTGCCCCCGCTACCCGGGCGCCGCCGTCCCTTCGCCTCGCGCCGGGGGCAGCGTCCGCCCCGGCGTGTCCGAGCGCGCCAGCAGCACGGCGGCGGTGAGGATGAGCGCGCCGCCCAGCACCTGCCTCAGGCTGAGCCGCTCGTCGAGGAAGAGGGCGCTGAGCACCACCGCCGTCAGCGGCTCCATGTTGGACACCAGCGACGTGTTCACCGGGCCGATGCGCGCCATGCCCAGGAAGAAGAGGAACACCGCCGCCACGGTGGAGATGAGCGCCAGGCCCACCACCGCGCCCCAGCCCAGCGCCGTCGTGGGGAAGGACGGGCCGCGCGCCAGCATGGCCACGCCGAAGGTGAGGCCCGCGGACGTGAGGATGACGGTGCTGGAGACGAGCGGCCCCGCCCGGCTCGCCGCGCGCGCGCTGGTGACGACGTACACCGCGTACAGCAGCGCCGACAGCAGGCCCAGGAAGACGCCCAGCGGCGTCACCTCGCCCTGGCGCAGGTCCGCCGTCAGGCCCGTGCCGCACAGGGCGAGCAGGATGGCCACCCACTTGAGCCGCCCCAGGCGCTCGCGGAAGAAGACGACCTGGAGCAGCGCCACCAGCGCGGGGAAGGAGTAGAGCAGCAGCGCCACCAGCCCCGCGGGCGCGTACTGGAGCGCGGCGAAGTAGACGCCGGCCTCGCTCACGTAGCCCACCGCGCCCAGCAGGATGAGCGCCACCAGCAGGCGTCCCCGGGGCGGCTTCTGGCGCATCCCCACCATCACCGCGCCCAGCACCCCGCCCGCCAGGGTGAAGCGCAGGAACAGGAGCGTGGGGAGGTCCGCGCCCGCCGCGTAGGCGAGGCGACCGAAGAGTCCGAGCGCGCCGAAGCACGCCCCGGACAGCGCCACGATGAGGAAACCAGCGGTGCGATTCATGACGGAGGCGCCGGCACCCTGCTCCATGCCGACGCCCGTGTCACGCGGCCCGCGAGTACGGCCCGACGACCGACTACCAGTTGTTCACCGAGCGAAGGTCGAAGACGTCGGTGAAACCGTTGGCACGCAAAACTTGAGCGGCCATCGCGCTGCGGCCACCGGCGGCGCAGTAGACGACGACGCGGGTGCCGGGAGGCCCCACCTCGCTCAAGCGTTGGGGCAGCTCCTGCACGGGGATGTTGCGCGCGGGCTCGGGGTGGCCTTGTTGGAATTCCTGGGGGGTGCGCACGTCCAGCAGCACCGCGCCTTCCGCGACGAGCTGCCGGGCCTTCTGGGAGAGTTCCTGGGGCGTCATGGCGCGCAGCATGCCCCATCCCCTCGGGCGTGGGGGGACACGCGTGCGGCCCTGTTCCCCTCGCGGCACTTCGGGCAGACGGCCCGTGCCCCGCCGGACACCGGGCCCCCGTGGCCCTCACCCCAGGTCGTGGGTCTCCTGGAAGCCGCCGTCATCCTCGACGACGAGGGTGTGCAGCCGGGGGAAGCGCTCCTTCCTCAGCGAGCCCGCCAGCGCCAGCAGGTCGGGCAGCTCCTCCCGCGCCTCCGCCTCCTCGTCGTAGGTGACGACGAGCGTCTCGACGGTGGACGAGCGCGCCGTGGAGAGCTTCCGGAAGTCGACTTCACGGTACCCGGCGCGAATCGTCAGGGTGCGCAGCCTGGGCAGCAGCTCCACCAGCTCCGGGGCCAGCTCCACCAGGTTCGTGCGCTCCTGGGTGTCGATGCGCGCGCGCCGCCTGCGCCACGTGAAGGCGGGCAGCACCTGGATGCGGCTGTGCACGTTGCCGGACCAGGACGGGTCGAAGCCGTGCTCGCGCAGCGCGGCGAGGACGGCCTCCGCCACGCGGGCGTCCTCGGCATCCGGGGCGTCCTCGTCGAGGTGCCCGAAGGCGAGGTGCAGGGGGTGGCCCTCCAGCGCGGCCTCGATGTCCTGCATGTGGAAGTAGGTGCCGCCCCACGGCTCGGGCTCGGCGCCGCTCTCGCGCCACGCGTCCGCCCGTTCGAGCACCAGCGTCCAACCACCGCTCAGCGTCTCCGTGGCGCCCATCTCCGCCACGAGGCCGCGGGCGCGCAGCGCCTCGAACGCCGCCTCCAGGCGGTCGGTTTCGAGGACGTCCGGCCAGCCCTTCTCCGCCTCCCACCGCGCGCGCACCTCGCCGGGGAACCACCGCAACAGCCGCCGCCACACCTCGCCGTCCTCGTCCCGCGCGTCCGGCAGGCTCAGCCCCTGCCCCTCCCACAGCAGCGTGTCCAGGGGGAGCATGGCCTCGTCGAGCAACCGCCGCAGGTCCTGCTCCGCCTGGGCGAGCTGCCGCGCCTCCTCCTCCGTCAGCGCGGTGGGCTCGGGCGCGAAGCCCAGGGACGACAAGCGCCGGGCCAGCTCGCGCGCGGGCTCCAGCCAGCCGAGCCGCGCCATGAGCGCGGGCCGGGGCACGTCCCCCCGCGTGGTGGCCAGCGTCCGCGTCACCACCCGGAGCCGCTCCCGGTCCACCTCCTCCACCCGCACGACCAGGTGTCCCTCGTCATCCTCGTCGACGACGCCATCCAGCCCCACCCGCTCCAACACCTCGCGGGCCAGCGCGCGCACCCGCTCGTGCGCGGGCGGCTCCCGGCCGAAGCCGTACTCATCCGCCAGCGCGCGCAGCCGGCGCGCGACCTCCTCGACCTGGGGAAGCAGCCCCAGCCTCGCGGCGAGCACCGGGCGCATGACGCCGCTCCGCGTCGTCGCGAGCATGAACTCGAGCACCTCCCCCGTGTCCTCGTTCAGCACGTCGTGGCACACGAAGAAGACCCCCTCGCGCCCCCCGACCTGGACCCCCTTCACTCCCGCGAGCAGGTCCCCCGCCACCTCCCGCGCGCGCCGGGAGCGGGCCAAGGCCAACGCCTCGTCGTCCAGTTCCTCCTCACCCGTCGTCGCCGCGTCGCGTTCATCCGTCACGTCACGCCTCTCTTCCCGCGCGGGGCGCCCACGGCCACCACGGCGCCGCTCCGCCTCCGCGCCATACGGCCGCTCGCGGGAAGTACGGGCGCGTCCGCCGGATGTCGCATCCCTCGCGCCACGCGCCGCTGCCCCCGTGCGCGCCTTGGCACCGCCCCGGGCCCCTGCCCCTGGCCACGTACGAGCGCGTCCGCCACAGGTCGCATCCCTCGCGCGGCGGGCCCGGGGCCCCCGGGCCTGGGGACATGGGGCGTCAGGTCACGTCGCATGAGCGCCCACCCCGGCCCACTGGCGCGGGTGCGCGGGGTGGACGAAAACTGGAGGTGTCACGCCAGACCGCTACAGTCATGGGTCATCATGTCACTCGACAAGCAGGCACTCCTGCTCCAGCTCGCCGAGCGCCTCCAGCAGAGCGACCGGCTGGCCCACCGGGCCGAGGCCGAGGCGCGCGAAGCGGCTCGCAGCCTGGCCACCGAGTCGGAGAAGAAGGAAGACGGCCGCGCGGCGCTGGAGTTCGGCAGTCTGGCCACGGGCCAGGCCAACCGCGCTCGCCGCGTCCAGGAGGAGCTCCAGGCGCTGACGAACTTCGGCAAGGGGGCCATGCCGCGCTTCCCGCGCCAGGGGCCCGTGGGCCTGGGCGCGCTGGTGGACGTGAGCACCGAGGACGAGGAGGGCTTCGCCGAGCGCACCTTCTTCATGCTGCCGGTGGGCGCGGGCACCGAATTGACGGGGCCCGGCGGGGACGGCTTCCTGTCCGTCATCACCCCCGCGTCGCCCGTGGGGCGCGCGCTCATGGGCCGCAAGGCCGGCGACACGGTGGAGGTCACCCTGGCCGGCGAGGTGCGCGAGTGGACGGTGCTCGAGGTGGCGTGAGGCGAGCTGTCCCACCGCGGGCGCCCCGGGTGTCAGGCCCCGGACGAAACGTCAGCGAGCACTAGAATCCATGGGCCCCGACACGCGTGAATCCGGGAAGAAGATGTCCGCCCATCCCGCACCGCGTTCGCTCCAGGCCGCCCACCCCCACACGCTGCTGCCGGTCACCTGGCCCGTCGCCTTCATCGGGCTGATGTTCGGCGTGCTGATGACGTACGTGCCCTACGAGTTCCGGATGGCCGCGTTCCGGCCGCTGTATCCGTATGTCCGGGTGCTGGGGCTCATCTTCCTCGTCGGCAGCATCTCGCTGCTGGTGGCGCTGCTGTATCCGCGCTCGCCGCGCTGGTTGGACGTGGGCAGCCGGCTGCTGCTCTGCGCGGCGATGGCGCTGTACTGGTGGGTGCTCAACGTCATCCCCGGCAGCCTCACGGGCATCGTCCTCTACCCGCTGCTCTTCATGGGCCTGCTGCTGGAGGCGCTCCCCAGCATGCGCCACCGCCCCATGTTGCGGGGCCTGTCCGCGCTCATCGGCTCTGGCTTCGGCGTGGCCATGCTGTCGGTGCCCGAGCGCTTCCCGTTGTCCGTCTACGCGCACCTGGCGCCGCTGCGTCCGCTGGTGGGCCTGCTGTTCACCGTGGGCGGCGTGGGGTTGATGCTGCCCACGCGCTGGCTGCCCCCGCGCGCGCCCCGGTGGCTGCTGGGGCTCCTGACGCTGCCCTTCGCGCTGCTGGCGTACTCGCTCGCCCGGAGCATGTCGTGGATGGGGGCCACCGTGTACACGGTGCTGGCGCTGGCGTGCCTGGCGCAGGCGCTGGAGCTGCGTCCGCGCGCCCCCCGCACCGTGGGCTGGAAGCTCCTGCGGGGCCTGGCCTTCGCGGGGCTGGTGCCGCTGCTCGCGCTGGGAGGACTGGCGGCCTTCTTCGCGCAGCTGGCCATCGAGCAGCAGGTGCGCGAAGACACGCGCTACGCCGCCGCGGGCGAGGCGGACTTCCTGCGCCGCTACCTGGACGGCTCGCGCCAATCGCTGCACCTGCTGCTGGAGTCACCGGGCTTCCGCGCGGTGCTCGCCGCGGGCGACCGGGAGAAGCTGGAGCCCTACCTGTCCAACCTCGCCGCCCGGCAGCGCGCCTTCGACGCGGCGCTGGCCGTGGACGCGGACGGCGCGGTGCTGGCGACCTCCGAGGGACTGGAGGGCTGGGGCTTCCCGGTGGGGACGCACTTCCCGGAGCCGCTCCCCGCCGAGGGCATCGCCCTGTCGCCGCCCTTCTTCCGTCCGAAGAACCGCCCCCTGGTGGCCATGGCGCTGCCGCTGGAGTGGGGCGGCGCTCGGCGGGGCATGCTGGTGGGCCTGCTGTCGCTGGAGCGGCTGAGCGACGCGGCCACGCCCGCGTCCCAGCGCTTCCGCGTGCAGGTGCTCGACCGGCGCGGGCGGGAAATCCTGCGGGACACGGCCCGGGGCGCCCAGCTGCTGGGCCGCGCCCACCTGCCGGAGACGCTGAGCGAGGAGCTGGACCGGCCCGGCGGCGGCGTGCTGGAGGCCTTCGACGCGGCGGACCGGCGCGTGCTCGCGGCCGAGGCGCCCGTGGAGGGCGCGGCGTGGAGCGTGGTGGTGACGCAGGAGCTGGGCGTGGCGTACGGGGCCATCACCCAGATGAGCGCGGCGGTCATCGGCCTGCTGGTGCTGGGCGTGCTGCTGTCCCTGACGCTGTCGCAGGTGGTGGCCCGCGACGTCATCCGCCGCCTGGGCACGCTGCGCGCGGCCACCGCGGCGCTGGCCTCGGGCGAGCTGGACCGGCGCGTCGAGGAGGAGGAGGACGACGAGCTGGGGGAGCTGGCGCGCGGCTTCAACGAGATGGCGGCCCGCACCGGCGCGGCGCAGGCGGAGCTGAAGGAGGCGGTGCGCACGCGAGAGGAGTTCCTCAGCGTGGCGAGCCACGAGCTGCGCACGCCGCTCACCCCGCTGCGGGGCTTCGCCGCGCTCACCCTCCAGCGCCTGGAGAAGAGCGGCGACTTCCCGGAGCGAGAGCGGCTGCTCAAGGCGCTGCGCTCCATGGCCCGGCAGACGGAGCGGCTGACGCGGCTGGTGGACGACCTGCTCGACACCGCGCGCATCCAGGGGGGCCGCTTCGAGCTGGAGCGGCACCGCGTGGACCTGGTGCCCGTGCTGGGCGAGGTGATGGAGCGCTTCGAGGTGCGCGCCGAGGGCGGCATCACCTTCGAGCTGGAGGTGCCGACCCACCCGGTGGAGGGCGACTGGGACGCGCCGCGCCTGGACCAGGTGCTCACCAACCTGGTCAGCAACGCCGTGCGCTACTCCCCCCAGGGCGGCGCCGTGCGCATGACGCTGGAGGAGTCCGCCACGGAGGTCCACGTCCACGTGCGGGACCAGGGCATCGGCATTCCCCCGGAGAGCCTGTCGTCGCTGTTCCGGCCCTTCGCCCGCGCGTCCAACGCCACCGCGCGCCACTACGGCGGGCTGGGGCTGGGCCTCTTCATCTGTCGCGAAATCGTCGAGCGCCACGGCGGCACCATCTGGGCGGAGAGCCCGGGGCCGCAGCAGGGCAGCGTCTTCCACGTCCGGCTGCCCCGCTTCGCGCCAACGCGGCGGGCGGAGCCGGCGGACGCCTCGCGCCGCGACGCGGCCTGACTCAGGGCGCCACCTCCGGCGCGCCGGGCGGGGCCAGGCACTCCTCGGGGATGTCGCCCCGGGGCAGCTCCAGCACGAAGGTGGAGCCACGCCCCAGCTCGCTGGTGGCGCGCACGCTGCCGCCGAACGCCTCGACGATCTGCCGGGTGATGTAGAGCCCCAGCCCCAGCCCGCCGTAGTGCCGGTCGCTCACCGCGCGCTCGAAGCGCTCGAAGATGCGCGGCAGGTCCGCCGGGGCGATGCCGATGCCGCCGTCCTGCACCGTGAGCCGCGCGGTGCGCCCCTCCGCCTCCACGCTCAGGCGCACCGGCTGCCCCGCGCCGTACTTCAGCGCGTTGGACAGCAGGTTCGTCACCACCTGCTCCAGCCGCAGCCGGTCCCACCGCCCCAGCACCGGCACCGGCGCGTGCATCTCCAGCGAGCAGTGCAGCTGCATGGCGGACGGGGCGAAGCGGTAGACGATTTCCGCCGCCACGCTCGCCAGGTCCATCTCCTCCAGCTCCAACCGCAGCCGGCCCGCGGTGATGCGCGACACGTCCAGCAGGTTGTCCACCAGGCTCGTCAGCTTGCGCACCTGCCGCTGCACCACGTCGAGCGTCTCGGAGACGCGCTCGGCGTTGACGGGCCGGCCGTGCGCCGCCATCAGGTCCACCTGCCGCTGGAGCAGCTGCACCTTCAAGTGCAGCGGCGTCAGGGGCGTCTTCAGCTCGTGGCTGGCGATGCCCAGGAACTCGTCGCGCAGCCGCACCGCCTCGCGCGCCTCGCGCAACAGCCGCGCGTTGTCCAGCGCCAGCGCCGTGCGCCGGGCCAGCTCCTCCGCCAGCCGCTCCTCCTCGTCGCTGAAGGCCCGCGCCCCCTCCGTGCGGAACAGGAGCAGCGCGCCGATGACGCGCCCCCGCGCCACCAGCGGCACGCCCAGGTAGCCCGTCAGCCCCAGCGACAAGAGCAGCCGCGCGTGCTCCGCGTCCCGCGTGGAGGCCACCTGCTGCGCGGGCGTCAGCGCCTCCACCCGCTCCGTCCGGCCGGTGAGGAACAGGGCCGGCAGGCCGCGCGGCTCCTGCGCGTCCGGCGGGTAGCGGCGCAGCATCTCCACCAGGAGTACGTGTCGCTCCGGCTCCGCGTGGAGCGCGGCCACCGGACGCACCGGCTCGCCCGCGGGGCCCAGGAACAACACGCCCGCGTCCGCCAGCGTCGGCACCAACAGGCGCAGCAGCGGCTCCAGCCGCGCCTCCGTGTCCAGCTCCATGCCCAGCAGCGCGCCCGCCTCCGCCAGCAGCCGCGCCGCGCCCGCCACGTCCAGCCGCGACGTGCGCTCCTCGCGCGTGCGCAGCAGCACCCCCGCCGCCTCCCCGTACCGCCACGCGCTCCCGCGCAACACCACCACCGTCCCATCCGGGCGACGCACGCCCCAGCGCTCCTCCCGCACCACCTCGCCCGTGAGCGCGCGCTCCAATGGCGAAAGTTCCAATGGGATGGAAGGTTCGTCCGCGCGAACCCAGACGCACCCGGGCAGCGCGCCGCGTTCGAGCGCGCGCGGCGCGGAGATGAGGAACTGGCGGCCCGCCTCGGTGTTGAATGCGAGCACGTGTCCACGTGCGTCCACGAGGATGAGCCCATCGGTCGTCTGCTCGGCGAGCAGGCCCAGCGCCGCGTCGTGGGGACGCACCGAGCCGCTCCGCTCCCCGGGAAGCGGGTGCGGCATTGGAAGCTGGGCGCGACCAGAGGACATGGAAGGCTTCCCCGCTCGTTGCATGGTGGCATCCCCACCCGTCCGGAAGGAAGCCAACCCCCTGCCCTCTCACAACACGGGAGAGGGAGCGGTCCGAATCCCAACCTTCACGGTGTCAGGCAAGCCCCCTTGCCTGGACGACAGGAAATCCTGAATCGTTGGATAGTTGTACATCGCCCGGACACCCCGTGCCCGGACCGAGCGGTCCTCCTCCTCGAGCCTCAACATGCAGAAGCCGCCCCCCAGGCCTGACTGGACACCTCACGAGCGCCGCTACCGGCTCGTCATCGACAGCTTGAAGGAGGTGGTGTTCCAGACGGACGCGGAGGGGAACTGGACGTTCCTCAACCCGGCGTGGGCGGACATCACCGGCCACACGGTGGAGGCGTCGCTGGGCAAGCCCTTCCTGGGCTTCGTGCACCCGGAGGACCTGGAGCGCAGCGCGGAGGCGTTCCGGCAGTTGATGGAGGAGGAGGGCGAGGCGACGCGCGGCGAGGTGCGCTACCTGTCGCGCGACAGCGGCTTCCGCTGGGTGGAGGCGTTCGCGCGGCGGATGGTGGCCGAGGATGGCACGCTGATCGGCACGTCCGGCACGCTCAACGACATCACCGAGCGCAAGGCGGCGGACGGGGCGCTGGCGCGGCGCGAGCGCTACCTCACGGCGCTGGTGGAGATGCAGCAGCGGCTGCTGGCGGTGCGCGACGGCGGGGACCTGTACGGGCCGGTGCTGCCGCCGCTGGGCCAGGCGGCGGGGGCCAGCCGCGTCTACGTGTTCGAGCTGCACCGGGGCGCGGACGCGGAGCTCTTGTGCAGCCAGCGCGCGGAGTGGTGCGCGCCGGGGGTGAAGGCGGAGATCGACAACCCCGACTTGCAGAACCTGTCCATGGAGCCGCACCTGCGGCGCTGGAACGAGACGCTGTCGCGCGGGGAGGTCATCGAGGGGCTGGTGGTGGGCTTCCCCGCCGCGGAGCGCGAGCTGCTGCAGCCGCAGGGCATCCTCTCCATCCTGGTGCTGCCCCTGCGCGTGCAGGGCGTGCTGGTGGGCTTCGTCGGCTTCGACAACTGCTCCGAGGAGCGGCGGTGGGACCGGCTGGAGGTGGACCTGCTGTCGGCGGCGGCGGGCGCGCTGTCGGTGGCGCTGGAGCGGCGCGAGTCGGAGCGCGCGCTGCGCGAGCGGGAGCGGCGCTTCCGGCAGCTGGCGGAGAACGCGTCGGACGTGCTGTACCTGTACCGCTGCGAAGCGCCCCGGGGCTTCGTCTACGTCAGCCGCGTGGCGCACGCGAAGCTGGGCTACGGGCCGGTGGCGCACTACGGCGACGCGGACCTGTGGTACCGGCGCATCCACCCGGAGGACCGGGCGGCGCTGGAGCGGCTGTTGGAGACGCCGCGCGCGTCGGTGGGGGCGCCGGTGGTGGTGCGCTTCCTCCACCCGGACGGGCGCACGTTGTGGCTGGAGCACGTGGTGGCGCCGGTGATGGACGCGTCCGGGCGCGTGGTCGCGGTGGAGGGCCTGGCGCGCGACATCACCGAACGGCGGCAGGCGGAGGAGGCGCTGCGGCTGTCGGAGGCGAGCTTCCGCGCGCTGCTGGAGGGCGTGCCGGACGCGGCGGCCATCGAGCGGGACGGGCACGTCGTCTACGCCAACGCGGCGCTGGTGAGCACGCTGGGCTTCGAGCGCGCGGAGCAGCTGGTGGGGCGCAAGCTGTCCGACTTCATGAAGGACATGCGCAGCCCGGAGGCGGCCAAGGCGGGGGCGCTCACCGGCGAGCGGCGGCTGGTGCGGCGCGACGGGCGCACGCGCGTGGCGGAGGTGGTGTCGCTGCCCCTGCGCTTCGACGGTCAGCCGGCGGTGGTGTCCATCGCCCGCGACGTGACGGAGCAGCGGCAGCTGCAGGCGCGGCTGACGCTGGCGGACCGGCTGGCGTCGGTGGGCACGCTGGCGGCGGGCATCGCGCACGAAATCAACAACCCGCTGGCCTTCGTGCTGTCCAACCTGAGCTTCCTGGCGGAGGAGTTCCACCGCAACCTGCCGCCCGGGGAAGGCGGGGCCGCGCTCCAGGCGCGGCTGCGGGGCGAGCCGGACCTGGCCGAATGGGCGGAGGTGCTCAGCGAGGCGTGCGAGGGCGCGGAGCGGGTGCGGCAGATCGTCCGCCAGCTCAAGACGTTCTCCCGGCCGGACGAGGAGCGCGTGTCGCCGCTGGACGTGCACGGGGTGCTGGAGTCGGTGGCGATGATGGCGGCGAACGAGATTCGCCACCGCGCGCAGCTGCGGCGCGAGTACGGGAACATCCCGCTCGTGATGGCGAACGAGGGGAAGCTGAGCCAGGTGTTCCTCAACCTGGTGGTCAACGCCGCGCAGGCGATTCCGGAGGGCATGGCGCACCGGAACGAGATCCGGCTGGTGACGCGCAGGGACGGCGCGGGCCGGGTCATCGTGGAGGTGCAGGACACCGGCGTGGGGATTCCGCGCGAGGTCATCGACCGCATCTTCGACCCGTTCTTCACCACCAAGCCGGTGGGCGTGGGCACGGGCCTGGGGCTGTCCATCTGTCACAGCATCGTCCACGGGCTGGGCGGTGAAATCAGCGTGGAGAGCGAGCCCGGCAAGGGCACCAGCTTCCGCGTGGTGCTGCCCACGTCGGAGTCCGCGACGGAGGCGGCGCGCGCGGCGGCGGGAGCGACGGCGCAGCGACAGGCGCCGAGCAGCCCACGCGGCCGGGTGCTGGTGGTGGACGACGAGCCGGCGGTGGGGCGCGTGTTGCAGCGAATCCTGCGCGGGCATGAGGTGGCCGTGGCCAACAGCGGGCGGCAGGCGCTGGAGCTGCTGGAGCAGGGGCTGGAGCCGGACGCGGTGCTGTGCGACGTGATGATGCCGGACCTGACGGGGCGCGACGTCTACGAGTCCGTGCGGCGCTCCCGCGCCGGGCTGGAGGGGCGGTTCGTGTTCGTCTCCGGCGGCGCGTTCACCACCGGCGCGCGAGAGTTCCTCGCCAGCATCCCCAACCTGCTCCTGGAGAAGCCCTTCGACGAGGGCCGCGTGCGCCGCGTCGTGGAGGAGCTGGTGCTCAAGCGCGCGACCCAGCGCCAGGGGGCGAAGGCGTAGGCCCCGCGCGCCGCTCGCGGAAGAAAGGCGGGGGCGATGACCCATCGGTCATCCGGCGGACCCTCCCCCCGCTGACCGATGCGCCGGGGCGGCGACTCGCGCGAGGGTAGAGTCCATCGACGCTCTTCACACCCCGAGGCTTCGCATGAACCGCACCCTGCTGCTGGTCTCCGCCGCCGGACTGCTCGCCCTGGGCGCGCTCTTCGTGGGCAAGCCGCCACCGCCGGCCGTCCCGCCGCCGCCGCCCGTCACGGACACCAGCCACACCGTGGCCCGGCCGGATGACGCGCCCGCGACCACCGTGCTGCCGCTCGTCGTCGCCCAGCCCGCGGACGGCGCCGTCACCCTCTCCGGCAAGCTGTCCGGCGCGTACGTCTCCGCCGGCCCCAGCGAGGTCTTCGCGTGGATGGAGCTCAAGGCCCGCCCGGCCGCGCCCGGCCGCCGCGTGCCCGTCAACCTGGCGCTCGTCGTGGACCGCTCCGGCTCCATGGCCGGCCAGAAGCTGCGCGACGCCCGGCGCGCCGCCACGGAGCTCGTCCAGCGCCTCACCCCGGAGGACCGCCTGGCGCTCATCCACTACGGCACGGACGTCACCGCCTTCCCCAGCCGCCCCGTCACGCAGGCCGTGCGCCAGGAGCTGCTCGCCGCCATCGACGCCATCCGCGACGACGGCTCCACCAACATCAGCGGGGGCCTGAACGAGGCCGCCAGGGCCCTGCGCCCCCACGTGAACGAGTACCGCGTCAGCCGCGCCATCCTCCTGAGCGACGGCCAGCCCACCGAGGGCCTCGTCGAAGACCGCGACCTGATGAAGCTGGCGCGCCAGCTGCGCGACGAGGGCATCACCGTCAGCGCGCTCGGCGTGGGCGAGGACTTCCACACCACCCTCATGCGCGGCATGGCCGAGCAGGGCGGCGGCTTCTCCGGCTTCATCGACGATTCGGCCCAGCTGGCCGAGGTCTTCTCCCGCGAGCTGGACCAGGCCACCAGCACCGTCGCCCGCCGCGTCGAGCTGCGCCTGGACCTGCCCCCGGAGGTCCGCGACGCCCAGGTCATGGGCCTGCCCGCCACCCGCGAGGCGAACACCGTCAAGGTCCCCCTCTACGACCTGGCCGGCGACCAGTCCGTGCGCGTCGTCGTCAAGCTGACGCTGGACGCCCAGCCCACCCCCGCGCCGCGTCCGCTGCTCGACGCCCACGTCAGCTACACGGACGTGGCCCGCGACACGCCCGCCCAGACGGCGCTCACCCTCTCCGCCAGCGTCACCCAGGACACCGCCCTGGTGCGCGCGAACCTGGACAAGGACGTGCGTGTGCATGCCACCCGAGCGTTGGGAACCCAGCACATGGTCGCCGCCGCCGAGGAGATGAAGCGTGGCAACCGCTCCGGCGCCCTCACCCTGCTGCGCAACGCCCGCAAGGTGTTCGGCGCGTCATCCCACGCGCTCCAGGGGGAGCTTGCGGACCTGGAGCAGACGGAGGCAGCCTATGGGAAGGCGGCGAACGACGGCGACGTCGCCCGCGAGACGCGCAAGCTCTACAAGAAGACCATGAAGAACTTCGGTCAGAACAACGCCTACTAGCCCGGACGGACGGACCTCCCGATGGCCCTCTCCCTGCAGTTCCTCCACCGCGAGGAGTTCGAGTCACGCACCCTGCGCGCGCTGGGAGGTGGGGCCGGCATGGGTGTGCTCGGCGCCCTCGCCCTGCGCGTCTGGGAGCCGCTCACGCCCGTGGCGCGCCTGTCGCTGGAGCCGGGCTACTTCGCGGTGGTGGCCGCCGCGCTCGCGGGCGCCCGCGCCGTGCCCGGCTACGGCCTGGGCCTGCGCGCCGCGCTCACGGTGCTGCCCGCCTTCCCCTTCTTCTTCGGCGCGCCGGACCCGCTGCCGCAGAGCGTGGCCGGCTGCGTCGCCGCCGCGCTGGTGGCCTGGCTCGGCCATGGCGCCCAGACGGCCAACCGCCCCGGCGCCGTCGCCGCGAGCGCCGCCGCCGCGGGCCTGCTCACCCCGCTGGGCCTGTACGTGCAGCAGGTGCTGGACGCCAACTTCCTGGGCGGCACCGGCCTGGTGTCCATGCTCGTGGGCTACACCTGCGTGGCGCTGTTCTGGGCCATCGGCACGCTGCCCGCCAACCTCCAGCTCCACACCGACACCGTGGAGGCGCGCGGCCAGGAGCTGGGCGGACGCCTCAAGGAGGGCGAGGCGCAGGAGCTCACCCAGCGCGCGCTCACGCTGTACCGGCACTGCAAGACGGCGGCGCTGCGCCTGCCGGCGAGCCCCGGGCGCTCGGAGCTGCTGGGCGTGGTGGAGAAGATGGCCGCGGAGTGCTTCTCCCTGGCGGAGGCCCACGCGGGCCTCACCTCCCAGCTCGACTCCGTGGTGGCCAACGACGTGGACGCCCAGGTGAAGGAGCTGCGCGCCCGCGCCGCCGCCACCCAGGACACCGTGGCCCGACGTCAGCTGGAGCTGGCCGCGTCCTCCCTGGGCGAGGAGCTCAACCACCTGGACGCGCTGTCACGCAAGCGCGAGCGGCTGCTCGCCCAGCTCCACGCCCAGGTGGCCCTGCTGGAGCGCGCCCGCGTCTCCTTCATCGGCGCGCAGGGCCACGAACTGGGCTCCAAGGGAGAGCAGGCCGCGCACCTGGCGCGCAAGCTCAAGGGCCTGGGCGAGGAGCCCGATGCCACGCCGGCCCCGCCACTGCCGGAGGACGACACCCCGGCGGCGGCGGGCACGGCCGCCCAGGGACAGCGCATCCCTCACTGAGCCTGAGCCGGCTCGAGGATGCCCCCGCTGCGACTGGCACTGCCACCCAGGGCCAGCACGTCCCTCTCCGAGCCGGCGACCCGACGATGACACCCCGGCGGCGGGCACGGCCGCCCAGGGACAGCGCATCCCTCACTGAGCCGTCTTCTTCGCCCGCGCACGCCGCGTCGCGGGCGTGCCGCGTCGCGTCTGGCGTTGCGCCTGCTGCCGCGCCCGGTGGCTGCCGGGCGGCGCGTGCAGCTGGTCCGCGATGCGCCGCTCGATGTCCTCGCGCGTGCTCCGGGCCACGCTCAGCGCCGCCTCGATTTCCCCGCGCACCCGCTCCGCCTGCTCCTGCGCCGCGGCGCGGTATTCCGAAGTGGTGCGACGTAGGGCGAGCGCGCCCCGCTCCCCCGAGGGCGCGTCCTCCCGGGCGCCGGCCGGCGTCGCGCGTCGCCGCGGACTCGGCTGCCCGCCCCCCCGCGCCCGCGGTTCGTGTTCCCTGCCCGCCATGGGAGCCTCCTCGAAGTACGTCCCGCTCCCCGCGAAGGTGTGAAGGGGCTCCGCCCCCGGGAAGTCCCACCCCGGGGCGCTCCCCCTGGGGACAGGCGGCCAGCCGACAGGCGGGACAGCAGCGGTTCTTCACTCAGGCGAAAGAACATCGTAGAAGCGCGCCAGATGAATGTGGCGCGAAGGCGCCCGAGCCCTGCTAGTTCACAGCGGCGTCGCTTACCCCGCGGCCGGCGGGCACGGCGTGGGCCCATCTGCTGCATCTGCCCTCAGGGGCACCAGCTCTTGTCTTGCGAGGGATACCGTGGCGGTCAGCGCACCCTTTTCGTTCCTGAAGAACCGGAAGCACAACCTCGACCGGATGACGCTGGGGGACCTGGTCTACTCGTTCTTCACGTACTACGCCGTCATCGCCTACATCACCGTGGGCGTGGTCGCGCTGGTGTACGCGGTGAAGTGGTTCGAGAACCCGCTGCGCATGCTGCTGGCCGTGCTGGCCGCCAGCGTGGCGTTCCCGTTCGGCTGGTACCTGGTGCACAAGCACATCCTGCACAGCCGCTTCCTCTACAAGTCGCCGCTGACGGCCGCGACGTGGAAGCGCATCCACTTCGACCACCACCAGGACCCCAACGACCTGCGCGTGCTCTTCGGCGCGCTGGCCAACGTGCTGCCGACGGTGGGCGGGGTGATGGTGCCGCTGGGCTACCTCATCAACGGCAAGGCCGGGGCGGCCATGGCGCTGGGCTGGGGCATGGTCATCACGTGCTTCTACGAGTTCTGCCACTGCATCCAGCACCTGAACTACACGCCGAAGCTGGGCTTCCTGAAGGAAATCAAGCGCCTGCACCTGTCGCACCACTTCCACAACGAGCAGGGCAACTACGGCATCACCAACTACTTCTGGGACCGGCTCTTCGGCACCTACTACTCGAAGGCCGGCGAGCTGCCCAAGAGCCCCACCGTGTTCAACCTGGGCTACACCGCCGAGGAGGCGAAGCGCTACCCCTGGGTGGACAAGCTGTCGGGCGGCACGCGCGGCGACGACCACCCGCGCCGCTTCTGGCAGGGCAAGGACGGCCAGGGCACGCAGCCGGAGACGGACGGCGCGGCCCCCGTGAACGCCGGCGGCGAGCGCTGAGGCTCGCCGTGGCATCCGGGTGGGCGGCGGTGGAGCCCCCCGCCCACGCCCGGCCCCTCCGGGACTAGAACTTCACCGTCCCGGTGGGCAGCAGCAGGGAGTTGGTCGCACGCGCCACCAGCGAGCGCGTCGCGTCCAGCTCCAGCACCGCGCGGCCCCGCGTGGCCAGGTCCCGCACCGCCATGTCGAACGAGAGCGGGGCCACACGCGCGTCGATGAGCGTCTCCGCCACCGCGCCCTCCTTGCTGAAGGCCCCCATCTCGTTGAAGGCGACGGTGATGTGGACCTTCTCGATGCCCGCGTCCTTGGGCACCTCGAAGTAGGCCACCAGCGGCGCGTGCTCCGGGTTGGCCGCCAGGTCGACCAGGTTCGACACCATGCGGACCGTCAGCGGCTTGCCGTCCACCGTGACGCTCACGTCGGACACCGGCACGCGCAGGGTGGTGAAGCCGGCCAGGTGCCCTCCCCTCATGCGCAGCTCGAAGGTCTGCGCGGAGGGACCGGGCCGCGGGTCCCCGCCGCCGCCGGGCGTCGGGTCCTCCCCACCGCCGGAGCCCGGGTTGGGCGCCGGGTCACCCCCACCGCCAGAGCCCGGGTTGGGCGCCGGGTCACCACCACTGCCGCCGCCGGGGGCCTCGGTGATGGGCGGGTCATCCTGGGGCGTGGGGCGCGAGTCGTCCCCGCCGCAGGCGGCGACGGCGAAGGCCAGGGTGGACACTCCGAATGCGGTCAGCAGGATCTTCTTCATGGCGATACTCCTTCAGGTTTCGTGTGGTTTGGTTCGGTCAGCGCGGCCCACCCCGGCTCACGGCGCGCAGGTCCCGAGCGAGGGGAGGGAGGGGTCGACGCCGAGCGCGCGAGCGGCCAGCGGCGTGGAGGGGCCGGAGACGTAGAGCGGAGGGAAGGGCCCCGCGTCGCAGCTCGAGTTGAAGGCGCGCAGCTGGGTGGTCAGCGTGTCCATGCCGCCGCACGCGACGCCGGCGATGGCGGCCTGGGCATCCGTGATGAGCGTGCCGGGCGAGGCGCCGAAGAGGCGCTGGTTGCAGGTGGCGACGATGATCTGCTGCGCGAGCAGGAAGCGCGCGCGGTCCAGGTCGCTGCGCGGCGTGCCGCCGAGGAACTGGTCGGGGTTGCCCCAGAGGACGCCCTCCAACCCGATGTCGGTGGTGACCGAGAACAGCCCCCCCAGGTTGATGGGGCCGCCCAACAGGCACGCGGTCAGCGGCACCAGGTGGGACTGGTAGTAGCCAATCGTGCGCGTGGCCGCGCCGCACGTCAGGTCCGGAGTGGGCGTGGCGCAGGTGACGCGCGCGGTGCTCACCGCCAGGCCCGAATCGAAGGTGGCGGTGAAGACGTTGTCGATGTTCGCGTCGAGCGTGCCGTCGAGCAGCGCCAGCGTCTCACAGTCGTCGAAGCTGTCGAGCACCACCGGCAGCGTGACGGTGACGGAGTCCCCCACCGGAATCGTGACGGGCAGCGAGGGGAACACGAACCCCTTGAGCGCCAGCAGCGGATCCACCGCGGTCAGCAGAATCGACGGCAGCGTCGGGTGCGCGTTGGTGACCTCGAACGAGTAGGTCGCCGTGAAGGGATACGTCGTCGCCTCCACCGACGCCTGGCCATTCACCAGCTTCACCGCCGTCAGGTCGTGCGCCACCGCACCACCCGCCACGCCCAGCACCGCGGCACAAGCCGCGCCCATCCAATTCCTGCTCCACACCGTCATCGCTCGCCTCGCATCGCTTCGTAGGGGGCCGTCATGGCCCGTCCGCGGAGGCCCTTTTTCACCGGATGTGCCAGCAGCCCCCGTCCACGCCGCGCCGCGCCGCCGACGCGCCCCCTCCCCAGGGGAGGAGCCGAGCGCGACCCAGGGACGACTTGATGGGCAGTCCCGTGCCCTCGCGAGGGAACCCGGATGCCCAGCCCCGGTGAAGCCCCGTTCCCACCCAGGGCACCCGCATGGAGCGGCCAGGCCCTCGAACACCCCCGCAAGCCCCCCGCCCCCTCTCACACGGGCCAATCCCCACACCCGCGCACGGAATCCCACTTCACCGTGGGAATCTACGAAGCCCTTCGTTGACATCTACGAACCCATTCGTATGATGAGGCCGTGGATAGCGAGCCGAGGGAGTCATGAGTGATTCGAAGCTGCCGCGCCCCACCGACGGGGAGCTGGCCATCCTGCGGGTGCTGTGGGAGCGAGGAGACAGCACGGTGCGTGAAGTCCATGAGGCGCTCCACCGGCGCGAACCGGAGGAGGGCACGGGCTACACGACGGTGCTCAAGTTGATGCAGATCATGACGGAGAAGGGGTTGGTGGAGCGGGACGAGTCCCAGCGGGCGCACGTCTACCGGGCGAAGGCCACGGAGCAGCGCACGCAGCGGCAGCTGGTGAGTGATTTGATGGAGCGCGCCTTCGGGGGTTCCCCGGCGCGGTTGGCGATGCAGGCGCTGTCGTCGCGCAAGACGAGTCCCCAGGAGCTGGCGGAGCTTCGCCAGCTGCTCGACTCGCTGGAAGGAGCGGAGGAATGAACGGCCTGATGATGGAGTCGGTGGGTTGGGCGCTCTTGCATTCGCTCTGGCAGGGCGCGCTGGTGGCGCTCGCGTTGGGGCTGGCGCTGGTGACGGTGGGCCGCCGCGCCGCCAACGCGCGCTACGCGCTGGCCCTGGGCGCGCTGGTGCTGACCGTGGCGCTGCCGGTGGCCACCGGGGCGCGGCACTACGCCTCCGCGGGGGAGCGCCGCGCGAACCTCGAGGAAGGCCGCGAGGCGCGCGTCGAGCCAGGCCCGCGCGCCGCCCGCGAGGCGCGCGTCCGGGGACTGCCGCTCGCCCGCCACGCGCTCCGCCAGGAGGCGCCCCGTGAAGAGGGCGGGGCGTGGAGCGGCGTGGGCGCGCTGCTGGAGAAGGCGCGCCAGCTGGTGGACCGCCACCTGCGGTGGCTGGTGCTGGCGTGGGTGGCCGGCGTGGGGCTGTGCTCCGGCCGGCTGACGGCGGAGTGGGTGCGGCTGCGTCAGCTGGCGAAGCGGGCGATGCCGGTGCCCTCCGAGTGGCAGGAGCGGCTGGACCTGCTGTCGCGGCGGCTGGGGCTCGAGCGCGCCGTGCGCCTGTTGCAGTCGACGGAGGTGGACGTGCCCGCGGCGGTGGGCTGGCTGTCGCCGGTGGTGCTGCTGCCCATGTCCACGCTGACGGGGCTGCCGGCGCGCCAGCTGGAGATGGTGCTGGCGCACGAGCTGGCGCACATCCGCCGGCACGACTTCGCGGTGAACCTGGCGCAGGTGCTGGTGGAGACGCTCTTCTTCTTCCACCCGGCGGTGCAGTGGATGTCCCAGGTCGTCCGCGTGGAGCGCGAGCACTGCTGCGACGACGTGGCGGTGGGCGCCAGCGGCAGCTCGCTGTCCTACGCGCGCGCCCTCACCGCCCTCGAGACGCTGCGCGTGATGCCGGACGCCCTGCCCGGCCCCGCCATGTCCGCCCTGGGCGGGTCGCTCCCCGACCGCGTGCGCCGGCTGGTGGCGAACCCGTCGCCGCGCTGCTCCTCCCGGTGGGTCGCGGGCGCGTCCGTGCTCACCCTGGTCAGCAGCCTCGCGGTGGCCGCGCCCCTGACGGCCATGGTGATGGGCCAGACGTCCGCGGCCACCCCCGCCTCGTCCGTCGCCACCCCGCCCGAGCCCCCGGTCCCTCCCGCGCCGGTCGCGTTCCCGGCGCCCCCCGCGCCGCCAGCCGCGCCCCGCGCCCTCGCCATGCCCGCGCCGCGCGTCGCCGCCGCGCCCAAGCCCCCGCCGAAGCCGGGCCGCGGCCATGACGACGCGGACGACACGACGCGCGTGGGCGCTGGCCAGCCGCTCTCCGTCGACCAGCTGGTCGAGCTGAAGGTCGCCGGCGTCACGCCGGAGAAGGTGAAGGCGCTGGAGGAGATGGGCTTCGAGCCCACCGTGTCCAACCTGGTGGAGATGAGCCACGCGGGCGTCACCCCGGCGTTCGTGAAGGAGATGAACACCCGCTTCGGCCGCGAGCTGGACGTGGACACGCTGGTGGAGCTGCGGCACCTGGGCGTCACGCCCGAGTACATCCAGGCGCTCTCCGCGGCCGGCTTCGCCACCAACGACCCGGAGGAGCTGACGCACGCGCGCGCGCTCGGCGTGGACGCGGCGTACGTGGAGGCCCTGCGCTCGGCGGGCTACTCGAAGCTGACCTTGGAGCAGGTCTCCGAGCTGCGCGCGGTGGGCGTGGACGCGGCCTACGTGCGCGCCCTGGACCAGCGCGGCCTGCGCGGCCTGACGGCGGACGACCTCCAGGAGCTGCGCGCGGTGGGCGTCACCCCGGACTGGCTGGACGCCATCCGCTCGGCGGGCGTGAAGACGCAGGACCCCGGCCAGCTGACGCAGCTGCGCGCGCTCGGCGTGAGCCCGGACTTCCTCCGGGAGCTGGGTGACGCGGGCATGAAGGACCTCTCCGTGGACGAGCTGGTCCAGCTGCGCGCCGGTGGCGTGGACGCCGACTTCATCCGGCGCATCCGCGGCGCGAAGCCGTAACACGAAGCAGCACCTCCCCTTCCCATCCATCCCCCTCTCCCGCCGGACGCGTCCCTCCCAGGGCGCGCGCCGGACGGGAGGGGTCTGTCCCCAGGAGTCCCATCATGCGTCGCACGTCCTTGCCGCTGTCCCTGTTCGTCCTGTTGTGGGCCACGCTCGCCGCCGCCGAGGAGTCGGTGGGCACGTGGACCGCATCCCTCTCTCCCAAGCAGCCCGACCAGCTCCACCTCCAGCTCTCCCACTCCCGCGAGACGGGGAAGGACGACCGGGGAACGTTCGGCTTCTCGGAGCCCGTGTCCTCGCTCCAGGGTCTCTCGACGAAGGACGGCCCCACCTCCTTCACGCTGCCGCGCGAGGCGGGCACCTTCGCCTTCACCGGCCAGTTCCAGAAGGGCGAGGGCGCGGGCCACTACCGCTTCACCCCGAGCGAGTCCTACGCGAAGGCGATGGCTGGCCTGGGCTACCCGAAGCTCACCCAGCGGGAGCAGTTCGACCTGGCCGCCGCGGACCTCACCACCCGGCAGCTCCAGGACCTGGCGGCGGTGGGCTACAAGGACATCCCCCGCGACGACCTCTTCCAGGTGGGCATCTTCCACGTCACCGCGGACTACGTGCGCGACCTGGCGAAGCACGGCCTCACGAAGCTGACGCTCGAGCAGCTCGTCGCGGGCCGCATCCACGGCGTCACCGCGCAGCGCATCCAGGGGCTGGCCGGCGCGGGCTTCCCCAAGCTGGACTGGGACGACCTGCTCGCCATGTCCATCCACGGCGTCACCCCGGACTACATCCGCGAGGTGCGCGGCCTGGGCTTCAAGGACCTGGACGCAGACGCCATCGTCGGCTTCCGCATCCACGGCGTCTCCGCCCGCTTCGCCCAGGAGATGAAGAGCCTGGGCTTCAAGGACCTCGACGGCGACGCGCTCGTGGCCTTCCGTATCCACGGCGTCACGCCGGAATTCGTGAAGGAGATGCGCGCCCTGGGTTTCCAGGACATCACCCAGGAGCAGCTCGTGGCCTTCCGCATCCACGGCGTCACGCCCGCCTTCGTGAAGCAGATGCGCGATGCGGGCTACTCGAAAATCACGCCGGACGACCTCGTCCGGTTGCGCATCCATGGAATCGATGACGCGTTCATGCGTTCCATGTCCAAGGGCGGTCAGGACGGTCAGCGCAAGCCGTAGGGACTCCCAGGAACGCCGGGAGTTCCGCCTTCCACACGGGTCCTGCGAAACGGGCGACCACGCACGCCGTGGTCGAGGGAGCGGTCATGTCATGGGGAGCGAGGGTGGGCGTCGCGCTCGGCGTCGCGCTGTGGGGCGCGGCGGCGGCGGGCGCGGTGGAGGGCGCGGGGGTGGAGCAGTTCATCCAGGCGGCGCCGGCGACCGGGGCCATCCAGGTGGATGGGCGGCTGGACGAAGCGGACTGGGCCCGGGCGCCCGTGTTCGACGCCTTCGTGGAGCGCTTCCCCGTGGCGGGGCGGACGCCCTCGGAGCGCACGGAGCTGCGCGTCCTGTATGACGAGGACACGCTGTACGTGGGCATCATCGCGCGGGACTCGGAGCCCTCGCGCATCGACCGGCGGCTGGGGCGGCGCGACAGCGCGCCCTATTCGGACACCCTCCACGTCCTCATCGACCCGGCGCACGACCACCGCACCGCGTACAACTTCTCCCTCTCCGCCGGGGGCGTGCAGAGCGACGGGCTGTACTACGACGACCGCTTCTACACGGAGGACTGGAGCGGCATCTGGGACGCCGCGGCGGGGAGCGTGCCGGACGGCTGGGTGGCGGAGTTCGCCATCCCCCTGTCGCTGCTGCGCTTCCCGGAGGCGTCCGTGCAGACCTGGGGCTTCTCGGTGCGGCGGGACATCGCGCGCAAGAACGAGGAGCTGGAGTCGGTGGAGAACCCGCGCACGCACAACGCCAACGTGTCGCGGCTGGGCCACCTGACGGGCCTGACGGGCCTGCAACCGCGCGGCCGGTGGGAGCTGACGCCCTATGTCGCGGCGCGGGGCCTGGCGCATCCGCAGTACTCGGACGCGACGCGGCCTGCGCCCCGGCTGCTCAGCCCGTCCATGGACGTGGGGCTGGACGTGCGCGCGGCGCTCACCAGCAACCTGTCGCTGGCGGCGACGTTCAACCCGGACTTCGGCGAGGTGGAGGCGGACCAGCTCCTGTTGAACCTGGGCACCTTCGAGCAGTTCTATCCGGAGCGCCGCCCGTTCTTCACCCAGGGCATGGAGCTGTTCCAGCCGGTGGGGATGAACGTGGGCGACGCGCCGCTGGCGCTCTTCTACTCGCGGCGCATCGGCCTGGAGACGCCCATCCTCGGCGCCGCGAAGGTGACGGGGGCGGTGGGCGGCGTGCAGGTGGGCGTGCTGGACGCGGTGGTGATGGGGCCGTGGCGCGAGCGCGACGAGGAGCGGCCGGACCGGGGGCTGCGGCTGGACTGGCGCAGGCCCATGCACGTGGGGCCCGGCGTGGAGCTGCCGGATGCGCCGACGGCGACGACGCACTTCCTGGTCGCGGTGGCGCGCGGGAAGGTGGGCACGGGGTCGCGCGTGGGCGGTTCGGTGGCCATGGCCAACCCGCTGGAGGGCACGTGCACCGCGGAGGACGCCGCCCTGGAGGACGCCCAGCGGCCCGCGTCGTGCCGGGGCCACGGCGGGCTGGCCGGCGCGCTCGACTTCGACCTGAAGACACAGGACGCGAACTGGGGCGTCTACGGCATGCTGCTGGCGACGCGCGTCGACGGCGGCGTGCCGCAGAGCGTGCTGCCGGACGGCACCCGGCTGTCGCGCGGCGACTCCGGCGTGGGCGGCTACCTGCGCGCGGGGCGCTTCGGCGGCGAGGGCTGGCGGCCGGAGGTGGGCGTGGACGTGGCGTCGCCCCGCCTGTCCCTGCGCGCCACGGGCTTCCAGTCCATCCAGAACGACGTGTCACCCCGGGCGGTGCTGCGCTACGCGAAGCCCAACGGCGCGGGGCCGTTCCGCTCGCTCCAGGTCAACGCGCTGGGCGGCTCGCGCTGGACGGCGGACTCGCGCGGCGAGCACCGCGTGACGTGGGGCAACCTCAACGGCTCCGTCACGCTGCCCAGCTTCGACGTGGTCGGCTTCGAGACGGGCGTGGACCTGAACGACTTCGACGTGCGCGAGATGCGCGGCACCGGCGTCCCGCTGGAGCGCGCGGACCGCTGGTTCGCCGCGGCGTGGACGGAGACCAACCCGAACCGCCTGGTGTCCGCCGAGCTGTGGGTGGCCCTGGGCCACCGCTTCCAGAGCGACGGGCCCCTGCCCCCCGCCTGGGGCTGGACGGCGGACCTCACCCTCTCCCTGCGCCCCCACCCCTCGCTCCAGACGGAGCTCTCCGTGAGCAACGACAAGACGGACCACGGGCCGCGCTACGTCGACACGCTCGACGACGGGCGCTTCCTGCTGGGCGCGCTGGACTCGCGCTACCTGTCCTTCACCCTGCGCCAGCAGTGGGTGCTGTCGCCCCGGCTCACCCTGCAGGGCTACGCGCAGCTGTTCACCGCGTATGGCCGGTACGGCTCCTACTTCACGGCGACCAGCGACGAGCGCAAGACGCCGGTGCGGCTCGACACGCTGCGGCCCTTCACACCCGCGGAGGACAGCGACTTCTACGACACCGCCCTCGCGGTGAACGTGGTGCTGCGGTGGGAGTACCGGCTGGGCTCCACCCTCTTCTGCGTGTACTCGCGCTCGCAGCAGGGCCTGCCGACGCCGGAGGGCGAGCGGGCCTTCGCGTCGCTGGCGCCCCGACGCCTCTTGTCCGGACCGGCCAACGACGCGCTCATGCTCAAGTGGAGCTACTACTGGGGCACGTGAGCCGCGCCGACACGGGGGCCCTGGCGCCTCCACTTCCGGACAGGGTGGGCCGGAGGGACACACCAGCGCGACAGGGGGCCTGACCCGACGGGGAGGCGAGGGCCCGTCGTGAGGGCGTGGAAGCGTCGTCGCCTCGACATCGGGCCGCCCGGCCGGCGTGCACGCGGGGCGGCGAGGCCCCACCTTCGCCCCGGACGGTTGGGGACGGAGGGTGCGGAATGAAGTCACTGCGGATGGCCTGCGTGGGGCTGCTGACGCTGGCGGCCTGTACCTCTTCCAACAACGCGGCGGTGCGCCGGGCGCCGGAGGCCCGGGCGCCGAGCCCGCCCGAGACTCGCGAGCGAGAGGCCTCGGACCCGAAGGCCTATGGCTACCGCAAGGAGGACCCGGTGCGGGTGGGCTGGGGCAATCCGGGCGTCATGGCGTTCTTCGAATTGCTGCGCGGACCGGAAGGACAGCGCGTGGCGTGGAAGCGCCTGGGGCCGTGTTGCGACGCCCCACCCCAGCCGGAGTTCGTGGGGCTGGAGGTGTTCGAGGTGAGCTACGAGGGGATGGAGGCGCCGGTGCGCATGTTCATCGACCCGAACCACGGGGGCACCCTGCGCGCGCCCCGGGGCTTCACCATCGAGGGGTTGTCCACCCGCGAGCCCCGGCCCACGACCGACGACGACGTCATCGAGCTGTGAGTGCGGGGCCCGGGGGGCGGGGCTCACTCCAAGGAGGGAGCCTCGTCGCCCGGGATGAGCACCCGGCGCGCGAGCGACACCGGCAGGCCCAGCTGGAGGAAGCGGTCGTGGAAGTCCTTCAGCACGAACTTCTCGCCCTTGGACTCCAGGTAGCGGCGGTAGTCCTCGCGCAGCTTCAGGATCTGCATCCGCCCCATCGCGTAGTACAGGTAGGTGGCGTTGGAGGTGCCTCGCTCCACCTCGCGCAGCGCGGGGAAGGGTTCGAAGTAGGCGATTTCGGCGTAGCGCCTCGCCACCGCGTCCAGGTCTTCGCCGTAGACGTGCAGCGCCAGCGCGGCGTACCAGCGCGCGTGCCGCTGGAGCGCGCGGCGCAGCTGTCCCAGGCGCACCGCGGGGTCGCCTTCTCCCAGGCCCTCGTCCACCATCATCTGCTCGGCGTAGTGGGCCCAGCCCTCCACCATGGAGGCGGGGGCGAAGACCTTGCGCACGTCGGTGGGAATCTTCGCGCCGTAGAGCAGCTGGACGAAGTGGCCCGGCATGGCTTCGTGCACGGTGATGCCCAGGAGGCCCGCGCGGTTGAAGTACGTCAGGTGCTGGGACTTCTCGTCGGCGGTCCACTCGGGCTCCACGTTGGTGATGTTGTAGTAGGCCGCCTGGCCCGCGCGCTCGAAGGGGCCGGGCGTGTCCATGGACGCGAAGCTCAGCCGCTCGTAGGGCGGCGTCTCGCGCACGGAGGGCAGCGAGTCCGAGGGCAGCGTGAGGATGTTCTTCTCGCGCACGAAGCGCTGCAGCTCCACCAGCTGGGTGCGCGCCAGGGGGATGAGCTCCTCGGACGCCGGGTGGTCGCGCACCAGCGAGGCCATGACGATGTCGGGAGACTTCGTCGGGTCCACCTTCGCGGCCTCACGGGCGACCCAGGCCTTGTAGTCGCGGATGGCGCGCTCGTTGATGTCGCGCAGGTGGTCCGCGTCGAGCGTGACGTGCTCCTCCAGCGCCAGCTTCTTCTCGAACAGCGCGCGGCCCATGCGGAAGTCGCCGGTGGCGCGCGGCAGCAGGTCCTTCTCCAGCCACGCGACGAACTCCGTCATGGAGCGGACCGACTCCTCGCGGGCCGCGTTGAAGGCCTCGCGCTCCGCGCCGGGCACCTGGTCGATGCCCTGGGCCTCCAGGGCGCGGGGCAGGTCCAGCCGCAGGTACACCACGGTGCCGCGCGCGTCGCGGATGGCCTGCTCCACCCACAGCCGGGGCACGTCCTGGAGGTTGGCCCTGGCGGCCTCGAGCACGCCGGGGATGCGCGTCATGCGCGCGCGCAGGCTGCGCATGCGCTCGCCCACGGGGGCGAACTCGCGGGACGACAGGCTCGACAGGCCGCCGGAGATGAGCTCCACGTAGCTGCCGGGGTTGCGCTGCCAGACGCGCTCCTCCTCCAGCTCCAGCAGCTCCGCGCGCAGCGCGTGGTCCAGCACCACCACGTCCACCGCCGCGTCACCGGACAGCTTGGAGCCGTTCACCTGCTCCAGGCGGGTGACCCAGCCGCGCAGCGCGTCCGCCTTGCGCTTCAGCGCCTCCGCGGTGACCTCCTGCAGGTGGCAGTCGTGTTCGTGGAAGCCCAGCCGCGTCGCGCGCACCGGATTGGCGGCGAGGAACCAGTCCATGTATTCGCGCAGGAAGTGCGAGTACGCGGCGGTGGCCGCCCGCTCGGGCGTGGGCAGCTCGGACGACGACGGGGCCCCTGACTTCGAGTGCGACGCGCACGCGCAGAGACCGACGGACAGCAGGCAGACGACGACACGGATGCGCATGACGACTCTCTCCGAAATGACGGAGCCAGTCTCCGCATGGGGGGATGAAAGGGAAAGTCGCCTCACCCCAGGGGTCACCCTCGCCGTGAGCCAGGCGGCGTTGCTTGCGCGCCCATCCGCTCGCGCATCCTTTCCACGCGGCAACGGCCGGGCGCCCGCCCTGGCGCCGCGCGCCCCCTCAGCGCGCCAGCAGCGTGCGCGTCCAGGGCGCGTCCACCTCGCTGGCGCCCACGGCGACGAGCACGTTCGCCAGCAACCCCCGCGCGACGAGGTCGCGAATCTGCGCGTCGGACGCGCCGGACGCGCTGCGCACGTACTCCACCTGCTTGGCGTAGCAGTCGCGGATGGCCTCGCGGATGGGCGGCTCGGACGCGGCGCAGTTGGCGTGCATCAGCACGCGCAGCAGGTCCTGGTCGTCGATGAGCCGCGCGTACGAGGACTGCATCGCCGCCAGCACCGCCTCCGGCTCTCGGCTCCTCGCCTTCGCCACGCCCTCCGCCATGCTCTGCCGCAGCCGCGCGGCGCAGTGGTCGATGACCGCCACGAAGAGCGCCTCCTTGTCCGGGAACAGCCGGTACAGGTAGGCCTGGGAGATACCCGCCGCCTTGGCCACCTCCGTGGTGGCCGTGCCGTAGTAGCCCCGCGCCGCGAACGCCTGGATGGCGGTGCGCAGCACCGTGGCCCGGCGCTCCTCGGCCGTGGACAGCTTGCGGGACGTCGTGGGTGCTTCCGAAGAAGATGGAGCCATGGTGAGTGACTAATTGCACATCTCAATGGAGTCAACCTCACCCACACGCACACACCCAAGCCGATTCCCAATGATGAAATCGACGCGCTTGACATCAGAACCAGTGAGTGGTTAATCACTCTTCACGGCTCGCGACCCGCGGGCCTTTTTCAAACCCCAAAACATGAGTAATCAACCACTCACTATCGAGACAGGAGACACACCATGACGACCACGACCCAGACGACCTCCCCCTCCGCCATCCGTGAGCGCGCGCAGGAGACCTTCCGGCGGCACCTCCAGTACCTGTCCAGCGACCGCATCCCGGAGTGGGTGGCGCTCTTCGCCGAGGACGGGGTGCTGGAGTTCCCGTACGGCCCGGAGGGCTTCCCCCAGAAGGTGGCCGGCAAGCAGGAGCTCTTCGAGTACATGAAGAACTTCCCGCGGCACTTCGAGGTCCGCTTCACGAACCTGAAGTTCCACGAGACGACCGACCCGGCGCTGGTGGTGGCGGAGTTCTCCAGCGAGGGCAAGGCGCTGACGACGGGCCGCCCGTACAACCAGACGTACATCTCCGTGGTGGAGACGCGGGACGGCCGCATCACCCGCTACGTGGATTTCTGGAATCCGCTGGTGGCGATGAAGGCCATGGAGGCCAACACCCAGCAGCTGGGCAGCTCCTTCCTGGGGGCCGAGGCGGCGTGAGGCGGTCCCCTTCCCTTCGGCGGCGGGCGTGCACACATCCGGGGTCTGTCGAGCGGCAGGGGGCGCCAGAGGGCCGGCTGGCGCCCCCGTCTCTCGCCCGAGGGGTCACCGGACGCCCCCGTCGTCCGGCGGGCCCGTGCATTTCCTCGCGCCGGGGACGTCCCGGGATGGGATGAGTCATTTCCCAACCCGCCGCCCCCGGTCGCGTCCGTGCGTGCGACAGGCCCCGGGCTGCGCTAAGCGTCTGCACGCCGTCCGGGCCTCGCGCCGAGCCGCGACCCGTGGCCCGCTCGCTGGAGGAGGTACCAAGCGATGTCCGACCTCGTGAAGAAGAAGCGCCGGTGGCCATTCGTCCTCGGGGGCATTTTCGCCCTCCTCGTCATCGTCGTCATGGTCGCCCTCTGGCAGCTGGACGCGATGCTGCTGAAGACGGCCCAGGCGTACGCGACCGATTACTCGAAGAAGCTGGGGCGCCCCATCGCCGTGGGTGACATCTCCACGCACCTGTTCCCGCGCGTGGGCGTCGAAGTCGAGGACGTCTCCGTCGGCCCCGCCGAGGGCGAGGAGCTGCCCCTGGCCCAGCTGGCCTCGCTGAACGTCAGCGTCGCGGCCGGTCCACTGCTGTCCTCGCGCGGCAAGGACATCCAGGTGCAGCACGCGGAGGTCTCCGGCCTCACCGTCAACGTCGTGCGCTTCCCCGACGGCACCACCAACGTGCAGCGGCTCATGCAGCGGCTCGACGAGGTGTTCCCCAAGGAGGAGGAGAAGCCGGAGGAGGAGCCGTCACAGCCCACGGACCTGTCCGGGGTGCACGTGGAGCGCGCGGC
Source organism: Myxococcus stipitatus (assembly GCF_021412625.1). The sequence goes on along the minus strand of NZ_JAKCFI010000003.1, from coordinate 520,578 downwards.
CGTCACGGACGGCACCATCCGCTTCGTGGACCGCTCGGGTGGCGCCACCGCGCGCGAGCTGGCGGTGAAGGACCTGGACATCGAGGTGAAGGACCTGCGCGCGGGCAAGCCGCTGGTGGTGGACCTGGCGGCGGCGGTGCTGGCGGAGAAGCAGAACCTGCACCTGTCCCTGCACGCCGCGCCGCTGCCGCCCACGCTGATTCCCACGCCGGAGCGGGTGACGCTCAAGGCGGAGCGCATCGACCTGGCGCCGCTGGGGCCCTTCCTCCCGCCGGACCTGGGCTTCCAGGCGGGCACGCTGGACGCGGACTGGAAGGCGGAGCTGGGCGGCGCGGTGCCCGGTGGCAAGGGTCCCACGCGGCTGGTGGGCGTCATCAAGGCGCTAGGCCTGCGCTTCGCGGGCTCGCAGGGCGGCAAGGACCTGGACGTGGTGCTCGACACGGACGTCGCGGGTGACGTCAACGCGGGCGACCTGTCGCTGGACAAGCTGAAGCTGGACCTGGGCCCGGCGAACATCAGCGGCAAGGGCCAGGTGAAGGGGCTGCTCACGGAGAAGCCGTCCGTGCAGGGCTTCGAGCTGGTGGGCCGCAACCTCGACCCTGCGGCGCTGGCCGAGTACTACCCGCCCCTGAAGAAGCAGCTGGACGGGATGATTGCCGGCCCCATCGGGCTGGACGTGCGCGGCAGCGGCACGCAGGACGCTCAGGCCCTGGACGTGAACGTGGACCTGACGCCGGTGCGCCTGAAGGTGCCCGCGCAGCTCACCAAGGACGCGGGCGGGGTGATGAAGCTCACCGCGAAGGTGACGGGCGCGGCGGCCAGCGGCGGCGCGCTGCGCTTCGACGCGAAGGCGGACCTGGCGGGCGTGGACCTGCGGCCGGGCCTCATCGTGGACAAGGCGCCGGGCCAGCGGATGGAGTTCGCCGCGGCGGGCACGTACGCGCCCTCCAAGAGCGGCGCGGGCATGAAGGTGGACGTGCCGAAGCTGAGCGCGCAGCTCCTCGACGACACGGTGACGGGCAGCGCGTCGTTCGCGACGGCGGGCACGGGCAAGAAGGCGACGACGACGTTCTCCGCGGACGTGAAGAGCAACAAGCTGGACGCGGACGCACTGCTCCTGGACGAGAAGGAGCTGGCCGCGCGGGGCGTGAAGGTGCCCGCGCCGCAGACGACGGAGGCGCCGCCGGAGGACCCGGCGCGCTTCAACGGCTACCGGGGTGACATCCGCTTCGCGGTGGGCTCGCTGCGCTACAGCGCGATGGACCTGACGAACGTGACGGGCGTGGTGAAGATGACCGACGACCTCATCACCGTGGAGAAGCTCTCCACGGGCATCTTCGGCGGGAAGGTGGTCGCGGACGGCACGTCCGTGCGGCTGGGCCCGGCGGCGGAGAAGCGCCCGTTCGAGGCGAAGGTGAAGGTGGAGAACGTGAAGGTGGAGCAGGCCCTGGCGCAGGCCACGCCGCAGAAGGTGATGACGGGCGCGTTCAACGGGAACGTGGACGTCAAGGGCGTGGGCTACACGCCGGACCGGCTCGAGCAGACGCTGCTGGGCGCCATCAACGGCAACATCCTGGGCGGCATGCTGCTCAGCAAGGACCTGGTGGCCTCCGTCTCCGAGCCGCTCGCCAAGGCGCTGCCCTTCGCGTCCAAGTCGCTGAAGAACGCGGACGTGACGTCGCTGGGGGAGGACCTGCCGTTCGGCGTTCGAATCCAGAACGGCGTCGCGCAGCTGGAGAAGCCCATCACCTGGACGCGCCCCGAGGCGGCGATGAGCTTCAGCGGCGGGGTCCGGCTGGATGGCTCGCTGGACCTCAAGGGCGCCGTGTCGCTGTCGCCGTCGACGGTGAAGACGCTGACGCTGGGCAAGGTGACGCCGCCGGAGGCGATTCCGGTGGGCCTCAACCTGACGGGCAAGGCGTGGAAGCCGGAGGTGACGGGCGTGGACGTGAAGCCCGCGGTGACGACCATCGCGAAGCTGGCGGCCTCGTCGCTCGCGGGCGAGCTCATCGGCGGCGAGCGCGGCAAGCAGGTGCAGGGCATCATCCAGGGCGGCCAGGACCAGGCCCGCGCGGAGGCCGAGGCGAAGCGCAAGGAGCTGGAGGCCAAGGCCGCCGCCGAGCGCGCCCGCCTGGAGGCCGAGGCGAAGAAGAAGGCCGAGGAGGAGGCGAAGAAGCGCCTGCGGGGCATCTTCGGCAAGTAGGCCGCCCCGCACGGGAGGCCTCGCCCGCCTCCCGCCTGAAACACCCTGAAACGGTGTGAAACACCGTGGCCACCAGTCCCCGGGCGCCTCGCCCCCGGGGACGATGGTGGCACGCGCCCTGCTAGGGCCCCCTGCCGTGATTCACGAATCCCAGGGAGCGAGCGCGATGATGAGCCCGAGCGAGGACTGTGGCTGTCAGGACCCGGCGACGACACCGATGCCCGCCGTGGCGCCGGTGAGCGAGCGCCACCGCGTGCTCATCATCGGCGGAGGCACCGCGGGCATCTGCGTGGCGGCGCGGCTGGCGCGGGCCGGGCAGAAGCACGTCGCCATCCTCGAGCCCTCCGAGCGCCACTACTACCAGCCCCTGTGGACGCTCGTGGGCGCGGGCGAGGCGCGCGCCGAGGACACCATCCGCGACGAGGCGGACTTCATCCCCCGGGGCGTGAAGTGGTTGAAGGACGCCGCCGAGGAGATCGACCCGCGCCGCCAGGAGGTCCGCACCCGGGGTGGCCTGCGCATCGGCTACGACTTCCTCGTCGTCGCCCCTGGCATCCAGCTCGACTGGGACAAGGTCGCCGGCCTGCGCGACGCCCTGGAGACCGAGCACGTCAGCAGCAACTACGACGTGAAGCTGGCGCCGAAGACGTGGCGGATGATTCAACGCTTCGAGGGCGGCACGGCGCTCTTCACGCACCCCGCCACGCCGGTGAAGTGCGCGGGCGCGCCGCAGAAAATCATGTACCTGGCCGCCGACCACTTCCGGCGCACCGGCATCCTGGGGCGCTCGCAGGTGGTGTTCGGCTCCGGCGCGAAGGCCATCTTCGGCGTGCAGCCCTACGCCCAGGTCCTCGAGGGCGTGGTGAAGCGCTACGGCATCCAGACGCACTTCACCCACGACCTGGTCGCCGTGGATGGCGCGCGCCGCGAGGCCATCTTCGAGACGACGCGGGATGGGCGGAAGACCCGCGTCACGATGCGCTACGACCTGCTCCACGTCACCCCGCCGCAGAGCGCCCCGGACTTCCTCAAGCGCGGCCCGCTCACGTCGAAGGACGGCGCGTGCGTGGGCTGGGTGCGCGCGGACAAGCACACGCTCCAGCACCCGGAGTTCCCCACCGTCTTCGCCCTGGGCGACGCGTCGGACCTGCCCACCAGCCGCACCGGCGCCGCCATCCGCAAGCAGGCCCCCGTCCTGGTGGAGAACCTCCAGGCCGTCATGGCCGGCCGCGCCCCCACCGCGCGGTATGACGGGTACGCGTCCTGCCCCCTCACCACCGGCTACGGCAAGCTGCTGCTCGCCGAGTTCGACTACGACGGGAAGCCCACCCCCAGCCTGCCGCTCATCGACACCCTCCAGGAGCGGCGGGACATGTGGCTGATGAAGAAGTACGGCCTGCCGCAGCTGTACTGGAAGCTGATGCTGCGCGGTCGCGCCTGAGGCCAGGATGCGGCGGCGCGGACGGCGCGGTATGCAGGGGCGGATGGCCTCCTCCCGCGCCGCGTCCCCCGCCCGCCTCACGCTGTCCGCGCTCGACACGCTGACGGGGGCCGTGCTGCTCGTCGACACGGGCCGCAAGGTGCTGGCGGCCACGCCCGCGCTGGAGGCCCTGCTCGGCGGCCCCGTGACGGAGGGCACGCCCCTGTCCGAGCTGCTCGTCTTTCCACCTGGCGGCGAGCGGCAGGACCCGCTGCTCACCGACGGCCGGGACACGGTCGTCCGCCTCCGCGCGCGAGCCCAGGACGCGACGCAGAACCTGCGCGTGCGCGCGGTGGCGCTGACGCAGGCGGGCCGGACGCTGGGCTGGGCGCTGCTCGTGAGCCGCGAGGCCACCGCGGACGCCGAGGGCGCGGAGGTCTTCCACGGGCTGTGGACGCGCGACGCGCGGCTGCGGCGCGTCTTCCGCATCGTCGAGAAGGTGGCGCGCACGGAGTCGAGCGTCCTCGTGCGAGGCGAGTCCGGCACGGGCAAGGAGCACATCGCGCACGCGCTGCACGCGCTGTCTCCCCGGGGCAAGGGGCCGTTTCGCGCCATCAACTGCGCCGCGCTGCCGCCCAGCCTCCTGGAGAGCGAGCTGTTCGGCCACGTGCGCGGCGCCTTCACCGGCGCGGTGCGCGACAGCCCGGGCCACTTCCGGCTGGCGCATGGCGGTTCGCTCTTCCTCGACGAGGTGGCGGAGCTGCCCCTGGACCTCCAGGCGAAGATGTTGCGCGTGCTGGAGACGCGCACCGTCATCCCCGTGGGCGGCCGCGCGCCCGTGCCGGTGGACGTGCGCATCATCGCCGCCACGCACCGGGCGCTGCGGCGCGAGGTCGAGGCCGGCCGCTTCCGCGCGGACCTGATGTACCGGCTGCGCGTGGTGCCCATCTTCCTGCCCACCCTGCGCGAGCGCCGGGGCGACATCCTCCCGCTCGCGCGGCGCTTCCTCGACGAGCACCAGCAGCGCGGCACCCGGCGCGTGGAGCGCATCGCCCCGGAGGCCCGCCGCCTGCTCGAGGCCCACACCTGGGCCGGCAACGTGCGCGAGCTGCGCAACGTCATGGAGTACGCCTACGTCATCGGCGAGGGCCCCGTGCTGCGCGAGACGGACCTGCCCCCCGAGTTCTCCGAGGCCCGGCGCGCCCCCGCCGACGAGCCCGCCCCCACCGCCGCGACGCTCGACGCCAGGACGGTGCGCGACGCCCTGGCCCGCGCGGGCGGCAATCGCACGGAGGCCGCCCGCCTGCTCGGCGTCAGCCGCGTGACACTGTGGCGCCGCCTGCGCGCCCCGGGCGAAACGGCCGACTGAAACCCGGGTGTTTCATCCGACCGTTTCACCTGTTGCCTGGGAGAAACATCCGGAAACACCGCGCCCGCGCCGTCCCCCTGGAGCGCTCGGCGGCGGAGCCCTGGCACGGGGCTCGCACTGACGGGACGTCGAAGCGACCTCACACAGGAGACGGGCAGCGCATGCTCTTCCGACAGCTCTTCGATGCCGAGTCCTCGACCTACACGTACCTCCTGGCGGATCTGGCCACGCGGCAGGCCGTGCTCATCGACCCGGTGCTCGAACAGGTGGAGCGAGACCTCCAGCTCATCACCGAGCTGGGCCTGACGCTGGCGGTGGTGCTGGAGACCCACGTCCACGCCGACCACGTCACGGGCGCGGGCCGGCTGCGCGAGCGGACGGGCGCGAAGGTGATGGCGTCGAGCCGGGGTGCCCCCTGCGTGGACCGTCACCTGAACGACGGTGACGTGGTGCGCGTGGGCGAGCTGGAGCTGCGCGTCCTGGGGACGCCGGGCCACACGGACGACAGCCTCTCCTTCCTGTGCGACGGGCGGCTCTTCTCGGGGGACGCGCTGCTCATCCGGAGCACGGGCCGCACGGACTTCCAGAACGGCAACCCGGGCCAGCTCTACGACTCCATCACCCAGCAGCTCTTCACGCTGCCGGACGCGACGGAGGTGTACCCGGGCCACGACTACACCGGGCACCTCCAGTCCACCGTGGGAGAAGAGAAGCACCACAACCCCCGACTGGCGGGCAAGACGCGCGACGACTTCATCACCTTCATGCGCGCGCGGAACATCCCCCCGCCGCGCAAGCTGGACGTGGCGGTGCCCGCCAATCGCGCCTGCGGCCTGGACGCCGACGCGGCCTCCGGACACTGAGCCGCGCCGCTTCCTCCACCGGACCGGAAGGGCTCCCGCCATGCCCGCGCCCGACAACACGTCGCGACGAAATCGCGCGCTTCCAGGCGCCAGCGCTTCGACCGCTCCGCTCCACGGCCCATCGCCGCGCCCGGCGGGGCGGCGCGGCGCGACCCAGTGCCGCTGCATGCGCCACCGCTCCGACCGCGCCGCTCCACGGCCCATCGTCACACCCCATCCATGCGCGCGGCGGACGCTCCGCCGCGACGAGAAGGAGTCCTGGAAGTGAGTCACCTCTTCGACAACGCCGACCCGCAACCCGCCGGCTATCGCGACGTGGACGCGCACCCGCTCGCGGCCGAGCGCCCGGCCGGGCTCGCCCTGGTCGACGTGCGGGAGCCCGCCGAGCTGGATGGCATCCTCGGCCACATCGAGGGTGTGCGACCGGTTCCCCTCGCCCACGTGAAGTCGAGCGCCGCGCTGTGGCCCCGAGAGCAGGAGGTGGTGCTCATCTGCCGGTCAGGCGCGCGCTCCGGGAAGGCGGCGGCGCAGCTGGTGGAGCTGGGCTTCACCCGCGTGATGAACCTGCGCGGCGGCATGCTGGCGTGGAACACCGCGTCGCTGCCCGTGGTGCGGCTGTCCTCGAACACGCTGCCCACGCTGACGGACGTCCGCGACGTGCTCGCGCGAGCCCTCCACGGCCTCGTGCCATCCGACGCCGTCCCCCTGCCCGCCGAGCCCTCCCGCGAGGCCCTCACGCGAGTGCTGGACGGACTCCAGCGCTCGCCGCCCCCGGGCGTCTCCCAGCCCGCCGAGCTGGAGCGGGTGCTCCGCGAGGTGAGGGACCTGCTCGCCGTCGCGAAGCCCGGGAACGGCGGGCGATGATGTTGTACGCGGGGCTCGCCGGAGCGCTGGTCGTGGGCATCATGCTGGGGTTGCTGGGAGGCGGCGGCTCCATCCTCACGGTGCCGCTGCTGGTGTACGTGATGGGCGTGGAGCCCCGCACCGCCATCGCCATGTCGCTGGTCGTGGTGGGCGTCACCAGCACCAGCGGCGCGCTGTTCCACGCCCGGGCCGGGCGGGTGCGCTGGCGCACGGCGTTCGTCTTCGGCGCGGGAGGGATGGCGGGCGCGTTCCTCGGCGGCAGGCTCAACCCGCTGCTGTCCCCCACCCTGCTGCTGCTGCTCTTCGCGGGCGTCATGGTCGCCGCCTCGGTGGCGATGCTGCGCCGCGCGGACCCACCCCGTCGCCACGCCGCGCTCCCGGACGCCCCGCCCGAACCCGCCCCGGTGGACGGCGCGGGCCTCCCGCTGGGGCGCATCCTCGCGCAGGGGGTGGCGGTGGGCGCGCTCTCCGGGCTGGTGGGCGCGGGCGGAGGGTTCCTCATCGTCCCCGCGCTCGCGCTGGTGGGCCTGCCCATGCCCATGGCCACCGCGACGTCGCTCGTCGTCATCGCCCTCCAGTGCGCGGCGGGGCTGGTCGGTCAGCTGGGGCACGTCTCGTTGCCCTGGCCGCTGACGGCCGAGGTGCTCGGCGTGGCGCTCGTGGGGAGCCTCCTGGGTGGCAAGCTCGCGGGGCGCGTGGCGCCGGGGGCGCTGCGCAAGGCCTTCGCGGTGTTCGTGCTCACCACGGCGTGCTTCCTGCTCCTCGCGCAGCTTCCGGTGGAGCCGCGCGCGCGGCTGGCGCGCATGCTCACCGGCGCGGGCGCGTGGCCGTGGGTCGCGCTGGTCACGGGGCTCGCGCTCCCGCTCCTGTGGTGGCGGCTGCGCATGGGGCGCGACCGCGTGGAGTGAGAGGCGCCGACGGGCCCAGGCCCACCCCGCATGCCCGTTGACCCACGCGCGGGGCGCGTCGAGAGTCCCCCTCATGAAGCTGAGACCCATCGCCGAAGTGGGCGCCGAGCTGGGCCTGGCCCCCGAGGACGTGCTCCCGTGGGGGACGAACCGCGCCAAGGTGTCGCTGGACGCGCTGGGCAAGCGCGCCGGCCATCAGGGCCGCCTCGTCCTCGTGTCCGCCATCAACCCCACGCCTCCCGGCGAAGGGAAGACGACCATGTCCGTGGCGCTCGCCATGGGCCTGAGGCGTCGTGGCCGGCGCGTGGTGGCCGCGCTGCGGGAGCCCTCGCTCGGCCCCGTCTTCGGAGTGAAAGGCGGAGGCACGGGCGGCGGGCAGGCCAGCCTGGAGCCGGCCGCGGACATCAACCTGCACTTCACCGGCGACCTGCACGCCATCACCAGCGCCAACAACCTGCTCGCCGCGCTGGTGGACAACGCCGTGTACTACGGCCACCCGGTGGCGCTCGACTCCACGCGCGTGCGGTGGCGCCGCGCCATGGACATGAACGACCGGTTCCTGCGCAACGTCATCGTCGGCCTGGGCGGCAAGGCCAACGGCGTCCCTCGCGAGGGCGCCTTCGACATCACCGCCGCCAGCGAGGTGATGGCCATCCTCGCCCTGGCGGAGAACCTCAAGGACCTGGAGACCCGGCTGGGCCGCGTCGTCGTGGGCCACTCTCGGGAGGGACAGCCGGTGCGCGCCCGGGACGTGGACGCGGCGGCGGCCATGGTGGCGCTGCTCAAGGACGCCCTCATGCCCAACCTCGTGCAGACGCGCGAGGGCGGACCCGCGTTGGTGCACGCGGGGCCCTTCGGCAACATCGCGCACGGGTGCAGCTCCGTGGTGGGCACGCGCATGGGCCTGGCCTACGCGGACGAGGTCGTCACGGAGGCCGGCTTCGGCTTCGACCTGGGCGCGGAGAAGTTCCTCGACATCAAGTGCCGGGGCGCGGGCGTGTGGCCCCGGGGCGTGGTGCTGGTGGTGACGCTGCGCGCGCTGAAGTACCACGGCGGCGCGCCGCTGCAGAAGGTGGCCGAGCCGGACGCGGCCGCGCTGGCGCGGGGCTTCGACCACCTGGACAAGCACCTGGAGTCGGTGCGCGCCTTCGGCCTGCCCGCCGTGTTGTGCGTCAACCGCTTCCCCCAGGACACACGGGAGGAGCTGGACGCGCTGGAGGCGTTCGGCCGCCAGCGCGGCGTGGAGACGGCGGTGTGCGAGGGCTTCACGCGCGGCGGCGAGGGCTCGCTGGAGCTGGCGGACAAGGTGCTGGCGATGCTCGACGCGACGGACGCCGCGCCGCCCACGCCCCGCTTCCTCTACGAGCTGAAGCAGTCGCCCGAGGACAAGGTGCGGGCCATCGCGCGCACCGTGTACGGCGCGGACGACGTCGTCTTCACGGCGAACGCGCGCAAGGACCTGGAGGCCGTGCGCGAGCTGGGCGGCGCGGAGCTGCCGGTGTGCATGGCGAAGACGCACCTGTCGCTGTCCGACGACCCGACGAAGCAGGGCCGGCCGCGCGGCTTCACGCTCACCGTGCGCGAGGTGCGGCTGTCCGCGGGCGCGGGCTTCATGGTGGCCCTCACCGGCGAACTGCTCACCATGCCCGGCCTGCCCCGGGAGCCCGCGTCGCGGCGCATCGTCGTCCACGACGACGGCCGCATCACCGGACTCATGCAAGGCGAGTGACACGAACGGGTGGGCGCGACCTTCCGCGCCGCTACCCGCGGAACGTCGTGGCCAGCGTCTTGAGCCGGCCGAGCGTGGTGTTGATGCGCACCACCGACTCCTCCGACGTCATGGTGGCGGTCACCACGTCCGCCATCATCGCGGACAGCTGGGTGATGACGTCCGTCATCTGGGTGATGCCGGCGTTCTGCTGCGTGACGGAGGCGACGATCTGCCGGGCGGCCTGGCTGCTCTCCTGCACCACCGTGGTGATTTCCTTCAGCGTCGTCGCGGAGGCCAGCACCTCCTCGATGTTCTGCTCCATCTTCTCGCTGTCACCCTCCGCGATGGCCGTCGTCTGGCGGATGGCCTGGTTGATCTCGAGGAGGATCTTCCCGATGCGCTGCGTGCTCTGGAGCGACTGACCGCTGAGCGCGCGCATCTCCCGCGCCACCACCGCGAAGCCCCGGCCCTCCTCGCCCGCGCGCGCCGCCTCGATGGCCGCGTTGAGCGCCAGCACGTTGGACTGGTCCGCCAGGTCCTTCACCGTGCTGATGATTTCGCCCGCGTGCACCGCCTGGTCGCTCAGGGTCGCGATGCTGCTCACCAGCGCGCTCACCCGCTGGCGGATCTGCTGCAAGCCCTCCGCGCTCTGCTCGATGGACGCCTGTCCGGACGCGCTGAACTGGTCCGCCTGCGCCGCCACCTTGAGCACCATCTCCGCGCGGCTGGCCGCCATGTTGGACGTCTGGGAGATCTCCGCGATGGTCGTGCTCGCCTCCGTCAGCGTGCGCGACTGGTCCGTCAGGAAGTTCACCTGGTCCTGGCTCGCCTTCGTCAACCGCTCGGTCGACTCGGCCATCTCCGCCAGCACCGCCTCCAACGTCGCCGGCACCTCGCGCACGCGGTCCACCATCACCCGCATGCCCCGCGCCACGTCCCCCACCTCGTCCTGCGAGCTCACCTCGATGGGGTGCGACAGGTCGCCGTCCTCGGCGATGCGCTGCGCCACCCCCGCCAACCTCGCCAGCGGCACGGCCAGCTCGTGGTGCAGCCAGTACGCCAGCGCCACCATCGCTCCCAGGCACGCGACGACCAGCCCCCCCACCAACGAGGAGGGCCCACCCGCCAGCACCACCACGAAGATGACCACCAGGAACGCCGCCGCCACCGCTGGAGACAGCATCACCTTCTGCTTCAGCTTCAGCTTCAAACGCACCGGGCCCACTCCCTGTCGTGACCGCGGCCCCCAGGCAGACCCGAGGCCTGGACGGATGGGGTTCCGCCGCGCTCCGCAGGATATCCAACTGAGTTGCTGGTGCTAAGTCTCCCCCCACCCCCGCATCCCACACGCCCCTTCATGGGCTGGGGCGGAGCGGACACCGCCGCTCCGGGTGGATCATTCCAGCGAGTCGAGCCGTCGGCAGCCCTCGATGCCCAGGACGAAGTCGGCGCCGAAGGCCCCGGCGGGGGTGAGGGCGCCGGCCCGGGGCTGGGCGAGCAGGGCCTCCACGGCGCGCACCGCGGCGAGGGCGGTGAAGAGATAGCCCTCTGGCGTCTCCAGCCACGCCTGGGCCTGGCGGCCGTCCGGGGCGCGGGCCTGGGCCCAGACGTAGGAGCGGCCCGCGTTGCGACGTGCCGCGTCCGGCCCCTTCACCCTCGCCTCCACGACCTTCATGAGCGTTTCCCGGATGAGGCCCACGCGCAGGGCGCTCCGGAGCACGGGGTAGGACCAGCGCAGGGCGCGCGCCGAGGACGCGGGGAACGCCGCGTAGGTGGTGATGTTGGGGATGTGGGTGGTGCGCCACGCGGTGGCCAGGTCTCCCCAGGGGATGGGCATCACCGTGCGCTCGCGGTCGGAGAAGCGCTGGCGGCGCGCGCCGTGGCCCATGGGGTAGGAGTGGAGCACGCCGTCGCGGCGCACCCGGCCGCCCTCGGGGAGCTGGAGCAGCGCGGACTTGGCGGTGCCGGCGCTGGCCTGGGAGACGGCGGCGATGGCGATGTCCAGCTGCGTGGCGCCGGGCACCTGTTCGGCGACGTAGCGGGCGAGGCAGTCGGTGGGCACCACGTCGAAGCCCACGCCGGACATCAGCGTCACCTGGCGCGCGCGGGCCTCCGCGTCGTGGCCGAAGGTGTTCTCGAAGACGGGAATCTCACCGGTGATGTCCAGGTAGTGCGCCCCCGCCGCCAGGCAGGCCCGAATCATGGGCTCGCTGGTCTGGACGAAGGGCCCGGCGGAGTGCATCACCAGGGGCAGCCCCTCCAGCGCGGCGGCGAGCGAACGCGGGTCGTCCAGCGAGGCGAGGCGCACCTCCAGCCCCAGCGCGTCGGCCACGGGCGAAAGCTTCTCGCGCGAGCGGCCGGACAGCACCGGACGGTGGCCTCGACGTACGGCCTCCTCGGCGATGAGGCGGCCCGTATAGCCGGAGGCGCCATACAGCAACCAACGGGGAGCGGGGCTCTGGGTCGTCACGCGCGGGGACGCTAGCAGCCCGACGGGGGCGCCTCGCGCGACTTCTCACGCCCGGCGCGCGCGCCCCGCGCGACTGTTCCACGACGGACACCTGGCCCCGAGCGGGCTCAGCGTGTCGCCACCATCTCCATGCGCTGGGACACGTGCACGTCCTCGACGCAGACGAGCAGCGCGCGCAGCGCGGAGGCGGAGGGCGCGGTCCGCAGGGCCTCGCACAGCCGGTTGTTGCGCAGCAGCGCGCCGATGCGCGCCAGCACGTTGAGGTGCAACCCCGCGGTGTCCGGCGGCGACACCACGCCCACGAAGATGCGGGACCTCACGCCGCCAGCCTCCCCGAAGTCCACCCCCTCGCGATGGATGCCCACGCAGGTGACGATGCGGGGCACGCCCACCAGCCGGCAGTGAGGCACCGCCACCCCACCCTCGGTGGCCGTGGACCCGAGCTGCTCGCGCGCCAGCAGGTGCATCGCCAGGTCCTTGGGTGAGACGTGCGCCCGCGCCGCCATCACCCCCGCCAGCTCGCGCACCACGCCGACCCGGTCGCTCGACGACAGCGATAACCGGACGTTCTCCACCTCCAGGAAATCGGTCCACTTCAACATGCCTCACCCCTCCGGACGGAGGACCGCCCGTGCCAGCGAAGAGATGTGACATGCCCCCCGTTTCCGCATCCCTTCGATGCGCGTGTCGAGGCCCACTGCACACTTCCATGAAGAGCCCCCCTCGCGACGAGGGAGCCACCGCGCCGGCGCGTTCCACATTCTTGGAAGGCGTGGCTCAGCGTGCGAGGGCGGCCTCCGGCCAGGGCGGGGCGAGCGCGGACTCGGCCTGGACGAGCAGCGCGCGGAGGGCCTTGGCGGAGGGCGCGGCCAGCAGGGCTTCGCGGACGCGGCTCTGGCGCAGCAGGGTCGCGATGCGGGACAGGACGTTGAGGTGCAGGCCTGCGGGGTCGGGAGGCGAGACGAGCCCCACGAAGACGCGGACCAGGCCGTCCTCCGGTTCGCCGAACGCCAACCCGCCCCGGTGGATGCCCACGCAGGTGACGATGCGTGGCACGCGGGCGTGGCGGCAGTGCGGCACGGCGACGCCGCCCTCCATGGCCGTCGAGCCGAGCTGTTCCCTGGCGAGCAGGTGCACGGCCAGCTCCTGCCTCGGCACCATCGCGTCCGCGGACATCAACCCGGCCAGCTCGTGCAGGAGCTCCGTCCGGTTCCTCGCCTCGAGCGAGGGGTTGATGGCCTCCAGTTCCAGGAACTCCGTCCACCTCAACATGACGCCTCTCCCCGGGGCGGCGCCTCGCCACCCCACGGGCGGTGGCCTCCTGGCCCCGCCTCGGATGTCACGCCCATCCGGCTCCGGACGCGGGGCGCCTCGTCCCCGGCCCGTGGCCGCGTCTCACCTCTTGGAAGCGCCACGCGGGACGCCTCACGCCATGTTCGTCACGGCCCCTGACACGCGTGCTCCATGCGTCCCACGCCGCGTCGGCGGGACCGTGCGAAATCTCGGCAGCCCCGGCGCGGGTGCCCATCCCGGACTCGGACGCGAGGCCATGGTCGGCCGCCGCCCGGTCGGACGGGCTTCCCGCACGGGTCGCCGGTACGCGGAGGCGGAGCGATGGCCGACCGCCGTCCGGTCCGACCGGCGCTCGCGCCGGGCCTCAGGACACCGGCGCCACGCGCTCGCGGCCGGAGAGCACGATGCACGCGGCCAGCACGCGCGCGGTGAAGCCGTCGCGCTCACCGTCCTCGAGCGACTGCGCGAGCTGCTCCGGGTCGTCGTCGAGGAACAACGTGGAGCCGACCCGTTCGTACAGGTGCTCCAGCATGTCGCGGCAGCAGGTGCAGCGCCGGGCCCCGGCCAGCGCGTGCGCAGCCTGGACGCGTGCGTCCGCCATCCGCGCCACGCCCAGCAGACGCACCGCCTTGGATGGCGCGGTCTCCGGCACCGCGCCCGCGGTGACCAGGTCACGAAGCGACTTCACGATACGAGGCAGCCACATACGGCCCTCCACGCCGGGACTCCGCGCCCGGACCACCCCGCTCCATCGCATCCTTCGTGCCGGAGGACTTCGCGCCAGGGGCTCGGAATCAGGGGCTTTTCTGGGGCCCGCGGCGGGAGCACCTTGCAGGCTGCAACCCGGGGCCACTCGGCGCTTCGCGGATCGCGGCCTCGTCATGCCCCCACAGGCGACAGGGGTGGGGGCCGCTCCCTCGCGTGTCCTCCTGGCGGGTGCTCGCGCGGACCACGGTGAGCTTCCACTGAGCGCGGCGTGGCTCGCGACCACCGAAGGGACCCAGGCAAGTGCAGGGAGCCTGGGCCCCTCCGCGTGGAGGCCCCACGGGGGCGTGGGGCCTCTTCGTCACGTGAAGCCGTTCACCAGGCGTCAGCCCAGGTAGCGCCGCAGGTTGTCCAGCGGCACGTTCGGACCATTGGAGTTCTTTGCCCTCTCGAAGAACTGGTCCCACTGCTCGCGGGTCGTCAGCCGGCCCTGCTGGTCGATACCGCACCGGTATACGAAGTTGTCGATATCCTGCGCCGGGTCCTTGGCCCCCTGCGTGTAGGCGTCGAGCATCGCCATGAGGTCCTGGGGCTGATGCCCGTAGGCCCCCAGCAGGTCCTTCATCTTGTTGAGTGCGCCCGCCGACGTGTCGAGCAGCTTGGGGTACTTCACCGCGAGCTGTTGGACCTGCTCCGGCGACAGCTTCAGCTCCTCGTTGAGCTGCTTCAACGTCTTGGGGTCGGCGTCGAGCATGACCGAGGCGACCGGGTCCTTGACCCCCGCCGCTTCGAGCGACTTCTTCACGTCGTCCTTGTTCTCGCCCTCCTTCTGCTTGTCCGCGATGTAGGAGCCGAGGGCGCCCGCCGCGAAGGCCGAGCCCGCGAGCACCTGCCCCCAGAGCGGCACCGCCACCACCGAGGCCATGGCGAGCCCGAGGCCACCTCCGAACGAGAGGGCCTTGGAGCCCGCCTGGAGGTATTCCTTGTCCTTGAAGCTCTCGATGGACTTGAGGCCCTCCCCCACCGCGACGGCGGCGTTACCGACGCCGGAGAGCCGCCCCAACAGCGCCGGGACGTTGGCTGCCGGTCCCGTCATCTTGAGGAACGCCGCGAGGCCATCCCCCGAGAGGGCCAGCGCGTCTCCCGCGAAGGAGATCTTCTCCGAGAGTCCGGCGTCATCCAGCTTGCCTCCGCTCTCCGCCAACTGGACGAGCGTGCAAGCCATCCCCAGTCCCCGGAGCGCCTGCCCTCCAGGGATTTCGCCGATGGCGCCCGAGAGGTTCTTCAGTGCATCCTTCTCGCCGGCCATCACGGCCTCGAGGCCATCGGTGATAGCTGTCATCTTGTCGGGAGTCGTACCGAAGAACCCGGCGTTCTGCTCCAGCAGGTCCAGCGTCCGCCTCGCGCCATCCATGTCCCCCTTGGACGCCTTGCTGAGAGCGACCTGGCCGAACACGCTCGTCACGGCCGAGGCGAGCTTGGTCCCCATGTCGGAGCCCAACTTGCCCAGCTTCGCCATGTCCACCAACCTCTCCATGGCGGGAGAAGGCCGCCCTTCGATCTGCTTGTTCAGCTCCTTCTCGAGCCACGCCTGACCTGAGCGGGTGTTGACGAAGTCGGGCACCTGCTTCTTGACCGCGTCGAGCTCATTGCGAAGGTTCACCTCCCATTCCGGTCGCTTGGCATTGGTGTTGCTGACGGTGCCATGGGGCTCGAAGGCCAGGCTCGCATCGACGACGCCCTGGAGCTTCCCGGCCGCCGCCTCGAGCTCTCCGTACTCCTTGTGACGCTCCCGGAAGTCGCGGATGGCTGCCTCCCGCTGCTTCCCGGAGAGGGAGTCCCCCATCCCGCCGATGTGCTTGGCCAGGACCTCATCGAGCTCCTTGACCTTCTTCTGCTTGTCCTCGAAGTCCTTGCGAGCCGTCTCGATGCCGCCGCTGACGGCCTTCGACACGTCGGCGATGGCGAGCGTCTTGTCGCCCTGCCTCAGCTTCTCGGCGAGGCCGACGCCCAGCTCCGCGCCCCCGGGCTTCGAAATCAGGCCGGACAGGGCCTCCTTCGCTTCGTCGGGGAGGCCCTTCGTCGAGACGCCCTCCGCCAGTCCCGTGATGAGGCTGTTCTTCAAGGCCGGGTCGGCCTTCGCGGCGACCGCCAGGGTCTCCAGCATCGGGCCGACCACGGTCCCCGGCTCCAAGGACAGGGCCTTCCTGGCCATCTCACCCAGGCCGGGAGCCAGCTCCGCGAGCAGCTTCTTCTTGGTCTCCGGGGGATAGGGGCCGTCGAGCGCCGCCTGGAGCACCGTGGCACCAGAGCCCTGTGGCGAGCACCCCTTGGTGGCGTCGACCACCTCCTGGGCCTTGGCGCGGATCGCCTCGTCGGGGGTGGCGGGCAGGGCCACGCCGAACAACTTCGTCTGCTCCTCGGGGGAGAGCAGGATGGCCGCGTCCACCCCGTTCGTCACCTGGGCCTTGTCCGCGTCGGGGAAGGGCAGCTTCTCGCCCACGCCCTTCGCCGCGCCGTTCGCGTTGCGCTGGGCCTCGAGCGCCCGGGTGGCGGCGTCCAGGGCCTCCTTCCTCGCCTTGTCGGCCTCGGGCCCCGCGGGCAGCGTCGCCGCCTTCCGCGCCGCCTCCTTGGCCTCCTTCAGGGCGGTGTTCGCGTCCGTCAGCGAGGTCTCCGCCAGTTGCCTCTCGGCCACGCGCGGATTGAGGGGGCTGGTTTCGTCCGCCACCATCATCTTCTGCAGTTCGGCGGGGACCTTGGCCTTGTCCAGCGCGGCGGCGCGCTCGGGGGAGCCGGGCTTCGTGTCGAGGATGCGCTTGACGTTGCTGGCGGAGAGGCTGCCCGCCTCCTGGTAGTGCGGCTGCGCCTTCTTGAAGGCGTCCATCGACTCGTAGGACTTGTTCGTCGTCGGGTCGAGGATCTTGTCGCCTTGCCGAACGACGACGTGGCCGGACTCGCCCTCCTTGCCCGGGCGGTTGTCCTTCAGGAAGACCATCTCCGACTTCGCGCGCAGCTCCGGCGTGGCCTTGTCGGCCCACTCGGCGGCGACATCGAGGCAGTTCACCTGCCCGTCCTTCGCGTCCTCCGTGAGCAGCGACGTGGCCGGAGCCTCGGTCCCCAGCTGCTTGTCGAACTCCGACTGACGGCTCTTGCCCTCGAAGGCCGTGTTGGACTTGCGAGCGGCCTCGGCGGCCTGCTGCGCCTGCGCCGCGGCGGCCTGACGCGCGGCCTCCGCCGCCTTAAGGGCTCGGAATCGCGAGGACAGGCCGCCCAGCCTGTAGGCCACGAACTACAACTCACGTCGGAGTCGATGTCCGCGGCCTGCGACGAGCGCCCACGCGGCGTCGCGCCAGCGGAGTTCATGGGCGCGAGCTGGACACCTCGCCAGGGGCGCTCACCCCTCCGCTTCGAGGAACGGCGTCACGCCCTGGGCGGAGAGGTTGAAGAGCTCGAAGGTGAGCGGCTTCGCCCCCGCGCCATCCACCTCCCGAATCCGGGCGCGGAGCTTCGCGCGAGTCTTCGCCGTGCCCTTCGCGAAGATGACGAGCGACTCCCGGTGGGGAATGGACACGAGCAGCTCCGTGTCCGGCAGGGCCCGGGCGGCGAACTTGTGGAGCCTGGGGAGGACGATGCAGGTGGCCACCAGCCACGTCCCGGAGAGGACGATGAAGGGCGGCAGGCCGGGCTCCTCCGAGTACAGCCGCGCCGTGACCTCCTCCGAGAAATACGTATCGAGGTTCTCGTCGGCCCGCGCCCAGGCGTCAGCGGGAGACGTCACGCCAGCGTTCGCGAGCCCTTCGGCGTTCACGCCGGTGACCAGCCCGTCCAGGTCCTCCGCGAGGACCACCCAGAGCCCATGTCCCAGCTCCCGGGACAGCTCGGGGACGCGCGGATAGGTCGAGGGAACGACGTAGGGGACGATGCGGTTCGCGGTGTCTTCCGATAGCACGGAGGCTCCCTGGCTCGGCTCCACTGCTCCATCCCTCACCTGGGTGTCATTTGCAATCCAGGAACGAATCGACCGTAGGCCCTGTGCGCCGCCGCGCTCAGGGGCGCGCCTCGACGGGAGGGAGCGTGACGGCGCGCAGGTTCTTCTCCCCGCCTCCGATGACCAGGGAGGTGCCATCCGCGGAGAACGCGAGGGCGCGGAACGCGCGGCTGCCGGCCTTGAACGCACTCCAGCGTCCCTCCTTGCCGAGTTCGATGACGAGGCTGTTGTTGGTGACGATTGCCCCCAGCCCATCCGGGCGGAAGCCGAGGGTGGCCCCTCGCGTGGACGGGCCCTTCGTCACGCCGCGCGCGAGCGTCTCCAGGGAGTGGCGCGCGAGTTCGTCGCCGTTCGCCGCGTCCAGCACGAGCATGTCATGGCTCATGCCGCCGCCCACGGTCACCAGGCGGTTCGTCGCGGGGTCGAGCGCCATGTCCGTGACGGTGCCGTCGATGACGTTCCGTGATGGCGGGCGCTGCCACAACAAGCGGGCGTCGGAGAGCCGGACCGCGCTGATGCGCGAGTAGTGGGTCGCGGTGTACAGGACGTCGCGACCGGGGGACAGCACCGCCTTCACCTCCTCGTCGAACAACAGGGACGGCAGCAGGGGCTCGCAGGTGAGCGTGGCCAGGGAGACCCTCACCAGGGACGGCTCCGGAGTCACGAGCGCGGGATGCGCGGCGGCGAGGGCCGGGTCCACCCTGCGCGTCTCGGGCCTGACCGGGTTGCCGTCCAGGAACGCGAGCTTCCAGTTCGGTGACTGGGCGATGAAGTGCGCGTCGTCGACCCATACGAAGGGCCGCATGATGGGCAGCGTGTGGATGACCTGGAAGGTGTGCAGGTCGATCAACTGGCAGGATGCATGCCGCCCACCGACCCGCTCGCCTCCCACGAGGAGCCAGCGTCCGCTGGGAGAGAGCGCCCCCGGGCCGATGACGCCTGGGAGCTCGGCATCCAGCTCGAAGCGAGGCCCGCTCCTCCGGCGCAGCCGCCCGAGCACGCTGGCGAGGTCGGGGGACTCGATGACCAGGAGGGCCCCCTGTGGCTCGAAGGCGAGGAACTCGACGAAGGGGAGGGTGTCCTTCGCGATGATGGCGGGCGCCTCGCGGGGTGACGCTGGCGCGAACCGGGGGAACACCTCCGTGCACTCAACCCTTTTCATGCGGAGACGCTATCACGAGCGGACCGAGCGCCCGCCCCGGAGCGCCATGCCATGAGGGCACGCCATGCAGCGGAGCGCGGCTCGCGAGGACAATCGGCGAGCCCCTTCGCCACGCCCGACCCCGTCGCGACCTCAGCGCCAGGCGCGGCCCTGCTCGAGGCATGGCCCTCCGCCATGTCCGACACCATCGCGGCCGTTGCGCCAAGCGCGGCCCTGCTCGAGGCATGGCCCTCCGCCACGTCCGACCCCGTCGCGACCTCAGCGCCAGGCACGGCCCTGCTCTCGGCACGCCCCCTGACACTCGGGGAACAGCAGGAGGAAGCGGGCCTCCTCGCGGCAGCGGGCCATGAGCGCCGCCTCCCGGGTCTCCACGCACAGGCGCTGGAAGCCCTCCCACGCCTCGCGGAACACCGCCTCGCGCGCGGCGGGCGCCATCGACAGGACGGCGCGTCGCTCCGACGCCAGCCAGCCCACGACGAGCGCCAGCACCGCCCCCAGCGCGACCATCGCCAGCAGGTCCTTCCACCAGGGACGGGCCAGCCCCCCTGGCGCGAAGGGCTTGGAGGAATGAGACGGGGGCTCGGACGGAATCGGTTCGGGACGCATGCGCGCATGCGTCAGGGCAAGCCACGTGCCGGCCTCGCGCCCCCTGCTTCAGAGGGTCCCCTCCCGCGTCGCCCTGCATCCAGCACGACGAGGCCCTGCGCGACCTTGCATCGCGCAAGGCGCGGAGCGGGACTACCGGACCGAGCTGCGGAGCATGGGCGCGATCTCCCGCCGGCACGCCTCGTCGCACTCATCGAAGCGGCTGAGGAACTCCGCCTGCTTCTGGCAGCGTTCGATGAAGCGGGTGCCCGCGTCGCCCGTGCACATCAGGCGGAAGCTCTCCCGGGTCTCCATGAAGAGGGCCTCGCGCTGCACGGGAGACATGGCCTTGATGGCCCGGTTCTCCCCGCCCTGGAGGTACATCCACACCACGAACAGCACCAGCAGCACGCCGCCGATGACCATCGCCTGACGCACGCGCTTCTCGCGGCCTGTCGGCGCCCGGTCGCGGGTGAAGATGTTGTCCTCGCCGTCCCCGCCGGGCGTCGGCCCTCCAGCCATCATCCCGTTCAAGCCCATATCTCCCTGTTCCACCGCAAACCGGCGGGCAACGCCAGCGTTCCTTGACTCCGGAGCCCGAGCCCCCTCGGGATTCCTCCCGCTCCCGCCCCTCCTGGGTTGCGAAGTGCACGATTCCCGGGGGAGGGGGTCCTCGGAAGCCCGCGAGATGACTCGCTTCGGGCAGGAGTCCCCAGCCCGGCACGGGGCCCCCTCTTAAAATCGGGACATGGAAGCACGGATGGAACCCACCCCGGTCTCCGGGGAGCGCCCCATGCGGGTGCTGGTGGTCGACGACGAGCGCAACATCCGCCACACCCTGCGTGTCTCCCTGGAGGCCTTCGGCTGCGAGGTGCGCGAGGCGGCCACCGCCGAGGCGGCCCTCGCGGCGCTCGCCCAGGGGCCGGCCGACCTGGCGTTCGTGGACCTGCGCCTGGGCACCACGAGCGGCCTGGACCTGCTGCCCCGGCTGCTGGCGGAGTCGCCCAACCTCGACGTGGTCCTCATCACCGCGTACGCCACCTTCGACACCGCCGTGGAGGCCGTGCGCCGGGGCGCGCGCGACTACCTGCCCAAGCCCTACACCCCCGCGCAGATACGCCACGTGCTGGACCGCTCGCGCGAGCACCGCGCGCTGTCCTCGCAGCTGGAGAGCCTGGAGGGTCAGCTCGCGCAGGCCGTGCCCGAGGCGACGCTGGAGACGTCCTCGCCGGTGATGCACGCGGCCATCGGCCTGGTGTCGCGCGCGGCCACGTCCGACGCGGCGGTGCTGCTGCGCGGGGAGAGCGGCACGGGCAAGGGGGTGCTCGCGCGGGCGCTGCACTCCCTGAGCACGCGGCGCCGCCGCCCGTTCGTCACGGTGAACTGCCCCACCCTCTCCGAGCAGCTCCTGGCGAGCGAGCTGTTCGGCCACGTGCGCGGCGCCTTCACCGGCGCGGTGAAGGACCAGCCGGGCCGCGTGGAGCAGGCGGAGGGCGGCACGCTGTTCCTGGACGAAATCGCGGAGATGAGCCCCTCGCTCCAGGCGCAGCTGTTGCGCTTCCTCCAGGAGAAGCAGTTCGAGCGGTTGGGCGAGGGCCGCACGCGCAAGGCGGACGTGCGCGTGGTGGCGGCGACGAACCGCGACCTGGAGAAGGACGTGGCGGAGGGACGCTTCCGCGAGGACCTCTTCTACCGGCTCAACGTCATCGAGGTGAAGCTGCCGGCGCTGCGCGAGCGCCCGGAGGACCTGCTGTCCCTGGCGCGGCGCTTCGTGGCCTTCTTCGCGAAGGCGTCCCAGCGCCCGACGACGCCGGAGCTGTCGCCCGCGACGGAGAAGATGCTGCTGGCCTATCCGTGGCCGGGCAACGTGCGCGAGCTGCGCAACGCGGTGGAGCGGGCGCTCATCGTCTGGCCCGCGGGCGTGCTGGAGCCCCAGGCCTTCCCGGACCGCATCGCCGCGGCGGCGGGCTCGCTCGTGACGCTGGGCGGGCCCCACACGCTGGAGGACATCGAGCGCGAGCACGTCCTGCGCGTCATGGCCTCCGCGCCCACGCTCGACGAGGCCGCGAAGCTGCTCGGCATCGACGCGTCCACCCTGTGGCGCAAGCGCAAGAAGTACGAGTCCGGCGGCAAGGGCGAGGGCTGAGCGGGCCCCTCAGTACCGCGCGCTCCACGTGGGGGTGAACACGCGGTTGACGCCGTGGGCCTCCAGCGAGCGCGCCATGTCCACCTCGATGACGACGCGTCCGCGCTCCCGCATGAGCTCGGGTCGGGCCCACAGCTCGATGGTCGTCCGGGCGCTCTCGACGAGGCCCGCGGCCGTGGCCTCGCGGTAGCCGCCTGGACCATCGAACGTCACGCGGACCTTCAGCCGGTCCTGTCCCGCGGGCGGCTGGAACAGCCCCACCAGGAAGGCCTGCTTCGGCTGGGTCAGCTCGAAGGGGGCGGTCGTCAGGCGACGCGTGGGCACCCGGGTGCCATCCGGCTGGAACACCTCGATGTCGCGCACCCGCAGGGAGAGCGACGAGTAGGCCGCGTGGTTCACCGCCAGCAGGCGCACCTCGAGCTCGCCGGGCGCGCGGCGCGGCGGGGGCTTGGGCGGCGGGGTGTCCTCGGCCGGTGGGGGGAGGGGGGCTGAAGGAGGGTCCTCTGGCGAGGGCCTGCCTCCCGCGCCTCCACACGCGACCCACGTCAGGCAGACACAGGCGGCCACCAGCTTCTGGAGTCTCGTCATGACCAGGACCTCTCGTCGGCGACGGGGTGTCATCAGGGGAGGCAGGACGCGCCATCCACGGGGAGGGAGGCCACGCGCGTCTGGAGCACGCGCGAGAAGGCGCTCGTGGTCAGGTCCACGGCGTAGAGCCAGGCCTGCTCGCGGGAGGTGGACTCGATGTCGCTGCCGAACAGGTAGAAGCGCCCGGTCTCGTCGAACATGGCCGCGTCGCTGACGAACGACGTGTTCACGTCGCCGCTCGAGTCCACGGGGACCTCCGGTCCGAAGTCCTCGTACACGCCCGTCTTCGCGTCGATGCGCGTGAGCCGGTGCGAGGACTGGTTGTACGCGTAGAGGAGGCGGTCGAACGGGTTGAAGGCCAGGTCGCCCACCTCGAAGCCCTCGGGGGCCTGGATGGCCACGTCGGACAGCACGCCGCCGAAGTCGGTGAACAGGCGGAAGAGGCGGTCTCCGGCGACGCCGACGTAGATGTCCTCGTCGGTGATGGTGGCGGCGTGGAAGGGCTCCTCGGTGGGGACGAAGCCCACGGGGAGCGCGGCGCCGTCGCCGGACACCCGCATCAGCTCGCCCGACGGCGTGAAGCCGAACAACTGTCGGGTGTCGGAGCTGAAGGCGAGCGCGTCGAGAGGAGGCGAGAAGGCCTGGCTCGCGGGGTGGAGCTCGCCGGAGAAGAGGTCGAGGACCTGCAGGCGGGTGGAGGCGCCTTCTCCGAGGAAGAAGGCGTTCCAGCAGGTGTAGGGCGCGGGGTCCGCGCAGCTGAAGCGGGCCTCGCTGCCGGAGGTTCCGTCGGGGAAGGTGATGCCCACGACGCCGCGGCCCAGTCCGGGGAAGGTGGCGTGGCTCAGGGCGGCGAGCGCCTCGCAGAAGTCGCGGTCGGGGACGAAGAGGTCCTGGACGTAGGTGATGGAGCCGCCCACGGGGATGGCCACGGGGGGTGGCGGGTCGAAGCGGTAGCCCTGGGACTCCATGAGGGCGGCGGAGATGGCGTCGAGCACGGACACGTCCGAGGGGTGGACGTTGGTGACGGACACCTCGAAGCGGAGCACCGTCGGGTATTGCGTCACCACGTGGAACTTCTCGCCGTTCACTGTCGTGTCGACGACGAGGTCATGCGCCAGCGCCGGTCCCGTGGCGAGTCCCATCGCCAATGCAGCCCATCCGCGCATCCGTCTCTCCCCCCGAGTGCCCACCGTGAGCGAGGACGACCACAAGCAAGTCCCCGGCCTGTCCCATGACACCCAATCGATGGGCTGTACCCTCACCCTGACGTCTGGATTCGAGGAAGCGCGCTTCCCACGATGGGCACGCGATTTCCCATCGAGGGAAGGGCGCACGAATCCCGCGTGGCGCCCATGATGGGCAAGCCTTGTCGGATTCCCGATATCCTCCGGCCCCGTCGGGACACGTCCGCGTTCGCGGGACTCCCGACGGGGGGACTCGCCATGTGGCTTCGATGGGCAGCGCCGTTGCTCGTGCTGGCAATCCTCGCGGGCTGCGGTACGAGCCGCGTCGTGCGGCTGGAAACAGGCCACGACACGTTCGTCGTCGTCCCCCGCGACGAAGCCGGGACGGAGGAGACGCCGACCGAACTCGAGGGCGACGAATACGCGGAGGCGCTCACGGAGCTGGCCCACGATGTCCGTGGGTCTCGCACTCCCATGCAAGAGGCCCGGGAGTTCTTCGGCGTTCCGCGCAGGAGTGGTGTGTACCGCTACGAAGGCCGCCCACCTCGGCTCCTTCCCGAATACCAGGACGACCTGACCGGCCCGCACCTGCTGGAGGACTACGCGGATGACGAGCTGACCCGAGAGTACGGCGGCTGGTGTCGGCGGAAGGGTCAGCCCGGGGACTGCTTGATGCTCCTGGCGGAGGGCCCCCTCCTGGCCAGCGACGGCAAGTACACGCTGGCCTTCGCCATCGCCATGGACTCCGTGTGGGCCGAGACCGCCGAGGCCTTGGCGGGCATGGCGGATCCTGTCAGCGTCATGGCCACCATCACTGCGTCCGCGACGATGTACCTGCTGTTGTGGTCGCTCCCGGAGCCGCTCTCCAAGGGCGCCGCCGCGACACTGACGGCCCTGGCCATCGCCTACCTGGGCGTGGACACCGTGTGGCGTCTGCTGGATGGGTGGCTGACCCTCGTGCGGCGGGCGGACCAGGCCACGACCTTCGAGCAGCTCAGCGCGGCGGGGGAAGGATACGGCGAGGTCCTCGGGGAGAATGCGGCACGCATCTTCGTGATGCTGGCGACAGCCGCCATTGGAAACACGGCGGGGCTGGCCACGAAGGCCGCGCGACTTCCCGGCTCCGCCCAGGCCGCGCTCGCCGTGGAGTCGCAGGCGGGCTTTCAATACTCCGCCGTGGGCGGCGTGCGGTCAGTCGCCATGACGGCGGAAGGCTTCACCGTCGCGCTCGCCCCCAATGCCCTGGCCATGGCGAGCCAGGAGAAGAGCGGCACCCGAAAGCACCACATCGCCACGAACAAGAACGAACGTTCCACCGCGCGTGGCGGCCCCTGGACGCCCTTGTTCAGGCGACTCTTCAAGAAGGCCGGGATGGAGCTGAAGGACCCCGAGAACGTCGTTCCGGTCGCGGGGCACCAGGGCCCCCACCCCCAGCGCTATCACGAACTGGTCTTCGAGAGACTCCGACAGGCGGTGGCGGAGTGCGGGAGGGTCGCCGACTGCCGGAAGGCCCTCACAGCGGAGCTCCAGGTGCTGGCCAAGGAAGTCTCGACGCGAGGGACGGAACTCCACAGACTCGTGACCCATGGCAAGTGACGTAGCAAGGATGCCCACGATGCCTGCCTCGACGCGATACTTCAGGCTCAAGCCGGAGATGAAGGCCGGGAACTGGTCCCTGGGCGACCCCTTGGATGAACAGGGTCAGGAAGTCGAGGACGTCTGGTCCTTCTCCGCGGGCCGCCGCCTCCAGCACGAAGGCCGGCTGACGATTCCCATCGACGAGCCCGGAAGACAGCTGGACTTCAGCGTCGCGGGCATCAGTCTCGCCCCCATCCTCCACGTCCGTGTGGCGACGCTCTTCGCCGAGCTGGCTCGGGACGACGTCCAACTCCTCCCGGTCGACCTCCCAGGACACCCGGACCAGTACCTCCTGCTCGTCGCCACGAAGCTGGTGCGCTGCATCGATGACGAAGCCTCGAAAGAGGTGAGGTACTGGAAGCCCGAGGACGGACGGCCCGAGAAGCTGGGCACCTATCGAAGCGTGGTCGACCTGAAGCTCGACCGCTCGAAGGTCGGCGATGCCAAGGTCTTCCGCACCTGGGGCTGGAGCATCGCCCTCATCGTCTCCGAGGAGCTCAAGTCCGCCATGGAGCGCGCCAAGGTCACCGGCGCGACGTTCGAGGAGGTTTGACCCACGCCGAGGCCACTCGAAGCGCGGCCTCTCGCCAGTCTGCCGTCACCCATCTCTCGTTCACCTCACCCACCAGGGCAGGACGAGAGGGCCTGCGACGGCCCGTGGGTGATTGCCGGGCCCGGGAGGCGTGTGGACCGTTGCGGGGCCAGTCCATCGTCACAAGGAGCCCAGCCATGGACGTCGTCGACCTGTTGATTCAACAGCACCGCGAGGTCGAAGCCCTCTTCACCGCCTTCCGCAATGCCGGGGATGACCTCAGCCGCAAGGAGCTGTGCGTCCAGCTCGCGGAGGCCCTCATGCTGCACACCACCATCGAGGAGCGCTGGGTCTATCCCGCCGCGACCCGCGTGGTGGGCGACGACACGATTCAACACGCCGAGGGCGAACACCAGGAGATGAAGCGCATCCTCGGAGAGCTCGTCCGCAAGCGCGAAGACATGAAGGCGATGCGCATGAACGTCGACGCCCTGGAGAAGGTCGTGAAGCGCCACGTGGCCGACGAGGAGAAGAACATCCTCCCCCAGGTGGCGAAGAACGTCACCGAGAAGGAGCTCGGCATGTCCTGCAAGGACATCGTCCGCGAGGCCTCCAAGGCCCGCCGCGAGGAGATGCGGGACTGGGGCGAACTGTCGACGTGACGCCGCCCCGGGCCCTCACGTCGGCTCCGCCGCCGCGGCCTGCTGGGGCAGGGTGAACCAGAACGTGCTCCCCTGCCCCGGCGCGCTCACCACCCCCAGCTCGCCCCCATGCGCCTGGACGATGTCCCGCGCGATGGACAACCCCAACCCCGCTCCCCCCGCCGGCGCCCCCGGCGCCCGGTAGAACTTCTCGAAGATGCGCGCCTGCTGCTCGGGCGCAATCCCCTCCCCCGTGTCGCGCACCTCGAAGCGCACCCGCGTCCCCTCTCGCGACACGCGCACCTCCACCTCGCCCCCCGCCGGCGTGTGCTTCACCCCGTTGCCCACCAGGTTGCCCAACACCAGCTCCAGCCGGTCCGGGTCCACGTCCACCGACTCCACCTCCAGCCCCACCCGCTTCGTCAGCCGCACGCCCCGCTCGTCCGCCTGGGACCGCTGCGCGTCCAACGTCGCGTCCACCAGCTCCTCCGCGGACACGCTCCGCACCTCGAGCTGGAGCTGCCCCGCCTGGATGCGCGACAGGTCCAACAGGTCGTCCACGATGCCCTGGAGCCGCTCGCAGTCCTCGCGCGCCGCGAAGAGCAGGTCCGCCTGCTTCTCCGTCACCGGCCCCACCACGCCCTCCGTCACCAGGTGCACCGCCATCCGCAGCGACGTGAGCGGCGTGCGGAACTCGTGCGCCACCGTGGCCACCAGGTCGTTCTTCAGCTCGTCGAAGCGCCGCAGCCGCGTCACGTCCTGCAGGATGACGGTGGCCCCCACCACCTCCCCCGTCTCCCCATACACGGGGCTCCCTCGAGGCAGCAGCCACCGGTCCCCATCCGGGAGCGCCACGCGCACCGCCTCCTCGTAGCCCCGGGGCTGGTAGGCCCCCTTGCCCCCCAGCACGTGGCCGCGCACCCGCTCCAGCACCTCGCGCGCCTCCGGCACCACGCGGCCCAGCACGTCCCCGCCCGCCTCCAGCGACAGCCTCAGCACGCCCTCCGCCGACCGGTTCACGTTGAGCAGCGCGCCGTCCGCCCCGAACACCACCACCGGGTCCGGCAGGCTGTCGATGGCCGCCTGGGACGCGGCCTGGGCCTGGAGCAGCTCGCCCAGGCTGCTGCGCCGGTACTGCTGGAGCGCCTCCGCCATGGAGTTGAAGTCCTGGCCCAGCTGCGCGATTTCATCCGCGCCCTCCACCACCGCGCGCACCTCGTAGTCGCCGCGCCCCAGCCGCCGCACCGCCTGGGACAACACGGACACGGGCCGCAGCGCGCGGTGCGTGAGGGACGTCGACGAGACCAGGCCCACCGCGAACGCCGCCAGCACCGCGAGCACCATGAGCGTGTTCACCCGGTCGCTCTGCCGGCGCAGCGCCTCGCTCTTGTGCACCATGGCGTCCTGGTTCAGCGCCAGGATGGCGGACGCCGCGTCCTTCACGTCGCGGAAGGCGGGCTCCACGCTCACGAAGTACGCCGTGCGCCGGTCCTCCGGCGTCCTCGCCTCGAGGAAGCCGTCATACACCGTCCGGTAACGCGCCCACGC
This sequence comes from Myxococcus stipitatus, assembly GCF_021412625.1. The sequence continues at coordinate 492,760 of NZ_JAKCFI010000003.1, read as the reverse complement.
CGCGCGCAGCCCGCGCGTGGCCTCCGCCTCGCCCGGCTCGGTGACGTTGCCCTCCTGCACCGCCAGCTCGGACTCCAACACCGCGCGTTGCGCGGCCTGCTGCGCCTCGCCCCGCTCCCGCTCTCCCGCGACGATGAAGAGCGCGGCGCTGTCCATGCGCTCCAGCTGCTCCGTCATGCGCTGGGTCGCCAGCACGCTGCGGTAGTTGTCCTGGAGGATGCGCTGCCCCGAATGTCCCAGCCGGTTCAGCGTGACCACCGCCACCACGCCCACCAGCACCAGCGCGAGCGCCAGCGGGGCCTGCGCCAGCCACAGCCGCCACCTCAACGTCATGGGCGCTTCTCCTCGTGCGGCGAGTCGAAGGCCACGACGTGGATGTCGAAGCCCTCGCCCTCGCGCAACATGCGCACGTCCGCCGCCCGCCCCAGCAGCCGCTTCCACCACGGCTGGTGCGAGCGGCCAATCATGATGAGCCCCACGCCGTGGGAGCGCGCGAAGTCGAGGATGGCCTCCACCGGGTCCGTCGCGCGCAGCCGCACCACCTCCGCGCCCAGCTCCTTCGCCTTCTCGATGTTGGCCAGCAGGTGCCGCTGCGCCTCCGCGTCGATGAGGTGGGGCGCCTCCTTCGGCGTCTCCACGTAGACGACGAACCAGTCCGTGTTGAGCCGGCCCGCCATCCGCGAGCCCCGGCGCAAGAGCGTGGCCGCGCGCGGCGGGTAGCTCGACATGGCCACCAGCACCCGGCCGGAGGTCCCGCCCTTCTGCTGCGCCTCGTCCCCCACCCGCGACGACTGCCCCGCCGTCGCGCGGTCCAGGCTCTCCGCCACCTCGCGCAGCGCCAGCTCCCGCAGCGTGGACAGGTTCTCGCCCTTGAAGAAGCGCTCCAGCGCGCGGGGCACCTTGTCCTCCGCGTAGATCTTCCCCGCCTTCAGCCGCTCGTGCAGGTCCTCCACCGCCAGGTCCAGGTTCACCACCTGGTCCGCGCTCTTGAGGAAGCTGTCCGGGAGCGTCTCGCGCACCACCACGCCCGTGGTCCGCTCCACCAGGTCGTTGAGCGACTCCAGGTGCTGGACGTTGAAGGCGCCAATCACGTTGATGCCCGCGTCCAGCAGCTCCTGCACGTCCTGGTAGCGCTTGCGGTGCCGGCACACGGGCAGGTTGGTGTGCGCCAGCTCGTCCACCACCGCCACCTGCGGCCTGCGCGCCAGCACCGCGTCCAGGTCCATCTCCTCCACGGTGACGTCGCGGTACGTGTACGCCTTGCGCGGCACCACCTCCAGGCCCGCCACCAGGGCCTGCGTCTCCTTGCGGTCGTGCGGCTCGATGAAGCCGAGCACCACGTCCACCCCGCGCCGCTTCAGCGCGTGCGCCTCCTCCAGCATGCGGTACGTCTTCCCCACGCCGGCCGCGAAGCCGATGTAGAGCTTGAGCCGGCCGCGACGGCCCCGCTCCACCATCTCCAGGAAGTCCTCAGCGCGCGAACGTCGCGTCATCGTCACCCTCGACCTCCGGGCGGAGGCACGCGCGAGGATGCTCCCTCGCGCACGGGATTGCATGCCCGGAATGGGAGCGCCTCGTCCCCAGGCCCGGGAACGACTTCCCCGGGATTCTCCGCGCGGGCCTGTGCTCTCATCCCCACACACCGACCCGGGCACGGCCCGTGCTCGGCACAACAGGAGATGGACGATGGCCTCCAGCCGTTCGACGAAGCTCGCGGTCGTGGGATGTGGACTCATGGGGAGCGCGCTGGCGCGGGCCTTCGCGGCGGCGGGACACGAGGTCGCCGTCTGGAACAGGACGGCTGGCAAGGCCCGGGCCGTGGGTGGGGGCACGGTCGCGTTCGAGGACCTGCGCCAGGCCGTCGCCGGACGCGAGCTGGTGGTCGTCTCGCTGTCCAACTACGCGGCCTGGGCGGAGCTGTGCGCCTCTGGCGACGTCGCGTCGGCGCTCTCCGGGAAGACGCTCGTCCAGCTCACCAGCGGCTCGCCCGCGGACGCGCGGGGAGGACTGGAGTGGGCGCGCGCGAACGGCGTGGACTACCTGGACGCCGCGATACTCGCCTATCCCGCCTTCGTGGCCACCGACTACGCCACGGTCTTCTACGCCGGGTCGCGCGCGGTCTTCGACCGGCACCACGACACCCTCCAGGCGCTCGCCAGGAACTCCGTCTTCGTCGACGAGAAGATCGGCTCCGCCGCCACGCTCGACTGCGCCATCCTGGAAGCCTATTACGGAGGCTCGCTCGCGGTCCTCCACGCCGCGGCCATGTGCAAGGCCGAGGGGCTCGACCCGAAGGCCTTCTTCGCCCAGAAGAACGCCTTCCTCGGCTTGATTTCCGTCACCGCGGACGCGGCGGGGGACATGATTTCGCGCGACACCTTCTCCGGAGACCAGTGCAGCCTCGACACCCATGTCGCGGCCATCGAGCACATCGTCCGGCTGAGCGCGGATGCCCGCATCAGCACGCGCTTCCCCCGGGAGCTGCTCGAGAACTACCGACGGGCCGTCGGAGCGGGGCTGGGTGGCCAGGAGCTGCCCGCGGTGTTCCGGACCCTGGAACGGGAGTGAGCCCCCCAGTCCTTCCAGTCACTTGAAGCGTCCGGAAGTGCACACCGCGAGGAAATGACACCGCGAGGCACGGGGGCCGACAGGGCCATCATCGGGGGTCCCAAACCCAGGAGCGCAAGATGAAGCCGCAGTCCATCTCAGGATTCGTGTTGGCCTTGGCTGTCATGGTGGGAATGGTCTTCGCCCCGTCCCCGCGAGAGGAATCCCCCTCGGCCGAGGCGGCTCCCGTGTCCGTCACTTCGGACAGCGAGGGGCCGCTGATGTCGAGCACGGGCGCCGCCGACGCCCCGAGCTTCGCGAGCGACCCACAAGGCGCGCAGGGCTACTGCACGTTCGACTGTTCGCGCTGCTCCTCCACCGCGGAGTGTCTCGCTCGCGGCGCGGGCTCCTGCACCAGCATCCCGGCCTGCAGGCAGTGAGCGCTCCGGGAGGACGTCGCCCGCATGGCGGCGTCCTCCCTCGGAACGCCGGATGGAACGCCGCGCGCGGTCAGGCACGCTCCCTGTGCCTGACCGCCCGGCGGAGCACGCCGTGAAGCGGGGAGGACGCATGCCGGACAGCGCCTCGAGGAAGGACCGCGCGGCCACGCGTCTCCGGATGGGGGGCGTGCTCCGCCTGGTGCTCGTCGTCGTGGCTGGCGCGACGATGGCGTCCTGCGCCGACGCCCAGCCGCGTCCGGCGACGCCCCCCCGCACTGGCTTCCCGCCTTCACCGCGCCGATGCACCCCTCCGCCACCCGCGCCGCACCCGACGCGACAGCGGGGCCGAGCTTCCGGAACCAGACGGTCCGCATGTTCGTGCGCCCCACGCTCGCGGGTCCTCGGGTGAGGCTCGTGCTGAGCAACCAGTATGGGCTGGAGCCGCTGCGGCTGGAGTCGGTCCACGTGGCCTTGCGAGCCGGCGCCGTGGCCATCGACCCCGCCACCGACCGGGAGGTCCGCTTCGGCGGGGTGGCCTCCGTCAGCATCCCCCCGGAACGGACCGCCACCAGTGATGCCGTCGCGCTCGCGGTCGACGGTCAGCGGGAGGTGGCGGTCTCGCTCTATTTCCTCGAACGCTCGGGCGCCATCTCGTGGCACCTCCAGGGCGCCCATCACACCTTCGTCTCGGCGGCGGGCAACCAGACGGCGGCGCGGACCTTCGAGCCCGCGCTCACCACGCGCAGCCTCTATTTCCTCACCGCGCTGCACGTCGACGCGGCGGCGGACGCGACCCTGGTCGCCGCGTTCGGCGACTCCATCACCGACGGCGCGGGCGCCACGGTGGACCAGGAGCGCTCCTGGCCCGCTCGCCTCGCCCAGCGACTGGCGGCGCGAGGCGGGAAGCCCGTGGGCGTGCTCAACGCGGGCCTGTCGGGCAACCGGCTGTTGAATGACGACTATGGACCCAGGGGGCTCCAGCGCTTCGAGCGCGACGTGCTGGCCCAGCGGGGCGTCGTGGCCGTCATCATCCTGGAGGGCATCAACGACATCGGCCGGTCGGGCCAGGGGTCCCAGCAGGTCGACGCCGCGCGAATCATCGGCGCCTACCAACAGCTCATCCAACGCGCGAGGGCCAAGGGCCTGAAGGTGTATGGCGGCACGCTGACCCCCATGTCACCTCACGCGTACTTCACGCCGGAGAACGAGGCGAAGCGCGAGGCCGTGAACCAGTGGATTCGCGGAGGGGGCGGGTTCGACGCGGTGATCGACTTCGAGGCCGCGCTGAGAGACCCGGCCACCCCCGACGCGATGCCTCCGGAGCTGACCGTGGACGGCCTGCACCCCAACGACCTGGGTTACGAACGCATGGCCAACGCCATCGACCTCCACCTGTCCGAGTGAGCCGCGCGCCCCGCTCGGCGGCGAGGAGCGCGGGCCTCCACCACGCCAGGCGAGAGGTCAGCGGGACGTGAGCAGCCGCACCGTCTCCTCGGCGACGCCGGCCGCGGAGGCGGGGTTCTGGCCGGTGACGAGCCGCTCGCTCACCACCACGTGCTTCTGGAAGTTGGCGACCTTGGTGACGCGGGCGCCCCGCTCGATGAGCTTCGACTCCAGGAGGAACGGCACGACTTCGGTGAGCTTCACCTCGGCCTCCTCCTCGTTGGTGAAGGCGGAGACCTCCCGGCCGGTGACCAGGTACGTGCCGTCCGGCAGCGTCACGTTCACCAGCGCCGCCGGGCCGTGGCAGACCGCCGCCACCACCGCGCCCCGCGCGTAGACGGTGCCGATGAGCCCGCTGACGCGGGTGTCCTGGGGCAGGTCGAACATCGTCCCATGTCCGCCAGGGACGTAGAGCGCCGCGTAGCGCGTCGGGTCGACCTCCTCCGGACGCAGCGTGCTCCCCAGGCGCTCCGTCCACCGCGCGTCATCGAGGAACGCGCGGTTCAGCGCGTCGTCCCGCGAGACGCCGTCCATGGGCGGCCGTCCGCCCTTGGGGCTGACGAAGTCCACCTCCAGCCCCGCGCGCGTGAAGACGTCCAACGCATGGGTCAGCTCCGACAGGTAGTACCCCGTCGGCTTGCCGGTGTTGCCCAGGGTGTCGTGGCTGGTGAGGACGATGAGGACTCGCATGGGTTCGTCTCCAGGGGTTCGAGGGTTCGCGGCGGACGGCGCCGCTCCGTTCGTTGCGCACCCCGAGAGCACCAGGGTGGCGAGCAGACCGACGAGAGGAAGGGAAGAGATGCCGTTCATGACGCGGCAAGGTAAGAGGCGGGCCTGTCGCGCACCCATCACGCTTCTTGCGTCGAGCGATAGGAATTTCCATGGCTGACCTGGACCTGCTCCGCTCCTTCCTCGCCATCTATCGCGCGGGCGCCATCTCGCGGGCGACGCAGACGGTGCACCTCACGCAGCCGGCCCTCTCCGCGCAGCTCCAGGCGCTGGAGGCGCGGCTGGGGCGAGCGCTCTTCACGCGGAAGGCCCGGGGCGTGGAGCCCACACCGGCGGGGCACGCGCTGGCCCAGGCCGCGGCCGCGCACATCGACGCGCTCGACGTGCTCGTCGACACCCTGAGCGCGAGCGGCCCCGCGTTGGAGGGCACGCTCTACCTGGGAGGGCCGGCGGAGATGCTGACGACGCGGGTGCTGCCAGCGCTCGCGCCCCTGGTCGCGCGGGGACTCACGTTGGAGGTCCGCCTGGACGTGGTGACGCCGCTGCTGGAGGCGCTCGGCGCGGATGAGCTGGACCTCGTGGTGGCGTCGCGCAAGGTGGGCGCGCGCGGCCTCGAGTACCAGCCCCTCTACGACGAGGAGCTGGTCCTGGTGGCCGCGCCGGCCTGGGCGGAGAAGCTCCCGCGCGAGCTGCTGGAGGGCCCCGGAGGAGAGGCCGCGCTCGCCCGCGCGCCGCTGCTGGCCTACGCGGACGACCTGCCCCTGCTCCGGCGCTACTTCCGCGCGTGCTTCGACACCCGCGTCCGGGGGAGCGCGCGGGCGGTGGTGCCCGACCTGCGCGCGGTGATGGTCCTGGCGGAGGCGGGCGCGGGCGTGACGGTCCTCCCCCGCTACTTGTGCGAAGACCCGCTCCAGCGAGGCGCGCTCGTCGAGCTGATGCGCCCCGCGAAGCCGGTCCTCAATCGCATCCACCTGGCCACGCGGGAGGCCCGCACCCAGGCCCCCCGCATCCAGGCCGCCGTGGAGCTGCTGCTGCGCGCCGCCCCCACGTGGTGAGCCCCAGGCCGCCGCGGACGGCTCACGGCCGCGCGCCTCCGGGTCCGGACGGGTGCCCCGTGGCGGCCCCGGCCCGGAGCACGCCGCGTTTCAGAGAGTCCCTCAGGGGCTCTGGATGAAGCCCGCCGGTGGCCCCATGAACGCGTTGCCGACCCGGATGTTGTCGATCAACACGTAGCTGTGCGTGGTGATGGGGTTGTCGGGGCGATCCCCGAAGTACGCGAGGATTCGGCTGAGGTCGAGCGGCTGCGTGGGGACGTTGATGTTGCGGCAGTCCCAGCCCTCGTCCGTGGTGACGCCGTTGCAGAAGCCGATGCGGTGGTGGAGGCGGCCGTCGCGCGACCAGATGTAGAGCGTGTTGAGTCCGCCGATGACGACCTCGAATTCGACGTAGAGCCACTGCTCCAGGTACTGCTCCATCTGGAAGGAGTGCAGCGTGGTCGGCGAGGACGTCGGCCAGTGCGCCCCGAACTCGTCGGCGCAGATGCCCGCGGCGTTGTTGCACGCGCGGAAGCTGCGATAGGCATAGGCGCCGGCCGGAGTCTCGAAGGCCCCCTCCGTCACCATCGGGCGGATGTTCCTGCCGCCATTGGAGACGTCGTCATAGACCAGCACGTGCTTGTGTCCCGCGCCGGCCATCGTCGCGGGCCAATCACGTCCGTAGAAGATCATGTAGCCGAGGTTCGCGCGCTGCCCGTTCTGGTGATTGAGCAGGATGCCGGTGTCGCCCTGGGTCCGGTAGCCGGGACGCACGTCGAACCGGGCACAGCCGCCGCTATAGCAATTCACCGTCGTGTGCGAACGCCGGAGGATTTGCGCGCGGGGATTGAGGCTCTCCTCGAAGATGATGTCCGTGTAGTTGTCGGTGTCGAACTTCTCGACGTAGCCGAACGGCATCTCCGTGTTCGGCGTGCGCTGTGGCGCCGCGGCCAGGTCCCAGTTCGTCAGCGGCGGCACGGAGAGCTCCCGGGTGACGGTGGAGGTCGGCGGCGTGGAAGGACCTCCGGCGGGCACCGCTTCCAGGGATGGGCGGTCCGCCTCCGCTGGCGGTTCGACCTCGCTCGAGCAGTTGAGCGAAGCCACCACGACCACCGACAGCGCGGCGGTCGCGAGCGTGTTCTTGATGGCGCGTCTTTGCGAAGGAAGGTTCACGAGCAGCTCCTGTTCCAGAAGGGACCCCCGCCCGTCACCCAGGCCGAGGCTCAAACTAGAATATCAAGCCATTCACGCATTATCCGCCATGGCGCCCGACCTGGGATTCGCTCTCGTCTCCCTGCAATTGGACGGGTACAGCCGAAGGAGCACCTTCCCGGGGTGGAGCCACGCGCGACACGTGACCCGGGGATGATTCGCGCGCCCCTCACGGCGCTCCCGTGCCCTCCACGGTGGCGCCCATGGGCGGGGACGGCGGACGCGCGACACGGCCGAACTGCCGGTCCAGCGCGAGGTTCAGGAGCAGCACGTTGACGCGCGGCTCACCCAGCACGCCCAGGGTGCGGCCCTCCACGTAGGCGTCCACCACCGCGAGCACGCGCTCGGGTGCCACGCCACGCGCGCGCGCCACGCGGGGCACCTGCCACCGCGCCGCGTCTGGAGACAGGTGCGGGTCCAGGCCCGACGCGGACGTGGTGACCAGCTCCGCTGGCACGGGGGCCCGGGCGTCCGGGTTCTCCTCGAGGAGGCGCTTCGTCTCCGCGGCGACGCGGTCCTTCAGCTTCTGGGACGTGGGCCCCAGGTTGCTACCGGAGGACGCCGCCGCGTCATACCCCGCGCCAGCGGCGGAGGGGCGTGGCTGGAAGTAGCCGGCCTGCGTGAAGCCCTGCCCGATGAGCGCGCTGCCCACCACGCGGCCCTGCTCGTCCTTCACCAGCGAGCCCTGGGCTTCGTGGGGGAAGAGCACCCGGGCCACGCCGGTGACGGCGAGCGGATACAGCACGCCCGTGAGCACCAGGGTGACGACACAGGCGCGCAGGGCGACGACGAGGGTGGAAATCATGACGGAGGTCCTTTCAGGCCAGGCCCACGGTGGTGAGCAGCACGTCGATGGCCTTGATGCCGACGAAGGGGACGATGACGCCGCCCACGCCGTAGAGGAGCAGGCTGCGGCGCAGGAGGGCCGCCGCGCCGAGCGGGCGGTAGCGCACCCCACGCAGCGCCAGCGGGATGAGCGCGATGATGATGAGCGCGTTGAAGATGACCGCGGAGAGGATGGCGCTGAACGGCGACGTCAGCCCCATCACGTTGAGCGGGGCAATCTGGGGGAAGACACCCATGAACAGCGCCGGGAGGATGGCGAAGTACTTCGCCACGTCGTTGGCGATGGAGAACGTGGTGAGCGTGCCGCGCGTCATGAGCAGCTGCTTGCCCACCTCGACCACCTCCAGCAGCTTGGTGGGGTTGGAGTCGAGGTCCACCATGTTCCCCGCCTCCTTCGCCGCCTGGGTGCCGGTGTTCATGGCCACGCCCACGTCCGCCTGGGCCAGCGCGGGCGCGTCGTTGGTGCCGTCGCCCGTCATCGCCACGAGCTTGCCCTTGCCCTGCTCGGTGCGGATGAGGGCCAGCTTGGCCTCGGGCGTCGCCTCCGCCAGGAAGTCGTCCACGCCGGCCTCGCGGGCGATGGCCGCCGCCGTGCGCGGGTTGTCGCCCGTAATCATCACCGTGCGGATGCCCATGGCGCGGAAGCGGTCGAAGCGCTCCTTGATGCCGCCCTTCACCACGTCCTTCAGGTGGATGATGCCCAGCACGCGCGCCCCGTCCGCCACCGCCAGCGGCGTCCCCCCCACGTCGCCGATGTGGCCCGCCGCCGTGGCCAGCTCCGCCGGCACCGCGCCGCCCTGCGACTGCACGTGCTTGACGATGGCGTCCACCGCGCCCTTGCGGATGCCGCGCGGACGCGGCTCCGTGAGGTCGCACCCGCTCATGCGCGTCTGCGCGGTGAAGGGCACGAAGGTCGCGTGGTGCGCCGCCAGCTCGCGCGGGCGCATCTTGTAGGTGTCCTTCACCAGCGTGACGATGGAGCGGCCCTCCGGCGTCTCGTCCGCCAGGCTCGCCAGCTGCGCCGCCTCCGCCAGGTCCTCCATGCGCACGCCGGGCATGGGCAGCAGCTCCGTGGCCATGCGGTTGCCCAGCGTGATGGTGCCCGTCTTGTCCAGCAGCAGCGTGTCCACGTCGCCCGCCGCCTCCACCGCGCGGCCGCTCATGGCCAGCACGTTCTTGCGCAGGAGCCGGTCCATGCCCGCGATGCCGATGGCGCTGAGCAGCCCGCCAATCGTCGTGGGGATGAGGCACACCAGCAGCGCCACCACCGCCGTGCCCGACAGCGGCACGCCCGAGTAGAGCGCCAGCGGCACCAGCGTCACGCACGCCAGCAGGAACACCACCGTCAGGCCCACCAGCAGGATGTGCAGCGCCACCTCGTTCGGCGTCTTCTGGCGGGCCGCGCCCTCGACCAGGCCGATCATCCGGTCCAGGAAGGACTCACCCGGGTTGACGGCGATGCGCACCACGATGCGGTCGGACAGCACCTTGGTGCCGCCCGTCACGGCGGAGCGGTCGCCGCCGGACTCGCGGATGACGGGCGCGGACTCGCCGGTGATGGCGGACTCGTCCACGCTGGCGATGCCCTCCGCCACCTCGCCATCCCCCGGAATGAGGTCCCCGGCCTCGCACACGACGAGGTCCCCCTTGCGCAGGCTGGGGGCCGGCACGCGCTCCTCGCGCCCGTCGGCGAGGCGTCGCGCGGTGGTGTCCTTGCGCATCTTTCGCAGCGCGCCCGCCTGGGCCTTGCCGCGTCCCTCCGCGACGGCCTCCGCGAGGTTCGCGAAGAGGACGGTGAACCACAGCCACAGCGTCACCGACACGGTGAACCACAGCGGCGCTCCCTCGGCGCGCGGTGACACCAGGTCCTTCACCACGAGCACCGTGGTGAGGATGCTGCCGGCCCACACCACGAACATGACGGGGTTGCGGGCCACGTCGCGCGGGTGGAGCTTTCTCAGGCTGTCCACCAGCGCGGGCTTGAGCAGGGAGGCGTCGAAGAGCGACGCGGGCTTCGAGGATGCGGAGCTCATGGCTCAGTAGACCTTTCCAGCCCCGGCGAGGAAGTGCTCGACGATGGGGCCCAGGGAGAGCGCGGGGAAGAACGTGAGCGCGCCCACGATGATGACGACGCTCACCAACAGGCCGGTGAAGAGCAGGCCGTTGGTGGGGAAGGTGCCCGGTCCCACCGGCACCACCTTCTTGCCCACCATGGAGCCGGCGATGGCCAGCGCGGGGACGATCATCAGGAAGCGCCCGCCGAGCATGGCCACCCCCAGCGAGACGTTCCAGAAGGGTGTGTTGGCGTTGAGCCCCGCGAAGGCGCTGCCGTTGTTCGCCGTGCCGCTGGTGAACGCGTAGAGCATCTCCGTCAGGCCGTGCGGCCCGGCGTTGTTGAGCGAGGACACGCCCTGGGGAATCACGGAGGCCACCGCCGACAGCCCGAGGATGAACAGCGGGAAGATGAGCACGTAGAGCATCGCGAGCTTCATCTCCCGGGATTCGATCTTCTTGCCCAGGTACTCCGGCGTGCGCCCCACCATGAGCCCGGCGATGAAGACGGCGAGCACCACCATGATGAGGATGCCGTAGAGCCCCGCGCCCACGCCGCCGAAGATGACCTCGCCCAGCTGCATGTTCACCAACGGCACCAGGCCGCCCAGCGGGTTGAAGCTGTCGTGCATGGCGTTCACCGCGCCGCACGACGCGTCGGTGGTGACGGTGGCGAAGAGGGCGGAGGCGGGGACGCCGTAGCGCACCTCCTTGCCCTCCATGTTCCCGTCCCGCGCCACGGACGCGGTGGCCACCGCGGCGTTGGGCTGGGACTCGGCGGCGTAGGCGGCGGACACGCCCGCGAAGAAGAGGACGGACATGGCCGCGAACAGGGCCCAGCCCTGCTTGGTGTCACCCGCCATCTTCCCGTACGTGTACGTGAGCGCCGCGGGGATGACGAAGATGAGCAGCAGCTGCACCAGGTTGGTGAGCGGCGTCGGGTTCTCGAAGGGGTGGGCGCTGTTGGCGTTGAAGAAGCCGCCGCCGTTGGTGCCCAGCATCTTGATGACCTCCTGCGAGGCCACCGGACCCATGGCGAGCGTCTGCTTCACGCCCTCCAGCGTCGTCAGCTCGTGATACGGCGAGAAGTTCTGGAGCACGCCCTGCGACACGAAGAACAGGGCCACGACGAAGCTGATGGGCAGCAGCACGTAGAGCGTGGCCCGCGTGACGTCGACCCAGAAGTTGCCCAGCGTCTTCGCGCCCTCCGGCCCCGGGCGACGGGTGAAGCCGCGCGCCAGCGCCAGCGCCACGCCCAGCCCCGCGGCGGCGGAGACGAAGTTCTGCCAGGCCAGCCCCGCCATCTGCGTGAGGTAGCTCATGGTGGACTCGCCGGCGTACGACTGCCAGTTGGTGTTCGCCACGAAGCTCGCCGCCGTGTTGAACGCCTGCTCCGGCCCCACCGCGCCCAGTCCCTGGGGGTTGAGGGGCAGCACGTGCTGCGCGCGCTGGAGCCCGTAGAGGATGAGCAGGCTCACGAGGCTGAAGGCGAGCAGCGCGCCGCAGTACTCCACCCAGGTCTGCTCGCGGCGGTCCGCGGCGCCCGTCAGGCGCAACAGCACGCGCTCCACCGGGCCGAGCACCCGCGGCAGGGGCTGGGTGTCGCCCTCGAGGACGCGGAAGAGGTAGGCGCCCAGCGGCTTCGTCAGCACGACCAGGAGCGCGAAGAACAACAATATCTGTGACCAGCCGATGAGGGTCATGGCGGAGGGCGGCCCTAGAAGCGCTCCGGACGGAGCAGGGCGTAGACGAGGTAGACGGTGAGCGCGACGGCCAGCGCGGCGCCCGCGGCGTATTCGAAGGTCATGGCGTGGACCTCACAGCCGCTCGCAGCCGAGGGTGTAGCCCCAGGCGAGCGCGAAGAAGCCGACGGTGACGAGGATGAGGATGATGTCCATGTGGGGACTCCGGGTTCAGAAGAAGGCGGTGGCCCCGAGCACGACGAGCGTCTCGGAGTCCTTCGGCACGGGCGCGCCGTCGGCCGTGGTTTCGTGGGTGGCGAAGACGTCCGCGGTGGAGCGGTCGTGCCGCGCCTCCAGCTTGAGGACGAGCACGTCTGAGGGGCGCGCCTCCAGGGTGAGCGTGCCCCCGGTGAGCGTCTGCGTGACGCCCGTCATCAGGCCGTCCGCGTCGCGGTATGCCTCCACGCGCGCCGCCAGGGCCACGGGCTCGGCCAGCTGGACGCGCGCGTTCAGGCCCGCGCCGTACCACCACGCCCGCTCGGCGCCGGGGATGCGCTGGGTCCCCGCGTCCGCCGTGGCGGCCAACCGGAGGGACTCCGTCACCGCGTAGGTGGCGACGATGTCCGCGAACAGGCGCAGACCGTCCTCGCCCTCCGTGCCCTCCTCGCCGACGAAGGTGTTGAAGGAGGCGGACAGCCGCTCACCGGCGTACGCCACCTGCGTTCCCAGCGCGAGGCCGTGGTTGTTGTCACCAATCGTCTGCCAGCCATTGAGCACGTGGAGCTGCGCGCTCCAGGCGTCGTCGAACGCCCACGTGCCCTTCAGGCCCGTCTGGTAGTAGGGCGACAGCTCGCCCATCCACGAGCGCGTGTAGGTCCAGTTGAGCTGCGACTGGAAGGACTCGAAGCCGATGTGGCTCGGGTAGAGGCCCGCCTCCAGCGTCAGCGGCCCGGTGGCGTAGGACAGTGACGCCTGCTGCAGGAACCGCCACAGGTCCGGCCCGGTGGCGATGCCCTCCGGCTCCGCCGCGTGGACGACCTCCGCGCCCGTGCCGAAGCCGAGCAGCACCTTCATCCCCACCGGCGCCGGCTTCACGCTCACGCCCAGCGACACCAGGTTGAGGGCCACCTCGTCATCGCGCTTGAAGGACGTCCCCGTGCCCGGGATGAAGTTCGCCGCGTTGGCGGGCCGGTTGAAGTTGTGGCCGTAGTACACGTCGACGCCGCCCTCGGGCCGCAGACGGGAGAAGAAGCTCGGGGACTCGGGCTGGGATGACGCTTCGGCTGGCGGCGGAGAGGGCTCGGCCTGCTGGAGCAGCAGCGACAAGAGCAAGGGAGATGGTTCAAGGAGTGACATGTGATGCCCCCCGCATGAGCACCCGTCGTACCAACCCAGCCTGGCGAGGACGGTAGGGGTTGCGGGGGGTTGCGAGGACGTCCTCCGGGGCGAGGTTGCAACCTGCACGACAGGCGCCCCGCCACCGTGCAGGGTGAAGCGTCGGGTGTCGCAAGGCCGCATCCAGCCGGGCGAGCGGGCGCTCCCCCAGGACGCGGAGGAATCCGGCTCGGGCAACCGGCCCTGTCGCGCTCCGCCCCCGACGCATTTGGTCGACCCGCCCCGGAAGGCATGAGATGGTGCCCGCGTTTCCCACAGCCAAGGGTGCGGTGATTTCCGCCGCAGGACGATGGGTGGTCGGGCCGCCATCCGCGTCGGCGAAGAGCCGACACGGATTCCGCATGTCCAGCACCCCGCCCCTGAACTCGCCCTCTCTCCCGTCATCTCCTCCCGAGGCCTGGGAGCCCCTGCTGCGCATCGCGCGGCTCGCGACCCGGCCGCTCGAGCGCTTCCTCCGCATCGAGGCGGCCAGCGGCATCCTGCTCCTCGTCTCGGCCGCCGTCGCGCTCGCCTGGGCGAACTCGCCGTGGGCAGAGAGCTACACACACCTGTGGCACACCCCCGTCGGAGTTCGTGTCGGGTCGTTCACCTTCGAGCGCTCGCTCGAGTGGCTCGTCAACGACGGCCTGATGGTCATCTTCTTCTTCGTGGTGGGCATGGAGATTCGCCGCGAGCTGCACCATGGCGAGCTGTCCGAGTGGAGGCGCGCCGCGCTCCCCGCCGCGGCGGCCCTGGGAGGGATGCTCGCGCCGGCGGCGCTCTACCTGCTGTTCGCGGGCGCGCCCGAGACCCGGTCGGGGTGGGGTGTCCCCATGGCGACGGACATCGCGTTCGCGCTGGGCATCCTGACGCTGCTCGGCAAGCGCGTGCCCCCCGCGCTCCGGGTGTTGCTGCTGGCCCTCGCCGTCATCGATGACCTGGGCGCCATCGTGGTCATCGCCCTCTTCTACTCCTCGGGCGTCGCGCTCCAGGGGCTCCTCGTCGCCATGCTCGGACTGGGAGGGGTGTTCGTGATGCAGCGGCTGGGCGTGCGCGCGAAGCTCGCCTACGTCGCGCCCGCGCTCGTGGCCTGGGGAGGCATCTACGCCGCGGGCATCCATCCGACGATTGCCGGTGTCCTCGTCGGCCTCATGACGCCCGTGCGCGCGTGGCTGGGGTCGGATGGCTTCCTCGAGGGAGTCCGCCAGGAGCTCGAGCAGCTCACCCGGGCGCCCGCGGGAGCCAGGTCGCCGCACGAGCTGGCGGAGACGCTCCGGCATGTCGACCTGGCGCGCCGCGAGGCGCTCTCGCCCTCGGAGAGCCTCATCGAGACCCTGCATCCGTGGGTCGCGTTCGGCATCATGCCCCTGTTCGCGCTCGCCAACGCCGGCGTCGCCATCGGGGGAAGCAACCTGGGCGCGTCCTCGTGGGGCGTCGCGGGCGCCGTGGCGGTCGGGCTCGTCGTCGGCAAACCCCTCGGCGTGCTGCTCGCCATCTGGCTCACGCTGCGGCTGCGCATCGGGACGCTCCCCGCGGGGTTGACGGCCCGCCACCTGGTCGTCCTGGGCGTCGTCGCGGGCGTGGGCTTCACGATGGCCCTGTTCGTCGCGCAGCTCGCCTTCACGGACGCGGGGCTGCTCGCGGCGGCGAAGCTCGGGGTCCTCGCCGCGAGCGGCGGCGCCGCCGTCCTGGGGTTGGTGCTGGGGTGGTGGCTCCTGCGCGAGCCCTCCTTGGGAACCATCGCGCGGAGCGCGGACGAGGCGGAGGGCTCGACGACGCTCTGATTCAGGACGCGTGAAGTTCTCGCGGGAGTCCGAGTGCTCGCCCGAAGACGTCCTCGCAGTCCCCGCTGCCCACACGAGGCCGCTCGCCTTTGATGCCCGGCGTGTGGTGAACGTGGGCACCAGCGCGAAGCGCCCCTCATCCTGGCTCAGAACGATGAACTGGCCGGGATGAGCCCCTTTTGCGTCCTGAATGAGTCGCGGTGCCCCTCGCCGCGCGGGGAGCCGTCTTCCCCGCGCGCCCCGGGGCGCCGACGCCTCACTCGTAGCGCCGCCACGCGGTCCCGTCGAAGGAGGCCACGTCATCGCGACCGATCGACCACAGGACATCCTCCGCCGTCGTCAAGCTCTGGCACGTGGGAGTCCCCACCTCACCGAAGTCGACCTCGACGAGCCGGTTGCCCTCCAGCGTGTACAGCGCCGTCGTGGTGGCGACGTAGAGTTTGTCGCGGAACCAGCACAGGTCCCACAAGTCACTCGTCACCTCCTCCTCCCAGGCGACCGCGGCGAAGGCGCTTCCACGCCCCTTCAGCAACACCCCCTGTTGCCCCGCCACATAGACCGAGCCATCCGGCGCGCAACACACGGCACTGAGGATGACGCGCGTGGGACTGTCACACGGCGCCCAGCCCTTCCCGTCGAAGCGCCACACCTCTCCGCCCCATCCAGCGGCATAGATGTCGGTCTCGGAATAGCCGTCGATGGCCTCGAAGCCGGCCTTCTCCGTGGCCGCCGCGGCCGGCGCGTTCATCGCCACCCACTTCGCCTCGCCGACGCGCTTGTAGACCTGCCGCTTCATCCCGCAGGCAAACACAAAGCCTCCGATTTCGCGCGCATTGCGAATCATCACCGGCGCGGGCTTCAGCGACTCCTTCGTGCTCTTCCCCCCGACATAGGTCGCGACCTCTCCATCCTCCCCAATCAGGACCATCTTCTCGGAAGGCCGCCTCGCCACCGCGATGGCCGTCGAGTTCCAATGGGTGTCGACGCCGTCGGCCCAATCTCCTCCATCGACGCTGACCACGCTGGTGTGGGCTATCTCGTCCCTGACCAGCGTCTTGCCCTTGCTGATGACGTAGATGAGGTCATGGAACCGTGCTGCGCCTCGTACGAGCTCTCGTGTCGCGATGACGGGATTTTTCATGAATTCTCGGCGGGTGAATATCCCACCGCTCCACGTGAACACCAAGCGTCCTGAATGAGGCGTCCTCCTACTCCCAGCGGACCCGCTCGTAGCCGGAGACGGCCTCGCGCAGGCGCTCGTTGGCGCGGGCGGAGAGCGCGCTCGCGCCTCCCAGGCGCAGCTCCGGACAACCGAAACCCGTCGCCGCGCGGATGGCCTCCACGAGGGGTTCGGTCCGGAGCCGGGGCGTCAGGACGAACTCGACGGGGCCGCGCGCCAGGGGACTCACCGCGAGGGTCCAATCCGGGCGCGCCGACGACTTGAAGAACCCGAACGAGCCCTCCGTGAAATGGGTCATCTCGAAGCGCTCCAACCGGGGCGCGAGCGGTGACCGCGCGAACAGCTCGAGGTCCGCGGGAGCGCCGCTCTCCAGGCGGAGGGACGACAGCGACGGCAAGGTCGACAGGGCCCGCACCACCTCCGCCCGCTCGGTGTGCACCCCGCCGGTCAGCTCCAGGTGCCGCACCGGCAGCGACCAACCCTCCAGCGCCCTCACGAGCTGCGCGGACACGCGGCGCAGCGACGTCACCCGCCGCAGGTGGGGATGGGAGAGCCACTGCCCCCAATCCTGGTGCAGGGGTTCCTCCCAATCATCCCAGAGGAAGCCCGCGCTCCAGTCGACCTCCTCCACCGTCTTCCAGGCGGGCCCGGGCTCGGGCAGGGGCAGCCGCGAGGGGTTGCCCTGCATCTGCACGGCCACGGGAAAGCCCCGCTCGAAGCGCGTGCCCCCTCGCGCGACGAGGAACCCCAGGGGCGCCTCCCAACGGACCTGGTGCGCCGCGAGCAGCTCGGAGAGGCGCGCCTCGTCGGGCTGCTCCGCGCACTGGAGGGAGATGAACTCCCCGAGCGGGTCCTCCAGCGTGAGGAGTTGATCCGCCAGGACCCTCCGCGCCTCGTCGTCCTCCGGCGCTTCGCGGACGCGCGCCAGCAACTCCTCGCGCAGGGCCGCGCCCCTCCGTTCGTCGGCGATGCGCGAGTCGATGGCCGCGCCCAGCGCGGCGCAGCGCGCCTGGACCTCCGGCGCCAGCGCGGGAGGCACCCGGGAGAGGCCCAGGTGGATGACCTCCTCGAGGCGTTCGGCCAGGAGCGGCTGGGACGGGAGGAGCTCCTCGCGCAGGCTCCGCAGCGGTGTCGCGTCGTAGAGCACGCCGATGCTCGCCACCGCGTCACACAGGCCCTTCGCGACCCGCGCCTGCCGGGCCGTGGGCAGGCGGGCCACCTCGAGCAGCACGGGGAGGACACGCGGGTCGCGGGGCCATTGCTGGAGCGTCCCCAGGTGTCGCGCCAGGTACTCCGGCGAGAGCACCCGCGCCTCCTCGACGAACCCCGCGAGCAACCGCGGGGTGTCCAGGGGATGGGGGCGGAAGCGGTACTGGGAAACGGCCGCCATCATGAGCGGCGAGAGCCCCTCGACGAGCCGCGCGGTGAGCTTCTCGACGAGCGCGACGAGCTCCCGGGCGTGGGTCTCGCGCCACGCGTCCAGCAGCCCCTCCAGGGCGGCCTCCTCGCGCCGCCGCGCGAAGGCATCCTCGACACGCTCCAACAGCCCGCTCAGGACCTGGCTCACCCCTCGAGCGTAGCGGAGTTCACGCCCCCCGACGCGGCCTCACTCCCAATCCACGCGCGCGTACTCCTCCGCCGCGCTCCGCAGCCGCCCCTCCGCCTCCGCGTCGAGCTTCCGGGCACAGCTCAGCCGGAGTCCATACGTGTTGAACCGCGCGGCCGCGCGCAGGACGGTGGCGAGCGCGTCCACGTGGCGCTCGCTCATCAGCGTGGCCCTCACGGGCACCTCCGCCGTGCGGGACACCTCCACCTTCCACGCGCCGTCCCTCGCCGCCTCGAAGCGCTCCAGCCGCGCGGCCAGCGGGGAGCTCGCGCACAGCGCCACGTCGCTGGGCACCGCCTCCGGCAGCTCCACCCACTTCAGGTGAGGCAGCACCGCGAGCGTGTCGAACACCCCGGGCGCGGTGCGCAGCAGGTCCCCACCCATCTCCAGCCGCTGGACGGGGAGCGCCAGTCCGCCCAGCCGGCTGGCCAGCACGGCCGGCACGTGGCGCAGCCGCGTCACGTAGCGCAGGTTCGGATGCCGCAGCCACACGCTCCACCGCTCGACCAGGTCGTCCCAGGTGCCGATGAGCGGGTTCCAGTCCACCTCCCGCACCGTGCCCCAGGCGGGCCCCGGCTCCGGCGGCCGCGAGCCCGGGTCATCCGCCGTCATCCTCACCGCCACGGGGAACCCCCGCTCGAAGCGCGTGCGGCCCCGCTCGATGACCCGCCCCAGCGGCGCCTCCCACTTCACCCGGTGCATCGCGAGCAGCCGCGCGATGCGCGGCGTGTCCGGCTCCGACGCGTACTGGAGCATGATGAACTCACCCAGTGGGTCTCCCAGCCCGAGCAGCTGGTCCGCCAGCACCATCCGCGCGCTGTCGTCCTCCGGCGCGGCGTAGACGCGGGCCAGCAAGCCCTCTCGCGTGCCCGCGTCCTGGCGCTCCTGTCCGGCCCGCGCCTCGATGGCGTCGCGCAGCGCCTCGCACAGCGCCACGGACTCCGCGCCGAGCACCGGCGGCACCCAGGCCGCGCCCAGCCGGATGACCCGGTCGAGCTGCCGCGTCACGAAGGACAACACCGGCGGCAACCGGACCTTCAGCGCCCGCAGCGGTTGCACGTCGTACGGCGGCCCCACGTGCATGAACACGTCGCAGAACGCCGCCAGCACGCGGAAGTCGTCCACCACCGGCATCCGCGAGATGGACGCCAACACCGGCACGAAGCGCGGGTCCGCGGGCCACTGCCGCAGCTTCTCCAGTCGCTTGCTCGTCTCCCGCCAGTTGGAGCGCGACGCGAACTCCAGCAGCGACACCAGCATCCTCGGCAGGTCCATGGGATGGCGCCGCTCGAGCTGCGTCTCCCAGGACGAGCCGATATCGAGCGGCGTGAGGCTCTGGCCCAACCGGTCCGACAGCCGCTGGACGAGCGCGATGACGGGCTCCGCGCGGGCCTCGCGCCAGGCCTCGAGCAGGTGCTCGAGCGCCGCGTCCTCCTCATGACGCGCGAAGGAGTCCGCCGCGCGCCCCAGCAGCTCGTCCAGGATTTCGTTCACGGCCCGCAAGCGTAGGGGATTCACCTTCACCCCACGAAGACGCCCCCTCTCTCCATCGTCCGCCAACACTCAAGCCACGACTTGACAATTGCGACGCCATTCCCATACTCGAGGCCATGCTGAACAGTGACTCGGTGGACCGCGTCTTCCATGCGCTGGGGGACGCCAACCGGCGAGCCATCATCGAGCGGCTGAGTCGGGGTGCGCTGTCGGTCAGTGAGCTGGCGAAGCCGCTCGACATCACGTTGGCGGCGGTGGTGCAGCACCTCCAGGTGTTGGAGGAGAGCGGGCTGGTGCGCACGGAGAAGGTGGGCCGGGTGCGCTCGTGCCAGCTCCAGTCGGAGGGGCTGCGCGTGGCCGAGGCGTGGCTTTCGGACCGCCGCGGCCTGTGGGAGCGGAGCTTCGACCGGCTGGGACAGCTCCTCGAGGAGGCGGAGGCGCCGCCGGGTCCCTCGCGACGAAGGAAGGACAGACCATGAAGCGTCACCCCGTCATCCACGGCTCATTCACCCTCGACCGCGAGTACCGCGTGCCGCCATCGCGCGTCTTCGCCGCGTGGGCGGACGCGGAGATGAAGGCGCGGTGGTTCATCGGTCCGCCGGAGCGGTGGACGCTGGTGGCCCGCGAGCTGGACTTCCGCGTGGGCGGCCGGGAGCTGCTCCACGGTCAGCTCACGGGCGGTCCTTCCACCGTCTTCACCGCGCGCTACCACGACATCCAGCCCGACGAGCGGCTCGTGTATGCCTATGACATGCACGTGGGCGGTACACACCTGTCGGTGTCGCTGGCCACGGTGGAGTTCATCGCCACGCGCACGGGCACGCGCATGCGCTTCACGGAGCAGGCGGCGTTCCTGGACGGGCAGGACGGCACGCGCTCGCGGGAGGGCGGGACGGCGGCGCACTTCGACCGGATGGCGGGGGTGCTGGAGCGACCGCGCGAGGTGCTCTCCGAGCGGGTCGTCGACGCGCCTCTCGACGGGGTGTACCGCGCCTTCATCGACCCCGTGCAGCTGGCGCACTGGTGGGGGCCGAAGGGCTCCATCAACACGTTCCACGTCTTCGACCCGCGGCCCGGGGGCGCGTGGCGCTTCGACATGGTCGCGCCCGACGGCACGCGCTACGCGATGGACAAGGAGTTCGTCGAGGTCGTCCCCGGCGAGCGGCTCGTCCTCCGCCACCACCAGCAGTCACACCAGTTCGAGATGCGCATCGACTTCGCGGCGGTGGGGGAGCGGACGCGCGTGACGTGGAGCATGCGCTTCGAATCGGAGGAGGAGTTCGGGAAGGTGCGCGGGTTCGTCGAGGAGGCGAACCAGCAGAACTTCGACCGGCTCGAGGCGCACCTGACGGCGCGGCGGGCCGCCAACTGAGGCGGGCCGTCAGCGGACGGTGTGCTCCTGGTTCGTGGACACGCCGTCGCCCGTCACGGTGAGCATCACCGCCCCAGGCTGGCTCGCGCGGAAATAGAACACGGCCTCGTGCTGGGGCGCCGTCAGGGCGAGCGACCAGCCCGCCGCGTCTCGCGGTATCGCGTCACCGCACGTCGCATCCCGATACAGGGTCAGGTCCGCGGTGGCGGAGCCCATCGCCTCGACGCGCAGCGCGGGAGAGGCCAGCGCGGACAGGTTGCCCACGCCGTCCTGGCTCTGCACCACGAGCGCCGCCGAGCACTCCCCCACCCGCGCGTCGAGCTTCGGTGAGAGGAAGGCCAGCCGCGACGCGGACGCCGCCTCGACGTCCACGTCGAAGGTCACGCCCGGCTGCGTCGCCCGCGAGTACCCCGGCCCGTCGAACCGGTTCTGGCTGATGCGGTTGGCGCCGCCCAGGTCGGAGATGCCCGCCTGATACGGATGCCCCAGCTTCACCGCCCTCGCGTGCGTCAGCGTGTTGTCCACCACCTCGATGTTCGTGGAGGCGTCCAGCGGGCTCCCGTCCGCGTCCGACTGGGCCAGGTCGATGCCCACGTCGTTGTCCGCCAGGGTGTTGCCCCGGATGACGATGTCCTCGCACAGCGGGGTGCCGTAGAGCGGTCCGCCCGCGACCAGGATGCCCGCGGACGTCCAGTCCGGCCCGGTGTACGCGTGCCCCCGCACCTCGTTCCCCACGACGCGCCCGGTGGCGCCGGAGCTGAACTGGATGCCATTGCGCGCGACGGTGGCGACCTGGCCGCCGCCATCGACGAGGTTGCCCTCGACGTTCACCAGCACCTGTCCGACGGCCGTGATGCCCGCCTTCTGGAAGCCGGTCACGCGGTTGTTCCGGATGTCGACGCTCGGGGTCAGGGTGGCGCCAGCCGCCGCGCGCACGTCGATGGCCACGCCCTCCTGACAAGCGCCCTGGCCCTCCTTCTGGTGGATGTCCACCACCTCGCTGTCGACGATGGAGCCCGTCGCGCCCTCGAAGAGGATTCCACGCAGCCGCGCGGCGCCCGCGTCACAGACCTGCTCCGCGAGGCCGCGCGCCGTCACCTTCACGTCGACGACGTGCGCCGTCAGCCCCTGGTTCGTCAGCACCGCGCCGGTGAAGTGGCCCTCGCGTGGGTCCACCGCCGTGAGCGTGTGCCCATCTCCATCGAACGTGAACCCATCCGGGATGCGCACCGTCTGCTCCGTCGTGCAGTCCGCCGTCAACGTCACCCGCTCTGACGCCAGCGACATCGAGCAGGGCGGGTGCTCGCCACACCGTGTGCTCGCCCACGTCACGGGGAAGGCGTGCGTCGCCGTCAACCCGGAGGCGTTGCGCACCGTCACGGTGATGGTGGGCTCCGCGTCGGCGGGGATGCAGGACAGCTCGGTCCATTCCACGAGGCTGGTGTCCCCTTCGCGGGAGCCGCGGCTCAGCAGGCCCAGGTTCGTCGTCCAGGCGAAGGTGAGCGGCTCGCCGTAGGGGTCCTTCGCGGAGACCGACAGCTTCACCAGCTCCGCCGACGACGCGCTCGTGGCGGACTGCGACGTGGCGGTGATTTCGGGCGGGAGGACGGTGCGCACGCACACGTCCACCGAGCGCTCCATGTGCGCGCCCTGGCTGTCGCGCACGACCACGGACAGGCGGCAGTTGTCGCACGCCCCGGTGGGGAGCGAGGTCGGCGTGAAGGTGGTCTGCGCGGCGTTCGCGTCCGCGAAGGTGCCTTCACACGTGGCGGACCACGCGAAGGTGAGCGAATCGGAGTCCTCGTCGAGGCCCACCGCCTGGATGGCCAGGGGTTCGCCGGGGCGGGCCTGCTCGGTGGGGCCCGCGCCGACCTCGGGCACGAGCGGCGCGCGGTTGAGCGTCGCGGGCAAGTCCAATCCCCAGCCTCCGCCCACCTCCACGTTCACGCCGAACTCCAGCGTGCTCGTCGCGCCACCCGGGTCCGAGACCCGCACCGTGAACGTCACCGGGCCCCGCTTCTGGGGCGCGGTCCACTCCGGAGCGGCGGAGGTGGCCTCCTCGAACGTACCGGCCGAGGCGCTCCAGGCGTAGCTCAGCGTCACGCCCGCCTCCGGCGCGCGCGCCTGCACGCGCAGCTTCATCGACTCGCCCGGTGGCACGGCGGCGCGGGGCGCCACGACCGCGTCGATGAAGGGCGACGCGGGGCCCTCGGTCGGCGGCGCGGGATGGGGCACGACCACGACGAGCGCGGGGTGGTGGTCCAGGAGCACCACGTCCGATACCACCACCTCCCCCAGCGTCCCACCGCCCTCGCCGGCCGCGCGCACGCGCAGCGTCCCGCCCTCTCCCGCGGAGAGGCCCCGCGCGAGCAGCTGCCACGACTCACCGGCGACAGTGGACTCCGTCAGGGACAAGGGATGGGCCTCGCCGCCCGTCGCCGTGAAGCTGCCCTCCACGGCCACCGTCGACTCCGGAGGCAACGAGCGGGGAAGCACCGCCACCACCCGCAGCGACCCCGAGGGGTCCGCGCCCGCGGGGAGCGAGTCATCGAGATGACATCCGGCAACCACCGCCAGCGCTCCGGTGAGCAAGGCCAGACGCAGCGTGTCCGCTCGAGTCATGGGGAGGTTCTCCTGGCGATGGTTCGGACGCCCACGATACAGGCAAGCGTCCGCGCCCCAAAACAACGGGCCACGCCTTCCCGCATGCTCGCCTGCATCGCGCACGCGCACCTCATGTCCCCCGAGGCAGCCGCGCGTCGAGCGGATGACACCCACACTCCTTCGGAGACTCACCCTCAAGGGTCCGGCCCTGTCTCGCCGCGCGGCGGCATGCGGGTCAGCTGCCGCTCGTGGCTCGGGGAGGGACACCTCCTGACCACGGGACCTCGGTGTAACCCTCGCCAGGGCTGAAGTTGAAGAGCTTGATGGTGGCGCGCGCCATCGGGCTGTAGGCACCGCCGAGCACCGCCGCGAGGCTGGCGGGACAGGCCAGGAGCAGGGAGATCTCCCGCACCTCCGTCCGGAGGTCGACATGGATGCGTTCCAGGACCTTGGAAAACTCCGCCAGGGCCCGGGCCGAATCCCTCTCCCGCCGGAGCGCTGTCTCGGAGGGCGGCCGCGCCATCTGCAGACGCATCACCGGAATCGGCGGGTCCGCCCCCAACCAGCGCGACAGGTCCGAATCCGCGATGAACGGTTGGACCTCGATCGTCATCACCATGCGATTCCCCGCGGCGACACACGCTCGCGCGTCGGGCAGGACATAGGGCGCGAAGAAGGGCTCGTCAGCGTCGACGACCTCGTTGGAGTCGTGGAAGCAGGGCCACATGCCGTCACGTCCCGACTTGGAGAACTGGTACGTGAAGACGCGCACGCGCTTGAGCAACCACCCCAGATGGAACATGAGAGGCAGGGGCGCGCGTCCCAGCAGATGCACGCGACTGACCTGAGGCCCCATCGCGGCCACGAGCCGCTCCGCCTGTCCGAGCGCGCGTCGCCACTCGCTCTGCGTGCGCGGCAGTCCCACGGCGGCCTCGCGGAGCGGATGGAGGACCACGGTGGGAATGGCCGGAGGCGCGTGTCCCTTCAACGCCTCCGCGACCTGCCCCTCCGGCACGTTGAAGTTCACCTCGTAGGCGACGGCGATCTCGTCCGGCAGCCTGGGAGGCCGGTCGGGGTCGAACACGATGCGCTCCCCCCGGGCGGGCACGTCCTCGGAAGGCGCGGGCATGAAGAGCTGGAGGGAGGCCCAGTCCGACGTGTCGAGCGGCAGCGCCGCGTGAGCGGCCTGATAGGCCTCGCGGATGGAGGCCCCTCGCGCGCCGAAGGCTTCATGGAACGCGCGGGTCATCAGGACCGAACCATCCACGGACAGCGGCATCAGCGAGGCGATGACACCCGGGAACCCCATCTTGTGGATGTCATGCGCCACGCCACCGAACGTGGTCCCCGGGCGTCCTGGGTCTCCTCCATGACAAGCGCTGAGGACGACGACCTGGAGGTCTTCCTTGAAAGGAGCCAGGACATCGCGGATCCGGTCCCCCACGACGACCTCGGGCGCGCTCGACCCGCGGGACGCGTTCCACACCAGTCCGAACATCCCGGACTCCTCGCTCCCGTGACACAGGAGGTGGAGGACCTGGAAGGGTCGTCCTTCGTCGCGAGCCCGCTGGAGGGTCTCGCGCAGGGACTCCACGTCGACGTCTTCCAGGACGTCCCGCTCCCGGTCGAAGCCGAAGCCCGCCTCCTCCAGCGCCTCCAGGTGCGCATCCACGTCGACGGGGTCTGTCCCCACCGGTTCTGCCCAGGCGAACAACACGCGCCCCGAGCGCGCCGCCATCGCGGGCGCGGGGTGGTTGCTGGCCCACTCGAACTGGACGGGATATGGCCGGATGGAGCCCAGGCTCCGGTTGCGGTCGAGCTCCAGCACCGCCCACGGCAGGCTGAACAGCTCGCTCGCGCTGAACCGGAAGCGCAGCAGGCAGGGCGCGGACGTCCCGTCCGAGGCGAGCAACGCGGACTCATACGCGCCCCACCCCGTGGTCCCCTTGAGCACGTCCCGCAGGAAGCGGAGCAGCAGCGCCCCCATCTTCCTCCGCGCGGCCGCCGGTGGCTCCTCCTCGCGGAACGCGTCTCGCAGCTCGGCCACCTCGTCCCACGGGAACGGCGCCGCGCTCAGCTTTCCATAGGGCCCCCGCGCGAAATACGACTGCCGCTTCTCCTCGAACGCGGTCGGCTGGTCCAGCTTCTCCACCCGCCCCAGCTCGATGGTCAGCACCTTGGGCTCAGCCATGGGCGTGGACCTCCAGGGGGAAGCCCTCGCCGAACAGCTCGCGCCAGTACTCGTTCGCCGTCCGGTGGTTCCCCTTCCGCTCCGTCTCCAACGCGACCTGGGCCTTGCGCGCCCCATCCAGCAGATGGTCTCGCGCCTTCAGCCGCCTGACGGAGTCCGCCCCCGCGTTGACCGGGGGCCCCAGCCGCGCGGGCTCCGGCCAGTCCTTCAGCACCTGCTCGCTCATGAACGAGAACAGGTGCGCGGCGACCTGGGAATAGACACACAGGCCGCCCTTCTCCTGGAACGAACGGATGCCTTCATAGGTGAGCGTCTCCAGCCAGAAGGACGACAGCGGCTTGCCCCTCGAGCGGCTCCACCACTTGAGCGCCTTGATGAGCGGGATGAGTCGCCCCTTCGCCTGGCGGTTCGCTTCGTCGCACGCCTCCTTGTGCCGGCGAGGATTGCTGTGAATCCACTCGTCCCGCTGGAAGCCGGGGATGCCGTAGACCTCCTTGCGGCCCTCGTCCTCGAAGGCCGGCACGACGTCGATGCCGATGCCCTCCGCCTTGAACAGGATGTTGACCGAGCGGTTCTGGACTCGAATCGCCGTCCCGGGGAACGCCTCGCGCAGGGTCTGCTCCAGCTCGTTCAAGAGGCGCCTCGGTGAACCCGGGCTCTTCCGGTCCACGTCGCCCGCCGCGAAGACGAGGAACATGTCGATGTCGTGGAGCGGCCGGATGACCGTCCCCCGACCATACGAGCCACTGAGGATGGCTTCCTTGGGCCGCAGCCGCTGGCGCAAGGCCTCGAAGACCTTCTGTTCCAGGCGCCGCGCGAGCTCTCTCTCGTGGGAGCTCAGCTCCACCGACTTCACGAACGCATCGAAACACTGGGCCACGGTCGACACGGGCTCCTCCCTTGTTGCCCCGTGAGACGCGAACGGCCGCGCCTGTTACCTCGCGCGCATCGCCCCGGAGCAGGACCCGAGCGTCCGTGAAACGACGCCCTCTTCCGCACACCGTCCGCCACCGTGCGCACTCCGCATCCTGGCGACACGCCCCGTGTCCCCGGTGCTCTGCTCCGCCGCCTCGTGTCCGCACCCGACTCGCGCCGCCCGCAGCCCTGGCCCATCCGCGTGGCCCACTGGGTCAACGTGCCGCTGCTCGTCATCATGGCGATGAGCGGCCTCCAGATTCTCGTCGCCTACCCCATGCTCGGCCCCCAGGGCCGGCCCGCCGACTGGTATCCCCTTCAGGGCGTCCCGCCACCGGAATGGGCGCGGCTCGGAGACTGGCTCGCCGGCGCTCGACACTGGCACTTCGCCTTCGCCAGCCTCCTCGTCCTCAACGGCGCCGTGTACGTGCTCTACCTCGCGCTCAGCGGAGAGTGGCGCCGGCGCCTGTTCCTGCCACGCCGGGACGCGCGCGACGCCGCGCGGACGCTCGCCTTCTACCTGCGCTTGCGCAAGCACCCCCCCAGCCAGGGGCTCTACAACGGGCTGCAACGCCTCGCGTACACCGGCGCGCTCGTGCTCGGCCTCCTCGCGGTGCTCTCCGGCCTCGTGCTCTACAAGCCCGTGCAGCTCGGCGCCCTCACCGCCGCGCTCGGCGGCTACGACACCGCGCGGGCGCTCCACCTGGGCGTGCTCGCGTGCCTCGCGCTCTTCACCCTGGGCCACGTCGTCATGGTGCTCCTCCACCCCCGCTCCCTCGCGGAGATGGTGACCGGCGGGAGGAAGCCCGATGCCTAGACGCCTGCTCGTCCCCCGGCCGCCGCGCCTCCTGGGCGCGACCCGCCGCGACCTGCTGCTCGGCGCCGCCGCGCTCTGCCTCCCCGCGTGCGACAGCGCCCGCCCACGCGCGGGCTTCCTGGGCGCCATGGAGCGCTTCAACGCGCGCCTCGAGGCCGCCCTCTTCGACGAGGACCAGCTCGCCCCGGAACCACCCGCCGAGGAGCTGACGCCCCCAGGCGCCTATCCCCAGTACTTCATCTCGGAGATGGTGCCCGTCGCGCCCGCGAACTGGACGTTGCGCGTCGGCGGACTGGTGACGCGCCCCGTCCTGCTCACGCTGGAGGACCTCCAGCGCCTGCCACGCAGCGGCTACCGCCTGCGCCACCACTGCGTCGAGGGATGGAGCGCGGTGGCCTCCTGGCACGGCGTGCGCGTGCGGGACCTGGCACAGGCCGTGGGCGCCTCGCCCGACGCGCGCTTCGTCGAGTTCCGCTCGTTCGACTCCGGCTACTGGTCCTCGTGGGACCGCCCCAGCGCGCTGCACGCGCAGACGCTGCTGGCGTACGGCATGAACGGCGCGCCCCTGCCTCCCGAACACGGCGCGCCGCTGCGCCTCTACGCGGCCGTGAAGCTCGGCTACAAGATGGTGAAGTACCTCACCGAGGTGAACTTCCTCCCGGAGCCGACCGGCGGCTACTGGGAGGACCAGGGCTACGAGTGGTACGCGGGCGTTTAGCCCGAGAGCGCCACGTCAGGCCTTGCTGCCGGCGAAGCCGCCGCCGAAGGGCGAGAAGCCTCGCTTGCGCAGCGCCTCGCGCTCGGCCTTGAGCGCCGCCAGCGCCTCGTCGCGCGAGGTGTAGTGGTTCACCGCCGCGCCGTTGATGGCGCCACTGGTGAGCACGAACATCTGCGTCATCTCGTCACCGCCGAAGCGGTACGAGCGGTGCGTGTAGCGCTCCAGCACCTCGCGCCGCTCCTTGCCGAAGACACGGCCGGCGGTGAACTTCACCACCAGCCCGTCCAGGTTGATGAGCAGGTCGACCTTGCCCGGGTACTTCGAGAGGTGGCCCTCCACCTCCCGCCTCCAGCGCAGGACGTCTGCCTCGCTCACCAGCACGCAGTCCGTGAAGTTCGCGGTGACGACGTCGTTCTGCGCGTCGTAGTCGAAGGTCATGTTCCAGGCCATCGCGAGAGGCTCCTACGGAGGCGTCAGGCTGGAGCGGAGCCCGCCAGGAACGCGGACAGCACCGCCGCCGTCTCGTGGGGGGACTCCACCTGGGGATAGTGACCGGGGCCCGGGATGTAGGTGAGGCGCGCGCGCCGGATGGGCGCCACCACCGCCTCACGCAGGAAGGCCGGGGGCAGGAAGGCGTCGTCCGTGGCCACCACCAGCGTCGGCGCGGTGATGGACGCTAGGCGGTTGGCGAAGCCGCCCGCCGTCCACGCGTCGAAGGTCTTCTCGATGGAGTCCTGGGACACCGTCGCCGAATCCGCCAGCACCGCCGCCAGCGACTCCTCCGTCAGCTTCTTGCACGCCAGCCCGAGGATGGTCTTCTGCTTCCCGGCGTCCCCCGCGGAGGTGCGGAACAGCCCCGCCGCGTCCGGGGGCAGCGGCAGGCCCGACGCGGGCACCGAGTTGAGCAGCACCAGCCCCTCCACCCGGTCCGGAACCTCCGAGGCAATCCACTGCGCCAGCTGGCCACCCATGCTGTGGCCCACCACCGTGAAGCGCTTCGCGCCCACCGCGTCCACGACCGTCAGCACGTCCCTGGCCAGCCCCTCCAGCGTGAAGCCCTCCGTCGCGCGGGCCGACTGCCCCGTCCCACGCGCGTCCGGGATGATGACCCGCAGCCCGGTCAGGTCCAGCCGCTCCAAGAGCTGCGTCCACACCGCCCCCGACACCATCCAGCCGTGCACCAACACCACCGTGCGCGGCCCATCCCCGGCGACGCGGTAGTGGAGTGAAGTCCCGTCAGCGGCGGAAATCGTGGGCATGCAGGCTCTCCAGACGAATTGGATAGAGCCGCATTGAATAAATCTATGGAAGCGAATGCAAGCCGCGTCGCCGGGGCGCACTCGGAATGGATGTAGGCGTTCGCTTGGAGTCCTGGCGGGGTCTGGTTGGGAGCGGGGTCCGGTCAGGACGTGGGAGGAGGGGTCGGGTCGTCGCGGCGGACGCGGTCGGCCAGGCCCTGGACCAGCTCGAGGACGTTGGTGGGCACGGCGAGGACGACGGTGTTGGAGGGGGAGGAGCCGAGGCCGTCGAGTGACTGGAGGGTGCGCAGCTGCATGGCGCCGGGGCTGCGCGCCATGGTGCTGGCGGCGGCGGCGAGGTTGATGGCGGCCTCCTTGTCGCCCTCGGCCTTGGTGATGGTGGCGCGCTTCTCGCGTTCGGCGCTGGCCTGGCGGGACATCATCCGCTTGAGGTCCTCCGGCATGTCGATGTCGAGCAGGCGGATGGAGTCCACGTGGATGCCCCACGCGACGCTGCGCTCCTCCACCGCCTGGGCGATGCGCGATTGGATCTGGTCCCGCTCGCTGAGCAGTTCGTCCAGGGTCATGCTGCCGATGACGTCGCGCAGCGAGGCCTGGGCGTACTGGCTGATGGCGTAGCGGTAGTCCTGCACGGTGACGACGGCGCGCTCGGAGTCCTTCACCATGAAGAAGATGGCGCCGTCCACGGCGACGGGGACGTTGTCGCGGGTGATGACCTGCTGGTGGGGGATGTCCAGCGTGAGCAGGCGGGTGTCCACGAAGAAGGCGTGGTCCACGACGGGGAAGACGAAGAGGACGCCGGGCCCCTTGATGCCGTGGAAGCGCCCCAGCCGGAGGATGACGGCGCGCTCCCACTGCGCGGCCACGCGGAAGACGCGGCTCACCCACAGCGCGGGGATGATGCCCACGACGATGGCCACCGGCATCACCACGCCCGCGCCGATTCCACCGCCGAACACGCCCCCCAGCGCGGCGCCCAGGCCCGCGCAGAGCAGCCAGACGACCAGGAACACCACGGCGCGCAGCGGCTTGCCCAGCGACACGTGAGACGAGGTGGGGCTCGCCAGCTTGCGCTGCCGCGCCTCCAGGGTCGCCTGCGCGAAGTCCTTGAACTCCTTCACCTGCCTGAGCTGCTCCGAGTCCATCGCTGTCACCCCCGGTGAGGCCCGCAGCATCGCCCTGGGTGGTGGGGCGCGCGACTTCTCGGTCGCCTCCGCGCCCCGCGATGGAGGGCACGGGGTCCGGCGGCCCGAGACGCCTCGGCGGTGCTCGCGTGAGGGCGCCGGGTCGGGTGACCCGCGACGACTCTGCGGTGCTCGCACGAGGGCGCCGGGCTCTGGCAGAGTCCGCGGCCTCATGGCGGACGAACGGGACGGGTCGGGACGCGAGGCGCGGCGCGAGGTGCACTGCGAGGACGCGCTGACGTGGCTGACGGCGCAGCCGGTGCTCGCGGGGTGCTCGGCGGTGGCGTCGCTGCCGGACGCGTCGGAGTTCCCCACGCTGTCGCTGGCGGAGTGGAAGGCGTGGTTCATCCGCGCCGCGGCGCTGGTGATGTCGCGCGTGCCGGACGACGGCGTGGCCCTCTTCTACCAGACGGACGTGAAGGAGGAGGGGCTCTGGGTCGACAAGGGCTACCTCGTGTCACGCGCGGCGGAGGAGGCGGGGTTCGGGCTGCTGTGGCACAAGGTGGTGTGCCGGCGGGCGCCGGGGACGGTGACGTTCGGGCGGCCCGCGTACTCGCACATGCTGTGCTTCTCGAAGGGCGTGCGCGCGGACATGGCGAAGTCCACGGCGGACGTGCTGCCGGAGGCGGGCGAGGTGACGTGGACGCGCGGCATGGGCGTGGAGGCGTGCCTCGTCGCGTGTCGCTTCATCCTGGAGCAGACGACGACGCGCACGGTGGTGGACCCGTTCTGTGGCCACGGCACGGTGCTGGCGGTGGCCAACGCGCTCGGGCTGGACGCCGTGGGCGTGGAGCTGAGCCGCAAGCGGGCACGCAAGGCGCGCAACCTGCGCGCGGAGTGGCGCGAGGGGAAGCTGGTGCTGCTGCCCACGGACACCGGCGCGCCCACACCGGAGTAGTCCCGCGCACGGAACCCAAGCGCCGTCACGAGGCACGGCGCGCTGGCCGTGCCCCGGAGTGACAAGGGACTACGTCGCGGGAGACGCGACGCGCGCGACGGACGCGGTGGCCTCCGTGGCGACGAGCGCGGCCGAGGCCAGCTCCTTCGTCACGACGACCTCCAGCTCCTGGATGAAGGCGCCGAAGAGGCGCTCCTCCAGCGCGAGCGCGTCGTCGAGCGAGGCGCCCACGGCGGAGAGGCGCGCGACGCAGGCGTCCTCGATGGAGCGGCGGTGGCCCTGCTCCTCGGTGACGACGCGGCCCAGCTCCTCGCGGACGGACGCATGGCGGGAGGCGGCCTTGTAGAGCGGGTAGAGCACCATGGCGCGGCGCTCGATGGCGGTGGTGGTGAGCAGGTAGTGGAGGAAGACGTCCGGAGCGCCGGTGCGCGCGGTGGCCCAGGTGGCCAGCTCGTGGTCGAGCGCCTGGAAGTAGCGGCCCGCGGCCTCGGGGCAGAGGAAGCCGGAGGGCTCGGCGCCGGAGAGCTCGGCGGCCAGGCGCTTGAAGGCGAAGGCGTGGCGCGTCTCGTCCGCCAGGTGCTCCAGCACCGCGAGCGTCGGGTGACGGTCCGCCACGGTGCGCGAAATCTTCCGCGCCCCGATGAACTCCATGAACGACAGGGTGTGCAGCCAGCGGGCCTCGAGCGCCGGCGACTGGGCCAGCTGACGAAGCACCGCCTGGATTCGGTCACGCATGCCGCCGCCCTCTAGCGCGTCGGCCGCCCGGGCGCGAGCCCCAATGACGACTCGTCCGACGAAGCGCCCTACAACCCCAGCACCGTCAGCGTGGCCCCGCCGCTCATCCCCGTCAGCCCCTGCGGCGACAGACACGCCAGCAGCCTGTCGAGCGCGACGAACGTCCGCACCACGTTCACCACGTGCCCCTGGTACCGCCCCGTCGCGACGAAGCCCACGGACGTGTAGACCTGCAGCGCCCCCACGACGTTGACCTCCACGCCCGTCACCGTGAGCGTCGACGTCTCCCCGTTCGACCAGGACACCGTCGCCACCGTCGGGCTCACGTTCACCAGGCACGTGGCCCCCTGCAGCGCCAGCCCCTCGAAGTACGTCGCCGAGGACACGGCGCCGTCCGACACGGCACACGTCGAGAGGTCCCCGAACCCCGTGAAGTACACGTCCCGCGGCTGGAGCAACACCAGCCCCGGCGTGTAGCGGGAGGCCGCCTCCCCCGAGCACGTCACCAGGGGTCCCCCCTGCGCCGACGCCCGCCCTGGCGACACCACCCCGAGGAACAGCCAGACAGCCAGACAAGTGACGAGAGCACGCGCACGCAGCATGAGTCGGTCCTCCACGGTCCAGGTTCCCGACCTGTCCGGCCCGGAACACGACCGACTCTTCCCGACCCCGTGACCTCACGGACATCGCCACCGGGTCTCACCTCGATGTCGCGTAGCGCAATGACTCACGCCCCCAACGCCCCCCTCCCGGAGCCCGCACTCACGCGGGCACGGGCGCGTCGCTGTCGAACAGCACCTCCGTCCGCGCCCGCTCGACCCGCACAGAGGTCCGCGTCCCCTGTCCGCCCACCACCGGCACCTCCTGCTCCAGGAACCGGAACAACTCCATCGCCACCGCGTGCGGCGCGTCCCACATCACGAAGTGCCGCGCGTCCGGCACCTGCACCAGCCGCGCCCCGGGGATGTCCCACGCCAGCCGCTCGCCATACCGCGTCGGCAACAACCCGTCCTCCTCGCCCCACAACAGCAGCGTCGGCACGCTCACGTGTCCCAGCCTGGGCGCCAGCTCCCGCGTCTGGTTGGTGTTCAGCGCCACCGCGTCGCGCACCAGCGACACCAACCCCACCTCCGTCGCATACGGCGCGAGCAGCCCCTCCAACAGCCCGTCCGGCGGCGCCGTCTCGAAGCCCTTCCACCGCAGCGCCAGCCGCAACAGCCGCCCCACCCGCTCCGTCGACAGCCGCCGCGTCACCGCCGGCGTCCCCAGGAGCGACATCAGGCTCAGCGGCCACGCGTCGTAACAGATGCTGTCCACCAGGCACAGCCGCCCCACCCGCTGGGGGAACCGCACCGCCAGGTGCTGCGCCACGCCGCCCCCCACGTCGTGCCCCACCACCAGCGCGTCGACGATGCCCAGCCGATCCATCCACGCGTCCAGCGCCTCCGCCTGCCGCCCCACCGAGCGGTCGAAGACGTCCCGCCGGTCCGAGAACCCGTACCCCAGCAGGTCCGGCACCAGCACCCGGTTCCTCACCGCCAACCCCGCCGCCAGTCCGCTCCACACGTAGCCCCACGTGGGGATGCCGTGCAGCAGCACCACCGGCGGCCCGTTGCCCAGGTCCACGTAGCTCAGGAACCGGTCCCCCAGCTCCGCCACCTGCTGCTCGCGCTGCCACTCTCGCCAGTTCATCGCAGCTCCTTGGCGGCCACCCAGTCCGGCACCAGCCGGGATGCCCCCGGGATGGGCTGCCTCAGGATGTCCGGCACGTCCTGCACCATCAGCGCCAGGTTCAACAGCAGCCCCGGCAGCCGCGCCTCCAGCGCGTCCGTCAACCGCAGCACCGCGTCCGCGTCCTCGCCCAGCGACGCCACCCGCGCCCGGCTCAGCCCCACGACGTACGGCAGCGACCGCGCGCGCCGCCGCATCGACTCGCGCACGCCCTCCACGGCCCGCGCGTACCCGGGGTCCCGCATCACCGGCCCCAGCCGGCTCCACACCGACTCCAGGTACTCCGGCCAGCACGCCAGCGCGCGGTACTCCCCAGGCACCCCCGGAGGCCCCACCCGCTTCACGATGTCCGAGAACAGCGCGCGCAGCCGCGCGTCCGGCGGACGCTCCGGCGCCCACTCCATCGCCGCCATGCGCGGCAGCGCGCCGCGCTCCAACCGCTCCACCGTCCCCGGCGGTCCGCCGCGCCCCACCGGCTCGCCGCGCAACGCCAGCCGCACCGCCGCCACCATCAACGCCACCCGGGGCTGCATCGCCTCGTACAGCTCCAGGATGCCGCGCGCGTGGAAGCGCTGGCTGGGTCCCAGGTCCGCCGTCTCCCACGCGCCCAGCACCTCCCAGCCCACCGTCGACTCCAGCGTCTCTCCCCACAGCGCCTGCCCGGACTCCTCGAAGGCCCGCGTCTCCACGTTGGGACCCATCGCCTCCCACATCGCGACGAAGAAGCGCGGGAAGGCGGCCCACGTGCGCAGGGACACGTCCACCCCCGTCACGCGCATCGTCCGCCGCACCTCGTGGTAGACGCGCTCGACCGCGCCGGTCGCCTCGCGCTCGCTCACCTGTCTGACCCTGGCCATGCACCACCCCCGGCAACGGTGGGCCGGACGCGCTCCGCCTGCATCGCCCCCGAGCGCGCCCGGACGCCCGGACGCCCATGGACGCCATGCCCCGGGGGACCACCGCCCCGGGGACTGGAGAACACTCGGCCCGGCCACCGTTTGACTCGCTCCCGGACGGCTCGCTTTGCTCTGCCGCGCGCGAAGGTGCGCGTGCCTGGTGACCGGGGGCAGCCAGCATGGGTCTTCGAGACACGACGTGTCGTCCACCCCGGTCGCTCGCGCCCAGGCAGTCCACCGGACGTGCCCCCGCCCCGCGCCTCGCACGCCCTCCCATTCCCTCCCTCCCAGAAGTGGAGCACCCCTCATGAGCGGGTCCGTCAACGCCCCCACCGACACCGAGCAGGACCTCCGCGTCCCCCACCTCGTCGACGTCCCCCTGGCCCGCGCCGTGGAGGGCTACCTGCGCAGGCTCCAGGAGCTGGGCGCGGTGGAGGGGCCCGGCGGCGCGGTGGGCCTCAACCCCGCGCTGGCGCCGGTCCTCGAGGCGCTGCACCACCTGCTGGCGGGCGGCGAGGTGGAGGTGCGCGTGACACGCCGCGGCCTGCCCGCCGTCGTCCAGGAGCTGGGCGCGCGCGTCGAGGAGGCCACGCGGGAGGTCAACCAGCTGCAGGCGCTCGCGACCTTCACGCTGACCACCACCGTATGAGCGGCGCGGGGGGAGGACGCGCGGCCCTGACGGCGTCCTTCCGGCGCTGGACGCGGGCCCAGGACACCGCGGAGGTGCTCGCCGCCGCGGGCGTGGGGCCCTGGTGCGTGCTCACGCTGCTGGTGGTGTGCCTGCTCGCCGCCGCCGCGTGGGCCCCGGGCGCGCGCGTCGTGTTCGGCGTGCCCTTCGGCCTGGGCCTGGCGTGCGCGGCCCCCATGCTGGGCAGCGGGCTGGCCTTCTCGCTGCTCCACCGGGGGCGCCGCCACCTGGAGACGTGGGGCTGGGTGTGGCTGGTGCTGGGCGTGACGGCCCTGCACTTCTTCCTCGCCTCGCTGATGGCGCTGTCGGAGTTGCAGGGCGCCACCCTCATCGCGTCCCTGCTCCTGTTCACCACCGCCTTCCATGGCCGGCTGCACCGGGTGACGCCGCGCACGCCCTTCCTCGCGGTGGGCACGGCCGCGGCGCTGCTGGCCGCGCTGCCCCTGCGCGAGAGCGAGGACCACCTCGTCCTCTTCGGCGTCATCGGCCCGGCGGCCCTCACCGCGGAGCTGTACCTGGGCACCTTCGCGGTGCAGCACGACCGCGCCCGGGCGGAGGCCGCGCGGCTGCGCGCCGCCGTGCAGGCCCAGCTGCTGGACCAGCAGGAGCAGGACGTGGGCCGGCTGTCGCGGGCGCTCGGCGAAATCCTCGGCTCCCAGCACGAGCTGGACAGCGCGCTGATGACCGCTGGCGGCGCGGCGGACATGCTCACCGTGCTGGGCGTGGGCTCGCGAAGGCTGGGGCCCGGGGGGCAGGAGCTGGAGGCGCTGCTCAAGACGCTCCAGGAGAGCCTGCGCCGCATCCGCGACGGGGTGGCGGAGATCCACGCGAAGGGCCGGCGCCACGTGGGCACGGAGCCGGAGGCGGTGGAGGTGGGGCCGCTCCTGGAGACGGTGCGCGCCAGCGTGGGCCTGCGCTACCCGGACGTGGACATCCGCGTGGAGCTGGAGACGAGCCCTTCGCCCCTGCGCGCGCGCATGCGCGGCGGCCCCACCACGCTGCGCCGGGTGCTGGAGAACCTGGTGCTCAACGCGTGCGAGGGGGACGGGGCGCGGGGCGCCACGCGCGTGTCCGTGGTGGCCCGCGTGGAGCCGCTCAGCGGGCGGTTGGAGGTGGTCATCACCGACGACGGCCCGGGCTTCCCGCCCGCGCTGCTCGACGGCTCCGCCCAGGCGCTGGCCTCGTCCAAGTCGGACGGCATGGGCCTGGGCCTGTACACGAGCGAGTGCCTGCTGCGCGCCAGCGGCGGCGTGCTCCAGCGCGAGAACATGACGGACGGCGGGGCCCTGCTGCGGCTGGTCCTGCCACGGGAGTACCCATGAGCGGCGGAGCCCTGTACCAGGAAGCGCTGCGCGCGCTGCGGCGGCTGGAGCTGCCGGACGTGTCGGAGCGGGACGTGCTCACCGCGATGGAGGAGGCCCAGCCCGGCCCCCTGCCGCTGTTCTACGAGGCGGGGGCGGAGGCGGGCCTGGAGCGCGGCGTGCTGGTGGCGCGCGGCGTGGGCCTGTTCTTCAGCTTCTGCGCGGGCAACCTCGCCGACGACCTCATCGATGGCGACTGCACGTACTACGCCTCCCCGCGGCGCGACGGGCCGTGCGTGCAGTTCCTCCTGCAGAACCTGGCCTACGCCACGCTGGCCGAGCCCGCGGCGCGCGTGCCCATGGTCGCGCTGGCCGAGGGCGCGCGCCTGTTGTCCGTGGCCGCCGGCCCCCAGGCGCAGGAGGTGCGCGTGCGCGAGTGGACGGCGCCGGTGTACCGCCGCGTGGCGGAGGGCATCGCCGGGCTCCAGTGGGCCGCGTACCTGCGCGTGCTGTGGGCGGACACGCGGCTGGAGGGGCGCGCGGTGGCGGTGGGGCAGGCGCTGGGCGTGGCCGCGCACGTCGCGGAGGACATCCGCACCCGGGACGCGCGCTTCACCACGTTGCCACCCGGAGACCAGGACGCGGTGGTGGCCTGGGCGCGCTCGGCCGCGGACGCGCTGCGCGCGTGGGACCTGCGCTGCCTGGACGCGGCCCTGCGCCGCATCGAGCCGATATTGCCGGAGGTGCCGTCATGAGGGGGGAGCTGTCGCGACGCGAGGTCCGTCAGGACGACGTCGTCGCCTATTACGAGGAGAAGACGGAGCGCATCCTGCGCCGCTACGGCCCGGGGCCCCGGGTGCACTTCCACGTCGGCCTGGTGGACGGCCTGCCTCCGCCCGGGGCGTCGGAGCCGCTGCTGCGCGAGCACATCCACGCCGCGCAGGAGGCCCTCCTGGCGGAGCTGGCGCGCGCGGCGGGGCGCTTCCCGGACGGGGGCGACGTGCTCGACGTGGGCTGTGGCCTGGGCGGCGGCAGCCTGTACTGGGCCTCCGAGCACCGGGCCCACGTGACGGCGGTGACCAACGTCGCGTCACATGTGGAGCTGGTGCGCACCTTCGCCGAAATCGAGGGCGTGGGCGCGCGGGTGAAGGTGCTGCGCTGCGACGCGCTCGCGGTGCCGGGCCGCGCGTGCTTCGACGCGGTGGTGGCGCTGGAGAGCAGCAGCTACCTGCCCCGCGCGGAGTGGTTCCGCCGGGTGCGCGCGCTCTTGCGGCCCGGGGGCGTGGCGCTCGTGGCCGACTGCTTCGTCAGGCGTCCGGAGCTGGCCGCGCCGTTCGACCGGTACTGGCGCACGCGCGTCGGCACGCTGCACGAATACCTGTCCACCGCGCAGGCCGCGGGCCTGGAGCTGGAGTCGCGCGACGACCTGTCCTCGCGGGTGGTGGGCTTCTGGTCGCTCACGCTGGAGCTGATGTCGCACGAGCGGACAGGCGGCATGGGCCCACCCGGCCACGTGCGGGGCGAGTCGAGCCGCGAGCACCTGCGCCTCCAGCAGGCGCTGATGGATGGGGGCCTGGAGTACGGCCTGCTCGTGCTGCGCCGTGAGACGTGAGCGCGAGCGCGCGGACGTGGAGCGACATCCCGCCCCCACCCGGGTCGGGGGCGGACGAGGGAGGGAGCCTCGCGGGGGGGGTGCCCACCCGCCACGGCGCCCCCAGCCTTGGCGCAACCTTGAAAGGGAGGAGTGCGCGATGAGTACCTTCACGCGATGGATGGGGATGGGGCTGGTGGCGGCGGCGCTGATGCTGTCGGGCTGCCGGGACAGGAGCCGGGAGTCGGGGCAGCACAACCAGGGCGCCACGGGCGGCTCGGGCTCCGGCGGCTCCATGGGCACCCAGGAAGGCACGGGCGGCAGCGGCTCGATGCAGGGGGGTGACGCCGGCACCGCGCACTGACCGCGTGGCCCCGCGTCACGCGGGGAGGGCTCCGGCTGCTATCCTGGGCGCTCCGTTCGGGACAGCCGGAGCCCATTCATGCGCAAGACCCTCGGAGTGTGCGTCGTCGTGGGAGCGGTCGCGCTCCTGGGGATGGGGTTGCTCCGGGAGCTGGGCTCCTCGGAGGCCGACACGCACGGCGCGGCGGCGCGGGCGCCTGTCGCCTGGAT
Organism: Myxococcus stipitatus; assembly: GCF_021412625.1. The sequence goes on along the minus strand of NZ_JAKCFI010000003.1, from coordinate 453,864 downwards.
GACGAGGACCACGCCCCCTCTTCGCGCGGACGTGCCCGGCGGAGGGCGCTCCATCCGGGGCGTCGCGGTGGACGAGCGGGGCCGCCCCGTCGCGGGCGCGCGCATCTCCGCCTCCTGGCCCATCGTCGGTGAGACGCTGTCGGAGCTGCCGTGCCCCCCCGAGCTGTGGTCCGCGTCCGAGCGCTTGTCGAGCGCGCCGAAGCCGGACCTCACGCTGCTGGCCTGTCTGCCCCGCGGCGAGGACATCGTCGTGGAGATGCTCGCCGCGCGCCAGGGCGAGGCGCCGGTGCACGCGGAGACGACGTCCGCGGCGGATGGCACGTTCACGCTGGAGGGCCTGCCCGAGGGGCCGCATACCCTCTGGGCGCTGGGCGAGCGCCACGCGGGCACGCGCCTGGGAGTCCCCGCGGGCAGCCAGGACGTGGAGGTGACGATGTCCGAGGCACCCTCCATGCGCGGCGTGGTCCTGGGAGACGGCGCTCCCCTGCCCGACGCGCGGGTGACGTACGTGCCCGTCCTCCACACCCGCTTCTTCGACACGAGCACCGACGCCCAGGGGCGGTTCGAGCTGGGGCCACTGCCCTCCAGCGACACCCTGGTCTTCATCACCCACGACGGCTGGCTGCCGCTGCTCACGTCCGCGTCGCGCAGCGGGCGCGAACAGGAGTTCAAGCTGGAGCGTCCCCACCGGCTCGCCGGGCGGGTGCTCTCCCAGGGAGTGCCCGTGGCCGGGCTGGAGGTGACCGCGAGACAGGACGCGCAGCACCAGCCCCGCGTGTTCAGCCGCGCGACGGATGAGCAGGGCCGCTTCTCCTTCGAGCTGGCCGAGGGGACCTACACCCTGCGCGCGGAGCGGGACGGCGAGTACGCCCTCACCCGCGTGGAGCTGGGCTCCGCGCCCGCCGATGACGTCATCCTGGAGCTGGGCTCGGCCCTGTTCGTCGAGGGCACCGTGCTGGACACGGCGCGGGCCCCCATTGGCGGCGCGCTCGTGCAGGCGCACGGCTCCGAGCGGTACCACCTGAAGCTGGAGGCGCGCACCACGGCGGATGGCCGCTACCGGATGGGCCCCGTGGAGGACGGCAGCACCTGGGACTTCACCGTGGAGGCGACCGGCTATCTCGACAAGGCGATGAGTGACGAGCGGAAGCTCACGCGGGGCATGCCGCCGCAGGACTTCGTGCTCCGCCGCGCCAGCTCCGTCGTCGGTCGCGTCATGGACACCCAGGGCCAGCCCCTGGAGGGCATCCACCTCCGCCTGGAGATGGAGGAGGACACGGACACCGACGCGTACGAGCCTCAGGAGGACACGTACTCGAAGGCGGATGGCACCTTCGTCCTGGATGCGACCCGCTCCGGCCGCTACACCGTCCACGTCGACGACGAGCGCTTCGTCGGGGTGTCCCAGGACGTCACGGCGCCCTCGAGGGACGTGGAGCTGCGGCTCGACATGGGGGCGACCGTGGTGGCCTCGGTGGTGGACGAGCGCGGGTTGCCGCGAGACGGCTTCCTCGTGGACCTCTGGCCGCTCCCCGACGCGCCGGGCGGCGAGCGTGGCGAGGCGTTGCGCCTGGGCAGGAGCGACGCGCGCGGACAGGTCACCCGCCAGGGCATCAAGCCGGGGCGGTACATGGCGGTGGCCACCCAGTACACGGACGGAGTGGACCGGCAGTCCACGCACGAGGTGACGGTCGAGCGGACGGCCACGGCGAAGGTCGAGCTGCGCCTGGAGCAGGAGCTCTCCTTGAAGGGCACCGTCGTGGACGACTCGGGCAGGCCCGTGAGGGACGCCGCCGTCCAGGCCACCCTCATGCATGACACCCCGGAGCCCTGGGCGCCGCGAAACGTGAGGACGTGCGGCAACTCCCCGCCGCGCGGCGTCCACACCGACACGGCGGGGCGCTTCGACCTCCGGAAGGTGCCTCGGGGCCGGTATCGCCTCGACGTCGAGAAGGAGGGCTACTGGTTCCTGCCGGAGCGCTCCACCGGCATCCTGGTCCTGGAGGAGCGGCCCCGGATTGTCATCAACGGGGCGAGCGAGTCGATTTCGAGGCCCCAGGTCGTCCTCGACGAGGCGAAGGAGGTGACCCTGGTGATGGAGCGCCGCTCCCACGCGAAGGGGACGCTGGTGCTACCGGATGGGTCCCCTGCTCGCGCGTTCTCCATCAACGGCCAGGAGCAGACGTCCAGTGACGGCACCTTCTCCCATCCCGTCCTCGCGATGGACGCGCCCATGCCGCTGGTGTTCGAGGTCGACGGCTTCCCGTCGGTCGCGCGCGCGGCGCAGGCGGACCCGTCGCGCGCGGACATCGACCTGGGGGTGATTCGCCTGAGCCCCAGCCGCGTCATCACCGGCCACGTCCTCGACCTGCGCACGGGCGCGCCCATTCCTTCCGCGTTCGTCGCCGTCGTCGAGTCGCGCCTCGGGTTGCCAGACGAGGACCCCCTGCTCCTGTCCGCCTCGGAGACGGATGCCCAGGGCCAGTTCTCCATCAGCGCCTCGGAGGAGGGGCCGGTCACGTTGCGGGTGACGCAGGAGGACCGCTACCTGCCGGCCCGGCTGGAGGTCGCGCCTGGCACGACGAAGGTGCGGGTGCTGCTCGACGCGGGAGCGACGCTCCAGTTCAGCGCGACGAGCCGGGCCAGGCGTCCGGTGGCGGGCACCCTCCGGCTCACGGCCCTGGACACGCAGGGCCATGAGCAGCGCTACGAGGAGTTCGACGAGGGGCGCGGCGAGGTGCGCGGGATGCCCGCGGGGCGCTACCGGGCGACGTTCCTCCCCTCGCCCCCGGACGGCGACGAGGACACTCCGGTCTTCCACGACCAGACCATCGAGGTCCCCGCCACGGGCGTCTTGGTCGTCGCCTTCCAGGAGGCGCAGCGGGGCGCCACCGTGAAGCTGCGCGCGCCCATGAAGGGCGTCTACCTCGCGCTGGTCTCCGGCGAGGTGGGGGCGCCCCGTGACGCCGAGGGCTTGAGGCAGATGACGACCATGGCGCTCGAACCCCAGTCCTCGCCCCTGGGCGAGGAGGTCGTCTACAAGGACGTCCCGCCCGGCCGCTACACCGTCTTCGGCTGGAAGCTGGTCTTCGGCGAGGGCACGTTCCTGCGCGAGGAGCTGGAGGTCCCGGCGACGGGCGAGGTGTCCCGGGCCATCCCGGCCACGTGGCGGACCCTCGACGTGGCCTCGCGCTGATGCCCTGGAGGTGGAGCGCGCTGTCACCCACCGTACATCCGGTGTGGCGCGCGGCGTGTCCGCGTGTGTCCGGCAGCGCGCGTTCGAGGGCGGACGGAAAGTCGGGGGCGCCCCCCGCATCGGGTACCGTGCGGGGCGGCCATGCACTTCAAGTTCGTCCACGCCGCGGATCTCCACCTGGATACCCCGTTCCGTGGCGTGGCCACGCAGGGGCCGCTGCTCGGACGCTTCCAGGAGTCCACCTTCCGCGCGTTGTCGCGCATCGTCGACCTGTGCCTGCGCGAGCGCGTCGTCTTCCTGCTGCTGGCCGGGGACCTGTTCGACGTGAAGGACCGCTCGGTGCGCGCGCGGCTGGCGCTGCGGCGCGAGCTGGGCCGGCTGCACGAGGCGGGCATCGAGACCTTCATCGTCCACGGCAATCATGATCCGCTGAGCGGCGACTCGGGCGCGCTGGGGCTACCCCCGTCGGTGAAGGTGTTCGGCCCGGACTGGGAGGACGCGGAGGTCCGCCGCGAGGGGCGGAGGCTGTGCCGTGTGCAGGGCATCTCCTATCCGGACGTGGAGGTGCGCGAGGACCTGTCCGCGCGCTTCCACCGCACGAGCGACGACTTCACCGTGGGCCTCCTGCACGCCAACCTGGGCGGCGCGGAGGGCCACGCCAACTACGCCCCCTGCACGCCCGCGGGCCTGGGCGCGCGCGGCCTGGACTACTGGGCGCTGGGCCACGTGCACACGCGCGGCGAGCACCTGCTGCCGGGCGGAGGGCTCGCGGTGTACCCGGGCAACCCCCAGGGCCGCCATGTCCTGGAGACGGGCCCGCGCGGCTGCGTGCTGGTGGAGGTGCACGACGGCGCCACGCGGCGGCGCTTCGTGCCGGTGGACACCGTGCGGTGGCACCGGCTGGAGGTGCCGCTGACCGGCGTGGGCACGCTGGACGGCCTGCTGGCGACGACCCGGGAGGCCGTGGAGGCCGCGTGCGCGGAGGAGCTGGACGGCCACGCGGCGCGCGTCATCCTCACCGGCCGGGGCCCGCTGCACCGCGAGCTGGCCCGCCCCGGCGCGCTCGGCCAGTTGGAGACGGAGCTGCGCGACCGGCTGACGCGGGGCCACCCGCCCGTGCTGCTGGAGTCGCTGCGGGACGGCAGCCGCCCGGAGCTGGACTGGGACGCGCTGCACGCCGACGGGGGCTTCGCGCACACGCTGCTGGACGAATCGCACGCGCTGGCCGAGGACCCGCATGCGCTGGCGCGGCTGTGGGAGCAGGAGGCGCTGGGCAGCCTGGGGCAGCGGTTGAAGCGGCTGGGCGTGGACGTGCTGGAGACGCCCCGCGTGGACTGGGTGTCTCGCGCGGGGCTGATGGGCCTGGAAGCGCTGCACGACGAGGAGGGCACATGAAGCCCGGCTTGCGCATCGACGCGTTGCGGGTGCGGCGCTTCGGACACTTCTCGGAGTTCTCGCTCCAGCTCGGCCCCGGGCTGCACCTGCTGTACGGCCCCAACGAGGCGGGCAAGAGCACGCTGCTCGCCTTCCTGCGCGGCATGCTGTTCGGCTTCGAGCGGCGCGGACACCCGGAGCGCTACGAGCCGGCGGAGGACATCCCCTTCGGCGGGGAGCTGCACGTGTCCACCAGCACCGGGCCCTTGTGCATCCGCCGCACGGCGACGCCGCGCGGGCGCAAGTCGGAGAGCCTCTCCGTGCTGGACGCCCACGGCGAGCAGGTGTCGGAGGAGCGGCTGAAGGACGCGCGGGGCCACGTGTCGCGCGAGCTGTACTTCGACGTCTTCGCCTTCCGGCTGGAGGAGCTGGCGGGCTTCGAGCAGCTCACCGAGGAGCAGGGCGCGTCCGAGGCGCTGGTGGCCGCGAGCATGCGCGGCGCGCGCAGGCTGCCGGAGGCCATGGCGCAGTTCCGCAAGAGCGCCGAGCAGCTCTACAAGCCCACCGGGACGAACCCCGAGCTGAACGTGAAGCTGCGCGAGCTGGAGGAGGTGCAGGAGCGGCTGCGCCAGGAGGGAGACCGGCCCGCGCTGTACTTCGCCCGGAAGGAGCGCCTGGAGGCGCTCGACGTCGAGCACCTGCGGCTGGAGGCGGAGGTCCTCGAGGCGAGCCGCGAGGTGGCCCGGCTGGCCCGGCTGGAGGCGGCGCTCGCGGACGTGTCCGCCCTGGCGGAGGCGCGCGCGGAGCTGGAGACCCTGCCCGTGCTGGAGACCTTCCCCGAGGGAGGCGAGGCGCGGCTGGACGACACGCTGCTGCGCGGCCGCGACTATCGCGCGGAGGCCGCGCGCCTGGCGGAGCGGCTCGCGTCCACCGAGGCGGAGCTGGAGCGGCTGTCCCGGCCCTCTCCGGTGCGGGGACGGGAGGAGGCGCTGCGGCTGGTGGTGGCCGCGTACTCGGAGCGCTCGGAGCTGCTGCGGACCCTGCCCGCGCGGCGCGCGGCGCTGCTGACGAAGCGGCGTCAAGTGGAGGTCGCGCTGGAGGAGCTGGGGCTCGGCGTGGACGGCCCGGCGCTGCTCGCCCTGGACCTGAGCGCGGGAGCCCGCGCGAGCCTGGAGGCCCTCTCCGCGCGACTGGACTCGGTGGAGACGGGCCGGCGCGAGGCGAGCGCCTCGCTGACGCGCGCGCGAATGGAGCGCGAGCGCCTGGACGGCGCGCTGGGGCGGACGGACTCGGAGCTGTCGGCCCTGCCGGAGACGCGGCCCGCGCAGGTCCGCCAGCAGCAGTCCGCCCTGACGCGGATGCGCGCGGTGCGGGTGGAGCTGGAGCGGCTGGGCGAGCAGCGCGAGGACGTGCACCGTCAGGTCGAGGTGCTGCGCGCCCCCGCCGAGCCGCCGCCGGTGGGCGAGGTGATTCCGGTGTGGTGGGTGCCCGTGGCCGCCCTGGTGGCGGTGGCGCTCGCGGTGGCGGCGTGGCTGCTGGGTGGCACGGCGGTGGGCCTGCTCGCGCTCGCGGGCGGCCTGCTGCTCACCGGCGTGCTGGAGCTGGCGCGGCGCCGGGTGGAGACGGCGCACGCGCGGGAGCGCGCGGCGCACCTGGCGCGGCAGCAGGGACGACAGCAGGAGGAGGAGCGGCTCCGCTCGACGCTGCTGGCCCTGTCCGCGCGCGAGGAGATGATGCACCGCGAGCTGCTGGTCAGCGCCTCCGAGGCCGGCATCAGCCCCGCGGCGACCTTCGCGGACATGACGGCCCGGGAGAACGCCCTGGCGGAGGCGCTGGAGAAGGCCGGGCGGCGCGAAACGTTGGAGCGGGAGCGGGACACCCTGACCGCGACGCTCGACGTGGCGACGCGCGAGGAGCGACAGGCGGAGGAGGTCTCGCGCGAGCTCTTCGCCCGACACGCGGTGCTCGTCGAGGAGCTGGCGGCGCACCTGTCGGCGCGACACTTCCCCATCGCCCTGCCCGCCCCGGCGGCGCTCGCCCTCTGGCGGGACGCCGCCGCGCTCCGTCAGCGCCTGCTGGACGTGGGCGCGGACGAGGCCGCCCTGTCCGTGGACGAGGAGACCTGCGCGAGCGTGATTACACGGCTTCGCGAGGCGGCGGAGAGCCTCGCGGCGGCGGCCACCCTGCCCCCGGAGGCGCTGGCGGCGAAGGTGACGGCGGAGCTGGAGGCGGCGCGGGAGCGGGAGGCGGAGCGCCGCGCCCTGGAGGAGCGTCGCCGCGAGCTGCGCGAGGAGAAGGCGCGGCTGGACACGCTCTGTCGTTCGGAGGACGAGGCGCTCGCCGCGCTGCTCTCCGAGGGCGGTGGCGGCGACGAGGAGACCTTCCGTCGCCGCGCGGTGCAGGCCCGCCGCTACGCGGAGCTGAGCGCCCGGGCGCGGGAGCTGTCGCTGCGCATCGAGGCGCGCACGGGCCTGGAGGACACCCAGACGCGGGAGGTGCTGCGCGCGCTCGGTGGCGAGGAGGGCCTGCGCGCGGAGCTGGCTCGACTGCGCGTGCGCCACGCGGATGCCCAGCGCCAGCTCAAGGACGTGCTCACCGAGCGGGGCGCCACGCGCAACCAGCTCGAGCAGTGGGAGAACGACGACCTGCTGGTCCGCCTGCGCATCCAGGAGGAGGCGTTGCGCGCGAAGGTGGCGGAGCTGGCCACGCGCTACGCGACGGACCGGCTGGCGCTCGCGCTGTTGAACCGGGCGCGGCGCCGCTTCGAGGAGGAGCAGCAGCCGCGCGTGGTGCAGCTCGCGTCGGAGCACTTCGCCCAGCTGACGGATGGCCGCTACCGCCGCGTGTTCATCCCCGCCAGCGACGACCGTGAGCTGCGCGTGAGCGATGGCCAGCGGGACTGGAGCGCGGCGCAGCTGTCACGCGGCACGCGCGAGCAGCTCTTCCTGTCCTTCCGCCTCGCGGTGGTGCGCGACTTCGGGGAGACGCGAGGGGCGCTGCCGCTCATCGTGGATGACGTGCTGGTGAACTTCGATCCCGGACGGGCCCGCAGCACCATCCAGCTGCTCGCGCGGCTGGCCGAGCAACAGCAGGTGATTGCCTTCACCTGCCACCCCTGGCTGCGGGAGTCCTTCATCGAGGCAGGCGCGCAGGTCCACCTCCTGGCCCCCCGGACCGAACCGACGAGCGGCGCGGCGCCGACGAGCACGCGACAGGCGGGCTGAGAGCCCCCACGCACGGGGCCACATGCTCCAGCCATTGACGCGACTCCCGGCGCAGCTGCCGAGCCCAGTGAGCGAGTCCTCCACCCGCTGGCGCACGCCGTGACACGCACGAGGCCGGAGCATGCGCTCCATCCTCCCGTTGACGCATGCCACGACCATGCGCGAGGTGACCTCGGCGTGCGCTCCATCCTCCCGTTGACGCATGCCGCCGCGCGCCCACGGAGCGCATCCCCCCGTTGACGCATGGAAGGCCATCGCGGAAGTGGTACGTGACACCGCAACCCGATGACACCACGAGGTCGGGCCCCGGCGAGGCGACATGACGACACGACCATGGAAGGTGTTGGGCATCACGGGGCTGCTCGTCACCCTGGGACTGTTCCTCCTCTACTCCCTGCTCCCCGAGCGCGACACGTTCGTCCCCAAGCCCACCGCTCGCGAGCTGAAGGAGCGCATCCCGCGCCCCGCGCCGGAGAAGGGCACGCTCCGCATCCAGGGGACCGTCGTGGGAGAGAACGGCCCCATCGCGGGCGCCCTGGTCAGCGCCATCCGCTCCAAGCCGGGCTGGCGTCTCGTCGACAAGCTGGAGTGCCCTCCGCCCGGCGCGAGGCCCCTCCTCGTGAGGGCGAACGACCTGCTGGGGCAGTGCAGCCAGCACTCCTCGCTCTCCCTCGTCGAGAAGATGCAGACCCGTGACGGAGAGGCCACCGTGTACGCCTGGGTCCATGCGTCTCCAGAGGGCCGCTTCACCCTCGAGGGCCTGCCCGCCGGTGACTTCGTGCTCGACGCGCGGAGCCCCCAGGGCGCGGTGCAGAAGCAGGGCGTCCCCGCGGGCACGGAGTCCGTCGAGCTGGAGCTCGACGCTCCACGCGTCGCCTCCGCCACCGTGGTGGACGAGTCCGGCGAGCCACTCTCGGGTGTTCGCGTGAGGCTGACGCCCCTCCCGGAGGCCCTCGCCTTCGACACGGTCACGAACCTCGAGGGCCGCTTCCACGTGGGCCCGGTGCCCGAGGCCGAGCGCTACCTCATCCTCTTCGAGAAGGAGGGCTGGAGCCCCGAGGTCCAGGTGCGGACCGAGCTCCTCTACGGTTGGAGCGAGGCGGTCGTGCTCCGGCGCCCGCTCCTCCTGACGGGACGGGTGATGGACCAGGGCAAGCCGGTGTCCGGTGTCCAGGTCCATGTCGGCACGCGCGACATCCCCCAAGACACCACCCAACGCCATGCCACCACGGATGAACAGGGCCGCTTCACCTTCGAGCCCCTGCCCCCCACCGCCTACAAGCTCTGGGCGAGCCATGGGAACCGGCATGCCGTCACCAACGTGCCCCCGGAGAGGGCGGCGCAGCCCATCGAGCTGACGCTGAGCGGAGAGTTCGTCGTCGTGCGGGGCACGGTGAAGGCCCAGGATGGAGCCGCCTTCGCGAACGCCCGACTGACCTTGTCGAACCCCGGCGACCGCCTGCTCTTCCATGCCCGGAGCGACGACTCGGGGCGGTTCCAGTTCGAGCCCGTGCCGCCGTCGAAGAACTACGTCCTCCAGGGCTCCGCGCCTCACCACCTCGACACGCCTGGGATTCCAGTCCCGGCGACACGCGACGTCGACGCGCTCGACGTCACCCTCCGGCGCAAGCCCCGGGTCGAGGGCCTCCTCGTGGACTCGAACGGCGCCGCGCTCGCGAACCAGCCCTTCTACCTGCGGCAGACCGACCACGTCTTTCTGCTCGACGAGGGCCCGGCCCTCACCGCCCGGGACCGCTTCCGGACCGACAGCGAGGGCCGCTTCTCCCTGGAGCTTCCCGCCCAGGTCCACTTCGAGCTGGTCCTCCGCGAGGACAGCCCCTACGAAGCCGCGCCCCTGCCGGTCACCGCGCCGGCGTCCCAGGTCCGCTGGGTCGCGAAGCCGACGACCCGAGCCACCATCACCGGACATGTCCACGACGAGCAGGGCCAGCCCCTCGCGGGCGTCGAAATCCGCGCGCGCCCCAATCCCATCACCACCGATGACTGGCCCCGCGCCTCGACGGACGCCTCGGGCACCTACGTCCTCCATGGACTTCAGCCGGGCCACTACGACGTCCAGGCCCTCTTCCGCGCCCCACGCAGCGGACTGCGAGCGGCCTCGCGCTCCGTGGAGGTGCGGAGCGCGGAGCGCGCCACCGTGGACCTGCGGCTGGAGGCGGGCTGGACGCTGTCGGGCGACATCGTGGACACCCGGGGTCGACCGGTCGGCGAGGTGAGCCTGTCCGTGGCGGACCTCGACCTCGCGGAGGACCAGAGCCTCCACGAGGCCACCATCCCCGTGCTCGCGGACCGCGAGGGGCGCTTCGAGGTCCCCCACGTCCAGGGCCAGCACCTGGAGCTGAACGTCCTCCACCCCACGCTGCGACTCTCGCCCCGGCTCTCACGTGGCGTCCAACCCGACATCCAACGCGTGCGCGTCAGCGCCAGCCAGCCCCGGGTGCGGCTCGTCCTGGAGCCCAAGGCGACGATTCGCGGGCGCGTGGTGAGCGCCGACGGCCGGCCCGTCACCCGCTTCATCGTCGGCACGAGCAACACGACGGACCCGAAGGGCGCCTTCGTCCAGACCGTGGAGCACGTCGGCGAGCACGTCGTGCGCATCAGCGCGGACGGGCTCGGGTCCACGGTGCGCAGGGCGACGGTGCGACGCGTCGGCGAGGTGGTGGACCTGGGCGAGATACGGCTGGGACAGCGACGCCAGGTCACCGGCTTCGTGCTGGACGCGGAGACCTCCGCGCCCGTGGCGGGCGCCGTCGTCCACGCCGCCTTCTCCCGCGACGACACCACGCCCGCCAACCGGGCCACGACGCGGGAGAATGGCGCCTTCCTGCTCGAGTCCGTCGATGACGCCCTGGACCAGTTCCACGTCACGGCCCCGGGCTATGCCCCTCGCGCCTTCCCCCTGAAGCAGGGCCGCCAGCAGGAGTTGGTCGCGCGCATCACGAAGGGGGCCCACGTCGCGGTGTCCGCGCTGAATGCGCGGGGCCAGCCCACGGACGCGCTGCTCCTCCTCGACGCCGATCCCTCGGGGGCGAACACCCCCGACGTGGACCCCATCCAGGTGAACGCAGGCGACCCGGTCATCGTGCGTGGGCTGGCGCCCGGGCGGTATCGCGTCCAGGGCCACTCCTCCTACGCCGGCACGCTGGGCGCCCAGTACCTCGAGGTCCCCGCAAGCGGAGAGGTGTCCCTCACGCTGCGAGCCATCCCATCCGCCGCCACGCTCCACCTCCGGGTGGCGGGCCCCCAGCGCGCCCGGCCGTACCTGTTCCACGGGCCGCTGCTCGCGTCCCCCCGGCGTTGGCTGCCCATGTCGCTCGGGTTGCAGAGACAGGCGCGGTCCGCCATCGAGTCACCCGATGGGACGCTGACGTTCGAGAAGGTCCCCACGGGCCCGGTGACGCTCATCCTGGTGGACGAGGAGCGACGCGCCTTCTCGTTGGAGACGTTCGACATCCCCGCGGAGGGGCCCGTGTTCCGGGCAGTCACGCCCGCGTGGAAGCCCCTCGACGACGTGAAGCCATGAAGTCACGAACCCACGTGCGCAAGCGCCTCGTCGTGGTGTCGGGAATCGGCGTGCTGCTCATCGCGGTCAGCGCGGGCGTGGTCCTCCTGAGGAAGTCTCCGGACGTCCCCCGTATCGCGGCGCCTCGCGCGCCGTCCTCCGCCGCTTCGCGAGCCACCATCCCCAGCGCTCCCACGAGCGGCGCGCTGTCCATCCAGGGGTTCGTCCTGCGCGGTTCGGGACCGGTCGCGGGCGTGCAGGTCACCCTCACCCGCGCGGAGCCAGGGCGGACGCTCTCCACGAAGCGGTGCGTGGACCTGGTGCCGGAGGACTACGCCTACGCGCCCGACAAGGAGCTCGCGCTGTGCCTGCGCGAGAGGGCGGGCCTCCTGCTCGAAGGGCTCACGGCCCGCGAGGGCGAGTCCACGGTGGTCGCGCAGACCGTCTCCGGAGCGGACGGAGGCTTCACGTTCGAGGCGCTGGCCGAAGGCAGCTATGCGCTGTGGGCGCTGGACACGCGGGGCGCCTTCATGCGCGCCGGCGTGCTCGCGGGCGAGCAGGGCGTGCGCCTCCATCTGGCGGAGGGCGTCGTCATCGAGGGGCAGGTCATCGGCGACGGGAACGTGCCCCTCGCGGGCGTCCGGGTCACCGCGGTGCATCCACGACAGACCCTCTTCTTCGACACGGAGACGGACTCAGCGGGGCGCTTCGCCATCGGGCCGCTGCCCCCAGCGGAGTACATGATGGTCTACGTGAAGGAAGGCTGGAGCCCCGGCCTCGGAGACGAGCCGCCCACCGAACCCGTCTGGCTCCGCAAGCTCCGGACCCTCACCGGCCAGGTCGTGCGCGACGGGGCTCCCGTCGGCGACGTCCCCGTGGTCCTGGAGGCCGGAGACAACTTCCAGACGCGCGGCGGCTGGAACCATGCGGGCAGCGAGCAACGACGCGTCACGGACGCCCAGGGACGCTTCCACTTCGACGCGCTCGCGCCCGCGGGCTACCGGCTCGTCGCCAGTCACGAGGCGGGACACGACACCCGTCAGGTGGACCTGTCCGGCAACGAAGCCAGCGCCGACATCGTCCTGAAGCTGGGCAACAAGTTCCTCGTGGAGGGGTTCCTCCGCGACGAGGCTGGCGACCCCATCGCGGGCGCGCCCGTGAGCGGCTCCGCGCCACACGAGACGCTCGAGAACCTGGAGACCACCACGGACGAGGCGGGCCGCTTCCTGCTCGGTCCCATGGCCGAGGGCGCGGTCTACGTCACCGCGTCGCCTCCGGGCTTCGTCCGCGACTTCGGGAAGAAGTACCCGGTGAGGCGCGGCATGGCCCCGCTCGACCACCGGCTCGAGCACGCGCACTCCGTGCGAGGAACGTTCGTGGACGAAGAGGAACGCCCGGTGCCCCACATCACCGTGTTCGTCCGGGGACCCACCTTCGAGAAGGATGACTTGCTGAAGAACCCCAGCCTCGCGATTTCAGATGACCAGGGGCGGTTCCAGCTCGACTTCGCCAGTCCGGGGACCATCGACCTGGAGGTCGACCCCTTCGGGCGCTTCCTGAAGGACCAGCGACAGGTCCAGGCTCCCTCGACGGACCTCGTCTGGGTCCTCGAGCGGGGCGCGCGCGTCATGGGCAGCGTCCTCGACGAGCAAGGCATGCCCGTGCTGAAGGCCCTGGTCCGACAGAAGAGCGAGGAGACGAAGGAGGACCTCTCCGCGCTCACGTGGACGGACGAACGCGGTCGCTATGAGCTGGCGGGGTTGCGGGCGGGCCGGTTCACCCTCTCGGCCACGTGGGAAGACGAGGGCGCGGAGCGCTCCGCGAGCCAACAGGTGGAGCTGGCCGAGCGGGACGTGAAGGTCGTCGACTTCCGCGCCGGCAAGGGCGGCACGGTGTCCGGCATCGCTGTGACGCCCACGGGAGAGCCTCTCTCGGACGTGGAGCTCTACACCCTCGACGTGGCGGCGATGGCCCCGGGGCCGAACCAGCGCCTGCGCCCCCAGAACCAGACGCCCCTCCTGACTCGCGCGGACGGGCGCTTCTCGCTGCGCGACCTCCAGGCCCGCGAGGTGATGCTCTTCGCGCGCAGGGCGGGCTTCGAGTTCGCCCCCCACCTCTCGCGAGGAGGGACTCCGACGGATGAGGCCGTGCGCGTCGAGGTGGGGAACACGGACGTCAAGCTGGTCCTGGAGCCGCTGGGCCGCATCCAGGGCAAGGTCGTGGGGCCGGATGGCAAGCCCCTCACCCACTTCCGGCTCGGCTCCACCCCCGTGGTGGACCCGGGTGGCGCCTTCGTCCAGTACGTCCGCAACGAGCATGGCTGGACCCTGAACCTCAACGCCGAGGGCATGGCGTCCCTCGTGCGCACCATCGAACACCGGCACCCCACGGACGTGGTGGACCTGGGCGAGGTGAGGATGACGCCGGGACGCCTCGTCACGGGGCGCCTCATGGACGACCAGAACTCCAAGCCGGTCCAGACGCTGGCCCGCGTCTTCGCGCTCGAGGACGCCTCGGCGCCGTTGGAGCGCGCGAGCATCCTGTGGCAGGGCCAGGATGGAGCCTTCTCCTTCCGCGTCCGGGACGACTCGCCCGTCACCCTGCACATCGTCGCGCCGGGCTACCTCCCCAAGACGATGGCCCTGGGCGCGGGCGAGCAGGAGGACCTCGTGGTGCGGCTCGATGGAGGCGGGCGGGTGGAGCTGACCGTCGTGGGGCCCACGGGACAACCCGTCAGCGCGGGCGTGGTCCTCGAGCCCCTGACGGGCGGCCCCGAGGCCCTCCCCAGGCACCTGCTGTTCGACGGGACGTACATGCTCCAGGGAATGGAGGCGGGCACGTATCTGCTCCAGACCTTCGGCCGGGGCAGACCGCCGCTCTACTACCCACTCCAGCGCATCGAGGTCCCCGCGTCGGGCACGGTCAAGGTCAGGGTGTCACCCGCGCGCGGGCCCACGCTGGTCCTGCGCGTGAAGACGACGGAGAAGGTCAGCGCCTTCGTGGTGTGCTGCGACCTGCCGCTTCCCGCGACCGAGGACCGCTATCTCTGGCAGGAGCGGCGGTCGGTCCAGCCCGACGAGAGCACCCCCGGCGCGCTCACCTACCGCAACCTGCCCCCTGGCAAGGCGCACGTGCTCGTCACCCGGAGCTGGTTCTCACAGGAGGACCAGGAGAGCCACCAGGAGGTCCACGAGGAGTCGCTCGACCTGCCGGCCACGGGCACGGTGGAGCACGACGTGGTGCCCACGTGGAAGCGCGTGAAGTGACGCGCGGCGCACGGGCCATTTGAATCGCGAGGCCAGCCCTTCTCGAGACACCTTCCCAATCCAGCGCGTCGAGATTCCCGCGAGCGGCAAGGTCTCCATCGTGATGCAAGCCCACCCCTGAGGAGCCACGAACGCGCGCCACCCCGGAGCGAACGGGCTGGTGGAGTGGAACCCTTCCCCCGGTAGGATTGTCCGAGTGCGTCGTCGGGGCGGGACTGGGAGGGGACCACAACGATTCGTCCGGCCTTCCCGTGACAGGCAGGGCCGCGCGGGAGAAGCCATGCGCAAGGCGCTCGGGGCGTCCGTCGGTGTCGGAGTGCTGCTCGTCGCGGCCGGACTGGGCAGCCTGCTCGTCGGATGCCATGGCGCGCCCCCCTCCGTCGAGCAGAGCGCAACACCCCAGGCCACCGCGCCAGCGACTCCCGCGCCCATCATCGCGGAGGCCGTGCCCGAGCCGAAGGAGCCCTCCACCTCCATCCAGGGCGTCGTCATCGGCCCCATGGGCCCCGTCCCGAACGCGCGCATCACCGCGACCTACACCGTGCCCTCGCAGACGCTGTCCACGCTGACCTGCGGGAACCTGTCCAAGAGCCGCATGGACAGCCTGCCCTTCACCCAGTGCCCGAGCGACGTGGCCAGCGTCGTGCTGGAGCGCATCCTCGCGCACGAAGGAGCCGCCGAGGCCCAGTCGGAGACGGAGAGCGCCGAGGACGGGACCTTCACGCTCCCGCATGTCTCCACGGGCCCCGTCACACTCTGGGTCATCGGTCCCCACGGCGCCGCCATGCGACCGGGCGTCGTGCGTGGGACCTCGGCGCTCCAGCTCCCACTCGAGCCGGGCCAGTACCTGGAGGGACAGGTCGTCGACGAGACCGGCGCGCCCCAGGTCGGCGCCCGCGTGACGGCGATGCACCTGGGGACCACCCGCTTCTTCGACACGCGGACCCAGGAAGGAGGACGCTACCGGCTCGGTCCGCTCCCCAAGGCGGAGTACCTCCTCGCCTTCGCGATGGAGGGCCGGCCGCCCACGCTGCGCCACCCGGAGCAGGCCGGTCGGCGCCCGGTGGTGCTCGCGACGCCTCGCCGCGTCCAGGGCCGCGTGACGGACGGCGGCGAGCCCGTCGCGAACGCCACGGTCCAGCTGAGGCACGACCCGGCCCACGACGAGGCCGGGTGGGAGACAGCCAGCCCCGACCAGAAACAGCTCACCGACGACCAGGGGCGCTTCACCTTCGAGGACCTCACGCCCCATCGGTTCCAGCTGAGCGTCAGCCACGGGGGTCGGCATGCGCTCGGTGACGTCGACCTCGGCGGCCCGCGCCCGGTCCCCGAGGTGGCCCTGAAGCTGGGCACGGCCCTCATGCTGGAGGGAGACGTCCGCAACGAGGAAGGCACACTGCTCGCCACCGCCACGGCCACCCTGCGAAGCCACGACCCGAAGGCCGCGAGGCCTCCCTCGCTGCTCGTCTCCCGAGGCCACTACCGCGTCGGCCCCGTGAAGCCAGGGACCTGGCACCTCACGGTGAGCGCCCCGGGCTACCGCTCCGCCGAGTACCCCGCGCGGAAGCTGGCGCTCGGACAGAGACCCCTCGACGTCACCCTCGCGAAGGCCACGGACCTCCGAATCAGCGGGTGGCTCGTGGACGCGCAGGACGTCCCCCTGGAAGCAGTCCCCATCCACGTCTCCTCCACGGGGGAGACGGTCACCACGGACGCACAAGGGCGATTCACGGCGACCGTGCCCACCGCGGGCAGCGTCGTCCTGACCGCCGGCACCGAGGGCACCGTCTCCGCGGGACAGACGCTCACCGTCCAGGCCCCCGCCTCCGAGCTTCGCTGGGTGTTGAGACAGGGAGCCCGCGTGCGTGGCCGGGTCCTCGGCGAGAAGGGCCAGAATCTCTACAGGTTGAGCGTGCGCGTCTGGAGGGAGGGCGACACCCGGAGTCCCATCCAGTCGACGCTGACCAACTCGCTGGGCCTGTTCCAGCTCACGGGCCTGAACGCGGGCCGCCACGTCATCGAGGTCATCGACAGGTCCGACGGCATGGAGCGCACGGCCTCGCGCGCCGTGGTGCTGGGTGAGCGCGAGCAGGCGGAGGTCGAGCTGCAGTTGGAGGCGGGCCCCTCGCTCTCCGGCCTCGTCGTGGATGCCCAGGGCACACCTCTTCCGGGCGCGGAGGTCTGCGCTCGCACGCCCCCCGAGGCGCGTCCCTCCTGGCGGCGGGACGCGGCCTCCCCCACCGACGCCTCCTGCCTGAGCAGCGACGCGCAAGGACGGTTCGCGTGGTCCCACCTCCCTTCGGGAGAAGTGGAGCTGGACGTGGACAAGCCAGGCTTCCGCCTGGTTCCGCCGCGCTCCTCTGGCGGCGAGCCCGCGGGCCAGGGACTGCGCGTCCCGGTCGGCGCCACGGACGTGCGACTCGTCCTCGCGGCCAGCGGCGTCGTCAAGGGACGTGTCCTGGGGCCGGACGGGGCGCCGCTCCCGCGCTTCCAGGTCCTCGGGGAGGAGGTCGTGTCTCCCCAGGGGACGTTCATCGTCCCCAGGGAGGCCGTGAGCCAGGGCACGCTCGACATCGCCGCGTCCGGGCTGACGACGCTCACCCGCCGCGCCGACTTCCGTCGGGAGACGGACGTCGTGGACCTGGGCGACCTCCGGATGTCCGGCGGGCGCCGCGTGCGGGGACGCGTGCTCGACGCGAAGACCTCCGAGCCCATCCGCGACGCCGTGGTCATCCCCTCCAGGGAGCCCATCCGCGAGCGCCTCGATACCCAGCACCACCGCCCCGGCGCGACGGAGACGGACTCGGATGGCGCTTTCGAGTTCGTGCGCCCGGACGACCTGCCGCTCCTCCTCCACGTCGAGGCGGATGGCTATCCGCGCCACCGACAGGTGCTGGGCCCACGCCAGGAGAAGGACCTCACGGTGCGGCTGGAGAAGCTCGCGAGCGTCCAGGTCGACGTCATCGACTCGAAGGGACAGCCCGGCGTCGCGAACCTCTTCTTCGACCGCGAGGGCGACACACTCGACCTCCACCGCGCTCCGGTGCGCATGGCCGACGCGCGAGCGGGCGTCCGGGTCGACCTCGAGCCGGGCACCTACCGGGTGCAAGCCGTGGGGACCGGCGACGCCCCCGACCGCTTCGCCCCCCAGCGGCTGAACGTCCCTCGGGGAGGCGGTGCCCGGCTCACCCTGCGCGCGCTGCGCGAGGGCGCGACGCTGGAGCTGACCGTGAAGAACGGCTACCCCCGGTCGACCTATCTGCTCCCGCTCGGCAGGCCCTTCTCACCGAGCATGCTCGACGAGGACTTCTCCCTGCGCTCGCGCGCCCTGCCCGAGAGCCCTCGCGCGGCGGGGACGACCATGCAGACCTTCCAATCGCTGCCTCCCGGCAAGCTCACGCTGCTCGTCGTCGAGGACCAGGGACGCGGCTATCACGTGGAGGAGCTGGACATCCCCGCGAGGGGCACGGTGAAACGCACGGTGACGGCCGTCTGGCGACCGCGCGTGTTTCCCCAGTGACGCCCAGCGCGCGACACCCCGAATCCACGCGGCAACGCCAGGAGCCCTGTGGCACACTGCCGCGCCATCCGACTCCTATTCTCCATCGTCTTCTGGACCTTCCTCGCGCTCTCCAGCCTGGTGCTCTTCCTGGGCGCGGTGGTCGTGTGGGCCGTCACCACGCCGTTCGACCGCAACGGGCTCGTGCTGCACCTGTATTCGAGCTTCTGGGCGCAGCTGTACTTCTACGTCAACCCGCTGTGGCACCTGAAGGTCGACGGCCGTGAACACCTGCCGTGGAAAGGCGCCGCCGTCCTGGTGTCCAACCACGAGTCGCTCGGGGACATCCTCGTCCTCTTCGGCCTGTACCGCCCGTACAAGTGGGTCTCCAAGGCCGCCAACTTCAACCTGCCGCTCATCGGCTGGAACATGCGGCTCAACCGCTACGTGCCGCTCGTCCGGGGTGACAAGGAGAGCATCGGCCGGATGATGGCGCAGTGCGAGCGCTGGCTGTCACGCGGCGTCCCCGTGCTCATGTTCCCCGAGGGCACCCGCTCCGCGGACGGTCAGCTCAAGCCCTTCAAGGATGGCGCCTTCGTCCTCTCCCTGAAGATGAAGTGCCCCGTCATCCCCATCGTCCTCACCGGCACCGCGAAGACGCTGCCCAAGCACGGCCTGGTGCTGGAGACCTCCGCCCACTGCCACGTGCAGGTCCTGCCGCCCGTGGACCCCAGCGGCTTCGCGGACGTCGCCGCCCTGCGCGAGCACGTGCGCGACCTCATCGCCGCGGAGAAGGCCCGGCTGGAAGCCACCGCCACCGCCTGAGCCGTTTGTATCTGTGTCCGGGGGCCCTGATACTGTCCGGACAATATGGCAACAGCATTGCACAAGCAATTCCTGGCGGCCTCCGTGCTGGTCGCGGTGGGCGTGGGGATTGCCGTGGCCTTCCTGTGCCTTCGCGAGACCTCGGCTCGAGGCTCCGCATCATCACGGCTGTCTCTCGGCGCGCGGGCCATGGCCTCGCTGTTCTCACCGCCTCCATCCGGCGCCCGTAGCCTGCGGGGCACCGTCGTCAGCTCCGAGGGGGCTCGCGTCGGGGGCGTCGAGGTCACCGCGTCGGTGAGCATCCCGGACGACACCCTGTCCTCCATTCCGTGCAGTGACAGGAGGCCGGACCTCTCCTTGTCCTCGCTGTCCTGCGAGGGTGAGCCGCGGCAACTGCTCCTGGGGCGTATCGAGGGTGGGTTGGGCGCCGCGCGCGTGGTGGCCAGGACGACCTCCAACGCGGACGGCACCTTCATCCTGGACGACCTGCCCGAAGGCTCCGTCACGCTCTGGGCCCTGAGCCACGAAGGCGCCCACGTCGAGCCCTCGGTCTCGACGAGCGCCTCCTCGGTGACGCTCACGCTCGGCCCCACCGTGATGCACTCCGGCCAGGTCGTCGACGAGGACGGGCGCCCGCTTCGCGGCACCCGCGTGACGCTCTACTTCGCCCGGCACTCGCGCTTCTTCGAGACCACCACGGACGCCCAGGGCCGCTTCTCGCTCGGCCCCCTGCCGGAGGGAGACTACGGACGCGTCATCCGCCACCCCGGCCTGCCGCTCCTCTTCGAGACGCTCCCCTCGCTGAAGGCCGAGGACGAGAGCGAGGAGGTGAAGCTCCTCAAGCCTCGGCGCCTCGCCGGCCAGGTCTTCGACAAGGAGCAGCCCGTCGCCGACGCGGAGGTCGTCATCACCGAGACCGGACAGTCCGCGCGCACGGGGAGAGACGGCGCCTTCGCCTTCGAGAACATGCCCCGGGGTTCCTACCACCTGACGGCGAGCGCCTCGTCCAGGCGCGGCCACGCCCGTATCAACGTGGGGAAGGACGACCTCGCGGCTGAGCCTGGCGTGCGCATCGAGCTGCGGCCTCGCGTCTCGTTCAGCGGCACGGTGAAGACCCCCGAGGGCCACCCCATCCCCGGCGTCCAAGTCGAGGCCAGCAGCAGCGACGAGAAGGACCAGACCCTCACGGATTCACAGGGACACTTCGCCTTCGAGTCCCTCGCCCCAGAGGAGCATACGGTCACGCTGAGAGCCTCGGGCTACGCGGACAAGCGCCTCCGCGAGGTCCAGCCGGCCACGACTCCCACCCAGGACTGGGAGCTCGAGCCGAGCGTCGTCATCCGTGGACAGGTCACCGACGCCGACGGCCATCCCATCCCGCGAGCCATCGTCCAGCTCACCGAAGACCCCGTGGAAGAGGACGACTCCGAGGACGACGGCGCCACCCCGCTCTCCTCGCCCGAGAAGGATGACCACGACGCGCCAGACACGGACCTGCACGAGTTCCGCGTGACGCGGCTGCGCGTGGACGAGGAGGGGCGCTTCGCGTTCGAGCGCTCGGAGTCCGGCCGATATGCCCTCCGCGTCGACGCGAACCAACACATCCCCTTGAACACCGTCGTGGACGCCCCCGCCTCCGACCTGCGTCTGGTCCCCCAGCTCGGAGCCAGCGTGGAGGGAATCGTCGTGGATGGCGATGGCGCTCCCCTGAGCGACGTCCGGCTCGCGCTGAGCACGAACGCCGCCGAGCCACGGGACCTCGCGACCCTGTCATCCGGTCCGACGGGACACTTCACCTTCAGAGGGCTTCCCCCAGGGGGTTACGTCCTCCACGCCCGCTTCGACGAGGGAGACCACCACGCCACCACGCACCCCATCGAGGTCCCCGACGCACGGACGGTCGAGACCACGGTGCGGCTGGATACGGGCTCGGGCATCTCCGGCATCGCCGTGGACACGTCGGGTCGTCCCCTCCCCGAGGTCACCATCCAGGCGACCGCTTTCAAGCAGGCCGCCGAAGCCACGACCGACGAGTCCGAGGAGCCGGGGGAGTCCTCCCGGCGAGACCCGCCCTCTTCCTCGGAAGCCGTCACGGATGGACGCGGTCGCTTCGCGGTGAAGCACCTGGGCAAGGGCTCCTGCGAGCTCGAGGTCTCCCTCCGGGGTCATGAGCTGGTCAGCGTGAGCGCCGCGGGCGTGGACTCGCCGGGCAACGCGGAGCCCCTCCTGGTCACGGCTGGCGCCACGGACGTGAAGTTGACCTTCCGGTACATCGGTGGAGTGCGAGGACGCGTGGTTCGAGAGGACGGCACGCCCGTCACCGACCTCTCCATCAACGGCTACGAGGCCAAGGACCCCGAAGGGAAGTTCCAATGGGAGTTCGGCGATTGGGAGCGCGCGACGCTGCTCTTCTCCGCTCCCGGACTGATGCCCCTCCAGCGCGTGGTCGCGCCCACTCCGGGTCAACTCACGGACCTGGGCGACCTCGTCATGAAGCCTCGCCAGAAGCTGCGCGGCAGGGTGAGCCACGCACGGACCGGAGAGCCCATCGAAGAGGCACGTGTCCAGCTCGTGGAAGGGAGCTCGGGACATGAGGTGAGCAACCTCGTGACAGAGAGGTTCGACACCCTTGCCTTCACCGAACCCGATGGGAGCTTCGAGCTGGACGGGTACGCGGGCGATGACCTCGCGCTGCAAGTCCAGTCCAACGGAGCACCCGAGCATCTCCACCCGCTCGGCTCGGGAGCAACCTGGGCGGATGTCCGGATACTGCCGGGAGCGACCCTGACGGGCACGCTCACGGACGCCGCGGGGAAAACGCTCCAGGCGTCGTCGCTCCTCCTGCTCGGGTCGACGTTCGGCAAGCCCGACACGGAGCGCATCGACGACGAGCCCCCCGAGGTGCGTCGCCTCGAGCACGTCCACTTCAAGGACGGCCTGTACGAAGTGAATGAGATTGCCCCTGGCACCTATCAGGTCATTCCCCGCGTGGAGCCTCGAGATGGGACACCGCCCATCCGCTTCAAGCCTCGGAGCGTGACCCTGGCGCTCGGCGAGCGCGTCCGCCTCGACTTCCAGGAGCAGCGTGGGAACTCCAAGGTGACCCTGGTCCTCCTCCCCCAGGAGGGAGTCGCCGAGGATGAACGGGTCACCCCCAGCCGAGCCATCCTCGTCGCGGGCGACATCCCCCTGCCAGATATCGACGAACGGCTGGACCTCCTGCGCGACGCCGCGAGCCTCCCGCTCCAGGGAGAGGAGCAGCAATGGAGGCGTGCCTCCGCCTCGAACCTGTCCGCCGGGCGCTATACCTATTTCCTGATGGGGTCCCGGGAGAAGATTCCCCGCCTCGTCATTCACCGAGAGGTGGTGGACGTGGGGTCGGACGAAGACCGCGTCCATCGAATCCACCCCCGATGGAACCTCATCGACTCCATGCCGATCCGCTGTCCGAGCAGACCAGAGACGCTTCCCGACAGAGAAGAGGAGAAGGGCTGGTAGTCGGAACCGGACGAGCCCCGACGGGGCTCCGCTCGCGGTGCTTCATCGCTGGTGGCCACGTCCATGGGAGGCACCACCGTCCCGTCCGCCATGAGGCGTGTCGAGGGGCGCGCAAACCTTGCGCGGCACAATGACTCTCAACCGACCGTGAATGGCTCGTGACAATCATTGCCCTGAGGGTCCTATCGTCCCGGGACATGTCCCCGACCTCCGTCACGCCCTCCGAGCGGCCATCGAGGCTGCGTGAGCTCACCTTCCCCTCCCAGCCCACGCCCCCTGCGCGCGGGGCGTTGTCCATCCAGGGCTTCGTCGTCCACCGCGATGGGCGCCCGGCCGCGGGCTTCGAGGTCTCCGCCTCGTGGAGCGTGCCCGGCGAATCGGTGTCCTCGATTCCTCGCGAGCCCGAGGACCCGTCCACGCCCCTGTCCGCGCTGGAGGTCCGGGGCGCCGCGCTGATGACGCTCTGCGAGGTCGTCGCGGCGGGACATGGTGACGCGCCCGTGGTGGCGCGGACGACCACGCACGAGGACGGCACCTTCACCCTGGACGGCCTGCCCGAGGGCTCCGTCGCGCTGTGGGCCCAGGGCGCCGGGCACGCCGGCATCCGGTTCTCGGTGAAGGCGGGCGCCACGCAAGTGCGGCTCATGGTCGGGAGTGACTGCGCCCTCCGCGGCAATGTCATCGACGAAGCGAAGCGCCCCGTGCGCGGCGCCCGCGTGACGGTCTTCCATCCGAGGAACTCGCGCTTCTTCGAGGCGGTCTCCGACGACCAGGGGCGCTTCTCGGTCGGCCCGTTGGCGGGCGAGACGTACCGGGTCGTCGTCCACAAGCCCGGCCTGTTGCCCCGGGGAGGGTACCTGACGCCGTCGGTCTCGGAGCTGCGGGACGTGGTGCTCCACACCCCTCGGCGCATCGTCGGTCGGGTCGTCACGCGGGAGCAGGAGCCCGTCCCCGACATCCACGTCCTGGACAACGAGACCGGACACATCGCTTGGACGGACACCCAGGGCCGCTTCGTCCTGGAGGACAGCCCCACGGGTCCCACGTTCCTGTCGACCTGGGACGACGGGCGTCGGCGGGATGAGTACATCCAGGTCGACGAGACCCTGCAGGAGGTGGAGGTCCGCCTCGTGCTCGAGGACCTCCTCCTCGTCCCGGGCAGGGTCGTGGACACGCGGGGCCGCCCCGTCCCGAACGCCGAGGTGTCGGTCCGGTCCGACAGCGTGGTTCTCCTCCGCTCGGCGCAGGCCACCACGGACGCGGAGGGGCGCTTCCTCCTGAGGGCGCTCCCCATGGGCGCCTGCACGTTCGACGTGAAGGCCCGGGGATTCCACGCCCTCGAGAACGAAGTCGGCGAGCTGTCCACGAACGAACCCCTGGAGTTCGTGCTCGAACCGGCCGTCCTCGTCGAGGGAACCCTCGTCGACCCCGAGGGACGTCCCGTCCCGGGTGTCTTCGTCCGGCTGACGCCCGCGATACCGGGGGCCAGCGAGGGCACGGGCGCACCGGACGACACCTACGCCCCCGCCTTCGAGCGACCGGGCTCGGACCAGACGCACTCCGACGCGCAAGGCCGGTTCCTGTTCGAGCGCTCCGAGCCAGGCCGCGTCCACCTGCGCACCGAGTCCAACGACCACCTGACGGCGCGCCAGGTCGTGGACGCGCCCGCTTCGGACGTGCGGCTGGTGCTGCGCCCCGGAGGGCGGGTGGAGGGCCATGTGGTGGATGCGAAGGGCTGGTCGCTCGGGCCCGTCCAGCTCTCGGTGCGCGCCAGCCCGGAGGCGCCGCTCACGGAGCCACCCGTCCTGTCCAATGACATCCATGGCGGCTTCGCGCTCGGCGGACTCCCTCCCGGCCGGCACGTGCTCGTGGCCATCTTCAACAAGGGCGCCTCACATCGCGCGGTGCTCCCCATCGAGATACTCGGCACGGAGACGGTGACGGTGGTGGTGACGATGGACACCGGGCTGAGCGTCTCCGGCATCGTCGTGGACGAGTCGGGCCATCCCATCCGCGACGCCTCCGTGCGAGCGCTCTCCGAGCTGGCGTCCCAGGCGCGCCAGGATGGGAGCGGAGAGCCCATCTCGACCTCGGACGCCTCCACGGACGAGGAGGGCCGCTTCACGGTGGCGCACCTGTTGCCAGGGCCCTGTCGGATCCGCGCCACGGCCCTGGGCCACACGATGTTCGAGGACCCGTCCCCTGCATCCGGAGCCGAAGAGGAGGAGCCCTTTGTCACGGTCCCCGCCGGCTCGACGGACACGCGGCTGGTGATGCGCTACGACGGTGGCGTCCGGGGGCGCCTGGTCCGCGAGGACGGCACGCCGCTCACCCGCTTCGACATCGACGACTCCGACGAGAGCAGGGACGATGGAACCTTCGTGGTCCACAGGAAGGACGCCGACGCGAGGTGGCTGACCTTCTCCGCCCCGGGATTCTGCCGCACCCAGTACGCGGTGGAGTTCGAGCGCGGCAGGCTGCGGGACCTGGGCAACATCATCATGAAGGCTGCCGGGATGTTGAACGGCCGGTTGCTGTTCGCGGGGAGCCTGGAGCCCATCGCCGGAGCGGTGATTGAAGCCCACCAGCGACAGACGAACCTGGCGGACCTGTCGATCGAATCGGCCAACCGGCTCTCCATCGACCCACCCTCCGTGGGAAACACGGACACCCGCGCCGACGGCACCTTCACCCTCATCGACGTGGACCCCGCGAACGTGACGCTCACCGTCCAGTACCTCTTCTTCCCGCCCCAGGTGCATGCCGTGGACGGGAGCGACACGCCCGTGGAGATTCACTGGGCCCCTGACACGGAGCCGTCCGCCGACTGCTAACGTCCACCCCAGGGAGGGGAGACCATGCGCGGGCCCGTCTTCATCATGCTCGGGGTGCTCCTCCTGAGCGCTTGCGTGGCGCTCCTGGTGATACGCAGACCCGACGAGCCCCAGCACGACGGGCATGCGCGGACCACGGCGCGTGCGCGTGACGGAGGAGCCACGCCCGCACCGCCTCCACGCGGGACGCGCGTCCTCCAAGGCACCGTCGTCACTCCGAACGGGGCCCCCGCCGCTGGCGTGGAGGTCACCGCGTCGGTGAGCGTGGCCGACGAGTCGCTGTCCTCCATCCCGTGCAGCGCCGAGTCCCCCGACATCCCCTTGTCCTCCAGGCACTGCGCGACGGAGTCGCGACTGGAGGTGCTCGGGCTCGCGGAGGAGGGACGCGGTGGCGCGCCCGTGGTGGCGCGGACGACCTCCCGCGAGGACGGAACCTTCACCCTGGAAGGCTTGCCGGGGGGCGCCCTCGCGCTCTGGGCCGTGGGCTCCCAAGGCGCCCATGTCGAGCCCGCCGTGAGGACGGACGCCACCATGGTGCGGCTCGTGCTCGGCGGGGGCGTCATGTTCTCCGGCCGCGTCATCGACGAGGCCATGCGCCCCCAGCACGGCGCCAGCGTGACGCTCTTCCTCGACGAACATTCGCGCTACTTCGAGACCTCCGCGGATGCCCAGGGCCACTTCTCGCTCGGCCCGCTGCCCGACGGAATCTACGGACTCGTCGTCACCCAGCCCGGCTACCTGCCCGAGTACCTGTCGAACCTCTCGCCCGCGCGGGAGAAGGACCCGAGGGACGTGGTGCTCCACGCCTCACGGCGCATCGTCGGGCAGGCGGTCTCCCTGGAGCAGCAGCCACTCCCCGGTGTGCGCATCAAGGTCCACGAAACCGGGCAGTCCGTGACGACGGGCGAGGAGGGGCGCTTCACCCTCGAGGACATGCCCCCGGGCGAGTATCTGCTGACGGACATCGATCCGCACTGGCACGGCAGGGAACAGGTGCGGCTCGGCGAAGAGCAGCGGGAGGTCGACGTCCGCATCGTGCTCGAACCGAGGCTCCAGGTCCGCGGCACCGTGAAGGATGCACACGGCCGCCCCATCCCCAACGCACGGGTGTTCAACTACCCCTGCGCGAACGAGGAGTTCAACAGGTACACCTCCGCCGACGCCGAGGGCCGCTTCAGCTTCGACGACATGCCCGGCGGAAGTTGTAGCTTCGGAGCCCGGGCCACGGGGTTCATGGAAATCGAAACCCCGCCCATCACCCTGACCCATCCGGTGCCTTCGCTGGACCTCGTCCTCCAGGCCGCCCCCATCGTCCAGGGCGTCGTGGTGGACACCGACGGCCGCCCGGTACCGGACGTCGTCGTCCTCCTCCACTCTCCGCCACGGGACGAGGATGACGACACCGACCCCACCCGCTCGGATTCGGACACGGAGCGGCTCGAGACCGATGCGGAGGGGCGCTTCCTGTTCACGGTGCCGCGGCCCTCCCGCTTCCACCTCCAGACCCACTCCCAGCACTTCATGACCGCGCGACAGCCGGTGGACGCGCCAGCCACGGACGTGCGGCTGGTCCTGCGTCCTGGCGGCAAGGTCGAGGGCCAGGTGGTGGACTCCCAGGGAGCGCCCGTCGAGCAGGTGCAGCTCTCGCTGCGCGCCAACGCGGACGCGGCGCTCACGGAGGCCCCCACCCTCTCCGACGCGAACGGTCGGTTCTCGCTGGGAGGCGTCACTCCGGGTCGGCACATGCTCGTGGCCGTCTTCAGGGAAGGCACGCACCACCGCGCGGCGCTCCCCGTGGAGGTTCGCGGCACGGAGACGGTGACGGTGACGATGAAGCTGGAGGTCGGGCTGAGCGTGTCCGGTGTCGTCGTGGACGAGTCCAACCGCCCCATCCCCTCGGCCCGGATCTCCGCCCGGTCCGACCCGAAGCTCTCCGACCACCTGAAGAAGCCCGGCAGGGCGCCCCTCTACTCGACCGTGGAGGTCGTCTCCGACGAGCAGGGACGCTTCGCCGTGAAACATCTGCTGCCCGGGCCCTGCACGCTCACGGTCAAGGCGGTGGGTTACACGTTGTACGGCCCGCTCTCGTCACCGCAGTCGAAAGACCATGGGCGGTACACGACCAGCATCGTGGCCGCGGGCTCCCAGGACGTGCGGTTGGTGGTTCGCTACAACGGAGGCGTCCGAGGACGGCTGATCCGCGAGGACGGCACGCCCATTACCCGCTTCGACATCAACCAGCGTGAGTTCCGCGAACTGGACGGCACCTTCCTCTTCGACGTGGATGAGCCGGGCCCTCGCTGGCTCTCCTTCTTCGCGCCCGGGCTCTCCGAGGTCCTGAAGGAGGTGACCGTGCCTGCCGGCGAGCAGGTCGACCTGGGGGACGTCGTCTTGAAGCCTGGCAAGCGACTGCGGGGCCGGGTGCTCGACGCCTCGACGTCCGCGCCCATCGTCGGCGCGGAGGTCCACATCACGCCCTTCCTCGCCTCCGGCATCGAGGAGGACGACTCCGAGCAGCGGTTCCCTCAATCCCAGAACACCACCACCCTCACCACCCTCTTCGACGGCACGTTCGAGTTCAGGAACCTGGGCGACGAGCGCTGGATGCTGAAGGTCGACCATCCGGACTACCCACCGCATCTCCAACAAGCTGGCGCGAGCGACATCGCCTTGGAGCTCCGCCTCCCGCCAGCGGGCCGCATCTCCGGAACCGTCCTCGACCGGGAAGGCCACCCACCCTCGTCGACCCTCCTCCGGGTGCTGTCGCTGGGACCTCCCCTGGAGAGGCGGGACGAAGACGTCCCACTGGAAGACGACGGCAGCTTCGAACTGACGCAGCTGAAGCCAGGGACCTACGTGGTGGGGCCCAACGACCTGGGCTTCAAGACCCCCACCTATCTGCCCCAGACGGTGACGCTGGCCCCGGGGGCACGGGTGACGCTGAGGTTCCGCGAAGTGACCCGTGGCACCCTGGTGCGGCTGACCACACCGGGGGAGATTCCTCCAGGCCCCTCGGGTGAGCAGCTCTACATCGGCATCAGCTACCTCTTCCGTGGAGACCTTCCCTGGCCCCGAACTCACGCCGAGCTGAACCTGCTCGCGGGGGCCCTGTCGCTCCCTTACCAGGACACCCTGGACTCCTCCGGGTCGGGCCTCACGACGCGGCTCCCCGCGGGCCGGTACACGCTGTTCGTCGTCGCGAGAGTCCTCGACAGCGACGAGACGTACCTCCATCGACAGGTGGTGGACATCCCCGACAAGGAAGAGCTGTCCCTGGAGATCCCCCTCCATTGGCGCCCGCTGGCCACCGGCCCCTGACGCCGCGGCCGCCCCCGCCTGCTAACGTCCACCCCAGGGAGGGAGTCCATGCGCAGGCCCGTCTTCATCATGCTCGGGGTGCTGGTGCTGGGAGCATCCGTCGCCGTCGTGCTCGTCCGGGAGATGCCGCCCGAGGCCGCCGAGCCCGCCGCGACGAAGGGCGCGCCCGTCATGGTCGTTCCCCAAGAGCCCGCGCGAGCAGCGGACCTCATCCGAGGCCTCGTCCTCACCAAGCAGGGAGCCCCCGTCGCGGGCGTCGAGGTCTCCGCCACGCGGAGCCTCCCCGGCGAGACCTTGTCCACGCTGCCCTGCGGCGAGCAGGAGCCCGAGCTGTCCTTGTCATCCCCCGAGTGCCAGGGCGCACCCCGGCTCGAGCTGATGCGACTCGTCGCGGAGGGCCGGGGCGACGCTCCCGTGGTGGCGCGGACCACCTCCCGCGCCGATGGGAGCTTCTCGCTGGAGGGGGTGTCCGGCACACCCGTGGCGCTCTGGGTGCTGGACGAGCGTGGCGCGGTGCTGAAGCCCGAGGTGATGCCGGGAGACCAGGACGTACGGCTCGAGCTGACGCTCACCCGGAAGCTCTCCGCGCGCGTCGTGGACGAGGAGGGGGACCCCATCGTCGACGCCCGCGTGACCGTCTTTCCCGCGAAGCACTCCCGCTACTTCGAGGCGCGCACGGACCAGGCCGGTCACTTCGAGGTCGGCCTCCGCCCCCCGGAGGGCGAAGGCATCGTCATCTCCAGCCCTGGCTTCGTGACGCTGTACACGAACGAGCCCTGGGGCCACGGCCGCAAGGAGTTCGTGCTCCACCCGCCTCGCGACATCCTCGGACAGGTCTTCTTCCAGGAGCGCCCGGCCGCCGGGGTCGAGGTCCGCGCGGCGGAGACCGGCCACTCCACCGTCACGGACGACGACGGACGCTTCGCGCTGAAGGGGCTGGAGCCGGGAGACTTCACGCTGCTGGCGACCCGCGAGAACCTGAGCGCGCGCGCCACCGTGAAGCTGTCGCCGCGGACGCGGGTCATCGAAACCCGCCTCACGCTCGCCGAGCCCATCCAGGTCGAGGGCAACGTCCAGGACGACACGGGGCGCCCCATCGAGGGCGCCGTCGTGAAGGTCCTCGTCGACAAGGAGGAGGCCCCTCGGCTGGAGGTCACCACGGGAGCGGACGGCCGCTTCACGCTGGAGACGCATCCCATCGGGCCCTGCCGCTTCGAGGTGGACGCGGAGGGCTACCTGGAGACCGTGGAGCCGGACGGCGAGCTGCTGGAGTCCACCCGCTCCCTGGACTTCACGCTGCGGCGCGCCCTGCTCATCAGCGGGGTCGTCTTCGTCGGCGACTTGGACCAGCCTTTCGATGGCTACGGGCTCGCGCTCGAACGACTGGACGGGCCGAAGAGGCCCGAGCCGGACTGGGGAGGGGAGGACACCACGTCGACCCTGGACGACGAAGCGGGAGGGGTCGCCACGACCGAGTGCGACGACGACGGGCGCTTCTCCTTCGAAGTCGCCCACCCGGGCCGCTATCGCCTGTTCACGTCTCCCTCCCAGCGCCGCATGGGGCGACACCTGGATTTCACCCAGGAGGTCCTCGCTCCCAGCCAGGGCCTGCGCGTGGTGATTCGCGAAGGCGCGCGCATCCAAGGCACCGTGGTGGACTCGAGAGGTCGTCCCGCCTCCCGTGCCTCCGTCACCCTGCGGGAAGGCACGCCCCAAGCCCCCGGCAAGGTCGTCGCCACGACCACCGCCGGAGAGTCCGGCGCCTCCTTCGACGTGGGAGCGCTTCCCCCTGGCAGCTACGTGGTCCAGGCGGGCCCCCCCGACGGGACGGTGCCGTCCGACGCGAGGATGTGGCCCGTCCAGATACATGGCGCGGAGACGGCGACCGTGAAGGTCCAGCTGGAGGTGGAGGTGGAACCGAGCATCACCATCTCCGGCATCGTGGTGACCGAGGATGGACGCGAACTCGCCCCCGGGCTCACGGTGCTGGCCCATGGCCCGGGCGCATCGGCGGGGGCCCGCACCGACGAGCAGGGGCGCTTCACCCTCGAGAAGATGCGGCCCGGCACCACCCGGTTCATGGTCCAGGCCGCTGGCTACTCGCTCATCACCCACCCGCCCTCCCAGCCGACATCGATGCACCCTCATCCTCCCACCACCATCGAGGTGGAGGAGGGGCG
This sequence comes from Myxococcus stipitatus, assembly GCF_021412625.1. Next base: position 423,127 of record NZ_JAKCFI010000003.1, on the reverse strand, counting down.
CGAGGTGCGGCTGGTCCTCCGCTACAACGGAGGCTTCCGGGGGCGTGTGCTCCGCGAGGATGGAACCCCCATCCAGCGTTTCTCGGTCAACCTGTCGTCGGTCGAGGCCCCGGATGGCCGCTTCGAGGTCACCACGGGGCCGGGGCGAGAGATGCCGCTGCGCGTCTCCGCCCCCGGGTTCGCCAGCGTCATCCGCGTGGGCTCGGTCGAGCGCGGGAGCAACACGGACCTGGGGGACATCACCCTGAAGACCGGCTGGCGGATGCGGGGCCGGGCGGTCGACGCGCGGACGTCCGCTCCCGTCGTGGGCGCGGAGGTGCGCATCCTCTCCGTCCAGGAGGAGGCGCGCATGTACCACACGCCTCCCAAGCTCGAGGTCACCTCCACGGGCCCGGACGGCGCCTTCGAGTTCCCGAACCTCGGGGAGGCCGCGCACAAGGTGGCCATCTCCCATCCGGACTATCTGCCCCTGCTCCAACCCGTTGGAGCCAATGACAGCAAACTGGAGCTGCGCCTGTCGCGCGCGGCCCAGCTGACCGTCGTGGCGGTGGATCGCCGCGGCAAGCCCGCGCAGGTCGTGGTGACCCTCCAACCCCTGGACGGAAGGGACGCCGAGGAGTTCCTGGTCGACGACGACGGCACGTACACCGCGCCCCAGCTGGCCTCCGGTACCTATGTCGTGACCCCGCACGAGAGCAGGACACCGGATGGAGAGGAGGACCTCTTCATGCGGTTCCAGCCCCGGCGCATCGAGCTGAAGCCCGGCGACCATCCGCGCCTGGTGTTCCGGGAGACGGTGGGCCCCGTGAACCTGCGCCTGCGCCACGTGGCCGCGTCTTCCAACGAGCGCTTCATCCACCACTACTCCGTGCTGCTCGCCGGAGACGTCCCCCTCCCTTCCGACAAGCAGACCTTCTCGTCCACGCTGGAGCCCATGAAGCTCTTCCCGGACGCGAGCGACAGCGAGGGCGCGAGCTACTCCCACCTGGCCGAGGGTCGCTACACGTACTTCGTCTTCGGGTTCGCCCGGGCGGCGCCCCCACCGAGGCCCCCCGTCGTCCACCGGGAGCTGCTCGACGTCCGAGGGCGCGGGCACGTGCGCCGCGACGTCCAGCTCCAGTGGCGGCCGTGGCGCGAGACCCCTTGAGCGACCCGCGACGACGCTCGCCGACGAGACGGACCGGAGAGCCGCCTGTTAGCGTCCCCGGCAGAGAGGGAGACATGCGCGGACGAACCTGGGTTGCCGTGATGCGAAGCATGGTGACCGTGGCTGTTTCCATGGCCTTCGTGGTCCACGCCACGCCGCAGAAGACCGCCCAGGCCCCACGCTCGCGAGCCTCCGCGTCGGCTGCGCGCGGGCCGGCCCTGATGGATGTCCAGGGCATCGTCCGCGACGACGCGGGCCAGCCCATCGAGGGGGCCACCGTGCACGTCTACGTCGGGCAGGAGCAGGCGCCCCGCGTGGCGGCCACCACGCGCGCGAATGGCGCCTTCACGCTGCGCACGCTGCCCATCGGGCCCTGCCGCATCGTCGTGGACGCGAAGGGATACCTGGGCCACGAGGACGCGGAGGCCGAGCTGTCGGCGCCCACCTCGACCCTGGACTTCACGCTGAAGCGGGCGGTCATCATCGAGGGCGTCGTCGTGGACCCCACGGGCCGGCCCCTGCCGTATGGCTGGGTGACGCTCGACCGGCTCGACGCGCCGCCCGCCCCCCCGGCCCAGCAGGCCACCGCCGACGAGGAGGCGCCCGGCACGACGGACGACGACGAGGAGAGCCCCTGGATGGAGGTATCCCGCGAGGGGCGCTTCTTCTTCGAGCTGGCACAGCCCGGCCGCTACCTGGTGCGAGCCTCCGCGCGCCGCTTCTACAACTTCCGCGACACCCTCCTGGAAGTGGACGCGCCGGCCCGGAACCTGCGGCTGGACATGCGCGAAGGAGCCCGGCTCGACGTCACGGTGGCGGACCCGCGTGGACAACCGGTCCGGTCCGCGAAGCTCACCCTGTTCTCCGTGGAGCCCCCGAATACGCGTCACGAGCTGGAGCAGGTCTCCACCCGGGATGACGGCAGCTACTTCTTCCTGGGGCTCCCTCCCGGCGACTACGCGGTCTCGGCCCGGCTCCCCAGCGGCTCGCCCGGCGAGGCGAATGACACGTTCCAGGTCCAGGAGGACACGAAGACGGTGGCCGCGAAGCTGGTGCTGGAGACCGGCGTCTCCATCTCCGGCGTCGTCGTGAACGAGGAGGGCAGCCCCATGCGCGGGGCCTACGTGGTCGGCACCGCGACCACCAAGGACGGCGGCGAGCTGCGCCAGGACAGCACCACCGACGAGCACGGCCGCTTCACCCTCCGGCACATGCAGGTCGGCCCCACGCACTTCCGGGTCCAGTACGACTACTACACGCTGCTCACGACGCCCCCCACCGAGCCGGACGACATGGGCTTGTCTCCGACCGTCGCGTTGAACGCGGGGACCGGGGAGATACGACTGGTGCTCCGTCGCAATGGAGGCATCCGAGGTCGCGTGGTCCGCGAGGACGGCACGCCCATCACGCGCTTCACCCTCAACGAGGCGGACTTCGAATCCAAGGACGGTTCCTTCGAGATCAACGCCAACCCCGGTCCGCCGGAGCGACGGGTGAAGGTCACGGCCCCCGGGCTCGCCCCTCACGTGGGCGTCGCGAACGTCGTCTTCGGCAAGGTGACGGACGTCGGGGCCCTCGTGCTGAAGCCGGGGCGGAGCATCCGCGGCACCGTGCGCGACGCGCGGACGTCGGCGCCCATCCCCGGAGTCGACGTGCTCACCCGGACCCAGGACATCGAAGGCTCCCGGTTCGTGCAATACCTGCCCGCCACCCACGCCACGACGGGGCCGGATGGCACCTTCGAGATGCCGCATGTCCCCACGCAAGCCTTGACGCTGGAGCTCCGCCACCCGAAGTACCTGGAACGCTCCATGGAGCTCGGCGAGGGCAACCAGGCGCTCGCGCTGAGCCTGGCCTCCGAGGCCCGCCTCTCCGTCACCGTCGTGGACCGCAAGGGCCGCCCCGCCGGGGACACCGTCGACCTTCAGTGCCTGGACGACCTGACCCCACGCAACGGCGTCCAGGTCACCGACGGCGCCGCCACGGTGGAGCAGCTCACGGCCTGCACCTACGGCGTCTCCGTCGTCGAGCAGACCCATGACTTCACGGGGAGGAGGAAGCCGCGGCGTGTCCTCAGGCGCTTCATGCCCCAGACCGTGAAGCTGGCCATGGGAGAGCACGCGAGCGTCACCTTCCGGGAGATGGCGGGCCCCACCACGTTGACCCTCCGCCACTCCACCCTTCCCCGGCTCCCCACGGGAGAAGCGGTCGCCTTCGCTCACGCGGTGCTGCTCCCCGGCGAGGTCCCCGCGCCCCAGCAGCTGGGACGGGCGGACTTCTTCATGGCCATCCCCCCGGACGCGGAGGACGCGGCGAGCATGCGCGTCTCCGGACTCACCCCGGGCCGGTACACCTACCTGCTCGAGGGGACGGTCGCGGCCGACCCGGAGCGACGGGTCGTCCACCGCGAGGTGGTGGAGGTGAAGGGCCAGGCCCAGGAGTCGCGAACGGTGAAGCCCGCCTGGCCGCGGGTGACCGCGACGCCCTGAAGCCCCCGTGATTTGCGCCTTCCCCGGGCGCCACTTAAGGCGGGCCGTCATGGGCCATCCGCCGAAGTGGGATGACGGCACGGAGCTGGAGCTGGACTGGGGCGCGCGTCAGCGCGGGCCCGAACCGGGCGCCGACGCGGCCACCGACGGCGCCACCGCCCCGGCCTCCGCGCCGGAGGAGCTGGCCATCGAGGCGCGCGCGGGCAAGGGCGCGCCCGGCGACCCGCGCAACATGAGCCTGTCGCTGCGCCAGTCGCTGGACGCGGTGCTCACCGCGCCCCGGCTGCGCATGCGCCAGCAGCGCGAGGTCCTGGAGATGCTCGTCGGCTGGGAGGGGCGCAACCGCTACGAGGTCTGCGACGAGCAGGGCCGCGGCTCGCTGTTCGTGGGCGAGACGGGCGACGGCTGGGCCTCGCGACTCATCCGCAACTTCTGGCCCTTCTATCGCGCGCGCCTGGAGTGCATGACGCCCGGCGGCATGATGGCGCTCGCGGTGGAGCGCCCCTGGAGCTTCCTGTTCGCCCGCGCGGAGGTGTTCGCGTGGGACGGCCGCGAGCTGGGCACCCTCGTCCAGCGCTTCCGCTTCTTCAGCCGGTGCTTCGACATCGTCACGCCCGGCGGCGCGGTGGTCGCCACCGTGCAGGGGCCGTTCTTCAAGCCCTGGACCTTCCAGGTCCTCCAGCGCGGCGTGGAGCAGGCCGTCATCCGCAAGCACTGGAGCGGCCTCCTCCAGGAGGCCTTCAGCGACGCGGACAACTTCTCCATCGAGTTCCATCCGTCGTGCACCGACGGGAGGCTGCGTCAACTCGTCGTCGCCGCCGCGCTCCTGGTGGACCTGACCTATTTCGACAACCGCAAGAGCGGCAACCTGTTCGACGCGGCCTGAATCCACGGGACTCGTGGAAATGACCGGAGTTTCACCGGCTGTCCGGTGGGGAGGCTTGTGCTAAGTCACCAGGCCTCATGTCCACGTCCACGAGCGATGCGTTGACCGCGGCGGACCTCGAGCGGCTGGCCCAGGCGGAGTCCCCGGACCTCGTCGATGCCATCCGCGCCCTCCTGAGCGCGCCCGATGTGGCGCCCGACGCGGAGACGAAGCCGCTTCCGAAGGACGCCTTCGGCTTCGACAAGCTGCTGTACGCGCTGACGCGGGCCCAGGCGCGCTACGACTCGGCGGGACGGCGCGAGGCGTCCACGGAGGCGTGGCAGCGCTTCCTGGCCCAGAAGGACGTCCCCCGGCCGGAGCGGCTGGCGTTGGCGGACCTGCTGGTGGCCCTGTACGAGAAGAACACGGACAGCGCGCGCGCGGCGCTGATGGCGCTGGCGAGCACCGCGGACCTGCGGTTCGGCCTGTGGGGCGGCCTCAAGCGCATCTACAAGCTGGCGGAGGCCCGGCTCGACGCGGAGATGTTCGGCGTGCTCGCCTGGCGCTTCGACGTGGCGCGCCGGCACTCGTCCCGGCACGAGGTCTCCGGCGGCACGCTCACATATCTGCGCCGGCGCGCGTGGCGCTTCCTGCGGCACCTGGGCGCGGCCGTCCCGGAGGTGTACCCGCAGTTCGCCGTGGAGGTGCTGCGCCACTACGAGCTGAACACCGAATGGTACGGCGTCTGGGTGGCCAACCACATCTGGGCGCACGGCTCCAACCAGTACGGGGCCACCACCTTCCACTTCGGGAGCGTGCCCAAGGACCTGGTGAAGCACCGCGCCTTCCCGGACGCGTGGAAGCGCTCGCCGGACGCGCTGATGCGGCTGCTCGACACGTGCCGGTCGGACGAGGCCGCGCGCTTCGCCATCCAGGGCCTGCGCAAGGACTTCCCGGAGGTGCTGCGCAAGGTGACGCCCGCGTGGCTCAACCGCATCGCCCGCCGGCCGCTGGAGAGCGCCCACGACTTCATGGTGGAGACGCTGCAGGGCTCTCCCGAGTTCCACCAGGGCAAGCTGCGGGAGCTGGGGCTGCACGACGCGGTGCTGGCGCTGCTCGCGTCCCCCAGCGACAAGGCGCGCGCCTACGCCATCGAGTACGCCCGCGCCCACGCGCAGGACCTGGACTCCGAACGGCTGGCGGAGCTGGCGGAGGGGGTCGCCACCGACGTGCGCGCCTTCGCGGCCGCCATGCTGGAGAAGCGCAACCCGCGCGAGCTGGGCCTGCCGCTGCTGGGGCGGCTGCTGGGCATCCAGGCCACGGCCGCCTTCGCGGCGAGGTCGCTGGAGCAGTCGTTCGACCGCGCGGAGCTGCCGGGGTCGTTCCTGCGGGACATGTACCTGGGCGCCAGCGCCCAGCTGGACTGGGCCAAGCGCTTCGTCGCGTCCAAGTACGCCGCCACGGAGCTGCCCGCGTCCTTCTGGAAGGAGCTGCTGGAGGACCCGCGGCTGGCGAAGCGGCCCTACCCGGTGGAGGGCATCGCCCTCAAGGCGCTGGGCCAGTACCCGGCGGCGGCCATCGGGCCGGAGTGGATGCTGGACAAGGCGGCGCACCCGCGCATCGGTCAGATCGTGACGGGGTGGCTGTCGCGCGCGGACAGCCTGCCGGGCCTGGACGTGGAGAAGGTGAAGGGCGCGGTGTTCAGCGCGAAGCACCGCGCGGTGGCGCTGATGCTGCTGGGCAACCGCAAGCTGTTCTCCGCGCGCCAGCTCACCGTGCCCTGGCTGCTCGCCCTGGCGCGGCGCGCGGACCCCACGCTGCACGGCTTCGCCCACCGCTACCTGCTGGAGAACGTGGCCCCCGCGGACTTCAGCGACACGGGTGACGCGGCGGCGGGCCTGGAGCGCCTGTTCGAGCTGGCCCTGGGCGCGAAGCAGCCCGTCCCGGTGCGCGCCTTCGCCCAGGCGTACCTGCGCTGCCACCATCCGGTCATCGGCCCGGAGCAACCGGAGTCGAAGTCCTACGAGCTCAAGCCGCGCGCCCCGCGCAAGGCGTACACGCCGGAGAAGCTGTGGCCCGCGCTGTTCGACGCGCGCGACGACGTGCGCCGCTTCGCGCTGGCCATCACCCGGGCGGAGCTGCGCGCCTGGGGTTGGCACACGCGCGTGTACGAGCTGGCGGAGGCGGAGGCGAAGGAGGTCCGCAACCTGGCCTACGACGCGCTCCTGCGCGCGGGCGAGGACGGCGCGGACGCCCGGCACGTGCTGCACGTGGAGGAGCTGGACCCGGTGAAGGTGTTCTCCCTGACGGAGAGCACCAAGCGCAGCACGCGCGAGGTGGCGGTGGAGCTCATCCGCCGGCACTACGCGCGGCTGGGCGGCGCCGAACGGCTCGCGTGGCTGATGCAGAGCGCGGACCGCGAGGTGGGCCTGTTCGCCGTGCGCCTGCTCTGGGAGAAGCACCGCCCCACGCACCTGCCGGAGGACTGGAAGCCGTCGAACGCGAAGCAGGCCCCCGCCGTGGGCGGCGGCGAGCGCTTCCCGGACGTGGAGGCGCTGCGCGACTTCCTGCGGCGCATGCTCTTCGGCCTGCCGCCGGGCCGCGCCAAGGAGGCCCGCGAGGGCGAGGTGCGCAAGCGCCTGTCCGCGAGCGAGGCCAAGCGCCGCGTCATCGAGCTGGTGCGCGACCTGGGGCTGGAGGACGAGTCCTTCGCCCGCGTCGTCGCGCCGGTGTTGGGTGAGTTCACGGGCTCGCTGGCGAAGGGAGAGTGGCAGAGCTGCCTCGCCTCCCTGGTCCAGCTGCGCACCGCGCATCCGGACGCGCGGCTCGGCGGCCTGTAGACACGTCGCGATACATGGATTCCGCCGCCTGTCGCACCGCTCGCGGTGCTAAGACGGGTGGCCCAAGGAGCATCATGTCCGTCCTCGCCATCGGCAACGTCGAGAAGCTCCGAGCCGTCGCCGCCAATGCCCGGGTGCTGCTGGTCGCCGGCGCGCGCGCGTCCGCCCCAAGCCGCGTCACCGCGTACGAGCCCGGCACCAACAAGGTGCTGTGGACCACCGAGCTGCCCTCCGCCGTCCACGCTTTGGCCCTGTCCGGCGAGCGCTTCGCCGCCGCGGGCGCCAACGGCACGTTGACCTTCGGCGCCCTCTCCGACGGCAAGGTGCAGGCGCAGGTGGAGGACGCGCACGCGGGGGGCGTCACCGCGCTCACCAACGCGCCGGACGGCAAGCGGCTCTACAGCGCGGGCGCCGACGGCGCGCTGCGCGCGTGGGAGTGGGAGTCCGCGGGCAAGGTCCACGACTTCAAGGCCAGCACCCAGCCGCTGCGCGCGGTGGCCGTCGACCCGACGAACACCTACGCGGCCACGGCCGGCGACGACGGCGTGGTGCGCTCCTTCACGCTGGCGTCCGGTGCGCGCCGCGACATGGCGGGCCACGAGGGCGCGGTGCGCGCGCTCGCCTTCACCCCGCGCGACGGGCGTCTGGTCTCCGCGGGCGACGACGGCAAGCTGCGCGTCTGGTACCTCGTGGGAGCGGTGGAGTTCGAGACGCGCGGCGACAAGGACTCCGGCCACGCGGGCTCCGTGCTGGCCCTGTTCTTCCCGCCCACGCCCGAGGCGCAGGGCGACGAGGAGCCCGCGGACCGCGTCTGGTCCGCCGGCGGCGACGGCAAGGTGAAGGTGTGGCGGCTGGACGAGCGCCGCAAGCCGCGCACGCTGGACTGCGGCGGCAAGCCGGTCAACGCGCTCGCCTTCATGCCGCCGGCCAACCCCCGGCAGGCGCGCACGACCCAGGGCTTCGTCGTCACCGCGGGCGAGGACCGGCGCGTCTTCCGCTTCGGCCTGGCGCTGGACGGCAAGCCCGGGGACGACCAGGACACCTCGCAGCACGCCTTCGACCAGTTCACGGAGGCGCTCAAGGGCAACCGCGCCCGCCGCGAGACGGTGGTGCGCGAGGCGGTGGTGCTGGAGGAGCCGGAGGCCTTGGAGTTCCTCCTCCAGGTGCTGTCCACGGACAAGGAGGCGGAGGTCCGCCGGCAGGCCGCGCGCGAGCTGGGCCTGAAGGGTCGTGTGGGGGCTCGGGCGAAGCTGCGCGAGCGGCTGGACGACGACCACCCGCAGGTGCGCGCCGAGGCCCTCAAGGCGCTGGAGACGCTGGAGACGGAGTCCCCGCTGGCCGCGCCCCGCGCCGCGCTCGAGTCGCGCTTCGTGGACATGCGCGTGGCGGGCGTGCGCAAGCTGGGGAAGCTGGGCGGCGCGTCGCCGCTGGTGCCCGGCCTCATCGCCAGCAAGCTGGGGGAGACCGAGGCCGCCGTGGGGCTGGCCGCGCTGGACGCCCTCGTCGCCGTGTCGCCGGCCGGGGACACGGAGCCCCTGCGCACCGCCTTCGAGCGCGGGCAGGCGCGGCTGCGCGCGGAGGTGCTGGTGCGCCTGGCCTGGGCGGGCCAGCTGGGCCACCCGCAGGTGCAGCCGCTCGTGGCGCGCGCCCTGGACGACGCCGACGCGGACGTGCGCGGCGTGGCCTTCACCATCCGCGTGATGGAGCGCCGCGCGCTGGCGCACCTGTTGGAGTCGCGCGACGAGGACTTCGCCCGCGCCGCCAAGGACGTGGCCCGCCGGGTGGCCACCCGCGCCCGCCAGGGCCAGACGACCTCCGCCCTCACGGACGACGAGCTTCGCGCCGCGCGCGAGGCCCTGCCCGCGCAGGGCGCCGTGGGCGCCGCGCTGACGGAGGCGGACCTGGAGCCGCTGCTGGCCGCCATGGCCTGCCGCACGCCTGACACGGCCGTCCGGGGCGCGCGAGGCCTGGCGCAGCTGGGTGACGCCCGGGCCCTGGGCGCGCTGCTGCAGCTGTCCCGCGAACCGGAGGCCGCCATCCGCCGGCAGGCCGCCGCCTCGCTCCAGGCGCTCCAGGACGCGCGCGCCCGCGAGCGGCTGGTGTGGATGCTGGACGACGCGGACGGCGACGTGCGCGCCACCGCCCTGGACGCGGTGGTGGCGCTGGACGTGGACGCGCCCCTGTCCTCCGCCGAGGCGGCCCTGCGCTCCGGCCACGAGGACATCCGCGTGCGCGGCCTGGACCGGCTGGTGAAGCTGGGCGCGGCGGCGCAGGGCGCGGAGCCGCTGCTGGGCGACGCGCTGGAGGACGAGTCCGCCAAGGTGCGCGGCGAGGCGTTCCGCACGCTGTGGGCGTGGAACGAGAAGGCCCCGGAGAAGGCGCTGGACCGCGCCCTGGCCGGCCGCTTCCCGGACCTGCGCGGGCGCGCGGTGGAGGTGCTCTCCCAGCGCGGCGACGAGGGCTGGGCCCACGAGCGGCTGAAGAAGGCCGTGGAGGACCGCGACGCGGGCGTGGCCACCGCCGCCTACGAGGCGTGGGTGAAGCAGGCGGGCAAGGAGAAGCCGGAGCCCCACCTGGCGGCCCTGGCCTCCACGCACGCGGCGCTGAGGGTCAAGGGCGCCAAGGGCGCGGTGGACGCGCCGGCGGACGCCGTGCGCTCGCCGCTGCTCAAGCGCGTGCAGGACGAGGAGGTGGACGTCGCCGTCGCCGCGCTGGAGGCGCTGGACAAGCTGGTGCCCGGGGAGAACGGGCCGCTGCTCGCCGGCATCGCCGCGGGCGCGCTGCCGGTGCGCGTGCGCGCCGCGGAGCTGCTCGCCCCGCGCGGCGCCGAGGACATCATCGAGCCGATGCGCGGGCTCATCACGGACAAGGACCTGGAGCGGCTGTACGCCCCCGGCTTCCTCATCCCCCTGCGCATCCGCGCCGCGCGCGCGCTGGCCACGCTGGGCTCGCGCCGGCTGCTGTCGTTCTTCGCCACGGTGCTGCTGCCCAGCGAGCTGGGGGATTTGCAGGAGCAGGGCGCGCGGGGCCTGGCCACCGCCTGCCGCCGGGGCGACGAGGGCTACCTGCTGGACGCGCTCGGCCACGCCAACGTGGCGGTGCGCTCGTGGGGCGCGGACGGCCTGTCCCGCCTGGGTGACGCGCGCGCGCTGCCGGTGCTCACCGGGAACCTGCGCCACGAGCACCTGCCCATCCGCCTGGGCGCCATCCTCTCCTTCGCGGCCCTGGGCTCCGCGGGCGACGGCGGCCTGCTGCACGGCCTGGAGGACGCCGCGCGCGAGGTGCAGGAGATGGTGTTCTCCATCGTCCTGGCCCGCGACCTGCGCGCCAACCGTCGCGGCGAGCCGCCCGACCTGCTCACCAGCGCGCTGTCCAGCGGCAGGCCGGAGGTGCGCTACGCGGCGGCCCGCGCGCTGGAGCTGCGCACGGAGCCGGACGCGTACCGCGCCAACCTGGTCGAGGGCCTGCTGCCGCCCCGGCCGGAGAAGGCCGGCGACATGAAGGAGTGGCCCGCCGAGGAGGACCGCGCCAGACGCATGGTGGGGCTCGCGGAGGCCCTCTCCAGCGACCAGCCCGAGCAGCGCTACGCGGCGGCCCAGGTGCTGCTGTTGCGCAACAAGCCGCTCGACTACTTCCGCGAGGCGAGGAAGGTCGCCCGCCCGAGCACGCTGGACGCCCCGTGGAAGCCGGAGACGGCGCCCGGCGCCTCGCCCGTGCAGGCCACCCCCGCGAAGAGCTGGCTGCGCCGCATCTTCTCCGCGGTGAAGCCGGGCGCGGCCGAGCCCTCCCTGGACGCCTCCGTCCAGGCGGAGCGGCAGCACCTGCGCCGGCTGGCGTTCGGCGCGTACGTGGGCCTGCTGCGGCAGGTGTCCGCCGGTGACGACGAGGGCCACCGCGTGCGCCGCGACGCCGTGGACCGCGTGGTGAAGCTCACCCAGGAGGGCTACGCCGGCACGCCCGCCGCCGTGGCCGCGCTGCTGCGCGCCCTGGAGGACCCGCACCAGCTGGTGCGCAAGGCGGCGCTGGCCGGACTCAAGGAACTGTTCCCCGCCGGCAGCGACGAGCCGCTGGCGCTGGCGCTCGCCTCGCTGGCGCCGGACGTCGCCCGCGCCGCGCTGGACGAGCTGGCCACGCGCAAGGACGCGGCCCGGCCGCGCATCGCCGCCGCGCTCAACTCGCCGCTGCCGGACGTGCGCCACTACGCCTTCGAGCTCCTGGAGAAGCTCAGCCCGGCCGGCAGCCTGGAGCCGCTGCTGGCCGCGCTGGGCAGCGAGCACGCCGACCTGCGCGTGGGCGTCATCGAGCGGCTGGCGGGCGCCAACGACTCGCGCGTCACGGAGGCGCTGGGCCGGGCCATGGCCAGCGAGCACGAGGACCTGCGCCTGCGCGCCGCGGAGCTGCTGTCGTGGCGCGGGGACGACCGCGCGGTGGAGGTGCTGGCCAGCTTCCTGCGCTCGGAGACGTCCGCCATCCAGAAGCGCGCCATGGAGGGACTGGCGCGCCTGGCCACCCCCGCCGCCGTGGCCGCCCTGGGCGCGCGCCTGGGGGCCGCCACGGACCCCCACGAGCGCCAGAAGCTGGTGGGCGCCCTGGGCCGCACGCGCCGCGCGGAGGCGCTCGACGTGCTGTCGCGCCGCTGCCACGAGGACGACACCGGCGCGGTGCGCGTGGCCTGCGTCGCCGCCGCAGTGGTCATCGCCGGCGAGGACGTGAAGAAGCGCGACGCGGCCCTGGCCGTGCGATTCCTGCGCGCGGCGGTGAAGGCCCAGGACGTGGCGGTGCGGCTGGCCGCCCTGAAGGAGCTGGAGCACGGCGCCGAGGCGGGCCAGTCCGAGCTGCTGGTGGGCCTGTTCTCGGACCGCGACGCGGCGGTGCGCGCGGAGGCGGTGGAGCTGTACTCCCGGCGCGTCGTCGAGCACGGCGCCCCGGTGGCCCCGCTGGAGGAGGTGCTGCGCGGCGGCGCCCGCGAATTGATGCTGCCGGCCGCCGAGGGCGTGGCCGTCAAGGGCGGCGTCAGCGCGCTGCGGCCCCTGCTGCTGTACGCCCGCGCGGGCGAGGACGGCCAGCGCGAGCGGGCGCTGCGCGCGCTGGGCACGCTGGGCGACGCGCGCGCCCTGTCGGAGCTGGAGACGGTGGCCGCGGGCGGCACGCCGGAGGCCCCCACCGAGCCGTCCATGGTGTGGGCCGCCATCGAGGGCCTGGGCCGGCTGGCCCCGAAGCTGCCCGAGGGCGAGGACCGCCGCCGGGTGGAGGAGAAGGTGGAGGCCGCCGCCGTGGAGGGCGCCACCTCCGAGCTGCAGGAAGCGGGCGTGAAGGGCCTGCGCGCCATGGGCGGCGAGCGCGCGCGCGTGAAGCTGGAGGCCCTGCTCACCGACACGGGCACCGACTCCGACGTCCGGCTGACCGTCGCCCGGGAGCTGGGCAAGCTGAAGGACCCGGAGGCCGAGGCCGCGCTGGCCGCCACGCTCGACGACGATGACGACGAGCTGAGGCAGGAAGCCCGCAAGGCCCTGGACGCGCTGTTCCCCAAGGAGCGCACGCGGGTGGAGTTCCTGGCCGTGGCCAGCACCTACGCGGACATCTCCGAGCCGGCCGCGACCTACCTCGCCAACGAGGGCGACCCGGCGCTGCTGGTGCCCCGGCTGGCCACGCTCGCCAACGTGGAGCTGCGGCTGCGCCTGCGCCGGGGCCTCGCGCGCCGCGGCGCCCTGCCCGTGCCGGAGGTCGTCGCGCTGCTGGGCCACGACAAGCCGGAGGCCCGCGAGGAGGCGGCGCTGCTGGTGGGCACGTGGACCGGTGAGCCGCGCGAGCCGGGCAAGGTGGACGTGGCCGCCGTGTCCCGCGCGCTGGTGACGGCCGAGCGCCGCACCGCCAGCGAGTGGGCGTCGACGCCCGCGCACAAGCGCGCCCCGCTCGCCACCGCGTGGGAGCGGCTCTTGTGGGCCGGCTCGCGCCTGGGCGCGGAGGGCCTGGCGGACTCGGCGCGCGCCATCCTCGAGGGCGGTGGGGCGGTGGCCCCCGCGCCCGTGCGCCACGAGGCGGCGCGCGCCCTGGGCAGGCTGGGGACGACGGGCGGCACGGTGACGTTCGTCGGCCAGGCCCCCGTCGCCGCGCTGGCGCGGGACGCCGAGCGCGCCGCCGCGGTGCGGGCCCTGCGCGGCGCGCTGGGTGACGTGGACGCCTGGGTGCGCGCGGCGGTGGCGGACACGCTGTCGCGGCTCGCCCCCGAGCAGGCGGCCACCTGGGCGCTGGAGCAGAAGCCCTTCGACCCGGTGGCCCCGGGGCCCACGGCGGCGAAGGTGCCCGCCTCCGCGCTCACCACCTCCGAGGGCCGTCGCCTCGCCACGCCGCACCTGCTGGCCACCGCCCGGCTCGCCCCGCTGAAGGACGCGGCGGACAGCGTGAAGCCGGAGGCGCGGCAGGAGCTGTGGGCCGCCATGGGCCGGCTGGGCACGGACGAGGCGGCGAAGCTGCTGCACGCGGCCGCCTTCGACAAGTCTCACTCCGTGGAGCTGCGCAAGGCCGCCTGGCGCGCCCACAAACGCGCCAGGCGCGCCCTCGAGCGCGCCGCCCGGAACCGGAAGGAAGGGAACCCGTCGTGACGACCGCCACCCGTCACCCCGTCGAGCTGCGCTACGCCACCACCAGCGACGTGGAGTCCACCCCGGACGCCTCGCGCGTGCTCCTCTCCCTGGAGGGCTCGCGCGGCACCGTGGGCGTCCGCGGCAAGGTGAAGGCCCCCGCGCTGTTCCGCGACGCGCTCGCCGCGGCCTTCGGCGTGCTGTCCTCGGACCTGCGCTACCGGGGCAAGGACCGCACCGCGTACCTGGCCTACCTCATGAAGCAGGGCAAGCGCGCCACCGCGGCCATCTGGGAGGCGCAGAAGGCCTTCCTCGACAACGCGCTCGACGGCGAGGAGAAGCAGGACACCGTGCTGGACCCGGTGCTCACCGTCGACCCGGACAGCGTCTCGCTGGAGGTGTTCTCCCGCGACGAGAGCGCCTACGCGCGCCTGTCGTTCGACAACACCCTCCTCGAGGGCCGCGAGGCCGCGCACGGCTCCACCTTCCTGGACGTGCCCGCGGACCTGCCCGCCCGGGTGGACCGGCTGCGCCCGTACCTGCCGGTGTCGCTGGAGGCCCACGTCGCCCTGCCCGCGAAGCCGTCCCAGCCCGCGCGCGAGGCGCGCAACGTGGAGGTGCCGCACGCGTGGCTGCGCGGCTTCCTCCAGGTGCAGTCCGCCGCGACGCTGCCGGCGAGCACCTGCGAGCTGGCCCCCATCGACCTCTACAACCTCCTCTTCGCCCTGCGCACCCGCAAGTCGAAGAAGGCCCCGCGCGCGCTGCGCTTCGAGCTGATTCCCGGCGCCGCCCCCCGCCTGGTGCTCGAGCCCTGGGAGCTGGTGCTGGAGTGCCACGGCGGCACGTACACGGGCACCACGCCCGCGGTGGTGCGCACCTTCGGCCGCCAGCGGCTGATGGCGCTCGCGCGGCTGCTCCCCCACGCGAAGTCCGTGCGCGTCCAGCTCATGGGCCCCGGGCTGCCGGTGTTCTGGGTCATCGACATGGGGGAGGCCACCCTCACCCTGGGCCTCACCGGCTGGACGGAGAGCGGCTGGTCCTCCGCCGCGGCCTTCGACGTGCTCATGCCCCGCGCCGTCCCGGACGGGCTCGCCCAGAAGCTGCGCGAGCGGCTGCGCGCGGACGGCCCCCTGCCCTTCGACACGCTCGTGGCCGGCGCCGGCGGCGCGACGAGGGAGTCCGTGCGCGCCGCGCTCCAACTGGAGTGCCTGCGCGGCCGCGTCCTCTTCGACCTGGTGAAGGGCCAGTACCGCCCCCGCGAGCTGATGGCCACGCCCGTGGACGAGTCCGTCATCCGCTTCGGCAGCGAGCGCGAGGCCCGCGCCCACCGCCTGCTGGGTGACGGCGCTCCGGGCGCCGGCGAGGTGAAGCTGACCAAGGTGCACGACCTCGCCGGCGAGGGCACCCGCATCCACGGCGAGGTCGTGGACCGGGAGGCCGTGCGCAGCTTCTTCCCCAGCTTCACGCTGGACTCGGAAGGTCGCGTGCGGGACGCCTCCTGCGGCTGCCCCCACTTCCGCCGCTCCGGCATGCGCGAGGGCCCGTGCGAGCACCAGCTCGCCCTGCGCCTGGCGTGGTCCCGCCGCCGCGCCGAGGAGGAGGCCCTGCGCCAGACGCCCGAGGGCCGCAAGCTCATCCGCGCGGAGACGCGCTCCTACGTGCGCCGCGACGCGCAGAGCGGCCAGGAGCTCGTGTATCGCGTCTCGCTCGACGGGCAGCTCGTCTCCGTCGAGTGGGGCCCGCGCACCGGCGCCGCGCGTCACCAGCGGCTCTGGTTCGACTCGGACGCGGAGGCCCGCGCCGCGTACTTCACCCGCCTGGAGAAGCTTTCCGCCGAAGGCTACATCGACGCGGCGGCTTCCTTGGTGTAAACCCACAACCACGGCTCGGTCGCTCCACGGAGCGGCCGGAAGGGCAGGTGCGACGGAAGACACGACGAAACGCGCTCCACGCGCGAGCAGCCGAGAGAGGTCCGGAGTGCATCAGCCTGAGCGCCTCGAGCGCGGGAGCGGCGTTGCGCCGCTCCGGTTGGAATGCAGGACACTCTCCGCAAGGTAGCCTGTTCTTGGCTCTCTCCCTCCCGCGCACTCCGGTCGGGGTGGGCAGCGGAGCCAACGACGCGACCGCCGTTTGCCCACCCCGACCGGAGTGCGCGGGAGGGGAGAGCCGGTGAGGCTACCGTGCCCCAGGTGAGATGGTGGTGCCTTCCCGGCCTCCCTCGACTGCTCGCGAAAGACAGCCCTCTTCGTCCGACACCGCCGCGCCCCCTCCTCGAGGTGCTGACATGACCGCCAGGCTGGAGTCGTTCGTCCCCGCAACCGCGCCGGAGGTCATCTCTCCGCCCGCGCCACAGCCCGCCAGCGCCAGCACCCTCCACCAGCGAGAGGTCCGCCGCGCCGCCCACGACGCCCTGCTCACGCGGTGGAAGGCCATCGTCGAGTCCGGCGGCGCCGACGCGTGGGTGCAGGGCCAGCTCGTCTCCCGAGGCATCGCCGTCGGCGAGCTCGACTTCTCGCGCGCGACGGAGAAGGAGAAGACGGCCTGGAAGGAGAAGAAGAAGGCCGAGGCCACCGAGCGCCGCGCCCTGGAGCGCCAGGCCCACGAGGCCTGGAAGGCGTCGCACGTGGGCCACCTGGGCCCGGGCATCCACTGGTCCGAATCCGAGGCCCCCGACACGTTCGACGTGGCCCACCGCGAGGAGCGCGCCCGGGCCAACGGCCTGCCGGAGCTGGGCTCCGCCGAGGCGCTCGCCAAGGCCCTGGGGCTGAGCGTCTCCAAGCTGCGCTGGTTCGCCTTCCACCGCGAGGTGGACACCGGCAGCCACTACCTCACCTGGAGCATCCCCAAGCGCGACGGCGGCTCGCGCACGATTACCTCCCCCAAGCCGGAGCTGAAGGAGGCCCAGCGCTGGGTGCTCGCCAACGTCGTGGAGCGGCTGCCCGTGCACGGCGCCGCCCACGGCTTCGTCGCGGGGCGCTCCATCCTCACCAACGCGCTGGCCCACCAGGGCGCGGACGTGGTGGTGAAGGTGGACCTCAAGGACTTCTTCCCCTCCGTGACGTGGCGCCGGGTGAAGGGCCTGTTGCGCAAGGGCGGCCTGCCGGAGAACACCTCCACGCTGCTGGCGCTGCTGGCCACCGAGGCCCCGCGCGAGACGGTGCAGTTCCGTGGCAAGACGCTCCACGTCGCCAAGGGCCCGCGCGCGCTGCCCCAGGGCGCGCCCACCTCGCCCGGCATCACCAACGCCCTGTGCCTCAAGCTGGACAAGCGCCTGTCCGCGCTCTCCAAGCGCCTGGGCTTCACGTACACGCGCTACGCGGATGACCTGACCTTCTCGTGGACGAAGGCGAAGGCCCCCAAGGCCCGCCGCGCCCAGGGCGCCCCGGTGGCCGTGCTGCTGGCGCGGGTGAAGGACGTGGTGGAGTCCGAGGGCTTCCGCCTGCACCCGGACAAGACGCGCGTGGCGCGCAAGGGCACCCGCCAGCGCGTCACGGGGCTGGTGGTGAACCAGGCCGGCAAGGACCAGCCCGCCGCCCGCGTCCCGCGCGACGTGGTGCGCCGCCTGCGCGCCGCCATCCACAACCGCCTGAAGGGCAAGCCCGGCCGCGAGGGCGAGTCGCTCGACCAGCTCAAGGGCATGGCCGCCTTCGTCCACATGACGGACGCGGCCCGGGGGCGCGCCTTCCTCCAGCAGCTCGCCCAGCTGGAGGCCCGCGAGCGGCAGGCCCCCGCCGAGCCCGCGCCCAAGGCCGGCTAGACGGCGGAGCTCACGGCGCCCCCGCCTCGCTGGCGGGGGGCGACGGCGCGAGCGCCGCGTCGACGAAGGCCCGCAGGCGGCGCGGGTACTCCCGGGGTTCGGTGGCGGCGAAGTTCCCGTGCCCCGCGCCCTGGATGCGCCACGTCTGGGCGTACCCGCGCACCTTGGCGAAGAGCTCGTCCGCGAGCGGCTGGCCGGACTCCTCCGTGCCCATGACGATGAGGAGCGGCCGGGGGCGGATGTGCTCCACCGCGTCGATGGTGCGCACCTCGTCGAGCGCGATGCCCCGGCGCCAGAAGGGCACGAGCGCCCCGGACTGCGACACGACGCCGAAGCGGCGGAAGTCATACGCCGCCGCGAGCCACAGCGTGTTGAACGGCGACAGCAGCACCACCGCCCGCACGCGCGCGTCCTTCGCCGCCACCTCCGCCACCGCGGCCGAGCCGATGGAGAAGCCGACCAGCGCCACGCGCTCCGGGTCCACGTCCGGACGCGCCCGCGCGAAGTCCAGCGCGGCCCTCACGTCCAGCCGCTCCTTGTCGCCCCAGGTGGACGTCTCGCCCTGGCTCTCGCCGTGCGCGCGCAGGTCGAAGAGCAGCACGCCGTACCCCGCGTCCCTCAGCACGCGCGCCTCCGCCAGCAGGTCCGCGCGCGTCTGGGACAGGCCATGCGCCAGCACCACCGCCGCGCGGTTGCGCGAGGGCACGTACCAGCCACGCAGCTCCAGCGCGTCCTCGGTGCGCAGCCGCACGTCCTGCGCCTCCGCGAAGTCCTCGGGCTTCTGGGGCGCGACGCGTGGGTAGTGGAAGTAGCCCTCCGAGTGTCTCAGCGCGCGTGCAAAGACAAGCAACGCCGCCAGCACCCCCAATGCCAACACGCCGCCCAACACCTTTTGCCACTTCATGAGAATCCACCCTGCCGGGTGAGAGCCCGGCCGCCTGCCCTTCGGCGCGAGTCAGCCACGACACATGGTCAACGTCGCGCCGCGCAGTCTACACTCGACGGCATCCACTCGCGGCGTGGTGACGACCCCCTCTCGTCCCGCGCGACTTCATCCGGGAATCCGTGGGCACGTCCAAGACAACGTTCGATGTGGTGGTGGTGGGTTCCGGGGCGTGTGGTGGGTGGTCGGCCAAGCAGCTGACGGAGGCGGGATTGAACGTCCTCGTCCTCGAGGCGGGGCGGAGCAACGTCGCGGACCAGCTGCTGTGGACGTGGCACCGCGTGAAGCAGAAGCTGGGCTACCGCGCGGAGACCGACGCGAAGCGCAAGCAGCGTCAGTCCGTGCAGTCGAGCACCTTCGCGTGGCCCTTCCATCCGCACGCGTTCGTCGACGACGTCGACAACCCGTACACCACGCCCCAGGACGCGCCGTTCGCGTGGATTCGCGCCCGGCAGGTCGGCGGACGCACGTCGGTGAAGGCGCACGGCCGCCAGTTCTACCGGCTGTCGGACTTCAACTTCAAAGCGGGCAGCCAGGACGGGCAGGGGCCGGACTGGCCGCTGACGCTGGCGGACCTGGCGCCGCACTACGAGACGGTGGAGCGGTGGATGGGCATCCACGGCAACACGGACGGGCTGGACACGCTGCCGGACTCCGTCTTCGCCGCGCCCATCCCCATGACGCCCGCCGAGCTGTGGCTCAAGGAGCGGGTGGAGCGCCGCTGGCCCGAGCGCCGCGTCATCGTCCGCCGCACCGCCTCCGCGCCCATCACCATCCCCGCGGCGATGAAGACGGGCCGCCTCACCCTGCGCACGCACGCGGTGGTGAACCAGGTCCTCTACGACGACAAGCAGGGGCGCGTGACGGGCGTCACCTACGTCGACACGGACACGGGCAAGGTGCACGAGGCCACGGGGCGCGTGGTGGTGCTCGCCGCGGGCACCATCGAGACGACGCGCCTGCTCCTGCACTCGCGCAGCGCCGCCTTCCCCACGGGCCTGGCCAACACGTCGGGGCAGCTGGGCCGCAACCTGATGGACCACACGTACCTGCTGGGCATCGAGGCGAAGATGAACCTGCCCGCCGACCGGCAGAGCGCCGAGCAGAGCTGGGCCTACATCCCCCAGTTCCGCAACGTCACCACGCGCGAGGACGGCTTCGCGCGCGGCTACGGCGTGCAGGTGTTCACCTTCGGGGACAGCTGCCACTTCGTCCCGTTCGGGGAGATGGTGCCGCGCCAGGACAACCGCGTGACGCTCGACCCGGTGGTGAAGGACCGCTGGGGCATCCCCGCCGCGCACATCGACTGCCGCCACTCCGACAACGAGCGGAGGATGAACGCCGACGCGGTGGCCGCGTGCCAGGAGATGATGCGGGAGGCGGGCTTCACCGTGGAGAAGGTGAACGACACGCTGTCCACGCCGGGCATGGCCATCCACGAGGTGGGCACCGCGCGGATGGGCTCCGACCCGAGGACGTCCGTGCTCGACCCCTTCAACCGCAGCTGGGACGTGTCCAACCTCTACGTGGTGGACGGCGCGTGCTTCCCCTCGCAGGGAGCGCAGAACCCCACCCTCACGATGATGGCGCTCGCGGTGCGCGCCTGCGACCACCTGGTGGGCGAGTTCAAGGCCGGCCGGCACTGAAGCGCCGGAGGCGGGGGGCGCGGACGCTCAGCGCCGACCGCCCCGCCCGCCCAGCGCCACGCCCCCGAGCAGCACCACCGCGAGCCCCAGCGCCACCGGCCCCAGCCAGTTGCCCCACGCCAGGGCCAGCGGCGTCAGCGCCGCCGTCGCGGGCACGCGCATCGCCAGGGTGCCGCGCTGGTCGTCCCCCACCTCCCCCAGCACCGCGCCCGTGGCGTCGATGAGCGCGGAGACGCCGGAGTTCGTCACGCGCACCTGGGGCCTGCGCGTCTCGATGCTGCGGAACACCGCGTGCGTCAGGTGCAGCCGGGGCCCGGGCGTGCCCACGAACCAGGAGTCGTTCGACAGCGTGAGCAGCAGCTGCGCGCCCTGCCGCACCTCGTCCGCGGCATAGGAGGGGAAGAGGGTGTCGTAGCAGACGAGCGGCGCCACCGTGAGCGGACGGCCGTCGCGCAGCCGCACGCGCACCGTCCGGGGCCCGGGCCCGCGGGACCAGCGCCCCGTCCAGGGCAACCACTCGCGCAGCGTCGGCGTGTCGATGGCGTCCGGCACCCACTCCGTCAGCGGGAAGAGCATCGACTTGCGATAGGCCGTGCGCACCGGCGCCCCGCCCCGCTCCGTCGAGGGCTCCAGGAACATCGTCGCGTTGTACTCGCGCCCGGCCTCCACGTCATACGAGCCGAACACCAGGGGCACGCCCCGCGCGGCGACATAGGCGGAGATTTCGGCGTCGAGCTCCGCGCCCGCGTCGCTCTTCGGCGCGCCGAAGGGCGTCGGGTACACCGTCTCCGGCCACGCGAGCAGGTCCACCGGGCCCTCGCGCAGCAGCGCGTCCGACAGCGCGTAGTGCGTGTCGAGCACCATCCGCACCACCTCGTACGCGCCGCGCTCCGCCTTGAGCTTCTCGTAGTTCGTGATGTTGGCCTGCACCGCGCCCACCACCAGCGACGGCGCCTCGGCCGTCGCCTCGCGCACCTCGCGCAGCCGGTGCGCCCCGTAGCCCACCAGCCCGAGCACCAGCACCGCCGCGCCCACCAGCGGACGCAGCGCCGGCAGCACCCCTCGCGCGCGGAAGGCCCGCGCCGCCGCGAGCACGCACTCGTTGACGGCCAGCATGACGAGCGTGAGGCCGGGCGCGCCCGCGAGGTCCGCGCCCTGGCGCAGCCGTTCGGAGGACACGAGCCCCTGTCCCAGCGTGTCCGCGAACAGCTTGGGGACGAGCCACTCCACGCCCACGTACACCAGCATGCCCACGACCCCGGGCAGCCCGCTCTCCCGCTCCCCCATTCCCCTGCGCGCCAGCCACCGCGCCAGCGCCGTCAGCACCAGCTGCGGCTGGAACAGCGGCGCGAGCAGCACCAGCCCGCCCCAGCACAGCCACAGCGGCGCCCCCGAGTACGCCTGGAGCGCGCGCGGGAACCAGCCGAACACCAGCGCGGCGAAGACGGCCGCGAGCCCCGCGCCCAGCGCGAGCGCGCCCTTGAACGTGCGCGCCTGGTCCACCGCGCCCAGCCAGGGCGCCAGGCCGATGAAGCCCAGCGCCACCCAGCGCGACTCGAGCGACGCGTAGGCCGCCAGACAGACAGCGGTGAGCGCGACGGAGACGACGCCCCGGTAGCGCCACGTGGGCGCCACGTCCCATTGCACGCCCTTCAAGGCGCGTCCTGGTCCCCGTCCGTCCGGGGCAGCTCCAGCAGGCGGATGGGCAACCCCGGCGGCGCCAGTTCGGCGGGCACCACGCGATTGTCGGGGATGGGGATGGGCTGGCCATTCGCATCCTTCGGCTGATGGTCCGGATGGAACATCAGGATGGCCTCCACGCGCTCGCCCTGGTCCGTGGACTGGTAGTGGCGCACGTAGCCGGGCGGCAGCTCGAAGTCCTCCGGCACGACGATGCCGCGCTTGAGCGGCTTGGTGCCGGGCTTGTAGAGCTGCAGGCCCGTGGGTTCCGAGTCCGGCATGTCGGCCTCCCGCGAGGACGCGGGCGCATCGGCGGCGCCACCCACGACGACCTGGGGTTGGGCGAGCGGCGCGCGCTGGGGAACCGGCGGCGTGGGCGCCCTCGCGACGGCGGGCGCGGGCTGGGCGACCGGCGGCGGCGTCACGACGACCGGCGTCTCCTCCCAGGCCGGCGTTCCCACCTCGTCCGAGGAGAGCCAGTAGCTCGCGCCCACGGCCAGCAACAGGAAGGCGAGCGCGCCGCCCACGAGCCAGCGCGCCGCGGCGCCTCCGGAGCGCGCGGGCGAGACCTGGGTGACGCCATCGCCGTCGACCCGCCGTTCAGGGGATGAGTGCTGCGGCCGCATGCTCGCCGGGGAACCTCCGCGCTGCGTATGCTACGAGCGCCCTCCCGCCGAGGCAATGCGCCCACTCCGGTCGCGTCCGCCCGCGCATCACGCCCCGCGCATGAGCACCTCGTCCGCCGACGCCCTCCCCTCCGCCGCCCCGCTCACCGCCGCCGTGCCCCGCGAGTCCTTCTCCCTCCACGCCTGGTCCACCGCGCGCCGCGGCATCGCGTGCGCGGCGAGCCTCGTCGCCCTGGGCAACCTGGTGTTCTTCGTGGGCTGGCTGCTCGTCGACATCCTCGAGGGCGCGCAGCGCCTCACGCCCGGGCCGCTCGCGCTGGGGCTCGTCGTCGGCACGGGGCTGCCCATGGCGCTGGTGGGCGCGCTGCGTCGGGCCGCCCGCGCGACGGTCGAGCTCGACGACGCGGTCCTGACGCTGCACGCCCGCGACGGCTCGCGCGTGGAGGTGCCGCTCGACGCGGTGGAGGCCGCGCGCCCGTGGCGGCTGCCCCTGCCCGGCCCCGGCCTCGCGCTCCGTTCGACGTCGGGCCGCTGGCTGGGGCACGGCCTGGAGGCCGCGGACGCGGTGCCGCTGCTGGAGGCGCTGGGACGGCGGAGGATGGCGCTGGGCGCGGCGGCGGGCCATGTGCTGGTGCGCTACGCCCGGGCGCGAGAGGCGCTGTGGCGCAGGCGCTGGTACCACCTGGGCTTCAAGTTCGTGCTCTTCCCCCTGCTGCCCACGGCCATCTTCTTCCGCGCGCACCAGTACATCTCCTTCGGCGGCGCGTTCGGCGAGTACCAGCTGTTCGGGTGGGAGGCGTACCTGCGCACGTTCGGGCGGTACTACGCGCCGGTGGCGATGAGCCTCCTCTTGGTGGCGTGCTTCTGGCGAGGGCTCACGGAGGCCGTGTCCCTGCTGGGCGCGTGGCTGTGGCCGTCGGGCTCGCGCGGGGTGAGGCGCGGGGCGGAGTGGCTGGGGCGGCTCGTGTACTACGCGGGCATCATGGCCTTCACCGCGTGGCGCTTCCTGCAGTGAGCCGGGCCGCGGCCCCCGGGACGACGAAGCCCCCGACCCCGGTGACGGGTCGAGGGCCTCGTGAGAACGACGCCGCGCGGGACGCGGGCGCGCTCAGCGCGTCACGGCGTGGCGGGGTTGAAGCGCGCGCCTTCCCAGCCCATGCGCTCGTGGCCGGACTTGTTCCACTCCGGGTTCTTGCCGTCGACCACCTGCGCGTCCGTGAACTGCGGCGCGCCCGTGCCGGAGCCGGAGCCCGTGAAGATGTTCACGCCAATGGTGGTGCCGTAGTAGGTCGGGTGCGTGTCGTCCGACTGCATGTAGTCATAGCTGGTGCTGGCGTTGACGAAGTGCGTGTTCGAGTCGCGCAGCGTGGAGCGCAGCGTGCTGGTGATGCGCGTGACGTAGGAGGACTCGGACTCACCCGCGATGTAGCGGATGGCTGCGGAGTCGATCTGCCCGTCGCCGTTGCTGTCGTAGTCCGCCGCCATCATCTCCGCGAAGGAGTCCGCGCACTGGAAGCCGTACTTCTCCGCCAGGTTGCAGGTGCGCCAGTTGCTGCGCGCCAGCAGCGGCAGGAACTTCAGCTGCTTGTTGACCGTGGCCCCCGTCGCCGCGTCCTTGCAGCTGGTCTGCACGTTGTCCGCGGCGAAGCCCGGGTAGTAGATGTTCGAGACGATCTTCACCTTGGCCGTCGTCGCGTACTGGTTGATGGCCTGCATCGCGCGCTCGGTGTACGTCGCACACGCGCTCAGCGCCGCCTCCAGGCCGCTGTAGTCACAGGTGCCCGACTGACCCGAGAACGCGCTGCGCGCCTGCAGGTAGTCGTTGCCGCACATCTCGAACAGCACCACGCGCGTGTTCGTCGCCTGCATGTACGAGCGCTCGGAGACGATTTTGTTGTTGTAGATGTCGTCCGCCTTCGCGCCGGACTTGGTGCGACGGATGACCTCCATGTCCGTGTTCCACGTCTTCGCCAGGTACTCACCCTGGACGACCGGCGCGGCGCGCCGCGCGACGCTCGTCAGGCCCCCGTTGTAGCCCGCATAGATGGAGTCGCCGTAAGCCACGACCCGATACTTCGTCGTCGACGTGGACCGGTCGATGGTCCACGCGGTGTTCTGGTTGAGGGTGCTCGCCAGCGCGCTACCGCTCACCGTGGCGGCCGCGACCATGGCGGCAAGGGACAGGCCATTGCGACGGAAGGACATGCCCGCTCTTCTTTCTTCCCGCAGGGGGGATGTAGGGGGAAACCGAACCGTACACGGCGTCGATTCGCGAATCACCCGCAAACTGGAATAACGCGCTCAGTCGGAATTCGTGTTTTGAGTGGAACACCCACCGTCGGACGATGGCGATGTCTGATTCTTGACGCGACGCAACACGTGACGCGGTGTTTCATTTTGTTTCATGTCTCACGGAGGAGGCGCAGGTGAGGTGGAGCGGGAGCGCGCGGGTGCTGGCGCAGTGGCTGCTGCTGGGCGCGGTGGTGGGGGTGGTGTGCGGGGTGTCGTCCGCGGTGTTCCTGTGGCTGCTGGAGGAGGCGACGCGGCTGCGGGAGCGGCACGAGGCGCTGGTGTACGCGCTGCCCCTGGCGGGGGTGGTGCTGGGGTGGGCGTACGGGCGGTGGGGAGGCCCCATCCGGGGGGGCAACAACCTGGTCATCGACACGGTGCACACGGGGGACGCGCAGGTGCCGCTGCGGATGGCGCCCATGGTGTTGGTGGGGACGGTGCTGACGCACCTGTTCGGAGGGAGCGCGGGGCGGGAGGGGACGGCGGTGCAGATGGGGGGGAGCCTGGCGGACCAGATTTCGCACCGGTTCCGGGCGGGGCCGGACCTGCGGCGGGAGCTGTTGGCGGCGGGCATCGCGGGGGGCTTCGGGTCGGTGTTCGGCACGCCCATCGCGGGGGCGGTGTTCGGGCTGGAGGTCGTGGTGGTGGGGCGGCTGGGCTACGAGGCGCTCTTGCCGGCGCTGGTGGCGTCGGTGGTGGGGGACCTGGTGACGCGGGGGCTGGGCATCCACCACACGGTGTATCCGGTGCCGGGCGCGCTGCCGCTCACCTGGGACGTGTTGGGGCGGTGGCTGGTGTTCGCGGTGGGGGTGGCGGCGGTGGCGGTGGTGTTCGTGGAGGCGACGCACCGGCTGAAGGCGCTGCTGGAGAAGCGCGTGCCGTGGCTGCCGGTGCGCATGGCGCTGGGCGGGGCGGCGGTGGTGGCGCTGTGGCTCGCGGCGGGGACGGACGCGTACCTGGGGTTGGGGGTGCCGGGCATCCTGCGGGCCTTCGAGGACCCGGCGCTGCCGGTGTCCGCGTTCGCGTGGAAGCTGGTGTTCACGGCGGTGACGCTGGGCGCGGGGTTCCTGGGCGGCGAGGTGACGCCGCTGTTCTTCATTGGCGCGAGCCTGGGCAATGTCCTCGCGCGGGTGTTGGGGCTGCCGGTGGACCTGGGCGCGGCGGTGGGCATGGCCGCGATGTTCGCGGCGGCGGCGAACACGCCCCTGGCGCTGTCACTGATGGCGGTGGAGCTGGTGGGCGCGAGCGTGCTGCCGCACGTGATGGTCGTCGCGACCGTGGCGTACCTGCTCACCGGACACCGCGGCATCTACCCGTTGCAGCGGATTGGCCGAGGCAAGCATGGCGGGCCGGTGTTGGGCCGGTGGGTGCCGCTGAGGGAGCTGGAGGCCCAGGCCCCCGGGCCTCACGGGCCCGGAGGGGAGAACGGTGGGGGTCAGGGCTCGGGGTAATGCCAGACGCGACCGTCGTCGCCGACGAGCCAGAAGTCGCCGGGGCCGGCCATCGCGATGTCGTAGAGGGGCTTGTTGACCAGTTCGGTCAGCTTCGGCTGCTTCGCCCAGCCATGCGGCGTCAGGCGGTGGACCTGACCCGTGGGGCTCTTGTCCACGATGTATGAGTCTCCGTTGGACAGCATCACGACACTGCTGAAGGTGACCGTCACGCCTGAAGGCGGCGCCAGGACCCAGGTCACGTTCCCGTCCCATCTCCAGGCGCGCCCCACCGCCCCCACCGCCGTGGCCGTCAGAGCGCTCCCCATTCCAATCGCCTCGAGCGAGCCCGTGGACGGAGCGCGAGTGAAGACATGCTGGGCAGCCGCCCCAGACACGCCTGGGTCATAGGACCAGATGCGAGGGGTCCCCACGGTGGACGAGGTCGCGGCCACGAGGAGCCTGTTTCCATTCCACCCATGGAGGCCGGAGCTGATGTCCCCGCTGTTGCCCATCACCTGGAGCGCGGGCGCGCTCCCCGGCACCCACTTGTACAACCGCCCCCCGCTATCCACCGCATACAACGTCACCAGCGCCCCGGATTCGAAGCCCACGAGTCCGACCAGGGTGGAGTTCACCTCCGCCTGGCCCCCCGCGACACATTCCACTCCACTGTGTTTCGCGAGACGTCCATGTTGTCCCGCCAGATACACATTCCCACCGGCGTCCACCCAGGAGGCATACCAGTCGTCGGAGCCGCAGTTCCTGGTGGTGGCTTCGGGGCTGAAGTCGACGAAGGCCTGCCCCGCCGCCTTCTTCACGACGAGCGAGCCTCCCACCCCCGCGAGCCACACGGGGTAGCCCGTGGCGCCCACGGACACCGTCCTCCAATCACGACCGGCGCCTCCCTGGGCCCCATCCGTGACGGGGAGCAGGCGGCCACAGGAAGGCCCATCCGTTTCGTCCCCCGAGCAGTTGTTGTCGATGGCGTCGCACACCTCCGGGGCGCCGACCTTCACATTCGCGTCGGCGTCGTCGCAGTCGGTGTTGTTCCCCGGCACATACCCCATGGGAGCCGTGGTGCCCGCACACACCTCCACCGCGGTCGACCCGACCGCCCCCTGACCATCCCCATCCTGGTCCGGGTAGTACTTTCCGGGGTCTGACTTGCTGCAGACCAGGGTCCGCTTGTCCGGGCCGCACACGAAGACGCCATTGCAGCTTCCGGCGCACGCCATCCCCTTCCCCGCGAAGCCTTCGTCCACCTGGCCGTCGCAGTTGTTGTCGCGCTCGTCGCAGAGCTCGGCGAACCCCGGCGCGAGCGCGGCATCGTCGTCGTCGCAGTCGTCACCGCGGGTCGCGAACCCCGTCGCGGGCCTGCACCGGATGAGCGCCGCGCCGGCGCCGTAGCCATCCCCGTCCCTGTCCGTGAAGAGCTCCTCGACCGCCAGCCCCTCGTCCTTGATGCCGTCGCAGTCGTTGTCGAGGTCGTCGCAGACCTCCGCCATGCCCGGGTTGATCCGCGCGCCGATGCCCGGGCTGTCATTGCAGTCCGAGCCATCGCTCGCCATGTCCACGAACCCGTCGCCGTCCGCGTCCGGCGTCGCGAAGCTCAACTCGATGGCGGCCTTGGCCAGCTCGAAGACGAGCGTCCGCGCCACCCCGATCTGAGCACCACTCTTGTCGCAGGCCTGTTCGTGCGCGGTGACCGACACCTGGATTGGTCCCCTCCAGCCCTCCTTGCGCAGCCCCTCCACCGACACGAACGGACCGCCCGGCTCACCGTTCCGGTCCGGCCTCGGGGCGATGAGCCGCTCCTCGCGCGAAGAGGGATTCTCCGCGTCCTGGGCGACGACGCGGAAGCAGCCCTTGTCGAAGCCCGAGGTGTAGCGGATGACGAGGCGGGTCTCTCGCTCGCCCAGGAGCTCATCGACGCTCGGCACCGAGCACCCCGCCAGCAGCAGGATGCCCCACAGCCACGGCCTCCCCGAGCGGCTCATGGCCTCTGCTCCGCGAGGACAGGGGCCACGTCGGACTCGGTGGGCGCGCCCATGACCAGCCACGTCGTCACGGCCCCCACCGCCGCGACCGCCGCCGTGCCGAACAGCACGTTCGCCGTCGTCGCGCTGGATTGGGCCTTGGATTGCTGTGCCTCGAGGTCCTTGATGGTCTCCGTCGCTCGCGCCTCCGTGACGTGGCTTCGCGAGGACAGGCCGAACACCGTCCCGACGCCACCCGCCGCCACGCCCGTTCCCAGGAGCACCATGCTCAGGAGGGGGACCCGGCGCCCCGCCAATACCAGGCCCCTGCCCTGCTTCGCGGAGGGAGCCCACCCAGGCTCCTGGGACAGGGAGACCTCCGTGGTGGACTCGGGGACCAGCGTCGACCGGGAGCCATCACCCGGTTGGCCGGACGACGCGCCGGGGCGCGTCCCGCTCACGGTGGGCGCATCCTCGCGCTCGCGAGCCGCGGCGGCCCTCGCCGTCTCCCGCTGCGCCTCGAACTCACGCGCGACCTTCGGAGGCACCCTCAGGGGCAGCGGCGCATCCAGCTGGATGCTCAGCGCGGCGAGGAAATCCTCTCGCGCCTCGTCCCACCGCCCCAGCTCCGCCTTCACGATTCCCATCAGGACCGAGATGGAGACCGCCTCGCTCGCGTCATGGGGCAGCACACTGGCCTTGGTGAGCTGCTTCAGCGCCAGCTCGTATTCCAGCCCCTCGTAGAGGCGGATGGCCTCCGCGAGCTGCCGTTGCACCGCGCTCTCGGCCCCCTCGACTCGCGCCGACAGCAGCACCGTCAGGCAGATGAGGACCGAGAGCCCACCCCTCCATGGACGCTCGTTGGACATCCATGGATTATATGCCAAGCACTCAATTCAAGAAGCACCACTCGCCCGAGGAGAGGGCTCCGGGTGCCCCATACCACGCTCCGGCGCCAGGAGCGTGGTGTCGGCGCTGGCGATTACTGCGGGAAGTGCCAGACGCGGCCGTCGTCGCCGACGATCCAGATGTTGTCCGGCCCCGTCATCGCGATGTCATAGAGGGGCTTGGCGGGCACGGGGCCCGTGGGCGCGGGCAGCTTCGGCTGCTTGGCCCAACCGAACTGCGTGAGGCGATGGAGCTGCGCGCCCGCGCTCTTGTCCACGATGTACGCATCGCCATTGGCCAACGTCACGACGCTGCTCAGGTCCACCGAGCCCGCGGCCAAGGCCGGCACCTGCGTCCAGGTCGTTGTTCCATCCCACCGCCACGCACGCCCGGCGGTCCCCACGGCGACGGCGCTCGTCGCACTGCCCATCCACACCGCGTTCGCCGCGCCCGCCGCGGGACTCGGGGAGAGACCATGAAGGGTGGACGAGGTATACGGAGGCACGTAGGCCCAGAAGTTCGGCATCACCGTTCCTCCTGACTCGCCCGCCACGAGCAGCTTCGTAGCGTCCAGGCCATGGATGCCGAAGTACTTCGTGGAGCCGACCGAATCATGGTGCAAGTCGTCTGGCTGGCTCCCAGGCGTCCAGGTGTAGAACTTGCCCTCGGTGTTGACCATGTAGAGGGTCACCGCCCCTCCCGACTCGAAACCCACCATCCCCGTGATATCGCCCGTGCCCGGTGCATCATCCTGCGCACTGCACACCGTGCCGTTGTGCTTGGCAACGCGACCGCCTGCTCCAGCGACATAGACATTGCCCGCCGAGTCCACCCACGAGGCGAGCCAATCATGACCCGCGCAGTTGTTGGGCGCCGGCGAGGCGTTGTCGAAGCTGAAGTTCGTGAACCCTTCCGCAGCCGCCTTGCGCACCGCCAGCTTTCCTCCAAGGCCCGCCACCCACACCGGGAAGCCGCTGGAGTGCACCGACACCGTCCTCCAATCGTGCCCCGTCCCTCCCAGGACCGGATCCGCCACCGCCGTCAGGATGCCCCCACACGACAACCCCTCGTCCGGACCGTTCGCGCAGTTGTTGTCGATGGCGTCGCACACCTCGGTCCCGCCCACTCGCACGTTCGGGTCCGCGTCATCGCAATCCTGATGATTGTCCCGAACGAAGTTCGCCGGCGGCGTGGCGCTCTGGCAGACCTTCGTGACCGTCGCATCGGCGGACCCCTGCTGGTCCCCATCCACGTCGGGGTAGTAGTCGAACGGCTCCGGCGCGCTGCAAGCCACCGAGTTGGGCCCCGAGCAGGCAATCACTCCACAGCCGGAAGCGCACGCATCACCCTTGCCCATCCCCGCGACGTTCTCATCCACCCGGTTGTCACAGTTGTTGTCGACGTCGTCACAGATTTCCGTGTTGCCCGGGAAGCTCTTCGCGCCACTGACCGGCGTGTCGTCACAGTCGAACATGCCGTCCGCCTTGAGCTGCGCGTAGTTCGCACCGGGGGCCGTGCAGCTCACCGTGTGACCCGCGTTCCTCGGGTAGGTGTCGCCGTCCTCGTCGAGGTACCAGTCCTTGTTGATCCCCTCGTCACTCTGCCCGTTGCAGTTGTTGTCCTTGTCGTCACAGACCTCGGTCAACCCGGGGTTGCGCGCCGCATCGTTGTCGTCGCAGTCGCCACCGCGGGTCGCGAACCCCGTCGCGGGCCTGCACCGGATGAGCGCGGCGCCAGAGCCGTAGCCATCCCCGTCCTTGTCCGTGAAGAGCTCCTCGACCGCCAGCCCCTCGTCCTTGGTGCCGTCGCAGTCGTTGTCGAGGTCGTCACAGACCTCCGCCATGCCCGGGTTGATCTGCGCGCCGACGCCCGGGCTGTCATTGCAGTCCGAGCCACCGCTCGCCCTGTCCACGAACCCGTCGCCATCCGCGTCCGGCGTCGTGAACTGCATGGCGAACTCGGACTGGACTCCCTCGCCGCTCAAGTCGAAGACATGCGTCTGCGACTCACCCACCTGGGCTCCGCGCGGATTGCATCCCTGCTCGAACGCGGAAACGGACACCTGGACCTGGCCGCCCCAGCCCTCCTTGCGCAGCACCGCCACCGTCAATTCGGAGCTGCCCGCCTTCGGAGAGAGGAACACCTCCTGGCTCAACTCGGCTTTCGCCGCATCCTGGGCCGCGACCCGGAAGCAGCCCTTCTCGAAGCCCGAGGAGTGTTTGATGACGAGCTTGGCACCCGCCTGGTCCTTCGACTTGGAGCAGGCGACCACCAGCAGGGGGAGCAGGAACAAGGCAAGGCGACGCATGGGGCGGCACTCTACCGCACCGCTCCCGCCTGTCGCTGTTCCCAGGTGAACCCGCCTCCCCGCTCCGTCCACCCGCGCATGGCCACCCCTCCCGGAAATCTGCCACCACGCCATCCCCAGACTCGGCTGCCTGCTTTCGGCCACCCAGCCTTCCAAGATTCCGAGCCGCGTCCCTCCACGGCTCGGGGTGCCGGGCCCCCCACCCGGCCCCCCTGTCCTTCCGCCTACTTACACGTGAAGGACCAACGGCAGGTGCCGGACAGGCACTCGCGGCCGGAGGCGCACGCCGCCCCCCGCCCCTTCTTGTCCTGGCACTTGCCCGAATTCAGCCCCCAGCCGCAGTACTGGTTCGCACCGCAGTGCGAGTCGCTGTCGCACAGACAACTGCCCGTCGGGTTCAGGTAGCAGTCCGCGCCGCACCGATTCGTCGTGCACTCCCGGTCGGACTTGCACGTCTGCCCGTACGTCTTCGAGTTCGGCGTGAAGCACCACC
Source organism: Myxococcus stipitatus (assembly GCF_021412625.1). The sequence continues at coordinate 391,166 of NZ_JAKCFI010000003.1, read as the reverse complement.
CCACGGCGTCCGCGCAGCCCCCACACTCGCCGGACTGGCACTGCCCATCCCGGCTGCACGACGCCCAGTCCGCCTTCTTCGGCACGCAGTCGTTGTCCGCCGGGTTGCCCGGCGTGTCCTTCTGGCAGTAGCCCACGCCGCCGCAGTCCTCGTCGCCGTTGCACACGCAGCGGCCCTTGATGAGGCTGCACACCACCGAAGAGCACTGCTCGGTGAGGCACTCGTCGTCGAAGCGGCACGACTCGTTCATGTCCTTCGAGTCCGGCGCGTAGTGCTTGCCACACACCGTGGGGTACGCCGCCTCGCGGTCCTCCGGCTTCACCCACGGCGCCACGCCCGTCGTGTCGATGTCCAGCGCCGCGTCCGCCATGCCCGCGCGCGCCGTCGTCGCCCGCTCCCACATCCGGATGAACGTCTCCGACGAACCCGTCAGCCCCGCCGTGTCCACCCCCAGGTTCTTCAGGTCCCGAATCATGTCCGGCAACAGGCCCACGTGCGCCAGGCCGAACTCGTCGAACGGCGTCCCCAGCCGCCCCGGCCCGCTCAGCTCCTGCTGCCGCGCCTGCGCGTCCGCCTCCGCCTGGAAGCCCGCCGAACACGCCCCGTGCTCACCGAAGCGCGGACGCGTCTGCTGGATGAAGCCGTTGAAGTCCGCGCCGAACGCCATGGGCACCTTCAACCCCTGACGGCCGAACTCATACGCCTGCGCGAACGAGCGCGACGAGCCCTGGCAGTTGTTCTCCACGCCGGACTTCGTGTACGCGCGCGTCTCGTCGTGCGCCGTGCGCAGGCCGAACATGCCGCCCGTGCGCCGCAGCAGCTGCACCACCCACGCCGGCGTCGTCTTCTCGTTCTCCGCCAGCTTGCCGTTCATCACCTCGCGGAAGTGGCCGTGGCTCACGTACAGCGGGTAGTACGTGTTGCGCTCCGCCACCGTGAACGCGTCCCGCACGCCCTTCTCCGACAGGTGCGCCAGGTCGATGAGCATCCCCTTGTCCATCATCGCCTGCACCAGCTGCTGCCCCTCCGCCGTCAGGCCACGCACGTTGCGGCAGCTCCCATCCACGTCGAAGCCCAGCGTCAGCCCCCCCACCGTCAGCCCACAATCCGAGTCGATGTGGCAGTTCTCCAGGAACTGCGCCGCCTGGAAGATGGCGTTGTGCGGCGCCGCCCCGCCGAAGCGGTTGTCCAGCTGGTGCACCGGCTGCAACGTGCGCACGCCCAACGCGTGGAAGCGGTCCAGCTCCGCGCGCCAGTCCTTCGCGCCGAACAGCTTGCTCGTCTCGATGGAGAGCACCATCGCCAGCTTGCCCTCGGAGATGATGCGCCGCGCGTCCGCCGGCGTCAGCGCCAGGTCCACCCAGTCCCGCGTCGCCGCGAACTCGCGCGCCTTCTGCAGCTGCACCTCCACGTCCACCATCTCGTCGCACGGCCGCGTGCGGTTCTGCGGCGGCAGCGCCTCGCACAAGAAGCCGTTGCTCACCGCCGACACCACCACCAGCGACATGCCGCCCTGGTGCGCCTGCTTCAACCACCCCTCCCACGACTGCTGGTGCGCGATGGTGTCCCACCGCGGCCACTCCGTGTTCGGGTCGCGACGCCCGTCGTGCAGCCCCGTGTCGCCCTCGGTGCCTTCAATCTTGCCCAGGAACTCCGACCCCACCGCCCCCGCCACGCCGAACAGCTGCGACAACACCGGCACCCCGCGCAGGTCGATGTTGCTGGAGTTGGGACACAGGTTCAGCAGGTGGCTCAAGTCCATCCGCACCCGCGCGTGGTCGCTCTCCGGCCACCCGCCATCACACCGCGTCAGCGCGTCCGTCACGGTGCCGTGGAACCAGCCCCCGCCGAACGCCTCCTCCGCGAACATGTGGTGGTGCAGCTCCGCGAAGCCAGGCACGCCCAGCGGCTGCGCCTGCGCCCCCAGCGGCTCCGGAGCCGGGGTCTCCTCCTGCACCGGGGTGCAGGACAGGGCCATCGCCATGACGAAGGTGGAACAACATCTCAGCAGGTGGTGACGGGACATGGGGGGACTCCCTTCAGGTGGAAGGGCCCACTTAGCGCCACCCACCCCCTCGGATTCAAGAACCCCGATGCCATGCCGTGACTGACGCAACGCTGCTGCACCGCGTCGTGCGACCTCAAGGCGGGGACTGCGTGGCGACGCTCGGGCCGAGCCCCGTGGACACGGGCGCCAGCACGCCGCTCGACTCGCGCTGGCGCAGGGCGTGGGAGGCGACGGAGAAGCCCTGGGGCAGCATGCGCAGGATGCGCTCGCGTCGGTGCTCGGAGGCGGCCAGCCGCCGCTCCAGCTCCTTCTGCTCCTTGCGCGCGTCGGCCTCCAACGGCGCGGGCCGCGCCGCGAGCGTGGCGAGCCGCTCCCGCACGGCCTCCAGCTCCCGGTCGATGAGCACCGGCTGGATGTTGCGCGGCTCCTTGCGCGCCCGTCCCACCGCGTTGTTCTCTATCCAGACGGGCAGCACCGCCACATCTCCCAGCGCCACCGGCTCCCAGGGCTGGGGCCGCGTCAGCGACACGCGCAACAGCATGGAGTCGCGCTTGTCGCCCTCCACGCCCTGCTTGCCGGGGCTGTGCGCGTAGAAGCGGCCCTGGTTCGCCACCAGGTTGCCCAGCGAGTACGCGATGAGCCCGCGGCGCCCGTCCTTCGTCGTGTACCCCTCCAGCGGCTGGAGCACGTGCGGATGATGACCGACGACGGCCAGCGCCCCGGCGTCCAGCATCGCCCGCCCCAGCTCCCGGTCCTCCGCGTTCGGCTTGCTCGCGTACTCCGTGCCCCAGTGCACCAGCACCACCAGCGCGTCGCAGCGGGCGGCCGTCTGGCGGACCACCTCCACCACCTCCTCGGTGCCGATACCCCGGTGCAGCCGGTGCACCGCGTAGGGCACGAAGGCGACGTGCGGGGACTCGGCGTCCTTGGGGTTGCTGAAGCCGTTGAGCCAGCGCGTGAAGGACAGGAAGCCCACCTTCATGCCTCGCACCTCCACGAAGACGGGCTCCCACGCCGCCGCCTTCGTCGCGCCGGTGCCGGTGTGGCGGATGCCCGCGGCGTCCAGGTGCCGCAGCGTCTCCAGGATTCCCGCGGGGAGCTGGTCGCGGGCGTGGTTGTTGCCGGTGCTGACGACCTTCACCCCGGCCGCCGCGAGTGCGTGCGCCATGGCGGAGGGCGCGTTGAAGAGCAGCTCGCGCGTCACCGCCCGCTTGTTGTCGGTGACGGGTGTCTCCAGGTTGAGCACGCCGACGTCCGCGGTGCGCAGCACGTCCGCGATGGGCCCGAAGACATGGTCCCACCCCGCATGGTTCAGCGACGGCGCCACGCCGCCCTCCGGCGGCACCGCGCCGACGCGGGCGTGCTGCTCCGCCACCGTCTTCACCTCCCCGTGCGGAATCACGTCTCCACCGAAGACGAGCTCCACGGGGGTGGGCGACGTGGCGACCAGCAAGGGGACGAGCAGCAGCACGGGCGAAGGCACGCCTCCACCTTAGTCCAGCCCCACCCCGCGCCGAATTCCGGGCACCCCGCGTGCTAGAGAGCCACGCGCTCTACCATCCCAAGCCCGAGCAGCCGTGGCGGTTCGCCCTCTACACGGACCAGGGCGTGTCCCGCGGCGTCTGGAGCAGCGAGCGCGCGGACGCCTCGCTCGACGAGGCCCGTCAGTGGCTCCTCGCGCGCCTGGAGGAGATGCTCCCCGGGGCACCTCCACCGCTGACCTGGCGCGAGGAATCACCCAACTGGTGGAAGGGCGTCCCCGTCGAGGGTTGAGCGCCCGCGAGCCTCCGGGCTCGCGTGGAGCCACCAGCGCTCCACCAGCGGCGTCCCCATCGAGGAGGTGGGAGCGTCCTCGAGCCTCCAGCCCCGCGTGGAGCCATCAGCGCCCCACGCGGCCCGGACCTCGCTCACCGCGCCAGGAGGGCACCGGGTACCCCCGGCGCCCCTCCCTCGCGGTGACTCACCTTCACGGAGACGACGGGGCCACACAGCCCGACAGGTCGGAGCCCTGCACGCAGCCCCCGGGCTTGCAGTAGTAGGTGCCCGGCGCGTTCACGCAGTGGTAGCCCGGCGGGCAGTGGTGCGAACCCATCGCGCACTCGTCGATGTCCGAGCAGACGCTGGGGTGCGTACCCTGGCACTGATAGCCGGGCTCCACCTTGCATACGCTGCTGCAACCGTCACCGGAGTTGAGGTTGCCGTCGTCACACTGCTCGGCGCCCCCCACGATGCCGTCGCCACAGAAGGCCGAGCCACCACCACCGCCGCCACCGGCGAGGCTCATGGTCTCCACCGCGTCGAGGCCGAACAGCGAGGCGATGCCCGTCTCCAGGCGGACGTAGCGATAGGGGATGCCGCGGTTGTACGGCACCAGCACGGAGTACGTGCCCACGCCCACGTCCAGCAGGCTCGCCTGCGTGCTGGTGATGATGGAGAAGTCGGAGCGCATGAACGTCACCTGCGCCACCAGCCCCACCGTCGCCAGCCCGCGGTAGTAGATCTTCAGCGGGCCATTGCCCTCCTCACCCGCGCCCAGGTCCAGCGTGAGGGCCGCGCCCAGGAGGCCCACGAAGCTGGCGACCTGTCCGTCCGGCGGCCCGACGGCGTTGTCCGGAGACAGGACGACGGCGACACCATAGGAGGACACCGCATCCGCGTACGGGTCGAGTGGCGGCGTCAGGCTCGCGCCACTCCCTGTCTTCTCCTCGACGACGACTTCCCCCTCCAGCGCCGGGCTCTCCTCGGCTGTCAGCTCGGACGCCTCCGGCATGGGCCCGCAGGCCCCCAGGACGACGGCCCCGAGGGCCGCGCTCATCAACCGCCATGCAGTGGAATTCAGACCGACCTTCATACCGTGCTCCATTCCGCTCGATGCTTGAGACGACCCGCTCACACGGACCGTCAGGGCTATGGAACACCCGAGGGGACCTCTTTTCCTGGCTTCTTTTCGCCACCCTTCCTGACACGTATTTCAGATGACAGGGATTGTGTCGGGTGTCACCGGCGCGGGCGGAAACCAACACACCGGATGGAGAAGACATCACACTCCCACGAGCCACTACCCGCCCCGAGTGTCTCTTCGAAACGGCCATACGGGGTCGTCACAGGTGACAACCGGAATTGGGCGCGTGGAGTCAGCGAGATGCCCACGCGTCCAGGTGCGGTGACTCGACTTCTGGGGATTCGAGAGCGGACCGGGGGGTTCACGACCCCGTGGGAGAACACACGCTGGGCTGGCCCGTGCATTCGTAGCCTGGCTCCACCTGACAGACGCTGCTGGCGGCCCCAGCGCGAGCTGGGGGGCGAGCACCGTCGCGGACGTCCCGGGCGCCACCGCGTCCGCGTAGGGGTCCACGGCCAGCGCGCCCAAGGTGTCCTCCACCTCCTCCGCGCCAACGTCCCTGACGTCCTCGCCCGGAGGCACGCCGCAGCCTCCCAGCAAGCCCAGCAGCAACGTGAGACCCCAAATCCTCGACATCAGCCTGTCTTGGCGGTTCTTCATGACGCACTCCATTCCACCCGTCGGACGGGTGGCGGCAAGGTGCATCCGTGTCGTCAGGATTTGTCTTGAATCATCCCGGCCCCATGCCTCATCCGACAGTCATTGCGGCCCGTACACGTGCGCGAAACGATTGTCGACACCGGTATCACCCCTGAAGACAGACACGCCCCGCCTCATCGCCTTGGAAATGGAGAGGGAAGCGAGACAGGCCCTGGCCCCGCGGCCCTCGGGACCTGTCTGGCCGCGCACGGCCTGGGGCGGCCACTCACGGGTAGTGGATGGAGCCGATATACGTGGCCTGGGTCGGGTCGCAGGCGACGCTGCTGACGCGAACGATGAACCGACCCTGGAAGACCTGGTCCGGGAGCCCCGGGCGTCGCACCACCAGGGAGTACCCCACTGGCGCCGAGGGGCTGGGCAGCCGGAGGAAGCTCGAGAGGAAGAGGCACGCGTGGTACACGCCGGCGGGCGGCGGCGTCCCTGGCGCCCAGGAGATGGTCTCCGGCCCCAGGAACCGGTCATCGCGCTCCAGCGCGCCGTAGTCCGTGCCCGGCCCCGGCCCCGGGTTCTGGTAGTAGACGCGCTTGCCGGTGGGCGTGGTGACGATGAGGTCCGCGTCCCCCATCCTGCTCCACGTCACCGAGAACGCGAGCGGTGGCGCCCCGTCGCACAGGCCCTCGCCGCCAGTGGCGCAGGGGCCGCTCGAGGCGAGCATCGCGGGTCCCGGTCCGCCAGCGGCTCCCGCGCTCACGTCCGCGGCCTGGAGGTCCGCGCGCGTGAGCAACCCGAGCGTCACCCCCAGCCCCCACGCCAGCGAGGCACGTCGTCGAAGTCCAGGCATGGTGGTTCCCCCGCGACAGGGAGCGTGACGCGGGGCCGCGGTCCGCTCCCTCCCGCTCCAGAGGCTAGCGTGCCCTCTTCCAGGAGGAACGGCGCGGCCGGGGGGACGTGTCCTGCCCGGGACATCGACCTCGGACTCAGGTCCGAGCCCCGGGCGCCACCGACCTCCGTCTGGCCCGCAGGCCCAGGAGCATCAGCACGGCGGGCAGCGCCGCGGCGCCCGCGGAGGAGGAGCACCCGCTCTTCGTCTGCTCTCCCGTCAGGCAGCTCACCTCCGCGGTGACGGTGACGGCCCTCGGCCGGCCCTCCACCGTCACGGTGAAGGTCTCCTCGTCGAAGCGCTCCTCGCGGTCGCGCTTGTGGAGCGGGGCGTCGCGGTCCCTGGGCCCGGCGAAGATGAAGTCGGCGTCCTCACCGGGCTGGAGCACCTGCGAGCAGCGCGAGGAGCCGCAGGAGGCCAGCGGCCAGTCCTCCAGCGTCACGGGGAACTTGCACGCGTTGTGCACCTTGCTGGTGCTACAGGCCGCGTAGGCGGTGATGAGCAGACAGGGCGTCTCCGACCGCACGCTCTGGTTCTCGCTGACGCAGTCACACAGGTCGCCCTGCGCCAGGGCCGCGGGCGCGACCAGCAGGCCAGCGAGTCCGAGCCACGTGGACAGGCCACGGGCCCATACTTGCTTCCTCCGCATCGGATTCCTCCATCCGTTCGTTCCGGCCCCTGCGCGGCGCAGCCTGGGCGTCGCCGCGTCCGGGCGCCAAACAATGCTTGCCCGGTGGAGGCATTCCCGAGGGCTACTTGGTGCCGAAGAGGCGGTCGCCCGCGTCGCCCAGCCCGGGGATGATGTAGCCGTGTTCGTTGAGCCGCTCGTCCACGGCGGCGGTGTAGACGTGTACGTCCGGGTGGTGCTCGCGCAGGTTCGCCAGTCCCTCCGGACAGGCCAGCAGACAGACGAAGCGCAGCGAGCCGGGCTTGCTGCGCTTGACGCGCTGGAGCGCGGCCACCGCGGAGTTGCCCGTGGCGAGCATGGGGTCGCACAACACCACGTCGCGGTCCGCCAGCTGGCCCGGCACGCGGTAGTAGTACTCCACGGCCGCCAGCGTCTCCGGGTCCCGGTACAGGCCGATGTGGCCCACGCGCGCGGAGGGGACGAGCTGGAGCATGCCGTCGAGGATGCCCTGGCCGGCGCGCATGATGGCCACCAGCACCAGCTTCTTGCCGTCCAGCACCGGCGCCGTCATGGGCGCCATGGGCGTCTGGATGGGCTCGTCGCGCATCTTCAGGTCGCGCAGCGCCTCGTAGGCGAGCAGCAGGGAGATTTCCTGGAGCAGCGCGCGGAAGGACGCGGTGCTCGTCTCCGCCCGTCGCATCAGCGTCAGCTTGTGCTTCACCAGCGGATGGTCCACGACGGTGCAGTTGGGGAATTGCATGGCGTCCTTCCTTCGGTCAGCGACAGTCAGAACACGGTTCCATCACTCTCCACCCGGATGGGCGGGACGCCCCCCGGGCGCAGTCGCGCCGCCACCCGGCGCCCCGCCGTCCACGTGCCGCCCTGGAGCACCTTGCCCAGCGGCAGCTCCTCCGGGCCCAGCCCCAGCCGCCCGCGCACCAGGGCTGCGACCCGGTCCAGCAGCGCCACCGTCAACGCGCGCCACTCGACGATGGGCTCCTCGCCCGGGCGCAGCGCCTGGGTGGTGAGCCGCTCGTCCCGGGGCACCAGCACGCCCAGGTCCACGAAGAGGCCCCCGTTGCGGTACTCCGGCAGGCCGGTGAGGCCGTCCAGCTCCGTCACCCGCACACCGGCCTCCGCCAGCGGCTCCACCAGCGAGTACGTCATCCACTGCGACAACTTGTGGAAGGGCACCAGCGCGTCCACGCTCTCCGCCGGGCCTAGCGCGGAGTGGGGCCACACGTCGCCCAGGTTCACCGCGTCCACCATGACGCGGCCGGGCCAGATGGGGCCCAGGTGCTCCAGCACCTCGCCCAGAAGCTCCGCCGCGCGCACGCCGCCGCCACGCGAGGCGACGAGGTCGAAGAGGGCGCCGGGGCGGGGCAGCACGCGCGACAGGCCGCGCAGGAGGTGCAGCCGCCCCTCCAGGCCGTCCAGCGGGTTGTCCTCGGACACCTGCATGCCGCGCGCGAGCCGCTCGAGGGTGAGCCGCCCCAGGCCCTCCGCGTCCGCGCGCAGCGGCTGCTTCGGGTCGGAGGAGAACAGGCCGTCCAGGAACATGCGCAGGCTGGCCACCGCCAGCCCTTCCGAACGCGCATAGGTGGCGCCGCCCGGCTCCGTGTAGCGCCACCGGGGCCCGCTGCCCGCGTCCAGCAGCACGCTCACCACCACCAGGTCCAGCTTCGCCCGCGCCCGCTCCTGGGGCGTGGCGTCCTTCAGCCGCGCGTCCAGCTGCGCCACGCGCCCCACGCCGCCCACGTCGAAGTGGCCCCAGCGGCTGTGCAGGGGGATGTCCAGCGTGGGGTAGCACTCGCGCGTCACCTCCAGGACCGCGTCCACCACGGCGGGCAGCCGCGAGGGCTCCACCCGGAAGTGCGGCAGCCGCCTCGCCAGCCCCAGGTCCAGCAGCTGGTGGCACCGCTCGCGGATGGCGGCGGGCGTGCGCAGCCACGCCACGGCCGGGGATACGTTCGGCTTCGCCAGCGGGCCGTCAGACATCGAGCCCCCGTCCCTTCACCTGCGCCAGCCCCTCCGCGTCCGCCACCGGGCCCTTGGTGAAGTAGCCCGCGGCCTTCTTCGCCTCCATCTCCACCTTGGCGTCGGCGGGGATGAGGTCCTCCGGGATGGGGATGCGCTCGAGGATTTCGATGCCTGAGCGGACGATGGCGTCGTGCTTCATGTCGCTCATGGACACGAAGCGGTGGATGCGGGTGATGCCCAGCCAGTGCAGCACGTCCGGCATCAGCTCCTGGAAGCGCATGTCCTGCACGCCGGCCACGCACTCGGTGCGCTGGAAGTAGGTGGCCGCGGAGTCGCCGCCCTCCTGCCGCTTGCGCGCGTTGTAGACCAGGAACTTCGTCACCTCGCCCAGCGCGCGGCCCTCCTTGCGCAGGTAGACGATGAGGCCCGCGCCGCCCTTCTGCGCGGTGCGCACGCACTCCTCGATGCCGTGCGCCAGGTACGGGCGGCAGGTGCAGATGTCGCTGCCGAACACGTCGGAGCCGTTGCACTCGTCATGCACGCGCACCGCCAGGGGGATGTCGCGGTTGGCCAGCGACTCCACCGGCCCGAAGACATACAGCGTGAGCCCGCCGATGGGCGGCAGGAAGACGTGCAGGTCGGGGCGGGTGATGAGCTCCGGGAACATGCCGCCGGTCTGCTCGAACAGGCCGCGGCGCAGCGCGCTCTCCGTCATGCCGAAGCGCTTCGCGATGCCGGGCAGGTGCCACACCGGGTCCACCGCGGCCTTCACGACCTTGATGTCGCCGTTGGCCGTGAGCAGGTCGCCGTCCGGCGTGAGCCGCCCGGCCTCCACCGCGTCGCGCAGCTCCGGCAGGTTGATGTGCGCGCGGGTGACGGCGATGGTGGGCCGGAAGTCGATGCCCTGGTCGGAGAAGGCGGAGAACGCCTGCGGGGCGATGGCGCCCCACGGGTCCAGCGACACGATGCGCTCCGGGTCGTTCCAGGACGGGTACGGGCCGATCTGCGCCGCGGGCGAGGTGTTCTTCAGGTCCGCGCGGTGGTCCTGCGGCAGCATCCCCGCGGCCACGGCGAGCGCGCGGTAGACGGCGTACGAGCCCGCGTGCGTGCCGATGACGTTGCGGTGTCCGACGTCCGTGAGCGTGGCCACCACGGGGCCCCGGCGCAGCGGCTCCGGGTCGCCCCAGCGGATGGCCACGCCAGGCGTGTCCCCGTCCGGATGGGACGTGAGACGGATGTGGTTGACGGGCTTCTTGTCTGACATGGGAGCGCCCTCCTTGCGGGCGCGGTTGCGAAGTCCTTGCGGGTCGGCGGGAGCAAAGCGGCGCGCGGAGGCCTCAGCTCATCCACGAGCCGTCGGTGCGCGCCGACCACTTCCGGGTGACCTTCTTGAGCTGCGTCCAGAAGTCCAGACTGGAGACGCCGGTGATGTCCCCATGGCCGAAGCGCGAGTCGCCCGTGCCCCCGAAGGAGAACGGCTCGCGCGGCACCGGCACGCCCACGTTGACGCCCACCATGCCCGCGCGCACGCCCTCCACCACCAGCTGCGCCACCGCGCCGCTCGTGGTGAAGATGGACGCCGCGTTGCCGTAGGGCGACGCGTTCTCCACCGCGAGCGCCGCCGACAGCGTGGGCACGCGGATGACGGAGAGCACCGGGCCGAACAGCTCGCGCCGCGCCGCCTCCATCTCCGGCCGCACGCCGTCGAGGATGGACGGGCCCAGCCAGTTGCCGCCGGCCCATGCCTCGCCGTCCGGGCGCAGGCCGCGTCCGTCCACCGCCACGCGCGCGCCCTCCGCCGCCGCCTTCGCGATGGCGGACTCCAGCCGGTCCACCGCGCCCTTGTCGATGAGGGCGCCCATGCCCGAGCCCAGCTGGATGCGCGCGGCGCGCTGGAAGACGTCCTCCAGGAGCGCCTCCACGTCACCCACCGCCAGCAGCACGCTGCCCGCCATGCAGCGCTGGCCCGCGCAACCGGTGAACGAGTCCACCACCGCCTGCGCCGTCAGGTCCGGGTCCGCGTCCGGCGCGACGATGAGGTGGTTCTTCGCGCCGCCCAACGCCAGCACCCGCTTGCCGCGCTTGCAGCCCTCCGCGTAGAGGTGCCGCGCCACCGCGGACGAGCCCACGAAGGCCAGCGCCTGCACCTCCGGGTGCGCCACCAGCGCGTCCACGGCCTCCTTGCCGCCGTGCACGATGGAGAAGACGCCCGGCGGATAGCCCGCCTCCATCATCAGCTCGCCCAGCCCGCACGCGGTGAGCGGCACCTTCTCCGACGGCTTGAGGATGAAGGCGTTGCCCAGCGTCACCGCGATGGGGAACAGCCACATGGGCACCATGCCGGGGAAGTTGAAGGGCGTCACGCCCGCGACGATGCCCAGCGGCTCGCGGCGGAACTCGCAGGTGACGCCCCTGCTCACCTCCAGGTGCGCGCCGCTGTCGAGGTTCTGCAGCGACAGCGCGAACTCGCACACCTCGAGGCCCTTGAGCAGCCCCGCGCGGGCCTCGGCCACCGTCTTGCCGGCCTCGCTCGCCGCCAGGTTCGCCAGCCGCTCCAGGTCCCGCTCGAGGAGCGCGCGGAAGCGGAACAGCGCCTGCGTGCGCTCACGCAGCGGCGTCGCGCGCCACTGCGCGGCGGCGGGACGCGCCGACTCCACCGCCAGGGCCACCCCCGCGGCGGAGGTGAGGGGCACGCCGCCGATGACGGTGCCGGTGTACGGGCTGCGCACGTCCAGCAACGCGGCCCCCTGCGGCAACTGCCACTCGCCTCCCACCAGGTTTCGACAAGGAACGACGCTCTCGGGAAGCTTCACGAACGACAAGCACACCCCCAGCACGGGCGAGAGGAATGCGCCTCATCGTAACCGCGAACCCGGATACTCCGGCAACACGCCCCCATGCATTCCCATCCCTCGGGGCCGCTCGACTGTCGGGCACCCGGGCATTCCGGCTGTCATCTACAGGACCCGCGCGCGCTCGCTGCGCGGCGTCATCGTCGACGAGCGCACCGCGTCAATCCCAGACGGACACCGGGGCGGGACGGACTCAGGTGTGTGCGTCTGGCTGTGCGAGCCGCTCGAGCGCGAGCGCGTGGTCGCGGCGCGTGCTGGCGGCGCGCGTGTCACCCTGGGCCTCGAGGAGGGCGCCTTCCTCCGCGACGAGCCGGGCGAACATCTTCACGCGGTCCGGCGAGCCCAGCATCCTCGCGGCGGAGGTCGCGTCCACCAGCAGCAGCGTGTCGTAGTCCATGCCCAGCGCGTCGAGCGACGTCTGGCGCAGCAGCTGGCCCGCGTCGTCGAAGCGCTGCTCCTGGCGCGCCCGGAGGAGCCGCGCGAGCGCGGCGGCGAACTGCTCCACGATTCGTTCGAGGTAGTCCTTGCGGATGGACACTCACTGCTCCAGGCGGGCCAGTCCGGTGAGGGGTTCCACCAGCAGGGCCTGCGTCTCGTTGCGGTGCGGGACGCGGAACTCCACCCGCTCCACCGCGGGCGATGACACGTCACAGGACAACCCACGGGGACGCCCGCTGCCGCCGAGGAAGCACAGCCCCGTCAGACCCTGGAGGTCCAACGTGGGGGGCACGGCGATGTCCGGACCTCGCGAGTCGCACACGCAGCCATTCTCTCCACAGACGCTGTCGCCGCAAGCCTCGGTGGGGCAGACGGGCTCGAAGCCGGGCTCGCAGGCGGGGCGCTCCCAGCGCACCACGAGGCTGGGGCGCCCGGCCACGACGACGGAGTGCACGACCACCCGCACCGGCTGCTGGCTGACGCGCGCGCGCTGCCGGGCCTCCAGCGCCGCCGCGTAGATTTCGCGGATGGCGTTGCTCTCGCGCCGCTTCACGATGAGCTCGCGATAGCTCACCACGGACAGCGACGTCATGATGCCGAGGATGGCCAGCCCCGTGAGGATCTCCAGCAGCGTGAAGCCACGGCCGTGGCGCGTCGTCGTCCTCGTGCTCATGGCGTCCCCACTCCGGCGATGCGGTAGTTGCGAGGGCTGATACGGAACGTGGTGTGACGGCGACGGTAGCCGTCGCGGGGGTTGTTCTCCTCGTCCGGCGCGAAGCCATCCCCCAGGGGGACCACGCGCTCGGTGTCCGTGCGCTGCGAGCGGGACACCACCGTGACCTCCAGCATGCGCACCCGCCGCAGCAGCGCGTCGCGCGCGCGCTTCGAGTCACCGTCCGGCAGGTCCTTCGTGGTGTAGCCCCCCACGGCCGCGACGAAGGTGTCGCAGTCGGCGTTGGTGCAGGCATCGAGCGCCGGACGCTCTGGCGTCTTCTGGGGGAACCACAGCAGCGCGCCGGGCGCGGCGGGGTTCTCCACGCCGAGCCGCACCTGGAGGCGCTCCACGTCGCGGCTGAGCAGCGTCCACCCCTCCGGGCCGGGCGGGTCGTACTCCAGCACCGGCGTCCTGCCGCCGTCGCGCCAGTTCACGCGGTAGCCCCACGTCTCCAGCGCCATGACGTAGCCGCGCCGTGCCTTCCAGAAGGCGCCGGAGGTCACGTCGCAGGCGGAGCCGGACGGCACCGAGGGGCCGCCCACGCCCTCCATGGTGGCGAGCCGGAAGTTGCCCGGGAAGCCGGTGACGGTGTGCGCGCACGCCACCTCCACGCTCGGGTTGGTGAACACCACCTGTCGTCCGGCGAGCGTGGCGGGCGGCTCGCGGAACAGGCACGCCTCCGCGCCGATGCGGGAGCTGCCGCCCGAGCCGACACATTCGTCCAGGGGGACCATGTCCCGCGTGGAGCCGCTGGTCAGCAGCAGCGCGTCCGACGTGAACTCCGAGTACGCCCCGATGGGGCGGGAGAAGCCCGGGTCGGTGAACTCCGCGTTGGAGCGGACCTCCACGCCGTAGCGGTAGTCGATGCCACCGCCACCGTCGCCGCCGAAGACGATGCGTCCGTTGCCGATGCCGGCGGAGGCGCGTTGCAGGTCCAGCGTCAGCATCTCCGTCACCGCGCGCTGGAGGTTCTGCGTGGCCATCGCCTGCTCCTCGAAGGAGGCGGTGCGCTGGAAGCGGGCGCCCACGACGAGGCCGGTGGTGATGACCACCAGCCCCAGGGCGATGGCGACCATCATCTCCAACAGCGTGAAGCCGCGGCGCGCGCGACCAGGAAGGACTCGCATGGGCGGGCTCATGGGTTGACGGGGGGCGCGGCGGGGGAGATGCGCGTCTGGAGCGCGAGCGCCTGTCGGGGACGGCCGGGCTCGTCCCACAGCACCGTCACGCGCACGTTCACCATCTGGCCCACGTTGCCGTTGCCGTCGAGCGACCTGTCCAACGCGGGCTGTCCCCGCTCCGCGCCCTCGAAGGGCGGGTCCACGTCCACGTTGACGGTGTACGCGCGGCGGGGCGAGCCGTCGTCCGCCGTGGCGGAGGGGCTCGGCTCGCCGGAGGCGCTCCAGTAGACGATTTCGTCGGGCGCGGCGTCGAGCGCCATCAGCGGACCGCACGGCGAGGGCGGCCCGGCCGCGCAGCCCAGGCCCACCAGCCGCTCCAGCGTCCGCTCCGCGATGACCTGCGCCTGGGCCTGCGACAGGACACGGCGGTTCTGCGTCACGGTGGCCACCACCACCTGGCTGGCGGCCACCAGGCCCAGCAGCAGCACCACCGCGGTGGCCATCACCTCCAGGAGGGTGATGCCCCGCGTGGCGCGCCGGGAATGAGCGAGGCTCATCGCGACAGCCTCCCTTCCGGGCTCACGTCGTACACCAGCACGCGCGTGCCCCGCTGCGGCGACAGGCCGTCCTGGTTGTTCCACTTGTCGTTGCCCACCATGAGCGGCTTGCCCTCCGCGCTGGCGATGAACAGGTGGTTGTCGTAGAGCACCGGCGCCGACAGGCCGTGACCGCTGAGCGTCGTGCCGGAGCCGGCCAGCTCGTGCGCCTGGTTGCCCGCGTCCGGCTCCTGGCGCAGCGCATAGAAGGCGCCGAACTGGGTGCTGCTCAGGTCACACGGCTGCGACGTCGCGCCCACCGCGGTGGTCGTGTAGACGTCCGTGCCGCTGGCGATGACGCCGCCCCAGACGCGCTCGCCCGACGGCAGCTCCTTCTTCCACAACAGCTCCGCCTCGGCGCAGCCGGGCTCCAGGGGCGACAGGTCCTCGTACGCCATCATGTAATAGTTGTTCGCCACCGCGTCGTTGAGGTCCGGGTTGTCACCGGTCCCCAGGAAGAAGCGCACCTTGCCGGGCATCACGCGGGTGGACAGCGAGGAGTGGATGCGCTGGAGCGCGGCGTCCGGGCGCGGGCTCAGGTCCGCGGGCACGTCCGCCACCTTGCACGTCGCCAGGCGCTGACCGGCGAGCGTGCCTCCCGTGCGCGTGGGGTTGATGCGGTAGACATGCCCGGAGGTGGTGGGCACGTAGACGAGGTCGAAGGTGCCGTCCTGGTCCACGTCCACCACGCTCGGCTCTCCGCCGATGCCCTCGCCCTTCTGGAGCGTCACCACGCCCAGGTCCTCCTTCCCCGCCTTCACCACCGGCTTCCCGGTGGCCATGTCGAGGATGTAGACGGTGCCGGCGGTGTCCGGGGTGGGCTTGTAGTCCGTGGCCACCACGGCCACCCAGCGCACGTCCGCGCCCGTGTCGTCGAAGCGCATGCGCACCACCGCGGGGGAGTGCCGCGACCCGCGGCTGTCCGGCAACAGCACGTCGTGGTTGCTCTTCCAGGCCTCGAGGAACAGCGCGTCGAGCCCGTCGTTCAGCGTGTACTCCCACAGGGGACGCGGGTCGCGCGGGTCGCTGATGTCGAGCGCGAACACGACGTTCTGGTCCTTGCCCGTGGTGGACACGAGCGCCGTCTTCGCGCCCTTGCCCGGCGCGTCGGAGCGCGTCCATGGCGGACCGCCGAGCCCACCCAGGTCCACGTCCGCCACCGTGGGGGAGGCGTTCACCACCGCGCCACCCTCCGGCACCTCTCCGGGCCGGTAGGAGACGTAGTGCTTCACGTAGCGAGACAGCAGCGAGCCCGGCAGGTAGGCGAAGCGCTCCGCGCCGGTGCCGTAGTCGCGCTCGGTGCTGCCGCCGCACGACGGGTCCTCGAGCTCGAAGTAGCCGCGCACCTCCGTGGCGCTCGTGCACGGGTCGTCCCCGGTGCGGAAGCGCCCGGCGTCGAAGGCGTGCAGGAAGCCGCTGATGGTGCCCACGTACGCGGTGCCCCGCCGCTCCTTGAAGCCCGCCACGTAGCGCGTCAGGAAGTCCTGCTGCTCGCCGAGCGAGACGAGGTACCACCAGCCGGGCTTGCCCGCCGGTCCCACGAAGGCGGAGGTGGACTGGTCGATGCCGCCCACGGGCCAGGGCCGGCGCCGGTCCTCCGAGCGGTTCTCGTAGCCGTGGAGCCAGTTCGACAGGAACTGACGGTCCCTGCCATCGCAGAAGCCATCCTTGTCCAGGTCGTAGATGGGCTTGCCCGCGGACAGCTCGTTGCACAGGGTGGGCGGGAAGCCCCGGCTGAGGAGGTTCTCCCGCGCCAGGTCGGTGTCCAGGTCGATGCGCGTGTAGCTCCCGAGCGGCGTGCGGACGGACGTGTACAGCTTGCGGTCCTGCGGGTCCTCGATCTCCCCGGAGCGCGTCCGCAGGCTCTGCGAGAGCACGCGGCCGGCGTTCCACCGCTCGACGTCCGTGGTCGTGTTGGGGGTCTCCGGCGCGTAGAGGCTCTGGAGGGTGAGGTGCCCTCGCAGGGCGAAGTCCAGGCGGTTGTCGTAGACGCGGCGGGAGGGCGGCGGCGCCATCTCCTGGCCCGCGACCTCGCGGTCTCCGAAGAGGATGGCGTTGCCCACGGGGGTGACGGCGGAGCGCGAGTACCGGCCCGCCTTGAGGGCCTGGTAGTTCACGTCGATGTTGTTGATGGTGGGGCGGCAGTACTGGTTGGAGGAGCGGATCTGCGCGCGCCAGCACAGCTGCGAGCCGGTGAACCCCAGGTCCAGCATGTTCAGCTCCGCCGTCTTCGTGGGCGGCGTGGTCTCCGGGAAGCGCACCCGCGTCCAGGTGGGGTTGGGGTTGTTGGTGCACGTGGTGCCGTCGCACAGCCGGCAGTCCACGGCCACGTCGTATTCGATGGCCGGGGAGGCGCCGGTGCACGCGCCGGGGCGGTCCTCGTGGAAGCAGGGCGTGGGGCCGCTGCACGTCGTCGCGTCGTCGTCGCGGGTGAAGCGCACGGTGGTGATGGTGTAGTCCGGCGCCACGCTCGGGGAGATGTCCCCGGACACCACGCCGGAGGTGACCACGCCGATGTTCTGCCGGTTCACCAGGAACACCACGTCGTTGAAGTCGCGGTCGCCGCCGCCGTTGAGGTCCTCGAAGCCCAGAATCCAGCGGAACGGGTCCTTGGAGGGCGCGCCCACGAAGATGTGGGGCATGCGGTCGTTGGTCGGCCGTGGCACGCGCTGCACCTCGTGCTGCGAGGTGAGGTCGAGGAAGCCGTAGGCCGCCGTGTTGAGGCGCTCCATGGTCGCGTAGTCCAGCCAGCCCTGCACCGGCGAGCCCGTGTTGTTGCAGGTGGCGTCCGGGTCGTAGGGACAGCCGATGTCGCGCACCGCCGCCGGGGCATCCGTCAGCGGGTTCTGGTCCATGTTGAGCAGCGACTTGGAGAAGAAGACGGAGATGGGCGTCTTGAGGTGGAGCTTGCACTCCTTCGTCGTCGGGTCCTGCACCGCGCAGGGGAACACCTCCGCCTTGCCGTTGTAGCGGCTGGGCTTGGCGTGCTCGCCGTCGAGCAGGCCGGTGATGAAGTAGAAGACGATTTCACGCCCGCCCGGGAGGATGCCCAGGTCCACGCGGCGGTCGTACGCGCTCAACCCGACGTTGGGGTTGGGGTTGTCGGCCGTGCGCGGCCGGCCCACGCCGTCATACGCGGACGAGTCGTAGTCGGGGATGCCATCCGGGCCACCGCCGATGTCGGCCACCGGCGACATGCCGCCCGTGGTGGCGCGGTCGCCGTCGTCGTCCGACATCAGGAAGATGAGGTGGCCCAGGCCCTGGGAGCGGTTCGCGGGGTCCGCCGGCTCCAACAGGTTGGGCACGCGCTTGTAGAGCCCGCCGTCGGAGAACTGGTCTCCGGACACGGTGCCGGCGTTGATGAACTCGCCCACCGTCGCGGGCTGGTGCTTGGTCGTCCGCCCCGGGCGCGCGTCGAAGATGGGCGTGCTGACGGCGGCGACATACGTCTGGGTGCAGGCGCGGTTCGCCAGCGTCGGCAGGTAGAACGTCTTGCCGTTGTGCACGAACGTCCTGGTGCAGATGCGGTCACCGCCGATGAACGCGCGGTTGCCCATGTTGTAGAGGTCCGCGTGGAAGTCCGGCATGCCGTCCGCCGGGTTCTTGTCCACGAGGACGTCGTCGGACGTGTCGGCGGTGCCCTTCGTGTCGACGTACTCCATCCGGACGAGGTCGTCGTAGAAGAGGTACCCCAGCGACCACCACGCGCCACCGGACTGGTAGACGTAGTCGACCGTCACGCGCTGCTCGAAGGGCAGGATGATGCCGCCCTCGGGGTTGACCGCGCGCACGTCGGTGTCGAGGCGCAGCTGCTTGGCGGCCGTCAGCTCGATGCTGCTGCGCTGGGCGAAGCCGCCGGCGCTGAAGTCCGGCTGACGGTCCTGCTGCATGTAGTTGTAGCAGAGGGGGTCCGGGTTGGCGGCCAGGGCCAGGGACGACGCGCCGAAGAGCGCGAGGAAGAGCGGTCTCATTTCGTGGTCCTCCAGGGGCCGTTCGCGCCGCGCTCCTTGCGCGCCCGTTTCGCCTCTTCGCGCTGCTTGCGCACGGCGAGCGTCTGCTTCAGTTCCTGCTGGGCGGCCAGTTCGGGCGGTGGCGGCGCGGGGCGGGTGCGCGAGACGAGGAAGGCCATGAGGTCCACCCGCATCTGCTCGGTGACGCGGCGGGTGTCGCAGGCGGTGTCGGGCCGCGCGGCCCACGGGTCCGCGACCCACTTCTCCACCTCCGCCACGGGCTTGACGAGCATCAGCCGCACCAGGTCCGGCCCCACGCCCGGCGGGGGCTTCGTCTTCAGGTGGGCCTTGCCGCCGTCGAGCTCGTCGCCGGGAAGCGGCGGCTTCGCGCTGTGGCAGCGCGCGCATTCGGCGTTGAAGACGGCGCCGCCCTGGACCGTGTCGGCGGCGAGCGCCAGGCTCGGGACGAGCGCGAGCGCGCCCGCGAGGACGAGAGGTCGCATGGTCACATCCCTCCGATGGTGCGCACGCGACCGAGGTCCGGCGCTCCGCTGGTGCTGTTGTTGAAGCTCTTCGAGGCGTCGCCGCCCTTCTGGCCGTAGGCCTCGCCGGAGTAGGTGGGCGGCGCGCCGTTGTTGCTGACGAGCGCGCGCACCACCGCGCGCACCGGCTGGCCTCCGGGGCGCGTCACCTCGCCCACGGCCACGAGCCAGACCTGCTCGTTCACGTCGCGCGTCTGGTCGTCATCCATGGCCACGCGCTCGTCGTGGTCGTCGCGCAGGAAGACGCGGTAGCGGACGTTGCGCTGCTCCGTGACCTCCACGTTCGGGGGCAGCTCCGACGGGTCCACCGCCGCGCCCGGCTCCATCGTGTACGCGAGCCAGGGGCTGCCGTTGGTGTCGAAGACGTCGTACCAGGCGTCCGTCGCCTCCGCGTCGCCCACGTCCGCGGAGCGGGGCAGCAGGCCCATGGACAGGCTGTAGTCGCGCGAGTCGCCTTGCAGCAGCCCCAACCGCTCGCGCGCCTCGGCGAGCCCCGCTTCGGCGGCGAAGACGGCCTGGCGCTGCAGTCGCGCCGCCGCCTGCACGTCGGATTCGGTGCTCACCACCTTGAGACTCATGAGCGTCCCCAGGCTCACCACCGCCACGAACCCCATGGCGATGGGCAACGTGGACCCTCGTTCTCGACTCGAGTGACGCGGCTTGCCCCGCATATGGCCCCCCGGTACGGGTGAATGCAGTCCCGCGAGCATCAGCAAGCGCCGTTCCCCGCTCGCTCGCCGCGCAACCACGCGAAACGGTGCGTGTCACACGCCGGTGCGGGCGCCCACCGAGCCGCCGTGACCCATGCAAGCTTTGCGACCTCGCAAGCTTTGCGAGGTGGATGAGAGGGATTGATTCGGAATGGACAGACGGGTGCGGGTCAACACATCGCCCGCATCGCTGGCGACGTGACACGTGAGTCCATCCGCGGTGCGGGGCCCTCCGTGGCACGTGCGGGGACGGGGGGCCGTGGCGATTCGTCGTCCCGTCAGAGCCAACTGGTACTCCATACCCAGGTTCCTGGATTCCACTCACCGGGGGTGCTTCGTGAGTCTTCGCTGGGCAGTGCCGCTGCTCCTGCTCGCGGCCATGACCGGCTGCGCGACGAGTCGAGTCGTGCGCCTGGACACCGGACGCGACTCCTTCGTCATCACTCCTCGGGAGATACCAGGCTCGGAGGTGGGGGCAGCCAGCCTCGACGATGACGAATTCGAGGAGGCCATCGCGGAGCTTGCCCGGGACGTACGTCCGGTCCGCAACCCGATGCAGGAGGCCCGAAATCTCTTCGGCGTACCGTCCCGTGGCGGAGTGTACCGATACGAGGGCCGTCCTCCACGGCTGACCCTCCAACAGACGGACATGGATGGCCCTCGACTGCTGGAGTTCTATGCAGACGATGAGCTGACACAGGCCTACGGTCTGTGGTGCCAGCGCAAGGGACACCCTGGGGACTGCTTGCGCTTGTTGGAGGAGGGGCCTGTGTTGGCCAGCGACGGGAAATATTCGTTGGCCTTCGCCATCGCGATGGACTCCGTATGGGAGGAGACGGCCGAGGCATTGGAAGACATCGCGGACCCCTCGGCGGTCATGGCCACGATCACCGCTGGGGCGACGATGTACCTCATGCTCTGGGCACTGCCGGAGCCCCTCTCCAAGGGCGCCGCCGCGACATTGACGGCCCTGGCCATCGCCTATCTGGTCGTGGATACGGTGTGGCGGCTGCTGGACGGGTGGCTGACCCTCGTGCGCGAGGCTGACCGAGCGACGACCTTCGCGCAGCTTCGTGCGTCGGGCGAGACCTATGGCGAGGTTCTCGGGGAGAACGCTGCACGCATCTTCGTGATGCTGGCGACCGCCGCTCTCGGCAATACAGCGGGCCTGGCAGCGAAGGCCTCGCGACTGCCAGGCTCCGCCCAGGCGGCACTTGCCGTGGAGTCCCAGGCGGGATTCCAGTACGCCGCCGTGGAGGGTGTGCGGTCCGTGGCGGTGACGGCGGAGGGCTTCACCATCGCGCTCGCTCCCAGTGCCCTGACCATGGCGAATCAGGGGATGCATGGCAGCGGAGGGGAACGTCACCACATCGCAACGAACAAGAACGACGTCTCCACCGCGAGAGGCGGCCCCTGGACACCCCAGTTCCGGGAACTCTTCAAGCGAGCTGGGATGGACCTGAAGGACGCCGAGAACATCGTCCGAATCACGGGCCACAAGGGACCCCATCCACAGCGGTACCACGAGTTCGTCGACGAGCGACTGCGGCAAGCCCTGGGGAACTGCCGGAAGGTGGTCGATTGCCGAAACGCCCTCACGCTCGAGCTGCGAAAGCTCGCCCAGGAAGCCTCGACTCCCGGCACTGAGATCCACGGGCTTTTGACGCGGGGCAAGTGAGGTGGCTAGGAAGTCCGCCATGCCGAACCCGCCGCGGTACTTCAGACTGAAACCGGAGATGCAGGCTGGGAACTGGTATCTCGGCGACCCCGTGGATGAGACGGGCCACGAGGTCGAGGACATCTGGGCGTTCACCGAGGGGCGGCCCATCCAGCCCGCCGGGCGCCTGACGTTCCCCGTCAGAGAGCCTGGCAGGCGATTGGACTACAGCACGGCGGGAGTCGGCAGGGCGCCCATCGTCCACGTCAGGGTCGCCACCCTCTTCGCTGAGTTGGCACCGGACGATGTGCAATGGGTACCTGTCGACATCGAAGACACCCCGGAGCAATACCTCCTGCTCGTGGCCACGAAGCTCATCCGGTGCATCGACAATGCGGCCTCGAGGGAAGTCCAGGTGTGGGGCCCCGAAGACGGACGGCCGGAGAAGGTCGGCCAGTACCGGAGCGTGGCGGGCATGCGGATTGACCGCACCCTGGTGGGCGGAGCCCAGGTGTTCCGGACCTGGGGATGGGAAATCGCACTCGTCGTCTCCGAACCCATCAAACGCGCCCTGGAGGCAGCCAAGGCCACGGGAGCAGGTTTCGAGGAGGTCTAGGCGCCGGACCCGTCCCGGTTACACTCGCCAGCCACGGGTGCACGACGCATGACGAGCAAAGACACGGGCGGACGCGACGAGGAGTCAGGCACACGGGACCTTCCGGGTCCGCGCGACTCGGAGCCAGGCACGCAGGAACTGTCCCGGCCTCCCCGCGACCTGAACACCGGACCGAGTGACTCGGAGCCCGGCACGCAGGACCTGCCCCGGCCTCCGCGAGACCTGGGCACGCGGCCACGCGACACCGGGACGGGGACCGGACGCGGCCCCGAGCGTCGGGAGATTCCTCCCCTCTCCCAGGTGGGTCGCTACCTGCTGCTGAAGCAGCTGGGGGAGGGCGGCATGGGCGTGGTGTACGCCGCCTATGACCCGGACCTGGACCGCAAGGTGGCGCTCAAGCTGCTGCACCCGGGCAAGCAGCACGACACGGAGGAGGCGCGCGCGCGGCTGCTGCGCGAGGCGCAGGCCATGGCCCGCGTCTCCCATCCCAACGTCATCCCCGTCTTCGACGTGGGCATGTGGGGCGACCAGGTCTTCGTCGCCATGGAGCTGGTGGACGGCGGCACGCTGTCCTCCTGGCTGAAGTCCGGCCGTCGCTCGTGGCGCGAAATCCTCGAGCGCTACGTGGCCGCGGGCCGGGGCCTCGAGGCCGCGCACGCCGCGGGCCTCGTCCACCGCGACTTCAAGCCCGCCAACGTGCTGGTGAGCCGCGCGGGACGCGTCTACGTCATGGACTTCGGCCTGGCGCGCCCCGTGGGCGACCTCGAAGCCGAGGAGCCCGCCACCGAGGAGGCCCGACAGGCGCTCTCCTCCCAGCGGCGCATGCTGGACACCACGCTCACCCAGGACGGACTCGTCGTGGGCACGCCCAACTACATGTCCCCCGAGCAGTTCCGGGGCGCGGCGCTGGACGCACGCACCGACCAGTTCAGCTTCTGCGCCGCGCTGTACGGCGCCCTCTACGGTGTGCGCCCCTTCGACCCGGGCAGCGTGAAGGCCTACGTCTTCTCCACCGCGCCAGCCACCACCGAACCCCGGACCGAATCGCTCGCCCCCGCGAAGCCCGGGAGCAGGTCCGGCGCCAGCCTCCCCGCCCCCCTGGTGCGAGAGCCCCCACGCGACGCGAAGGTGCCGCGCTGGGTTCGCGACGCCGTGCTGCGCGGCCTGTCCCTCGAGGCGGGCGGCCGCTTCCCGTCCATGAGCGCGCTGCTGGACGCGCTGTCGCAGGAGCACCGGCGCTTCCAGCGCCGTCGCCAGTCGGTGGCGGTGGGCCTGCTGGGCGGCGCGCTGGCGCTGACGTCGGGCGCGGTGTGGCAGCAGTCGCGCGTGTGCGTCGACGCGGGGGCGCTCATGGACGACGCGTGGTCCCCCGCCACGCGGCGCAAACTGACGGACGCCTTCGGCGCCACGAACACGCCCTACGCCGCCACCCTGGCGGCCAACGTCACGCGGGTGCTGGAGGGCTACGCGAGCGCGTGGAAGCAGCAGCGCGTCCAGGCCTGCGAGGCCACGCGCGTGCAGGGCGTGAAACCGGAGGAGCAGCTCGACCGGCAGCTCGTGTGTCTGGAGCGGCGACGCAAGGACTTCCGCGCCACGGTGGAGCTGCTGTCCAGCGCCGACTCCGCGGTGGTGGAGAAGTCGCTGGACGCCGCGCTCGCCCTGCCCACCCTGGAGGACTGCGAGGACGAGGAGGGGCTCGCCACGCAGCAGCGCAGGCCCGTCGACCCCTCGCGCCGCGCCGCCATCGACGCGCTGGAGGAGCAGCTGTCGCGGGCACGCGCGAGCATGGACGCCGGGCGCTACGCCCAGGCGCTGGAGGCCGTGAAGCCCCTGCTCGCGCCCGTGGAAGAAGCGGGCTACCTGCCGCTCCTGGCCGAGACGCGCTTCGTCCAGGGCTGGCTGCTCGAACAGGTGGGCGACTCCGCGAACGCGTCGCGGCTGCTGGCGCGCGCCGCGTTCGACGCGGAGGCCGGACACGCGGACCGGCTGAAGGTGGCGGTGCTCAACAAGCTGCTCTTCGTCGAGGACGGGCTGGAGCACTACGAGCCCGCCGCGCGCTGGGGCGAGCTGGCCGAGGCCACCCTCACGCGCCTGGGCGGTGACGCGTCGCTGCTGGCCGACGTGCGCGTGAACCAGGCCAACCTCGCCATCTCCCAGGACCACTACGACGAGGCCAAGGCCCGCCTCGAGGAGGCCAGCGCCCTCTATGCGCGGAGCCTGCCCGCCGAGCACCCCAAGCGCGCGCGGACCACCTTCCTGCTGGCGCACGTGCTGCATACGCAGGGCGACTCCGCTCGCGCCCTGACGCTGATGAACGAAGCGCTCCAGCAGACCACCGCCGCCATGGGCCCCCAGCACCCCGACGTGGCCCGGCGCCACGGCATGTTGTCGTGGACCCTGCGCGAGCTGAAGCGCGACGCGGAGGCGCTGCCACACGCCCAGGCCGCGGTGGACATCTTCCGCGTCATCCACGGCGAGGACTCCCCCCTGCTCGCCGACGCGCTGGACGAGCTGGGCATGTGCCAGCTGGGCCTGGGCCGCAACGACGAGGCGCTGAAGACGTACGAGCGGTCGCTCGACATCAAGCGCAAGGCCCTGCCCGCGGACGACGAGCGGCTCCAGCCGTCACTGGATGGCGTGGGCCAGGCGCTGCTCGGCCTGGGCCGCGCGCGCGAGTCGGTGGAGCCCCTGCGCGCGGCGGTGGCCTTCGCGTCGGCGTCCCCGGACGCGCTGGCGGAGTCCGGCTTCGCGCTGGCGCGGGCGCTGCTCCAGACGGGCCTCTTCCCCGAGGCCCGGAGCGAGGCCACGCGGGCCCGGGGCTGGTTCACGGAGGCGGGGCTCGACGCCCGCGTGGTCGAGGTGGACACCTTCCTGGCGGCCCTCCCCACCGAGAAGGCCCCAACCACCCGGCCGCCCCCCGCCCGCCCCCGCCGCCGGTGAGTGGCGGCGTGCGACAGGCGTGCTAGCCTCCCGAGGCGTGTCGTTGCCGCCGGACGAGGATGAGGCAGCCCTGGACGCCACGGCCACGCTGACGCGCGGCCGGACGGGCCAGGTGAAGATGGTGCTCCGGGTCCTCTCGGGTCCGGACTCCGGCAAGGTGCACCCGCTCAAGCAGGGCACGTACGTGGTGGGCAAGTCGCCGACGAGCGACATCGTCCTCGACGACAAGTCCGTGTCGCGGCAGCACCTGCGGCTGGAGGTGCACGACGAGCACGTGGTGGCCACGGACCTGGACTCGCACAACGGCTCGTTCTGCGACCAGCTGCGCTTCACGTCGCTGGAGCTGCGCCCCGGCACCGTCATCACCCTGGGCACCACCGAGCTGAAGCTGATGCCGGAGGACACCCGCGAGCGCTCGGTGCTCCTGTCCTCCCGCGACCGGTTCGGCGCGCTGGTGGGCGGCAGCCGGAAGATGCGCGAGGCCTTCACGCTGCTGGAGCGGCTGGCCCCGGGCGGCGCCGACGTGCTCATCCAGGGCGAGACGGGCACGGGCAAGGACCTGTGCGCGGAGGCCATCCACCAGAACAGCCCGCGCCAGAAGGGGCCGTTCGTCATCGTCGACCTGGCGGGCGTGCCCCCCACGCTCATCGAGAGCGAGCTGTTCGGCCACGTGAAGGGCGCCTTCACCAGCGCCCAGGGTGACCGCGCGGGCGCCTTCGAGCGCGCGCAGGGCGGCACGGTGTTCCTGGACGAGGTGGGCGAGCTGCCCCTGGAGCTGCAGCCGCGCCTGCTGCGCGTGCTGGAGCGCCGGCAGGTCAAGCGCGTGGGCGCCAACGACTACCACACGGTGAACATGCGCGTGGTGGCGGCCTCGCACGTCAACCTGGAGCAGGCCGTGCAGCAGGGGAAGTTCCGCCGGGACCTGTTCCACCGGCTCGCGGTGCTGCGCGTCACCCTGCCGCCCCTGCGGGAGCGGCCGGAGGACATCCCGCTGCTCATCGACCACATGCTCCAGCAGATGGACCGGCCGCCCAGCGCGCTGTCGGACCAGACGCGCGCCCTGCTCGCCCAGTACCCCTGGCCCGGCAACGTGCGCGAGCTGCGCAACGTGGTGGAGCAGGTGGTGAACCTGGGCGAGGAGGCCCTGCCGGACCTCGCCTCCTCCGCGGACGCCGCCGGCCTCAAGATGGCGGAGCTGGACCTGCCCTTCAAAGAAGCCAAGGAGCAACTCATCAATGGCTTCGAGCGAGACTATCTCCGCAACCTGCTCGAGCGTTGTGAGGGCAACATCTCCCGGGCCGCCCGCGAGGCGGACATCGACCGCGTCTACCTGAAGAAGCTGCTGCGCAAACACGACCTGGACGCCGGGCGGGACTGAGGCTTAACGCCCGGTGGGTTTCCGGTTAGGGTCGTCCCCACAAGCCCCTCTCCCCCCATGGAGGCCGTCGTGAGCATCACCCTCCCCTCCCCGCTGACGAGAGTCCCCGAGCAGGCGCGCGTCGGCGCGACGCGCCCCCAGGCCCAGGAGGAGCTGGCCCCACAGGAGGCCGTCACCACCGCCGTCGTGGAGGCGCTGTCGGACCTGTACGGCGCGGAGGAGGCCTCGCGGCAGGCGTGGACGAACCGCTTCTGCGGCCCCACCGGGGCGGGCGAGGTGGCGCCCACGGCCCCGGTGGTGGGCAACGTGAAGGACGTCCCGACGCGGGCCCCGGAGATTGGCGGCTGGAGCGACGGCGTCATCCAGCAGACCAAGGACGCCAACTGCGGCTCCGCCGTGGCGACGATGCTGGGCAAGTCCACGGGCACCACGTCGAAGGACGGGGCCCAGGACTCGCAGACGATGAACGCGCTGGAGTCGCGCTTCACCGACGGCAACGGGACCACCGCGCACGAGCTGTCGAACATGATTGCCCACGAGGGCGCCCAGGTGACGATGGGCTCGTCCCTCTTCGACACCAACCTGGTGGACGAGGCGCTGAAGCGCGACGGCAAGGCCGCCGTGCTCCTCGACTCCAACAAGGTGGACCCGAGCGCGAAGGGCGCCGGCCCCGGGCGCACGCACTGGGTCACCATCGAGGGCAAGAACGCGGACGGCACCTACAAGGTGAACGACCCGGCCACCGGCAAGAGCGTGTCCCTGAGCGCGAGCGAGCTGACGGACGCCGTGAACACGAGCTGGCAACAGCACCAGAGCGGCGGAATGCTGTTGGTGGAGAAGGCCGCCGGCACGACCGAGGCCGAGCGCGCGGAGCGGGGCGGACACCTCATCGGCGCGCTGGGCACGTCCGAGGGTGGCGGCTCGCGCGCGAAGAAGACGTTCGGCCGCGAGTCCTCCTGAGGTCTCCCGAAGGCGGCGGCGCCTCCACCGGCGTCAGACGAAGAGCATCTCCACCGCCTGGAGGCGCACGAGCTGGCGCGCCAGCTCCTGCACGCGCTCCACCTCCGCGTCCCCCAGCGGCTTGCGCAGCGCCTTCTTGAGGTCGGTCGCCGCGCGCAGCAGCAGGTTGCGCACCTGGGCATTGTCGAGCAGGGGGTTGAGCTGGCGCAGGTGGCCCACCAGCGCGCCGAGCTGCTCCAACGTGAGGCCGGCGAGCATGACCTGCGTCGGCGTGCCCTCCTCCGGCGCCAACGCCACGGCGAGCAGCAGCGGCGACAGCAGCAGCGAGCGGGTGAAGTCCGGCTCGCAGGAGAGCTGGAGCCGCGCGCACTCCTCGATGAGCGGCCCGGTGTCGTGCCCGGAGATGACGGGCTGGATGCGCGCCGCCTCGTAGCGGGCCAGCACCGCGTCGTAGGCCGCCCGCGCCTTCGCGCCCTCCGTCCAGCTGGCGAACTCCAGGAACGCCGCGTGGACCTCGTCGCGCAGCGCCTGGAGCAGCGTCGCGTCGTCCGCCGTCACCGGCACGCCGAGCGTGCGCGCCAGGAAGTCCCGGTCCTCCGACGCCGCGGCCACCATCCGCCAGAACTCGTTCGTCACCGAGCTCTCGCTGAGCACCACCGGCACCGTGACGACACCCTGCCGGCCGGGGTTCTCCAGGAACTGGCCCAGCCGGGACTCCACCTCCGTGAGCCCCCGGTGGAGCCGGTCGAGCACCGCCGCGCGCAGCCGCGCGCGCCCCTCCAACGCCGCCCTCGCGAGGTTCTCCGCGTCGGCCTCGGCCGCGTCGCCCTCCGGGTTCGCATCCGAGGGGACGGTGGGCGCCTGCTTCTCGAGCGGAGCCTGGGCACCTCGCGCCTGGGCCGCCTGCGGACCGCCCGTGCCCGGCCGGGCGGACACCGCCGTCGCGCCATGCGCGGCCTGTGTCGACAGCCCTCCTGGCGGAGCGGCGCCCGGGAACAGGGCCTCTGCGCCGCGCTGGCCGCCCGCGTCCATCCCATCCGCGGCGCCGCGCTGGCCGCCCGCGTCCGGGCCCTCCTGTCGGGCCGCGCCCTGGGCACCACCGCCCTCCGTGGAGAGGGGCTTGCCCTTGCCACCCGCCGGGGCCTTGCCGCCCTTGGCCGAGGCCTTGCCCGACTTCGACTCGCCGGGCTTCTCCTGCTCGCGCGGCGCCTCGTCCTTCGGACTCCGGGTGGGCACCCCGGGGCGGGGGACATTCTGGGGCCAGCGAACACTCATGGAGGGGGCGGCTCAGGCTCAGGTGAGGTTCTTCATGTGGACGACGAGGTTGCTGTCGCCACTGCCCAGCGTGCTCGCGTCGTCGGTGGGGATGACGTACCCCTGGTCCGCGCCGACGTGCTTGCGGAAGAAGTCTACCACCGCCGGGTCCTGCACATTCGACGTGGTGGACTTCTTGATGCCGTAGGTCTGGCCATCCGCCCCGCGCGCCTTGATGGCGTCGGGCGCGGAGGCGAGCAGGTTCTCCAGGGTGCCGGACTTCCGGCCGCCGCTCACCGGCTGCATCGTCATGGCCGCGTTGTGGCCCTCGATGTAGCTGACGTCGTAGTACGTCTGGCCGAACCCGCCGCCGAACTTCACCTCGCCCAGCGTGGCGTTCTTCCCGTCACCGGAGGCGCTGCGGAAGTTGCCGGACCAGCCCTCGGGGAACTTCACCGTGTTGCGCTCACCCGGCTGGAGGGTGATGGACGGCATCTGCTTCTCGCCCGCGTTCGGCGTGAAGGTCACCGTCATCGGCTTGTCGCCGTCGTTGTTGAGGGTGAGCGTGTTGCCGTCCTGCTTCGTCCCCTGGGGCGCGGCGGCCTTCTGCTTCGCGTCGACCGGCGGGAGCCCGGGCGCGGCGGCCGCCTTCCCCGGCCGCGCGACCACGCCCCCCTCCACCGGGGACACCGGGAGCGGCGCATTCATCGCGGTGGGCATCGGCGACCCCACCGGCTTCGCGGCCTCACCGCCCAGGGTCGGCACGCCGCCGAAGCCCTGGCCCACCGGCCCCGACACGGACCGCCCCTGCGCGCTCGCGTTGACGGGGCCCGGGGCGCCGCACGCCCCCGGCTGGGCCGCTCCGCCCATGGCCTTGCCCTCGCCCCCGAGCAGGTGCGCCAGCTCGCTGAGCGTGGAGAGCAGCTGCGCCAGCTTCTGGAGCCCCTCCGCGCCCGCGAGCCTCCCTGGCCCGTCGAAGCCGTCCTTCTGGAGCAGCCCCTGGAGCCCCGCGGTCCTCGCCTGGGCGGGCTGTGGCGCCTGCGCGGCGGACCGGGCCGAGGCGACCGGTGACTGCGTGGAGACGGGGGACAGGGAGCGGGACAGGGGGGAAATCGCCATGGCGGTGTTCCTCGGGGAGCGATGGGGCCGACCGGGGTGTCAGCCGATGTGGGGCCATTGAGCACGCCCCATGCCAGCCCCCGCCTCCCACCAAGTCCCTGGAATCACGACGCCGCCCCACCCGCGAGCCCACGGAGCGCCGGGCCCGCCTGATGACAGGCGTCGAGCGCTGATGTCCGTCGTCATCAGGCCCGCGCCCCTGGGGCGCCGACTACTTCAGCGAGAGCTGGTACGCCTCCAGGTACACGGTGGGCAGCGACATGTCGCCCTCCGGCACCCGCACGTAGCCGTGCCGCTGGTACATGCGCCCGACGCCCTCGGCGCCCCGGCGCACGTGGAGGCCCACGCTGTCCACGCCCCACTTCCGCGCCAGGGCGTGGGCCGCGTCGAGCAGCGGCTTCGCCAGCCCGGCGCCGTGGAACTTCACGGCCGTGGCCAGCCCGCGCAGGTCCGCCATGCGAGGCAGCCACGCCTCCGCTCCCGGAGCGCCGGGAGGGAACAGCGCCACCGTGCCGGCGACCTCGCCGTCCACCTCGGCCACCATCACCGTGGCCACCGCCCGCCGCGCGGCCACGTCCCGCAGCTCCCGCTTCCGCTCCTCCGTGTAGACGACCTCCGGCAGCTTCTTCGCGTACTGGGTGACGTAGGCGGAGATCAGCAGCTCCCCGATGGTCACGTCATCCTCGGGACGCGCCTCGCGGATGACGACCCGGCTCAACACATCGCTGTCGCTCATGAGGGCCAGCCTGTAACACGCGCCCCCAACCGCCACCGCAACCACGAGCTGGCGGCGACCCACCCCAGGGCCCGGCCCCACGCCCCCCACGCCCACCGTGCGCGCACCCCCGACACGACCAGCACACCGGATAGTTCCGTCCCCGGCGAACACCTTCAGGAAGGAAGGGAACTCCAGTCCTCTCCGCGTGCGCGCGGCAACCCCGCGAAGCGCACCTTCCGTGCGAATCTCAATTTCTTAATTGTCAGCAAATGCGACAAAAATCAGACTGGTCCCCGCAGTTCGGACACGCATCAGGAGACACACCCCATGACTGTTCTCAAGCCTCTCCGCGTCGCCGTTGTCCTCGCCGTTGCCGCCGTGTTGACGGGCTTCGCGCCCGCGGCTCCGTCCTCGGAGTGCGAGGTGTTCTGTTACAAGCACCCCATCACGGGCGAGCTCATCTGCACCCCGCCCTGCCCGTAGCAAGCCGCGCCCCTGGCGCGCGCTGAAACACCGAGGCCCCGCCCGCGCTCGTCGCGGGTGGGGCCTCATCCGTTGGAGCGAGGCGGCGCGCGCGCCTATTCGGTGCGCATGGCCTCGACGGGGTCGAGCTTCGCGGCGCGCGCGGCCGGGTAGATGCCGAAGCCCAGGCCCACGCCGCTGCTCATGGCGAGCGACAGGGCCACGGCCCACATGGGCACCTCCGTGGGCAGGCCCATCACCCACTTCGCCAGGTGGGCCAGGCCCATGCCCAGGCCCACGCCGAGCACGCCGCCGGCCAGGGACAGCACCACGGCCTCCAGGGCGAACTGCGCGAGGATGCGCCGCTTCTTGGCGCCCAGCGCCTTGCGGATGCCAATCTCCCGCGTCCGCTCCGTGACGGCCACCAGCATGATGTTGAGGATGCCGATGCCGCCCACCAGCAGCGACAGCACGCACACGCCGAAGGTGGCCGCGGAGATGACCTGGGAGATGCTGTTGAACATCTTCGTGGTGCTCTCGTTGGAGAAGATGAAGAAGTCGTCCGCCTCCGTGGGCTTGAGGTTGTGACGGCGGCGCATCAGCACCGTCACCTCGTCCTGCGCGCGCTGGAGCACCTCCGTGGAGCGCGCCTGGATGCTGACGCGCAGGTCCCGGAAGCCGAACAGCGGGCGGAAGGCGGAGAGCGGAATCATCATCTGGTTGTCCTGGCTGCCACCGCCCAGGAAGCCGCCCCGGCGCTTGAGGGTGCCGATGACCTCGAAGTTGCGCCCCTTCAGCCGGATGGTCTGCCCGAGCGGCTCCAGTCCAGGGAACAGCGTGTCCGCCAGGTCCATGCCAATCACCGCCACGCGGCGGCCGTCCAGGTACTCGGTCTGCGTGAAGGCGCGGCCCGACTGCACCGTCACCGAGTTCGTCTGGAAGTACTCCGGCGTGCCGGACCAGACGCCCACGTTGGCGCGGGACTCGCGCTGGGAGGTGGACACCTTCAACCCGCCGAAGGAGTCCTCCGCCGCCGCCACCAGCACGGAGGGCTGCTCGCGAATCGCCTCCAGGTCGTCCAGGTTGAAGCGCGGGCGGCGCGACAGCTCCGCCAGCGACAAATCCCCGGCGCCGAAGGGCAGCCGCTGCACCTGGAAGCAGTCCGAGCCCAGCTCGGACAGGTTCTCGTTCACCTGGTTCCGCAGGCCCTGGATGAGGCCCATCATCGTCACCACCGTGGTGGCGCCGATGACGATGCCCAGCAGCGTCAGGAAGGAGCGCAGCGGGTTCGAGACGAACGTCCCGAACGCCAGCCGAATCGTGTCCCAGAAGGCCATCATCGCCGGTGTCTCCTCAGTCGTGGCGGAGTGCTTCCACCGGGTCCAGGTTGGCCGCGCGCGCCGCGGGCCAGATGCCGAACAGCAGCCCCACCATCGCCGCGAAGCCCACGCCGAGCGCCACCGTCAGCGGCTCCACCGACGCGGCCAGCGGCGTGATGAGCGACACCGTCTTCGCCAATCCCAGGCCCACGACCGTGCCCAGCGCGCCGCCCACCGCGGACACGCTCGCGGCCTCCATCAGGAACTGGAGGATGATGGTGCGCTTGCGCGCGCCCAGCGCCCGGCGCACGCCGATCTCCCGCGTCCGCTCGCGCACCGACACCAGCATGATGTTCATGATGCCGATGCCGCCCACCAGCAGGGTAATCAGGCCCACGCCCGTGGCCGCGCCGTAGAGGGCGCCGGTGAGCTGTGAGTACATGTTGGCCAGCTGCTCCGGCCGGTTGACGGCGAAGTCGTCCGGCTCGCCCGGGGGCGTGTTGCGCGCGCGGCGCAGCGCGGGCGTGAGCTGGTCCACCACCTTGAGCACGTTGTCCGGCGAGTCCACCGACACCGCGATGTTCGGCGAGAAGCGCTTGCCGAACTGCTCCTGGAAGGAGCGGTAGGGAATCATGACGATGGTGTCCTGATTCTCCCCCAGGATGATGCCCTTGGACTCCAGCGTGCCCACCACGCGGTAGGGCCGGCCCTCCAGCAGGACGCGGTGGCCCACCGGGTCGAGCCCGGGGAACAGCGAGCGCGCCACCTCCGCGCCGATGACGGCCACGTGCGCGCGCGCGTCGATGTCCGCCTCCGTGAGGAAGCGTCCGCGGTCCACCGTCTGGGAGGAGATGATGGCGTAGTCCGGCGTGGTGCCGATGGCCGTCACCGAGCCCATCCGCCGGTCCAGGAACCGCGTCTCGATGCGGTCGAAGTAGAGGGGCGCGGCGGCGACGACGTGCTCGGAGGCCTGGAGGATGGGCTCGACCAGGTCCGCCGACAGGTTCTTCCGGTTGCGGTACGTCCACCAGTCGCCGTGCATCGTCCAGGGGAACTTCGACACCTGGAGCGTGTTGGCGCCAATCTGCGCCAGCTGGTCCTCGAACGAGCGGTTGATGCCCTGGATGATGCCGACGATGGCCAACAGCGTGCAGACGCCCACGCCGATGCCCACCGTCGTCAGCACCGTCCGCATCCGGTTGGAGCGGAGCGAGAACAACGCGATGCGCCCGCCCTCCCACACGTCGACCCTGAAACTCACGTGAAACCCTCTTCCGCCAGCGGGCGGGGACACACCTCGGGCGAGACACCCCGACAGGCGTCCTACGCGGCAGGGCGCGGATGATTGCACGCGCCCTTCAGCGCTTCACCTGATTCCAGGCGCGCACCAGCGCGGCCGCGGCCACCTCCACGTCGTCCCGAGAGATGTCCGGCCCCAGGGACAGGCGGACCGAGCCCAGGGCCTCCTCCTCGGGGACCCCCATGGCCCGCAGGACGGAGGACGCGGATTCCCCACCTTCGTGACACGCCGAGCCAGTGGACGCGGCCACCTCCGGCGCCGCCGCCAGCACGGCGCCGCCGCGCGCGTGAGGGAAGCGGACATGGAGTGTGTTGGGCAGCCGTTCGGTCGGGTGCCCGCTCAGGGCGATGCCGGGGATGGCCTCACGCAGCCGGTCCCACAGCCGCTCCCTCATGGCGTGGATGCGCCCGGTGCCCTCGGCGAGTCGCCGTCCGGCCCGCTCGCACGCCACGCCGAGCCCCACCGCGTAGGCGACGTTCTCCGTGCCGGGGCGCAGGCCGCGCTCCTGACCACCGCCCAGGGTGAAGGCGCGCAGCGGCGTGCCCGGGCGCACGTACAGCGCGCCGATGCCCTTGGGCGCGCGGAGCTTGTGGCCCACCAGCGTGAGCAGGTCCACGTCCAGCACGGTGACGTCCACGGGCACCTTGCCCACGGACTGGGCGGCGTCCGTGTGCACGGTGGCGCCGTGGCGGTGCGCGAGGCGGGCCACCTCCGCCACCGGCTGGAGCACGCCCGTCTCGTTGTTGGCGTGCATGAGCGACACGAGCGCGGTGTCCTCGCCGGCTTCGTCCAGGGCGCGCTCGGCGTCCTCCACGCGCACGCGGCCGTCGGCGCCCACCGGCAGCCACGTCGCGCGCCAGCCCCGCCACTCCAGCGCGTCGCAGGGCAGGCGCGTGGCGGGATGTTCGATGACGGACGTCACCAGGTGGCGACGCTCGGCGCGGGCCTCGGCGGTGCCGCGGATGGCCAGGTTGTTGGCCTCCGTGCCGCCGGAGGTGAAGAGGATGTCGGCGGGGCGCGCGTGGATGAGCGCGGCCACCTTCGCGCGGGCCTCCTCCAGCGCCTCGCGAGCGCGGCGCCCATACACGTGGGCGCTGGAGGGGTTGCCGAACGCGTCACGCAGATACGGCAGCAGGGCCTCCACCACCTCCGGATCCACGGGGGTGGTGGCGTTGTGGTCCAGGTACAGCGGGCGGTCGAGGCTCATGGCCCCCGAGCATTACGGAAGGACCGTGACGGCGTCTCCCTCCAGCTTCACCGCGAAGGACACGGTGTTGGGATGGACCGTTCCCTCGTCGACGATGTCGCGGTTGTCCACGCTGACCTGGAACGTGTAGGTGCCGTCCGGCGTGTCCGTGATGTCCACCCACTGGCACGGGGTGTCGAGCGTGTAGATGTCCGCCCAGCCCGCGGAGATGCCCATGGGGTCGTAGAGGTAGTTCACCTCCTGGGCGTCCGAGCAGTAGCTCTGGATGTCCGCCAGGTAGTAGCCCTGCTTGCGGCCCCGGAGCACGAGCTGCCCCGCCGCGTCGCGCAGCTCGTAGGAGGCGAAGTCGGTCAGGTGGTAGTGCCCGTGGCACTCGTCCAGGTAGTACAGGTCCGGGTTCTCCTCGATGGGTGGGAGGATGGCGGCCTTGTTGCCCAGGTTCTGGATGGCCGTGCTGAAGCGCAGCAGCTTGCGCCGGCCGGGCGCGGCCACGCACCGCTCCTTCACCTCGCACGCGTCCTCGGGGAAGGTCTTCCACACCACGTGGACGGTGCGCTCGAGCATCTCCTTGTCCACGGTGAGGTCCGGCTTGCCGCCCACCGGGTCGAGCCCGAGGTTGCACGCCACGGGCGCGGAGGCGCGCGGCGGCTCGGAGGGCTTGCGGGGGACCTTGCCGCCCCCGTAGATGGCCACTTCCCCGAGGGGCGCCTCGAAGATGTCACCGGACGCGGTGGAGGCGATGGCCAGGTCGTCGTAGCCGTCCCCGTCCAGGTCCCCCACGGGCGCCACGGAGTAGCGCCGGTAGGTCTCGTAGCCGTTGGGGATGGTGTCCGCGCGCGGCCAGGCCCAGACGGGCTTCAGCGGGGTGGAGGCGGCCTCGGGCGCGGAGAAGAAGTAGAGCCGGCCGACGGCGCCCATCACGAAGTCGTTGCCGCGGCCATCGCCGTCCATGTCCCCCACGGCGGAGGTGGGGCTGCCCAGGCCGGGGAAGGCGGGGTCGCCCTGGAGCGACCAGACGGGCGTGGGCGAGAAGGTGCCATCCGGGTTGGAGAGGTGGAACTGGATGGGGCCTCGGGTGGTGACGGCGAAGGTCTCCGCCTTCCCGTCGCCGTTGATGTCGGGGAAGCGCTGGCCCTGTCCCTCCAGCGTCTCGATGCGCCACGGCTCGGCGGAGATGAGGCCATCGCACGCGAACGCGCTGCCCGGCTTGCAGCCCAGGAAGTAGCCCATGCGCTCGTCCTCCAGGGAGAGCTGCACGTCGTCGGCGCCGTCGCCGTTCAGGTCCCCCGGGAACCTCGCGTTGAGGAAGCCCGCGCGTCGCAGCGAGAGGGTGAAGAGGCCCTCGGGCGCGCCAGGGGTCGCGCGGTAGATGAGCTGCTCGACGCCGCGGCTGACGACGAGGTCGTCGTGCCCGTCCCCATCCAGGTCCGCGAAGCCGGAGGCGTAGAACTGGTTGTTGCCCGGGACGCGGAAGGAAGGCTCGGCGAGCATCGCGGCCAGGTCCGCCTGCCCCAGGAACACGGAAGCGCCGAACTGGCCGGACACGAGCAGGTCCGCGTAGGCGTCTCCGTTCACGTCGCCCACGGAGAAGCGGAGGCGGCGTCCGTTGGTCCTCGGGTGCGTGTTCCTCCACGTCATGTCGGCGGCCACGGCCTGGGTGGAGAAGAAGCGCTCCTGTCCCACGAAGATGGACACCCGTCCCTGGTACTGGGTCCCGGTGAGCAGGGTCTGGCAGGCCTCGGTGCCCACCACCAGGTCCTTGCGACCATCGCCGTCGAAGTCCCCATACTCGACGTCGCTGCCGAAGCAGCCATTGGGAATCGTCCGGTCGCCCTTCACCTCCCACAGGGGTGTCTCGGACAACCAGGGGCCCTGCTCGGGCTGGGGCTCCGGCTCGGGCTCCGGGTCGTCGTCGCAGCCACACCACAGGGACAACAGGATGACGGCGACCGCGGACCGGATGGACACACGCATGACGTTTCCTCTCGTGAGGAGTGGGACGGGACGCTCGCTGTCGTGCGGTGGTGTGTGCGACGGGTGGCCGACTCCGGTCGCCTTCGGTGGACGAGGTCCAGGGCCCCGCAGATTACGACAAACGTCGTCGACGCCCGGCGGATGCTTGCGCGCCGAGGGGTATCCACCGCTCCCCGGCGTCCCGTTCGGGTGAAGACAGCCCGGGCCTTGGAGTCATGCGGGGCGCGGGCCGCTCGGGGCCGTCCGCGAGGTCTCGCCATCAAGCCCACGCAGATGTCCGCCGAGCAACATGACGGGAGCGAGCGCTGGCGTCATCCGCGACGTGGCCCCAGGTTCGCGGGCAGCGCCACGTCCACGCGTGGAAGCGCACCGCCCCGACCATGGCCCCGTCCGCCGCGTCCTCCGAAGCCGTGACCGCCGCCTTCCCCGCGTTCACCCGCTCGCAGAAGGTGTTCACGATGCTGGGGGCGCTGCTGGGGCTGCTGCTCGCGGCGCTGGACCAGACCATCGTCGCCACGGCGGGCCCGTCCATCCAGGCGGACCTGGGCATCCCGCCGTCGCTCTATCCGTGGCTCACCACGTCGTATCTGGTCGCCTCGACGATGACGGTGCCGGTGTGGGGGAAGCTGTCGGACGTGCTGGGCCGTCGCGCGGTGTTGGCCGCGGGCATCTCGATATTCCTCGCGGGCAGCTTCCTGTGCGGCGTGTCGCGCTCGACGGTGACGCTCATCCTCTTCCGCGCGGTGCAGGGGCTGGGCAGCGCGGCGCTGTTCACCGGCTCGCTCGCGGTGGTGGCGGACCTGTTCCCTCCGCGAGAGCGCGGCAAGTACCAGGGGCTGTTCGGCGCGGTGTTCGGCCTGTCGAGCGTGGTGGGGCCGCTGGCGGGGGGCTTCATCACGGACCGGCTGGGCTGGCACTGGGTGTTCTTCATCAACCTGCCGGTGGGCGCGGTGGCGTTGGCGCTGGTGCTGCTGCGCATGCCGAAGCTGCGACCGTCGGGCGTGGAGCGCGGGAGGCTCGACTGGCCGGGCGCGCTGGCGCTGGCGCTCGCGGTGGTGCCCCTGTTGTTGGGGCTCAGCCTGGGGCGCACGGGGGAGCAGGCGCGGGATGGCTTCGGCTGGACCTGGGGCTCGTGGCCGATACTCGGGATGTTCGCGCTCGCGGCGCTGGGCACGGCGCTGTTCTTCCACGCAGAGCGGCGCGCGGAGGAGCCGCTGCTGGATTTGCGGCTGTTCCGTCAGCGGACGTTCAGCGTGGCGAACCTGGCGGTGTTCATCATCGGCGCGGTGTTCCTGTCCGGCGTGGTGTTCCTGCCGTTGTTCATGGTGAACGTGGTGGGGCTGTCGGCCACGCACTCCGGGCTGACGCTGACGCCGCTGACGCTGGGCGTGGTGACGGGCAACGTGGTGAGCGGACAGCTCGTGTCGAGGCTGGGGCACTACAAGCCGTTGATGTTGGGCGCGCAGGTGCTGTTGATGGTGGGCTTCGCGGTGATGGGCTTCACGCTGACGACGCACTCCACGCAGGCGGAAGTGACGGTGAAGATGGTGCTGGTGGGGTTGGGGTTGGGGCCGTCGATTCCGCTCTACACGCTGGCCATCCAGAACGCGGTGCCACCCCAACGGATTGGCGTGGCCACGTCCGCGGCGACGTTCTTCCGCCAGCTGGGGATGACGCTCGGCGTGGCGCTGCTGGGGACGGTGTTCTCGACGACGCTCGGGCACCAGATGCGCACGCGCCTGGCGCAGGCCACGCAGGGGCTGCCCCCGACGCTGATGCGCGAGCTGACCTCCGCCGCGCAGGGCACGGGAGGCGAGGGGGAACACGCGCGGGCCGCGTTCCACGCGGACGACCTGAAGGCCCGCGTGCGCCGGGAGTTCGCGGCGGAGCGACAGCGCTCGGGAGACACGGCGAGCGTCGACGCGAGGGAACGTCAGGCCCTGGAGGCCGTGGACCGGACGGGCGAGGCGGTGAAGGTGTCCTTCACGCGGGCCGTGGAGAACGTGTACCGCTGCGCCATCCTCATCGCCCTGCTCGCGCTCCTCGTGACGCTGCGGATGCCAGAGCAGCGCCTGCGCAGGACGATGGGACGGGAGCCGTCCGCGGGAGACTAGCGCTGGGTCGTCATTTGATTTTGTCGATACCGAGCCGATTGCCAGCGACCCGCCAGCAGCTGGCCTGCATTCCGGCGGCTATCGACAAAATCAAACCAGGAGCCGAGCCCCTTTGCTGGGCGGGGAACACCCTCCGGTGAAGCCCGCTGCGCGCCCACTGCCCGGCTACGCCCCCGAGCGCCACGTGGCGGACGACACCTGCGCGAGCGCGCGGGTGAGCGCGCGCTCCGGTTCCGCCGGCAGCCCGACCGAGCGCCAGGCGATGTACCCATCTGGCCGCACCAGCAGCGCGCCTCCCGCCTCCAGCCCCAGCGTGGCCCTGAACACGCCCGTGTCCTCCGGCCTCACGTGGGCGCCGATGCGCAGGCACTCCACGGCCACGCCGGACGCCCGGGTGACCGCCTCCGCGGCGACGCCCCACGCCTCCTCATCGGCGAGGAGCACCCAGCCGCGCTGGAGCACATCCAGCGTGGAGACCCGCTCGCCCTTCACCGATACCCACGCATGTGGCAAGCGCGTGCCCGGTTGGCCCGCCCACTGCTCGGGCCGCCGCGCGGGTGGCAACGACGCGTCCGCGCCGAGCACCGCCGTGGAGCGGTAGAGCTGGCCGAACTCCATCGCCTCGTCGTCGATGATGTCGACCCCCTTCGCCGTCCCCGCCGCGTCCGCCTTGTAGTCCGCGCGCGCGAAGATCTGGTCGTGCCGCAACCACGCGATGGGACGCCGCTCCGCATCGTACGTCTCCAGCAACCCGAGCGACGACGCGCCCTCCAGGACCGAGGCCAGCTTCCACGCGAGGTTGTGCGCGTCGTCGATGCCCGTGTTCGCCCCGTACCCACCCCGACTGGGAGGCAGCGTGTGCGCGGCGTCCCCCGCCAGGAACACGCGCCCCGCCGAGAACCGGTCCGCGATGAGCGCGCTCATCTCCCAGCGCCCCGTGGTGATGAGCTCGACCGGCACATCCACCCTCCCGATGGCCCGCCGCACCAGCGCGAGCAGCGTCCCCTCGTCGCGCTCGGTGTCGTCCGAGAAGATGAGCACCCACCGCCCATCGCCATACGTCGTCAGGAACGCCTCGAACCCCGGCTGACGCACCTCGAACTGCGTCACCCCCGAGCGCAGGTACTCCTCGAGCGGCGCCCGGAACAGGACGCTGCGCACCGTGCGCAGGTGGCCCCGCCCACTCCGCCCGATGCCCAGCGCCTCGCGCACGCGGCTGCGATGCCCATCCGCCGCCACCATGAAGGCCGCGCGCACCCGGGACTCCTCGCCCTCGGGGCCTCGCAGCCACGCCGTCACCCCGTCCGCGTCCTGCTCGAAGCGCACCAACTCCGTCCGCAGCCGGATGTCCGCCCCCAGCGCGACCGCGCCCTCCCGGAGGATGGGCTCCAACCGGTCCTGCGCCACCGCCGCACCCCGGCACGGCGAGTCGTCACGCGGCGCCGCCTCCTGCCTCGGCGGCGTCCAGTGGCTCTCCTCG
The DNA here is from genome assembly GCF_021412625.1 of Myxococcus stipitatus. The sequence goes on along the minus strand of NZ_JAKCFI010000003.1, from coordinate 350,746 downwards.
AACCACGCCCCCGCCAGGCTCTCCACCCGGACCCGGCGCAGCTGGAAGTCCTCCGGCGTCGGCGGCACCCGCGCCCCCAACCCCACCGCCCGCAACAGCTCCATCGTCCGGGGCGTGTACCCAATCGCCCGGGGATGCGGCGAGCTGCCCGGATGCCGCTCCACCACCACCACCGGCACCCGCCTCCATGCCAGGAAGAGCGCCGCCGACAACCCCACCAACCCACCTCCCACTACAAGAACCGACCTGGATTCCGCTGACATGGCACCTCCGATACGACGAATCGAATAAATACAGTGTAAAGTTCGATACGACGTAATGATCGGGACAGGTGTTGTCAACGGCGTGGAGGAAGGGGCAAGAGGCCAGGGTACATGAGCGACCGAGAGAAGCTGGAGGCCCGACTCATCTGGGAGCGCCCGGAGCCGGCCAGCCGCCCCGCGCCGGAGCCGTTGAGCCGGGAGCAGATCGTCCGCGCGGCCATCGCGCTCGCGGACGCGGACGGGCTCGCGGCGGTGTCGCTGCGCAAGGTCGGCGCCTCGTTGGACGCGGGCCCCATGCGGCTCTACGGCTACCTGTCCAGCAAGGAGGAGCTGCTGGAGCTGATGGTGGACGCGGTGTACGGCGAGATGGCGTCCGAGGGGCCGCTCACCGGGGACTGGCGTCAGGCCCTGCGCGCCATGGCCCACCGCACGCGCCGCGCGGCGAACCGGCATCCCTGGTTCATCGACCTGCTGGGCGGCCGTCCCCACCTGGGGCCCCATGCGCTCGCGCACGTGGAGGCGTCGTTCGCGGCGCTGAACGGCACGCCGGGCTTCGAGCACATCGACCGCATCATGCTCGCCGTCGGCACCGTCGACGCGTACGTGCTGGGCGCCCTGCGCAACGAGACCAGCAAGCTCGAGAGCGGCATGAACCAGGGCCAGTGGGAGGACGCGTCCGGGGCCTACATCCAGCGGATGATCGCCACCGGCCGCTTCCCCATGCTCGGCCGCGTGGTCCGCGACGCCACCCATCCCTCGCCCGACGCCGTGTTCGAGCAGGGCCTGGACTGCGTGCTCGACGGCATCGCGGCGCGCCTGGGGCGCTGAAGCTCCCGGACGGCGGACCCGTGAGAGGGTCCGCGCGTCACCGCGGGGACCCGGGCCTCAGTGGCCCGACGCGGACTTCGGCGGCGTGGGCGCGGGCGGAGCCACCGGGAACGGGTTCGCCGGAGCCGCCGGGCGCTCGAGCGTCCGCGGCATCTCCGCCAGCGCGTACGTCACCCACGCCACCGCGGCGGTGCCGCGCGCCAGGTCCTGCGGATCCACCTTGTCCAGCGTGTCCGCGTGCGTGTGGTGCACGTCGAAGTAGCGGCTCGCGTCCACCTCCACGCCGAAGAAGGGCACCCGCGCGGGCAACAGCGGGCTGATGTCCGCCCCACCCGCCTCACGTGACGAGAAGTTCGCCGCGCCCAGCGCCACCAGTGGCGACATCCAGGGCCGCAGGAGGTCCTGGGCCCCCTCGCCCGCGCGCACGCTCACGCCCACCGGCCGGCCACCGCCGGAGTCCATCTCCATGGCCGCCACGTGCTTGGACAGCTCGGCCGCGTGCGCCTGCGCATAGGCGCGCCCGCCAGCGAGCCCGTTCTCCTCGTTCATGTACAGCACCACGCGCACCGTGCGCCGGGGCGCCTGCGGCAGCTTCTTCAAGAGCCGCGCCGCCTCCATCACCATCACCACGCCCGCGCCGTCGTCATGCGCGCCCGTGCCCACGTCCCACGAATCCAGGTGCGCGCCAATCAGCACCACCTCGTCCGGCTTCTCGCGCCCGCGAATCTCCGCCACCACGTTGTGCGAGTCCGCGTCCGGCAGCACCGAGCAGCCCAGCACCATCTTCACCCGCACCGGACCGCCCGCCGCCAGCAGCCGGTGCAGCAGCTCCGCGTCCTCCGTCGTCACCGACGCCGCGGGGATGCTCGGCGCCCCGTCCTCGAAGCGCGTGCTGCCCGTGTGCGGCGTGCGCAGCGACGCGGTGGCCAGCGAGCGCACCAACGCCCCCGCCGCGCCCTGCTTCGCCGCCTGCGCCGGGCCCCGGCCGCGAAGCCCCGCGAAGCGCCCGTAGTCCGCCGCCACCGCCATGGCGTGGTTGAAGAAGACGACCTTCCCCTTCACCGAGTCGCCCAGCGCCGCCAGCGCCTCCAGCGACGTCACCTCCACCACCTCCGCCGTCAGCCCCTCCGGCGCCGTGGGAGGGCTGCCGCCCAGCGCCATCAGGAACAGCGGATGGCCCCGCGTCTTGTCCGACGCGAGCACCTCGCCCCGCTCCTCGCCGCGCACCCAGTGCGGCACCTTCACCGGCTCCGTCCACGCCTTCACCCCGTCCGCCTGGAACGAGCGCAGCGCCCACTGCACCGCCGCCGCCGCGCCCTCCGAACCCGACAGGCGCGGGCCAATCCCATCCGTCAGCTCCGCCAACCGCGCGTACGCGTGCCCCTCCGTGAGCGCGGGCCCCACCAGCTTCTCCGAAACGGACAACGGCACCGCCGCCGCCTTCGCCGCCGGAGCGGCCTTCGCGGGCGCGGGCGCCGCCGCCGACAAGAGCTTCAGCGCGAGGGACGAGGAGAAGACGAAGGCGGATACGGACACGGGCGGACCTCCGGGAGAGGCGCCCACTCTCCGCCCCACCCCCGCACGTCGCAAGCACGATGGTCTCCACGCGAGGTGCGGGGTCGGTCCGGCTGCTCGTGCTCCAGGGAGGCGGGGAATCCCAGGGGCCACCGCGCGCCGAGAGGGGGAACGCGGCGCGCGGGGCTCAACTGGGACTTCATACGGCGGAATCGCTTTTGGGGGAGGCGACTACCGCCGCTGCGTCTCACTCTTTGGGAGGAAACGTGGCGGGCATGTTGAAGATCATTCGCAACGCCGTCAAGCCCGGTGCCTCACTCAGCGTACAAGCGAACACTATTTCGGTGAAAACGGTTCAATTTTACATTGTCACTGGAAGTATCCACCCTCCTCGGGGGATTGGAATTGGACCTGGGGACGACGCAAAAGACTCTCACGTCCCCTGAGGTCTTCGTGACCGCGTTCCGCAGGCTGCCGGGTAGGGTCCGGCAGCGACGACCGCGCACGTGAGGCATTGCGTCGACCGTTGGCGCCATCCGCCTCGCCAGGTGTCGTGGATTGAGGCCACGGCAACGGCAGACAGCCCCGGTCCCCTTCGTCAGACATCCCCCCGAGTGCCCCCACACCCACGCGCGCGACGCGCCCTGACAACGCATTAGGGACATGCATTTTTTCCCGAAATGGTGTCTATGTCCGGAAAGGCACGTTTGTTCCCGTCAAACACCCGCGCGGCATGGGCCAGCCCCTCCTGGCCGAGAGGGCGTGGGCCCCTGGGCCTCGAAGGAAAGCAATGCTGATGGAGTCGTGGGCGCATCGCTTCTTCGAGCTGTCCACCGAGCTGTTCGTGGTGCTGGGCGCGCACGGGCGCATCCTGGAGGCGAACCCCGCCTGGGAGACGACGGTGGGGTGGGCGCCCGCGGACCTCCAGCACGAGGGGTACCGTTCCTTCATCCACCCCGAGGACCTGGCGACGGTGGAGGCGCGGCTGGAGGCGCTGCTGCGCGTGCCCGGGGACACGCGGCTGTCCTTCCGGTGGCGCTGTCGCGATGGGACGTGGGCGTGGCTGGCATGGAGCGTGACGGGCACCTCGGTGGGAGGCCCGCTCTGCTGCACCGGGCGGCGGATGGAGTCGGCGCCCGTGCTGGACAAGCTGCGCGCGGGCGGGGACGTCGTCGAGCCGCTCATGCCGCCCTGGGCCATGAGCGACAGCCTCCCCCTGGGCCTCTACGTGGTGGATGTGCGCACGGGGACGGTGCTCTACGCCAACCGTCGCTTCTGCCAGCTGTGGGGCATCGAGGCGATGGAGGAGTCGCTGCGCCGGGGCGTGCTGTCGCACGGGGAGGTGCTCGAGGCGTGCCTGGGCGCGGGCGAGGCGGCGCACTTCCTGCGGCTCCATCCCCGAGACGAGGACGGGCTGCCGCCCCAGGGCGACGAGGCGGTGCTGGCCAGCGGGCGCACCCTGCGGCGGCTGTCCACGCCCATGGGCACGCGGGGTGACGCGTCGCGCTTCCGGCTGTTCGCCTTCGAGGACGTCACCGAACGCAAGCGCACCGAGGAGGCGCTGCACCGCTCCGAGCAGAGCTTCCGCAAGCTCATCGAGGCGGCGCCGGAGGTCATCTTCGTCCACCGCGAGCAGCGCTTCATCTACGTCAACCCCACGATGCTCAAGACGCTGCGCTACGAGCACGCCAGCGAGCTCATCGGCCGGTCCATTTGGAGCATCGTCCACCCGGACGACCTGGACCTGGTGCGCCAGCGCGTGCACGCGGTGGTGGCGCGGGGGGAGCTGGCGCCGCTGCGGGAGATTCGCTACCTGCGCCGGGACGGCACCTGGTTCGACGCGGAGAGCGCGGGCCTGCCAGTGGACTTCGACGGAGTCGGCGCGGTGGTGGTGATGGCGCGCGACATCACCGAGCGCAAGCGCATGCAGGCGCAGCTGCTCCAGTCGGACCGCATGGTGCTGGCGGGCACGCTCGCGGCGGGCGTGGGCCACGAAATCAACAACCCGTTGACGTACGTGCTGGCCAACCTCGACTCGGCGATGGAGTCCATCCACCGGCTGGGGGGCGAGCTGGGCCGCACCCTCCCGGACGGGGTCATCGCGCCCAACTGGTCCGTGTCGCTCAAGGAGACGGGGGACCTGCTGCGCGAGGCGCACGAGGGCGCCACGCGGGTGCGCAACATCGTGAGGGACCTGAAGTACATCTCGCGCCAGGAGGAGGAGCGGCGCGAGCTGCTCGACGTGCGCGAGTCGCTGGAGTTCTCGCTCAAGCTGGCCTCCAGCGAGCTGAAGCCCCGCGCCCACGTCCTCAAGCAGTACGAGCCGGTGCCGCCGGTGTACGCGGACGCGTCGCGGCTGGGGCAGGTGTTCCTCAATCTGGTGGTGAACGCGGCGCAGGCCATCCCCGAGGGGGACCCGGCGCGCCACCGCGTCACCTTGTGGGTGCGCCCCACGCCCGAGGGGGGCGTGGCGGTGGACGTGAGCGACACGGGCGCCGGCATGCACCCCAGCATCATGGCGCGCATCTTCGACCCCTTCTTCACCACCAAGTCGGTGGGGGTGGGCACGGGGTTGGGGCTCTCCATCTGCCACGGCATCATCCGGGGGCTGGGCGGCGACATCACCGTGCGCAGCGAGCCGGGCCAGGGCACGACCTTCACGGTGACGCTGCCGCCCGCGCCGCCCGACGCGCCGGTGCGGGAGGCGCCGCCGGCGCCCGTCCCCTCGTCGGAGCGCAGCGGGCGGATGCTGGTCATCGACGACGAGCCCGCGGTGGGGCGCTCGCTGGCGCGCATCATCGGCAAGCGGCACCATGTGACGGTGGTGAGCAGCGGCGAGGAGGCGCTGGTGAAGCTGGCCAGCGGGGCGGAGTTCGACGCCATCTTCTGCGACCTGATGATGCCGGGCGTCACGGGCATGGACGTCTACGAGCGGGTGCGCGAGCGCGAGCCGGGCCTGAGCCTGCGCTTCATCTTCATCACCGGGGGTTCGTACACGGCCCGGGCGCGGCAGTTCCTGGAGCGAGTCCCCAACCCGCGCATCGAGAAGCCCTTCGACGCGCAGATGATTCAGCAGCTGGTGGGAGAGGTGCTGGCGGTGGAGTCCACGGACACGCCGCCGGCCTGAGGTCGTTGCCGCGCGCGGGATGGGCCCGCGCGCACGAGAAGAGGGAGTCGACTGGTGATTGGCGGCGGATTCGTCATTGATGCGGTGACACACGCGTACAACCTGCACCCGTCCAACTATCGCGCCGGGAGGTACGCCGAGTCCCTGGCGCAGCTCATCTTCGGGCTGCATTCGGGGCTGTCCGGCGACACGCACCGCGTGGTCCAGGCCGAGCGCTTCCTGAAGAACTGGTCCGTGGACGAGCTGGCGCACATCCTCTTCGTGGAGAGCGACGTGGACCTCGCGGTCCACCACGTGCTGCCGTTGCAGACGCTCTACACGGACGGGCTGTGCTCGTACGAGAAGACGCTCGACATCAAGAAGCGCTACCCGGACCGGTTCCTCGTCTACGCGGGCGTGGACCCGCTGCGGGGCACGGCGGCGCTGGAGGACCTGGAGCGGCAGGTGGAGGAGCTGAAGCCGGTGGGGCTGAAGCTCTACCCGGCGGCGTGGCTGGGGGACTCGTTCCGGCACACGGGCTGGCGGATGGACGACCCGAGCATCGCGTTCCCGCTGTTCGAGCGGGCGCGGAAGCTGGGCATCAAGAACATCGCGGTGCACAAGGGCCTGCCCATGGGGGCGGTGCCGTTGGAGCCGTACAAGGTCGACGACATCGGCGGGGCGGCGGATGCGTTCCCGGACCTGAACTTCGAAATCGTCCACGGCGGCATGGCCTTCCTGGACGAGACGGGGATGCAGCTGTCGCTGTTCCCGAACGTGTACGTGAACCTGGAGGTGACGGGAGCGCTGCTGGTGAAGCGCGAGCGTTGGTTCGCGGAGTCGCTGGCCGCGCTGCTCAAGTGGGCGGGCCCGGCGAAGATCATGTGGGGTTCGGGCACGGTGTTCAGCCACCCGCAGCCGGCCATCCACAAGTTCTGGCACGACTTCGAGCTACCGGAGGAGCTGGTGAAGGTGGCGGGGATGCAGGTGACGCCGGAGGTGAAGCGGATGATCCTCTGCGACAACTACGCGCGCTACGCCGGCATCGACGTCGAGAAGGCGAAAGCCCGCATCGCCAACGACGCGTTCTCGAAGAAGAAGGCGCGGGGAGGAGTCACGCCCTACAGCTACCAGCCGGAGGCGCGGTGATGACCGAGCAGGAGCTGCGCGAGCGCATCCAGTCGATTCCCGACCCGTGCAGCCTGGCGACGGGCGTGCCGCTGGGCATCGGGGAGATGGGGCTCATCGAGTCCGTCACGGCGCACGCGGGGAAGGTGACGGTGCGCATGCACATCACCTCGCCCATGTGCATGATGGCCGCGTACTTCATGCGGGAGATCGAGCAGCGCCTCCAGGGATTGGACGGCGTGGACTCCGTGCACGTGGAGTTCGACCAGGACCTCAAGTGGACGCCTGGCGACATCCACCCCGACGCGCGTGAGCGACTGGCGGCGCGGCGCATCACCATGCTCGGTGGGCGGCTGCTGCCCCGCGCGGAGGCTCCGGCGCAGGGCGGTTCGTGAGGTGTCCGTGAGCCGGTGACGGAGTCCGCGTCACCGGCCACGGTGGGAGGCGTGTCAGCCCGGGGAACGAGCCTCCCCGGTCGAGGTCGTACCTCCCGTGCGCTACAGCACCTTGCGCACGAGCCGCGGGAACACCTTCGACACCTTGCCCAGCAGATAGTCGCCGTACGTCCCCTGGAACGCGTGGACGCTCGCGCCGTCCCACCGGCGGGCGTGGTCATCATCCACGTCGACAGAGCGCACGCGCGGCAGCGGAGGCACCTCCGCCGCGAAGTCCGGGTCGAAGAACAACGGATACGAGAGCCGGTCCCTCCCGCTCACGTTCTTCACCCGGTGCGGGGTCGAGCGGTACCAGCCCCCCGTCAACCGGTCCAGCATGTCCCCGATGTTGCACACCAACGTCCCTGGCAACGGCGGCGCCTCCACCCACCCTCCCTGGGACTTCACCTGGAGCCCACCGTTCGAGTCCTGCGCGAGCAACGTCAACAACCCATAGTCCGTGTGCTCCCCCACCCCCCACCGCTCCTCGCCATCCTCGGGCTCCGGCTCCGCCGGATAATGGAAGATGCGGAACAACACCGTGGGGTCCGCCGTGTACGCCTTCGCGAAGTAGTCCGCCTCCAACCCCAGGCTCAGCGCCACGCCCTCCATCAACGCATGCCCCGCGCGCGTGACGGCGGCCATGTACTCGAGCACCACCTCGCGCAGCTCCGGCAACGCCTCCGGCCACAGGTTCGCGCCGTGCAACGGCCAGCCCTCGCGCACGCGCGGGTGCTCCGGCCCCAGCTCCGTGCCCAGGTAGAGCCCTTCCTTGCGGTCCGGCTTGCCCGACGTCAGCTCGCCGCCCAGCGGGAACCACCCCCGCCACGCCGCGCCGCCTTTCGGCATCGCGATGGCCTCCTTCGCCTCGCGAGGCAACGCGAAGAAGCGTCGGCTCTCCCGCTCCAACCCGCCCAGCAACGACTCCGAGACACCGTGCCCCGTCACGTAGAAGAAGCCCGTGTCCCGACACGCCCGCTCGATGTCACGCGCGACGCGCTCGCGCTCGGACACACGCTCGCGGTCGAACAACGCCGAGATGTCGATGACGGGCAGGCGTCCACCCGAGAGCGAGGACACATCCCCGTCGGACAGACGACCAGGCGAGAGGGGGGCTCGAACCATGCCCCGAGCGTACACCGGGACGCGGACCCTCCGTGCGGGCGGGCATACATCCAGGTGACGCCATCCAAAAGATGGCTCCATGCCCATGGGCAGGCAGGCGCGCCACGCCTCACGCCGTCCTGGACTCCCGCCGCACGTCGAGGGAGAGAGGGCGCCCGAGCCTCATCATGTCGACGCCAGCATCCGCGCAATCCCCTCACGCCACGCTCAGCTCCGGGCTCGTGTGGCTCATGGCCATCGCCTGCGGCGCCACCGCCGCGAACCTCTATTACAACCAGCCCCTGCTCGGAGACATCGGCCGCGAGCTGGGCGCGCAGGGCAGCGCGCTCGGGCTCGTGCCCACCCTCACCCAGGTGGGCTACGCGGTGGGCATGCTGTTCATCGTCCCGCTCGGTGACAGCCTGGAGCGCCGCCGCGTCATCGTCACCATGACGGTGCTGGTGAGCCTGGCGCTCGTGGGCGCCGCGCTCGCTCCGTCGCTGGCGTGGCTCACCCTCGCCAGCTTCCTCATCGGCGCCACCACCGTCGTGCCCCAGCTCATCATCCCCTTCGCCGCGCACCTGGCGCCCGACTCCCAGCGCGGCCACATCGTCGGCATGGTGATGAGCGGCCTGCTCGTCGGCATCCTGCTGTCGCGGACCGCCTCCGGCTTCGTCGGCACCCACCTCGGGTGGCGCGCCATGTTCTGGGTCGGCGCGGCGATGATGCTCGTCCTCGCGCTGGTGCTGCGCTTCACCCTGCCTTCGCAGCCCGCCGTCGCCGCCATGCCCTACCCGGCGCTGATGCGCTCCCTCGTCCACCTCGCGAGGACGGAGCCCGTGCTGCGCCTGCACTCCGTGCTCGGCGCCCTCACCTTCGGCGCGTTCAGCGTCTTCTGGTCCACGCTCGCGCTCTACCTCCAGAGCCTGCCGCAACACTACGACGCGCAGGTCGCGGGACTCTTCGGCGTGATAGGCGTCGTCGGCGCCCTCATCGCGCCGTTCGTCGGTCGCTACGCGGACGCGAACGGTGGCCGGCGCATGAACATGCTGGCCATGGGCGTGCTGCTCCTGTCCTTCGTCCTCATGTGGCCGCTCGGCCAGTGGTTGTGGGGCATCGCCATCGGCGTGGTGCTGCTCGACATGGGTGTCCAGGGCAACCACCTGTCCAACCAGACGCGCGTCTACGCGCTGCGCCCCGAGGCCCGCAGCCGCCTCAACACCCTCTACATGGTGATGTACTTCGCGGGCGGCGCGGCCGGCTCGTGGCTCGGCACGGTCGCGTGGACCCACGGCGGCTGGACCGGCGTCTGCGCCGCGGGCGCGGTGCTGTCCCTGGCGGGCATCGTCATCCTCGCGATGGCGCGCAACCGCCCGTAGCCCGTCACCCTCGTAGGAAGGCCAGCCCAGGCGCTGGCCCTCGACCACGCGTCGCTCGTTCCTCCTCGCGGGAGGGGCAGCCCTCGTGCGCGCCGCGCGACCGCCGGTCGCCTGACCCGCGCTACCGCTGCGCCACCGTCAGCACGACCTTGCCTCGCCCGTGGCCCGAATCGAGGCGACGGTGCGCGTCCGCCACGCGCTCCAGCGGCAACACCTCCGCCACCACGGGGCGCAGCTGCTTGCGCTCGATGAGCACCGACAGCTCCTCCAACCGGCGCCGCTCACGGTCGAGGAACACCCCGTGCAACGTCTGGTTGCGCGGATACAGGCCGCTCACGTCCCCCACCACGTCGAGGATGGTGGCCAGCCGCCCGTACCGCCGCGTCGCCGGGATGCTCGGGATGATGTTCTTGCCCACCGTGTCGAAGACGGCGTCGACGCCCTGCCCGCCCGTCTCGCGCAGGGCGACCTGCGGCACGTCCTCCTTCTGGTAGTCGATGGCCAGGTCCGCGCCGAGCTTGCGCAACAGCTCCAGGTTCCCCGGCCCCGACGTCGCGAGCACCCGCGCGCCCATCGCCTTGGCAATCTGCACCGCGAACGAGCCCACACCCCCCGCGCCACCGTGGACGAGCACCGTCTCCCCCACGCGCACCTGGAGCCGCCGCACCACCGCGTCCCACGCCGTGCCTCCCGCGAGCGGCACCGCCGCGGCCTCGTCGTGCGAGAGGCTCGGCGGCTTGCGCGCGAGGATTCCCACGCCCACCACGTTCAGCTCCGCGTACGTGCCCAGCGGGTTGCCGAAGATCTCCGGCGTGTAGAAGACCTCGTCCCCCGCCTTGAAGTCGGTGACACCCGGCCCCACCTGCTCCACCACGCCCGACGCGTCGTAGCCCAGCACGACGGGAGGCTTCAGCCCCGCCCAGGTGCCGTCATGGCGGAGCTTCGCGTCGACGGGGTTCGTCCCCGACGCGACGACCCGGACGAGCACCTGTCCGGGACCGGGGGTGGGAGCGGGGACATCCTGGACCTGGAACGACTCCGGACCGCCGAAGCGGGGCAGAACGATGGCGCGCATGCCCGCCGGGCTAATCGACGACCTCGACGCTCGCAACCCACGGAGGCCACGAGCGTCGCTGGTCCAACACCCGCTCAGCCCTCGGCGCTCTTCGGCTTCGCCTCGGGCTTCAACTCGACGAGCAGCTGCTTCGCGGACACCTGTCCACCCACGGACGCATTGACGGCCTCGACGACACCCGGGATGTCCGCGACGAGCTGGAACTCCATCTTCATCGCCTCCAGCACGACGAGCACGTCGCCCGGCTTCACCGTGGCCCCGGGCTTCGTGTCCACGCGGAGGATGCGGCCGTCCATCGGCGCGAGCAGCCTGCCCGTCCCCGCCCCGTCCGCGCTCGCGGGAGGACGGAACGTCACGTCCGTGAAGCTCCGCGCGCCCGCGCCCAGGTCCAGCCAGAGCGAGCTCCCCTCGTGGAGATACCGCGCCTTCTCTCGCGTCCCCGCGACCGTGAAGTCGAGCACCCCGTCCGCCATGCCCAGCACGGCGAGCTCATACGTCTCCTCGCCCACCGAAGCCTCGTACCGCGCGGTGGCCACCGGACGCACGGAGACCTTCGACTCGCCCGCCCGGTCCTCGAGCTTCAACGCGACGGGGTGCGCATGGGCCGTGTTCCAGTTCACCCACGAGGGGTCGATGCCCGCCTCTCTCGCGAGCGACAGCGCCTGGGCGTGGTACAGCGCCACGGCCGCCAGCGCGCGCTCCTTCGCCGTGGGCTGGTACAGGCGCTCCAGCGTCGCCGCGTCCGCGTGCTTCCCGATGAAGCCCGTGTCGTAGGCCCCCGAGCGGAACGCCTCGTTCCCCAACACGTGCAGCAACAGGTCCTTGTTCGTGGTGACGCCGAACACGGTCAGCTCATGCAGCGACTCCACCAGCCGCCGACGCGCCAGCTCGCGGGTCGCCCCGTACGCAATCACCTTCGCCTGCATCGAATCGTAGAAGGGCGGGATGTCCTGCCCCTCGCGCACGCCGTGGTCGATGCGCAGGCCCTCGCGCGACGGCAGCCGCCACGCGGACAGCCGGCCCGCCTGCGGCGCGTAGTTGTTCGCCGGGTCCTCCGCGCACAGGCGCACCTCGATGGCGTGCCCCGTCCAGGTGATGTCCTTCTGCGCGCGCGGCAACGGCTCGCCCGACGCGACACGCAGCTGCCACTCCACCAAGTCCAGGCCGGTGACCTGCTCGGTGACCGGGTGCTCCACCTGGAGACGGGTGTTCATCTCCATGAAGTAGAACTCGCCGCTGGGCGCGAGCAGGAACTCGATGGTGCCCGCGCCCTTGTAGGCGATGGCCTTCGCCGCGGTGACGGCCACCTGGCCCATGCGCTCACGCAGCGCCGCGTCCACCGCGGGTGACGGACTCTCCTCCACGATTTTCTGGTGGCGCCGCTGCACGGAGCAGTCGCGCTCGCCCAGGTGGACGGCGTTGCCGTGCTCGTCCGCGAAGACTTGAATCTCCACGTGGCGCGCGTTGACCACGGCCCTCTCGAGGATGAGCTCGCCGCTGCCGAACGCGTTCGTCGCCTCCGAGCGCGCGGTGCGCAGCGCCGCGGCGAGCTGCCCCGGCTCGTGGACGAGCCGCATGCCGCGTCCACCGCCACCGGCCGCCGCCTTCACCATCAGCGGGAAGCCGATGCGCTCGCCCTCCTTCGCCAGCGTGGCGTCATCCGCGTCGGACGCCTCGTAGCCGGGGATGCAGGGCACGCCAGCGGCGATCATCCGCAGCTTCGCCTGCCGCTTGTTGCCCATCAGGGTGATGGCCTCCGGGTCCGGGCCGATGAAGACCAGCCCCGCCTCCTTGCACGCGCGGGAGAAGGCCGCGTTCTCGGAGAGGAACCCGTAGCCCGGGTGGATGGCCTGAGCCCCCACCGACTTCGCCGCCGCGATGAGCTTCTCGATGACGAGGTAGGACTCCTTCGCGGGCGACGGGCCGATGGGCACCGCCTCGTCCGCCGCGAGCACGTGCGGCGCCGCGCGGTCCGCCTCGGAGAACACCGCCACCGTCCGGTACCCCAGCCGCTTGCAGGTGCGCATCACCCGGACGGCGATCTCGCCCCGGTTGGCGACCAGCACCTTGCTGAAACGCTCCATCCCGTCCGCTCCTCTCACAGGCGTGCCACGCCGAAGGTGTTGGGGTTGACCTGCCGGCGCTCCGCCTCGCGGCAGATGGAGAACGCGAACCCGAGCACCCGCCGCGTGTCGCGCGGGTCGATGATGCCGTCGTCGAACAGGCGCGCGGACGCGTTGAACGGGTGCGACTCCTTGTCGAACTGGTCGACGATGGGCTGGGTGAAGGCGCGGATGGCCTCCTCGTCCACCGTCTCCCCGCCGCGCGCCAGCTTCTCCCCGAAGACGATGGCCATCACCTTCGCCGCCTGCTCGCCGCCCATGACGGCCGTGCGCGCGTTGGGCCACGCGAAGATGAAGCGCGGGTGGAACGGCCGGCCGCACATGCCATACGTGCCCGCGCCGAACGAGCCACCCACCAGCAGCGTCACCTGCGGCACCGTGGCGTTGGCCACCGCCTGGATCATCTTCGAGCCGTGCTTGACGATGCCGCCCTGCTCCGGCTGCGAGCCCACCAGGTACCCCGTGGTGTTCTGCAGGTAGAGGATGGGCGTGCCCGACTGGCAGCACAGCTGGATGAACTGCGCCGCCTTCGTCGCGCCCCGGGGGCTGATGGGGCCGTTGTTGCCGATGATGCCGATGGGCCCGCCGTAGAGGCTCGCCCAGCCAGTGACGGTGTGCGCGTCGTAGGCGTCCTTGAAGCCCGTGAAGTCCGAGCCGTCGACGATGCGCGCGATGATTTCACGGCAGTCGTAGGGCTTGCGGTAGTCCGGTGGGATGGCGCCGGCCAGCTCGTCCGGCGAATAGAGTGGCTCCGCGTAGGGGGCCTTCGCCTCGGCGGCCAGCCGCTCGTTCCAGCCGAGCTTGCCCACGATTTCGCGCGCCATGCGGATGGCGTCCGCGTCATCCTCCGCGAGGTAGTCTGCCGTGCCCGCGACGGTGGCGTGCATCTCCGCGCCGCCCAGGTCCTCGTCGGTGGCGATTTCGCCCGTCGCCGCCTTGAGCAGCGGAGGACCGGCGAGGAACACCTTCGCCTTCTTCTTCACCATGACGACGTAGTCGGACAGGCCCGGCAGGTACGCGCCGCCCGCCGTGCTGGAGCCGTGCACCACGGTGACCTGCGGGATGCCCGCAGCGGACATCCGCGCCTGGTTGTAGAAGGTCTCCCCTCCGGGGATGAAGATCTCCTGCTGGTACATCAGGTTGGCGCCGCCGCTCTCCACCAGCGACACCATGGGCAGCTTGTTCTGCAGCGCGATGGCCTGCCCGCGCAGCGCCTTCTGCACGCCCCACGGCGACGCCGTGCCGCCCTTGATGGCGGAGTTGTTCACGAAGACGAAGCAGCGCACGCCGGACACGTAGCCGATGCCCGCGATGCTGTTGCCGCCCGCCAGCGAGCCGTCGTTGTCGTCGTGGTAGCCGTACCCGCACAGCGTGGACAGCTCCAGGAACGGCGAGCCCCGGTCGAGCAGCAGCATCAGTCGCTCCCGGGGGAGCAGCTGGCCGCGCTTGTGGAACTTCTCGCGCGCCTTCTCCTCGGTGGCGCGCACCTTCGCCTCGACGTTCCGCAGCTCGCCCAGCCGCGCGAGCATGTCCGCGCGCTGCGCCTGGAACACCTCCGAGCCCGTGTTGACCCGCGATGTGATTCTCGCCATGGACCTCACCCCTCTCCTTCGCGCAGCAACGCCTCGGGAATGTCGATGTGACGCGAGCGCAGCCACTCGCCCAGCGCCTTGCCCTGCGGGTCGAACCGCGTGGACGACGACACGCCTTCACCCAGGATGCCGTCGATGACGAAGTTCAACCCGCGCAGCCTCGGGAACAGGTGTCGCTCGACGGGGAACGCCGCCGCCTCCGGCAACAGCTCCTTCACCTTCTCCGCCGTGAGCGTGTGCGCAAGCCACCGCCACGCCGCATCCGAGCGCGCCCACACGCCGATGTTCGCCATGCCGCCCTTGTCACCGCTGCGCGCCGCGACGATGCGCCCCAGCGGCACGCGCCGCGTGGGCCCGGCCGGGTACGCCTCCGGCAACGCGGGCGCCTCCACCGCCGCCAGCGGCAGCGACTGCTCGGAGGGCGAGATGTCCACGCGCGTCTCGTCCGGGAGCACCGCGACGTGCGGCACCCGCTTCGCGTCCACGTAGGCCGGCGTGTAGACGCCATATGGCGCCCCGTCCGAGGGAGGCGCCGTCATGGTGAAGCCGGGGTAGCTGCCCAGCGCCAGCTCCACGGCCGCGCCGCTGAACGAGCGCCCCACCAGCTTCGGGTCGGAGTCCTTCACCACCACGCGCAGGAAGGCGGCGGCCTGCTCCTCGGTGGCCGCGTCCTCGCGGTCCGTCCGCACGAGCGTCCAGTGCGCCTCCTTCGGCTTGCGCGTGAGCGACGCCTCCAGTTGCTCGCGGATGAGGCGCGCCTTCTCCTCGATGTCGAGGCCCACCAGGATGAACGTCGCCTCGTTCTTGTAGCCACCCAGGTGGTTGAGACAGACCTTCACCGTGGGCGGAGGCGGCTCGCCCTTCACCCCGGTGATGCGCACGCGGTCCTTGCCGTCCGGCGTCAGCTGGATGGAGTCGAAGCGCGCCGTCGCGTCCGGCCCGGCATACCGCGCGCCGGTGATTTCGTAGACGAGCTGCGCGAGCACCGTGTCCACCGTCACCGCGCCGCCGGTGCCCTCGTGCTTGGAGATGACGGACGAGCCGTCCGCGTGGAGCTCCGCCAGCGGGAAGCCGGGGCGGCGGACGTCCACCTCCTTGAAGAAGGAGTAGTTGCCGCCCGTGGCCTGCGTCCCGCACTCGAGGACGTGGCCGGCGACCATCGCGCCCGCGAGCTTGTCCCAGTCGTCCCGCTTCCAACCGAAGTGCGCGGCGGCCGGCCCCACCACGAGCGACGCGTCCGTCACGCGGCCGGTGACGACGACGTCCGCGCCCGCGCGCAGGCACTCAGCGATGCCCCAGCCACCCAGGTACGCGTTCGCGGTGAGGGGAGCCCCCAGGCCCAGCTCGTCCGTGCTGCCGGAGAGGTCATCCCCCTCGACGTGCGCGATGCGCGCCTTCAGGCCCAGCTTGCCGTTGAGCGCCCGCAGCGCGGCGGCGAGCCCCGCCGGGTTGAGGCCGCCCGCGTTGACGACGACCTTCACCTGCTTGTCGAGCGCCAGCCCGAGGCACTGCTCCATCTGCCGCAGGAACGTCTTCGCGTAGCCGGTCTCCGGGTCCTTCATCCGGTCGCGGCCGAGGATCAACATCGTCAGCTCGGCGAGGTAGTCGCCGGTGAGGACGTCCAGTCGACCGCCTTCCAGCATCTCCCGGACGGCCGAGAACCGGTCGCCGTAGAAGCCCGACGCGTTGCCGATTCGGAGGGGGGACTCGCTCATGCGCTCTCCACTCGGCCAGGACGCTCGCTCCCTCGGGGCATGGGAGCCCCAGGTCCGGCCTGAATGCGGGGGAGTCTGGGAGGCGGGTCCAAAAAAAGCAAGCGCGCTTGCTTTTTTCAGGGCTGGCTCCCAAGCTGGGTCCGTGAGCGAGGCCACGGGGAGGCAGGAGCAGGAGCGCAGCCGCATCACCCGTCAGCGGTTGATGGAGGCGGCCATCAGCGCCCTGTCGGAGCTGGGATGGACGGGGGCGACGATGTCCGTCATCTCCGAGCGGGCGGGCGTGTCCCGTGGCGCGTGCCAGCACCACTTCCCCACGCGGAGCGACCTGGTGGCGGCGGCGGTGGAGTACTTCGGTCACCAGCAGGTGGAGGAGCTGCGCCGGCGGGCCGCTCAGCTGCCGGCCGACGGCGGGCGGACGGAGACCATCCTCAACATGCTCGCGGACTTCTACACGCAGCGCACCTTCGTGGTGGCCGCGCAGCTGTGGACGGCGGCGGGGACGGACAAGGAGCTGCACGCGCAGCTGCTGCCGGTGGAGACGCGGGTGGGGCGGGAGATGCACCGGCTGACGGTGGGACTGCTCGGGGTGGACGACCGCGAGCCGGGCGTGCGCGAGCTGGTGCAGGCGACGCTGGATTTGATTCGAGGGTTGGGGCTGGCGAACCTGCTCCGGGACGACAGCGCCCGCCGGAAGAAGATCCTCCACCGCTGGGCCCAGACGCTGGAGGACGCGCTGCGTCCCCGGCGGGGCCGCAAGTCGGCGGATTGAAGAGACACCATGGCCTCGCGAGGCGGGGCCTCATCGGGAGACGACATGGGCTACCGCTCTGTATTCGCGCCGGGGAGTTTCAAGGGTCGCAACGTCATCGTGACGGGGGGTGGCAGCGGCATCGGGCGCTGCACGGCGCACGAGCTGGCATCGCTCGGGGCGCATGTCGTGCTGGTGGGCCGCAAGCCGGAGAAGCTGGAGCGGGTGGCGGCGGAGATTCGCGAGGACGGCGGAGAGTGCTCGCTGGAGGCGGTGGACATCCGCGACGAGGAGGGCGTGAAGGCGACGGTGGCGCGCATCGTCGCGGCGCGCGGGCGCATCCACGGCCTGGTGAACAACGCGGGCGGCCAGTTCCCCTCGCCGCTGTCGGCCATCTCGAAGAAGGGCTTCGAGGCGGTGGTGGCCACCAACCTGACGGGCGGATTCCTGATGGCCCGCGAGGTGTACACCCAGTCGATGAGCACGCACGGCGGCTCCATCGTGAACATGCTGGCGGACGCGTGGGGTGGGATGCCGGGGATGGGGCACTCGGGCGCGGCGCGCATGGGCATGCTCAACCTGACGCAGACGGCGGCGGTGGAGTGGGCCGCGTCCGGCGTGCGCGTCAACGCGGTGGCGCCGGGCTGGGTGGCGTCGAGCGGGATGGACAGCTACCAGGACGAGGGCGTCAAGGCGCTGATTCCGCTGCTCAAGAAGGAGGTGCCGCTCCAGCGGCTGGCCACGGAGGCGGAGGTGAGCGGCGCCATCGTGTTCCTGCTGTCGGACGTGGCCGCGTTCATCACCGGCGACGTCATCAAGATCGACGGCGGCGCGTCGTGCAACACGAAGATCTTCCCCCTGGACGAGACCTCCGCGTCGCAACCCTACGAGGGCTTCCACCGCGCGGCGGCGCCCCGCATCCTGGGTGGAGAGGGCTGACGCGTGGGGCTGGCTCCCTCGGTGGCCGGGTGGGCGGCGGGCGCTCTGCTCCCGAGGGAAGATGCGGAGGAGGTCGGTCCGCCCTAGAGAAGCGCCATGGACATGCGGGAACAGCTCAGACAGGCCTTCCCCAGCTACGGCCCGCACTGGGACGCCGCCATCGACGCGAGCGTCGACGTGTCCCTGCTCCTGCACAACCTCGAACTCACGCCCACCGAGCGCATCGAGCAGTTGCAGCGGATGACGGAGCTGTACGAGGCACTGCGCCCCAAGGACGCTGCCGGAGCACCGGCGAGGCCGTGCTCGGCCGGTTGAACCCGAACAGCCGTGACGACGTGACACGCAACGGCTGGCTCGGCATCGACGAACCGTAGGCTGGCGCCACCCAGAAACCCCTCAGCGCGGCGCGGCCCCCGCGTCCGTGCCGCCGTCCATCCACCACGAAGGCACCGGGCTCACCGGCTCGCCCCACGTGGTGTCACCCACCGGCAAGGTCGAGGCATCCGAGGCGGGCTCCTCCGTCCCCGCGTCCGACATGGACGACTCCGGGGCCGCCGCGTCGGGCTCGCCGTCGAACAGCCGCCGCAGGACGCGCCCGTCCCGCGAAATGGCGTATCGCGCGCCCCCATCCAGCATGCGCGGCTCCGCCCCACACGCCGCCGGGTCCGCGGCGATGCTCACGAAGAACAGCTCGCCCTGCCTCAACACGCGGTAGCGATAGGACTCCTGCCGGTTCCAGCACGAGCGCTCGCGCGCATCCGGCGGCAGGAAGTCATTCGCCGCGACGGACAGCGCGCGCAGCGTCTCTCCGTCCATCACCGCGGGCTGCCCTTGCTCGGGCAGGGCATGGGCCCGCTGCTCGAGCGCCTCCGGGAAGGCGATGGACAAGTCCTCCTGGGACGACGTGGCTCGCGCGCCGGAGTGATGCGCGCAGCTCAGCACCAGCGCCAGCGCGGACAGGAGCGAGAGTCTCATGGTGTCTTGCTCCTGTCGCACGGGCGGCTCGACTCCTGGATGGTGAAGCGGCGCTCGTCGCCGGCCTCCCAAATCACCGAGCCGGTCTGCTCGCACCGCCAGCTCGCGCCCGTGCGCGTCCACTTCAGCAACTGGCCGGTCAGCGGGATGTATTGATGGAAGCCGTCGCACGACGGCTCCGAGACGTTCCGCGAGAAGAAGGCGACGATGGACAACCTCTGGCGCCCGTCCTTCGTCTCGTGCTCGAAGCCATGGGCCTTGCCCTCCGAGACGATGAACTGGATGTCGTTCTCCGTCAGGCGGCTGCCGTACGGATGGTTGTGGAGCGCGTAGATGTACCGGATGGCGTCCGGCGGATAGCGCCGGTCGTCCACCACCGAGGGGAGCAGGCAGCTCTTGCTGCGCTGGAGCGGATCCACCCGCGACTGGTCGGTCAGCTTGCTCACCACGTAGTGCTGGTCCGGCGTGTAGTACATCCAGGCGCAGTACTCACTGGAGACCCGCCACCGCACGCCGAAGTCCTGGTGGTCCCGCCCACCCGCGTTCGCGTGGGGCTTGGTGAGGATCTTCCCGCACGCGGCGAGCAACGCGGTCGACGGTGAGTCGAACGGCCCCATCATCGGCCCCGGCAGCTTGTCCAGGAACGGAGCCCCCGGCGCCGGCCGCACGATGTCCGGATCCACCTCCGGCGACGAGGCGCAGCCCCCCATCAACAGCAGGAGGGCCAGGGCCTCGCGATGTCGATGAGCCTCCGCCCTCATCCTCCGTGTCCTCCGCACGCACCTCCCGCGCACGCCCCGCGCGAGGACCTCCAGCCTAGCGAGGGCGCTTCCCAGCCCTCAAGCCAAATCTAGCTAAACAAGACTAGCTCGAAAATACCGGCGCCCCCCCTCCCCCCAGGCCCGCGAGAGCCGGGCCGCGACCGGGCTCCAGATGAACTTGACCACTCGTCCAACAATCATTACTTGAACACTCGTCCAAAAACCACGTGGCCCGCGGGGCCACGCGAGGGATGCGCATGGGACGACCGAAGTCATTCGACGAGGACGCGGTGCTGGACCGCGCCATCGAGCAGTTCTGGACGACGGGCTACAACGCCCTGTCGGTCCGGGACCTGGAGTCCGGCACGGGGGTACTGAAGGGCAGCCTGTACGCGGCCTTCGGCGACAAGCGCGCCCTCTTCCTCGCCGCGCTCCGCCGCTACGCGGACCAGAGCGCGGACCAGATTCGCGAGCTGCTGGCGCAGGGCCAGACGCCTCGGGACGGGCTGGAGCACTACCTGCGGGTGCGCGGGAAGGAGTGCACCGGTCCTACCCGGACGCGGGGGTGCCTGCTGGCGAACACGGCGGCGGAGGTGGCGCCGCACGACGCGGAGGTTCGCGCCGTGGTGGGACAGGCCTTCGACAAGCTCGCGGACGCGCTCGTGCCGGCCATCCGCGCCGCGCAGGCCCAGCGGCTCATCAGCCGGCGCCACGACGCGAAGGAGCTCGCCGCGCACCTCATCGTGCTCGTGCAGGGGATGACCGTGGTGGGGAAGACGGAGCCGGACTCCGCCCTCATCCGCTCCACCCTGCGCTTCGCCCTCACCCTGTTGGACCCCGACTGACCCCCAGGACCTCCCATGTCACTCAAGCCGTCTCATCTCCTCGTCGACCCCCGCACCGCCCCCTCCACCCTGTCCACGGGCCTGCTCGTGCTGCGCGTGCTGACGGGTGGCCTCATGGCGCTCCACGGCGCGGGGAAGATGCTCACGCCCTTCACCTGGATGGGCGACGGGGCCTCCGTCCCCGGCTTCCTCCAGTTCCTCGCCGCCGCCGCCGAGTTCTTCGGTGGATTGGCCTGGATGGTGGGGCTCGCCATGCCGCTGGCCACCCTGGGTGTGGCCGTGACGATGCTCGTGGGCATCCTCATCGCCCACATCCCGCTGGGGGACCCGTTCATCCGCCTGAGCATCACCGGGCACACCACGGGCCCGGGTGAGCCGTTCGGCATGCTGCCCACCTGGCTGGTCCTCGCGGGCGGACGCAGCCCGGGTGGCTCCGGCTCCTCGGAGCTGGCCACGCTGTACATCGCCGTGTCCGTGATGCTCCTCGCCGCGGGCCCCGGGCGCTTCTCGCTCGACGCCCTGGTGTCCCGGCGAATCGCCGCGCGCGCCACGGCGTGAGGACACGGCAACCCGAACGCGCGTCCTGAACGAGGCGCCCTGCCCCGCATGCGCATGCGGGCGATGCCGTGATTCGCCCGCACTCGGCCGCCTCATGGACCTGGGTACAGGCTCAATGCCTCGCAGTGGATGACGCCTCGCCCGTCGGCACGACCCGCGCGGGGCACGTCGTTACGGTCGCCGCACCTCCAACCCCGAGGCGAACATGCACGCGCGAACCTCCTTCCGACCGATGGTGCTCCTCCTGCTCTCCAGCGTCCTCGCCAGTTGCGGCCCCACGGCTCCCACGCCTCCCCGGGAAGAGCCCGCCCTCGACTCCCAGGAAGCGCCATTGCTGGGCACGGTGGTGTGTCCGCTCGGGACGACGACCATCTCCTTCGACCCACCGCTGCGCAACGAACCCCAGGATGTCGTCGTGTCCGGCAGCGGCTCCATCACCAACTGCACCGCCTTGCTCACCGCCCCGGTGACGTCCGGGACCACGGGCTTTCCTCCCGCGCTCCGACAGGACTTCTCCTGCGGCAGCCTCGTCGGCATCAGTGGCGGGTCGGTGACCGTCACCTGGAACACCGGTGAGACGTCCCAGCTCTCCCTCACGCAGGTCGTCGTCCAGGGCGGCACCACCGCGCGCACCACGCTCCAGATAGGCACCGTGGTCTCCGGCAAGTACGCCGGCTACGGCGCCGTCCGGACCCTCGTCTTCGTGGACGCGGACCTGGAGAACGCCTGCGCCTCCGAGGAAGGACTGGCCCAGTACACCACCACCCAGACGCTGGTCCTGAACGAGGTGCTCTGAAAAACACACGGGCCCCGGAGCCAGGGCAGCGCTCCGGGGCCCGCGTCACGTCACGTCCCGCGCTCAGTCACACTCGTGCGTGTGCGTGTGCAGGGTGGCCTTGGGGCTCCAACCCTCGTTGCCGTCCTTCTCGAAGAAGAACTTCGCGCGCTGCTTCTGCCGCGTGCCCACCTCGTTCAGCGTGGCCGCGTCGAACAGCCGCCCGTTCACCATGGTCAGGCGCACCGTGCGGCTGTTCATCAGGTCCTCCAGCGGGTTCCTGTCCAGGACGATGAGGTCCGCCAGCTTGCCCGCCTCCAGCGAGCCCAGCTCCCCATCCATGCCCAGGTACTTCGCCCCGCCGAGCGTCCCCGCCCGCAGCGCCTGCAACGGCTTCATCCCACCCTGGCCGAACATCGACAGCTCCCAGTGCGCCGCCAGGCCCTCGCGCTGGCCGTGCGCGCCCAGCTGCACGTTCACGCCCGCGTCGTTCAGCTCGCGCGCCACCCGCGCCGCGGAGAAGTGGTTCATCTCGTCGTCCGGCACCATCATCCGCCGCCGGCTGCGCGAATCCACCACCCGCCGGGGCACGAAGGACAACAGCCGCTCGTCCTCCCAGACGTTCGTCTTCTGGTACCAGTAGTTCTCACCCCAGTTGCCGCCGTACGCCACGCCCAGCGTCGGCGTGTAGCCGGTGCCGCTCTGGCCCCACAGCTGCTTCACGTCCGCGTAGATGCGCGCCACCGGAATCGCGTGCTCCACGCCCGTGTGCCCATCCACCACCATCGTCAGGTTGTGCTGCAGCAGCGAGCCGCCCTCGGGCACCACCAGCATGTCCAGCTCGCGCGCCGCCTGGAGCACCTTCTGCCGCTGGTCGCGCCGGGGCTGGTTGTAGCTCTTCACGCTGAAGGCCCCCATCGCCTTCATCCGCCGCAGGTGCGCGCGCGCGTCCTCCAGCGTATCGATGGGCGCGCGGTAGCCCGCCCCCGACGCGCCATACAGGATGGTGCCCGTGGAGAAGATGCGCGGTGCCAGCAGCGCCCCCGTCCTCCCCAGCTCGCTCGCGGCGAACACCTCCTCCGACGAGTTGGACGGGTCGTGCAGCGTCGTCACGCCGAACGCCAGCGACGCCGCATGCACCCAGCTCTGCTCCGGCATCAGCCCGTCCATGCCCATGGCCCCATGCCAGTGCACGTCGATGAGCCCGGGCATCACCGTCTTGCCCTTCACGTCCACCACCTTCGCGCCGGAGGGCACCTGCACCTGCCCCAGGGGCCCCACCGCGACGATGCGGTTGCCCTTCACCACCACCACGCCCTGCTCGATGACCTCGTCGCCCTTCATCGTGATGACGCGGCCACCCACCAGCGCCACCGTGCCCTCGGGCACGTCCGCCTTCACCACGAAGCCCAGGTCCACGCCCTTGCGCGGCGCCTCCGGCAGCTTCGCCGGCGCGCCGTCCACGAAGGCGAAGGCGTCCTTCAGCTCGCGCGTGAACAGCTCCGGCCCCAGCGCCCAGTGCAGGCGCGCGCTGTCGCCGGACCAGTGCAGGTACTCGCCCGCGTCGCGGCTCACCTTCGCGACCGGCATCGACTTCGCCTCCGGCCCCACCACCATCGCCTTCGCGCCCCGCGCGAACGGGACGATGTACGCGTTGAAGTTCTCCCGGAACGCCACCCACTTCTCGTCCGGAGACACCCGCGCCTCCACCGCCTCCGCGCTCGTCAGGTGCGTGCGCTCCTGGCCCCCATCCAGGCCAATGCTCTTCAGCGAGCGCACGTCCTCCTTCTCCTTGTGCTCCGCGTGCACGAAGTACACGCGGTCCGAGCCCGCGCCGAAGTGCGGCTGCTCGCCGTCACGCACCAGCCGCCTGGGCGCGCCGCCCGACGCGGGCATGACGAACAGGCCCGTCTCCCGGCTCCACTGCCCCGGCATCAGGTAGCCATCCCCCGACGCGCGGTACGTCAGCCACTTCCCATCCGGGCTGAGCGCCGGCTCCACGTAGTAGCCCGGCTTCGCGGTGAGCACCTTGCCTTCGCCACCGGACGCGGACACCACCCGGATGGTCCCCATCTTCTCGTCGTCCCACGTCGTGTAGACGATGGAGCGGCCGTCGCGGGAGAACGACGGATAGAACTCCAGGTGGTCCTCCTGCTTCGTCAGCCGCCTGGGCGCGCCGCCCGGCAGCTCCTTCACGTACAGCTTGCCCAGCGACTGGAACACCACGCGGTCGCCCTTGGGCGACACCTGCACCCAGCGCAGCATCTTCGTGGCGAAGCGCTCCGGCGCCACCGCCTGCGGCGAGCGCACCGCCTCCGCAATCGTCCGCGTCCCCTTCACGTGGAAGGGGATGGGCGTGACCTTCTTCGTCGCCACGTCGATGCGCTGGAGCTTGCCGCCCGCCCAGAAGACGAGCGCCTTGTCGTCACGCGTCCACGCCAGCGTCGGATACACGCCGTGGATGGCCCACGTCTCCTGCATGTCCCGGTCGAGCCCGTCGTACAGCGGGCGCTCCGCGCCGGACTCCACGTCCGTGACGTACAGCACGCTCTTCGTCCGCACGCGGCGGATGAACGCCAGCCGCTTGCCGTCCCGCGACGGCGTGGGGCGGATGGAGCCCCCCGGCCCGGTGACGAACGGGTCGATCTCCTTCGTCTCCAGGTCCAGGCGCTGGATGGCGTAGATTTCGCCGTTCGGGTCCTTGTTGTACTCGAACGTCTTGCCCGGCGTGACGTCCTGGCTGAAGTAGACGTGGCGCCCGTCCGGGGAGAACGCCGGCTCGCCCAGGTCCTTCTGGTCGTTGGCGCGCTCGGTGAGCTGCACGCCCTCGCCACCGGAGCGGTGATACATCCACAGCTCGCCCGCGCCCAGCGAGCGCCGCGCGGTGAAGTGCTTGCGCGCGACGAGGTACTGGCCGTCCGGGCTCCACGTGGGGCTGTTGAGCAGGCGGAACTTCTCCTGCGTCACCGCCTTCACGTCGCTCCCGTCGCGCTTCATCACCCAGATGTTGTCGCCACCGCCCCGGTCGCTCGTGAAGGCGATGGACCCGCCGTCCGGGCTGAAGCGCGGCTGCATGTCCCACGCGACGCCGGAGGTCAGCGCGCGCGCCTCGCCCCCGTTCAGCGGCATCACGTAGATGTCACCCAGCAGGTCGAAGACCACCTCGTCGCCGGTGGGGCTCACGTCGACGTTCATCCACGTGCCCTCCGTGACGTCGATGTTCACCTGCCTGGACGGGAAGCCCGGCGCGTCCACGCTCCAGGCGTCCTTCTTGTCCTTCTCGCCCTCCGCGGTGGGCGCCTGGGCGCCCTCCACCTCCACGGCCCGGCCCGCCTCGCGCGCGGCGTCGTCCTTCTTCTGCGGAGCGGGGGGCTGCTGGACGGGGGGCGGGGGCGCCGCGGGTTGCGCGGCGTACGGCGCCGTGGGGACGAGCAGCGCGGCGCAGAGGGCGGAGGTCAGTCGTTTCACCGGAGGTCCTCGTGGGGGAAAGAGCGGCGAGACACGCCGTATCAGGGGACGGAGCCTAGCCAACCCGGAGGGGTGGCGTTCGGCGGCGCGTGAACAGGGGATGGGCCGGACGTGTTCCTGAGCGACGGCAGGCGGGCGTGGGCCGGGAAACGCGGCGCGCCATCCCGGCCTGATTCTGCTATCCGCCAGGGCATGTCGGACTTCTCTCTCCCCGAAGACAAGGCCACCCGGTTGGAGCGGTGCTCCCTGTTCTACACGGACGTGGTGCCCCACAATCACGCGCTGGGCCTGAAGCTGGTGGACATCGGCCCGGCCGAGGCCACCGTCGAGCTGCCCTACGCGGACTTCCTCGTCGGCAACCCGGAGACGGGCGTCATCGCCGGCGGCCCGGTGACGACGCTCATCGACGCGGCGTGTGGCACATCCATCTTCCTGAAGCTCGGCCGCTTCCTGCCCATCGTCACGTTGGACCTGCGCATCGACTACCTGCGCCCCGCGCGCCCCGGCATCCCGCTCACCGCCGTGGCCGAGTGCTACCGCGCCACGCGGCAGGTGGCCTTCGTGCGCGCCATCGTCCACCAGGGCGACAAGGACAACCCGGTGGCCTCCTCGCAGGGCACCTTCATGCGGACGGAGGAGTGACGACCATGAGCGACACCACCCCCCCGTCCCTCGCCGAGCTGGTCCGCCAGGTGCGCAAGACGCGCGAGTACTCGCGCCTCACCGACGCCATCCCCTACACGCGCTTCATGGGCATCGGCGTGGAGAACCTGGCCGGAGAGATGCTCTGCCGCATGACGTACAAGCCCACGCTCATCGGCAACAGCTTCCTGCAGGCGCTGCACGGCGGCACGCTGGGCGCGCTGCTGGAGTCCGCCGCCATCTTCGAGCTGCTGCTCCAGACGGACACCGAGCGCGTGCCCAAGGTCATCTCCCTCACCGTGGACTTCCTGCGCTCGGGCAAGCCGCAGGACACCTTCGCGCGCGCCATCATCACCCGCCAGGGCCGCCGCGTGGCCAACGTGCGCGTCGAGGCCTGGCAGGACGACCGCACCCGCCCCATCGCCACCGCCCACGCGCTGTTCCTGCTCGCCGAGCCGTAGCCCTTCGCGTGCGCGGGGGGACACAGCGCTCCATCTTCCCGCCGCGACGGACGGGAGGCGGGGCGCCTCCTCCCCCGCCCGCCCACCCCTCGCGGGGACGGCGCTCCATCGCCACCTTCCGGCCTGGGATTCATGACCCGGGAGGCACGCCATGAAGCGATGGAGCGGTTGGATGCTGGTGGGTTCGTTGTTGGTGGGCGGCGCGACGGTGGCACAGCAGCAGAAACAAGGCTCCACGCCACCTCCGTCGCAGGGCACGCGGAGCAACGGGACCGATGACAGCCAGGGCATGGTCCGCATGGGCGAGCCCGAGGACATCGATCACGGCGAGGACATCCAGAAGGACCCCAACGCCCTCTCCGGAACGGGAGGCGCCGGCGCCAGCGCGGACGCCGCGGCCTTGATGCAGAAGGGGCTGGTGCCCATCCCCATGGAGGAGAAGGCCTTCCTCGAGGAGCTGCATCACGCCAACCAGATGGAAGTGAAGATGGGCAAGATGGCGCAGAAGAACGGCTCGTCCCAAGGGGTGAAGGAGTTCGGTCAGCGCATGGAGCGCGAGCACGGCCAGGCGGACCAGAAGCTGATGGCCTTCGCGAAGGCCAGGCAGCTCACGCTCGGCGAGCCGAAGGCGGACACGCCCCTCGCGAAGGCCATGGAGGAGGCGGAGATGGCGACGGAGAAGAAGCTCGAGGCCCTCCAGGGTCCCGTGTTCGACCGGGCGTACCTCTCCGCCATGGTGGGCGACCATGACATGGACATCGGCAAGGTGATGACCGCGCAGCAGCAGTTCGCCAGCAACAAGGAGCTGAAGACGATGCTCGACGACCTGCTGCCCGTGCTCCAGCAGCACCGCCAGAGCGCCTACCGGCTGCTGGGCCAGGAGGCGCCGAGGCAGGCCCGCCGCGCGCCGCAACCCGGCGGGCGCTGAGGCTCAGGGCGCGGGGAGGATGGTGAGCCGGTAGACCTTCAGCTCATCGTCCTCCTTCGACCAGGTGAGCAGGCTCGTCTGACCGGGCGCGAGCGCCGTGACCTGGAGGTTCCCCTCGATGGGGTCGACCTCCACGAGCGCCGGGTTTCCCACCGCGATGCGGGACACCCCCGACGTCACCAACCGGAGGCGCTCGCCCCGCGTCAACGTGACGTCCTCGCTGTCGGCGAACTTGCCGGAGGAGCCTCCCTCGCCCGCGAGACGTCCCTCCCACCCGCGCGACGCGCCATACGCCACGCCCAGCAGGACCAGCACGGCGAGCGCGGCGACCCACGCCGGGTTGCGCGACGCGGAGCGGGGCCTCAACGCCGACAGCAGCGCCTCCATCGACGGGTGGCGCGCGTCCGGAGTGCTCGCGAGCCCTCGCGCCAGGGCCCGGCGGACATGCCGGGGAAGGCGTGGGGACTTCCTCCGCCCACCTCCCGGCGAGACAGGAGCCCCGGGCCGCTGCTCGGGGAGGGGCCGCTCGCCATGGAGCGCCTCGTACAGCGCGACACAGAAGCTGTACTGGTCGCTCCTCGCGTCCACCGTCAGGCCCCGCCGCTGCTCCGGGGACATATAGGCCGGCGTCCCCGGCGAGACGCCCGCGCGGGTGAGCCCGGTCCGCGTCGCGTCCGAGTCATCGCCCGGGTCCACCGCCTCCGCGCCGGACGCCTCGTCCACGGGCTCCCTCGGTGGCGACTCCCAGCGGGCGATGCCGAAGTCCATCACCCGCGGACGACCATCCCGTCCCACCAGCACGTTGGAGGGCTTGAAGTCGCGATGGACGAGCCCCTGGCGGTGCGCGGCGGCCAACCCCGCGCCCGCCTCGAGGAAGAGGGACAGCACGTCGCGCCAGGGACGCTCGCGCTCGCGCAACCAGCCCGCGAGCGTCGTCCCCTCCACCCACTCCATCGCCAGGAAGTCGAGCCCCTCCGACGAGCCCAGGTCGAAGAGCGGCAACACGTTGGGATGCGCCAGGCGCGCCATCGCCTTCGCCTCGCGCAGCAGTCGCTCGCGGCGCTCCTGCTCCGAGCCCTCGCGCGCCGGGCGCAGCAGCTTCAGCGCGACCCGTCGCCCCAGGCGCGTGTCCTCCGCCGCGTACACCACGCCCATGCCCCCCATGCCCGACAGCTCCCGCAGCACGTAGGGCCCCAGACGCGTGCCGGGTTTCGGCAACGCGAGCGCCGCGCCGGGCTCCTCCAGTTCGGTGGTCTCCCCCGTCTCCAGGCACGTGGGTGCGTCCGCGGACCGGGGCCTGTCGCGCACCGACGCGTCCGCCGCCACCGCGCCCACCAGCGCGCGGCAATCCGCGCAGCCATCCAGGTGGGCTTCCAGCAACGAGACCTGCGGCGCGGGCAACGCGCCACTGGCGAAGCCCGCGAGCGCGTTCTCATCCGGACACGGGGTAGACATCGACGAGGGCGGCGGGCTCATTCGAGGGACTCCATCCTCCCAAGCTCCCTCTCCCAGAGGAAGCCCGGGGCCTCCCACGTCCGAGGCCCCGAGGAAGCCTGGCGCCTACTTCGTCGGCGTCGCGCCTCCGTCGGTCACCACCACCGTGTAGGTGAGCATCTTCTGCTCGTCGCCGCTCCAGGTGACGAGCGTCGTGGAGCCCACCTCGCGGCCGGTCAGCGACACCTCGGATTGGCCCCCGGGCTTCACGTCCACCACGTCCGCGTCTCCCACCGCGACTCGCTTCAGGGCCTTCGTGGGGAGGACGTGCGTCTGTCCCACCTTCAGCTCGATGCGCTCCTCCGCGCCCGCCACCGTGCCCACCAGCGCCAGCGCCATCACCGCGATGCCCATCAGTCCGTTCCGCATGTCGTGTCTCCAGGAAAAGAGGGTCGTTCCGCCTCCAATCCCGTGACACCGGCCACCGGACGGTGTTGCACGCCCCCCGCGAAAAATCGCGCGGGCCCCGGTGGCTACCCGGGTTCGCGCAGCATCGCGGGCAGGCTCAGGTCCAGCTGGCTGCGCACCGCGCGCATCAGGCTGTGCAGTTCGTCCGAGGACAGCTGGAGGCGCTCCGCCAGCCGCTCCCGCGCGCCGACGAGGACCCGCTCCCGCGCGTGCGCCACCCAGCGCGACACCGTGGACTTGTGCGTCTGGTACATGGCGCCGATGCGCTCCAGGCTCAGCCCCTCCACCACGTGCAGCCGCAGCACCGTGCGCTCCCGCGAGGAGAGCGCGGCGAGCGCGTCCGACAGCGCGGCCCGGAAGTCCTCGCGGTGCCGCTGGCGCAGGTAGTCCAGCTCCACGTCCAGCCCGCCCCCCGTGAGGCCTCCCACCTCCGCGTCCTCCTCGACGCGCGCCCGCCGCCCCTCCGAGCGCTGGAGGTTGAGCGCCGTGCGCACCGCCGCCGCGCGCAACCACCCGGCCAGCGGACCCGCGCCCTGGTACTCCGCGATGCGAGGCAGACGTCCCGCGCCCTCCGGGACGAGCAGCCGCTGTCGCAGCTGTTGCAACACCTCCGCCGCGTCCACGCCTCCGCCCCGCACCCGCGCCACGGCCGGAGCCACCCCGGGCAGGACGTGGCGCTCCAACGCGGCGTGCGCCGAGGGGAGGCCCAACGCGCAGGCACAGGCCAGGTAGAGGTCCGCCGCCGGGAGCGAAGCCAGGTCCATGCCCGGCTCCAGTCGCCGCGCGACGTGCGTCAAGAAGTCCTCGTCGGGCAGCGCAACGTCCGGCCAGGCCTCACGCCCCTCGGCCACCCAGGCGTCCAGCACGGACTCCAGGTCCATCGCGTCCGCCAACGAACGGACATCCGGCGACAACGCCTCCACGAACACGCGCACCCGGCTTCCACGGCGGGTCATGACTCCCTCCACGGCCAGGGGCTCCCGGAGTCCACCACCACACCCTGGCACGCGATGCGGCATGACGCTACGGCGTCACCACCACGGTGTACTCCCTGCGCTCCGACTCCTTCTTCCCCCACGTCAGCAGCTTCGTGGTGCCAGGCGCCTTCCCCGTGACCTCGAGCTTCTCCATCCCCTTCGTCTCGACGTCGGCCGTCTCCGGGTCCGCGAGCGCCACCCGCGACAGGTTCTTCACGGTGAGGACGCGCTTCTGCCCCACCTTCAGCTCGAGGCGCTCCTCCGCGCCCGCCGCCGTGCCCACCAGCGTCAACGCCATCACCGCGATGCCCAGCAGTCCGTTCCGCATCACGCGTCCTCCAGGGAGTGAAGGGTCCTCGACATCCCTCCCATGACACCTGTCGCTTGATTGATTTTCACGTCTTCCATGGATGAAACGGAAGTCTGACTGTGAGATGGGAACAGCGCGCGGCGGAAAGACTTTCATTGTTACAATGCCGCCATCCATTTCTACAGGCTTCCTCGTACACCAAGAGTCGAGAAAGGCCGCGAGACGCGCGCGTTCCTCGCCCTGGTGACGGAGGTGGATGACATGCGTCACACGGCTCCTGGGACGGTCGGGTGAGAGGATTGCCCGGCGGCGAACGTCCGTGGCGCGCGGCATGCCGCCTGCTTCCCCGCAGGTCATCCGTTCGGGAGGCAGGACCAATGAACGAGCGCGAGCAGGCGAGGCTGAAGGAGCTGAAGGACGCCGCACAGACGTTGTTCGGTCAGGGCCGGTACGCGCAATGCGCGGAGCTCTACGCGAACATCCTCCGCCTGGTGCCCAAGGATCCGAACCTGCACATGCGGCACGCGGAGAGCTGTCGTCGCGCGGGGAGCGCCGTCGCGGCCATCGGCTCCTATCGCGCCGCCGCGCGGTTGCTGCTCGCGCTGGGGCACTCGTCCCGCGCCCGCGCCGCCCTGCGCGCCGCGCTCGCGGTGTCGCCCAAGGACCCGACGTTGCTGGCGGAGCTGGAGCAGTTGGAGCAGATGGTGGTGCAGCCCTCCACGGCGTTGGAGGACGAGCGCCTCTACAGCCACGCGGCCGGGTTCTTCGCGCTCACCCAGGCGGACGGCGCGCGCGGGCGTCACGACACGCCTCCGCCTCCGCCCCCCGCCTTCGTGCTGCGCGCCGCCGAGGAGACCCGGGCCACGGGGCCGCTGCCGGCCGCGCCGACGATTCCACCCGTCAGCCTGGACATGCTGCGCCAACGCAACGGCTCGCCCACGCGCGCGCCGCTGCCTCCCGACGCCGCCACGCCGAGCGTCACGCGTCCGCCGCCCCGCTCTCCGCCCTCGATGAGCTCCATCCCTGTCGTGATGGGCGTGGAGATTCCCTCCACGACGCAGCCCGCGGTGGCGAACCCGACCCTGCCCACCTCCGTGAAGCAGCGAGCAGAACCGCCGCATCCTCGGACACCGCCGACGCTGCTCCCGGTGCCCGCCAACCACGGGGTGTCCCGGGAGCCGCCCGCGGAGGTCGCGCCGAACGACACGTTCCCCGTGGCGACGATTCCCGCCGACGGCGCGAGGACGCCAGTCCGCGTCGCCATTCCCGTGAGCGCCTGGCCCCAGCGGGCCTCGCTCACGGTGCCGCCCACGACGACGCTCCGGCCCGAGCTGCTGCGGCTGGCGCCCAACGTGGTGGCCATCCGCGTGTCGCCCCAGTCCCGCTGGGTCATCTTCCGCTCGGACAGTCCACTCGAGGTGCTGCGCTCGGCGACGCTGCCCGGCACCGAGTCCGAGGAGTCCCGAAACGACCGCCCCACCCTGGGCCATGACGTGTGGCCCAACTAGCGGGCCACGTCGGAGGCGTGACACGGGCGCCTGCGGGTCATCCGGCTACTGACCGCACAGCTTCACCACGGCGGCGCTGCGGCGGGAGTTGGGGTGCTTCGCCACGGCGGCGCAGAACTCCGTCCGAGCGGTGGTGCCGTCGGTGCCGAAGAAGCCATCGAGCTTGCGGCCCACCCAGGTGGAGAGGGTGGAGAAAAAGCCGCGGTCCTGGGCGGCCAGCGCATCCGTGTAGGCGGCCAGCAGGGCCTCGCGCAGCTCGCGGTCGTTCACGAGCTCCTCGCCGAACTGGCCGAGCTTCGCGCGGGTCTCCTCCTCGAGCTTCCTGAGGGCCGTGACCTCCCCGGAGAGACCCGACTGCTTGCTGGCGACCTCGTTGAGCTGCTGGAGGGTGGCCATGCTGGTGAGGGTCCCCTCGAGCTTGTTGACGCGGCCCTTCAGCTCGTTGAGCTCGATGACGAGCTTGATGACCGCCTCCTTGAGCTGGGCGAGCTGTTCGCTGGAGGACAGGGTGAGCGGCGCGTTCTCGCCGACGAGCCCTTCGGCGGCGGTCTCGGCGCGCGTGACGGTCGGCGCGAAGAGCACGAGGAAGATGGCGAGGGTACCGACTCGGCTGGCGTTGTTCACGGCGGGCTCCTTGAGAGCGATGATGCGGGGGACCGACCGGCATCACGGCGATGACGGCCACGTCCTCTGCATCCACCGGCTCCCGGATTTGTGACGCCGGGGTTCACGGCCCCTTGGTCGAGCCAGGTCGCGCTCCCCGTGAATAGAAAGGGGGGAGCGTCGTCACATCCGCCGCTGTCGATGGATTGGAAGGCTGAAGTCTCCAACTCCCAGGAGCCCCGAAGATGAACCACGCGGTCCTCGTCGATATCCACAAGAAGGTTCTCTTCGTGACCTGGACCCTGCTCCACAGCCTGTTCAGGAGGTTCACCCCCCTCGTTCACCCCCTCTTGTCGTGGGTCTGCATGTCACCGAGTCACAGGTGGGACCTGCTCATCGCCAGGTGCCCCAAAGCCGTCGTCCGCGAAGTCCGCGGGTCAGAGGGCGCCCTGGAAGCAGGGACTTCCAGAGGGACTCGCGTGGAGAACGCCGGGTGGTCCGGCGGTGCAGACAAAAAGAGGGAGACGCCATGCACCAAGAGGTTCAGGCCGTTGCACGGGAGCACCTGCTGACCGAGCTGCTGGACACCACCTTCCAGGAAGTGCGCGACGCCACCACCGCCGAGGCGATGGAGGTGCGCATGTCCCTCCAGCGCATCGCGAGCTGGGCGTGGTGCCGCCGCATCATCGAGTTCGACGAGAGCAGCAGCCGTCGCGTCACGAACCGCCGGATGACCGCCAGCGCCTTCCAGGCGTTGCTGGAGCGCACGCGGCGCAAGGTCCGGCGGGAGCGGGAACGGACCCGGGGAGAAGCGGACGCGAGGATGGTGGCGCTCCACGAGCTGATCCACCGCGCGCTGAGCCGCCTGCGGCACGGTACGTCGCCGGAGATGCAGGCGCTGCGTGACGCGCTCGGGCAGCTCACGGAGCGCTATCTCCGGACGTACCGCCTGTGGTCCTCGGGGGGACGGCTCAGGTCGGACGAGCGGTTCCACGCCCGCGCCTTCGGCGCCCTGCTCGAGCGGGAGCGGAGCAAGCTGTACCGCGAGGACCACCGACGGGACGCGAACGCGGGCGGCCTCCGCTGCCACGCCTACCTGTTGGGATGGTACGCCCCCAACCCGCCGGCCTTCCTCGAGTCCCACGAGAGACTGCTGGAGGTGCGCGAGCACGTGAGCGGCGAGGTCGGCGAGCCGGGCTGGAGCGCGCTCCAGAAGAAGGCGGAGGGCTACAGGTCCAAGGAGATCGCCAGGATCTTCGGCCTCTCCGACACCTGCGTGCGCAAGCGCATCTCCATCGCCCGGATGACGCTGAAGGCCGCGAACGACGACGTGCAGACCTCGGACGTGGCGGCCTGAACACCACCGCGTCCCACCCCGTCATCGGCTCGGCGGATACGCGCGCCCTCGTGGAGCCCGGCCTGTCACGCGCGGGGGTTGGAGCGCCGCGGAGTCACGCCTGGGGACGGCGGCGCGTCTCGAAGGCCGCGCGCGGCGTCGCCCCACCGGCACGCCAGCTCGCGCCAGCGCGGCCCCGCATGTGCCTACATCGGCACCGACTTCTTCGGGTCGAACCGCTTCTTCTCCGGCTCCTGCCGGGGCTCGGGCGCCGGGGTGGCCTGGGGGGTCGGGTCGGGTTCCTGAGCCTCGAGGCGCGACTGGGACGTGTCGTCCTTCGCGTCGGGCACCTGAGCCTTCACCGGCGCCTCACAGTGCTCACCCTTGCGGTTCGGGTGGCAGTGCCGGATGCCGTAGACGTGGTGACACCCGCATGCGTCCACGCGCTTCTTCGCGCACACCGATGGATTGAAGACCGGTCCCGCCACCGTGTCCGCTGGCACCGCCTGCAACGCCACCGCCAGGAAAATCCCACCGAGGAAACCCATCGCCCAACCCCCTACCTGGATCTATGGGAATGGATGGACCTGATGCGGGAATGCCGCAAGCCCCGGAGCGGCTCGATGCGCGCGCTTCGCACGCGAGCCGACTCTCGCTCGACCGTTCGCGCGCAACCCGACGCCGCCTCCGCGACATCACGATGGCGTCGGGACGTCATCGCGGCAACAACGCGAGCCCTCGCGCTCGTCCCCGGGTCCGGGGCGGGCACCACCCACTCGACGCGACGACGGACCGCCGCGCGACTTCACTTCCGAGGCGAAGTCCGTGAAATCGCTCGCCTTCCCGCCCGCCCCACCAGCATCCTCGGGCCGCGCGGCGACGTCCCGCGCGAAGCGTCAGCTAATTCCGAACGCTTCGTCCCTGCCGCGTGTTCACCCCTGACAGGGGGAGAGGCTCATGAGCTGGAAGCAACGTCTGGAAAAGGCCGCCGAAGGCCACTACGTCCTGCCGAAGACCAAGACGATGAAGGTCGACGCGGACCTGTTCCTGTCCGACAAGCTCCTGTGGGGCGAGGGCACCGAGCAGCCAGGGCTGGAGGACGCCGTCTTCGACCAGGTGGTCAACGCCGCGTCGTTCCCCGGCGTCACCCGCGTCGCCGTCACGCCCGACTGTCACGTGGGCTACGGCGTGCCCATCGGCACCGTGGTGGAGACGGACGGCATCCTGCTGCCCACCGCCGCCGGCTATGACATCGGCTGCGGCATGGTGCAGCTGCAGACGACGCTGACGGCCGAGGACGTGGCCGACCCCGTGAAGCGTCGCCAGTGGATCGACGAGGTGACCCGCCGCATCGCCGTGGGCGTGGGCGCCAGCCGCGTGCAGAAGCAGCGCCGGGTGTCCGACAAGGCGTTCGCGGACGTGGTGCGCCACGGGGCCAAGGCCCTGGGCCGGGGCTCCGCCGTCACCGAGCGAGACTTCGTCCCCGTCGAGGACGACCGGGTGGACATCCCCGACAGGGCCTACGAGAAGCGCGGCCAGCTGGGCAGCCTGGGCGGCGGCAACCACTTCACGGAGATGCAGGTGGACGAGGAGGGCCGCGTGTGGGTGATGCTGCACACCGGCAGCCGCGGCTTCGGGTGGAACATCGCCAAGCACTTCTTCGTCGAGGGCGCCGCCCAACTGGGCCTCAAGAGCCGCAGCGAGGACTTCGTCTGGCTCGACGCCGACAGCCCCATGGGGCGGGAGTACTGGAACCTGCACAACATGGCCGCCAACTTCGCGGTGGCCAACCGGCTCATCATCGGCGAGGCCGTGTGCGCCGCGCTCGAGGAGGTGTTCGGCGGCACGGCGAGCATCTACTACGAGATTTCGCACAACCTCATCCAGAAGGAGGCCGGGAAGTTCGTCGCCCGCAAGGGCGCCACGCGCGCGTTCCCCGCGGGGCACCCCGCGCTGAAGCGCACGCCGTGGGAGGGCTCCGGTCACCCCATCCTCATTCCCGGGTCCATGGAGACCGGCAGCGCCATCCTCTTCGCGGAGGAGGGCGCGGCGAAGTCCATCTACTCGGTGAACCACGGCGCCGGCCGCCGCCTGTCGCGCGGCGAGGCCCGGCGCGTGCTCGAACAGGGCGCGACGGACAAGCGCATGGCCGAGGCGGGCATCCTGCTCAACACCCGCCACACGCCGCTGGACGAGTCGGGGCCCTGCTACAAGAACCTGGACGACGTGCTGGAGACGGTGGAGATGGCGAAGCTCGCCCGGGTGGCCCGCCGGCTCAAGCCGGTGGCCTGCATCAAGGGAGCGGACTGACGGCGGGGGGCTCGTCGCCGTGGACTTCCCCGGGAGCCTGATAGAGTGGGCGCCCTCTGGAGTCCCCAAGAATGACTTCGTCGTCCCCGTCCGCCCGCGCGTCCAGCCCGGGCTCCCGTGAGGCCGAGCTCGCTCGCGCCGAGAGCGAGCTCGCCGCCCAGGAGGCCCGCGTCGCGGAGCAGGTCCGCGCCACCCTCGCCAACGCCGACACGCTCGCCACCCGCCTGGAGGGCGCGCGCGCCGCGCTGGCCCGCGCCCACCGGGAGCCGGACGCGAACCCCGACCTGGGCGAGCAGGCCGCCAGGCTCCAGGCCGCTGCCCTCCCCGCGCTCGACGTGGAGACCCACCGGGCGCGCGCGCTGGAGGCGCGGGAGAAGGCGCTGGAGGCCCGCCGGCGCGCCGACCTGGAGGTGCAGGCGGCGCTGCGCACCCACCAGGAGCAGGTCGCGCAGCTGGGCCGCGCGGTGGCGGAGGCGGAGGCCGCGCTCAAGCGCCAGGGCGAGGCCAGCGCGGCCCGCGCCCGCGCGAAGGAGGACGCGGCGCGCGCGCGACAGGCGGAGCTGGCCCGCGCGGCGGCCGCGGCGAAGGCCCAGGGCCAGGCGCTGCCCGCCTCGCCCGTGGCCCGGCCCTCCGTGGCGCCGGATGGCTCCGAGGCCCGGCGCAACGGGCGCGTGCGGATGCACACGTCCATCGACATGCGCAGCGACTCCAACTTCTTCACCGGCTTCTCGATGGACATCAGCGAGGGCGGCGTCTTCATCGCCACGGTGGACGCGCCGCCGCGCGGCACGCAGGTGGAGCTGGACTTCACGCTTCCCGGCGGCCGGCCCATGAAGGTGGTGGGCGTGGTGCGCTGGGTGCGCGAGGCCAACCCCAAGACGCCGGAGCTGATGCCAGGCGTGGGCGTGCAGTTCACCGGCCTGCCGCACGAGGTCGCCTCCGCCATCGGCTCGTTCGTCACCACGCGCGACCCGCTGTTCTACCCGGACTGAGCCGGGCGGGAGGACGGGCGCCTCCTGGCCCGCGCGTCGCGACGAGCGTCGGATACCCGACCCAACCCGCGCGCCCACGCTGGATGGGAGGCGATGGGTGGCAGGTCGCGACAGACAGCGGCGCGCGCGTCGTGCATCGTGTCCGTCGACATCGTGCCCCGACAGGAGGACACCACGGCATGAGCGCGCCCACCCGCAGCCCCAACAACACCGTCGCCCGACCGCCCCGCTGGGACTCGGGTCGGCGCCCCGAGAACGAGGCGGAGGACCTGGCCGGAGACGGCGCCGACGCGGCCCGGGCGCCGCCCCCGGTGGACAAGGTCAACCTCGCCCAGAAGCTGGCGCTGTTCTCGGAGCACTGGTCCCCCCGGGTCGTGGGTGAGTTGAATGGACAGCACGTGCGGCTCGCCAAGCTGCTGGGGCCCTTCACGTGGCACCACCACGAGGCGGAGGACGAGCTGTTCCTCGTGCTCCACGGCCGGCTGCGCATGGAGCTGCGCGACCGCGTGGTGGACGTGGAGCCCGGCGAGTTCATCATCATCCCCCGGGGCGTGGAGCACCGCCCCGTCGCGGACGAGGAGGTGCACGTCCTGCTCTTCGAGCCGGCCTCCACGCTCAACACCGGCAACGTGCGCGAGGAGCGCACCGTCGACGACGTGCCCAGGCTGTGAGGCCCCATCAGGCCGGTGGAACGGGTGAGGCGGGCGCGCCCAGCCGCGGCCCGAGCGGCAGCAGCGGCAGCTCCACGATGAAGGTGGAGCCCTGCCCGGGCGCGCTCTCCACGTGGATGGTGCCCCCGTGCGCGTCCACCAGCTGCCGCACGATGTAGAGCCCCAGGCCGAAGCCCGCGTAGCGCCCGGCGGAGGGCACCTGCTCGAAGCGCTCGAAGATGCGCCGCTGGGACTCCGGGGCGATGCCCGGCCCCTGGTCGCGCACCACCACGCGCGCGCCCGCGGGCCCCGAGCGCTCCACGCGGACCTCCACGGGGTGCCCCTGGCCGAACTTCAGCGCGTTGGAGAGCAGGTTCGTCACCACGCGGTCCAGCCGCAGCCGGTCCCACTGGCCCATCAGTCCCAGCTCCGCCTCGAAGAAGAGCCTGCAGCCGTTCTCCCGGGCCTGCTCGGAGAAGCGCTCCACCACCTCGTGCGCCAGGTCCGCCAGGTCCACCGGCGACACGTCCAGCACCAGCCGCCCCGACGACAGCCACGACACGTCCAGCAGGTTGAGCAGCAGCTGCCCCAGCCGCTCGGTCTGCTTCGTCGCGAGCGACAGCCCCTCGCGCAGCTTCTCCGGCGTCACGTCCGGGCGGCGCAGCTTGCGCAGCAGCAGCTGGAGCGTGTTGAGCGGGTTGCCCAGATCGTGCGCCGCCACGCCGATGAGCTCCACCGCGTCGCGCGCCTCGCGCACTAGGCGCGCGTTGTCCAGGGCGAGCGCCGCGCGCCCCGCGAGCTCCTCCACGAAGACCTGATCCGCCATGGTCAACCGCCGCTCCCGCGAGGACATGAGCAGCACCAGCACGCCCTGGGCGCGCGGCCCCACGCGCAGCGGCACCGCCAGATAGGAGCGCACGCCCACGCGTTCCATCTGCCGCAAGTGCTCCGCGTCCTCCGTGCCCAGCGCCAGCATCCGCGGGGACACGTCCTCCGTCCACTCGGAGCGCCCGGTGCGCAGCACCTGCCAGATGCCCTGCGGCGCGTCCGGGGGCGGCGGGTAGCGCCGCACCGCGTCCCACAGCCACACCTGCTTCTCCGGCACCACGTGCTTCACCACCCGGGGCCGCAGCTCGCCGGAGGGCGCCATGACGTACAGGATGCACGCGTCCGCCACCTCCGGGACCATCATCCGCGCCAGCTCCGCCACCGTCAGCTCCGGCTCCAGCAGCTGCTGGAACACGCGGCCCGCCTCCGCGAACAGGCGTTCGGTGCGCTCGGTGCGCTGGCGCTCGGTGATGTCGCGCGTCACCTCCGCGAAGCCCTGCACCCGCCCCTCGTCGTCGAGCAGCGTGTTGATGAGCGCCTCCGCGAAGAAGCGGGTGCCATCCTTGCGCGTGCGCCACCCCTCCGTGCGCAGCCGCCCGTCCCGCCGCGCCCGCTCCAGTTCCTTGCCCGGCACCCCCAGCTCCACCAGCTCCGGGGGATAGAAGCGGTCCAGCGTCGCGCCGAGGACCTCGGACTCCTGATAGCCGGTGATGCGGGCGGCCCCCGGGTTCCAGCTCGCCACGCGGCCCTTCGCGTCCAGCAGGAGCAGCGCGTAGTCCTGCACGCCCTCCACGAGCAGCTGGAAGCGGCGCGTGCTGTCCGCCGCCTTCGCATGCAGCGGGACGAGCCGCCGCAGGAGCACCCACGCCAGCGCGCTCGCCAGCGCCAGGCCCAGGCCCGCCGTCACCAGCGTGAGCAGCAGCACCCGCCGGTCCGCGTCCACCGCGGCCTCGACCCCCTCGGCCAGCCGCGTCTCGGCGGTCGCCGCCAGGCGCTGGAGCAGCGAGAAGGCCTTCAGGCGCGCGACGTCCACGCGCTCCTCCGCGAGCGTCTCCTTCCGGTCGCGGGGCGTCCCATCCGCGCGGGCCGCCAGCAGCTCTCGCACGGCCTGCTCGTGCTCCTGTTCGGAGCGCAAGACGGCGCGCAGGAGCTCCGCATCCGGCGCGCCCATCAGGCGCGGCTCCAGCCGCTCATGGGTGGAGATGAAGTCCTCGCGCGCGGCGGCCGTCTCCCGGGCGTAGCGGGAGTCCCCCGTCAACGCCTGGCCCCGCCCGCTGCCCACCTTGTCGCTGAAGGCCCGGCGCAGCCGCTCCACCTCCAGCAGGTCGCGCGACAGCTCGAGCAGGTTCGCCTTGTGGCTGGAGCGCACCAGCCCCAACACCACGGCCGACGCCGCCGTCAGCGCCAGCGCCACGAGCAGGGACGCGACGAAACCGGCCACCCGGCGCCGCGCGAACGTCCACCGACGTCCCACCCGCCCATCCCCCTCCCTCCGGCCCCGCCGGCACCACCTCCCACAATGTGGGTCCGCCCACGGGACGTCAGCAGCCCCGGCCGAGGGGCCCCTTCCCGTCCACCAGCCACCAGCGGGGGGCTAGCGCGAGCCGGCCGTGGCCGAAGAAGGGGCGGCGGGTGGGGTGCCGGGGACCGCGTCGCCCGGGGCCTCGAAGGTGCCCCGGTCCGGGTCCACCGACCAGGCGGAGTACTTCTGCATCTTCACGTCCCGCAGCTTCCCGCTCTCGTAGCAGACGGCGTAGACGAGGAAGAACTCCTTCTCCATGGACGGCTGGCCGTAGCGGTAGCAGTCCGCGCCGGACGCGTCGGTCTCGCGCGTCATGGGGCGGCCCAGCAGGGCCACCACCTGCTCCGTCGTCATGCCCCCCTGCACGGACTTGATGCCGTGCGGCGTGAGCACGCGGTAGGTGGTGGCGTCCTCGCGGACGAGCGCCCAGATTCCCACGCCCAGCACCACCGGGAACAGCGCCGTCACCAGGGCCAGCGTCCACCGTCCCCGGGGCAGCTTGCCGCCGCCCGCCTGGAAGGCGGTGAAGAGGTTGCGCGGGTCCGTCGGCGCGGCGACCGGGGAGGCGTCCGGAAGGTTCTCTGTCGGGCTCACGTCGACTGACATGCCGTTCCAACAGCGCGGATGCAAGAAACTCCACGCACGCGGTGGAACCCCGCCTGCCCGGCGCCCTCCCAGGGCTTAGATGGCGGCTGCCCGGCTTGCTTTCGTGACGCGCGAGTTCACAAACGCACGGAAGCGGGGCTGCTACATGCCCCTCCGGGGTAGGCAACCAGGAGTCGTGCGAGATGGCGAAGCGAGGCGGCGCGGGACGCAGCGTCACCCAGAAGCCCTTGGAGCGAGATGTCCTGCCGGCGGGGGTGGAGATGGACGAGGGGTTGTTCTTCAACCGGGAGCTGTCCTGGTTGGCCTTCAACGACCGGGTGCTCCAACTGGCCGAATCCTCGGACGAGCCGCTGCTCGAGCGGTTGAAGTTCGTGGCCATCTACGCGCGCAACCTGGACGAGTTCTTCATGATTCGCGTGGCGCGCCTGCACGAGCAGGTGCGCGGCGGCGTGGCGCGGCTGGTGCCGGACGGCGCGTCCCCGACGGCGACGCTCGACAAGCTGCACGAGGGCATCTTCGAGCAGAGCAAGCGCCACAGCGCCATCTTCGAGAAGCTGCTGCGCCCGGCGCTGGCGGAGAAGGGCCTGCGCATCCTCGGCGCGAGGGAGCTGGACGCGGAGCAGCGGGCCCAGGTGGACCAGCGCTTCCGCGAGCAGATATTCCCCGTGCTCACGCCGCTGGCCATCGGCCTGGGGCGGCACTTCCCGTACATCTCCAACCTGTCGCTGAGCCTGGCGGTGCTGCTGAAGGACCCGGAGGCGGGCGAGGAGAGCGTGGCGCGGGTGAAGGTGCCCAAGGAGCTGCTGCCGCGCTTCCTGCCGCTCAAGGGCAACGTCTTCGTGCCGCTGGAGGAGGTCATCGCGCAGCACCTGGGGGACCTGTTCCCCGGCATGGAGGTGCTCAGCTGGAGCCTGTTCCGCGTCACCCGCGACGCGGACTTCACCGTGTCCGAGGACGCGGAGGACCTGCTCAAGGCGGTGGAGACGGAGCTGCGCCAGCGCCGCTTCGGGGACGTCATCCGCCTGGAGGTGCAGGCGGGCATGAGCCCCAAGCTGCTCGAGCCGCTGGTGGAGGCGCTGGGGCTGGAGCCGCGCCAGGTGTACGAGGAGCAGGGGCTGCTGGGCCTGGGGGACCTGCAGGCCATCGCCTTCGCGCCGGGCTTCCCGGAGCTGAAGGACCCGCCCTGGACGCCCGTCACCCAGCCCCGGCTGCGGCCGGAGACGGACTCGCCGGAGGGTGGCACGGTGATGGCGGCGATGCGACGCGGGGACCTGCTCGTCCACCACCCCTACGAGTCCTTCGCCACGTCCGTGGAGCGCTTCGTGACGGAGGCGGTGGGGGACCCGGACGTGCTCGCCATCAAGCAGACGGTCTACCGCACGTCCGACAGCTCGCCGCTGGTGCCCGCGCTCATCACCGCCACGGAGAACGGGAAGCAGGCGGTGTGCATGGTGGAGCTCAAGGCGCGCTTCGACGAGCGCACCAACATCAAGTGGGCCAACGCGCTGGAAGAGGCGGGCGTGCACGTGGTGTACGGCATCCCCTCGCTGAAGACGCACGCCAAGGCCATCCTCATCGTCCGGCGCGAGGGGGAGCGAGTGCGGCACTACGTGCACATCGGCACGGGCAACTACAACCCGAAGACGGCGCGCCTCTACACGGACATGGGCCTGTTCACCACGGACCCGGACATCGGCGCGGACGTGGCGGACCTGTTCAACTACCTCACCGGCTTCGGCCGGCCGAAGAGCTTCCGCAAGCTGCTGGTGGCGCCGCTCACCATGCGCGAGGGCCTGCTGGAGCACATCAAGCGCACCGTCGTCGCCCACACCCTGGAGCGCCCCGCCCGCATCCAGATGAAGATGAACGCGCTGGTGGACCCGGGCATCATCCGCGCCCTCTACGACGCGTCCCGCGCCGGGGTGCGGGTGGAGCTGAACGTGCGCGGCATCTGCTGCCTGCGCCCGGGCATCCCCGGCGTGTCGGAAAACATCCGCGTGGTGTCCACATTGGGCCGGTTCCTGGAGCACGCGCGCGTCTACATCTTCGAGCGCGGCGCGGAGCTGCGCTGCTACATCGGGTCCGCGGACCTGATGCCACGCAACCTGGACCATCGCGTGGAAATCCTCGCGCCGGTGGAGGACCCCACCCTGGCCACACAGGTGCGCGACGCGCTGGAGCGCAACCTCGCGGACAACACGCACGCGTGGGAATTGCAAGCCGA
The DNA here is from genome assembly GCF_021412625.1 of Myxococcus stipitatus. The sequence continues at coordinate 307,616 of NZ_JAKCFI010000003.1, read as the reverse complement.
TGGCAACTGGCGCCGCCTGACGCCACCGCCCGGAGGCGAGCGACGCTGGGCCCAGGGCGAGCTGATGGAGCGCAGCACCCGACTCGCCCAGTTCCAGGGGGGGCGCCTGCTCCCTTGATGGGCAGGCAACACGACTACCAAGAACCCCAAGATTTTTTGATTCTAGTTGAGCAGAGCGAAGTTCGAGGGAGTCACTGGGACTGGCGTGGCTTGCGGACCTCGAGGGGGGTGAGGTAACAGCGTCACCTCTCCGATGCCTGCCTCGTCACCTCGCTTCAGCATCGTCGTGCCCTGCTTCAATCAGGGCACCTTCCTCGCCGCGTGCCTGCGCAGCCTGCGCGCGCAGACGCTCCCGCCGCGTGAAATCATCGTCGTCGACGATGGCTCCACGGACGCGGCCACCCTGCGCGCGTTGGAGGAGCAATGCGTGGAGGGCGTGCGGCTGGTGCGGCAGGAGCACCGGGGGCTGGCGGGCGCGCGCAACACGGGCATTCGCGCGGCCACCGGCGAGTGGGTGGTGCCGCTGGATGTCATGGACGAGCTGCCGCCGGAGGCGCTGGCCACCTACGCGCGCGCCATCGCGGGCGCGCCCGAGGTGGACGTGTGGCTGCCGGACGCGGAGTTCATGGGCCTGGAGCAGGGCCCGCGTCAGCGCCCGTGCTTCAACGCCTGGCGTCAGCTCTTGGAGGCGCCGGAACACTACGGCGCCGCGGTGCGGCGCGCCGTGTTCGACTCGGGCGTGCTCTACGACGAGCAGGCGCGCGAGGACGGTGGGGCCTGGGAGCTGCTCATCCACGCCTGCGTGGAGCACGGCTTCGTGGCGAGGAACCTGGAGGCCCCCGCGCTGCGCTACCGCGTGTGGGGACATGACCGGTTCCAGGCGCGGACGCTGCGCGCGGCGCGGGCGGAAGCGCTGTCGCGCGAGCACCCCTTCCTGCAGGACGCCGAGGCGCTGACGCGCGTGAAGCGCCAGCACGCGCCCTACCTGGGCGTGGCGACGCAGAGCCAGGTCCTCGCACACGCGCTGGGCAACCAGCACTTCCAGGACTTCCTCGTGGTGGACGACACGGGCCGGGCCTCGGGTGGAGAAGGGTTGGGCGTGTTCCAGGACGTGCGCTGCGCGCGGGCGCTGGTGAGCCTGGAGGACACGGCGCTGGCGCTGGCGGCGCGCGCGGACGACTTCCTGCTGGAGAAGGTGGCGCGGACGCTCCACCACCACCCGGCGGCGCTGATGTGGCTCGTCACCACGCCGGCGGACATGGCGTGGCCGGGCGCGGTGCTCACCGGCCCGGAGGCGCGCGCGCCGTCGGTGCGCTGCGTGGGCTACTGCCTGTCGCCGCGAGCCCTGGTGGACGCGCCCGCGATTCCGCAGCGTGGGGACAACGCGCTGGCGGACCTGGCGCACCACGTGGAGCGGCTCGCGCCCCAGGCCACGCTCACGCTCGTGGTGGGCACCCACCAGTCTCCCTCCGAGGGCGTGGCCCTGCCGGAGGTCTTCCTGGAGACGATTCCGGCGGAGCCGTCCGCCGCGGTGCCCTCGAACACCGGGCGCCAGGAGCAGTTGCTTTTGGGGATGCGCCTGCTGGGCAAGAGCGCGGCGCGGCTGTCCCAGGCCACGCTGAGCCCCGACGTCCACTCGCGGCTGCTGCACTCGCGGCTGGGCGATGCGCTGCGCGCGCGGCTGGCCGAGGGCGCCCGGCCCGCGCCCGTGGTGGCGCCGAGCTGGCCGGGGCCCCTGTCCAGCGCGCGGCTCGGGGAGCCGCGCATGCGGGAGCTGCACCTCTGGGCGTTCGAGCAGGCCCCACGCTTCGCGCCGGCGCTCGCGCCGGACGCGGGGGCCGTGCTCGTCGTCCTCCCCTCGCTGGCGAGCTCCCGGGTGGGCCAGTCCCGCGCGCGGCTCGTGCGGGAGCTGGCGCGCCTGGAGCCCCACCGGCGGCTGCACGTGCTCGTCACGCGGGAGGAGGGAGCCGGCAACGCGCTGGCGGCGGACCTGCTGCCGCACGTGGCGAGCGCCTGGTGCCTGGCGTCGCTCGAGTCCCACCCCAAGCCCGAGGACGTCGCGCGCCTGGCCGCGCAGCTGGGCGTGGGCGCGGTGCTGATCGCCGACAGCCGCATCGGCTACGACGCGATTCCCGCGCTGCGCAAGCTGCCGCGCCGGCTGCGCCTCGTCGCCCAGTCCCACGGCATCCAGATGCCCGTGAGCCAGGACGGCCCGGTGGCGCCCTGCGCGCACGTGGCGGGTCGCTTCAACAACCTGCTCGACGCCTACGCCGTCACGTCCCACCTCACCGCCGAGCAGCTCGCGCGCGACTTCTACGTGTCCGCCTCCAAGGTCCACGTCGTGCCGCCGGTGGTGGAGGTGCCACGCGCGGAGGCCCGGCGTGCCCGGGTGCTCGCGGAGGACGCCACGCCCCACCTGCTGTGGTACACGCCCACGGTCGTCGACGACGGCACGCAGCTGCTGCTGTTGGAGCTGATGCAGCTGTGGCACCAGCGCCACGCGCACAAGGGCCCCCATTTCATCGTCGTCACGCCCGCCGAGGAGCGGGGCTGGCTGCCTCGCGCGCTCGAGAGCCGGCACCTGCTCGACCGGGTGTCGTGGCGGACGAAGGTGACGGGAGACTGGTCGTCGCTGTTCGCGGACGCGGACGCGGTCATCCTCCCCACGCCTCCGCCCGAACAGCCGTTGCTGGTGTTGGAGGCCATGGCGGCGGGAGTGCCCGTCATCGCCTCGTCCAAGGCGCCGGGCATGTCCCCGGAGCTGACGGCCCAGCTGGCCTGGGTGCTGGAGAATCCCTCGCGCGCCGTCGACTACGTGAGGGCCCTGGAGTACATGCTGGATGTCCGGGAAACGACACGCGTGAAGGCCGAGGGGGCACGCGCGTTCTCCGCGACATGGGAGCCGGCGACACGTCATCTGCTGGAGCTGTTGACACCTCCGCCGGTAATCCAATCGATGCGCTAGCGCGCCGCCTCCTCGAGTGGGAAGCAACACGACAATGACCGTGAAACCGATCCAGGGCGCCACCAAGGGTCCGGAGGTGCGCGAAGGGCTCGCCAGTGCCTCCGTGAAGCCCGTCGCCGCGCCTCGCTTCAGTGTCGTCATCCCCTGCTACAACCAGGGGGCGTTCCTCGCCGAGTGCCTGGCAAGCCTCCGCGCGCAGACGCTCGCGCCCCACGAAATCATCGTCGTGGACGACGGCTCCACGGATGAGTTCTCCGTGCGCAGGATGCAGGAGCTGTGCGTGGATGGGGTACGCCTCATCCGCCAGGAGAACCGCGGGCTGTCCGGCGCGCGCAACACCGGCATCCGCGCGTCCACCGGGGATTGGATCCTCCCCCTGGACGCGGACGACATGCTGTTGCCGGAGGCGATCGCCACCTATTCGCGGGCCGTGATGACCTCTCCGGAGGTGGACGTCTGGTACCCGGACCTCACCCACTTCGGCCACGAGGACCTGCTCTGGGAGTGCCCGCCCTTCAATCCGTGGCGGCTGCTGTGGGGCAACGACCTCATCTGCAGCTCCGCCATCCGGCGGACCGTCTTCGACTCGGGCGTCTTCTACAACGAGCGGATGCGCCAGGGGTACGAGGACTGGGAGTTCTTCATCCACGCGTGCGTGGAGCGGGGACATCTGGCGCGGAGCCTGGAGCACGTCGTCTTCCGCTACCGGCGCTGGGGCTACAGCATGCTGTCGGAGTCCAACTCCAAGCGCGCCCAGCTCATCGACCAGCTCCACCACGAGCGGGCCGCGCTCTACGGGGACGAGGAGCGGCTGACGCAGCTCAAGCGCCGGTACGACCCGTACCTGGCCATCGCCGCCACCAGCACGCGCCTGCGCCCGGAGCTGGAGCGGCAGACGCTGCGCGACTTCCAGGTGGTGGACGAGACGAACCGGGTCACCCGCGAGGGAGGCTTCGCCGCCTTCCAGCGCCCCGGGCCGGACTTCGCGCGGATGCTGGTGAGCGTGGACGACGACGCGCTCGGCGCGGCGCTGGGCGCGGACCGCTTCCTGTTGGAGAAGGTGGCGCGGGTGCTGGAGGACGGGCGCCCTCCCCTGCTGTGGCTCGTCACCGCCGACGCGGGCGAGGCCTACCCGGGCTTCCTCGTCAAGGAGCACGAGGTGCGTGACGCGGGAATGCGCTGCGTGGGCTTCGCGGTGGACCCGCTGCGCATGCTGGAGGGTCCGCCCCTGGCGCGCGGCGAGGACGGGCTGCTCGAGGACCTCGAGCAGCACATGCGCCAGCTCGCGCCCGGCGCCGCCCTCTACATGGTGGTGGGCCCCTCCCGGGAGCCGGGTGAGGGACTGCCCTGCCCCCTCCCGCTCGCGCCATCCCTCGTCCCCGCGCACGGCGGTGCCCAGGTACTCACCGAGCGCAAGCGCATGTTGCGCGAGAGCTTCTCGCTGATGGGGCGAGGCGCCAGCAAGCTGCTGCGGGGCGCCATTGGCGCGAACGCGCACGACAAGCTGCTGTCCTCCACCTCCGCGCGGCGGCTGCGCGCGCAGTGGCTGGGGGAGAGCGCGCCCATGCCAGCACAGGCGCTGCCGGCCGGGGCGACGGAGCTCCACGCCAGCGCGCCCCGGAGCGTGCGCGCGGGGCCGTTCGCGCCCTGGCGTCTGCACGTCTCGCGGCAGCGCAATGCGCTCTACCGCGCGCTCACCCAGAAGCCCCGCTTCGAGGAGGGCCCCCTGGCGGGCGCGGACACGCCGGCGCTGCTCGTCATGGTGTCGTGGATGGTCCACGGCGGCGTCGAGCGCGCGGTGGTGGACCTGCTCCAGGGCCTGCACCGCATCGCCCCCAGGCAGCGCCGCTACGTCCTCGCCACCATCAACGACGCCCGCTCCGTGCCCATGGCCTGGGCGGACGAGGTGCTCGCGTGCGTGGACGGCGTGTTCAGCGTGGACGGTCGGCCGCCGCGCGACGCGAGCCCCCTCATCGCCTCCCTGGTGGAGCGGCTGAACGTGGGCGCGGTCCTGGTGGCCAACAGCAAGGAGGGCTTCGACGCGCTGCCGCTCCTGCGCGAGCAGCGCCCGGAGCTGCGCGTCATCTCCCAGGCGCACACCTTCCCCTGCGACCCCGTCACGGGTGAGTGGTTCGGCCACTGCCCGTACTCCGCGACGCGCTACGACGCCTTCATCGACGCCTACGCCAGCATCAGCCGGGAGACGGCGACGCGCTTCACCGAGGAGGTCTTCGTCTCGCCGACCAAGGTGCGCCTCGTCCCGCTGGGCGTGGACACGGAGCGCTTCGGCGCGGCGCACCGCGAGCGCTTCGCGCCCGGCGAGCGCCCGCGCGTGCTGTGGCTGGGCAGGCTCGCGGAGGAGAAGGACCCGCTCATGTGCCTGCGCGTGGCCCGGCTCTGGAAGGAGCGGCATGGCGCGGACAAGCTGGGCTTCCACCTGGTCGGCAGCGGTCCGGAGGAGCCCGCGCTGCGCGCCTTCATCGCCGAGCACCGGCTGTCCGACGTGGTGACGCTCCAGGCCGCGGTGAACGACCCGGTGCCGCAGTACCGCGCCGCGGACTGCCTGATGATGACGTCGCGCTACGAGGGCATCCCGCTCGTCATCTACGAGGCCATGGCCGCGGGCCTCCCCGTGGTGGCCTCCATCGCGAACACCTCCATCCCGGACGTGCTGCCGGCGGAGCTGTCCTGGCACATCCACCAGCAGTCCGAGGCCGCCGACTACGTGGCCGCCCTGGAGCAGATGCTGGCCGACCCCGAGCTGGCCCGCGCCCGCGCCGAGCGCATGCGGCAGGCGAGCACCTACTACGGCCGCGAGCGCTACGCCCGCGAGACGCTGGAGCTGCTCTTCCCCGAGCCCCAGCCCCAATCCCAGGCCCAGCCCCTGCGGCGCGTGGCCCACTGAAGCCCCGCCGTCCCGGAGCGTGGCGCCGGGGCCCCCTCTCCGGGGCTCCACTCCTCCGGGGCGGCCTCGCGCGCCCCGTCACTCCCCGGGCCCCCAGCCCTCACCGCGCCGACGAGGGCCGCACCGTCCACAGCGTCGCCGTGCGGGCGTGAAGGCTCCGGACGCGGGAGCGCCGGCGCGCCCTCACCAGCGACCGCACCGACGACCTCCGCGCCCGACGAGCCGCTCGCGCCAGCCGCCAGCGCGGAGAGCGCCCACAGAAACCAATGCACCAGGGGGCCACGCTTCACTCGCTTCCTTCAGGGTGTGTGGAAACAGGGACAACCCGTGAATCGGGCGCGCCTGTGCCACAACCCGAGCCCTGAATTCAAGCCGTGTCGTGATTTTTCCGTAATATCTGAATCCGAACTTCCAGTTCCCTACTCGGCGCCGGGCTCCTGGGGAGGGAGGTCCTCGCGGCGGTGGGCCTCGACCTCGAGGACCTCCTTCCACTGAATCCAGCCGGCGCGGGCGGCGTGGCGGGCGGCGGTCGTGGTGTCGTCCACGGCGAGCAGCTGGCTGCCGGCGGCGCGGATGTCCTCGGCGATGAGGGACAGCTCGCGGGCGCGGCGGGGGTGGCCGGGCACGTTGCGGATGTAGACGCACAGCACGCGGCCGGGGAACTCGCGGACGATGGTGCGGTAGTGCTCCGCGTCCTCCTGGCCGCTGTCGCCGATGAGGATGAAGGGCAGGTGCTCCAGGTTCGTGAGCAGCCCGCGAATCTTCTCCAGCTTGTGGCCGTGGCCACCGCCGGGCGCGAAGCCCTGGCTGGACAGGCCCCAGTCGCGCAGCAGCAGGGGCCCGGTGGGGATTTTGTGCAGGGCGAGGAACTCGTCCAGGTGCTCGTAGAGGTTCCACGGGCTGCTGGACACGTAGAAGATGGGGTTGTCCGCGCCGCCGCCGCCGCCGGCCTGGAGGGCCGCGTAGAAGGCGTCCACGCCCGGGAAGGGCAGGCGCACGCGGTGCTCGGTGAGGAACAGCGCCCAGGCGCGCTTGAGCAGGTCCGTCACGCCGGTGACGATGACGGTGTCGTCGATGTCGCTGATGACGCCGTACTCCGCGTTGGGACCGGCCACGCGCACCGGCGCCGCCACGCGGGGCACGCCCTCCGGCTCCGGGGACAACAGCTCCAGCTCCACCATGTGCCAGCCCGAGCGCACGCCCTCCGGCGGCGCCACCCACAGCTCCAGGAAGCCCTCCTCGTCGGTGGTGCCCTCCCAGCGCTTGTCCCCCCAGCGCACGGCGACGTGGGCGCCGGGGATTTCGCGCGTCATGTACCGCTTGTAGGAGGCGACGGCGCTGCTCACCAACGTGTGCCGCTGCTGCTGCGGGCGGATGTTCCGGTCCTCCAGCACGCGGGCCTTGATGACGGCGCGCGCGGCGGTGCCGTAGCCCCGGTACGGGAGGATGCGCAGCGGCGGCGCGACGCCCAGGGACCGACGCAGCCGCCGGCTCATCGCGTCATAGGTGGCATCGACGCGGACGGCCAGACGGTAGAAGGAAGGTCGGAGGTTGGACATGGCGCGGAGCGTAAGGAGTGGGCGGACCGGACTGTAGAAGACTCCGGGCCGGCTGGCCGCGCAAAGCCGCGTGAAAGAGGGCCGCGGCCCGCGCAGGCTCCTCCACGCGTATCCCCGGTGTCGTTCCCTCTCGACCAGGAGTCCCACCTTGCTCCGTCGTCATGTCCGCTGGTTGCCGTCCGCCGTCGTGCTGCTCATCGCCTCGGTGGCGGTGTCGCAGTCCACCCCGAACCTCACCTTCAAGGGCCCGGCCCAGGGGTGGAGCGTCTCCGCGTCCCCCACCCCGCTGCCCTACGGCGGCACCGCGAGCGTGGTGTACGACGTGAATCGCCTCACGCAGTGCCGGGGCAACATCAACGCCACCACGCCGGGGTGGACGATCACGGGCTACTACCAGTTCAACGGAGGCCCGGTGCAGAGCTTCTGGGTGGCGGGTTTCTCGTCCACGCCCAACCCGCCCGCGCCATCGATTCCGCTCGGCGCGCGGGGCGACCTGTCCGTCTGGTTCGAGAACACCAACCGCTGGGGCTGCCAGGCGTGGGATTCGAACTACGGCGACAACTTCCACTTCACCGTGCAGTGATTCGGAGGCCATCCGGGGACGCGGCCCTCACGCGGCGCCGCGTCCCCGGTGGTTCCACCATCTCCGGCCCGGGCGGGTGACCAGTTCCTCGCGGCCAATGGGGCTGAGCCCCCGCGCGAGCAGCCGGCGCGCGGCGGCGACGGACACTCCCTCCTCCGCGCCACGGCCGTCCCCGTAGAAGGAGAGCAGCGTCGACGGCTCCACCACGCGCACGCCCTGCGTCTCCACCGAGGGCACCCGGCGCGCGAAGACGTCGAGGACGACCTTGCCGTCGGCGTCATGGCGCTCGTACCGGTAGAAGTGCGTGGACGTGGCGTCGTAGCGCGTCCAGACGTGTCGGTAGCCGCGCGCGGTGAGCACGGGCACCAGCTCCGGGAAGCGCGCGGGCTCCACGAAGAGGTCGAGGTCCTTGTGGTCGTGGAAGCGCTTCAGCTCCTCATGGGGTGGGGCCATGAAGTGCCACGCCCAACCGCCCGACACCGTCACCCACGGCGCGAGCGCGCGCACCTCCGCCTCGCCGATGAGCAGGCGCCGCGGGTTCCAGGGCTCGTCGGCCCGCTTCGGATTGCGTGGAGCTCCCATGGCCCGTCCTCCGTGCGCGGCGCGGACGCGGGCGGCGCGCGACGGCTGACAGGGCCTCCCTCCTGCCGGACCTCCAACGTCAGACAGCCGCTTCTCCCCTCGAAACAAAGCCATGGCCAGGGAGCTCCCCCATCCCTAGGGTGCCCTCATGACGACCTGGACCTCCCGCACCTTCGCCCAGGGGCTCGCGGCGCTGACCGCCTTCGCCGAATCGAACCCGGACGAGGACCGACGGGCTCGCGAGGACTTTCCGAAGCAATGGGACCCTCACCGCTTCCCATGGATGGACGCGTCGCTGCTCGCCTGGCGGCTGCACGGGAAGGAGGACGCGGAGGGCCTCACGGCCGCGGCGCGGCGGCTCCAGAAGGAGGGACGGAATCTGCCACGCTCGGAGCGGCTCATCCTCCAGTCCCTGGCGGACTCCTGGTGTTCGGTGTTCGAAATCCTGGAGGTACGGCTGAACCAGGGCCTGCGCTTGAGGGACCTGCTCCTCGACGAGGTGCTGGAGGTCCGCGAGCGCAGCCTCACCACCCAGGTGGAGCCAGGTGACGTGATGCTGACCTGGGCCATGCCCGTCGAGGACCACCTGGAGTTGACCGGAGGCATCGTCCCCGTCCTTCCACCCCAGCTCACGCCACTCCTCGACGTCGCCCGCGGTGAGAAGAAGACGCTGGCCGCCTCCGTCGAACCTTCCGAACAGCGTCGCCGGCTGCGCCGCCTGGCGCCCCGGCTCTTCCGCGCGATGATGGAGCTGTCGGACCGTCCCCTGGAGCTCTCCTCCCTGGCGGAGTTGTTCGACGAGCTCCCCGAGGACGTGCTCCCCCCGCCGCGACGTCGGGCGTTCCAGGACGCGGCGCTCAAGCGTCCTCGCAAGAAACCCCGGACCGACGAGAAGCTGGAGCCCGGCTCCGCGTACGTGTTCAAGCTGGGTCCCATCGACACCGTGAAGGACGGTCGCTTCCATTTCTACGTGGGGGTGCCCGCGGAGGGCCCCCTTCCGCCCCCCGCATCGGCGAAGCGGGACGCGGAAGGGCTGGCCGCCATCGCGCGTGAGCTGAAGGGGCTCACGTTGTACTGCGAGAGCAAGCTCGCTCGCGCGGGCCAGGGTCTGGGGCTGGTGTCACGCACCATGCCGACCTCGGTGTCCATCGTCCGCGCGGCGCTCGCCCTGCACCTGCATTGGGGCACCATGGCGCCACGGGGCATCCCTCCCGAGGCCATCGATGCCCTCCTGCAGGCCCTCTCCCGACTCATCCGGGCCGCGCCCTGGGACCTCTGGAGCAACGAGGAGGTGTTCCCGTTCTCCTTCTCCGGGGGCGTCGAGGGGCGACGTGAGGTGTCCGTCATGGGCGGCGGAGGCCACGAGGTGGGCTTCGTCGTCTTCGACCGCGTCGGCACGATGGAGCGCATGGCGGGGCTGGTGGACCAGCCCTCGCACATGGACAAGCTCATCCCCGACTCCCTGGGTCTGACGCTGGAGGACGAACCCGCCTGGGTCGCGAAGTGCGTCCAGGAAGTCACCGGCCTGGCCTTCGTCCCCGACCTGCTGCGCATGCAGCGCAACGCCCCGCGCCCCGCGACCTTCGAGGAGGTGCTGCTGACGACCGCCACGGCCCTCGCGCTCGCCGAAGCACGCCCGGAGGAGGAGGAAGTGAGCGTGGAGCTGCGCGAGCAAGGCGCGCGGGTCCAGGTCCACGCGGAAGTCCCCCTGCCCCTGCTCACCGGCAGCTACATCGGCAAGGTACCGTTCGAGGACGTGGTCGAGGCGAGTCCGCGTCACCTGCACAAAACAAAGAAGAAGCTGCCCACGCGCAAGGTGTCGGAGACGCTGCTCGACTTCGCCAAGGACCTCGTCACACAGGTCCAGCGCTCCCCCGACCCGCAGGAGGAGCTGTTCGTCGTCCTGGCGCTGGCGCTCAGCGCGTGGAACGCCGTGGTCCAGGACACGTGGGAGCCGCACAAGGGCTGGGTGGAGCGGGCACGCGCCACCCTCCGGAGACTCCCAAAGGAGGACCGCGAGACCATGGGCCGCGACTTCGAGATGCTGGTGGAGCGCAAGCGCCGCCACTTCGCGGACGACCCGCGCCTGCTCACCGGGCTGGACGTGGTGGTGCGCCGGGGCGGCGACCTGGGCGTCCGGGTGCTCGGCCTGCCGACCCCGGGCGCGTGGCCCGAGTACGTGGGGACATGAGTCCCTAGTCCTTGCGTCCCAGCGTGCGGTCCAGGTTGTACGCGGAGCTGATGAGGGACAGGTGGGTGAGCGCCTGGGGGAAGTTGCCCAGCGCCTCGCCGGACATGCCCGTCTGCTCCGCGTAGAGGCCCACGTGGTTGGCGTAGCCCAGCATGCGCTCGAAGGTGAGGCGTGCCTCCTCCAGCAGGTCCGGCCTGGCGCTGTTGGCGCGCGTCATCGCCTCCACCAGCCAGAAGCTGCACAGGTTGAAGGTGCCCTCGCTGCCGGCGATGCCGTCCAGCGTCGCCTCCACGTCGTAGCGGAAGACGAGCCCGTCGGACGTCAGGCCGCCCTTCGACGGCGGCTGGCGCATGTGGTCCAGCGTGGAGAGCATGCGCGGGTCCACCGGCGACAGGAAGAACACCAGCGGCATCAGCAGATTCGCCGCGTCCAGCGTGTCCTTGCCGTACGCCTGGATGAAGCTGCCGCGCTTCTCGCTCCAGCCCTTGGACATGATGTCCTCGAAGATGGTGTCGCGCACCGCCAGCCACCGCGGCCGGTCCGCCGGGAAGCTGCGCTTGTCTGCCAGCCGGATGGCCCGGTCCACCGCCACCCAGCACATCAGCTTCGAGTACACGAAGTGCCGCCGCCCCCCGCGCACCTCCCAGATGCCCTCGTCCTCATCCATCCAGTGCTCGCACACCCAGTCCACCAACCGCCGCAGGTGGCGCCAGAAGTCGAAGGAGATGGGCGCCGCGTACTTGTTGGACAGGTACACCGAGTCCATCAGCTCGCCGTAGATGTCCATCTGGAGCTGGTCCGCCGCCGCGTTGCCGATGCGCACCGGCCGCGCGCCGCCGTAGCCGCACAGGTGCGTCAGCTCCACCTCGTCCGGGACGCGGCGGCCGTCCAACGAGAACATCAACGGCAGCGGCCCGTCGCCGCTCTCCGCGCACCGCGCCTCCACCCAGCGCATGAAGGCCGCGGCCTCCTTCTTGAAGCCGATGCGCAGGAACGCGTAGACGGTGAAGGCCGCGTCGCGCAGCCAGCAGAAGCGGTAGTCCCAGTTGCGGGTGCCGCCGGGCGACTCGGGCAGGCTGCACGTGGGCGCGGCGACGATGGCGCCCGTGGGGGAGAACGTCATCAGCTTCAGCGCCAGGGCGGAGCGCTGCACCGTCTCCCGCCAGCGGCCCGTGTACTGACAGTTGGACAGCCAGTGGCGCCAGTAGTCCACCGTGTCGCGGAAGAGCACCTCCGCGGACTCGTGGCTGTGCACCAGGTCCTCGCACGACAGGCGCCGTCCCTCGCGCAGGCTGAAGATGGCGGACTCGTTCTCCTTCAGCACGAAGCGGGCGGTGACGCCGCGCTCCACCCGCTCCAGCTTCACGGAGGACGACAGCGTCATCTGGAGCATCTTCGACTCGAAGGCCGCGCCCCCGGAGATGAGGTGCGTGGTGTGCGTGTCCCGCGCGTAGTTGAAGGCGGGCAGGCACTCCATCTCGAAGGGCAGCTCGCCGCGCACCACGCGTACCCGGCGCAGCACCTCGCGCACCTCGCCCTCCTTCTCGCCCCGCCGCTCCATGGGCATGAAGTCGATGAGCTCTCCCACGCCGTCCGGCGTGTAGAAGCGCGTCACCAGCACGTTGGTGTCCGGCCAGTAGAACTGCTTGCGGAACACGCCATCATGGAGGGGATGGATGCGCCAGTGCCCCCCCTTGTCCGGGTCCAGCAGCGCGGCGAAGACGCTGGGGCTGTCGAAGTACGGGTAGCACATCCAGTCGAGCGTGCCCTCGTTGCCCACCAACGCCACCGTGCGAAGGTCGCCGATGACGCCGTGGTCCTCGATGGGCACCGACCGCCCCGCGACCGCCTGTCGTCCTGACACCATGAAGGCCTCGCCTCACGAGAAGGAGATGATGTTCTTGATGGCGCCGCCCTTCTTGTCCGTCGCCACCTCGAAGTAGTCCTCCGGGGGATGGCGCCCGGTGATGAGCCGCTCCAGGCCCCCGGGCCAGCGCGCGCGGAAGCGGGCCAGGTCCTCCAGCGCCACCTCGAAGTCCGCGTCCGCCGCGTTCACCGTGCCCAGCACCACTTGATTGCGCAGCACCAGCTGCTTGAGCAGCGCGGCGCCATCCATCGACAGCGGCTCCGGGCGCGCCGGCACGCCGGTGAGCACGAGGATGCCGTTGTCCCCCAGCGCCTCGAGCGCCTTGAGCGTCGCGGAGGCGGAGCCCGTCGCCTCGTAGAAGAGGTCCGCCGGCCCCACCCGCCGCACCAGCTCCTGTGGAGTGATGTCCTGGGTGGAGTAGTACGGCGCGCCCGCCGCTTCGTTCGCCTCCGCCTTCGGGTTGGGCTTGCGCGAGTGCGAGTAGACGGACGTGGCATAGCCCCGCCGCAGCAGCGCGAGCGTGCCGAGCTGCCCCACGGGCCCCGCTCCCAGCACCACCGCGCGCCCCGCCTCCATCTTCCACGGCAGTCGCTCCTGGATGCGGTCCACCTCGCGCAGGCCCTTCTCCGCGATGGTGAGCGGCTCGGTGAGCACCGCCACCCCACGCAGCTCGTCCGAGGCGCGGTGCAGGTAGGCCACGTCCTCCACGAAGAACTGCGAGGCGAAGCCGTGCGCCTCCTTGATGCCCCGCTCCGTGTAGTCGCCGGTGATGCAGAAGTCCGGGTGCCCGTGGCGACACGCGGGACACACCGCATGCGGGCAGGGGCGGCGCACGCGCGGCACCACCCAGTCCCCCTTCTTCAGGCCCCGCACGGCCGAGCCGACCTCCACCACCTGGCCCAGGCACTCGTGGCCGGGGATGAGGTAGTCCGAGCCCAGCGGCGGCGCGCCATAGGCGAACTGGACGATGTCCTTGTCCGTCCCGCACACGCCCACCTCGTGCGTGCGCACCTTCACCTGGGTCGGTGACTGGAGCCGGGGCTCGGGCGCGTCGTCGATGACGCGCACCTGGCGCTTCCCGGGAAAGACGGCGACGGCCTTCATGAGCGGCTCCTGCGCGGGAGAGACGGGTCCAGGGTGAGGTGTCCACCGCCCGCGTGGGACACCAGGGGCCGGCCGTGGAGGACACACGGCGCCTGCCCGCCCGGCCCCCCGAGGTCCTCTCCCGGGTGCGACACGAAAGCGCTGCCAGCCGGGGGCGCGGAGGTCTATGAGGAGACTCCGTGAGCGAGCCCACCCCTCCCGAACCGTCCACCGACGACACTCCGCCCCGTCCCAGCCGCTCCACGGCCATTGGCGCGGTGGCCTTCCTCATCCTCGCGCTGCCCTTCCTGGTGCTCGGCCTGTGGCTCTTGGACGTGAAGTCCCGCGTGGACCTGCGCTGCGAGCCCGGCGGCCCCTGCGCGCTGACGCGCTCCGGGTGGCTGACGCGCGAGGAGGTGGCGCGGCTGGCGCCGGAGGACATCACCGCGGTGAAGGTGGAGCGCAGCCGCAGCGCGCGGCGCAACCCCGTGCCCATCTTCCGCCCGGAGCTGCACACGAAGTCGAACGGGAAGCTGGCCCTCTTCGCGCAATGGGCGACACAGGAGTCGGAGGCGACGGCGGTGAAGGAGCAGGTGGAGCGCTACCTCGCGGCGCCCACGGCCGGACCGCTGGAGATGACGCGGGACGACCGGCGCGCTTCGCTGCGCGTGGGCGGCTCGTTCACCGGCGTGGGCGTGGCGCTGCTCGTCTTCAGCGCGTGGCTCGCCCTGCGCTCGCGCAAGCACCGCCAGACGGAGCGGGTGCTCGGCCTCGCCTGACGCGGCGGGCGCGCTGCCCTCCGGTCCAGGGCGGACGGCCGGACGCTGGAATCCCCCTCACCGGGGCGTCCCTATCGTTCCGACGTACAGGAGTCACGTGAGGCGCGGCCCCACACGCGGAGGGCCACGGCCCGGCCAATGACTCGCAGTGGACGTTGGAGGGGAGACAGGGCGCCAGGCGCCTGGCTCTCGGCCGCCCCCCACTTCCGTCCAGCGCACATGTGCCTAGCTTGTGGCCGATGCTGCGTGCGCTCCTCGGCCGATGGCGAAGCTCGCTGCGCCTGCTGCGGCCGGCCCACGTGGAGGCCGACCGCGCGAAGATTTCCGTCAGCCAGCTGGGCCACCGCTACGGCAACAAGGTCGTCGCGCTGAAGGACGTGGACCTCAACGTCCGCTCGGGCGAGTTCGTCTGCCTCCTCGGCCCCTCCGGCTGCGGCAAGTCCACGCTGCTCTACGCGCTCGCCGGGCAGGTGAAGCCCACCGGCGGCGCGGTGTCCATCGACGGCCGGCGCATCACCGGCCCCGGGCCGGACCGCCTCCTCATGTTCCAGGAGGCCGCCCTCTTCCCGTGGCTGTCCGTGCGAGGGAACGTCACCTTCGCCCTGGCGGCGCGAGGCGTGCCGCGCGGGGAGCGCAAGGCCCGCGCGGAGCAGTACATCCGCCGCGTCCAGCTCCAGGGCTTCGAGGACGCCCTGCCCCACCAGCTCTCCGGCGGCATGAAGATGCGCGCCAGCCTCGCCCGCGCGCTGTCCGTGGACCCCGCCGTGCTTCTCATGGACGAGCCCTTCGGCTCGCTCGACGCGCAGACGCGCATCCACATGCAGGAGTTCCTCCAGTCCATCTGGATGCGCACGCACAAGACGGTGGTGTTCGTCACGCACGACGTCCACGAGGCGTTGATGCTCGGCACGCGCGTCGTCCTCATGGCGCCGCGCCCCGGGCGCATCGTCCGGGACCTCGAGGTGCACCTGCCCATGCCCCGCCACCCGGACGACGCCGCCCTCATGGAGATGGTGCGCCACGTCCAGGGGCTCTTGCGCGAGGTGGAGCAGGGCTCGAAGCCCCCGGAGCCGCCCCCCGTCCGCGTGCCGCCCCGCCCGTCCCCTCCCACCGTGCACTCCGTGACGGAGTCCGTCCGCGGTCCGTGAGGTGCGCCATGAAGCGTGAAGGACGCTGGAAGAGCCACGCGCAGAAGCTGGGGCTCGTGCTGCTGCTGCTCGCCGCCTGGGAGGGCCTGTCGCGGCTGCGCATCTGGTCCCCGCACCTGTTCCCCGGCCCCGTCACCGTGGCGGAGAGCCTGGGCCGCATGGCCGCGGATGGGCGCCTGTGGGAGGCCACGCTGCGCTCGCTGGGGCGGCTGGCGCGGGCCTACCTGATATCGGTGGCCATCGGCATCCCCCTGGGGCTGCTGATAGCGCGGCTGGCCTTCTTCCGCAACGCGGTGAAGCCCGTGGTGATGGGGTTGCAGGCGCTGCCCTCCATCTGCTGGCTGCCCCTGGCGCTCTTGTGGTTCGGCCTGACGGACGCGGCCATCCTCTTCGTCGTCGTCATGGGCAGCGTGCTGGGCATCGCCATCGCCACCGAGGACGCCGTCAACGGCGTGGACCCGCAGCTGCTGCGCGTGGCCAGCACCCTGGGCGTCAAGGGCATGCGCTTCCAGTTCGGCGTGCTGCTGCCCGCGGCGCTGCCCGGCATCGTCACCGGCCTCAAGCTGGGGTGGAGCTTCGCGTGGCGCGCGCTGCTGGCCGGCGAACTGTTGTTCGTCTCCGGCGGCCTGGGCCAGCTGCTCACCATCGGCCGCGAGCTGATGGACGTGCCCCAGGTGATGGCCGTCATGGTGGCCATCATCCTCATCGGCATCACCGTGGACCGTGTCCTCTTCCAGACGGTGGAGGTGCGGCTGCGCCGCCGCTGGGGGCTCGAGGGCGCGATGTGAAGCGCGCGACGTGAAGCGGCTGACGCTTCGCGCCGCGCCGGGTTGCCAACCGTCGTCGTCGTCCCTCTCCTGTGAACCGTATGCGCGCCCTCCGTTCCGTGTGTGTCCTCGTGCTCGCGGGCCTCGCCCTGCTCGGCACCGGTTGCAAGCGGGAGTCCTCCTCCCACGCCGCCAATGCGCCCCTGAGGCTGGGCTTCTTCCCCAACATCACCCACGCGCAGGCCCTGGTGGGCAACGCGGAGGGCGCCTTCGCGGCCGAGCCCGGCGTGGGGAAGCTGGAGGTGAAGCAATTCAACGCCGGCCCCGCCGCCATGGAGGCGCTCGTGGCCGGTTCGCTGGACGTGTCGTACGTGGGCACGGGCCCCGCCATCAACACGTACCTCAAGGCGGGCAAGGAGCTGCGCATCATCGCGGGCGCGGTGGACGGCGGCGCCATGCTGGTGACGCGCACGGCGAAGTCCGCCGCGGAGCTGAAGGGCAAGAAGGTGGCGACCCCGCAGCTGGGCAACACCCAGGACATCGCCCTGCGCTACTGGTTGAAGCAACAGGGGCTGAGCACCAACATCGACGGTTCAGGGGACGTGCAGATCGTCCCTTTGACCAATTCGGACATCCTCGTGCAGTACCTGCGCGGCGGCATCGAGGGCGCGTGGGTGCCCGAGCCCTGGGGCACGCGCATGCTCCTGGAGCCCGAGGGCGGCGGACAGGTGCTGGTGGACGAGAAGACGCTCTGGCCGGACGGGCGCTTCCCCACCACCGTCATCGTGACGACGCGCAAGGTGCTGGAGACGCAGCGCCCGCGCCTCGTCGCCCTGCTGCGCGCGCACGTGAAGCTCACCGAGCGCTGGAAGCAGGACCCGGCCGGCTTCGCCTCCGCGGCCAACGCCGCCTTCGGTCAGCTCACCCACAAGCCCCTGGCGCCGCCCATCCTCCAGGGCGCCTTCACCCACCTGCAGCCGAGCCTGGACCCGCTCCCCGCCGCGCTCGCCACCGCCGCCCAGCACGCCAAGGACGTGGGCTTCATCCCCTCCGCCGACATCGAGGGCATCGTCGACCTGGGCGCGCTGAAGGAGGCCCAGGGCGGCGCCGCGAAGTGAACGGCGGGTGTCCACGCCGTGACCGGGAGCTCGCGAAGGGCCCATGTGCTCCCCGCACGCGAGGGACCCTCCGCTCGCCACGAGCGCCCGTCCCGCTCCACGTCCGGAGGTCCACGCCAGGCCGTGTCCCGGATGCCCGCGACACGGGCGGGCGGACGGGCGCGCGCGGCGGCCGGTCCTCCGCGAGGCGCTGGTCGTCCCCTCCCGCGCCGGTCAGGATGGCGCCATGAAGATGGAGCACGTGGAGCAGACGCTGGAGCGCATCGCCCGTGAGTTGGAGCACACCCCCGGGGGCATGCTCGCGTTCGATGGGGACGGCACGCTGTGGAGCGGTGACGTCGGTGACGACCTGTTCATGTCCGTGACGGAGCGCGACGGCGTGCGCGAGCCGGCCCTGGCCCGGCTGCGGCACATGGCGCCCCTGCATGGCGTCCCGGTGGAGCCGGGCGACACCGGCGCCGCGCTGGCACGGCGCCTCTTCTCCGCCTTCCGGGAGGGTCGTGTCCCGGAGCGCGACATCTGCGAGATGGCCACCTGGCTGTTCGCGGGCTGGGAGGTGGAGGCCGCGCGGGCCTTCGCCCGGGGCGTGGTGGAGTCACACCGGGTAGGCGACCGCGTCCACCCGGAGGTCTGGCGCGTGCTGGAGTGGGCCCGGGCGCACGACATCCCCTGTTACGTGGTGAGCGCCTCGCCGCGCGCGGTGGTGGAGGCGGCGGCCCGCGTGGTGGGCTTCCCCCCGGAGAACGTGGTGGCGAGCACCCCCCAGGACGACGGCGTCACGGTGCTGGCGGACGTGGTGCCGCCCATTCCTTATGGCCCCGGCAAGGTGGCGTGCCTGAGGGCCCGGACGGCGCGGCCCCTGTACGCGGCCTTCGGGGACAACGTGTTCGACCTGGAGCTGCTGGCCGCCTCCCGGGTGCCGGTGGCCGTCCGCCCCAAGCCGAGGCTGGTGGAGCGCGCCTCCAGCCTGCCGGCGTTGGTCCAGTTGCACCCGGTGACCGGCCGCTGACAGCGTCGGGTGGGGAACGCGCCCGGCGAGCTTTTGGCGGCTTTGGCTGGCGCGTCCGTGCTAACTGGGCGCTGCACCTTACCTTCCCATCCATTCGCCACGGAGAGACACAGTCATGCCGCTCATCGCCCTGCGTCCCCTGCTCGACTACGCCGCCGCCAACAACTTCGGGGTCGCCGCGCTCAACGTCAACAACATGGAGCAGATCCAGGCCATCATGGAGGCCGCCCGGGCCACCCAGAGCCCGGCCATCATCCAGGCGTCGCGCGGGGCGCGGAAGTACACCAACGACCTGTTCCTCCGGAACCTGATGCAGGCGGCGGTGGAGCTGTATCCGGAAATCCCCATCGTGATGCACCAGGACCACGGCAACTCGCCGGACACCTGCATCAGCGCCATCCGCATGGGCTTCACCAGCGTGATGATGGACGGCTCGCTGGAGGACGACGGCAAGACGCCCGCCAGCTACGAGTACAACGTGGCCGTCACCCGCGAGGTGGTGAACGTGGCCCACCGCTTCGGCGTGTCCGTGGAGGGTGAGCTGGGCGTGCTCGGGTCGCTGGAGCACGGCATGGGCGAGAAGGAGGACGGCCACGGCGCCGAGGGCAAGCTGACGCTGGACCAGCTGCTCACCGACCCGGACCAGGCCGTGGACTTCGTGCAGCGCACCGGCATCGACGCGCTGGCGGTGGCCATGGGCACCAGCCACGGCGCCTACAAGTTCTCCCGCAAGCCCAGCGGCGACGTGCTCGCCATGAGCCGCATCGAGGAGATCCACCGCCGCATCCCCAACACCCACCTGGTGATGCACGGCTCCAGCTCCGTCCCCAAGGAGCTGTGCGACATCATCAACGCCAACGGCGGCCGCATCAAGGAGACCTACGGCGTGCCGGTGGAGGAGATCCAGCGCGGCATCCGCGCGGGCGTGCGGAAGATCAACGTCGACACGGACAACCGGCTCGCCATCACCGGCGCCATCCGCAAGGCCTTCACCTCCAAGCCGGAGGAGTTCGACCCGCGCTTCTACCTGACGCCCGCCCGCGCGGCGATGCAGCAGGTGTGCGAGGAGCGCATGAAGCAGTTCGGCCAGGCGGGCCACGCGAAGAAGGTGCCGCTCGTCACGCTGGACCAGATGGCGAAGGACTACGAGGCCGGCAAGTACGGCGACGCGGCCCGCCCGGACTCGGCCAACCAGTTCAAGCAGGCGAAGAAGAAGTAGTCATCCGGCGGGCTCCGCCCGGGAGGGCCGCGCGTCGCGGCGCGGCTCCCCGGGTCGGTCGGCTCCTCGCGCGAGCGCGGACCTCAGCTCCGTCCCGACAGCGACAGGGCGACGTTCTCCACGCGGTTCTCCACCTGGTAGGTGGCCATCACCTGGTCGCCCTGCCTGGGCATCTCGCGCAGCGGCAGGGCACTCAGGTCGAGCGGCACCACCGCTCCTGGCTGCGTCAGCACGTAGAGCACCTGGCCATTGGACTCCACCACCCTGCCGGACAGCTTCTGGATCCGCTCGTCGTCCGGCTGGACGGCGCGCGTGGGGATTCCCCCGGCGCCATGCAGCCCCACGTCCGCGGCGCGCATGGCGCCATCGATGCCCGCCTGCGGGACGTCACCCGCGCGGTTGCCCGTCAGGTCTCCGCTGTTGATGACCTTCGTCTCCACCGTGGGTTGTTCCGGCCGATTCGCTGCGGAGAGGGCTGGCACCGACAGCGCCGCGACCACTGGCGCGGCCCGGACGAAGGCGCGGCAGCGAGGGGGAATCATCCATGTCATGGCTCGTGCTCCGGGTGGGGGTCCTTGGACCCGTTTCCGCCGAAGCTAGGCAACGACGCGGCGCCCACGCCTGAACCGCGCCCCGGGCAGCACGCGGCGCGGCGGGCCGACGCTCCCGGTACCGGAGTGTTCAGCCGGTGAACGTGCCCGCGCCATGTCGATGGGAACAGGCTAGGGTGCGCGAGAGCCCGGCCGACCCTCCCCTCCCGGGAGGGCGCGCGCCGCAACCCTTCCCGTCCCGCCGCGCGCCGCGGCGACACCCACACCGCAGAGGCCGCCCGTGAACGGTCGCACCAACGAGCACCGCATCGCTCTCTTCCTCGACTTCGAGAACCTCGTCACCAACACCGGCATCAGCGCGGCCAACTTCGACCTCCAGCCCTCGCTCGACCGGCTGCTGGAGAAGGGCAAGGTCGTCTTCCGCCGCGCCTACTGCGACTGGTCCCGCTTCAGCGAGGCGAAGCTGGGGCTGCACCGGTTCGGCGTGGAGCTGGTCGACGTGCCGCCCTCGACGCGCGCGGGGAAGAACGGCGCGGACATGCGCCTGGTCATCGACGCGCTGGAGCTGTGCTACGCGCGAGAGAGCATCGACACCTTCGTCATCGCCTCCGGCGACAGCGACTTCTGTCCGCTCGCCTACAAGCTGCGCGAGAACGGCCGCACCGTCATCGGCCTGGCGGTGAAGGAGTCCACCTCGCCCCTGTTCGTCAACGCGTGCGACGAGTTCATCTACCTGCGCACGCGCCAGCGCTCCTCGGAGAAGGGGGAGAAGGGGGACAAGGCCGACAAGGCCCGCCACGGCGCGGCCGAGGAGGCGGGGCACGGCAAGCGCGGCCGTCACGGGCGCGAGGGCACGTCCACCCGCGGAGGCAAGTCGGAGGCCGCGGCCGCGCAGGCCGCCAGCGGCAAGTCGCACGGCAGCAAGACGGAGGTGCCGGCCATTGCCCGCGAGGTGGTGCGCAACCTGCTCGCGCGAGCCACCGGCCCCGTCAATCCCTCGCTCATCAAGGAGACCATCGTCCGCAAGGAGCCGGATTTCGACGAGAGCGAGTACGGCTTCCCCACCTTCGCCAAGCTGCTCGCCGCGCTGGAGCAGGAGGGCGTGCTGCGCCGCATCCAGCAGGGTCGCCAGTGGTACGTCACCGGCCCCGACGCGGACCTCGGCGGCGACGGCAAGGGCAAGAAGCACGGCCACGCGGCCCACGCCCCGGAGGAGGACGAGGACCTCGAGTCCTACCCCGACCCCGAGGAGGACGAGGCCGTCTGAAGTCCCCGCATCCAGCCCGGGAGGACTTCTCCAGGTCAGCAATAACAAGGGGTTACACGGCGCAGAGGCTGCTCGGTAACCTTTCGCGCCACGAAATGGGGGGTCCGTGTAGCGCCGGGAGTTACTAAGAAGTCTATCATTGCCCGGAAGACATGACTGGCACGACCACTGCTCAAGGGGCCTCCGCCGGCACGCGGCACGCCGGCGCACACGCCACACCGAGCTTGGAGCCTACATGTCACAACGTCACTACCGCCGTCGCCTGACCCAGGCGCTGGTCCTCGTGGGAGCGCTGAGCGCCTCCACGGCGTTCGGCAGCGCGCCCCGGTCCCCGTCGGAAGGTCCGCGGAACCTGGATGCGCGCATCGCCTTCAACGCGGGCGTCCGCAAGGAGCCGAGCGCGTTGCAGCGCGACAAGGAGGCCTCGCTGCGCCGCCGCGTGCCGGAGCTGCGCCTGGAGCACGACGCGTCCACGGGGGTGCTGCGTTCGTTGACCAACCCGGTGGGGGCGCTGTCCGGCCCGCGCCCGGGGGACGCGCTCGTCATCGCGCTGGACTTCGTGCAGACGCAGCGCGAGCTGCTGGGCCTGGAGTTGGAGGACCTGGGCAACCTGGAGGTCACCGACCGCGTGTACTCGCGGCAGAGCGGCGTGACGCACCTCTACCTGCGCCAGACGCACCAGGGCGTGGCCGTCTACAACGGCCAGCTCCAGGTGCACGTGGATGGCGAGGGTCGCGTCATCAGCGTGCACAGCGACTTCCTGCCCGCGCTGGGCCGCACGCTCGCCAGCGTCCAGCCGCGCCTGGGCGCCGCCGAGGCGGTGGCGGGCGTGGCGAGGCACCTGGGCGTGAGGCTGGCCACGGCGCCGCGCGAGCTGGGCAGGGAGGATGGACCCCGCCAGAAGACGCGCGTGGAGCACGCGGGCCTGTCCACCGAGCCCATCGAGGCGCAGCTGATGGTGCTGCCGGTGCGCGTGGGCGAGGCGCGCCTGGTGTGGAACCTCCAGGTGCACACGCTCGACGGCGCGCACGCGTATGACTTCACCGTGGACGCCGGCACGGGCGAGGTCTGGACGCGCTTCGACTGGGTGGCGTCGGACACGTACAAGGTCTACCCGCAGCCGGTGGAGAGCCCCAACCACACCACGCCGCTGCCGCCCGCGGACGGCCGCGCCACCCTGCTCAACCCCGCCAACCCCATCGCGTCGCCCTTCGGCTGGCACGACACCAACGGCGTCGCCGGCGCGGAGTTCACCCTGCTGCGCGGCAACAACGTCCACGCCTACGAGGACAGCAACAACGACGGCCTGCCGCCCGCGGTGGAGCCGGACTGTGGCGTGTCCATCAACTGCAACTTCGCCATCAACCTGTCGGGCGCGCCCAGCACGTACATCCCGGCCGCCGTCACCAACCTCTTCTACTGGAACAACATCCTGCACGACGTGCAGTACCAGTACGGCTTCGACGAGGTGGGCGGCAACTTCCAGGTCAACAACTACGGCAACCCCGGCCTGGGTTCGGACGACGTCCGCGCCGAGGCGCAGGACGGAAGTGGCATGAACAACGCCAACTTCTTCACGCCGCCGGACGGCAGCCGTCCCCGCATGCAGATGTACAACTGGAACACCGTCGTGCCGAACAAGGACGGTGACCTGGACAGCGGCATCATCGCGCACGAGTACGGCCACGGCATCTCCAACCGCCTCGTCGGCGGCCCCAGCAACGTGTCGTGCCTGGGCAACGCCCAGCAGCCGGGCGAGGGCCTCAGCGACTTCCTCTCGCTGGTGTACACCGCGCTGCCGTCGCACACCGGGCCGCAGGGGCGGGGCGTGGGCACCTACGCGCTCAACCAGCCCGTCAACGGGCCGGGCATCCGCACCCAGCGCTACAGCACGGACCCCACCATCAACACGTGGACGTACGCCAGCATCAACGGCATGGCCGTCCCCCACGGCGTGGGCTCCGTCTTCGCGCAGGCCCTGTGGGAGGCGTACTGGTCGCTCGTGGACCGCTGGGGCTTCAGCACCAACCTCTACAACGCCATGGGCAGCGCGGGTAACAACCGCATGCTGCTGTATTACACGGAGGGCCTGAAGAACACCGCGTGCAGCCCCACCTTCACGCAGGTGCGCGACGGCATCATCGCCGCGGCCACCACGCTGCACGGTGGAGAGGACGTGTGCCGGCTGTGGACGTCGTTCGCCGCGTTCGGCCTGGGCGTGGACGCCAACCCCGTGGGCCCCAACAGCACCGCGCCCGTCAACGGCTTCGCGGTGCCCGCCGCCTGCCGCACGGACGTGTGGGGCAAGGACAAGCCGTGGGACACCGGCCTGGAGCCGGACCCCGCCACCGCGGCCAACCCCATGTGGGAGAGCGAGGACATCTGGGTGCGCAACTCGCCCGTCAACGGGCCGCACCAGAACCCGGAGTTCGGCCAGCCCAACTACGTCCACGTGAAGGTGCGCAACCGGAGCACGGTGGACGCGCACAACGTGGTGGTGAAGCTGTATGGCACCAGCGCCGCCACCAGCACGTCGTGGCCGCTGGGCTGGACGGAGATTGGCCAGGCGACGGTGGTGTACCTGCCGGGCGGCACGGACACGGAGGTGGTGGTGACGTGGAGCCCGCCCGCGGTGGGCCACTACTGCCTGCTGGCGCGGCTGGTGACGCCCGCGGACCCGATGACGTTCACGGAGATGGGCGACCCCAACTACAACACGCGGCAGAACAACAACGTCATCTGGCGCAACACCAACGTGGTGAACCTGCTGCCCTTCGGCTTCGTCAACGCCACGTTCATCCTGCGCAGCACGCTGGCCGAGGCGCGTGAGTTCCGCGTGCGCTTCGCGGAGCAGCCCGGCGCGACGAAGGAGGCGTTCATCTCGCGCGGCAGCATCACCGTGGACCTGGGCCAGGAGCTCACCCAGCTGTGGCTGGCCTCCGGCGGCAAGGCGGAGGGCATCGAGCGCGTGAGCGAGACGCAGCTGCGCGTCGTCGACCCGACGCGCGCCTACATCGGCGTGAAGTTGGAGCCGCTGCGCGAGTTCAAGGTGGGCTTCACGTTCAAGGATGACCGCTTCACCGGCGGCCAGACGTCGGACGTCTTCTCGGCGTACACCTTCGGCGTCGTGCTCGAGGACGCCTCGTCCGCGCAGCGCTTCCCGCAGGTGGGCGGCGTGACGTACTACCTGCAGGCGGCGAAGCTGTAGTCCGCTCCACGCGGGCGCGGGCCGGGTGGCGCCATCGAGGCCACCCGGCCGGCCACGCCCCGGGGCCTCAGGCCCCCGAGCGGGGCGTGGTGGCCTCGCACAGGTGCTCGAGGAACTCCGGCAGCAGGCTGGCGGAGATGACCCACAGCCGGCCATCCCCCAGGTCCGCGAGCGCGGCCTGCTCCACGTACTCCACGCACGTCGACTCCACGTAGTGGACGAACACCCGACGCCCCAGCGCGCGGTACCACTGGGCCGCGTGGCCGAGCAGCGCGAGCATGGCGCGCTGCACCTCCGGCCTCGCGTCATCCACCAGCGTCACGACGCGCACGCCGTCCAGCACGTTGAAGAGGTTGAGGCCCGGCTGCGCGGACTCGAACACCGCCACCGCCACGGGCTTGCCGTCCACGCGGGCCACGCGCAGCGCCCTGGCGCGGTCCAGGCCCGCCTCCTTCCAGCGGGTGCTCACGCGCGACAGCTCGAAGCGCTCGGGCACCAGGTCCAACGCCTCGCGGTAGGCGACGGGGCGCGTGCGCTCCAGCTCCTGGAAGAAGCGGGCGCGCTCGGCGTCGGTGGGCTCGGCCACCTCCACGTCCGGCGGCAGCACCCAGTCGCGCTCCACCTCCGCCTCCATCAGCCGGAAGGGGACGAGGCACGCCTGGCCGGTGTGCTCGTACCAGCGCGCGAAGTCGAACTTGGTGAAGCGCACCCAGCGCACGCTCGCCTCGCAGAAGGCGATGAGCCACTTCACGTCCGGGTCCACCTGGGTGGGCTCGTAGCCGCGCAGGTAGATGTCGCGCAGCGCCTCGCGCGCCGACGAGCGCATGCCCGGCACGTGCTGCCGCGCCAGCTGGTGCGCCATCCACGTGCCCTCGAAGGGCTTCACCACCGACAGCGTGGCCTCCAGCGACTCACCCGCCGGGCGCACCACGCGGTAGCCCAGGCGCGTGCGGCCCTCCAGGCGCTCCTGGGTGGCGTCGAACCAGGGGCGCTCCTCGGTGAAGTCCTCGGGCGACTTGCCCGGCAGGCCGAAGTAGCCGGAGCCCTCCAGGAGCTTCCACGTGGCCTCGCTCCAGTCACCCTCAACGCGGGTGGACGGGTGCATCTGCGCCTCCACCAGCGCGCGCCACGCCCGGGCCCCTTCCGCGTCCAGCGGGCGCACGGACATGCCGCAGCGACGGCCCGCCGCCGTGCTGGAGATGTTGCGCACCTCGGCGCGCAGCCGCACGGGAGGCAGACCCTCCATGGCCACCTCCAGCACCGGCTGACGCAGGCCCGGGTACAGCAGGTCCTCGTCCGGCTCCGTCATGAAGGCCAGGCCCTCGTAGGACAGGTCCAGCACGGGGCGGCGCACGTGCACCTGCGGCCACAGCGGGTGGTCGAAGGAGAGGACACACGGACTGGAGGGCGGGGCGCGGCGCAGCCAGCGGTGGCGGTAGCGCACCAGCTCCGTGGGCACGGACATCACCACCCGCTCGCCCTCCTGCCGCGCGTCCATCACCGACGCGTGCACCACGCTGCTGTAGCCGAAGACCTCCAGCGTGAGGGGACCGGGCGGCATGGGGCCATCCTCCAGGCGCCACTCCATGCGGTCCGCGAGCGCGTCGAAGGACACCGCCGACACGCCGACGCGCCGGCCGTCCGCCCCGCGCGCCACGCCGCGCGCCTGTCGCCCCGCCAGCGCCTCGCAGATGCGCGCCACGCGTTCGGGCCGGTCGATGCGCTCCTTCCACACCGGCCGCGTCTCCGGGGGGAGCAACAGGCCGTTGTCGCGCAGCGCCTCCAGCACGGAGACGATTCGACGTCCCGCGTCGAGCGGCGGTGACACGAAGCGCAAGCTGACCTCCGGCCGCGCGCCGCGGACCTCCATCACCTCCGCGTCGAGCGAGGTGGCCCAGCGCTCCCCCTGACCGAGCACCACCGACGCGACCTGCCCCGGCAGCGGCGGCAGCGCGTGCGCGTCCAGGTGCAGCGTCATGTGCTCGAGCGAGAGCTGCACGAGTCGACCCGGTGCGTTGCGCTCGCCGAACGAAGCCACCGCGGTCAGCTCCGTCCCCATCCGGTAGCCCAGCACCGAATCCCGGCCGCGCGTACCGTCACGTGTGTCCGCCTGCATGCCAGCTCCGTTGTGTGAAGGGGGCCGATTGTACGACTTCGGGCAGAAGGAAGCAGTCCCCCGGTACGGATACGACATAGGTGAACCAGGGTTCATATAGCGTGACCATCGCCGGGGGCTGGGAAACTTGTTCGCCAGTACAGGCGCGTTGCACTGACATCCGAGGTGCGACGCCCCTTGGACGTAAGGGCAATCCCGCGCCCTCGAGGGTGACAGTGGTTGGACTGGCGGCGGAGCGCGTTCCGTCCCGGGCGGATGCGGGCCATGTCCACCGCCCCGGCGGGGCAGGCGCCGCGTGTGAGGGAGACAGGGGCTTCGGGCCTCCGGGGTCGTGTCGACCCGCGTGTGGGCCACGTCTCCCCTCCCTCCGGGGACGGTCCATCGTCGACTCGTGAGCGCTCTCCACCCGACCGGTACGGGGTGGCCTCGCGCGGCGCGGGAATGCTCTCGTGGATGTCCCGCATGCGGGAGGACAGGCCACCCTTCCCCACCTCGCCGCGATGGAACGACACCTCCGGACGGGTTAGGGACAACAGCTTCCTCTCCTGCTTCCCGAGGCCCGCATGCCCCTCTCCACGCTCTGTCTCCACTGCGGCATGTGCTGTGACGGTACGCTCTTCACCCACGTTTCCCTGCAACCTGGCGAGGTCACGGCGCTCCAGCGGAGGGGCGTGCCGGTGGGCCAGCGGGCGGACGGGAGTCCGGCGCTGGTGCAGCACTGCGCGGCGTTGGAGGGGCGGACGTGCACCGCGTACGGGGAGCGTCCGGCGGGGTGTCGCCGCTACCAGTGCCAGCTGTTCTCCGCGCTCGAGGAGAAGGAGGTGTCGCTGGGGGAGGCGCTCGCGGTGGTGGACGAGGCCCACGCCTTGCGTGAGGCGGTGGAGCGGGAGCTTCCCGCCGCGGAGCCGGGGGCGCCGCGCTCGGTGATGCAGCGCGCGCGACACGCGGCGCGAGCGGGCGCGCAGACGCCCTTGTCGGAGCGGGCGCAGGCGGCGTACGCGCGAGCGGAGGCGTTCCTCGACTCGCGCTTCCGGGGCCGCTTCGGGCGACGGGGTTGAACGACGCGGAACCCGGGTGTGCCGGTGCGCACGTGGAGAATACGATGCGCCGCGTGTTCCTCCCGGTGGGCTGGCCCCATCTCCTCTCATCTCACGCAAGGTCTCCTCGCATGAAGACGCATGTCCCCGCCCTGGCCGCCCTGACGCTGCTCACCGCGCCGCTCGCGCACGCGGGTGACGATGCGCCGGTGATGTCCGCCACGGTGGACGTGGATGGTGACGGCAAGCAGGAGGCGGTGTCGCTCGAGTGGCGCGAGGGCGAGGACGCGTCGCCGTACGTGCTCAAGGTCGGGTCGGCCACGCTCCGAGGCTCCGAGAAGGACTTCCAGGTGTCTGGCTTCACCGTCGTGGACCTGGACGCGAGCGACCGTCGCAAGGAGATCGCCGTGCACACGGGGAACACGGACGTCGACGCGCGCACGGACCTCTTCAGCTACGACGGCAAGAAGCTGAAGGCGCTGGGCAGCGTCCCCAAGCTCACCGAGGTGAAGGGCAACGGCATCATCCTGTCGGACCAGTGGCAGGGGTTCTGGAACCAGCGTGACAAGTTCACGTACGACGCCAAGGCGGGCAGGGTCACCGAGGTGCCGCAGGAGCTGTATTACGTGGGGAGCGTGGAGGCGAAGGTGCGTGAGTCCTTCCCCATCACCTACGGGCGCGCGGACAAGAAGGTGGTGGCGAACCTGGCGGCGGGCTCGACCCTCCAGGTGCTCGCGGGGGCCATCGTCGCGTCACGGCGGAACGCCTACCGCGACTTCGTCTACCTGGTGAAGTCCTCCACGGGACTGCTGGGTTGGGTGGACGGCGCCGTGCTGATGAACAAGACCGAGGGGCTCCCGCTGGCGGGGTGAGGCGCGTGCCTAGACTTCCGTGAACCTCGCACCCGAGACGTTGGCGCGCTCCATGGCTCGCTTGATGTCCTCGGAGACGATGAGCGCGATCTTCCACCCCCAGGTCCTGAACACCTGGGCATCCTCCACGGCGGAGGGGTCGATTCTCATCCCAGCCACGGAGCGATACTGGCCCAGTTTGTCCGGCCGCCCATCCTCGGGCCCCCAGTAGCTCACTTCCCTCGAAGCCCCATCATCGATGCAGCGGATGAGCCGGGTCGCGACCAGGATGACGTACTGGTCTGGTTGACCCTCGACGTCCACGGGGAGCATCTGCACGTCGGAGGGAGCCAGCTGCGTGAAGAGTTCGGCCACGCGAACGTGAACGACCGGCGTCACGCCGATGCCCGCGGTGGAGAAGTCCAGTCTCCGCCCGGGTGTGTCGACGGGAACCGTGAGGCGACCCTCGAGGAGCACGGGCTTCCCTGCCCTGAACATCCACGGGTCTTCGACTTCCTGTCCCCGTGCATCTCGTGGATCTCCGAGGTCCCAGGCGCCCTCTTGCTGGTCCTCGGAGAGGTCGAAGAATCGCTTGGTCATGACTCGCTCCCCACCTCACCTGCCCTCGGTCAGCAGCCGGTGGATCTCCGTTCCCTTCTTCACCGCTTCCCTCGCGAGCTTCTGGAGTTCCGCTGTCAGGGCCTTGCGACATGACTCCACGCTACGGCACCCCTCGACGGCCTCGTTCAATCGCCTGAACACCAGCTCATGATACCGCCGTGGATGAGGCCCTCTGTGGCCTGGAACATCGACGATGTTCTCGGGGTCCTTCAGCTCCATCCCCGCCCGCTTGAAGATTCGCCTGAACTCTGGGGTCCAGGGGCCACCTCTCGCTCTGGAGATGTCGTTCTTGTCGGTGGCGAGGTGATGACTCTGGCTTCCACCCGACTTCATGGAGTCGGTGGCCATAGCCAGCGCGTTGGGAGCAAGCGTGATGGTGAATCCTTCCGTGGCCACAGCCACGGCTTGCACCTCCGTCAACGCCGCGTACCGGAAACCTGCCTGGCTCTCCACCACGAGCGCCGCCTGAGCCGACCCCGGTAGATGGGACGCCTTCGCCGCGAGCCCCACCGTGCTTCCGATGGCCGCCGTAGCCAGCATCACGAAGACACGTGCGGCATTCTCACCGAGGACGGCACCATGGGCCTCGCCCGCCGCGCTTATCTGTTCGAAGGTGGTGGCCCGCTCGACCTGACGTACCAGGGATATCCACCCATCGAGTAGACGCCACACCGTGTCCACGCCCAGATAGGCGATGGCCACCGCGGTCATCAGCGTCGCGGCTCCCTTGGATACCGGCTCCGGAAGGGACCAGAGCATCAAGTACATCGTGAGGGAGGCCGTCACGGTGGCCATGGCGAGCGCGTATTTGCCATCGCTGGCCAGCAGAGGTCCTTCGGTCAGCAGGCGCAGACAGTCTCCAGGTCTCCCCTTGCGCTGACACCACTGACCGTAGGCTCGCGTCAGTGAATCATCCGCATAGGATTCCAGCAGGTGCAGACCCTCGAGGTCTCTCTCCTGCTCCAGGGGAACAAGTCGAGGAACGCCACCCTGGTACAGATAGACGCCGCTTCGCTCTGGGACCCCGAAGAGGTTGCGGGCTTCTCGCAGCGGATTCGCGAAGGGCCTCACGTCGCGAGCAAGCGACATCACCGCGTCGTGGAACTCTTCTTCATCAAGTTCCACATACCCCAACCCGGTACCCGGCTCCTCTCGAGGAGAGACGACACGGGACTCGCGACCTGTCTCGAGACGAACGACACGCGTCGTCGAGCAACCTGCCACCAGCGTCCCCAAGAGGACGACTGCCCAGCGAATCGACATGGTTCTCCCCCCGGACAATCTTCCTCGAAACGAGCCCCCGCCTACCCCACCAACCCGAACTCCACGCGGCCGAGCTGCTCGTCCGTGGACGCGACCTTCACGCGCACGGGCATGCCGACCGGGTAGCTCTTCTGCTTGCCCACGAGGGACAGCTCGCGCGCGTCCGGGCGGAACGGCCCCCCAGGCAGTCCCTCCGCGGGCAACACGCCCTCCACGAGCATGCCGTCGAGCTGCACCACCAGACCGAACGGCTTCACCCGCACCACGTGCGCCGGGAACTCCTTGCCCACCTGTCCCGCCAGCCACCGCGCCTCCAGCACGTGGTGACGGTCCGACTCCGCGCGATTCGCCGCGCGCGCCCGCCCGTTGATGTGGACCGCCAGCGACTCCACCGCCGGGTCCTCGTCCAGGTAGTCCCGCCGGCCATGCAGGTAGCCCTTCAACGTCCGGTGCACCGCCAGGTCCGCGTACCGACGGATGGGCGACGTGAAGTGCAGATACAGCGGCGCCGCCAACCCGAAGTGCGGCCCCGGCTTCACCGTGTACCGCGACGGACCCAGTGAGCGCCGCAACACCGAGCGCAACGCCGGCTCCGCCGCCGCCCCGGCAATCTGCCGGTCGAACGCCGCCAGCGCCAACGGCGTCAGCTCCCGCCCGAACCCCGCCGCGAACCCCGACGCCTGCGCGAACGCGTTCAGGTCCTCCACGCGCGACGGGTCCGGCTGCTCGTGCACCCGGAACACCCCCGGCAACCCGCGCGCCAGCATCCACGTCGCGATGGCCTCGTTCGCCGCCACCATGAAGCGCTCGATCATCCCGTGCGCGGACGTGGGCCGCTCGCTCACCAGGCCGGACAGCTCCCCCGTCGCCGCGTCGAAGGTGAACCGCGCTTCATCTCGCGCGAACTCCATGCCGCCACGCGCGCCACGCGCCACCGCCAGCCGCGCCGCCGCCAGCCGGAACCAGGGCATGACGTCCTTCACCGGCGCCATGGGCGCGGACACCTCGCCCCGGTCCAGGAAGGCCGCCACCTCGTCGTAGTTCAACCGCGCCCACGAACGGATGACGCTCTCGTACACGTCCGCCGCCGTCACCCGCCCCTGCGGGTCGATGCGCAGCTCCACCGTGAGGCACAGCCGCTCCTCCCCCGGCACCAGGCTCAACCAGTGCGCGGACAGCTCCTCCGGGAGCATGGGCAATACACGCCCCGCCATGTACACGCTGGTCGCCCGCGCGCGCGCCTCCGCGTCCAGCGGCGTCCCCGCCTTCACGAACTCGCTCACGTCCGCGATGGACACCAGCAGCCGCAGCGCGCCGTCCGGCCCCGCCGGCAGCACCGAAATCGCGTCGTCGATGTCGCGCGTCGAGGGCGCGTCCACCGTCACCGTCGGCACGTCGCGCAAATCCCTCCGCGCGCCCACCGCGTGCGGCACCGAGCGCAGGCTCCGCGCCTCCTGCACCACCTCCGGGGCGAACTCCTTCTCGAGGCCGTGGCGCGCGATGATGCGCTCCAGCGAGCGGTCCGCGCCGGGCTCCAGCCGGTACGCCAGCACGCACTTGCCGTCGACCAGGTTCGCCACCACCGCGTCGCCGTGCTGCACCGCCGTGCCCGCCGCGTCGAGCACCCAGTCCGCGTTGGCCACCTCGCGGTCGATGCGCAGGTACTGCGTGCCCTTGCGCGACACCACCTCGCCGTAGACGCGCGCGCGGTGGCGCTCCACCAGCGACAGGGCGCTCGCCGTCAGCCGGCCGTCCGCGCCCGCCGTCACCGTCCCGGTGACGATGTCCCCCGCCAGGAACGGGTTCAGGTCCGGCGGCGGGATGAAGGCGGACAGCACCTCCTGCGACCCGGGGGCCTGCACGGTGAGGAAGCCGAAGCCTCGGGGATGGACGTCGATACGTCCGGTGACGGTACGGGGTGAAGCGGAAGCAGAGGTATCCATGGATGTGCCTTGGGGCGCGTCTTAGCCCAGGTCCACCGGGGGACGGGCAGCGGTGACGCGCGGAGTGTGAGGTGATGGGACGGTCCCGGGGCCGACTCCGTGGAGTGGCCTGTGCTCGCCAGGGACCGCGAAAGGTTTTGAGCGAACGTCGCGGTGGACGCGGCGCGGGACACGCTTCTGACGGCCCAGGCCCCTCTCAATTGGGCTTCGGCCGCATCTGGCGGCGGTCCTCGAAGGAGCCGAACAGCGCATCGAACATCTGCCGCAGGGTGGCGCCCTCGGGCAGGGGGAAGGGACGCAGGTCGGAGTCCTCGTGCACCTTTTCCCCATTCAGCACGACGGTGAAACCAGCTCCCGGCCAGGGGAAGAGGGCCACGTGACCATCGGGGTGCTCGTCGATTTCGAGCCCCTCATCCATCTCGGGCCCCGAGCAGGTGATGTCGATGCGCCGACCCACCGGGACATCGAACACGAGCCCCAGGGGCTCCAGCCACACCTCGACGGGCGCCGTCCGCAGGTTCTCCAAGGTGAACCGCTCCGTCTTCACGGACATCGTCGTGCCCTCCCCACCGCGCCAGCCGCCGCGAGTCTGGGCACTCCCCACCCCCTCTGTCCAACCGGCCAGAAACCCTTCCCCAAGAAAAAATCACGGCCCATGTCGAGCCCTCGCGCCCGGCTCCGACCTGGAGGTGAAGCCCCACTCATCCACCTCCCGAGGCACGCCATGACGCACGCGCTCACGATGCACCCGCAGTCCCCCCGCAACCGCCTGCTCCCCAGCGCCGGCGCCATCCTCGCCGGGCTCCTCGCCAACGTCGTCCTCGCCTCCGCCACCGACGCCGTGCTCCACGCCACCGGCGTCTTCCCTCCCCTGGGCCAGCCCATGCCCGACGCCCTCTTCGGCCTCGCCCTGGCCTATCGCCTCGTCTTCACCGTCGGCGCCTGCGCCCTCACCGCCCGGCTGGCGCGCCACCAGCCCCTGCGCCATGCCCTCGTCCTCGGCGGCATCGGCATGACGCTCGCGCTCCTGGGCGCCGTGGCCACCTGGGGCAAGGGCCCCGAGTTCGGCCCCACCTGGTACCCCCTCGCCCTCGTCGTCACCGCCCTGCCGTGCGCCTGGCTCGGCGGCCGACTCGTCGAGCCGCGCCCCCAGTCCCCAGGCCATGCCTGAGTCCACCCATACCGTGCGACGCATGCTTTTCAGCACGGAGCGTGCGTCCCGCGCGTCGCGCGGAATATGGTGGGCCCTCGTCATGAAGACCGAGCTTGGAATCCACCTGGGCCAGTCCGCGCGCGCGGCCCGCAGGAGCCTGGGGCTGACCCAGGCGGACGTCGCCCAGAAGCTGGGCGTGGCCCGCGAGGTCTACGCGCGCCTCGAGCGCGGACACATGCTCCCGAGCATCCACACGCTGCGCGGCCTGTGCACCGTGCTCCGCGTCCCACCGCACGACCTGCTCGCCCTCGACGCCACCATCGAGACACCCCCGGGTCGCAAGCGCCCACCCCCACGCGTCCGCCCCGAGCCCCCCGCCCTCGAGCACCTGCGTCGCACGCTGCGCGGCCTGTCCGCCTCCGACCTGCGCCTGCTCAACGCCCTGGCCTCCACGCTCCCCACCACCCCACCCGGGCAACACGCCGGGTCCGAGGATTGAACCCACCCTCACGGGTCGAGAACGCGATGTGGTGATTCCTGGCAATTTTGTGCCCCCCTGGCTTTCGCGTACGTCCGGGTGACGGTGTAGATTGACCGTCTTCCGATGAGTGGGACGACGCTGCAGCTCTCGCCGGATGCCAACAGGGGCCGGTCGCTGGGCAAGTACGAGGTTCTCAGCCGCCTGTCCACGGGCGGGATGGCGGAGATCTTCCTCGCGTCGCAGCGTGGGCTCGCGGGCTTCCGCAAGCTGGTGGTGTTGAAGCAAATCCTGCCGGACATCCGGGGCGAGGAGGAGTTCATCCGGATGTTCCTGGACGAGGCCAAGGTGACGGCCGCGTTCAACCACCCGCACATCGCCCAGGTGTTCGACCTGGACATCGCCGAGGGCGAGCTCTTCCTGGCCATGGAGTTCGTGCCGGGCGCGACGTTGGTGGAGGTGGCGCGCGCGTGCCGCCAGGCCAACCTCCCCATCCCCATGGGCTTCAGCCTCATGTCGGTGCGCGACACCGCGGTGGCGCTGCACTACGCGCACACCTTCACGGATCCGCTCGGCAACCCCTCGCCCGTCATCCACCGGGACGTGGCGGAGAAGAACATCATGGTGACGTACGAGGGCGTCACCAAGCTGTTGGACTTCGGCATCGCCAAGAGCCTGGCGCGCGCCAGCCGCACCGCGGTGGGCATGGTGAAGGGCACCAGCGGCTATATGTCGCCCGAGCAGATCATGGGGGATCCGCTCGACGCGCGCAGCGACCTGTTCAGCCTGGGCGTCGTGCTGCACGAGCTGCTCACCGGCATGCGGTTGTTCTACGCGAAGCAGGCCGAGGCGATGATGAACGCGGTGCTGCGCTGCGAGGTGGCGGCGCCGTCGCGCACCAACAAGCAGGTGCCGCCGGAGCTGGACGCCATCGTCCTGCGCGCGCTGTCGCGCAAGCGCGAGGACCGCTACGCCACCACGCTGGAGTTCGCCCGCGCCCTGGAGCGCGCGGTGGGCCCCCTCATCTGGCACCCCGAGCAGAGCGCCGAGGTGATGCGCCGCCTCTTCGCGGACCGCCGGGAGCAGACGCGACAGCTCCTCATGAGCGGGCCCTCCTCGTCCGGCGACACGACGGGCGAGACGAACCTGGCGCACATGCTGTCCCTGAGCGGCGACGGCGAGCCGCCCACCGCCAATGGCGGCCCACCTCCGGAGCCCACCGCTCCCCGGCGCGCGTCCACGCCACCGCCACCGAAGCCCACCAGCCCCCCTCCCCCAGCGCCCGCGGCGAAGCCCACCTCCCCGCCGCCCACCTCGGCGAAGTCGGCCGCGTCCACCTCACCCCGGCGCGCGACCACCACCCACCAGCCCGCCGCCAGCACGCCGCCTCCACCGCCCGTGGAGGCCGAGCCCGTGTCTCGCAAGGCCGTGCTCTCCACGCCCCAGAAGCGACTGGGCGCGCGCGCGGCGACCTCCGACTCGGTGCGGCCGCCGCCTCCCGTCTCGTCCTCCACCTCGTCCGACCCGGACCTGACGCACACCGCCCGCACCCAGCCCGCCAGGGCCGCGCTCCCCCCGGAGCACACCGTGCGCGCCGTGGTGGCCGTCCCGCAGCGTGCGCCGCCGCCCCCTCCACCGGAGGAGCCCTCCCGCTCCGAGGTGAAGTCCCGGGGTCGCGGCAGCGTGGACGTGCCACGCGCCGCGCCGCCCCCTCCCGCGCCTCCAGAGCGGCACGACCAGACGGCCATGGTGCGCATGCCTGTCGCCCCCTCGGAGGCCTCCCAGGCCGGCGCCGGCCGCCGCCCCGCCGCCCCGGCACGACGTCGCACGCAAGCGCAGCTGCCCGCGTCCAGCGAGGTGGAGGTCACCACCCGCCCCGCCCGCACGTTCCAGGACACGCGGCGCAGGGACGCGATGCCCGACGACGACCGCTCCCACAGCGCGGCGACGCAGGCCGGGGTCGACGCGATTCGGAGCTCCTCGGGCGGCTGGATGGTGGCCGTCGCGGGGGTCCTCGTCGCGCTCGCCCTGGGGACGACGATGGTGGCGTTGGGCCTCGACAAGGGCCTCGTCTCCGGCTGGCTGTCGTCGCTGACGAACGACGAGCCGAAGGCTCCCCCACCGGGCTCCCCACCGCCCGCGCGCGCGACGGGGACGACGCCCACGCCGGCGCCCACTCCCCCGCCCGTGCCCCGCCCGGTCGAGGCCGCGCCCACCCCGGCTCCACCCCAGGTGGCCCAGGACGACGCTCCAGCGGCGCCGGCCCCCACCACGTCCCCCGGCGAGGAGACGCCCGCCCCCGAGGGAGACCCGGGCCCGGCGACCGCCCAGGGCGAGCCCTCCGAGCCCGAGGCCGACGAGCCCCGGCAGGCCACCAAGAAGTCCCGCGTGGCGACGACCCGGCGCGGCAAGGCGCGTGGCCAGGACGCGGCGGAGGAGTCCCAGGGCGCCTCGGGCGAGCCGGGCTTCCTCTCGCTGTCCACCGAGCCGACCGCCAAGGTGTTCCTGGGCGGCCGGTCGCTCGGGGACACGCCCCTCTCCAAGGTGAGCCTGCCGCCGGGGAAGCACAACCTGAAGCTCATGGCGGAAGGCGGCAAGGCGCTCGCGCTGCCGGTGGACATCAAGTCCGGTGAGACCACCACCGTGCGCATGCCCCTGGAGATGCTCTCCCAGTAGCGGCGGCACGGGGGGAGGCAATCGCCCCCGGTGTCCGGACGTAGGCGGAGCATGACAGGGCCCACCCGGGCCCTCCCCACTGGGAGCCCGCCATGAAGACCGCCCGCATGTCCTTGCTCGTCCCGTTCCTGCTGCTCACTGGCGGCGCCGCCCACGCGGAGGCGACGAACGACGCCGCCCAGAAGGGCGAGGTCCGCGAGGTCTCCGACTTCGACAGCGTCTCCGTGGGCCAGGGCATCCAGGCCAAGGTGAAGGTGGGCCCCAAGTCCGTCCGCGTGGAGGGCCCCCAGGAGCTGCTGTCCCGCCTGCGCTTCGTCGTCAAGGACGGGACGCTGCGCACGGAGGTGGACCGCAAGGGCGGCCCGTTCAACGGCAACTCCTTCAATGGCAGCAAGGTCCGCGTCTACGTCTCCAACCCGCACTTCGAGGAAATCGGAGCCAGCGGTGGCAGCCGCGTGGAGGCGGAGGTGACGTCCGAGAACGAGTTCGGCGCCCAGGCCAGCGGTGGCGCCACCCTGTTGGTCCGGGGCGTGGACGCCTCGAAGGTGGAGGTCGAGGCCAGCGGCGGCGGCACCGTCACGCTGGATGGGCGCGCGAGGGAACTCGAGGTCGAGGCCAGCGGTGGCGCCGTGGTGAAGGCGATGGACCTGAAGGGACTGAAAGAGCTGGAGGTCGAGGCCAGCGGCGGCTCGCGCGTGGAGGCGAACCCCTCCAGCAGCCTGTCCGTCCAGGGCTCGGGTGGCTCCACCATCCAGTGTGGCTCGCGCCCGCCCCGGACGCAGGTGCAGGCGAGCGGCGGCACCGAGGTGCTCTTCGGGAACGACGCCTGACGCGCGTCCGCGCGTGACGTCCGCTCCATACTTGGAGCGTGGGTGGGGAAGGACACAGTCCGGTCCTCACGCGACCCGCCTTGCCGAGGCGTGGGGCGGCCTATTGGAATGAGGCTCCCCCCTCGCGTCGGAGCATCCATCCCATGAAGGACCCGAACCCCGCTCGGCCTCCCTCCCTCTCCTCCGAGAACGCGGAGAGGGCGGGGCGCAAGGCGTCGGTCTGGAGCGGCGTGGGGCTGGTGGTGGCGCTCGCCGCGGGGGGAGCCCTCTACTTCCGCGTCGGACGACAGGTGCCGGTAAAGGTGTCGGAGCAGGCGCCGCGCGGTGACCAGCGGTCCTCCGTCGACGTCGCGAAGCAGGCGCCCCCGGTACAGAAGCGCTTCCGTCACTGGAGCAAGGAGGCCCGCCTCGCCAGCTACAGCGGCAACGGGGCGGCGATGCGCTTCCTGGAGACCGCCGCGCGGGCCACCCACCAGGGCCATGGGAAGGAAGCGCGCGCGGCCCTGGACGAGGTCTTCCGCTGGTATCCCGGCTGTCCCCCCGCGCTCCTCCTCAAGGTCTGTCTCGCGTTGGCGGAAGGCCGTGACGCGAGCGCGAGCGCCGCCCTGGAGGAGCTGGACGAAAAGGTCCTGGTGCGGAGCCCCGAAATCGACCTCCTCGAGGCGCTGCGCCAGCGGCGACGGGAGCCGGGCACCTCGCCGCTGACGAGCTTCCGCGACGCGTGGACGAAGCTGGGGCGCCCCGACTTCCGGGAGAGCGGCCTGCTGCCGGGCGCCACGCTCCCGGAGATCGACCCGAAGGGGGACCTCTGGCGCTGGAATGCCTGGCGGGACGTGGCCTCGGACGAGGTGCGCCGGCTGGTGGTCCTCAGCATGTCCGAGCCCAACGAGACCCAGGCCCTGTTCCTGCTCCAGCAGTTCCCCCGGCTCGAGGACCCCCATGACGTCCTGGCGGCGATGGACACGCTGAGGGGCGAGGTGCTCCCGGAGTCCGTCCGGGCCACGGCGCGGCGGACCTTCCACGAGAAGCTGGTGGCGCTGGCGGCCGCGCACCCGACGTCGATGCGAATCCAGCTGCAACGGGTACTGGGAAACATCCCCCCCGAGCAGCCCCTGCGCGCGGCGGACCTCGCCGCGTTGGAGCGGGTGGCGGCGCTGCCGGCGTGGCGGGAGACGTCCTTCGAGGAGCACTACCGGCGCACGCGCGAGCTGCTGAAGGACGTGACGATGCCGGACCTCCCCGCCACGGCGTGGGAGGTGGCCTCGCGGGGGCTGCGGGAGGACGGGACGCGGCTGCTGCGGGAGCGGCTGCTGGGCGATGGCCGCCCCCAGTCATCCGCGCAGCGCAAGCGCCTGGGCCGCGTCGCCCACGCCATTGGCGCGGCGATGGCGCGTCAGACCACGCGGGTGGAGCGGATGACGGGCCTGCGGCTCATGGTCGACGGCGCGGACGCCATGGGCGACGAGGACGGGCGGGCGCGGGCGCTGGCGCGGCTGCGGGAGCTGGATGACGCGCTCCTCCAGTTCCAGAAGACGGCCCTGGAGCGCTGGCCCCTGCCCGCGCTGGCCGAGGAGCTGCTCGCGAAGCGGCTCGAGGACGAGCCCGCGCTCATCCTCTCCTTCGCGGAGGAAGATGCCTGAAGGCACGGTGAGGGTACGACCTTGGCGAGGTCAGTGAGAACGAGGTAACTCGGGCCCCAGGGATGTCTCTTCCCCCGGGGCCCGAGCAGACCCCCCACGATGCAACGGAGCCGCCGCACGCCGGACCTCCAAGGTCGCCCGGGCAACCGCACTCCTTCCACACAAGCGCCGGGACCAAGGGGGTGCGTCCCGGGCGGGCCTCGCGTGGGCAAGGTGGAACACGTCCACGTCTTTCAACGCAACGATGGCGGAAGAATATCGGGTACACGGTGCATGTCCACCCGCAGGGTCGGTGCTCCGGGGGGTGCCGTGACAGGCCGGATGCCGGGGGCCCCTCTCGGCGGGTCCGATTCACCACCTGTACGGGAGGGCCTCGCATTTTGTCCGTGCGGGATGATTGACAGCGAGGCCCATTCTTCTCTCGCGCTTCGCGTGCCAGTCCATGACACATGACGCGTGACTCATGACGCACGCGCGTCCGACCTGGCGGCGCGGCGGGAGGCCTCGCCAGGTGACGCGTGGGAGGCCGCCCTTGCGCTTCATCGGCTGGGATTTGACGGACCCGCATGCCCGAATGCCCCGGGCGGTGGATGAAGCCCGACTGGACCTGGGAGGTCGAGTGACCTTCGACCAGCGGCGCTGGCCCGGACCGACGGTGGACGGGGGGCTGACGCCGGAGGCGCTGGTGGCCGCGTTCCCGGTGGGCGCGCGGGACGTGGTCGTGGTGGACGGGCCCCACGCGTTGGCCAGGCCGGGTGCCCGGGTCCGCGAGTCGGAGCGCCTGCTGAGAGCCCCTGGTCGGACCCCGGACGAGCTGCCCGCGCCGGGCCTCCCCTTCAGCGGCTTCATCCGGGGGAGCGTGCTGCTGTTCGCCGCGCTGCGCGCGCGTGGCGGAGTCCCCCTGCTGGACGTGGACGCGACGACGGTGGGCGAGGCCCGCCTGTTCGAGGCCTTTCCAGGCGCGGTGTGGCGGAGGCTCGGAGCGCCGCGACTCGCCAGGAAGGCCTCGCGCGAGGGCCGTGAGTGGCGCCGGGAGGCCCTCGAGGCCCAGGGCCTGACCTTCCCCACCGGAGCGCTGCCCACGCACGACCAGCTCGACGCGGCGGCGTGCGCCTGGCTCGGCTGGCTGACGCGGACCGCGCCGCGGCGGGTGACGGTCGTGGGAACCCCGCTCACCGTGGACGCGCGGGGCGGGCTGCGCGAGGGACGCATCCTCCACCTGGACGCATCGTGAGAGGTCGGCCACACGGACCGGCCTGTGGAGAACTTGGGGGGAGCTTCGCGAGCGGCGCTGTCAACGGCGCACACCGCGCTGTCCACCCGCGTTGACAGTCACCGTCCCCCGAGCGCGGCGGCGCCCGACGAATCGAGGACTTGGCCCCTCCCCACCCCTGGCCGCGCCGTTGCACAGGCGGGCGGGCATGACCGTCGCCTTCTACCTGCTGCTCGTCATCGGCCTGCTGGGTGCCTTCGACGTCGTCTACTTCCACGGGGTGCGGGGACGGCTGATGGAGCGCCCCGAGTGCCGGCGCGAGGTCCTCTGGCACACGGCGCGTCACCTCGTCTACGCCCTCCAGTTCCTCTGGGTGGCGAACCTGCGGCCCCAGGG
This sequence comes from Myxococcus stipitatus, assembly GCF_021412625.1. The sequence continues at coordinate 266,598 of NZ_JAKCFI010000003.1, read as the reverse complement.
AGGGGCCCTGGCGGCGCTCGCGCTGCTCTACGCGCTGGACGTCTTCATCGCCTTCGCGGACGTCTGGGAGGAGCGACGCAGCCGCGCCGCGCTGGGGGGCGTCTTCCCGGCCGAGTACCTCATGCACGTGCTGCTCAGCGTGCTCGTCGGCCTCTACCTCATGGCCACCTTCCACGCGGTGTGGCCGGACCGCGCGCTGCCCACGGGCGTGCGCCTGGAGCCACCCGCGGTGCCCGTGGCGCTCCGCGCCGCGATGAACCTCATGGGGTTGGGGGCGCTGGTCGCCTTCGTCCACGACCTGGTCCGGTGGAGGACCTCCGGGACGGGGCGCGCGTCCCCGCCGCTCGCGCCTTGGCGTCGTCGCATCGTGGCGGAGGTCCTCCTGCCCGCGCCCGTCGAGTGCGTCTGGGAGCGCACGCAGGACCCCGACCTGCACACGGCCTGGGACGTGCGCTTCACCTCCATCCGCTACCTGCCGGAGCGCGACGCCCGGGGCTTGCGCCTCATGGACTACCGCACGCGGCTGGGCTTCGGCGTCGAAATCACCGGCTGGGGCCGCTACCTCGCCAACACCCCGCTGGCGCGCTCCAGCTTCGAGTTCGGGTCGGAGCACCCGCTCAGTCCCATCCTGCGGGGACGCGGCATCTGGCTCTACGAGCGCCGCCCCGAGGGGACGTTCTTCAAGACGGTCTTCGACTACCAGACGCGCCACGGCGCGCTGGGCGCCCTGTTGGACGCGCTCCTCTTCCGTCCCATCATGCGCCTGGGGACGGAGTGGGGCTTCGAGACGCTGCGCCAGTGGTGCGCGGGGGACGAGTCCGCCGTGCGACGGCGGCGGGCCCGGTGGCGCTTCGCGCTCTTCCTCGTCGCGCGCATGCTCGGCAAGCCACCCCGCCCCGGCGCGGCTCGAAGCTGGCTCGGCTCCGGCGCCAGGGCCAAGGCCCCCTCGCATGACTGTGGAGAACTTGTGGGGGTCTCGTCATGAGCCACCTCGAGGGGCTCCCGGGCTCGAGGGAGACGGCTCACGAAGTCCACGCGACCGGGTGTCTCCAAGGCATCCGTCTCTTCGGCCCCGGAAAGCAACGCGCCGCCCTGGAGGCCCGGCTCACGCGCGAGGAGCTCGAGGAGGCCGCGCGCGAGCTGCCCGGCGCGGACGCCTCCGGCCTGCGGGACTTCGCCTTCCGTCAGCGGGCCTGCCGCCTGTCGCTCGCGCTGCTGGAGTCCTTCTACGCCGCGCACCCGTGCCGCATGGCCCGCGTGCACCTGCTCGCCGCGAGCGCCGTCGCGCTGGGCCGCTTCTGGGGCGTGTCGGAGCCCTTCGCGCGGCTGGGTGCGGCCGTCATGCCCGTGGACGCCCTGGGCCGTCCACGCACGCCCGCCTGGGCCGCGTACGTCCACGCCTGCGAGCAGCGGCTGCCGCTGGAGATTCGCGACGAGCGGTGGATCGACGCGCACATGCAGGACGTCGCCCGCGCGCGGGAGCGGGGATACGAGGCCGCCTTCCTCGACGAGGCGGCGCACCACGAGGGCGAGCCGCTGTGGCGCCTGCTCGCGCAGCACGTCGAGATGACGCTGGGCGCCAGGCTGTTCGACCACCCCGCCCTCGCGGGCGCCGTCCCGGGCGAGAGCGCCATGGCGCAAGGGCTGGCCCTGTCCCTGCGCCGCCTCGTCCACGCCGGCCAGCGCCTGGTGTCCCACTACGCCTGGCGCACCCTGCGCGCGCTGGTGCTGCCGCGCTGGGGCGCCGTCCGGGGGCTGGTGGGCGAGCGCCGCGCGGCGTGGCTCCTCGTGTCGAGCTTCGTCACCGCCTGGACGGCGGCCGGCGTGTACCGGCGGGGGGTGAAGCTGCTCCACCGGGGCCAGCGCGTGGGGCCGTCGGACGCGTGGCCCCTGCTGGCCGCGGCGCTCGGTGACGAGGTCCACCGCGTCGACCCGCGCGTCGCGCGCTTCTACGCCAACCCGGGCGCCTGGACGATGCGGGCCTCGGTCACGCTGCGCTCGCGCGCCGCCCGCGTGCTCGCCCGGGTGGCCACGTGGCTGACGGGGCAGGGCCTCCCCGAGCACGGCGAGCGCGCCTTCCCCGGCCGCTTCCGCACCTTCCGTCGCGCGGACGGCTCCATGCACTTCGTCCGGGAGCTGTACTGCGACGGCGCGCTGCGCGTGTTCGACTCCGACTTCGTGGTGCGCCAGGGCCGGCTGTACGAGGTCTTCGTCGAGCACGGGCTCGAGCTGGAGCTGGCCGTGTCCGTGCTCGACGACGGGGGCCTCCGGTTGAGGGGCCGCGGCCTGCGGTGGCACGGGCTGCCGCTGCCGTGGCTCGGCGCCTGGGTGGAGTTCCGCATCCTCCCCGCCACGGACGGCACCTGGCGCGTGGACGCCATCGGCACCTTGCGCCCCGCGCGCCCCTGGGGACACATCCACTACCAGGCCTGGCACCCGACGCAGACGGCCGGCCCCGGGTGACGTCGCTCAGTGGTCGGCGCCCTCGTGGTGGTCATGGCCGGGGCCGCCGAACGTCCCGGGCCAGGGCTCGGGGGCGGGCAGCAAGCCCGGCATGGGGAAGCGCCGGAAGCTCGCCTGGCTGTACGCGAACGGCGGGTCGCACTCGCCACACGTGGTGGCGTTGTCCATGGTCAGCAGCGCCCCCGGCGCCAGCTCCATCAGGTTGGGCCCGGTGGAGAAGGGGGCGTCGAGCGCGCACTGGAAGACCTCGCGGCCATCGCGCGCGCTCACGCCCACCAGCCAGGGCTGTCGATGCGAGTCCACCGCCGAGGCCAGCACCACCGTCCGCGGCGGGAAGCCCGGGGCGTCCGGCCAGCGGGCCAGCCGCATCTCCTTCGACGTCAGCACCTGCCCCTGCCGCAGCGAGTACGTCCACGCCGGCTCCAGCCCCGGCAGTCGGTAGCCCCCCAGCGTCGTCGCGAGCGGCCCCGCGCCGCTGTCACCCGGGCCCACCGAGATTCCCAGCGCGCTCGGCACCGCCACGGTGTGCGTGGCCACGCCGCGGCCGAAGACCTGGGGCAGCGTCGCCGCCACCGAGCCGTCCTTCGTGTCGAGGGCCTGCGTGCCGCGCTCGGAGAACAGCCTCCCGTCCACCACCGCCAGCTCGCCCCCGTTGTACGCTTCCATCCTGCGCCAGCGAGGCAGGCCGTCGGACGTGAAGGCCATCAGCAGCGTGGGCGCGCCCGGCTGGAGCGGCGCCCCCACGTTCAGCGTCCGCGAGAAGGCGACGTACAGGTCGCCCACCGCGTCCGACACGACGCCGAAGGGGTGCGGGTGGTTGCACTCGCTCAACAGCGGGTCGGTCAGCTCCCGCGCGGACACCAGCTGCCCGAAGGCATCCAGCACCACCAGGAAGTACATGCGGCACAGCGTCTCGCGCGACTGCCCGGCCGGGTAGGCCTCGAAGAGGGCCGCCAGCCGGTCCGGCGCCATCACCGCCAGCCGCGCCAGGAACAGCGTCAACGTGCGCTCGGCGATGTCCGGGCGCTCCCGCGACAGGGTGAAGGTCCAGCGGGGCACGCCGGTGAAGCGCTCCACCAGGGACACGGTGCCGTCGCTCGGCAGGTCCATGCACAACAGCCGGTCGTTCCACAGCATGCAGCGCCGGCCCGCGTCCCGCGTGCGCGCGGGCGTGGGGGACGTCGCGTCGAGCAGCGCGGACGTATAGAAGCCCATCAGCGCCACGTCGCCCCGCGGCCCCACCAGCAGGTCGTGCAGGCCCAGCCCCAGCGCGCTCGAGTCGAGGCTCCAGTCCGTCGTCAGCGCCACCGCGGGGGGCTGCTCGCACACGGAGCCCTTGCAGCGGCCCTCGCCCTGGCACGGGGTGGCCGGCGCGCAAAGGAAGCGGTCCGGCGGGTCCTGCCGCGTGCACGCGCCCTCGACGCACACGTCCGCCACGTCGCAGCCGCGCTCCGTGCCACAGAAGGTGCCATCCGGCGCGTCGGCCAGGCCGCAGCCCCGCTTCGGGTCGCACGTGCCCACCTGGCACGCGCCATCCCCGGGGCACGGCGGCGCGGGGACGGCGCCACACCCGTCCAGCGCGTGGCACACGTCCGTGGTGCACGCGTTCCCGTCGTCACACGTCCGCTCGCGCCCCTTGCACCGGCCCTGCTGGCACGTGGCGTCGAGCACGCAGACGTTGCCCGGGTCGCACGCCGTGCCGTCCGGCAGCGGCGTCTCCACGCACCGCTCGGAGGCGAGGTCGAAGGTGGAGGTGGCGCACTTCACCGGCGTGAAGCACTCCGGCGGGGCCTGCGCCTGGCCCACCAGCGTCACCTCCGCCCGGCCCCCGTCCGACGTGGTGCCCACCAGCAGGGCCTGGAACGCCCCCGGCGCCGTGGGCTCGAAGCGCACGCGCACCGGCACCTCGGCCGTCGTCACGCGCGCCGGCAGCACGTCCAGCACGGCGAAGGGCGCGTCCACGGAGCTCCACGAGACGTCCAGCGGCGCGCGGCCCGCGTTGTGGATGCGCACCTCCGCCACGCGTGCCGTGCCGGGGTAGGCGGTGGGGAACTCCAGGCGCTCCACCGACAACCGCAGCCGGCCTCGCGCGTCCTGGAGCCGGGGCTCCTCCCGGCAGCCCGTCCCGCCGGCCGCCAGCACCGTCAGCAGCAGGATGCCCGTCCACCCCAGTCCGCCAGCTCTCGTCGCGCGCGCCATGGGTGCCTCCCCGTCTCCAGGTCCTCGCCTATAGCCCCCGCCTCCCGAGGACGCGAGGGGCCCGGCCCGGGCCGATGTCCTCCAGCCGCCCTCCGGCGTCGCGAGTGTTCCGTGCCCGTCGCCCCCCATCCCCGCCGAGGGTCCTCGCGGCCGGACGTCCACCGCTTTCGCGCCTCCGCCGTATCAGTCCCGGCGAAGAGCTGAATGCACGACGGAACGCTCGCGCCACCGGGTGATGGTGTCGTGTCTTCAGGGCACTGTCGCGGGGGCCCTGTGCTTTTTTCCGGTGGGTCCGCTTCGCCCGCCCCAACCGCGCGGAATGGTTGGATCCCGGAAAGGTATGGTTCTCGCAATCGGCGGCGGCCATGACCTCCGCCGACTCCGAGAGTGCGCAGCCGTCATCCCAGGCCTTCACCGTGTTGATTCCCCGCGGCCTCCAGGGCGCGGTGGACGCCTTGGCGGCCCCGGCGCGCCAGGCGCTGCTCTCCGAGCTGTTCCGCATGGCCGCGCTGGCGCACCAGGAACGCGGCCTGCTGCCGGCCTCGGAGCCCTATTCGCTGACGCTGGACCTGGACGGCTGCCACGCCACCGTGGAGCTGGACCCGACCCGCGCCAGGCTCACCCTCGCCAGCCTCTCGCGGCCCCGGGCGCTGGGCTAGCACCCCGCGTGTGAAGCGATGTCGCGCCGAGCGGGCTACGAGGAATCCTGGGACCTCACCTATCTCGTGGAGCAGCTCCGCGAGCTCATCGGTCGGGACCTGCACCTGGACGAGGCCCTCTCCGAGGAGCTGGAGGACACCCTCACGCGCCTGGTGCTGCGCAACCAGCGCCTGCGCAGCCTCCAGCGCATGGTGGACGCGGAACGCTCCCAGGAGGACCTGGAGACGCTCAGGCACGCCCTGGAGCTCATGGACCGTCAGCTGCTCGCGTGCCTCCCCGGCCTGCTGGAGCGGCTGCGCGCGGTGCTGGACTGAGGGGGGCTCCCCGTCGCGCCGTCGCCGTCCGCCCAATCCACAGCCCGGAGTCCCACAGCGCCCTGCTTCTTCTTAAAAGCCTTATGTAGGTATTGATCAAATGGTGGAAGAAGTAGAGCGCGCGGAGTTGGGGACAAGTCAGCAAGCTCTTGGAACCCTTGGGGAATTCGCTCCCTGCTACATGTGGGTAAATTGGCGGTTTCCCCCGGGCATCCACAGGGGATGATCCACCCCGGCGTTTCTCCACAGTGACACCCCCGCTATCCACAGGCCATCCACAGGTGGGCGGTGGATGCGGGGGAAACGGCGGGTGCGGCGGAAAGCTCACGGGACGTCCGCGCCCTACAAGCCTGTTATCTTCCGTCGCGCGGAGGCTCCGGTCGCGGGGCGCTGGCGAGGAGGTTCTCCCATCGATTTCTATCGGGGCGAGCGCATCGGGAAGTACGAGGTCGTCACGCAGTTGTCGGTGGGTGGCATGGCCGAGCTGTTCCTCGGCTTCACCTCCGGTCCGGGTGGCTTCCGCAAGTACGTGGTCATCAAGCGCATCCTCCCGGACGTGCGCGACAACGAGCAGTTCGAGCGGATGTTCCTCGACGAGGCGCGCATCACCGCGGCCTTCAACCACCCGAACATCGCGCAGGTGTTCGACCTGGGGCAGGAGGACGACGGCCTGTACCTGGCGATGGAGTTCATCGCCGGGCAGAACCTGAACCAGATCACCGGCGCGTGCCTGCGGCGCAAGCAGCAGCTGTCGGTGGGCTTCGTGCTGTCGGTGGCTCGGGATTTGTGCCTGGCGCTGCACTACGCGCACACCTTCACCTCGCCCTCCGGGGAGCCCAGCCCGGTCATCCACCGCGACGTGGCGCAGAAGAACGTCATGGTGACGTACGACGGGGTGGTGAAGCTGCTCGACTTCGGCATCGCCAAGGCGAAGGGCAGCCTGGAGCGCACCCACGCGGGGACGGTGAAGGGCACCACCGGCTACATGTCCCCGGAGCAGGTGCGCGGTGACAAGCTGGATGGGCGCAGCGACCTGTTCTCCGTGGGCGTGATGATGCACGAGCTGCTCACGGGCGCGCGCCTGTTCGCGGGGAAGACGGAGCGCGACGAGATGATGAAGATCCTCGAGGCGCCCATCCCCTGGCCTTCGCACGTCGCGCCGCACGTGTCGGAGCAGGTCTCCAAGGTGGTGATGCAGGCTTTGGAGCGCAGCCGGGAGAAGCGCTTCGCCAACGGCCGGGACATGGCGCGGGCCATCGACGCGGCGGCGAGCGGGCTGCTCCAGGACGCCGAGCACCGCGCGTCCCTGATGCGGGAGCTGTTCGCGGAGCGGATGGCGGCCACGCGCGCGCTGCTGGAGAGCGCGGACGGGGCGGCCGACTCGTTGATGGTGGACTCCGCCAAGCGCGCGCTGCGCAGCGACGACGGGCCGTACCTGCCGGTGCGCGAGGACATGGCCACGCCCAAGGACCTGTCGGCGGTGCCGCGCAAGCCGTCGCGCAAGGTGGCCGCGGCGCGGGCCGACGCCCGACCGGGCTCGGCCGAGATGACGCCGTCGCAGCGGCGCTGGTCCAACCTGCTGTGGGGCACGGTGATGCTGGCCATCATCGTGGGGGGCGGCATCGGCGCGGTGAAGCTGAGCAAGGCGCTCGACGCGACGGTGGAGCCGGTGCCGGAGCAGCTGCCGGTGTACGAGTCGGGGCTGCCCATCTTCCGCGAGCCGGGGAGCGACGCGGGCACGGAGGTGGCGACGGCCCCCAAGGCCACCCCCACCAGGCCGCGGCAGGACGCGCCCGACGAGGACGACAAGCCGACGCCGCGCGCCCAGGGCCCGAGCCAGGGAAAGGTCGTCTTCGCCGTGGTGCCCATGGCGGACGTGTTCCTGGAGCAGGCGGGGAAGAAGGGGCGCAAGAAGCTGCCGCGCAACGCGGTGTACAACCTCACGCTTCCGGCGGGCAATCACCGGCTCATCGTCGTCGGTGACGACAAGAAGCAGCGCGTGGTGAACGTGCCGGTGAAGGCAGGCGAGACGGAGCGGCTGCGGCTGAGCCTCGAGGATATTCCGGAGGGCTGAAGTGGGCGCCTGGCGCCCTGCCCCCTCGAATGAGGGGGCGGGGTCGGGTGGGGGCGGTTATCCTCGCGCCCGCGATGGCCACGCTCACCCTAGGCTTCCTGATGGACCCGCTCGAGACGGTGCGGGTGGACCACGACTCCACGTTCGCGCTGATGCTGGAGGCGCACCGGCGCGGCCACCAGGTGCTCTACTTCGAGCAGGGGTGGTTGCGCTTCAATGGCCGGTGCGCGGAGGCGCGCATGCGCCGCGTCGCCGTGCGGCGCGAGCCGGGACGGCACTTCGACGTGCTGGAGGAGGCGTCGCGCCCGCTGTCCGGACTGGACGTGCTCTTCATGCGCAAGGACCCGCCGGTGGACGCGGAGTTCCTGCACGCCACGCAGCTGGTGGAGCTGTGCGCGGAGCGCTCGCCCGTCTTCATCAACGACCCGGCGGGCATCCGCGACGCGAACGAGAAGCTGTTCGCCCTGCGCTACCCGGACCTGATGCCGGACACGCGCATCTCCCGCGAGCTGCCGGTGCTGCTGGACTTCATCGCCCGGAACGCCCAGGGCACCATCATCAAGCCCATCGACGGCTTCGGCGGCAAGGGCATCCTCTTCCTCTCCCCCGGGGACCGCAACGCGCGCTCCGCGCTGGAGCTGCTCACCCAGGGAGGCCGCGAGGCGGTGGTCGCGCAGGCCTACATCCCGGAGAGCCGCCTGGGCGACAAGCGCATCATCCTGGTGGACGGCGAGCCGGTGGGCGGCGTGCTGCGCGTGCCCTCCGGGGACGACCACCGCGGCAACATGGCCGCCGGGGGCACGCCGCGCAAGGCGGTGCTCACCGACCGAGACCGAGAGATCTGCGCGCGCCTCGCGCCGGAGCTGCGCCGTCGCGGGCTGCTGCTGGTGGGCATCGACGTGCTCGGCGACTTCCTGACCGAGGTGAACGTCACCAGCCCCACCGGCCTGGTGGAAGCCGACCAGCTGGACGACGTGTGCATCGAGGCGCGCGTCATCGACCTGGCCGAGCGGCTCGCCGCCGAGCGCCCCGCGCGCTGAAGCCCACGTCCCCTCCCCGCTCCCGCCGCTCCGCGAAGGTCGGACGCCGGCGGGGGGATGGAGGACGTCGTGTCCCATCGCTCATGGAAGGACGTCCCCGCGAGGCCATTCCCCTCTGGGGCGCGGGTTGACGCGTGATTCAGGTCGCGGTGGCCTTCGACGCGCTGCGTGAAATGAATCATGGTTCAGTTTTCATCGCCTGGGCGACGCGGCGCGCCTTGAGTCCGGGCAATGCGGGGGAGTCACGTTGCGACCCTCGGCCGCTCCTCATCCCCCATGGTGGCCCGGGAGGCAGCATGACCTCGCAGCAACGGTTTCTTGGCTCGCTTCGATTCGCAGGGTGGTCCCTCGCGGCGTTCGTGCTCGCGGGCTCGCCGGGTTGTGGCACTCAGGGCGACGTGGCGCTGGTGGACGAGTCCGTGTTGGGCGAGTCCGATTTCGCGCTCACGCAGGTGACGGGCTTCGGCACGAACCCGGGCAACCTGCTGATGTATCGGCACGTGCCCACGGACATGCCGGCGAACGCGCCGCTGGTGGTGGTGCTCCACGGTTGTACGCAGACGGCGACGGGCATGGAGCTGAGCGGGTGGACCGCGGCGGCGAACGTCTACAAGTTCTACGCGGTGTATCCGCAGCAGCAGGGTGGCAACAACGGCGCCAGCTGCTTCAACTGGTTCGAGCCCGGGGACATCACGCGCGGCTCGGGCGAGGTGCTGTCCGTCAAGCAGATGGTGGACGCGATGAAGGCGGCGTACTCCATCGACGGGTCGCGGGTGTACGTGGCGGGGTTCTCCGCGGGTGGGTACCTGGCGTCGGCGCTGCTGGCCACGTATCCGGACGTCTTCGCCGCGGGGGCCATCAACGCGGGTGGGCCGTACAAGTGCGCCACGTCGTCGACGGCGGCGTTCTCCTGCATGAGCCCGGGGACGGACAAGACGCCGGCGGCGTGGGGGGACCTGGCGCGCAGCGGGTACGCGGGCTACGCGGGCGCGCGGCCGCCCGTCTCCATCTGGTACGGCACGAGCGACTACACGGTGCGTCCGCTGAACGGCACGGAGGCGATGGAGCAGTGGACGAACGTGCACGGCATCGACCAGACGCCGGACACGACGGAGACGGTGGCGGGGTTCCCACACAAGGTCTACCGCGACGCGGCGGGCAAGGCGCTGGTGGAGACGTGGGAGATCACCGGCCTGGGGCACGCGGTGGCGTTCGACGCGCAGTACAGCTTCCCGGGGAGCAGCACGGCGTGCGGCTCGGTGGGGGCGTACGTCACGGACATGAACATCTGCGCGGTGTACCACCAGGCGAAGTTCTTCGGGCTGGTGGATGGCGGCACCAACCCCAACCCGGGTGGGGACACCACGCCGCCGACGGTGTCGGTGACGTCTCCGGCGAGCGGGAGCACGGTGAGCGGCGCGGTGGCGGTGGCGGTGAGCGCGACGGACGCGGTGGGCGTGGCGAAGGTGGAGCTGCTGGTGGACGGCGCGGTGGTGGCCACGGACACGGCGGCGCCGTACGAGTTCTCCTGGGACAGCAAGACGGTGGCGAACGGGGCGCACACGCTGGGGGCGCGCGCGTTCGACGCCGCGGGCAACCAGGCGACGGACAACGACACGGCGGTGACGGTGAGCAACAGCGGCGCGCCGACGTCGGCCACGGCGACGTTCACCAGCATCGCGACGGAGGACGGGTACCTGAAGGCGGACGCGGATGGCGGTGGCGCGGCGGTGGGCACGCTGACGAACCTGGCGCTCGGGCGGGGGACGGATGGGAAGTACAACCGGTCGTTCCTGTCGTTCGACACGTCGAGCCTGCCGGACGGTGCGGCGGTGACGCGCGCGTACCTGACGGTGAGCTACTCGTCGGGGCTCGGGGACCCGTGGTCGACGCCCGCGGGGAACACGGTGGTCATCGACGCGCAGGCCGGCACGTTCAACGCGGCGGGCACGGAGGTGGGTGACTGGGCGACGGCGGCCACCGCGAGCGAGGTGGCGACCGTCGACAAGTTCACCAGCGGCGCGAAGGCCTCCGCGGATTTCAGTGCGGCGGGCCTGACGGCCATCAACAAGACGGGGAGGACGCAGCTGCGCCTGCGCTTCCGCGCGGAGCAGACCGCGACCCAGTACCTGTTCGTGAAGGACTCGACGAACGCGGTGCTGACCGTCGTGTACGCGCAGTAACGCGTGTGGCGGGGGACGGCGAGTGCGTGAGCTCGCCGTCCCTCGTGTTTTCCGAGAGGGCGTCCCAGCGTCGGTGTCTCACGCTATCGTCCCTTCATCGAGAGGAGGCCTTCCATCCTCTCTGGGGGCCATCGTCATGCGGGGTGTCGCGCTGATCCTCTCCATCGCCGCGGGGTGTGCGACGCCGCTCCCGGCGAACCTCACGGCACGTGATGCGGAGTCCGCCCGGGGACCCTGGTCGGATGTGGCCTCGGTGGAGATGCCCACGGAGGATGCCTCCGTTCCCATCTCCCTGTTGAGGGACGTCGCGGATGCCCTGCTCGGGCTTCCTGGCGCCAGGGTGTGCGATCCGCTCTCGAGGAGACCCATCGTGGGAATCTCCACGGAGTACTGCTCGACGCTCTACGTCGCTGGGGACCAGGACTCGCTGTCATGGCGCGTCAGCGAACCCGTGCGGGGAGGACACGAGTCGTGTTCGCCCTTTTTCGGCGTCGAGGATGCGGATTATCCATCCGCCCAGGTCTGGGTCGTCGGGTACGTCCACAACCACCCTTGCGGTGCACCGCCTTCCGCGAATGACCTCAGCGCCTGGCCCACGGACGTATTCAAGCCCTACGTGGCCATGGCGCAGGTCCGATTGATTCCGGGCAATCCCGCGCCGGCTCTCTTCAAGAACATGCCCATCGAGATGGCCTCGGCCCTGGTCGCCGAGCGTGCGGATGGGAGGCGCCTGTTCGTGCGTTACTTCCCGACGGGAGAGATTCAACAGTGGAGCGAGACGCGGTCGGGATGGGTGACGCTCGGGACGTGTTCCCCGGCCAATAATCGACGCAGTCGGACGCTGCGGTGCGATAACGAACCCCTGGAGTTGCTGGACGAATAGGCGCGAGCGATGCGGAGCGAATCAGGCACGGGAGAGAGGATGCGGTTTTCGGTGAGGAGCTCCTCACTGCTTCGCGCGTGCGCGCTCCTGGGCTTGGTCGCTGTGTCGGGATGCGTGAGGAGGACCCCGTACGCCACGCCGGCCGAATGGCCGGATGAGGCCGCGACACCTCTGGTCGTTCCATCGATGGAGGCTGGAGCCGCCCTGGCCGCCGCGGCGGCCATCCGTGAGGTGATTGTGACCAATGACGACCCTCGTCTGTTCCGAGGCTGCTCCAGTCCCGAGCAGGGCTTGAACGCCGTGGTCTTCAAGCAACCGGAGTCGGGTCTTTACTACGTCGTGGTCGAGCAGCGTTTCGACCGTTGTGGTGGCCCCAGCGGTCGGGTCCTCGACTGGTGGCGGGAGTATGCGGTGACGGCCCAGGGAAAGGTGGTGGCGAGAGCGCCGCCTGGGGCCGCGCAGCCCTCCTCTCCGAGTCCGGCGCCTCCGCCGAACCCGAGCTCCCCCGTGCCTCCACTGGATCCTCTCCCAGGGCCCGAAGCGCCACCTGCCGCGCAACCGGTTCCCGACGTCCCCTACTGACTCCATCGTGTCTGAATCCCCCCTCCCCCCCGGCCCCGACGAGACCCTCGACTCCATCGGCACCTCGGGTGTCCGCGTCTTCCAGCGCAGGACGGGCTACCGCTTCACGCTGGACGCCGTGCTGCTCGCCCACTTCGCCGCCACCGAGCACACGGGCGCGCCCGGCCCCTTCCTCGAACTGGGCGCGGGCAGCGGGGTCGTGTCCCTCCTCCTGGTGAAGCAGTTCGGCATTGGCGCGGTGGATGCGTTGGAGCTCCAGCCCGCCGTCCACGCGCGGCTGTCACGCGCCGTGGCGCTCAACGCCTGCGAGGGGCAGGTGCGCCCCCTCCTGGGCGACCTGCGTCGCATCCGCGAGTCCGTGACGGGGGGCGCCTACGCGCACGTCGTCTCGAATCCCCCCTTCCGCGTCGCGGATGCCGGCGTCCGCAGCCCGGACGACGAGCGCGCCATCTCCAAGTCCGAGGTCGCCTGTGACGCCCGCGACGTCGTCGCCGCCGCGCGCCACGCGCTCGCCCCAGGCGGCGGAGTCAGCCTCGTGTACTCGGCCGCGCGCGCCGCCGAGGTCCTGGGCCTGCTCACCCAGGCCCGCTTCCATCCACACGTGCTGCGCTTCATCCACGCCCGCGCGGAGGCCCCCGCCACGCGCTTCCTCGTCCACGCCCTGCGCGACAAGGACCGCGGCCTCTCCGTGCGTCCGCCCCTCATCGTCCACGGCGACGCCCCGGGCGGCTACTCCGCCGAGGTCGCCGCCCTGATGGACCCGCCCCTCGCGGACCGGCCTTCCTCCGAGGCGGAGGACCCGGCCGAAGGCGACTGAGCGAATCCTCGTTTCCCGGTGGAGGCTTTCAGGCCCCGCTCGCGACTTTTCGCCCTGCCCCCCGTTGGTCTCCGCAGGGGCGAAGCGGTGTCTTCGAGCCCGTGAAACAGGATTACGCGTGTCCAAATCAAGGTTCCTCGGGCTTCTCCTCGTTCTGCTGCCCACCGTCGCGCTCGCCACGGACGTCAAGGGTGTCCTGGCTGGCGACACCACCTGGACCCCGGCGGGGAATCCCTGGGTCATCACGGATGACTTCACCATTCCGGAAGGCGTGACCCTGACGCTGGAGCCCGGGGTCTCCGTGGTGGTCAACAGGTACAACAGTGAGGCCTACCACCTCGAATTCCAGGTCAGGGGCGCCCTGGTGGCTTCAGGGACCAAGGCCGCGCCCATCAGCATCACCAAATCGAATTCCTACCCCATCGAAGTGCATGGCTCCCTGGTCTTCGACCACGTCACCATGACGGGAGGCTTCGAGGGCATCGATGTTCAAACGACAGGCACCGCGACCTTCAATCACTCCACGATCCAGCAATGCTTCTACGCGTTGAACGTCGCTGGAACCGCCACCTTCGAGAACGGTGTCATCCAGGATTGCAACGCCGCGCTGTGGGCCAACCAAGGCCGGTCGATCCTTCGTTACAGCCTGATTCAGAGGAACGGCACGGGTGACGTCGTCCGTGCCGCGGTTCAGATCAACTCCAAGGCGGAGGTGACGCTCAGCCACAACACCTTCATCAACAACCTTGGGGGTGCCATCGATGCTTCCCTGTCGGTCCTGACGACCGTTGCCCTCGACATCCACGACAACATCATCGTGTCCAATGGGCCTTTCGGTCTGGACCTGACGCGCATCCGGTCGCCCCTCGCCCATCACAACCTCGTTTGGGGCCACACCGAGGCCAACTATGTCGGTGTCGCTCCGGGGACGGGAGACGTCACCGCCAACCCGCTCTTCGTCGGTACCACCGACCTCTCGCTCACCGAGCGCTCCCCCGCGAGGAAGGCCGGCTCGGATGGGTCGGACCTGGGTGCGTTCCCCTACGAGGGTGCCCCGACCCCTGCTCCCCTCCAGGGGGTGTTGTTCTCGGACATGACGCTGACGGGCGCCCATGTCCTCGGCGGAGATCTCACCGTCAGCCCGGGCGTCACCTTGACCCTGGCGCCAGGTGCCAGCCTCTCCTTCGCCGCTTCGGATGGGCTCGCAGGAGGCGTCGACCCACAACGGGTGGAGCTCCACGTCAACGGCGCGTTGAGGGTGCAAGGCACCCAGGACTCACCTGCCACCATCGATGTCGGGACCGGTCTGTGGGTAGGCATCCGAGGCACGGCGAGCTTCGAGCAGGCCCAGGTGAAAGGGACCCTGGTGCTCGAGGGGGCCGGGACCGCCACGTTCCGGCAGGTCGCCTTGACGGGCAGCCAGTGGATCCGGGGCACCAGCGTCGCCACGTTCCAACACGTCACCCTGGCGCAGGGCACTCAGTTCCTTCGGGATACCAGCACCGCCACGTTCGAACACGCCACCGTGACGGGAGGGGGTCCCATCCTCTCCGATAGCGCCAACGCGACCTTCACGGACTCTATCATCCAAGACGCCGGTGAGTGCGTGAAGGTCAACGGAGGCACGTTCTCCTTCGAGAGAGGCACGATCCAGGGTTGCGTGCAGGCCATCGTGGCCAGGGGGGGCGACGTGAACCTCTCCTACAGCGTGGTGCGCGCCAACGGTGTCGCGAATTCCGACCTCACCTTCGCGCTGGACCTCGTGGGTGTCTCCACCTCCCTGGTCCACAACACCATCATCGACAACCGCTCGGGGGGCATCAACGTCGCCACCCGTGACGGTGGAACGGCCGAGATTCGCGACAACATCGTCGCGTCCAACAATAGCTTCGGCGTGATCGTCGTGCCGACGCCCGACGTCTCCATCCATCACAACGACGTCTGGGGCCATCGGTGGGACTACACGGCGGACGTCGTACCGGGGCCCGGGAGCATCTCCGCGGACCCGCTCTTCGTCAGCCCGCAACACTTCACGGTCCTCGAGACCTCTCCGTGTCGCAACGCCGCGTCGGACGGGACGGACATGGGTGCCTTCCCCTATGTGCCCGTCGTCCCCGCGTCCATCGTCGTGACTCCCTCGCCCATCACGCTGGCTGGCAAGGGAACGCTCCAGCTCTCCGCCAAGGTGTACGACGCGGCCGGTCTGGAGCTTCCTCGTGAGAGCGTCACCTGGTCCGCCTCCCAGGCGGCGGGGAGCATCGATGCGAGTGGGAAGTTCACGGCGGGGTGTTCGCTCGGCACGCATGCGGGGGCAGTGGTCGCGACGACGAAGGGTGTCTCCTCGGCGGTGGACGTGACGCTGACCCTGGGGAGCATCCAGTCGGTCGCCGTCACACCCGCGCAGTTGACCTTGCGTATCAATGAGTCGCGGCAGCTCTCCGCGAGCGCCCTGGATGCGTGTGGCAACGACATCCCCGCGACCTTCCAGTGGGGAACGAGAGACCCGGCGGGGACCATCTCGACGAGTGGTCTTTTCACGGCGGGCACCCGTCCTGGCACCTACCCTCAAGGGGTCGGGGTCGGAACCCACAACACGTTCGGCTATGTCCGGGTGACTGTCGAGCCGGGTGAGGTGCAGCGCATCGAGGTGACGCCGAACGTCGCGACGGTGAGCGTCCAATCGACCCAGCAGTTCACCGCCGTGGGGCGTGACAGCGCGAACAACATCGTGCCGGGGGCCGTCACCTGGAGTGTCGTCGCGGGGGGTGGAACCATCAGCTCCACGGGCCTGTTCACCGCTGGGACCCGGACGGATGGTTACGTCGATACCGTTCGGGCCTCGATGGGAAATGTCTCCAGGGCGGCGACCGTGTTCGTGACGCCGGGACCCGTTCGACGGGTCGAGGTGCATCCCACCACGTTCATCACGTTGCCGACGCGAGGGAGCGCCGCTTTCGGTACGTTGGCGTTCGATGAGTGGGGCAACCGCGTGGAGAAGGACCCGACGTGGACCGTCACGCCGGCCTCCGCGGGGACCATCGATGCCAACGGCGTCTTCACGGCCGGCGTCGTGGCGGGGAAATACCCGGGCGCGGTGACGGCGTCGGTGGACGGGGTGCGAGGCTTCGTCGACGTCACCATCACCCCGGGGCCGTTGGCGAGGATTTCGCTCAGGCCGACCTCGACCACCCTGTCACCCGAGGGTACGCAGCACTTCAGCGCGACGGCGCTCGATGCGGACGGCAACGTGCTCGCCATCACGCCCACGTGGACGGTGCTCAAGGGCGCGGGGAGCATCACCTCGGACGGTCTCTACACCGCGCCCAAGGTCGCGGGGACGTATGTCGACAGCGTGATTGCCACCGCGCAGGGGGTGATGGCCAAGGCGACCGTCACCGTGGTGCCTGGCGTCGTCATCCGTGTCGTCGTCTCGCCGGAGAACCCCTCCGTCGGTGTGAAGGGCACGGTGGCGTTCAAGGTGGAGGCGTTCGACGCGTATGACAACGCGGTCTCCACGTCGTCGGCCACGTGGAAGGTGCTGACGGGTGTCGGCACCATCGATGCTTCGGGGGTCTTCACCGCGGGCACGGTGGCGGGGACGTACCCTGAGACGGTCCAGGTCATCGTGGGAGGCATGACTCGGACGACGGGCGTCACCGTGACGCCGGGTGCCCTGAGCCGTATCGACCTTGCTCCAGGGAGTCCCACGGTTCCTGTTGGAGGGACCGTGATGTTCAGCGCGAAGACGTTCGATGCGTATGGCAATGAGGTCCCCTCGCCTGCGGCGACATGGCGGGTCGTGAACGGTGGAGGCCTCATCGACGCGTCGGGGGTGTTCACCGCGGGCACCACGTTGGGGACCTTCACGGACACCATCCAGGTCACCATGGGCGATGTGACGGAGAGGACCTCCGTCGCGGTGGTGAAGGGGGCCGCGAGTCGCATCGTCTTCTCGCCGCAGAACCCCACGGTTCCAGCGGGAGGCACGGTGGCGTTCAGCATCCAGGTGTTCGATGCGTACGGCAACGAGGTCTCCGCGCATCCGGCCACGTGGAAGGTGGTGAATGGTGGCGGCACCGTGGATGGCTCGGGGCTCTTCACCGCGGGTTCCTCGGCGGGCACTTTCGTGAACACCGTCCAGGTCACCGTGGAGGGCGCGACGGCGACGACCTCGGTGACCATCACGTCGACGCAGCCGGAGCCGGAGTGCCGACAGTCGTCGGACTGTGGCTCGGGTGAGACGTGCAACTCGGGGGTCTGCGAGGCGCCGTCCGTGTCAGGTGGGAACGAAGGGGGCGGTGGTGGTTGCAGCAGCTCGGGGACGGGGACGTCGGTGTTCGGGTTGCTGGTGCTGGTGATGCTCGCGGTCGACTCGCGGAAGCGGCGCGCCGCGCGGTGAGGTGCGAGGTGCCTCTCCACTCGGGCTCGGGTGGGGAGGCGCCTGGCTACTTCGCGGAGAGCGTCCGTGTGTTCGTCACCTGGAAGCCCTTCTCTTCCGTCACGGTGACGAACACCTCGCTGTGCTCGGGGATGTCGAGGGTGGAGCGCCGCGTCTTCGACCCGAGCGTGAAGCTCGCCTCGAGGACGTGGGGGCCCTTGGACACGTTCTCGAGGCGGACGCTCGAGGTCCCGGCGGAGCCCTTGCGGGCGCCGTCCAGGGAGAGGGTGCAGGACCTGGGGCAGCGCACGTGGATGAGGGAGGTCCCCGGCTTCGCTGTCTCCGTGCTCTTGGGCGAGTCGGTCACGGGTGGTGCGGAGGAACCCTTCGCCCACTCGGGTGTGCCGGGCATGGGCGTGGTGCCTGTCTCGACGACGATGCGCTTGTTGCTCGCGAGGTAGATGCTCGCGACGGTGACGTCCGGGATGTCCGCGAAGCTGCTGACGAGCGGACGGCCCAGGACCCCTGACGCCTCCAGGCGCCGCTTGCCGGGAGGGACTCCGGTGAACTCCCAGGTGGCGTCGTCGACACGGCGTCCCCGCTTCCCCTCCAGCAACACCGTGCACTTCTCCGTGCAGCGCACGCTCACGGTGACACCGTCGTGCGCGAGGACGGGTGTGGAGCACAGCAGGGAGAGGGACGCGAACCACCAGCGCGTGGACATGGTGGACTGGGAGTCTCGCGCGGGCTCCCGTGGCGGTCGAGCGTCCCCGTGTCTCACGAGGTCGTCTCCCGAGTCTCTCCGCTCGCGCTCATGGGGCAGGTGCGGAGGGACTGGTACGGCCTGGGTGGAGGAATCGAGCGTCAGCGCTCGTGGTGGTGCGTGGGCCGCGTCACATGGGAGGGCCGTGCGGGCTTCTCTCGTGAGGATCGGTCAGGTGGGGTGCTTGCTGGGCTATGCTCGGAGGCATGGCACTTCAGCGGATGGACCACGTTGGCATCGTTGTCGACGACCTTGCGGCGGCCATCGCCTTCTTCCGTGAGCTGGGGATGGAACTGGAGGGCGAGATGCCGGTCCAGGGACGTTGGGTCGACCAGGTGGTCGGGCTCGATGGCGTCCGAGTCGACATCGCGATGATGCGGACCCCGGATGGACACGGCCGGCTCGAGTTGACGAAGTTCCACAGCCCCGCGGCGATCAACGCCGAGCCGAGGACCGCACCCGCGAACACGCTGGGCATTCGTCGCATCATGTTCGCGGTCGACGACGTCGACGATGTCGTTGCCCGTCTGCGCATGCACGGCGCCGAGCTCGTCGGTGAAGTGGCGAAGTACGAGAACATCTATCGGCTCTGCTACGTCCGCCACCCAGAGGGCTTCATCATCGCGCTGGCGGAGCGGATCGGCTGAAGCGGTCGATTCGCGCCACGGTGTCCTCGTTGGGTGGGGTGTCTTGCCTTGCCTCGAGGGGAACGACACGAAGTGCGAGAGAGCCACTGAAGCGGTTCAAGCCCACAGCCATCGGGACGGCCCCGAAGGCTGCCGCGCCCTCTCCACTCCCCATCGCTCTTGCTCAACGCCATCAGGCATCACGGCCATCGGGACACGTTCCAGTTCGGTACGGACTACCCGGATGATCACGTGTGCTCAACGCCATCAGGCATCACGGCTATCGGGACCTCAAGATCGACATGGCCAACTCTTTCGGCCTGGAGTGCTCAACGCCAACAGGCATCACGGCCATCGGGACAGACGATGACCCGAGGGACGATTCTCGCGCTTGCGAGTGCTCAACGCCATCAGGCATCACGGCCATCGGGACTTCGGCCGGAAGCACCTCCTCACCTTCTCCCTCACGTGCTCAACGCCATCAGGCATCACGGCCATCGGCACCGAACCTGCGGGTGCCGTTCGTCGCCGTCGAGTTCGAGTGCTCAACGCCATCAGGCATCACGGCCATCGGCACCGGTCAATAAGGTTCGCGCCACGGCGAAAAAGGTGTGCTCAACGCCATCAGGCATCACGGCCATCGGAACACAGGGCAGGCCGTCAATACACTCACCCGCAGGGACGTGCTCAACGCCATCAGGCATCACGGCCATCGGCACCATCGGGCCGGAGAGACTGGCCGCCGCGCAGTCGATGGTGCTCAACGCCATCAGGCATCACGGCCATCGGCACGCCAGAGACAGAGGCGTACTCGATGACAGTGAGGGTGCTCAACGCCATCAGGCATCACGGTCATCGGCACGCCAACGATTTCATTCATCGAAGTACAGCTGAGATGTGCTCAACGCCATCAGCATCACGGCCATCGGCACTGGCTCACCACTACGTGAGCCGGCGCGGCGTGGAGTGTGCTCAACGCCATCAGGCATCACGGCCATCGGCACGACGTCTTCCTGGGCGTGGTCGCCTGGGACAACAAGTGCTCAACGCCATCAGGCATCACGGCCATCGGCACGTCTCGGCCCGAACGAGGGTCAGTCGCGGGAGCGGGTGCTCAACGCCAGCAGGCATCACGGCCATCGGCACCAGGGATACAAGGGGCGGTGTGCAGTCCGGCTCAAGTGCTCAACGCCATCAGGCATCACGGCCATCGGCACACATTTCGACATCTTTATTCCCATGGAGACTATCTCGTGCTCAACGCCATCAGGCATCACGGCCATCGAGACAGTCATCCCTCGTCAAGGAAATGGAGAAGCTCGGGTGCTCAACGCCATCAGGCATCACGGCCATCGGGACCGAGCAACTGCGCCAGCAGGCCAACCGCGAGCGGGTGCTCAACGCCATCAGGCATCACGGCCATCGGGACGTCCGTCCAGGAGTTCGAGCTCTCGGGCGTGGTGTGCTCAACGCCATCAGGCATCACGGCCATCGGGACCCCCTCCCTTACAGCGAGGTGAGGACCGCCAAGGTCAAAGGGTGCTCAACGCCATCAGGCATCACGGCCATCGGGACTCGCGGATTGGCCGCTGATGGGTGGGCTGTTCGTAGGTGCTCAACGCCATCAGGCATCACGGCCATCGGGACAGCCGCCCGGGAACCTTCTGGCCCGCGCGCAACAAGTGCTCAACGCCATCAGGCATCACGGCCATCGGGACAGCGACTTCAGAATCCCGATGAATTCCGCGCGGTTATCCCCCCACGTTGCAAGCACCCCCTCATGTTCACACGGGTCCACACCACGGCCCGGTGCGTCGTGCTCGCAACCCCTCGGACTCACAGGGGAAAATCCCTGCAAGCACCTATTCACCTGTCAAAGAGCCTCAACCCCTCGAATCCACGAGGTTTATCGCTCTTTTCGAACTGCACACCCTCCGCCACGGAGAGGTGCTTGCAACACCTCCCCACTCCCCAGGACGTCATCTCCCTCATTCGTTCCCTCAACTCCTCGCCCGCACCGCGAGAATCCCAGGCCCCACTCCGCTGCTCCGGAAGATGACCCCACCCCGTGAGAGAGGGAAGGCAACGGGGGCACTCCTCCGGCTGCCCCGAGCGAGGACCTGTCACCGTGCTGCGTCGGCAGCTCGCGCATAACGGCCCGGAGACTGGCCCACATGCCGACTGAACGCCGTGGAGAAGGTGCTCGCGGAGCTGTACCCGACGCGCTCGGCCACTTCGTTGATGTCGAGCTCCCGGCGACGCAGGAGCTTCCTCGCGACGGCCATCCGCCAGTCCAGCAGATACTCCATCGGGGGCAGCCCCACGGTGCGCGTGAACCGGTCGAAGAACGCCGAGCGTGAGAGCGCCGCGCTCTTCGCGAGTTGCTCCACCGTCCACGACCGCTGGAGGTGCGCGTGCATCTGCCGTATCGCGGGGGCAATCCGCGCGTCCGCGAGGCCACGCAGGAGCCCCGGAGGCGCGTCGTCCCGCGACGTCGAGCGCAGCGCCTCGATGAGCAGCAGCTCCACCAGCCGCGTGAGCACGAGGTCTCGGCCCGAGCGCTGTTCGCTCGTCTCGTCGCGGACCATGCGCACCAGCGTCGTGAGCCGCTCCACGCCGCGTACGTGCACCAGGGCCGGGAGCAACGACACCATCAGGGCCGCGTCCGGCGAGTCGAAGACGAAGAAGCCTCCGAGCATCCGCACGTCGGGGCGGCCACCACGGGTGCCGTAACGTACCTCACCCCTCGGAGAGGGCGCTGTCTTGGGGTCGATGCGCTCGGGGACCACCGGCTCGAAGCCAGACATGGTGAAGCCCGGCGTCGCCGGCAGCAGCACGAAATCGCCCGCCTGGAGCGTGATGACGGGCTGACCGTCGACAGCGAGTCGACAGCTCCCTTCGAGCACGGCACTGAAACTCGGCTGGCCGAAGTCCGAGTACCGAACCCCCCAGCGCCCCGCCCCGCTGATGCCCTTCGAGAAGATGGCTCGTGGCTGGAGCAGGGAGATGACTTCCGTGAGTGGGTCGGTCATGCCCGGACTCTAGCAAAAGAAATATGGACTCCACGTGGTGGAGAGTCTCGTCAGCGATACGTACCTTGAGACCATCAACGCCGCGCGAATCGCGGCAGGCCAAGGGGTCGACATGAAGGCAGCGGATGGGTTCCGGGCGACGATGACCGCGCTCCCGGGAAGAGGCACGGAGGAGTGGACCACGAAGGAGACGCACGCCGAGAACTTCGCGGGCCCGCGGGCCCAGGCGCTCGGCGCGGAGGTGGTGTCATGAAGACGGTGCTCATCACGGGGTGCTCCTCCGGCTACGGG
Organism: Myxococcus stipitatus; assembly: GCF_021412625.1. Next base: position 244,293 of record NZ_JAKCFI010000003.1, on the reverse strand, counting down.
CTCGAGACGGCCCGCCACTTCCACGCGCGGGGTTGGAACGTGGTCGCCACCATGCGAACCCCACGCGAGGACGTCCTCCCTCGTTCGGACCGCCTGCGCGTGGTGCCGCTCGACGTGACGAAGCCCGAGAGCATCGCGGCGGCGCTGGCGGCGAGCGGACCCATCGACGTGCTCGTCAACAACGCGGGCATCGGGCTGCTCGGCGCCTTCGAGGCCACGCCGATGGCCACCGTGCGCGACGTATTCGAGACCAACGTCTTCGGGGTGATGGCGATGACGCAGGCGGTGCTGCCCCAGTTCCGCGCACGCAAGTCGGGCGTGGTCGTGAACGTGACGTCCAGCGTGACGTTGGCGCCGATGCCGCTGGTGGCCGTGTACACCGCGAGTAAGACAGCCATCGAGGGGTTCACGACGTCGCTCGCGTTCGAGCTCGAGTCCTTCAACGTGCGTGTGAAGCTCGTCGAGCCGGGCTACTGCCCGAGCACCCGCTTCGCGAGCAACAGCGGCTCCCGCCTGGACGGGCTCATCCCCGAGCCCTATGCGCCCTTCGCCCAGCGCATCCTCGGCGCCTTCTCGCAGCAGGCCGTGGTGACGCGCGAGTCCGACGTGGCCGAGGTGGTGTGGCTCGCCGCGAACGACACATCGCCGACGCACCGTTTCCCCGCGGGGCCCGACGCGGTCGCGCTGGCCCGGTCGGCATGAGCCGGCTCGGTGAGGCCTGGACTTCGCTGAGCGGGTTCCTGCTGCTCGGCGTCGGGTGGCTCGCGTTCGAGCACTACTACTTGTGGGCCCGACTGGTCCGGGACGTCGGCCTCCCCAAGCCCGCCGCGTGGACGCTGACCTGGAGCCTGGTGGTCCTCGCGGTCAGCATCCCCGTGGGCGTGTTCGCGAGCCGCCTGGTTCCTCCCGATGTGTCGGTGTGGTGGCTCGCGCCGGTCTACGTCTGGATTGGCGTGTCCACGCTGTTGCTCATGTCGCTCGTGGTGGTGGACGCGCTGCGGGTCGGCGCTTCCATGGCGCCTTGGGGCTCCCAGCCGATGGACGCAGGTCGCCGGCTGGTGTTGGCGCGGATGAGCGCGTGGGTCGCGGTGTCGGTCGGTGTCGTCGCCAGCGGTTGGGGGCTTCGAGAAGCCCGCAGGGTGCGCGTCAAGCGACTGGAGATTCCTCTGGAGAAGCTGCCGCCCGGACTCGACGGGCTGAGCATCGTCCAGCTGTCGGACATGCACATCGGGCCGATGCTTGGCCGGGAGTTCGTCGAGCACGTCGTGAGGACGGTGAATGCGCTGGCTCCAGACGTCGTGGCCATCACGGGAGATCTGGTGGACGGCAGCGTCGAGGACCTCGAGCGGCACGTCGCGCCGCTCGCGAACCTCACCTCCACCCATGGCACCTATTTCGTCACGGGCAATCACGAGTACCACGCGGATGCGAGTCGCTGGTGCGAGCATCTCGGCCAGCTCGGCGTGCGGGTCTTGCGCAACGAATACGTGGAGCTGGGACGCGACGGGCAGGTGCTTCACCTGGCGGGTATCGACGACTACGAGTCCGCCCGCTTCGACATCGGCCACCGGGTAGACCTCCCAGGGGCGGTGGCGGGCAGGGACACGCGTCGGGTGCTGGTCCTTCTGGCGCACCAGCCCAAGGCGGTTCACGAAGCCGTCTTGCACGAAGTCGACCTGCAGTTGTCGGGGCATACCCATGGGGGACAGTTGTGGCCGCTGGGGTGGCTCCTGCGCTTGGGGCAACCGGTGGTCGCGGGGCTCGCCAGGTTCAACAAGACCTGGGTCTACGTCAGCAGCGGCACGGGCTTCTCGGGGCCGCCCATGCGACTCGGCGCTCCCGCCGAGATTACACAGCTCATCCTGCGAGCAACCTGACGGCACGCGGATGTCGGCAGCAGACGAACTCGGGGTGGCCAGGAACAGGCCGCACTGATGGGGGCCGCGAGTGCTGCTTCACCGCGGTCACGCTCGAATACGGAGAACACATCGTCCTTGTATGAGAGCGTTCATGCGGCTGTGAGAAGTGCTCGGGTTGAGATGCGAGGGAGTGATTGGGAATACCGAGACGCCGAGGATGGTGAGGTGCTGGACTTCCATGCACCTTTCGGGAAGGCGACACCGTGAAGGGCTCTTCCCCCTGAATCGCCAGGCGGGCATGTGGGCGTGGCGGTGTAAGATTCCGCCCGAGCGTCGATGACCCAGGCGCTCGTCAGACGCGAATGCCAGCATCTCCCGCCGCTTGTCTTCCCATGAGGGAGGCGCGGGGGTGAGGAATGCGTGCTGGCCTTTGGTTAGTGGGCGTCGCCTTGCTTTTCACGGGCTGCGCCGGGGTTGAGTCGTCGACTCGCAGGGACACGTTCCAGCAGCGCGCGGGATTTCCTGGAGAGCGGTGGGCCTCTTCGGATGAGGACCCCGAGCACGAACAAGGGTCCGAAGAGGCTGACGACGCGTCGAGGCTACCGCTCCGCCGACGCCACCTGTTCCGGGACTCCTCGGTCATCGGGGCAGCACACGTGCAACCTGACGTGTTCGACGCCCTGCTTCGGAGCGCTGGGCTGGAGGATAGGGACGAGCAACCGATTCCTGGCGGCTCGCTCACGCCAGCCCAGGCCGCGCGATTGATGTCGGAGCTGCTGCGCAAGCCCGTGACGTTGGGGCAGTTCCCCGCGCGGCTCGCGGTGGGCCATGTGCTGCGCAAGGTGATGGAGCGAGGGGAGCTGTCGCGCGCCGAACTGGTGAACCTGGCCGAGCGCCTCGGGCGATTGGCGGTGCTCCGCCCTGACGGCTGCATGGCGTGGGTCCGCAACGGGCGGACACAGCAGCGAGTGGCCCCGGTGGAGTGGAAGGACGGGGCCTTCCGCGCGCACGACTTCGAGCTGGGGCGCTTCTATACCGGGCGCTCGGGTGTCTACCGCCTGCTGGATGACGACCTGCGGGAGGTGGACGGGCGCCTGATTGCGGAGGTCTACGACGACGCGGACTACGTGAGCCGCGTGTTGGACGGGGCCGAGTCGGCGTTCGTGAAGCTGGCGCTCGCCATCGGCCACTTCTTCACCTACCCGCTCGACAGCATCGCGTCTCTGAAGAACCTGCCGGCGGGCGTGGCAGCGCTCATCGAGTCGTCACCGGCCTACTTCGAGCGCTTCCAGTACATGACTCGCGGAGAGCAGATCGAGGCGGTGGCCGAGCTGGCGACGAACCTCCTGCTCACGACGGGAACGGCTGGGGCCACGACACGCACGGTGACAGGGGCGCTCGCGGGGGCGGAAGCCATGGTGCCGAGGGTCGCCCTGTCCGCCAGCGGGGCCTTGACCCTCGAACGTGTGGCGGTGCCGGTGGGACGCGCGGCGTCGGTGCTCGGTGGAGGTCCAGGGGCGGCCATCGTGCTCCAACGCGCGGGGGATGCGGCATCGAGCGCGGGCAGTCCTGGAGGTGTTCTGCCTCCCGCTGCCGGCGTGAAGTCCTATTCGTCGTTCAAGTCCTTCAAGCGGGCAATGGGGCCAGCGGGACAAGGGAAGGAGTGGCATCACATCGTCGAGCAGACCGACGGCAACGTGGCTCGGTTCGGGCCGAAGGCGATCCACAACACGGAGAACATCGTCGCACTCGACAAGGACCTTCACACCCGAGTGAGCGCGTTCTATTCGTCGAAGAACGTCTCCGTGACTGGCTCTGATGCCCTCACGGTGAGACAGTGGTTGCGGGCCCAATCCTATGAAGCCCAACGCGCATTCGGGCTTCGGGCCGTCGAGAACGTGAGGAAGGGACTATGGCGATGACGGTTGCGCAACTGGTCGAGGAGTTCGCGGAGAACGTTGCTGCCCAGACCGACGCAATCTGGAAGGGGGACGCGAAGATGGGGAACAAGCACGCCAGCCGATACATCGCCGCGTTCAAGCGGCTGCGTGCTCATGGAGATACCGGTCGCGAGGCGCTCGCCCAGCTATTCGTGCATCCTCGGATGGACGTGCGCACTACCGCCGCTACGTACCTGCTTCGCTACAGAACAGCGGAAGCCAAGGCCGTGCTCGAAGAGGCCGCGAAGGGGGAGGGGCTCATTCCGTTTGGGGCGCAAGAGGCATTGAAACGCTGGGAAGAGGGAACCTGGAGTCTCGACCCTGAATGACGGCGGGTTGGGCAATACGAGGTGCTCAACGCCATCAGGCATCACGGCCATTGGGACTGGGATGGTTGATCAGGTCCCCGACACCACCTTGGAGGTGTGCTCAACGCCCTCGGGCATCATGGCCCTCGGGCATCACGGCTATAGCGGCCTGATGAACATGGCCGCCGACATGGCGATCAATCAGTGGTGCTCAACGCCAAGAGGCATCACGGCCATCGCGATGAGAAGAACGTGGCGATGGATGCCTTCATGAAGCGGACGTGCTCAACGCCTGTCGGCATCACTGCTATCGAGTCGCGGCGAACATCGACGGCTCCGGCGCGGCGGCGATGAGGTAGTACTCAACGCCCAGAGGCATCACGGTCATCGGAAGGTGCCGGAGATCACCGTCCCGCACCTGATTCCGTAGTGCTCAACGCCACCGGCATCACGGCCATCAAACCTATTCACCTGTCACAGAACCTCAACCCCTCGAATCCACGAGGCCTTCGCCCTCAACCCGGGTCGCCACGGGAGGCGCCCGAACTCCTCCGCCTCCAAGAACGTCATCCCCCCATTTCGTTCCCTCGTCCCTGGCCTGAAGCCCTCGCACCCCCGCCCGTCCACCGAGGGACGAACCCTCCGCCCGCCGCACGGCGACACCCGCGTCCCCACGTTTCCCGGAAGGGCCATGGCCCCCCATCAAGGAGGAGAGGGAATGAACGTGGTGTCACTCACCGAGCAACCGGACATCCTCAAGTCGGCGGCCTTGCTGCCGCCCCGCCTGTCGCTCGGGTCGACCATGGTCGTCCACGGCATCACCAAGCTCCGCAAGGAAGGCACCGAGCAACACGCCGGCTTCTTCGAACAGCTCGGCTTCAAGCCCGCACGGACCTGGGTCCTCATCACCGGCGTGACCGAGGTCCTCGCGGGCGTCGGCGCCATCCTCGGCTTCGCCACCCGCCCCGCCGCCGCCGCCGTGCTCGTCACCCAGGCCATCGCCATCGCCAAGGTCCACGGCTCCAAGGGCTTCGACAACACCAAGGGCGGCTTCGAGTTCAACCTCGCCCTCTGCGCCATGGCGCTCGGCCTGCTCCTGCGCGGCCCCGGAAAGCTCTCCGTCCACCACGCCCTGGAGGACCGCGTGAAGCGCAAGGAGCTGCGCCGCCTGCGCCTCCTGCCCCGGCAACGCCGTGGCTCCATGCTGCTCGACGCCCTCGGCTGAGACGCGGCAACCCGACCCGGGGCGCGGGCCCGTCCATAAGGCCACGGCCCGCCCCCACCGCCTGCCCGGTCCCCCCTCGCGCGCCTGCCCGGTAGCGACCAGAGCGGGCATGACGGGGCCCTGCCTCGATGGCCCGAGGCCTCGTAAGATGCGAGCCACATGCTCCCGTCCGCCTTCCTGTGCCTGGCACTCGCCGCTTCCCCGGCCAGCACCTCGTCCTCCGCCCACAACTTCTCCACAGCGCGGACCCCCGACGCACAGCGATTGTCCTCGGCGGGAGCAGAGTCCGTACGCGCGGCGCTCCGAACCGGTGACACCCCGGCGAAGCAACTGTCCACCGCGGGCCTCGCGTCCGTGGGAGCGGCGCTCGGAAGCACCCTCGCGAGCTCGCTGTCCTCCGCGGCCACCGACCCCATCGGCGCCGCGCTCGGAGACGCGAGCACCCGCGCGAGCCCGTCGTCCTCCGCGGCCACCGGGTCCGTGGGCGCGACGCTCGGACACGCGAGCCCGCCGTCCTCCCAGTCCATCGGCGCCGCGCCCGGAGACACGAGCACCCGCGCGAGCCTGCTGTCCTCCGCCGCCACCGCGTCCGTGGCCTCGGCCTCCACCGTGACGCCGACGGGAACCCCCGCGCCCCAGGGCGAAGCCACCACCACCGTCACCAACGCGGGCGACGCCGCGGCCCAGGCCGCCATCGGCGCCCTCCGCGCCGTGGGCCTCGCCCTCAGCCCCCGCCTCGACCCCGTCGCCGCCGAAGCGCACTACGCCCGGGGCCTCGCCGCCCTCCAGACCAAGGACACCGCCACCGCCATCACCGAGCTCACCGCCTGCGTCCGCTTCGCGCCCACGCGCGTGGACTGCCGCTGGGAGCTCGGCTGGGCCCACTCCGTCCAGGGCCAGTGGGCCGACGCCCTCACCCAGTGGACCCAAGTCCAGAAGCTCGACCCCGAGCACGCCGACCTCGAATCCGCGCTCGCCCAGGCCCGGGGCCAGGCCGCCCTCCAGGCTCGACTCTCCCAAACCCCCCAGGCCTCCAACCGCCCTCCCCCACCCGCTGACGCCAAGGTCCGCATCCGCGCCGTGGGCGACATGATGCTCGGCACCACCGTCCCCGAAGGCAACCTGCCCCCCGACGGCGGCGGCAGCGTCATCGCCAGCGTGCGCGACCTCATGGCCGACGCCGACCTCACCTTCGCCAACGTCGAGGGCCCCCTCTGCGACAACGGCCGCACCAACAAGTGCCGCACGTCCCGCAACTGCTACGCGTTCCGCTCCCCCACCGCCTACGGCCAGTTCTTCAAGGACGCGGGCGTCGACCTCGCCTCCACCGCGAACAACCACTCCGGCGACTTCGGCGAGGAGTGCCGCCGAGAGACAGAGGCCACCCTCGACGCGCTCGGCATCGCCTGGAGCGGCCCGCCGGGCTCCATCGCCACGGTGGAGCGCAACGGCCTGCGCATCGGCATGGTGGCCTTCCACACCTCGCCCTCGTGCAACCACCTCAACAACACCGCCACCGCCACCGCCCTGGTCCGCGCCGCCGCCCTGGACCATGACATCGTCATCGTCTCCTTCCACGGCGGCGCCGAGGGCGGCAAGGCACTCCACGTCCCCGAGGGACGCGAGATGTTCTTCGGCGAGGACCGCGGCGACCTGCGCGCCTTCACCCACGCCGTCGTCGACGCCGGCGCCCACGTCGTCATCGGCCACGGCCCCCACGTCGTGCGCGGCCTCGAGTTCTACAAGGGCCGCCTCATCGCCTACTCGCTCGGCAACTTCGCCACCTACGGCCGCTTCAACCTCAAGGGCCCCCAGGGCCTGGGCATGGTGCTGGAAGTCGAACTCGACCGCGAGGGCGCCTTCACCGCCGGCCGCGTGCTCGCCACGAAGCAGGTGGGCCAGGGCATCGCCGAACCCGACCCGAGCAACGCCGTCATCCAACTGCTGCGCGACCTCACCACCAGCGACTTCCCCGACTCCGGCGCCCGCATCTCCGAGGACGGCACCCTCCACCCCGCCGGCAAGGGCCCCGTCTCCGCGCGCACCCCCACGCCCCGCAGCTGACGCCTCACCCACGCGCGGCGCGCATGCCTCCACCGCCCCGACAACCACGCACCCACCCCCACGCCTCAGCGCGCGTGAGTTTCATGGAATGCGGATGAATCAGGGCGCGTTGAGACAACCATCACACGAGAAACGCACGGCAGGTGTCACGGACGCGTTTCAGCGCGCGTCCGTCTGCTGTCGCACGCTTCAGACAGGCTGCTAGCGCCTCCACCGTGTTCGTCATTGCGGCCCCAAGCATGACGCGGCCCGGGGAAGCGTGTCAGTGGCGCGTGCGATACAAGGAAACCTGTCGTGCGAGCCATTCGACTTCCCCGCCTCTCTTCGTTGCGTGCCTTCGAGCACCCCGGCTACTTCGCCGTCTGGCTCGGCGCGCTCATCTCCAACATCGGCACCTGGATGGAGACGGTGGCGATGGGCGTCTACGTCACCGAGCAGACGGGACGCGCGGAATGGACGGGCGCCATCGTCGCGCTCACCTATCTGCCGTCGGTGCTGCTGTCGCCCGTGGGCGGCGCGCTCGCGGACCGCTTCGACCGGCGCGCCTACGTCGCGCTGGGCACCAGCGTGCAACTGGTGTTGGCCGCGGTGCTCACGGTGCTGGCCTTCACCAACCACCTGAGCGTCCCCATCATCGGCGTCATCTCGCTGCTCAACGGCTGCGCGAGCACGCTCACCAGCCCGGCCTTCTCCGCGATGCTGGCGGAGCTGGTGCCACCCCGGGATCTGCACAGCGCGCTGAGCCTCAGCTCGGCGCAGTTCAACCTGGGGCGCATCATCGGCCCGCTGCTGGCGGCGGTGGTGCTCCAGGCGGGTGGCGCGTCCTGGGCGCTGTTCGTCAACACGCTGTCCTTCGTCGCGGTGCTGGTGGCGGTGTCGCGCGTGCCGTCGCTGAAGCGGGACACGGACGCGAAGAAGCCCCGGGGCAACCTGTGGACGGGCATCACCCAGGGCTTCGCGGTGGTGCGCCGCGATCCGGAAATCTCGCTGGTGATGATGAGCACGCTGGTGGTGTCCGTGCTCGTGGCGCCCTTCATCGGATTGGTGCCGGTGTTCGCCATCAAGGTCTTCGGCCAGGGCGCCTCCGCGACGTCGCTGCTCGTCGCCTGCCAGGGGGCGGGCGCGGTGGTGGCCGCGGTGACGGTGGGCTCGCTGGTGGACCTGCTGGGCCAGCGCCGGCTGCTCGGGCTGGCGGCGGGCTCCATCGGCGTGGTGTCCGCGCTGTACTGGCTGGCGCCCACGCTGACGACGGCCGCCGCGGGCATCTTCCTGCTCGGCGCCAACTACATGGTGCTGATGAGCGGGTTCCACGCCTACGCCACGTCGCGCGTGCCGCGTGAGTTCCAGGCGCGCGTGAGCAGTCTTTACAGCATGTCGCTCGGCGCGGGCTATGCGTCCGGCGTGTGGGGCCTGGGCGCGCTGGCCGACCGCGTGGGCGTGCGCTTCGTCACCGTCAGCGCCAGCGTCCTGTTCCTGGCCATGGTGGCGACCCTGCGGATGCTCAGCCCTCGCACCTTCGAGAGCTCCCAGGCCTGACCTCCCGCACCCCCGGTGCCCGCGCGCCCCCTCCGGGTCGCGCGGAGCGTGAGGCGGGGGCCCCTCCCGGACACGAAGTCGTCCCCGCCCCGTCGAAGGGCCTGCGATGCCCGGCGGCCCACGCTACACAGCGAGGCTGACGCCGTGAGTCATCGACCCCATCCCCGAGGAGCGTGTTCCATGTCCTTCCGTTCGTCCCTCCTGGCCCTGGGCGCCGCCGCGCTGCTCCTGGCGCCCCCCGCCCTCGCCCAGGCGCCCGCCCCGGCCGAGCCGCTCGGCTCCACCCTGGACGGCTTCCCCTCGCCGCACCCGGTGCAGCTGCTGCCGCTGACGGTGGAGGGCCAGGACGTGCGCATGGCCTACATGGACGTGAAGCCCACGGGCCGCGCCAACGGGCGCACCGTGGTGCTGCTGCACGGCAAGAACTTCTTCGGCGCGTACTGGGCCTCCACCATCCAGGCGCTGACGGGCGCGGGCTACCGCGTGGTGGTGCCCGACCAGCTCGGCTTCGGCCGCTCGTCCAAGCCGGACGTGCACTACAGCTTCCACACGCTCGCGTCGCTGACGAAGCAGTTGCTCGACTCGCTGGGCGTGAAGCAGGCGGTGATTCTGGGCCACTCCATGGGCGGCATGCTCGCCACGCGCTTCGCCCTCATGTACCCGGACGCCACCGAGCGGCTCGTGCTGGAGAACCCCATCGGCCTCGAGGACTACCGCGAGAAGACCCCGTGGCAGCCCACGGAGGCCTACTACCGCGAGCAGCTGAAGGTGACCGAGGAGTCCACGCGCAAGTACCACGAGACGTACTACGTGAAGTGGAAGCCCGAGTACGACGTCTGGGTCCAGGTGCTCTACCGCCAGACGCTCGGCGCCGAGTACCCGCGCCTGGCCCGCGTGGCCGCCGCCACCTCGCAGATGATCTACGAGCAGCCCGTCTCCCACGAGTTCCCGCTGGTGAAGGCCCGGACGCTCGTCGTCATCGGCCAGGAGGACCGCACCTTCATCGGCCGGGGCAAGGTGCCCGCCAGCGTGGCCGCCACCCTGGGCCAGTACCCCCAGCTCGGGAAGAAGACGGCCAAGGCCATCCCCCAGGCCACCCTGGTGGAGCTGCCCGGCGTCGGCCACATCCCCCACATCGAGTCGCCCGAGAAGTTCCACGCGGCGCTGCTCGACTTCCTCGCGAAGTAGTCCGCCTCGCCCGGGCCTGGGGTGCCCCCCGGGCCTGTGGGCAACTTGGGGACGTGGGACACACTCCCCGCATGGGCCCCGCCCGTCCGCCTCTCGAACTAGACTTCCGTGAATCCGGGCCTATCGGCCCTGGCGAGTCTCGAGGGGGCGTTCGATGAAGGTGCTGTTGGGGCCGATGCTGTACGCGCGCGACCAGGTGGACGCGGGCGTGTGGTCGTTCTTCGTGAACCTGTACCTGGGCGACTCGGACGCGGGGCGCCCGCCGGCGCTGAGGTTGCGCTTCTTCGGCGCGGACGGGGTGGAGCTGGCGGGGGTGGCGTCGGCGGTGGCGACGCCGGTGGCGGACTTCTCCGGGCTGCGTGCTCCCGTGGCGGGGGTGCTGTGGCGGTGGACGGTGCAGCTGCCGCGCGGGGCCGAGGCCCACCGGGTGACCTACCGCTTCGAGCCGGTGGACGGGGCGAAGGTGGAGGGGCTGCCCGACGACGCGCCGCGGGTGGTGGTGCCTGCGACGGGCGGGTTGCCGCGCGTGGCGTTCTTCTCGTGCAACGGGGCGAGCGACGCGAAGACGTGGAACTCGGTGATGCGGATGAAGCGGCCCTTCGGCTGCTGGGCGGACATGAAGGCCCAGCACGAGGTCGAGGACGGCGGCTTCCACCTGCTGCTCGGGGGTGGGGACCAAGTGTACGCGGACTCGCTGATGGACCACGAGCCGCTGCTGGAGTTCCGCAAGCGCGAGCTGGAGCACAAGCTGGACCCGGCGCGGCCTCCGCCCCAGGGCTTCCACGAGGAGATGCTGGCCCGGTACGTGGAACTGTACTGCGAGCGGTGGAGCGGCGAGGTGGGCATCGCGCCCATGCTGGCGCGGGTGCCAGGGCTATTCACGTGGGATGACCACGACATCTTCGACGGGTGGGGCTCGCACGAGTCGCTGCAGGCGTGCGCGTGGTTCGCGGCCCTCTACAGCGCGGCGGCGCTGGCGTTCGAGGCGTTCCAGCTGGGCGAGCTGAAGACGCCGGTGAAGACGCCCGCGCTGCGTCCTCCCTGCGAGCGGCACTACTTCCAGACGCTGCGCTTCGTGGGGACGGAGTGCGACGTGGACGTGGTGGCGTTGGATTTGCGCAGCGGGCGCACCTACCGCGAGCAGCCGGGCGGGAAGATGGCGCACGAGGTGATGAGCAAGGCGCAGTGGGCGACGCTGGACGCGTGGCGACAGGAGCACGCGGCGCGGCCGGAGTCGGGGACGAAGGCGCGGCACGTCCTGCTGTTGTCGTCGGTGCCGCTGGTGCACCTGCGCTACGGCCCGGGCGCGGAGGTGATGGGGGCGGACACGGAGCTGCACGACGACATGCTGGACCAGTGGGAGTCGGTGGTGCACCGGGGCGAGCGCACGCGGCTGATGGTGGACCTGTTCACGCTGGCGCAGGCGTCGTGCTGCGCGGTGACGGTGGTGTCCGGGGACGTGCACGTGGGGGCGCGAGGGCTCATCCGCTCGCGCAACCCGGAGCACATCCCCGCGGGGCTGGCGGAGGCGGCCATCGAGCAGGTGACGTCGTCCGGCATCGTGCACCCGCCGCCGAGCACGTTGCAGTTCCTGGGCATGCGCATGCTGGCGGAGGAGGCGGTGGAGGACCTGCCGTCGTTCATGCAGACGGAGATGTTGCCGGTGGGCAGCCAGCGCTACCTGCGCGAGCGCAACTGGCTGACGATGCGGGTGGAGCCCGCGCGCACGCGGCTGTCCCGTCCGAAGCTGTGGCTGCGCTGGGAGGCGGAGCACACCGCGCTGTCCATGCAGGTGGTGGTGGAGCCTCCGCCGCTGATGCGTGGCACGGGGGTGTGAGCTACGGCAGGTGTGGCCGCAGACGCAGCCAGGCCTGGAGCGCGGCGTCGTCGCGAATCCGGGGCGTCTGGGAGAGCGCCTCGAGGACGCCGAGGGCGCTCTTGATGTCGCGCAGCGCGCGCAGCCGGTCGGCGGGGATGTCGTGGGGCTCCCGGTCGGCGAGCCGCGCCGCCTCGTGGAACGGCACCTGGGCGATGCCGTGGAACCACCGGACGGCGATGTCGGGGTCGAGGAGGGGGTTTCCCTCGCGGGGGCCGCGCTCGCCAATCATCAGGGTGTGGAGGTTCATCGCGGAGCGCCAGAAGGCATTGGTGCGGTGACCGGAGGGCAGCTTCGCCAGCCCCTCGAACAGGTCCATGGCGATGTTGGACCCAGCCTGGCTGACGGACGGCGTGTCGTTCGCCGGCCCCGTGTCGTACAGCCCACTCAGGGGAACTCCCGCCAGCAGCAAGACTCCACGCCAACGCGTCGTCATCGCCTCTCCAGCTTCTGCTCCCCGGAAGGGAGCGAGGGGGAACTGTGGGCTATCATGCTCGTCCGACGTTGCCGCTCCAGTTGTAATTCGCCCTTTCTTGAAAAATCTTCTGTAGTTGCAGCTGTGTTGCAGAAATGTGACTATAGGTGTTGATTAGGACGTCCTCGGAGTCCTAGACAGGCCTGGAGACCCGGGTGTTCTGGCACCGGACCGGCCTGGAGAAGGCGAGAGAGGACGTCGAGCGCGGCCTTGATGCAGTGCATCAAGAAGCGGGTCTGGGGGTCGAGGGTCCCCGCGTCCTGGGTGGAGAGGGTCCTGGCGACCTCATCGACGGGGAGGGTCGCGATGACCTGGAGCGCGGCGTGGAGGTGCTCGGGGTCGAGGATGGGGTCGCGTCACGGCAAGCGTGTGCGCAGGCGCAGCCAGGCTTGCAACTCGACGTCGTCACGGACCCTCGGCGTCTCCTCGATGTGGCTCAAGACGGTGAGCGCGTTCTTGATGTCGCGGAGGGCGCGCACCGTGTCGATGGGGAGGTCGCGCAGGTCCATCGACGCGAGTCGCGTGGCTTCGTCGAGGGAGAGCCGGGTGCAGTCGTGGACCCATTGCACGACGACCTCGGGGTCCAGGATGGGGTCACCCGCGAGGGCACCGAGTTCACCCATCATGCGTGCTCGGAGGTTCATCGCGGAGAAGCGATAGGAACGTGAAATCGACGAGGCGGCGTTGTTCGCGAGCGTTTCGTACACCTGAAGGGCCATGCGGGCTTGGACCTTGTCCTTCGCGTCTCCCGCGCGTGCCGCCAAGGTGAAGGCGAAGACCTCCCAATTGAAGAACTCGCCATCGACGGGTTCCCCGATGACGTGTCGCTGGAGCCAGGCTTCGACGTCCACGGAGGGCCACTCGAGAACGGTGGTCATCGTATCGGGAGCGGTGCCCATGGTCCTCGTCATCAGGGAAAGAGTATGCCGGCACGAGCAAAGGCCTGTCGCCCGAGTTCCAGTGCCCGGGTGCCCACTGCCTCGGATGCGCCATATAGGAAATGGCCACTGCGCGGTGTGATTTCGATGCCGATGCGGGTCGCACCATGAACCGCGATGTTCGCTTCGCCAGCAGCCAGGACGGGTCTTCCTCCGCTGGCGACTGCGTGCGAGATCTCGAGCTTGCGCCAGGTGTGTGGAATGATCTTCAGCACACCGTCTTCGGTGATGATCCACTTGATGATGCCCTGGTTGACGTACTCGATGAACCTGGGGTCGGTTGCCTCCACGGGCTGAATGCCCAGTTTTCGGGCTCGTTCCATCTCGGAAGTGAGGAGTTGGGGACGCTGATTCTCCAACAGGGGCTCGGTGCGTGGCGCTGAACCCCCTTCTCTCCCTGCCCCACGCGCCACCATCGCCACCGCGTTGGGCATGATGCCCACGGTGAGGACGCCCTCCGCGACGGAGATGGAACGGATGCCTCCCGTGGCCACCGCGGACAGCTGGAACCCCGCGTTCGTCTCCGCCGCCACCGCCGCCCTCGCGAAGCCCGGCAGCATCGGTCCCTTCGATGCCAGCTTCGACGCCCCTCCGCCCAGCGCCGCCGTCAGCACCAGGATGATGACGCGCGCCCCATCCTTCCCCATCACCTCCCCGAAGCGCCGCCCCGCCCCCTCCAACTCGTCGAGCGACACCGCCTTCTCCGACTCCATCGACAGGCGCTGCCACCCATTCACGATGTCGAAGAACACCTCCAGCCCCAGGTACGCCACGAAGTACGTCGTCACCGCCAGCGCCACCACCTTCGTCACCGGCTCGGGCACCACCAACAGCAGCATGTAGGCCGTGAAGGCCGACGTCACCATGGCCTGCAACACCAACGGATTGGCTACCTCTCCCACCGCGCCCCGCACACCCTCCCAGACGCCTTCCCAGGCGAAGTTGAGCGCCAAATCCCTGCGTGCCTTCGCGTCCAGGAATCCCAATCCTCCGTCCACGAGCGACAGGCACTCCGCGGAACCCTCCTCGCTCGAACACTCCCCCGCCTCCCACCCCGAGGTGCTCGACAAAGTCTCTCGCGAAGAAGCGGACACGAGTCGGACCCGGGGACGCTCCACCCGCTCTGTTCGCAACGAGAAGCGCACGCCCAGCACCAACCGGGTCATCGCGCTCCGGAAGGCTTCCTCGTCAATCTCGATGGGATCCATGCGCGTGGGTGGCGTGTAGAGGATGGGTGCTCCCTCTCCCGTGTCGAGCCGCACGACTCGCGGCGTCGCGCACCCCACCACGAGAAGACCCACGAGCAGCACACCACTCCAACGCGCAATCATCGTGCCCCCGGCGTCCGCTCCACGAAGGGAGCAAAGGACAGGGTTAGCACGCACGTCCGACAGCCCATCCACGTCATGCCAGTGTCCGCGACATGCCTCCGTGGTCGCCTCTCGCCCAAGAGCCGTGGGTGCACGGCCGCGCCATGAGGTGCCCACCGAGGAGTGGCCGCTGACGGATGCCACGGGTCATCTCCTTGTCGTCGTATTCGGACTGGCGTCGGTCCGTGCAGTGAAGGGGACTCCTCGGGCAAATCATCCGGAACGGATTTTCCACGGCGCCACGCCCTGCATCAGTTTGAAAGGCCTTGGCTCACCCAGGCATCAGGAAATAGGGGTACCGACGTCTTTCAGCAGTCACGCATTTCGAGGAGAGGGGCCGGCCTCCCATCATGGTGTTCCCATGGCCTGGCATCGTCCCGTTCCTCCTCTCCGTTCCCGCGCTCCGGATATCCCCGCAGCCCTCCCGCTGTGCCTCCTGCTTTGGGCGTCCGTGAGTCTGGTGGCCTGTTCCTCGTCTCCTTCATTCGAGGTGCATGCCCCCGCCACCCTGGCCCTCTCCTTCGACCCGGACCAGTCCACCTTCCAGCTCCCGGTCTCCGTGGATCAGCTCAAGGGCTCGGTCCAGGACATCACCGTCACCATCGAGGGGCTTCCGCCCTATCTGAGGCTGGAGCAGGACACCATCGTCCTCTCCCGAACCTCACCCGAGGGCTCCTTCTCCGTCGTCATCGAGGAGTTCGCGTCCTACGGCGCGTTCCCCATCACGGTCGTCGCCTCCAACAAGGAGCACCGCGCCGAAGCATCTGTCGTCCTCGAGGTCACCGCGGGCAATGGCGTGCTCGACACCTCCTTCGGCGTCAATGGCGTGGTCAAGCTGGAGCAACTGCGCACGACGTACCTGTCCCAACTGGTCATCCAGCCCGATGGGAAGTGGCTGATGGCGGGCTCGACGGGCTATGTCTGTACTCCCTCGAGCTCGCAGTCCACGAACCTGCTGGTGGTGCGTGCGCTCCCGGATGGGTCGTTGGACCCGGACTTCAACAACATCGGGCTGAACCTCTGTAATTACTCCGAGGGCGCCGGTCGGCTGGATTACCTCGATGACGGGAGGATCTTCGTCTTCGGTGGCGCGGGACACGTCGGCTTCAACAATCGATGCGCCTTCGACCCCCCGACGAATGGCACCTTCCTCGCCCGCTTCACCGCGTCTGGTATGCGCGACACCACCCTGAACGGGGTGGGCACCAACACCTTCCCGAGCCCCTATCTGGAGAGCGCGCGGCTCGACTCCCAGGGACGCATCCTGGGAGTTGGGAGTCTTCCCAGCGGAACCGCTCAGCTGGTGCGCTTCACGTCCGAAGGCGTCCTGGACGGCTCGTTCGGCACCGACGGCGTCATCCTCGACGAGCCGGGAACGGCGGAGCTGTCGAAGAGGCTCTTCCTGTTGCCGGATGACCGCTTCATCGTCGCGGGGACCTCCTCCCAGGGCCTCGTGCTCCGGCGCTTCCACCCCGACGGGACGCTGGACGAGAGCTTCCAGTTCACTCCCCCGGCCGGGTTGAGCCCGGATGCCCTCGTGAGGCTCCTGCCAGACGGCAAGCTGCTGCTGGGTGGCATGACGAGGGTTTCAGCGCCAGGTCAGTCCACCATCATCGTCCTGGCTCGAGTCGACGCCAACGGAAGCCTGGACCCCGAGTTCGGCACTGGCGGCTTCCTCGTCATGCCGGCGCCGGAAGGGTCCTCGGAGCAGCTGAATGAGATGGAACTGCAGGCGGATGGAGTCATCGTCCTCATGACCACCATCATTGACGCCGAGTGGCACAGGAGCGTGGGGCTCATCCACCTGTCGGGTGACGGGAAGCAGGTCCTGCAAAATCACCGGCTCACGTTCCCGGATCGGGTCGAGATCTGGAGCGCGGCCATCGACGCGGAGGGATATCTGCGCGTCGTGCTGTTCTGGACGCCGACGGGGGAGTGTTTCAGGTCCTTCCCGGCCCTGCTGCGCTTCCATCCCTACCGCTGAACCCAGAACCTTCATCCTCTCGTGGACGTGGAGACGGGCCGAGCTCTCTCCCTTGTCCGAGGAATACCTATGTCCAATCATCGCTCCAACTCCATCTCCCTCCAGGTCCCCTGGGCGCTCGTGGCCGGCGGCTTCCTCTGTGTCGCCACGAGCCTGACCGCGTGTTCCTCGTCGTCGGAGGACCCCAACAACGGTGCGCTCGACACCTCGTTCGGAGTGAACGGCGTGGTCGAGGTCAGCAGCTCCTACTCGAGCCCATCGAGACTGGTCCTCCAGCCCGATGGGAAGTGGTTGGTTGCGGGCAAGGCCGGTTATGGCTGCACCCCGTCAGGGCTGAACAGCGCGGACATGGCGGTGTGGCGATTGCTCCCGGACGGGAGCCGAGACGCGGACTTCGGAAGTGGAGGAGCCGTGAGTCTCGACCTCTGCAACTACTTCGAGGGGGTCGGCTACCTGCAACTGCTCGACGATGGGAGAATCTTCGTCTTCGGTGGGGCGGGGCACGTGGGCTTCGACAATCAGTGCGCCTTCGACCCTCCCACGGATGGAACCTTCTTCGCCCGGTTCACCGCGTCCGGCGGACGGGATACCACCCTGAATGGAGTGGGGACGAACACCTTCCCGTCCCGGAGAAGAAGCCACGTCGGCTATCTGGACAGCGCCCGGGTGGACTCGCGGGGGCGCATCGTGGGCGTCGGGGTATCGGCCGAGCTCGTGTCGCAGGTTCTGCGGTTCACGCCGGAGGGCGTCGCGGATGAGTCCTTCGGGACCGATGGCGTCATCCTGGATGCGACCCGCAATGGGGAGGTCGACCGAAGCATCACCTTGCTGCCGGATGACCGATTCATCATCGGGGAGACGACGGAGCAGGGCCTGAAGCTGTGGCGGCACCAGGTCGACGGGACGCTGGACGAGGGCTTCCAGTTCATCCCCCCAGGGGACTTCGACCTCTCGACGAGCGTGAGGCCCCTGACGGAGGGGAAGCTGCTGCTGACAGGCACGACGAAGGACGGAGCCATCGTCCTCGTCCGCCTCCATGAGGACGGAGGCCTGGATTCGACGTTCGGCACGGGTGGGTACGTCGTCGTTCCTGGCTCGGGGCCGGATTTCAAATCGGAGAGATTCGTCGATGTGGAGCTCCAGGCGGATGGGGTCATGGTGGTCGTCACCAGTGGCCACCAGACGAAGGTCGTCATCGGCGGCACCCAGAAGAAGCAAGGGGTGGGCGTCATCCACCTGTCCCCGAACGCGGACCGGGTGTTGCGAAAGGGAACCACCTTCCTGGAGGAGTGGGTCGATGCCAGGGATGCGGCCATCGATGCGGAGGGGTACCTGCACGTCATCGCGGGACGTGGCTTGTGCATAGGCCAGCCGGCGGGGGTCATCCTGATGCGCTTCCATCCCTACCGCTGAGGCGCGACCCGGGTCGGCCATCCGCGCAAGCACGGCGGACGGGCGGCCCTCCGCTCGCGCCACCGGCGGTGGCCTTGGTGCGCGCCGTCGTCGCCCCGACATTCAACTCAGGACGTCGGCGTGGGGTGTTCCTCCGCGCCCTTTGATTCGGAGCGCGACATGGACAACGACAACCGCAGGAACGCCCCCCCGAAGGGCGGCAAGGACTCCGGCCACAGGCCCCCCTTCGCGAAGGACCGCGTGGAGCGGGGCCTCGAGGCCGACGACACCCTGCCCCTCTACTCCGCCGACTCCATCCGCAGCACCCGCGAGCAGAAGTTCTCGCTCGACAGCGACGGCCCCGTGGGCGGCGATGTGCCCGACATCCGCAGCCCCATCGACGAGGCGGACGAGCTGGAGCGCGAACGCCACGGACGCGAGCGCTCCCTGGACCGGCAGGTCGAGGAAGAGGACTGAACCTCCCCCCTGACGAGGAGCCCCCACGCCAGGGCGGGAGGCGGGCGGCCGCCTCCCGGCACCGAGCACGCACGCCCACGGAACCGACGTGGGCGCTTCGCCGTCCTCGCGGCGCTCTACGGCGTCGCCGCGCTCGGGGGCTGCGGCGCGCCCGGGGCCGTCGTGTCCGGCTCCACGGGGACCAGCTTCCCCAACTCCAGCGGCGACACCTGCTCCTGGATGAGCAACGGGTCACCCACGAGGATGATCTGCATCTTCGCCGGGTCCAGGTACTGCTCCGCCGCGCGCTGGACCTCCTCGGCCGTCGCCGTGCGCAAGCCCTCCACGGTGCGGTTGAACTCGTCCATGGGGCGGCGCTTGAAGTACAGGCGCGACGCGCTGGAGCCCAGGCCCTCCACGGACTCGAAGGCCCCCGGGAACGCGCGGATGAGGCCCTCGCGCGCCGCCGCCAGCTCCTTCTCCGAGATGGGCTTCGACTTCAGGCCGGACAGCTCCTTCATCATCTCCGTCAGCGCCGGACCCGTCACGTCCGCGCGCACCGACGTCACCGCCGACAGCGGACCCACGCCGAGCCGCGCGTCCACGCCCGCGCCCGCGCCGTAGCTGTAGCCCTTGTCCTCGCGCAGGTTCATGTTGAGCCGGCTGCCGAAGAAGCCGCCGAACACCGTCGTCGCCAGCTCCAGCGAGAACTCGTCCGGGTTGCCCGCCGCGATGGCCGGCCGCCCCAGCATCATCACCGTCTGGTCCAGGCCGGGCTTGGGCACCACGCGCACCAGCTCGCGCGCCGGCATGGACGGCGTGGGCGGCACCGGCGGCACCGCCACCTGCGCCTTCCACGCGCCGAAGTGCTTCTTCGCCAGCTCCACGCCCTCGTCGAGCGTGATGTCACCCGTGAGGATGATGGCCGCGGCCGCCGGACCCACGTGCTTCTTGTAGAAGCCCTGCACGTCCTCGAGCGTGAACGCCTGCACCGCGTCCGGCATCCCCGGCGCCGAGTGCCCGTACGGGTGCGCGTCCCCGAACACCGACGACAGGAAGACGATCTGCCCCAGCGCGGAGGGCGAACCCAACCGCCGCACCAGGTCCGCGAGCTGCTGCTTCTTGCGCCGCTCGAAGGCCTTGGGCTGGAAGGTGGGCCGCAACGCCACGTCCGCCAGCAGCGCCAGCGCCGCGTCCGCGTTGCGCGTCAGCACCCGCGCGCCCACCTGCGCCCCGTCCGCGGAGACCTCCAGCGCGGGCGACACGCCCAGGTCCGCGAAGGCGTTGTCCAGCGCCACCGTGTCGCGCGTGCCCGCGCCCTCCAGCAGCATCCGGTACGTCAGGTCCGCCAGGCCCGGCTTGCCCACCGGGTCCTGCGCGCTGCCCGAGGCGAAGGCCACGCCCGCGAACACCAACGGCAATTCCTTGCGCGTGCTCACCAGCACCGTGAGCCCGTTGTCCAACGTCGTCTTCTGGAACGTGGGCAGCACCAGGTCCGGCGGCTTGCCCGGCTGCGGCGGCGTGGCGCGGAAGGCCTCCGGGTCCGCCGGCGTCGCGGGGGTGGCCGGGCCCTGTGTCGCGGGCGTCTCGGGCTCGCTCGGGGCGGGCTTGGGGTGGCTGGCGCACGCGGCCAGCGACAGGGTGGCGAGGGCGGTGACGAGGCGGCGCATCAGCGGCGCTCCTTCTTCTCGGTGGGGGCCTGCTTCCGGGCGGGCGGCACGGCGTGGAGGATGACGCGCGCGTCGGGGCGCAGCGTGTCGCGGGTGAACTGCTTCACGGCCTCGGGCGTCACCGTCTCGTAGCGCGCCAGGTCCTGCGCCACGTAGCTGGGCTCGCCCACGAAGTGGTTGTAGCTCTGGAGCACGTCCGCCTTGCCGCCGAAGCCGCCGATGGACTGGAGGCCCGCCAGCGTGCGCGTGTCATAGCGGGTGCGGGCGCGCTGGATCTCCTCGGCGGTGACGCCGCTCTTGCGCACCTCCTCCAGCAGCGCGTCCACGTCCTTGAGCAGCGCGTCCGTGGACACGCCGGGCCGGGCCACCACCTCGATGGTGAACACGGACTGCGCGCCCTGGCTCTGCTGGTACACGTTCACGCTCTGCGCGGTCTGCTTCTCCAGCACCAGCTTGCGGTACAGGCGGCTGGCCTTGCCCGTGCCCAGCGCCGTGGCCAGCACGTCCGCCGTGGCGTCGCCCTCCTCGAAGTACGCGGGCGTCAGCCACTGGAGGGTGAGCATGGGCAGCGTGGCCACGCGCTCCTCGTGGCGGATGACGATGGGCTTGTCGACCTTCACCGGCGCGACCTTCGGCTTCGCCGGCTTGGGGTGGCTGGGCAGCGAGCCGAAGTACTTCTCGATGAGCGCCTTCGTCTTCGCCACGTCGAAGTCCCCCACGACGGCGAGCGTGGCGTTGGAGGGCGCGTACCACTCGCGGAAGAAGTTCTTCACGTCGTCCACCGTCGCCGCGTCCAGGTCCGCCATCGAGCCGATGACGTCGCCGTGGTACGGGTGCGGCAGCGGGAACAGCGCGTGCCACGCCTTCTCGCGGGCCAGGCCGTACGGCGCCGTCTCGATGGACTGGCGGCGCTCGTTCTTCACGACCTCCTTCTGCGTGGCCAGCTTCTCCGGCGTGAGCGCGTCGAGCAGGAAGCCCATCCGGTCGCTCTCCAGCCACAGCGCCGTCTCGAGGTGGTTGGTGGGCACCGTCTCGAAGTAGTTGGTGCGGTCGAAGCTGGTGGTGCCGTTGAGGTCGGTGGCGCCCAGCTGCTCCAGCATGGAGATGTGCACGTCGTCCGCCACGTTGCGCGAACCCTGGAACATCATGTGCTCGAACAGGTGCGCGAAGCCGGTGCGGCCCGGCTGCTCGTTGTACGCGCCCACGTGGTACCAGACGTTGACGGCGACGATGGGCAGCTTGCGGTCGACGGAGAGGATGACCTCCAGACCGTTGGGCAGCGTGTACTTCTCGTAGGGGATGGCGAGCGCCTCGCGACCGGGCTCCAGGGGCTTGGCTTCCTGCGCGGATTCGGCGAGCGCGGGGAGCCCGAGGACGACGAGGGCTGCGGCGACGAGGGCCTTCATTCGGGACAAGGTTCCTCCGGGGCTTTCGTGCCAGGGACGCATCCTGGGCGAATAGCACGCGTTCCCCACCCCGTGGGCAGGGAATGACAAACGGAATGGCCGGGGTACGACACGTGTTGGCGCCCGCCCGGCCCCGGTGACGGGTGACCCGCCCAGCGCCCGTCACGCGGGCCCAGGTCATCCATGCGACACTGCGCCCATGTCTTCCCAGGTCCTGTCGGGAGGGGCTCCCCGCTGCGCCGTCCATCCCGAGCACGAGGCGAGCGCCACCTGTCAACGCTGTGGCAACTTCACCTGTCTGGAATGTGTCCACTGGGTACTGGACCAGGTGTATTGCACCGCCTGCGCCTTCCGGCCGGAGGTGAACTATCTGGAGGCGTTCCGGCTGAGCGTGTGGGGCAAGCGCGACGCCAACGCGTGGGTGGTGGCGTTCGGGACACTGCTCCTGCTGCTCGCGACCTTCGGGGCGCTCGTGGCGGCGGAATGGTCGCTGGCGGTGGTGCTCGCGGGCGCCAGCGGCGTCGGAGTGGCCTTCTTCCTGGGCGTGGGCTGGGCGCGGCCCGCGCTGGTCGTCACGCCCATCGTCCTCGGCGCCTTCGGCATGGCGCGCGGTGGCGTGGGAGGGCTGGTGGTGGGCTTCCTCCTCTTCGTCAGCGCGCTGCAGATCCACCTCGACACGCGCACCCGTCTGTTCTTCCGCGAGGACGTGCCTCGCAGAGAGCTGAAGCGGCTCTGGGAGCTGCGGGTCAACAACCCGGTCGCCCGCCACGCCATGTCGGTGGGCATCGGGGCGTTCTTCCTCCCGGTGCTCGCGCCGGTGGCCATCGTCCTGGGGATTGTCGGCCTGCGGCGCGTGGACCCGAACGCGCGGCCGCCCATCGGGCGCAGGGGACAGGCCCTGGCGGGCGTCGTGCTGGGGTGCCTGTCGCTGGCCGCCTGGGGGTTCCTGTTCCTGCCTCTCATCGCCCGGTTCGTCGAGGGCGTGCTGCGGCCCATCGACGGGTGACGGAGGGAGGCGCGGCCCGGCTCCCGGCTCGCCACTCCGGCGCTCGGGAGGCGCCGGGTGCCTTCTGGTGCCGGGGTGGTCAGCCTGAGGGGAGAGCGGAATCGACCCGGAGGAGGGCCACGACATGGCGAATGAACGCGAGGGACAGGAGCAGGCACAGGAGCGTTCGGGCACCGCGTCCGAAGACCTGCGCGCCAAGCGCAGCGAGTCCCGGGCGGCTCGGACCTACACATTCTTCCTGAGGGACCTGCAGGGGCGGGCCGGCATCGACCGGGAGCGCGCCGAACAGGCCGCGGAGTCGGTGCTCTGTACGCTGGAGCAGCGCCTCATCGGCTCCGAGGCGGAGGACCTGGAGGCCCAGCTTCCACGCAAGGTGAGGGACCTGCTGCAACGGTGCCCGCGCCACGAGGGCCTGCCGCCACGCAAGTTCAAGATGCTGGAGTTCATCCAGATGGTGGCGGACGACCTGGACACCACGCCGAACGAGGCGGAGCGCCTCACCCGGGCCGTGTTCCTCACCGTGCGCGAACACATCTCCGAGGGTGAGGCCGACGATGTCATCGGCCAGCTCCCCGGGGACATGCGCACGCTGTGGGTGCCATCGGCCTGAGGCCGTCTCTGACGAGGGGCCGCATCCGCTCGACGAGTCGTCGGAGTCGGGGGATGTCGAGCGGCCCCCGTCCCTGGTGCGCATCCCTTGGTGTGCCGCCGGGGTCGGTACGGGCATGGCCAGCGGACGAGGCGCTGTCCCGAGCGCCAATCACTCGTCGGCGGTAAGGAGGGACGCGGCCAGTCGGCGCACGTCCTCGGCGTCGTCGGTGGTGGCCACGTCGCGCAGCAGGGCCTTCGCCGAATCGTCCGCGGTGGCGACCGGGCCGAGCATGCGCACCAGCGCGGCCCGCACGCGCGACTCCGGCTCCACTCGCAGGGCCCGGGCGACCGTGCCCAGGTGGGGGCCGGCCGCGCGTCGGGCCATGGCCGTCGCCGCCGCCGCGCGCACGCCCGGGTCCACGTCCTCCAGCAGCACGTGGTTGAGCAGGGCCGTCGTCTCCTCACCCGGCATGGCCCGCAGCGCCTCCACCGCGGCCTCCCGGACCTCGGCGTCCCGGTGGGCGAGCCCCTCGCGCGCGAAGGGCAGTCCCCGGGCCGAGCCACCGAGCGCCACCGCCCGCAGGCACGTCGTCACCTCCCGGGGATGGCGCGGGCACCGGCGCATGAGCTCGTCGAGCAGCGCCGCGCTTCGCCCAGGCTCGCGCCGAGACAGCCGCTTCGCCGCCGCGCCGAGCGTCAGCACCACCCCGCGCCGTGACTCGGTGGGGAGGACCGCCATGGCCCGCATGAGGGCGCGGATCAGCTCGGGCGAAGGTTGATCCACCGCCCTGACCGCCGTCGCCACCCGGGCGCGGGCGTCCGTCCGCAGCCGCGCCGCCTCCATCAGCCCCGTCAGCGCGGCCTGCGCCTCCACCGTGCCGGCGCCCCCCAGCGCCTCCAGCAGCTCACGCGAGGTCTCCGGGTCGGCCCGGTCGGAGGACGCGCGCCGGGCGACGGCCTGGGCCTGCGCGGGCTGGAGCCGCAACAGGGCGCCCAGTCGCTCGCGGATCCGGATCCGCTCCGGCATGTCCCGGCTCGAGGCCAACGCCTCCAGCAACGAGGCGGCCGTCGCGTCGCCCACCAGGCGCCTGTCCCGCTCCACCCCATCCGGCGTCGACGCGTCCTCGTCGGCCAGCCCCTGGGTGCGCAGCGAGGCGAGCGCGGCGTGGAACGGCGCGAGGCCCGTGGCGGCGCGGTGCTCCACATGCAGGCCGGTGAGGGCCACGCGCGTCTCCACGCGCACCGGAGGCAGGCCCGTGTCCCCACCCCCCGTCTCCACCACGTCCGAGCCCGCCATGTCGCGCACCAGCCCGTCCCGGTAGAGCGTGAAGTCGAGGTGGCCGCGCAGGCGTGGCACCACGACGCCCGGCCCCTGGGAACCCGAGGGCGCCCACAGCGGCACCGCCGTCCGCAGATAGCGCCGCTTCGTCTTCACGTAGCTGTTGGCGCTGCCGCCCACCCGGTAGTCCGACTCGAAGTCCCCCGTGGTGTCCGTCTCCTCGGTGCTCCACTGCGGGCCCGGCTCCCCCACGAACTGGGTGGCGGCCAGCAGCGAGCGCACCAGCCGCCGGGCCCGCGCGTCGTGCGCGGCGTCGAAGTGCACCGCGAGCACCCGCCCCCACCCGTCCTGCGTCACGTAGAAGGCCCGCGTGAACATGGCCTGGAAGTCGCTCGGCGGCGGCTCCGGGGCCTCGTGCGCGCGCGGATCCTCCGTGACGCGCGTGGGCGTGATGAGCCCGGAGAACACGTGCTGCCCGCCCTCGGCCCCCAGGTACGTCAGGGCCAGGCCCCCGCCCCACCCCACGTGGCGCCAGCGCCGCCCCGCCTCGGCGCCGGGGAGCTGCTCGGCGGTCCGCGTGTCCAGGTCGAACGTGTAGTGGTGCGCCACCCCGGGCGTCAGCACGCGCTCGCGACCCCGCACGCCCGGCTCGGTCTCCTCCGGCAATGGCGGCGGTGGGGGCCACGGCGGCCCGGACCTCGGGGGCCCGGGGCGCTCGGCCGGCCGCGTCTCGTGGAAGCCCTCGCGTCCCACCACCACCCACAGCGCCACCGTCGCCAGCAGGGCGAGGAGCAGCGGCAGGCTCGGGTGGCGAGGGGTCACGTCACCCGGGATACGGGCGCGCGGAGCATTCCTGGTCGTGGCGCCCCACGCGCCGGGTCCCGTGTGGGAGCGGTGGCTGTCGTGAAGGCGTCAGTTGCCGCCGAGCCGCAGCTCCAGCTCCGCCAGCTCCCGCTTCACGGTGGGGTCGGAGTCGCGCAGGCCCTCCACCTTGCGCACCGCGGAGATGACGGTGGAGTGGTCCTTGCTGAAGCGCGAGGCGATTTCCGGGAAGGAGCTCTTGGTGAGCTTGCGGCTCAGGTACATGGCCACCTGGCGCGCGTGGGCCAGGGCCTTGTGGCGACGGTCCTCCTTCAGCGACTCGACCGTCACCTTGTAGAAGCGGGCCACCTCGCGCTGGATGGCCTCCACGTCCACCAAGTTCTGGGCGGGGAGGATGTCGCGCAGCACCTCCGACGCGAACTCCTCCGTCACCGGCTGGCGCGTCAGGCTGTGCACCGCCGACAGCTTCACCAGCGCGCCCTCCAGCTCACGCACGTTCTTCTGGATGTGCTTGGCGATGAAGTGCGCCACCCCATCCGGCAGGTCCAGGTTCTCCGCCACCGCCTTCTTCTGGAGGATGGCCACCCGCGTCTCGTAGGTGGGCTCGCGGATGTCCGTCATCAGCCCCATGGTGAAGCGGCTGCGCAGCCGGTCCTCCAGGCCCGGAATCTCCGCCGGCACCGTGTCGCTGGTGAGCACGATGGCCTTGTTCAGCTCGTAGAGCGTGTTGAAGGTGTAGAAGAACTCCTTCTGCGTCTCCTCGCGCTTGCCCAGGAACTGGATGTCGTCGATGAGCAGCACGTCGCACTCCTCGCGGAACTTGCGACGGAAGTCCGTCATCCGGTGCTCGCGGACGCTCTCCACGTACTCGTTCGTGAACTGCTCGCTGGACAGGTAGACGACGCGCTGGCTGGGGTCCTTCTCCCAGATGTGGTTGCCCACCGCCTGCAGCAGGTGCGTCTTGCCCAGGCCCGTGCCCCCGTAGATGTAGAGCGGGTTGTAGTGCCGACCCGGCTTGTCGGAGACCGCCTGGGCCGCCGCCGCCGGCAGCTGGTTGCTGTCCGCCACCACGAAGGTGCTGAAGGTGAACCGGCTGTTGAGCCGGGCCGGCCGCCCCACGCTGGCCTTCACCGTGGGTGTGGGCGGGAACTGCGGGTCGGGGACGAGCCCCTCGACGACCTCGTACGTCACGGAGGCCAGCCCGTCACCCAACCGGGCGAGGTGTCCCTCCAGCAGGCCGCGGTAGTGGTCGTCCACCCAGTCGCGGAAGAAGCGATCCGGAACGCCCAGCACCAGGGCCCCGTCGCGGATCTCCAACGCACGCACGCGATCCAACCACTGGAGCGCGTACTGGCGGCCTTCCTGGCGGATGGCATCCAGCATCCGACTCCAGAGAATTCCAGCACTTGGAAGCGGGGATGCGGCGTGGGCGAGGGCGTTCAAGTGTGTCTCAACCGTGCAAAAGCGGGGGATCAGCGAGCGTCCGGCCGTGCTAACAGAGGGTTCTGGGTGGATCAAGGTTCCGGCCCAAACCCGCGTGGTAGCAGTGATTTCCGGGGCTCCGGCTGATCCACCCGGCGACGTCGTCCGGGCACGGTTGTGGGAGCACTTCCACCTCCCCCCAACGGCTGGTGGCCCGGTGGGAAGGGTTGACTGTCAGTACGGAATGCAAAGCGCTGGACTTCGCGACGCGAACACGGAAGGGTGATCCTCCGTTGACTTGTCCGGGAAATGGGGTTACGGACCCCGCCCTTTCCCTAGTTCTGGTCGCGCCGTGCCGTAGGAGGCGCCGCCTCATCATCAAGGAGTTTCAGCCGTGTCCAAGCGCACGTACCAGCCGTCGAAGCTGCGCCGCAACCGTACCCACGGGTTCCGCAAGCGGAACGGAACCAAGTCCGGCCGGGATGTCCTCAAGCGCCGCCGCGCGAAGGGCCGCAAGCGGCTGGTCGTGTCCGCCGCGAAGAAGTAAGCGAGCGCGCGTGTGAAGGCCGAGGGTGCGACGCCGGGCCCGCGAGGCCCGGCAGACCAGCGCTTCCCCAAGGCCCTGCGCCTGCTCGGCAGGCGTGAGTTCCTCGAGGTCCAGGAAGGCGGGCAGAAGGTCCCTTCCGACTGTCTCCTGGCCCTCTACAAGCGCAATGGCCGGACGTACTCCCGTGTTGGCCTCACCGTGTCGAGCAAGGTGGGTAACGCGGTGGTACGGGCGCGCCTCAGACGCGTGTTGCGCGAGCTGTTCCGCAAGCGTCGCATGCAATGGCCCCAGGGCCTGGACGTGGTGTTGGTGGCGCGCTCGTCCGCGAAGGACGCCTCCTTCCCGGTGCTCGCGCGCGCCTTCGACGGTGTCACTCGCAAGCTGCAGCGGCTCCCGCCGGCCGCCGAGTCGAAGCCGAAGGAGCCTCTGAAATGAGCCCGCTCGCCTTCGTCATCTCGCTGCCCATCCGGTTCTACCGGAAGTGCATCGGCCCTTTCCTCCCCAAGGTGTGCCGCTTTCATCCGTCGTGCTCCACCTACGCCATGGAGGCGCTGGAAAAGCACGGCGGTCTCAAGGGTTCCTGGCTCACCCTCTGGCGGCTCATGCGCTGCCAGCCCTTCCACCCGGGTGGTATCGACCCGGTGCCGTGACGGGGCTTCCACCTCTTGCCGCGCCCTCCCCCGTGGGGAGGGAACACTATGAACGATCCGCTCTCGCCCCAGTCGAACGACTCCCAGAAGCGGCTGCTGGTCGCCCTGCTGCTGTCCTTCGCGGTCACCGCCGGATGGATGTACCTCTTTCCCCCCAAGCCGCCGCCGGAGGCGGCGGGCGGGGACGCGGGCGTGGCCGCCCAGGTCGGAGGCGACGCGGGCACCGGCGCCCAGGCCGCCCTGCCGCCCTCCGGTGAGACGCCGCCCTCCACCGGCACTCCGGCCGAGGCCACGCCCCCGCCGCCCGAGCGCCAGGTGACGCTGACCCGCAAGGAGTCCGTCTACCGGTTCAGCACCACGGGCGCGGGCCTGACGTCGGCGCAGCTGCAGGGCGCGAAGATGCGCGAGCAGCACTCGCTCACGCTCGCCCAGGGCTTCCAGCAGCTGTTCGGCAAGGAGATCCCGCCGCCGCCGCAGATGAACCTGGCGCAGCCGGTGCCGGGCCAGCCGCTGCCGCTGTCGGTCACCATCGAGGGCTCCAGCCCCCTGCCCGCCAACGTCCCCTACGCGGTGGACGAGAGCGCCCAGGGCAACGCGGAGGCCGTCACCTTCACCGGCCGCCAGGGCCCGTGGGAGGTGGTGAAGAAGCTGCAGTGGCCCCAGGAGGGCTTCGAGCTCGTCTACACCATCCAGGTGAAGAACACGTCCGCCCAGGCGCAGAACGGCGAGCTGCGGGTGCACTACGCCCGCGCCATCGACCCGAACTTCGAGCACGCGCCGTCCTTCTTCGGTGGCGTGGGCAACCTGAGCCGCTCCGCCTGCTTCGTGGACGAGAAGCTCCACAACATGAACCCGGGCGACGACAAGCCCGAGGACACGAAGGGGCAGATCCACTACTTCGGCATCAACCAGCAGTACTTCCTCTCCGCGCTCTACCCGCTGGAGGGTCCGCGCGCCGGCCACTGCATCCTGGAGGCGACGCCCACCGCGCGCCAGGTGACGGCGGCCTTCCCGCTCAGCGTGGCCCCCGGCGAGACGGTGACGCTGCGGCTGGGCGGCTACCTGGGCCCCAAGGACCCGGACCTGATGTCCGTCGTGCCGGGCCCCGCGCTGCGCGAGACGGCCGGCCTGGGCGCCGCGGGCGCGTTCCACCCGGCCCTCGAGGACACGGTCGACTTCGGCATCTGGGCGGTCATCTGCAAGATCCTCCTCGCGGTGATGAAGTTCTTCCACGGCCTGACGGGCAACTGGGGCGTGGCCATCATCCTGCTCACCGTGGTGGTGAAGCTGGTGCTGCTGCCGCTCACCTACCGCTCCATGGTCAGCATGGAAGAGGTGAAGAAGCTCCAGCCGCGCATGGAGGAGATCCGCAAGAAGTTCGCGGACAACCGCGAGCAGCAGAACCTGGAGATCATGAAGCTGTACCAGGAGGCCAAGGTGAACCCGCTGGGCGGGTGCCTCCCGCTGCTCATCCAGATGCCGGTGTGGATCGCCTTGTTCACGGCGCTGCGCAACAGCTTCGACCTGTACGGTGAGCCCTTCTTCGGCCCCGTCTGGCGCGACCTGACCTACAAGGACCCCACGTACCTGCTGCCGCTGGCGCTGGGCGTGTCGATGGTCATCACCCAGAAGATGCAGCCGCAGATGATGGATGCGACGCAGGCGAAGATCATGACCTGGTTCGTGCCCGTCATCTTCACCCTGACGCTGCTGCAGTACCCGGCGGGCCTGTCCCTCTACATCTTCACCAACAACATCCTCTCCATCGCCCAGCAGTACGGGCTGAGGAAGTGGCTGGACCGCAACAAGCCGCAGACGGGTGGAGGCACGCCCGCGGTGGCGGCCGCGGGAGGAAGACGCAAGTGAGCGAGCTGCCGCAGACCCAGCCGGCGACTCCGGCGAGCGCGGGGGCGGACTTCCGTCCGCGCGTGGAGAAGCTCCTGGGTGACATCCTCGGGCTGATGGGCTTCCCCGCCCGGCTGGACATGCAGGACGCGGCGGATGGGAGCCTGTCCGTCGCGCTGCACTTCGAGGCGGGCCCTCCCCCTGGCGTGGAGCAGGGCCGGCGGGGGCAGGTGCTGGACTCGCTCCAGTTCCTGCTCAACAAGATGCTCCACCGCCCCGGCGTGGAGCGTCGCTGGGTGATGCTCGGCGCCGGCGCGCACCCGGAGCCCCGGCCGCGTCGCGAGCCGCAGGCCCCGGCCGCGCAGGCCCAGCCGCCGCCGCAGGCGCCCCAGCAGGCCCCGGCTCGCGCCGCCGCGCCGCCGCAGCAGCAGGCGCCCGGGCAGCAGCAGAAGCAGGGGCGAGGACAGCCCCAGCAGGCCGCCCGTCCGGCTCCCGCGCCCCGCGCGGAGGCCGTGGACGAGCGGGGCTTGACGGTGGAGGAGGACGCGGCGCTGCGTGAGGCGGCCCGGCAGCTCGCGGAGAAGTCCGCGCGGCTGGGGCGCTTCTACGCGCTCGCCGCGATGAAGCCGGAGGACCGCTCGCGCGTGATGAAGGCCGTGGAGGGCACCGCGGGCGTGAAGGTGGCGGCCGAGGGAGAGGGCCGCAACCGCCGCGTCGTGTTCACCCCGGAGAAGCCCGCGCCGCTGCCCAAGCGGAGCCTGCTGCCGGATGATGACGAGGACGACCTCGACGAGTGAGGGGGAACGAAGCATGGGCAAGGCGAAGGGACTCAAGGACAAGCTGTATGGCGCGGCGGTGCTCAAGATGAGCTTCCGCCTGCGGGGAGACGAGGAGTCTCCCGCCTTCCGTTTCGTCTACCCGGGTGTGTTGCGGGACCTGGAAATCGAAGACGACGCGGTCGAGAAGTACATCGAGGAGAACCGCGAGGCGGTGGAGAAGGCCGCGCGAGGCTCCACGCCCCCCATGGGGCCCCGGTGAGCGCGGGCGTGGCCGCTCGCTGAACGGATGGCATGCGGCGCGGCGAGCGCCGCCCTCCGGGTCGACATGACGCCTGATTCCCCCACCATCGTCGCGCTGGCCACCGCGCCCGCCTCGGGCGCCGTGGGCATCCTGCGCCTGTCCGGCCCCGCCGCGCTGGAGGTGGGCCGGAGGCTCGCCCCGGGAGTGCCCGCCGCGCCCACGCCGCGCCACGCGTACCTGGCCCGCTTCGTGGACGCGGAGGGACACGCGCTCGACGAGGGCCTGTTCCTCTACTTCCGCGCGCCCGCGTCCTTCACGGGCGAGGACGTGGTGGAACTGCAGGCGCATGGCGGTCCCCGGCTGTTGCGGCTGCTGCTCGCGCGCGCGCTGGAGGACGGGCTGGCGCGTCCCGCGGCGCCGGGCGAGTTCACCCGACGCGCCTTCCTCAACGGGCGCATCGACCTGACGCGCGCGGAGGCGGTGGCGGACCTGGTGGCGGCGGACTCGGAGGCGGCCGTGCGCGCGGCCGCGGCGGGGCTGTCCGGCGCGCTGGCCTCGCGGGTGCGCGAGCTGGAGGAGCCGCTGCGGGCGCTGCACGCGGACCTGGAGGGCGTGCTCAACTTCCCCGACGAGGCGGAGGGCGCGGACGCGGGCGCGGGCGCGCGGGTGCGCGAACTCCGCGAGCGGGCGCGGGCGCTGCTCTCCGAGGCGGGCCACGGGCGGCTGGTGCGCCAGGGCGCGCGCGTGGCGCTGTATGGCCCCGTCAACGCGGGCAAGTCCACGCTCTTCAACCGGCTGGTGGGCGAGGCTCGAGCGCTGGTGGACGACGAGCCGGGCACCACGCGCGACGCGCTCGAGGCGCGGCTCGAGTGGAACGGCCTGGGGGTGATGCTGTTCGACACGGCGGGGTTGCGCGAGACGCCGGGCCGCGTGGAGGCGCTGGGCATCGCCCGGACACGCGAGCTGCTCTCCGGCGTGGACCTCGCGGTGCTGGTGCTGCCCCCGGGCACGCCGGACGCGGACGTCGAGCGCTGGGTGCGTGACGCGGGCGCCACGCCCGTGCTGTGCGTCGACGGCAAGTGCGACGTCGCGGGCGAGGCCGGCGGTCGTGTGGCGGGGGTCGCCGAGGCACGCGCGGAGGGGGTGCTCGCCGCGGAGTCCAAGGCGGAGGTTCGCGGCTCGGCGAGTGTTGCGCGAGCGAGCGATGGGCTCGCCACGACGCGTGCGGTGGGAGCCCGTCGCTCCGCTACCGAGGTGCAAGCGGAGGAAGTGCTCGCCACGACGCGCGAGGCGGGAACCCGTCACTCCGCCACCGAGACGAGCACGGGCGACGGGCTCGCCGCCCTCGCCGTGTCCCCGGCCTCGATGCCTCTCCCCTCCCCTCCCCGGCTCCGCGTCAGCGGCCTCACGGGCGAGGGCGTGGACGCGCTGCGCGACGCGCTGCTCACGCGCCTGTGGGGCACGGGCACGCCCTCTGCGGTCGCGCTCGTCTCCGAGCGCCACGCCGATGCCCTGCGTCGCGCCTCCGAGGCGCTCTCCCGCGCGGAGGACGCGTCGCGCGTCTCCACCCTCGAAGTCGTCTCCGGCGAGGTCGCGCTCGCGCTGGAGGCGCTCGGTGAGGTGTCCGGGACCTCCGTGTCCGAGGCGCTCATCGACGCAATCTTCCAGCGGTTCTGCATCGGCAAGTGACGCCGTCCGCCCGTCCCGGGCGATGTCAGACCCCTTCCTAGAATGCCGCCCTCAACCGCCGCACCTTCGGAGGCGCTGTGACGGAAGGCATCATCCACCTGGCGAACAACTCCCTGTTGACGTCCCTGCCCTCGGGCTGGGTGGGCGAGGTCCTCGACGAGGAACTGGTGGCTTCACCCCGCGCGACGCCCGCCCAGACGCGCGCGGCCTTCATGCTGGGCGTGGAGCTGGGCGAGCAGCTCGACCGGCGCCGCGGCGGCAGCGGGCGCTGGTGCTTCCTGCGCGCCCCGGAGCTGCGCCTGGGCCACGACGTGCTCGTGCCCGACCTGGCCGGCTGGCGCCGCGAGCGCGTGGACGGACCGCTCGACCCGGACGTGCCCTTCCTCACCCTCGCCCCGGACTGGGTCTGCGAGGTGCTCTCCCCCTCCACCGCCGCGCTGGACCGCACGCGCAAGCTGCCGCTGTACGCGCGCCAGGGCGTGGGCCACGTGTGGCTGGTGGACCCCGTCGCCCGCACGCTGGAGACCTACCAGCGCGTCAAGCGCGGCTGGCTCCTCACCGGCGCCTACGAATCCGACGCCCTGGTGCGCGCCGACCCCTTCTCCTCCACCACGCTGGAGCTCGACTCGCTCTGGCTGTCCGAGGACGCGGACTCGCTGCTGTCCGCCGTGCCGTGAGTTCCCTCGCGCCGCTCAGCTGGCGCGCCTGAGAAACGTGCCGCCGGCCGGACCCGCCAGCCGGCGCACCGCCCTCAGCATCAGGTCTGGATCCACCGGCGCGGCCAGGAAGCCACGCGCGCCCACCGCCTGCGCCCGGGGCAGGTCCAGCTCCGGCGCCTTGCCCGCCACCACCACCTGCGCGCGCACCTTGCGGCCCAGCGCCTCCAGCGACGGCAGCGGCGTCACCACCACCTGCGCCTCGGACGCGTCCAGCAGGTCCTCCGTGCTCGCCACGCGCGAGGCGAGGCCCGCCTCGCTCAGCACCCGCACCAGCCCGGCGGCGGCCTCCCGGCCCCAGCCGTACACCAGCACCTGGTCCACCGGCCGCGGACGCGCGGGCGTCACCGTGGGCAGCTTCGCGCGCGTCGTCGCGCGGGACACGGGCGACAGCCGCGCCGTCGCCTCCTCCAGCGAGGACAGCCTCGGCAGCGCGTTCGCCTCGGCCGGGGACTCCATGTGCGTCAGCTCCGCCATGCTGCCGCTGAGCACCAGCGGCGCGGCGTCATCCACCTCCGGCAGCGAGAAGCCCTCCAGGCCCGGCCGCCGCGTCACCTCGCCCGTCTCGCCCCGGTACAGCCAGCCGATGGCCCGCTGGATGGCCGCGTCCGTGGCCAGCCTCGCCACCACCCGCGAGCGACCCGTCACGCTCTTCACCGCGTCGAGCGACGCGAGGCTCGCCGGCGCCGCCATGGCCACCACCAGCGTGTCGCGAGGCCCCGGCCCCTCCAGCCGAAGCGGCACCACCCGGTGCGCCCGCGCCACCCGCTCCGGAATCAGCCGGGAGAGCGCCGCCTCCGGGCGCCGCGCGTCCAGGTCCACCGTCTCCAGCCCCACCTGCTCGGCCAGCGCCTCCAGGACCTGCTCCGCCGTGCAGAAGCGTTGATCCACCACCACCTGTCCCAGCGGCACCCCCCACTTGCGCTGATACGCCAGGGCCGAGTGCAACTGCAGCGCGTCCACCACCCCGCGCTCCAACAGGATGTCCCCCAGTCGCTTCTTCATCGCCGTGCTCCTCGGCCCCCCACCGCGGCCACCTGCCCTGGGAACGTGAACGTCCCCGAACCTTGAACGGTTTCTACGCGCCCACCCGCCCGGTGGTTTGTCCACTCGCGACAGACGGTTCCGCGCCCGCGCCAACTGCAAGCGCGGGGCCCAGGGCGTGTCTCCTCTCGGGGGCACTCCAATCCCAGACAACCCCGCGCGGTGGAGCGTCCGGCCGTCACGCCCGCGCGTCCCGGAGGCACGCGGCGGGCGTGAGGTCACCCGTGACGCGGGGCTACCAGCGCGTCTGGGGCATGGGGGTGTACAGCGCGCCGCGCTCGGGGGCCAGGATGCCCAGCTGCGCGCCCAGGGCGTACACCGCGCGCGTCGCGTGGACCAGCGGCGCCCACGGCGTCACCAGCGCGTCCGCGCCCACGTCGTCGCTGTTGTCGCCCGTCTCCCCCAGCATCCGCGACAGCACCTCCGCGGGGGACTTGCGGCGCGGGTACTCCTCGACCCGGACGCGCGCGTCGGCGGGGAGCCTGGCCAGCTCCTTGGCCACGGAGATGGCCTGGGCGTAGCCGCCCAGCGAGTCCACCAGCCCGTTGGCCAGCGCGTCCTCGCCCGTCCACACCCGGCCCTTGGCCACGGCCTGGAGCTTGTCGAGCGGCATCTTCCGGCCCGTCGCGGCGCGCTGGGTGAAGTCCGTGTAGATGCGGTCCAGCTCCGCGTTGACGCGCGCGTGCTCCTCCGGCGTGTAGTCCGCGTCGCTGCTGGACATGGTGGCGTTGCGCCCGCGGGACACGGCGCCGAAGTTGACGCCCAGCTTGTCCCAGAAGCCGTTGGTGACGAACTTGCCCGTGTACACGCCGATGCTGCCGGTGAGCGTGCCGGGCTGCGCGACGATTTTGTCCGCGTCGAGCGAGATGTAGTAGCCGCCGCTGGCCGCGTACGTGCCCATGCTGACGACGACGGGCTTGCCCGCCTCGCGGGCGCGCTGCACCTCGCGGCGCACGGTGTCGCTGGCCACGTAGCTGCCTCCGGGGCTGTCCACGCGGAAGAGGATGGCCTTCACGTGCGGGTCCTCGACGGCCTTTCGCAGCGCCGCGGCCACGCTGTCTCCGCCCAGCACCTGCTCCCCCGTCAGCGGGTTGCCCTGGCTCTTGCCGCGCATCACCGTGCCCACCGCGTACACCAGCGCGAACGTGTCCTTCTCCAGGCTGTTGGGCTTGGAGGTGCGCTGCAGGTACTTGTTGGCGTACAGCAGCTCGGCGCCCTCGCCCGCCGCCTCCTTCACCTTCGCGTAGACCTCGTCGCGGTACAGCAGGCCGTCCAGCAGCTTGCCGTCCAGCGCCTCCGGCGCGAGCAGCGGCGCCCGGTCGATGAGGCCGCGCACGGTGTCCTCGGACAGCTTCCGGTCCTCGGCGATGCCCTTCACCATCTGTCCGAACAGGCTGGCCACCACCCGGTCCATGGCCTCGCGGTGCGGCCCGGTGAAGTCCTGCTCGGTGAAGGTGTCCACGGCGTTCTTGTACTCGTAGCGCTTGTCGAAGCGCGGCTGCACGCCCAGCTTCGCCAGCGCGTCGCGGGCGAAGGGCGTCTCGAAGGCCAGGCCCGTGACGTTCACCGCGCCCGACGGCTGCATGTAGATTTCGTCGAACGCGGAGGCCAGGTAGTAGGCGCCGGTGGCGTTGCCCACCTCTCCGAAGGAGTCCGTGAAGACGACGGCCTTCTTGCCCTTGGCGCGGAAGGCCTTCACCGCGTCGCGCAGCTCCTGCGTCGTCGCGGGGCTGCCCGGGTTGCCCACGCGCGCAATCAGCGACTTCACGCGCGGGTCGTCCCCCGCCCGCTCCAGCGCGTCCACGACGTCGCGCAGCGAGGAGGGCGCCTCTCCGAGCGCGCCAGCGAGCGACGTCGCCTCCGAGCGCTCCGTCAGCGGGTGCTCCAGGTCGAGCTCCAGCACGAGGTTGGAGGGCACGCCCGGCCGGCTCATGGCCGCGAGCACCAGCAGGGCCATCAGCCCGAGGAAGCTGAGGATGGACATCGCGCCGACGAAGGCGAGCGCGCCGATGAGGAAGCGTTTCATCCGAAGGGACTCCTAAGTCCTGGCAGCCGGGCGGACCTCCCCGGTGGAAGCGTCCTACTACTTAACGCGTCATGGAGACGATGCTTGCGTGCCCTTCCCCGCCCGCGCGCCGTCCGTGCGACAGTTGCGCGCCCCCGGCCGTGCGGCGAGGCGCCCGCCCCCGGTGGGTGCCGCCACGCGCCCTGGCATCACCATCCTCTCCAGGTCGCCCTCGGCGACCCTCACTCCCCGAAAGAGCCGGGGACGGACGAACGGGAGGCAACCATGCAGACGCGGCGGTTGGGCAACTCCGACCTGGACATCACCCCGCTGGGCTTCGGCGCCTGGGCCATTGGCGGAGGCGGTTGGCAGTTCGCCTGGGGCTCGCAGGATGACGCGAAGTCCATCGCGGCCATCCAGCGCGCCCTGGAGCGGGGCATCAACTGGATCGACACGGCGGCCGTCTACGGCCTGGGCCACTCCGAGGAGGTGGTGGCCCGCGCCCTCGAGGGCCGCGACAGACGCCCCTACGTCTTCACCAAGTGCGGCATGGTCTGGGACGCGCAAGGCCGCATCACCCGCTCGCTGAAGGCGGACTCCGTGCGCCGCGAGTGCGAGGCCTCCCTGCGCCGCCTCCGCGTGGACACCATCGACCTGTACCAGTTCCACTGGCCCGTGGAGTCCCTGGCCGAAATCGAGGAGGGCTGGAACACGATGGTCGCCCTCCAGCGCGAGGGCAAGGTGCGGTGGATGGGCGTGAGCAACTTCAGCGTGGAGCAGCTGGAGCACATCCAGCGGATCGCCCCGGTGACGTCGCTGCAGCCCCCCTACTCCCTGCTCCACCGCGACGTCGAGTCCCGCCAGCTGCCCTACTGCCAGCGCCAGGGCGTGGGCGTCATCGCCTACTCCCCCATGGCCTCCGGTCTGCTCACGGGGGCCATGACGCGCGAGCGCGTCGCGGGCTTCCCCCAGGACGACTGGCGCCGCAACAGCCCCGACTTCCAGGAGCCCGGCCTGTCGCGCAACCTCGCGCTGGTGGAGCTGCTGCGGCGGGTGGGCCAGCGGCATGGACGCTCGCCCGGGGAGGTCGCCATCGCCTGGGCGCTGCGCGACCCCGTCGTCACCGGCGCCATCGTCGGCGCCCGTAGCGCCGAGCAGGTGGACGGCTTCATCCACGCCGGCGACTTCCACCTCGCCTCCGACGAGGTGCGGCAAATCGAGGACTTCCAACGCGCCTCGCGGACCTCCCAGCAGGACGCCCACGCGTGAGCCGGGAGGGGGGCCGCCTCCCCGGCGCGCTCCCCCCGGCCCGACGCGGTGGAGGCCCTCTCACGCGCCCGGCGCGGGGAGGGCCTTCGTCGTCACCCGGGGCATCCGGTCGCCAGCACCCTCCCGCCCGGAGGGAGGCGCCGGGGGTCGGGTGGGTGGGACGGGAACGGATGGCGGGAAGTAGCGGCTTCCGGGATGGCGGACGGGGCATACCGGGTTAGAAGCGCCGAGTACTTCCCGAAGACCCGCGAGGACCGCATGAAGCGTCGTACCCCGCTTTCCCTGATGGCGCCCCTGATGCTGGCCACCGCCATGCCAGCCTGGGCGCAGACTCCCGCCCCCGCTCCCACCGCGAAGACGGCTCCGGCGAAGGCCGCGCCCGCGAAGGCGAAGGGGACGGCGCTCGTCCCGGTGACGAGCGTGGAAGGCATCACCGAATACCGCCTGCCCAACGGGCTGCGCGTGCTGCTGTTCCCGGACCCCACCAAGCCCAACGTGACGGTGAACGTCACCTACTTCGTGGGCAGCAAGCACGAGGGCTACGGCGAGACGGGCATGGCGCACCTGCTCGAGCACCTGATGTTCAAGGGCACGCCCACCACGAAGAACGTGCCCCAGGCGCTCACCGAGCGCGGCGCCCGCCCCAACGGCACCACGTGGCTGGACCGCACCAACTACTTCGAGACGCTGCCGTCGACGGAGGCCAACATCCGCTGGGCGCTGTCCTTCGAGGCGGACCGCATGGTGAACAGCTTCATCGCCAAGGCGGACCTCGACAGCGAGATGACGGTGGTGCGCAACGAGTTCGAGGCCGGGGAGAACGACCCGGGCAGCATCCTCCTCGAGCGCACGCTGAGCACCTCGTACATCTGGCACAGCTACGGCAAGTCCACGATTGGCGCGCGCTCGGACCTGGAGAACGTCCCCATCGACCGGCTCCAGGCCTTCTACCGCAAGTACTACCGGCCGGATAACGCGATGCTGGTGGTGGCGGGCCGCTTCGACGAGGCGAAGACGCTGGGCGCCATCCAGGAGACCTTCGGCAAGCTGAAGAAGCCCGCGGAGCCGCTGCCGGCGACGTACACCGCGGAGCCCACGCAGGACGGCGAGCGCGAGGTGACGCTGCGGCGCGTGGGTGACACCGCGGTGCTGACCAGCGTGTACCACGTGCCCGAGGGCGCGCACCCGGACTTCGCCGCCGTGGACGTGCTGACGCAGGTGATGGGGGACCACCCCTCCGGCCG
Organism: Myxococcus stipitatus; assembly: GCF_021412625.1. The sequence continues at coordinate 205,457 of NZ_JAKCFI010000003.1, read as the reverse complement.
CCTCTACAAGGCGCTGGTGGAGTCGAAGAAGGCGTCCAACGCGGGCGCGTACAACCTCCAGCTGCGCGACCCGGGCGCCATCGTCTTCAGCGCGGAGATGCGCGAGGACCAGCCGGTGGCCGCGGCGCGCGAGGTGCTGCTGAAGACGGTGGAGGACGCCGCGCGCACGCCGTTCACGGAGGAGGAGGTCAACCGCGCGAAGACGTCGCTGCTCAAGGCCACGGAGCTGATGCTCAACAACTCCGAGCGCGCCGCCATCCAGCTGTCCGAGTGGGCCGCGACGGGTGACTGGCGCTTGTTGTTCCTGCACCGCGACCGCGTGGAGGCGGTGAAGCCCGCGGACGTCACGCGCGTGGCGGGCACCTACCTCAAGTCCAGCAACCGCACGCTGGGCACCTTCATCCCCACGCCCAAGCCGGACCGCGCGGACATGCCGCCGGCGGTGGACGTGGCGAAGATGATGGAGGGCTACAAGGGCCGCGCCGCGGTGGCGCAGGGCGAGGTGTTCGACCCGTCCCCCGCCAACGTGGAGGCGCGCACCCAGCGCGGCGAGCTGCCGGGCGGCGTGAAGTACGCGCTGCTCTCCAAGAAGACGCGCGGGGAGATGGTGAGCGTGTCCCTCAACCTCCACTGGGGCACGGAGGAGGCGCTGCGCGGCAAGGTGGACGCGGCCTCCTACGCCGGGAAGATGCTGATGCGCGGCACCACGAAGCACACGCGCCAGCAGCTCCAGGACGCCTTCGACAAGCTGAAGGCGCGCGTGTCCGTGGACGGCGGCCTCACGGGCGGCACGGTGAACATCGAGTGTCCTCGCGCCAGCCTGGCGCAGGTGCTGGACCTGGTGGCGGAGGTGCTGCGCGAGCCGTCGTATGACGCCAAGGAGTTCGCCCTGCTCAAGCAGGAGCGCCTGGCGGAGCTGGAGTCGCAGCGCAGCGAGCCGGACACGCTGGCCTCCATCGCCCTGTACCGCACGCTGTATGCCCACTACCCGAAGGGCCACCCCAACTACGTGCCCACGCTGGACGAGCGCATCGCGGGCATCCGCGACACGACGGTGGAGCAGGCGCGCGCCTTCCACAAGGCGTTCTACGGCGCGTCCAACGCGGAGCTGGCCGTGGTGGGCGACTTCGAGCCCAAGGACGTGGTGGCCCAGGCGGGCAAGCTCTTCGGTGGTTGGAAGAGCCCGGCCGCCTACCAGCGCGTGCCCGAGGTGTTCGCGGACGTCGCCGGCAAGCCCATCTCCGTGGAGACGCCGGACAAGGCCAACGCCTTCTACTTCGCGGGCCAGCCGCTGAAGCTGCGCGAGGACGACCAGGACTGGCCGGCGCTGATGCTGGGCAACTTCATGCTCGGCGGTGGCTTCCTCAACTCGCGGCTCGCCACGCGCATCCGCCAGAAGGACGGTCTGTCCTACGGCGTGGGCAGCAACATCGACCCGGGTGACCTGGACACGGTGGGGTTGTTCATGGCCTACGCCATCTACGCGCCGGAGAACGCCGGTCGCCTGGAGACGGCGATGCGCGAGGAGGTGTCGCGCGTGCTGGAGAAGGGCTACTCCGACGACGAGATGAACAAGGCCCGCTCGGGTCTGCTCGAGTACCGCCAGGCGGCGCGCGCGCAGGACGCGAACCTGGCCCGCAGGCTCTCCAGCTACCTGTACCTGGGCCGCACCCTCACGTTCGACGCGGCGCTGGAGCAGAACCTCGCGAAGCTCAAGCCGGAGGACGTGCGCAAGACCATGGCGCGCCACCTGGACTGGTCCAAGGTGACGCAGGTGAAGGCGGGTGACTTCGTCGGCGCGGAGAAGCGCGCCAAGGCGCCCGTGAAGGCCCCCGCCGCGCCCTGACGGCGGACGCGCGGGGCCGCTTGAGGCCTTGCGCGCAATCACAGGCAGTCGAGAAGAGCCCCGGTGCGCGTGGTGTGGCGCCCGGGGCTTTTTTCGTGCCCCCGGGAGGCGCGGCGGCGCGCGCGCGGGCTGGGCCTCCGCGAGGCGCCCGGCTCATGGCTCGGGCGTCCCGGACTTGTCGCGACGTGTCTCCTGCTCATCGGCTTCGCGCAGGAGGTCGTTGCACAGGCCGATGCACTCGTCGCAGATGAACAGGGTGGGGCCCGCGATGAGCCTGCGGACCTCCTTCTGAGCCTTCCCGCAGAACCCACAGCGGAACTCAGGGGCCCGGTGCAGGGCGCCCTGCGCGATTCGCAGCATCCAGTCCCGAGCCCAGGAGGAGAGCGAGAAGGGAACCCCGTCTTCCTCTCCTTTCACGTCGAGAGAGTAGGGCCAGGATTGGTTGCGGGCCTTGTCCACCCAGGCCCGACTCCCATCCGGAGTGACATGCAGGGCCCAGGTGTCGGCCACGCGCTGTCCATCGCGGTAGACGCCCAGGTGGAGCAGTTGTCCTTCGGGACCGAGCTCGGCGTAGAGCCCCTCCTTCCGGTCGAACGAAACGCCTTCGGGCAGCGCGGAGCGGTCCAGCTTCATGTCGAGGAACCCAGGCCCGCAAGGGATTCAACCGCTGGAGCCCACCGGCGCGGGAGGACCGATGGTCGACAGGCGACGAGAGCCGTAACCCGGCACGACGACGGATGGCGTACCTTCGCGCTGACGCCCGCATGATTCCATGGGGCGCGGGTGGACCTTGCCTTGCAAAGGGCAGCGCCGCAATCGCTGACAGACAGTCGTCGCCGGATGGCCGGACCGGACGACTCGCCCCGAGGAAGATGCATGCGCAATCCGCACCATCGCGGTTGGTTCAACGGCCTTCAATTCCTGGCATTCACGCTGTGGGTCGGCTGTGCGGATTCCGCAAAGCCTGCGGATTCCGCAGTCCCACCCCGGACGGAGCTTCCTCGCGCGCCGCCCAGGACCCATGTCGAAGGCGAGGTGCTGGTGCGCTTCCACGGCGCTGCCCAGGCGATGGGGCAGGGGGGTGTGTCCGCGGTGCTGAAGGGCTCGCGCGTGCTCCATTCGTTCCGCAAGACGCCCGGGCTCCAGCACGTGAGGCTCCCGGAGGGCCTGGGCGTCGAGGAGGCGGTGAAGCGCCTCCAGGCGGACCCTCGCGTGGCGTTCGCGGGGCCCAACCATGTCTTCACACACCAGTCCTTGCCAGACGCCGCGCGCTTGCGCGAGCAGTGGGGGTTGCACAACACGGGGCAGACGCTCGGCGTCGTGGACGCGGACCTGAACGCGCCGGAGGCGTGGGAGTCGCTGGGGGACGGGGAGGGCGCGGTCGTGGCGGTGCTCGACTCGGGCGTGGACTTCACGCACCCGGACCTCGCGGACAACATGTGGACCAACCCCGGCGAGGTCGCGGGCAATGGCGTCGACGACGATGGGAATGGCTACGTCGACGACCTCCACGGCATCGACGCGACGGACGAGACGGGGTCGAAGACGCCCATGGACACCAACGGCCATGGCACGCACGTGGCCGGCATCATCGCGGCGCGAGGAGGCCCCGGCGGCGGCGTCTCCGGCGTGAGTCCTCGCGCGAAGCTCATCGCCTGCAAGATGGAGGACGCGCAGGGCAGCCTGACGGAAGCCGGTGCCATCCGCTGCTTCGACTACCTGCTGGACCTGAAGACGCGCGCCCAGCATGCGGTGAACGTGGTCGCGGCGAACGCTTCGTGGGCGGGGTGGATTGCGGGGAGCGAGATGGAGAAGGCCATCGCCCGCAACATGGAGGCGGGAATCCTCGTCGTGGCCGGCGCGGGCAACGACGGCCTGAACCTGGATGAGATACGGGGGCGGGTGATTCCGGCGGAGTTCCCGCTGCCCAACGTCATCAGCGTGGGGGCGGTGGATGCCTCGGACCGGCGGGCCTCGTTCTCGAACTTCGGGGCCCAGGAGGTGGATGTCTTCGCGCCCGGCGTGGACATCCTGAGCACGGTGCCGGGAGGCGGGTACGCCATCTACAACGGGACGTCCATGGCGGCGCCCCACGTCACGGGGCTCGTGGCGCTGCTGGCCGCGCAGGCTCCCGAGCGGGACTGGCGAACGCTGCGCAACCTGGTGCTCGCTGGGGGACGTCCGGTGCCCGGCTTGCGGAACATGAGCGTCACGGGGCGCGGCGTGCGCGCCATCGGCGCCAGTGGCGTGGGTTCGATGAGCTGCGCGGACCAGACGGTGGTCAGGCGCCTCGAGCCACGAGGGCAGGTGGTCTACAGCGGCATGGACCGGAACGAGTCGGGCAACCACGTGACGTTCTCCGCGCTGAACATCCGCTGTGGCGAGCCAGGCGGTCCGGTGACGGTGCAACTGAGCGCCGAGCCCTGGAGCCTCACGCTCCTGGACGACGGCCAGGGCGCAGACCGGGTCGCCAACGATGGCATCGCCACCGCGCGGTGGGTCCACCCTGGCGAAGGGACCGTCACCGCCGTGTTTCCGGGGGAGGACTCCTTCGTGATGCACGACCGGTACGCGCGGCTGCCGGTCCCGACGAGCGCCTATGCCCGGTGGTTCTCCGGGTTGAAGGACAGGACGCTCTTCGTCATCGACTTCTACACCACGAATCGGTCGCCGGGTTCCGCGGGGCCCTGGACCGTGCAGTGGGACCTGGACTTCGACGGCCGCTTCGACGTGGACCTCACGGAGGAGATTCCCGCCAGGAGCGAACCCCAGGTCGAGGTGGCCTACTCCATCGACGTCCCCCATCTCGACCCCAGCGCGGTGCCGAACCCGGCGGCGAGAATCATCGACGCCGAGGGGAACGCCTCCCGCATCATCACCGCCGCCATCGACTACCGGGGCGCCGCCGCGTACCCGGTGGTGCTCCAGCCGACCGTGCTGGTGCCGGAGGTCCGCCACCCCTTCGAGTTCCGCGGTGTCTTCCGCTACAACCTCTCACGCAGTCCCTGGGTCGTGCGTTGGGACTGGGACTACGACGGGGTGAGCTTCCGCCCCACGACCGAGACGCTCGTCGAGACGGGGGATTCGACCCGAGGACTCGCGGCGTTCTCCGCCACTCGGACGTTCACCGAGACGGGGCCGCGTCGCGTGGCCTATCAGGTGGTGGATGCGGTGGGCACGGCCTCGACCCTCGAGACCTGGGGGGCCGTCGTCGCCTGTGGACGGCCCTTCACCCGGGATGTGCGAGCGGAGGCCTCGAGCTGGGCGGAGCCCGCGACGGTGAGTCTGCGCGTCGACGCGCAGCAAGGCTGTGAGCCCATCCTCCGCTACCACTGGGACTTCGACATGGACGGGCACTTCGACGCGGTGACGTCGGAGCCCGCGGTCTCGCATCTCTATGCGGACGATGGTGAGGGGGACGCGCCGGTGCGGAGCCTCGTGCGGGTCGAGGCAGAGAGTGGCCGCTTCTTCGACCAGTCCTTCGACATCCCCGTCGAGAACGCGCCTCCTCGCGTCGAGCCGGTCCCCGAGCAACGTGTGACCGCCGCGAAGCCGATGAGCTATCAGCTCCAGGCGTCGGACCCGGGCGGGGACGCGTTGAGCTACTTCCTGGCGGAGTACCAGCCCTGGGTGTCGGTGAATGACTCCGGTCTGCTCACGTGGACCGCGCCCATGAGCTGGCTGGTCGCGCCGGGACAGCCGAACCTCACCGTGAACGTCGTGGTACGGGACGACGAGGGGGCCCGCGTCACCGTCCCGGTGGTGCTGGTCCCCGCCTACGAGCGGCCAACGCCGCCGCCCACCGAAGAGCCCCGGGAGTCCAGTGGTTGCTCTTCCACGGGAGGACTGTCGCTCACGGCCCTCGTGAGCCTGTCGCTGCTCCTGCGACGGCGGAGGGAGGCTCGCGCGCGGGCCTGAGTCCGCGCGAGACGCCCGGGTCGCCGCTCGGGCGTCTCGGGCCTGTCGCGGAACGGGCAGACGGGACATTCGTGCCCACTCCCCAGCGACCCAGCGGGGGAGGGGACACTCATCGTCCGGGGACGTGATGACGGGCGAGCGCGCTCACGCCTCGCGCGGCGTACCCTCCATCGTGGACACCTGCTCCTCGCGCATGCGCGCGCGCTGACCGAGGAAGGCCGCGAGCCACGCCAGCGCCCCGGCAACGGCCACCACGCCACCCATGGGGCGCGCGGTGCCGTCCTCGAGCGCGCTCACCGCCCACGACGCGACGGCCGCGGACGCGAACTGGAGCGAGCCCAGCAGCGCGGACGCGAGCCCCGCGTGCGCGGCGTGCCGCTCCAGCGCGATGGCCGCCGAGTTGGGCCCCACCAGTCCAATCGTGGGCACGAACAGGAACAGCGCCGCGGCGATGCCCCACAACCCACCGACCCCGCTCCACGTCACCGCCAGGACCCCCAGCCCCGTCAGCGCCGTCAGCGTCAAAGCCAGACGCAGCAGCCGAGGAAGGGTGAACATCCCCAGCAGCTTGCGGTTGAGCTGCGCCATCAACACCAGCCCCACCGCGTTCGCGCCGAAGAACCAGCCGAAGTCCTGCTCCCTCACCCCGTGAAGCGTGATGAAGACGAAGGGCGAGCCCGCGATGTACGCGAACATGCCCGCGTACGCGAAGCCGCACGCGAGCGCCGGGCCCACGAAGTCCGGGTCCTTCAACAGCGCGCCCATCTTCGAGCGCATGGAGTGGCCCTTCACGTGCGCGGGCGCCGTCTCCGGCAGCACCCGCAGCGCCGCCACGAGCGCCACCGCGCCAATGCCAGACAACACCAGGAAGATGGCGCGCCACCCGGTGTGCTCCAACACCAGCCCACCCAGCAGCGGCGCGAGCACCGGCGCCACGCCCACCACCAGCATCAACCGGGACATGGTTCGCGCCGCGTCCGCGCCAGACCACAGGTCCCGCACCACCGCCCGGGGCGTCACCAGCGCCACCGCGCCCCCCAACGCCTGGAAGAACCGCATCACCACCAGCGCCGTCGCCGTGGGCGCCAGCGCGCAGCCCAGCGAGCCCAGCACGTAGACGACGAGCCCGGCGTACAGCGGGCGCGTGCGACCGAAGCGGTCCACCAGCGGCCCGGTGAACAGCTGCCCCAACGCCAGCCCCGCGAAGCACGACGCGAGCGTGAGCTGGATGACCGAGGCCGATGACTGCAACTCCTGCGCGATGCGTGGCAGCGCCGGCAGGTACATGTCGATGGACAGCGGGGCAAACGCGGAGAGCGTGCCCAGCAGCAGCTCGAGCGACAGGGTCGCCGACGCGGGTGGCTTCTTCGAAGGGGCGGGCATCGTCCTCCAGTGGATACCGGTGCGGGCCCCGGAGGGCCAGCCTCCACGCCCGCGGTGCGCCCCCTCCTGGAGTGCCCGCCCGGCCACCTGGCCCGCAACGCCCGCGAAAACCCCCGCAAGTCCCATGGGTTGGGAGGAGGGGAGGGGGACCCGGCCTGGGACGGCCCGGATGTCAGACCCCTCGGCTATTCATTCACCCGTCGCGCACACGGAGGGCGTCGGACCCTCTGGAAATCCCGAGCTCGGGTCCATCCGTCGCGCCCTCACCGCACGGTTCGGGTCCGCCCTCCGTGTGTGCGACACCCACAGGATTTGCCATCCAGGCTGGAGGGCACGCCCACGTGGAGTGGGCGCCCACCTTCCGGAGGATGGCCGGTGCGCGCGAGGCAGGCAGCTCCTCAACCCCTCCCACTGCCCGCCTCGCGCGCTCCCGTAAACCTTCCGCCCCGCTTGCCAAGGGCGGCCTTCCGGGGACATACGGACGCCACAAGTCGCGGCACGCCGGAGCCAGGGAGCCCGGGTGCCAGGACGCACGCCGCCGCCGGTCAGGCGCCGGCCGCCCCTGCGACTCTCGTGAGCGATGGGACTCCGGTACGACGTCATCGTGGTGGGGCTGGGACACGCGGGCTGCGAGGCGGCGCTCGCCTGCGCGCGCATGGGCCTGGCGACGCTGGGCATCACCCTCAAGCGCGAGCGCTCCGCGGTGATGAGCTGCAACCCGGCCGTGGGCGGCACCGCCAAGGGCCACCTCGTCCGCGAAATGGACGCGCTCGGCGGACAGATGGGCCGCGTGGCGGACCTGGCGGGCACGCACTTCAAGACGCTCAACGCCTCCAAGGGCCCCGCGGTGCAGGCCACCCGCATCCTCTGCGACCGAGACGCCTACGCGGCGGTGATGCAGTCGGTCCTCTTCTCGGAGCCGAACCTCACCGTGCGCGAGGGCGAGGTCTCCACGCTCCACGCGGAAGGCGGCCGTATCACCGGCGTCTCGCTGGGGGACGGCACGCACGTGGCGGCCTCCGCGGTGCTGCTCACCACGGGCACCTTCCTCCAGGCGCTGATGCACGTGGGCGAGAAGAAGGAAGTGGGCGGCCGGCTGGGCGACGAGGCCGCCAAGGGCCTGTCCGACTCACTGCGCTCGCTCGGCTTCACGCTGGGCCGGTTCAAGACGGGCACGCCGGCGCGGCTCGCGCGCGCCAGCATCGACTGGGACGCGGTGGAGCCGCAGCCCGGGGACTTCCCACCGCGCCCCTTCTCCTGGCGCACGCGCGAGGAGTGGGCCTCCGGCACGCCGTTCCCCCGTCAGCCCGCCGTCACCTGTGGCCTCACCTCCACCACGGTGGAGACGCACCGGGTGCTGCGCGACAACCTGCACCGCTCGCCGCTGTACCAGGGCGAAATCGTCGGCCGGGGGCCGCGCTACTGCCCGTCCCTCGAGGACAAGGTGGTGCGCTTCGCGGACCGCGAGCGGCACCAGGTGTTCCTGGAGCCGGAAGGGCCGGCGTCGCCGCTGGTGTACCCGGCGGGCCTGTCCACCAGCCTGCCCGCGGACGTGCAGTTCGACTTCCTGCGCACCATCCCCGGCCTGGAGCGGGTGGAGGTGGTGCGCTACGGCTACGCCGTCGAGTACGACTACGCGCCGCCCACGCAGCTCAAGCCCACGCTGGAGACGAAGGCCGTCGCGGGCCTGTTCTTCGCCGGGCAGCTCAACGGCACGTCCGGCTACGAGGAGGCCGCCTTCCAGGGCCTGTGGGCCGGCATCAACGCGGGCCTCCAGGTGAAGGGCGAGCCGCCGCTCCTGCTCGGGCGCGACGAGGCGCACGGCGCGGTGCTGGTGGACGACCTCGTCACCAAGGGCGTGGACGAGCCGTTCCGCATGTTCACCAGCCGCTCCGAGCACCGGCTGCGCCTGCGCGAGGGCAACGCGGACCTGCGGCTGGCGCGGCACGGGCACCGCGTGGGGCTGTTGCCCCGCGAGGCGCTGGAGCGGGCCGAGGCGCGCCAGCGCGCGGTGACGGACGAGGTGGCGCGGCTCAAGCGCACGGGGCTGGCGACGAAGCTGCGCCGGCCGGAGATGACGTACGCGCGGCTGCTGGAGGAGGGCAGGGGAGGGGAGCGGCCCGGCGTCTCGCCGGACGTGGCGGAGGAGGTGGAGGTGGAGGTGAAGTACGAGGGCTACATCGCCCAGGCGGCCCGGGCGGCGGCGCGCGAGTCGGAGTCCACGGACCGCTGGGTGATTCCGGAAGGCTTCCTCTTCCGCGAGGTGCGGGGGCTGAGCACGGAGGCGGCGGAGAAGCTGACCGCGCACCGGCCCTCCACCGTGGGGCAGGCCCGGCGGATTCCAGGCCTGACGCCGGCCGCCGTGTCCCTCCTCCTGGTCGCGCTCAAGCGCGGTGCGGGGCAGCCGGAGGGCTGTTCATAGCCGGTGGATGATCAGGACCGGGGTTGTGGACAACGTGTGGACAACTCTGGGGAGAAGAATCCCCTGAATGATTCCGGTGGGTTGCGAGACCCCTGGAGGTGGAGACGCTGTGGATAACACGCGGTTCGCAGATCTGCTGGCGTCCGGTTGCCGGTCGCTGGGGGTGACGGTGGGGGAGGACGTGGGGCCCCGCTTGCAGCGGCTGATGGCGGAGCTGCTGAAGTGGAACGCCAAGGTGAACCTGACGGCCATCACCGCGCCGGAGGAGGTGCTGGAGAAGCACTTCCTGGACTCGCTGGCGGTGCTGCCCGAGGTGACGGGCGCGGCGTCGCTGCTGGACCTGGGCGCGGGCGCGGGCTTCCCGGGCATCCCGTTGAAGATTGCCCTGCCCACGTTGGGCGTGACGTTGGTGGACACGGTGGGCAAGAAGGTCGCCTTCATCAAGGCGGCGGCGGCGAGCCTCGGGTTGCAGGGCGTGCGAGGGCTGCACGCGCGCGCGGAGGGCCAGCCGGAGAAGGAGGGCATCCCGCGCGCGGAGGTGCTGATTGCCCGCGCCTTCATGGACCTGCCGGACTGGCTCGCGTTGGCGCCGGCCTACGTGGAACCGGGTGGGCGCGTGGTGGCGATGCTCGGCAAGTCGCAGACGGACGCGGAGCTGGCGGCGCGAGCAGCCGAGCGCCAGCTGCGCGTCGTCTCCGCGCGCGCGTACCGGCTGCCGTTCTCCGGCGCCGAGCGGCAGGTCGCGGTGTTCGCGAAGGAGTAACGGCGGGCGTGGGGCGCGAAGCCCCGTGCATGGACTGGGGCGCAACGTCCACGAAGGCGCAGCGAGACAGGCGCGGGGGCGCGAAGGCCCGGTGCGAGGCAGCGGGCCGAGTCATCCGCGAAGAGGCCGCGGTAGGCGTGGGGTGCCACTCTCCGGCGCCCGTTGGCATGTCGTGGTCGCCGCGAAGGCGCGCGGCGGCGCAAATCCGTCGCGTGATTCCACGGGGTGTCCCGCTCAGCGCAAGAATTGCGCGGCAGCATGCGGGCAACTTGTGTCGTGCTTCAGGGACGACGATGTCTGGCATTGGAGCGCGAGTGAGGGGACGCGCTGCTCCCGGTAGGCTTCGCGGCGGAGGTGTCACGCATGAAGCCACTTCCCGTGAACGGATCCATCGTCTGGGGAGATGACGCGCCTTCGGACCTGCCCATCGCGGAGGCCATGCTGTCGCGCGTGGAGTTCGAGCGACGCTGGGGGCCTCCCCACGTCAGCGCTCCGGAGGGGGATGGCGCGGGCCCCGAGGAGTATTGGGGCTGGCGCGCGCGGTGTGGCTTCCAGTTCTTCGTCCGCTACCTGAAGGACAAGGACACCTTCGGCATCTACGCCGCGCTGGACGAACTGGACCACGCGCTCGCGCACCTGGACTGGTGGCGCGGCGAGGTCCGGTGGCGGCTGGACGCGCACGAGCCGCTTCGCAAGCACGGCTGGGCCGTGTACCGCCAGGACGACACGGGCCACCGTCACGACGTCTGCGTGATGGCGAGCCGTCCGCATGCGGAGTGCCTCGCGCGGATGATGGAGGCCCGGGCGCACAAGCAGTGGTACGCCGTGGAGCCGCGAGGCACGCCGCCGTTCCGCCCTCCGCGTCCTCCGCATGGCTGGTCCATCATCCGGCAGGACGAGCACGGCAACCGCGCGGAGGTCGCCGTGATTCCGAGCGAGCGCCGCGCGCGCGAGCTGGCCGCGGCGCTCGAGTCGGAGCCCCGACACAAGCAGGCCTACTTCGTGGAACCGGTGGACACGAAGTCCTGAGCGTCACCGCGCCATCGCCATGCGAGGGAGGAGGTCTCCCTCGCGAGAGGGCCGCGTCACGCCCTCGGACGCGAGCGGAGCGTGTCGCGACGACGACGGGACACCCACAACATCAGCCCGACCAGCGCCGCGCCGAAGCCGCTCGCGCCCGCGCCTCCGGCCTGCTGACAGCCACCACCGCGGGGCTGTGGAGCGGGGGGCGTCGGCGGGTCGGGGTTCTCGTCCGGCTTCTCGCGCAGGGTGACGTTCACGGCGAACTCGCAGCGGCGGGTGTTGCCGTGCGTGTCTCTCGCGGTGACGCTCACCGAGTGCATGCCCGGTGGGAACACGCTTCCGGGCGCCGTCGAGTACTCCAGTGACACCGCGGAGACGAGGTCCTTCGCCGTGGCCTCGGGCCACCGCACCGTCGTGCCTTGCGCGGACGTCGTCTCCACCGCCTGCGTGGGCGGGCAGGTGAGCTCGGGCGGCGTGGTATCCCGGACCTCGACGGAGAGGTTGCACGTGGCGGTGTTCCCCGCCGGGTCACGCGCCGTCACGGTGACGGCAGTCGCGCCGAGCGGAACCTGGCTCCCCATCGCGGGCTCGCTGCCGACCTCCGGGGTCGACGCCACGTCCGTCGCGACGGGGAGGACGAAGTCCAGCTTCGCGCCGTCCGGAGAGGAGGCCTCCTGCACCACGGTGGCGGGACAGCTGTCGAACCGCGGCGGCCGGGTGTCCTCCACGATGACGTCGAAGGTGCACGTCGCCTGGAGGCCCGCGTTGTCGGTGGCGGTGGCCGTCACCGGCGTCGTCCCCTGGGGGAAGTAGGTCGATGAATCGGGGAGATACGTCACCCAGGGCCGGGAGCCGATGTCGTCCGCCCGCGCGGAGTCGAAGGGAACGAAGACGTAGGTGCCTTGGGGGTGTGTGGCTTCGGCGCGGATGGGCGCCGTGCGACAGGTGATGGTGGGGGGCAGCGTGTCCTGCACCGTGACGTCGAAGGTGCAGGTGGCGCGGTTTCCCTCGCCATCGAGCGCCGTGGCCGTCACCTTCGTGGTCCTCTGCTCCGGGAAGGAGTTGCCGGGCGGGTCGTAGCGGATGACGGGAGCGGGGGCGCGCTCGTCGGTCGCGACGGCGTGCGAGTACGTCACCGTCTGTCCGTACCAGGTGTTGTCCTCCACCACGATGGAGGCGGGGCAGGTCACCTGTGGGGGCTCGGTGTCCTGGATGGGGCGCTCCATGGCCCACAGCTCCGTGCCCGTCTCGGGGGTCCACGCCTGGAAGAACACGTGCCGGCCCGCCCCGACGATGTCCGAGGGATTGGAGGACTCCGGCCCCGGCGCCAGGTCCGCGACCCGCTCGGTGCCATTCGTGGTGCCGTCGGTCCGCCACAGCTCCACGCCCGATACTCCATCCGACGCGGCGAACAGCAGCGGCCCCTCCGGTCCCACGGACGTGAAGGGCCCAGGCTCGGTGATGGAGCCATGGGGGCCTGGGTTGACATCCTTCAGGCGCACCGTGCCCGCCGGCGTTCCGTCGCTGCGCCAGGGCTCGTAGCCGTGGTCCGGGTCGAACGCCCAGAACACCAGCGCGTCCTGGAACACGGTGAGGTGCATGGGCACCAGCGCCAGGTCGGCGGGAGCGAAGGTGGCCACCCGCACGGGCGGGCCACCGTCCGTCTTCCAGAGCGACGCGAGCTCACCGGTCGCCTTGCTGACGAAGTAGACCTGCCCGTTCATCACCGCGGTGGTGTGCGGGCCCTCGGGCACGAAGCCCGTCCCGCTGAAGCGCATCACCACGCGCGTGCCTTGCTGGGTGCCATCGCTCGTCCACAGCGCGTGGCCCTCCGCCGCCGTATCGGCCCAGAAGAGCACCTGGCTTCCCAGCGCCACCATGTGGCGGATGCGCGGCCCGATGGCGCCGGACTGGCTCAGGGTCACCACCTTGCGAGTGCCCTGCTCGGTGCCGTCGCTCGTCCACAGGGACTCCGTCCCCAGCCCCAGGCCCGCGGCGAAGTAGAGCCGCCCCGCGGCGTTGACGAAGAGGCGCGGGTCCACGGAGAAGATTCCCTCCTGCAAGGTCGCCACGACCACGGTCCCCTCCGGCGTCCCGTCGCTCTTCCAGAGCGCGGAGGTCTCGGAGGAACTCCCTGGGGAGCCGAAGTAGAGCGCGTCTCCCATCACCACGGCGGAGGGGAGCTGCCGCGCGTCGTGGGAGAGCTTCGGCAGCGACAGGGACTTGAGGACGCCGGTGTTCCCATAGGTCCCACCGCGGGTGCCCAGGATGGCTCCTCTGTGCGAGGAGGACTCCGAGGCGCCGTCGTCGTGGCGCCAGATGAAGGTCTGGCCATTCGCCACGCCGAGCGAGGTCATCCGCACCGTGTCGGAAGAGGGGACCTCGAGCTCGAGGGTGCCTGTGTCCGTTCCATCGCTGATCCACAGCCGCGTGGTCCCGGAGAGCGTCTCGTCATCCTTCGCGCTGAAGAGGAGCTCACCCGCGACGCCGACGCCTTGACGGGGCCATCCGCCGGACCGCGTGCGGGTGACCTTCCCCAGGGACCTGCTGCCCGCGGGAGAACCATCGCTGACACACAGGACTCCGGAGCTCCCTGTCAGGATGAGCCTGCCCTCGCCCATGGGATGAGGACGGGTGCACGTCAGACCGTTGATCAGCTGTTGGGTGCCAGCCTCGGTGCCATCCGTCTTCCATAGGGTGTAGCCGGTCAGGCGGTAGCCCACGAAATAGGCGCCGTCGGAGGCGGCGGCGAGCACCTCCGAGGAGAGCGCCGTGTCGGGGTTGCTCGTGGTCACCTGGCGCGTGCCCTCGGCGGTGCCATCGCTGACGAAGACCTGGGGACGTTGGGAGGTCCCCAGGTCCGTCGCGGTGAACCAGACCCGTTCGCCCTGGCCGACGAGGTGGCCGATGCCGGCGTCGTCCTTGCCGGGACGCAAGTCGATGACGCGAGTGGTGCCGGCGAGCGTGCCGTCCGAGGTCCATAGCTCCTCGCCGGCCTGCGCGTCCCACTGCGTGAAGTAGAGCTTCCCCGCGGCGGTCGCGAACCGGGTGGTGCCGAGATGGAGCGGGGAGCCCTGGAGCGACAGCAGTCGGAGGGTGCCCTCGGGGGTTCCGTCGGTACGCCAGAGCAGCTGACGCGTGTCCTCGATGCCCGACGTGACGAAGTAGATGAGGTCTCCTGCGGAGACGAGGTCGTACAGCGCCTTGCTGGTGTCATTGACCGGGAGCACGTCGACGGCCATGGAGGTGCCCGCTGGCGTGCCATCGCTTCGCCACAGCGCCTCCCCATGTGCGTCATCGAAGGCGCTGAAGAAGAGCGTCCCGTCCTTCCAGAGGAAGTTGCTGGAGGGATAGGTCTTGCTGGAGGCGACCGTCTTCACCACCGTGGTGCCCACGGCGGTGCCGTTGCTCTTCCAGAGCGAGAAGCCGCTGGTGCCTCCGGTAGCCTGGGTCATGAGGTAGAGCACGCCGTCGCGCGCGGTCATGAAGGCGGCGCTTCCGGGCAGGTGCGCCACGAGGGTGGTGCCCGCGGGCGTCCCGTCCGTGCGCCAGAGCTCCTCGACGGGGGCGACCCGCGCGGTCCTGGCCGTGAAGTAGACATGGCCGCCCATGGCCGTGAGGTTGCGTGGCTGGGACGCCGTGGGCCCGGGGCGCAGGTCCCGCACGAGCGAGGTCCCCTCGGGAGTCCCGTCCGTCTTCCACAGCTCGATATCGAGGTTGTCGTCGCTGGCCGCGAAGAGGGTGAGGTCGCCGAGCGTGGCGAAGTTGCCGAGTGAGTAGATGCTCCCGCGGTCGTAGGTCTTCTCCGGGAGGAGGATGTCCTTCACCAGATAGGGCTCTCCCAGGGTGAGCGCGCTCCGCGTCTTCTGGGGCGTGGGAGGTGGAGCCGCGGGGGTGGTCTCGACGCAGGCAAGGCCGAGGCATGACGCCAGGATTGCACTGGTGAGTGCGAGGGATTGGGGGGAGGGCATGGGGTGTGGGGACGCGACGCGAGTCGGGTGGTGGCTGCGCCGGGGAAACTAGCAGCAGCCATGCCATAAGCCCTCACACGGGCAGTCGTTCGCCTGGCCGTCCTCGAAGGATCTGTGTCCGGTGACACGCCGTGCGTGCTGTGGACTGCACGCGCGCGAAAG
The DNA here is from genome assembly GCF_021412625.1 of Myxococcus stipitatus. The sequence continues at coordinate 189,969 of NZ_JAKCFI010000003.1, read as the reverse complement.
GGTGTGCAGGGCGTGGCACACGTGAGGCATGGACTCATGGGCAAGCCCCCGCGTCTTCGTGTCACGCGACGGAGGCCGTCACGCGAGGAGCGCTCCCTCCGACGTGACGGCCCCGCGCATCATGAGAGGCTTCAGCGGACCGGGCTCATGCCACGGCGCCGTGTCCTCATCCACCACAGCGAGAACAACGCCAGACCCAGACCGAGCGGACCCGCGCTGCCGGCCTGCTGACAGCCACCGCCTCCTCCTCCGGGCTTCACGACGACGATGGAGAAGGTGCACGTGCTCGAGCTTCCATGCGGGTCGTGGGCGGTGACGGTGACGGCATGGGTACCCGGGCGCAGGGCGGTGCCCTTGGGAATCGAGGTCTCCAGCACGACGTCGGAGCCCGAATCCTCGGTGATGATGTCGGGCCAGGTCGCGGCGGCGTGGCCACTGGCGTCGGCTTCCAGCCGCTGTGTCTCCGGGCAGAGGAGGGAGACGGTGAGCGGGAACGAACACGAGGACATGTTGCCCGAGCCATCCACGGCGGTGACCGTCACGTCGGTCGTGCCCACGGGACAGACCTTTCCCAGGGGCGGGTCGTAGCGGAGCAGAGGCTCCGCACCACTGTCATCCGTCGCCGTGACGCGAGCGCGTGACAGGGCAAACCCCGACGGGGACGTGGCCTGCTCGGTCAGCGACGAAGGGCACGTCACCACGGGCGCCGTGGTGTCCTGGGCTGGCCGCTCCAGGGCCCACAGCTCGCGGCCTGTCTCCTTCGTCCAGGCCACCATGAAGACGTGGCGTGGCGTCACGACGAGGTCCCCCGGAGTGGACGACTCCGGCCCCGAGGCGATGTCCGCCACCAGGGTCGTGCCTTCCGCCGTGCCGTCCGTCTGCCACAGCTCTGCCCCCGTCTTTCCATCCGAGGCGGTGAAGAGCAGTGGACCGTTCGGTCCCAGGGGAACGAGGGGGCCGGGCCTGCCAATGGCATTCGCCGGTCCCGGACTGAGGTCCTTCGCGAGCACGGTGCCCTCCGGGGTACCGTCGCTCTTCCAGAGCTCGATGCCATGTGCGTCGTCTCGGGCCCAGAACCACAGCTCGCCTCGGAAGGCGGTGAGGTGGGTGGGCAGCTCGAAGTCGTTGCGCGCGTCGAAGTTCGCGAGCAGGACCACGGAGTCTCCGTCCGTGCGCCACAGCTGGGCGGGAAGGTCGGGGGTCTTGGTGACGAAGAAGGCGTGCCCATCCAGCACGGCCATGCGTGACGCGTTCTCCATGAGGAAGTGCGTCCCATCGAAGTGCTTCAGCACGCGCGTGCCCTCCGGGGTGCCGTCGCTCACCCTCAGCTCGTGGCCCGCCGTGGGGGTGTGGCTCCAGAAGAGGACCCGGCTTCCCAGGGCGAGGAGCTGGTGGATGAGCGGCCCGTCGGAGCGAGACGCCTCGAGCCGTATCAATTGACGGGTTCCTTCGGGGGTTCCGTCGCTCGTCCACAGGGACTGGTCATGGGTGCTCGGCCCCGCGGAGAAGAAGAGGCGCTCTGGGGTGGTGACGAACAGGGCCGGCTCCATGCCCGCCGCGACGAGACGGGTGCCCTCCGGGGTGCCGTCGCTCTTCCAGAGGCCGTGAGCAATGCCCTTCTCGGCATTCGCCGCGGTGGCCTGGACTCCGAAGAAGAGCTCTTTCTGGAAGATGACGGCGGGAGGAGGGTCGTTCCATCGCCAGGACTCCACCTCCAGCAACGGCCGTGTGCCGCCGGGAGTCCCATCCGTGACGGTCGGTGAGGCATTGATGCCAGGGACGCGGAGCAGATGCCAGTAGACGAATTGTCCTCCGACCCTGCCGAGCGGCGTACGTCGGTGGAGCGAGAGCTCCGGGGCTTGTGTGAACCGCTGGGTTCCCTCGGAGGTTCCGTCGCTGCTCCACGCTTGGAAGGACTGGGGGTCGTCCTCGTCCCCGACGCGGAAGACGAGCGTGCCGCCGACCGCGAAGGGTTGCTCCGGAGGCAGGCCGGTGTGGGCGGCGGGAATCGCCAGGTCGACCGTCCCCTCGACGCTGCCATCGCTCGCCCACAGGTGACCCAGGATGCCACTGAAGAAGAGCCGTCCCCCCGAGGTCGGGTGCGCGATGACGGCATCGGAGAAGGGGTACGTCACGCCCAACCGCTGGGTTCCGGCCTCGGTGCCATCCGTCTTCCAAAGAGAGACATCCCAGTCGCCGGCTCGCATGAAGAAGGCACCCTCCCGGGTCACGCCCTTGATGAGGGACGAGCGACTCTGCGCGGAGTCGAGCCCGGTGACCTGCGAGGTGCCTTCGGCGGTGCCGTCGCTCACGAAGACCTGGCTGAGCCGGGTCGTGGCATCCCTCTGGCTGAACCACAGACGTCCCCCCTGGGAGAACATGCGGCTGTCGTTGAACCCCTCCGGAACCGTGCGCAGGGCGACGACCCGCTTCGTGCCGGCCACCGTTCCGTCCGAGCTCCAGAGCTCGTTGCCCGCGTCGGAGGTCGGCTGCGTGAAGTAGAGCTTCCCGGAGAGCTCCTGCATGAGGGGGGCGAAGTTGGGACCGTCGACATAGAGCCTCTCACGGGTCTTCAATTGGAGGGTGCCTTCCGGGGTTCCGTCGGTGCGCCACAGCTCCATGTGGCGGTCCTCGAAGCCACCCATCGTGAGGTAGACGAAGTCTCCCGCGGTGATGAGCTTCTGGATGCCGGTGCCCGGGTCGGTGTTGCCGGGAAGAGGGTCCACGACCCGCTGGGTCCCCTCGGGCGTTCCGTCGGTCTTCCACAGCGTGTTACCGGAGACCCTGTCCCAGACGACGAAGAACAGCGTCTCACGCAGCCAGGCGGAGGCTGGAGGCGTCGAGTAGTATTTCAAGGAGGACCCGGCGCCTTGCGAGTACACCTTCGTCAGCCCTGTCCCGGTTGCGTCGAGCTTCCAGAGCGTGAAGCCCGTCATCTGCGTGAACTCGTCGTGTGGCTGCAAGACGTAGAGCGTGGAGCCGTTGGAGGTCAGGATGCCGCCGGCCGAGGCAACACGGATGGTGCCCTCCACGGTTCCATCCGTCCTCCAGAGTTCCTTTCGCGGAGCCCCGTCCACGTTGAAGTAGACGTGCTCTCCCAGCGACGTGAAGTCGGAGGGACTCGAGGAGGCCGGGCCTGGGGCCAGGTCCCGTAGCATCGATGTCCCAGCGCGCGTCCCATCCGTCTTCCACAGCTCCATCCCATTGAGGGCGTCGCCCCAGACGAAGAAGGTGGTGGCGCCGAGCGTGTGGAACTGGAGGCCGAATGGGATTCTCGTCGCGTTCGTGGGCTCGTCGGCGACCAGGTTCTTCACCAGATAGGGCGCGCCGAGGGCGAGAGCCCCTGTCCGCGTCTGGAGTGAAGCGGGGGAGGGGAGGGGCACCTCGGGCTCGGAGGTGTCCACGCAGGCCACGCCGACGCAGGTCGCGAGCAACGCGCCTGTCAGCGAGAAGACTTTGGGATGGGTCATGGGTTCGCGATGCCAGTCACAATTGACGGCGCGGCCCCGTCAACTGCTCAGACCTTCCATGCTACCAAACGCTCACATCACGAGGCCACGTCGTGACGGCATGGCCCGCATCGCGGTGCGAGGCTTCGCGTTTCGCACACCCGGAATCCGTGGATGGCAATGCGGGTGAGGCGATGACGACGGAATGGATTCGCGCCAGGGCGTCGTCACGGTGCGCGAGGTGGCGGGGCGGATGTGCGAGTGAGGTCGAGCGGGTGTCATGGGCGCGAGGTGCTCCCGGGGCACGACACCGGAGAGGAGGCGAATGGACGGGGTGAAGCTGCGGGTGGCGCGGCCGACGCGGAGTCTCGCGGAGGTGGTGCGGTTCTATCGAGAGGGATTGGGCTTCGAGCTGCAGGGAGGTTTCGAGGACCACGCGGGCTTCGATGGCGTGATGCTCGGGCAGCGCGGCGGGCCGTACCACCTGGAGTTCACGGTGGAGCGCGGACACGCCGCGCCGCGCGCGCCGTCGGAGGAGAACCTGCTCGTCTTCTATCTCCCGGACCGCGCGGAGTGGGAGGCACGGGTGCGCCGCATGAAGCGCGCGGGGTTCGCGCCGGTGCGCTCGCGCAATCCGTACTGGGACACGAGCGGCGTGACGTTCGAGGACCCGGATGGCTATCGCGTGGTCCTCTACCAGGGGACCTGGGCGCGCTGAACACACGCGCCCGAGCCGATTTTTCGGGCCCGCGCGTGATTCACGTTGGAGCCGGAGGCGGCGCGAGCATCGCGTCACGGATGACCTGACGGAGCGCGGACTCGGCGGTGCCCGGTGTGCACGCGAGGTACTCGCGAACGGCGGTCCAGGTCTCCAGCGCGGGGCCCGTGCTCTCGATGGCCTGACGTTCCGCCTCGTCGGTGAGCCCATCGGTTGCGGCGGTCGCGTTCCACAGCGCGGCGTCGAGCGCGGCGAGAATCACGCGGCCCGCTCCGGCGCAGCGATTCCTGCGCTCGCACACGGACCGGGAGCCGGAGGACTCCTCGGCGGCGCGCGCCGCGGCGGCGACGTGCTCTCTCAGCCGCGCGTGGTGGGTGGTGAGTGCGCGCTCGGTGTGCTCGGAGGGGTGGTGCAACCAGTCCTTCAGCGCGGCGAAGGCGTGCTCGGCGATGGTGGCGCGGGCGAACACACGCTGCCATTTCTCGTCCTGGGGCACGCCCTGTTTCCAGGACAGGAGCGCGGGCTCGGCGACGGCGAACGCCGCGAGCACCAGCGGACGTTTGCCCCAGCGTGACAGGCCCCAGACCCAATCCGAGAGCCGGTGCCTCGCGTCCGTCGACAGGTATCCGTTCAACGACTCCGGGTCGGACGCCTCAATCATCTGCCCTCTCCCTGCTCGATGTGGACGGAGCGAGGACCGCTCGCGGCATCGACGCGGAGCGGGAGCGTGACGGAGTCGTTCCAGGCCAGGGGCAGCACGCCATGCACGAGGTGGACTGGAGGCAGTGACCACGAAGAGGACGGGCAGGGCGCATGGGGGACTCCGTGCTGAGGGGTGATGGTTGTGTCGCGACGTGGCCCCCTGGACTGACAGCGAGGCGGTGCCACGGTCGGATGGTTGCCGACGGAAACGAAGTAGCGGCCTGCTTGCTCGGCCGCCATGTGAGTGGCCGCGGTTTCGATGCGGATGGCTTCGCGAGGCTGAGACGGCGGAACTGGGGGCGAGCGGGCAAGGCCCATGGCTTCGGGAGCGCGTGGGGCAGCTCGCTTTCAGCGGAGTGTCGAAGAGGGCGGGCCTCGTTCGCGGCCCGAGGTGCGTCGCGGATGCGCTGAGGGGACTTCGCGAATCCGTGGGTCATCGCACGTGGTGCGGGCGCATGAGGGGCGGGCGCGCGTGTTCGGATGGACTTGGGGGCTTCGCGAATCCGTGGCCCATCGCTCGTGTCGTGGTCTCTCGAGGTGGCGGCGAGGCGATGGCTCGGAGCCGAGGCCGAGCGAGTCCGGTTGAGTCCTCGCGTGAAGGACTGCCCGGTTGGATGCGGCCAGTCACTTCGAGCGACCGGAGGGACGAGCGGTCGGGAGAGTCTCTGGTGGGGTGAGTGTCCCTGAGAGGTCCGCACTGGAGCGCCGCGATGTGGGGATGCTGCTTCGCGCTCGCGATGCGATGCCTCGCCAGCAGGCGTCTCCTCAAGCGTGCGGGTGGTGTGGGGAGGCTGCTTCGTGCTCGTGATGCGGTGCCGTGTGTCGCCGTGGGCAGCGAACGTGATGACCTACGACGAATCCGCATTGCGCGGGGTGACGGGCGGAGTGCCGAACCGCGATGCACGGAGACGAGGTGAAGGTGGCGCGCGGCGACTGGCTGCGCGGGTGACGGGTGGAGTGCCGAGCCGCGATGCACGGAGACGGAGGAAATCTCGCCAACAGTCGATAGGGGGAGGGGCGTGTCGGGCTCGCCGCGGACCATCGGGGTGCGGAGTCAGGCTCTCGCCAGTGCCAGGTTGGAGCTCCGGTCGTCGGGGGGCGCCGTGCCCTTTCGGTGGAGACGCGTCCGCGCGCTGTACCCCGCATGGCGCGGCGTCCTCATCGGCTGCGTGATGGTGGATGCGGTTCGGCGCTGCAGGTGCTCCGTTCTCGGGGGCTCGACGAACATGCGGCGTCACGGTTGTGGGCCAGGCTCCCGTTCGTGGTGATGCGCGAGCGCTCGGCTGGCCGGTGGTCCAGGCATGCGACGCGAATCGAGGCGCGTCGGATGGCGAGGGCTCGGGGGGGGCGGCGCAAGCTCGTCGCGTCAGCGCCCGGTTGCCTGCCGAGGCCCCGTCGTCACTTCATCTCGCGGCGCCGAGGTGACTTGCGTGGGCGCGAAGCCGGCGGCGAGGAGAGCCTCCCGTCGTCACTTCATCTCGCGGCGCCGAGGTGACTCCTGCTTTTTGATGGGGAGGCCGAGCAGGTCGGCATCGAGCCTGCCCGGCGAGCCGTCGCGAGTTGCGCGGATGAGCGTGCGGGCTGGGCCGTCTCCCCTGTTCCCATGGTGCGCACGCCAGCCTGTGCGCTGTCGGCGAAGCCTGGTGGGCCGGGGTCCGGCCGTGCGAGGTGGCGCCTCTCCCCAGGTTTCGTGTGGTCATGCGGACTCGCGGTGTCGCCGGAGCGTTGTGTCGCCGGAAGAGGTTCCACGGTGGTGGAACAGCCCCTGGGTTCGGTGGGCCGCATGCACGCATGGGTTGAATCACGGCTGTGCGGACGGATGCCCAGGAGCGACTGCTCAGCGAGAGCCCGCTCCCGCCTCCCCCAAGCCGCATTCGCGTTGCCGCGACATCGCGATGCGGAGAGCGCCCGTGTCCACACGCAAGTTGCTGTGCCTGTTCCTCCACCTGGGCGGCGTGACATCGCGATGCGGAGAGCGCCCATGTCCACACGGGTTCGTGGGTCCCTGGCGGCGCGCGGTTTCACGTGGAACGGGAACGCGTCTTCTGGAACCGGGGCGAGCGGCGTGGGGGGCGGGTTGAGGACTGAAGCACCTGCAGCCGTATCGCCGCGCAGACCTCGACCTCCAGGAACCATGCGGACGCGGCGCATGGACCTGGTCTGGAGGACTGGACCGTCGCAGCGATGTCGCTGTCCCGCCCCATCGCCAACCCGTACCGGGGCGTGATGGTTGGGGACCGGTCGACTCCGGATGTCGACGACTCGCCGAAGAAGGATTCCCGTGAGCTGACCACGGACCTCTGGCTCACAGGTCTGGTGGAAGTCGAGCAGCCTTGCCCAGGGGGCGCCGTGTTGAGCGGAGCGACCTCTGCCTTCGGATTCGGATGAGGAGTCGCGAACCGGTGCGCGCCCGCACCGTGTTCCACGTGGAACGAGAACCGGAGTCCATCCGGCCGCGAGCAACCCAGCGACGAGGCCCGAAGGCGTCACGCGGGAGGGAGCCGGCGCATCGGTCAGGGTGGTGGGGTCGTTCCTCGCGGTTCGGTGCCGCGTGGTGGTGAGTGCTCGGTTCGCGCGTCCGAGGTGGATGACGTCATCGATGAGGGCGACCACCGGCATCAGCGGAGGCGGGTGACGCCGGGATGGGAGCGGTCTTGACGGCGGCTAGAGATGGCCGGCGAGGAAGACGTCGCGGAGTGGGGCGGCGCGAGGAAGCGCGCGACACGAGTTCGGACCGGACCCGATGCGGCGAACTGATGCGTTGGCGTGCACCTTCGCGTGGTCCACGACCCGCGACGCGTTCCACGTGGAACGCGAAGGCCGGAGGCCACACCGGATGAGGTCCCTGGATGGGGTGATGTCCGGATGACTGCCCCGCCACGGTTCACGTGGAACCGGAGGTCCAGTGGTGAGGTTGCTCCGCGACCAGGGACTAGAGCCGAGGTCGCCCGATGTCGGTCGGCGTCGCCGCGTTCCACGTGGAACTGAAACCTGGGTGATGCCGGATGGGGTGGGGGGGAACGACGCGTGGGTTCAGGTGATGCCGCGCTCGCTTCGCGACCACCAACGAGAAGTCGACGCCCGGTTGAGGCGAGGCCGGCGAGTTCCACGTGGAACTCGCTGACCACGACCGCGCGGTCCGGTTCGTGGTGATGGATGGACGTGTCACGGAAACAGGAGCACGTGGCCCCGGTGATGCCGGCACGGGTCGAGTCGTGTTCCACGTGGAACGCGCTGACCACGCCTGCGGTCCAGTTCGTGGTGGTGGATGGACGTGTCACGAGACCCGATGCACATGGCCCCGGTGATGCCGGCGCGGGTCGAGTCGTGTTCCACGTGGAACGGGAGCGTGGTGGAGCGGTCGTCGCTGGACGCGGTTCACGGCCACGGATGGGCATGCCGTCCGAAGCTCTGCGCATGCGCGCGCAGATGCCGGCATGGTCGATTCGCGTTCCACGTGGAACTTGGGAACGATCGTTGACGGGCATGATCGCCACCACGGATGGGCATGCCGCGCGAACCCGTGCACGCGGTCGAGAAGATGCCGACGACGGTCGAGCCGCGTTCCTCGTGGAACGTGGAGAACAGCAGTTGATGGGCACGGTCGCCACCACGGATGGGCATGCCGCGCGAACCCGTGCACGCGGTCATGAAGATGTCGGCGGCGGTTGCTCCGCGTTCCACGTGGAACGTGGAGAGCGGCCGTTGATGGGCACGGTGCCACCGCGGATGGGCATGCCGCGAGACTCCAGGCACGTGGTCGTGAAGATGGCGGCGGTGATTGCTCCGCGTTCCACGTGGAACGTGGAGAGCGGCCGTTGATGGGCGCGGTCGACACCACGGATGCGCATGCCGCGCGAACCCCCGCTACGCGGTCATGAAGATGCCGACGGAGGCCGAGCCGCGTTCCACGTGGAACGTGGGGCGCATGGTGGAGCGGTCGTTGGTGGACGCGGTCGCCACTACGGATGTGCATACCGAGCGAACCCGGTACGCATGGTCCGCGATGCCGTGTCGCGGTCGTCGCGCCGCGTTCCACGTGGAACGCAAAGCGCGATGGGACCGTGCCGATGCCCGCTTCGCGCCCCCAGTTCGAGAAGTCGACGCCTCGTCGAGATGCGGTGGGGCGTTCCACGTGGAACGTGGGGGACGCTCGTTGATGGGCGCGGTTCGCGACCACGGATGGACGTGGCGCGCATGTCCATCCACGCGTTCATGAAGATGCCGACGGAGGTCGAACGGTGTTCCACGTGGAACGTGGGAACGCTCGTTGATGGGCGCGGTTCGCGACCACGGATAGACGTGTCGCGAGAGCCCGATGCGCGAACCTTCGGTGCGGTGTCGGCGGCGGCGAGCCGTGTTCCACGTGGAACAGGACGCGCGACGAAGAGGTCGTGGATGGACGCGGTTCGGGACCACGGATGGACGTGTCGCGCGTACGTGCGCGCGAACCTTCGATGCTGTGCCGATGGCGGTCGAATCGTGTTCCACGTGGAACGTGGGAATCGTCGTGAGTGGTCATCGAAGGTCCGGCATGCGGCCACGTATGGGCATGGCGCGAGACCCCGATGAGCTTGGCCGTGATGACGCTGGCGATGGTCGAGCCGTGTTCCACGTGGAACGGGTGGCGAGCTGGTGCCGCTGACTCTCGCTTCACAACTCCAGGTGGATGCGCTCGCCATCGCCACGGGGGCGCGCGGTCGTTGAGTCGTGTTCCACGTGGAACGGGAAGCAGGGGGGCGCGGCTGTCGATGGGCTCGGTTCGAGACCCTTGCTGGCTGCGCTCGTCATCGCCGCGTGGTCGTGCTCGGCCTGTTCCACGTGGAACGGGATGCGTGGCGGTGAGCTGCTTCGCGAGCACGGGTCGAGGACCGAGGCCCGCATGTCTCACGTGGAACCGAGTCCAGGTGGATGCCGCATGACGCCGGCGTGCCGATGCGTTCGCATCGCGACCCCGCATCGATGTCCGGTGGTTCGATGCCGGTTCGTTCCACATGGGACGTGACGTGGCGACCCCGCCCCTCCCGCCCCTGGGTCCTGTTCGCGGCGCGAAGTCGATGGCCGGTCGATGGGGGTCCTCCGCGTTCCACATGGAACACGAGGCGGCGACACGGAGGTCGATGCTCGCCGCGCGGCAGCGGCGCCCCGACATGAGGCCGGCATGGCGGGTGTTTCCATCGAGGCCCTTCACGCTCCATGTGGAGCGCGAACGCTTGGTGGATGAGTGCAAGCGCGTGGGCCCACCCACGGCTTGGGTTCGTGGCATGCGCTTGATGCCATGGCGCGTTGGCGCGCGTTGGCCGCGTTCCACATGGCACGCGAACAGCGGCGCGCGAGCCCGCCGCCGCTCGGGTTCACCCCACGAAGTCGATGCGCGGCGGTGACGCGGGTTCGCCGCGTGCCACATGAACCGGGAGCGCATGGCGGGTGGACAGTGGTGCCATCGTCGCCACCGCTCGGGTTCACGGCGCGAAGTCGATGTCACGGGGCTGGTGGCGCGTTCGGTGCGTTCCATGTGGAGCATGGAGCGTCGATGCGAGCACACGCGTGCGCTTCGGGGTCGGGTGATGGGCCCGCGTGGTCACTGGTGGCACGGTCCTCCTCGTTCCACATGGAACAAGAGGCGTGAGACTCAGGACCGCGCTTCCTGGTCGTGCGCGGTACGAAGTCGGTTCGCTCTCGCGAAGGTCGATGCCCATGACGCGGGCAGGGCCGTAGGCATGTCACGGCGCTCGCCGCGTGGTGGGTGATGGCGCGCGAGTCCACCACGTGCTCCGCGGAACACGGGCACGGCTCCGTGGAGGGCGGCGGGACTCAGGTCACCAACTGCCGGCCCGGTGTGAGGTCACGCGCTCCAAGGAGCGGGAGCATCTCCATGAGGAGGTGCGGCGACCCCGGGCGGGGAGGCGGAGCGGGTCGCTGCCGTTCCCGGAGGCGCAGCGAACGTTCGCGGTGCGCCATGTGGAGCACCACCGAGGAGCTGGAGGCACCATGAAGGAGGCGGCGGCGAAGCTGGAAGTGTCGGAGCCGACGCTGCATGCATGGAAGAACGGGTAGCCTGCGAGTCATCCGCAGCGGAGTCCGTCTGGGCCCGAACGCACCGGGGCCGGCGACATCAACGACCTGTGGACGGTCAGGCGAAGACCTCCGCTCGCGACGCCAGCCTCGTCGCGTTGCTGGCCAAGGTGGAGGTCCTCACGACGCGAGTGGCGGAGTTGGAGGCGCGGCCGCGCTCGCCGAAGAAGCCAGCCTGGACACAAGGAACATGAGCGTCGGTTGTTGCCGCCCGAGGCGGTGCGGCACGTCATCGAGTGGGTGCCGAGGCATTGCCAACGCTGCCATCAGCGGCTGGTAGGCCGAGACGCCGCGCCGAGACGCCACCAGGCGTGGAGGTGCCCTCGCTGTCGGCCATTGTCACGGAGTATCGCGGCCACGCGTTGGAGCGCGGCGCGTGCGGCAAGGTGACTCGGCGGCCGGTGCCCGCGCACGCCAGCAGCGCCTTCGCGACAGGGCGGACGCGCTCGCCAGCCTCCTTGTGGGCAAGTACCGGTTGTCCAAGCGGCTGGTGCAGGACGCGCGCTCGGACATGATGGGCGTGGAGCTGTTGGTGGGCGGCGTCGTGAATCTCGAAGGGGAGATGTCCGACGCGCTGGCCCCCGGCGGTGGCTCTCGCCGAACTCCCTGCATGCACATCATCAGCGTCACCTTCCATTGTCCTCTCGATGGTCGACCGCCGAGGCGATTCGAGTCGCGGACGCCGCCTGCCGTGGTGAGCGATCAATTGGCGGCGCAGGCGAGGGGAGCGGTTCCTGGAGAGGGCCCGTCAAGAACACCCGAGGAGTCATGAGACTTCATTCGGGCAGCTCCGTATTCCGGCATGGGGTGGTGATGGCAATCCATCGCCACGCTGGTGACCCGGGAGTCCACCCGGGCATGACCCGGTCCGGGGGATTTGATGTCACTGCTGTTGATGCTGGCGCTGTTTGGATCCTTCGGAGCCATGTTCGCTGTCATCCGTTCACGCCCCTCGCGGGCGGCGGAGTCGTCCGAGGCCGTGGAGGAGGTTTCCAGTGAGCACCTGCCCCTGCCGGAGCTCGCCCTGCGCCTCCACTTCGCGGAGCTCAGCCTCGACGAGGAGCTCGAGCTCCTCCGCCGTCAATCACCGCAGTTGGCCGAGTGGCTGGACCTGCTCGCGGCGGACAAGGCCGAGGAGGCGCTGAGCCGGGCGGAGGCGGAGCACGACACCAACCCGCGCTCTCGCGTCGCCGCCCGCTTCCTCATGCGCGCGCACCTCTCCGTGGGAGACAACGCCGGGGCCGCCAAGGTCGCGCAGGCCTACTTCAAGGCGGTGGGTGCCTCCGATTGCCATGCGGTGCTCCAGGCGTGGCATCACCTGCGAGCGATGAACGTCCTCCCGGGGCCAGAGACGGCGAAAGAGGTGCTGGGGGTCGTCGTCGAGGCGAACCTCTCCGGGAAGAACGGTCCTGGCATCCCCACCACCCTCGTCGCCACGCGGGATGGTTGGTCCATGCTCCATCGCGGCCGGCTCATGGTGCCCGCCACTCCCGATACACGGCCAGAGGTCGAGGCGGCCGCGAAGGCGCTCGTCGAGGAGGCCGCGAAGGTCGAGCTGCCCGCGCCCTCGGCGCGTCGCTCGAAACGCGTGAGGAAGGGTTTCAAGCTGCGCTTCACCTTCCTCACTCCGGGAGGCCCTTCCGTCCTGGAGGCCGACATCCGCGAGCTGTCGGACAACGCGTTCCTTCCCTTGTCCATGCCCTTCCTGAGGGCCACCGAGTTGGTGTCGATGAAGTCCCGCGCCTCGTAGCCGGCGAGGAGGTCGTGGCGGTGGCCCAGTCGCACGATTGAAGCGCGTGCCTGGGCGCGCGGCGGGGAGGCGCCCAGGTCCTCACCTCGAAGCTTCACTGAAGCCCGGCCCTCCGTTCCTCGTGGAACGCGGATTGACTCGCGGTGCCCTCCTCCCGCGCTCCGCGCCTCGCCCGCCCCCGTCACCCGGCCGTGACGCCCGCCTCCTTATATAGAGGGCTTCCAGGCGCTCCCCCGAAACAGGCCTCGCGGGGCCTCCGAGGCCGTGCGCTCCCCCGCTCGCTGGCCATCCAAGTCCCGTGAATCACTCGACTTCGTGGGACGAAAACCCGCGCGAAAAGAGTAGCCGTGCAAGGAGCGCCGTGAATTTGATCCAACACCAAACCGCGTGCTAGCAGCGGGATCAGCGCGCAACCGCGCACCGCATTCCGCGCGGGCCCCGGCACCTGCCGGGCGAGAGAGGATGGGCCTCGTGGGTCGAATCATCTGCATCTCCAACCAGAAGGGCGGCGTGGGCAAGACCACCACCGCCATCAACCTCGCCGCGAGCCTGGCCTCGGCCGAGCGCCGCACGCTGCTGGTGGACATGGACCCGCAGGGCAACGCCGGCAGCGGCCTGGGCCTCAAGGCGGACAAGCTCCACGGCACCATCTACGACGCGCTCCTCAACGGCCGCCCCATGAAGGAGCTGTTCCACCCCACCGAGCTGCGCTACCTCCAGGTGGTGCCCGCCACGCCGGACCTCACCGGCGCCGAGGTGGAGCTGGTCGGCCAGGAGAACCGCGAGTTCCGCCTGCGCGAGGCGCTGCGCCCGCTCGCCTCCGAGTTCGACTACATCCTCATCGACTGCCCGCCCTCGCTCGGCCTGCTCACCCTCAACGCGCTGTCCGCCGCGGACTCCGTCCTCATCCCGCTCCAGTGCGAGTACTACGCGCTCGAGGGCCTGTCCCAGCTGACGCAGACCATCGACCTGGTGAAGCAGGGCCTCAACCCCGACCTGAAGATGGAGGGCATCCTGCTCACCATGTTCGACGCGCGCGCCAACATCGCGCACCAGGTCGTCGAGGAGGTCCGCGGCTTCTTCAAGGACCAGGTCTTCCAGGTCGTCGTCCCGCGCAACGTGCGCCTGTCCGAGTGCCCGTCGTTCGGCAAGCCCATCATCCTCTATGACATCAAGTCGAAGGGCTGCGAGAGCTACCTCGCGCTCGGTCGTGAGCTGATGAAGCGCGATACCCCCAAGTCCCCTCGCAGGCGGGTGGCCTGAAGCATTCGCGCGTCGCCCAGGGTCGCCGTGAGCACCCCCGCGGCGCTGGAGTCATCTCTTGGTGAAACCCGACACGCAGAAGCGGGCCCTCGGACGCGGACTGTCCGCCCTCATCCCCCAGGCCGCTCCCGGCAAGGCCGCCGAACAGGCCGCGCTCAAGGGCGGCGTCCTCAAGCTGCCCATCGAGTCCATCCACCGGGACAAGGACCAGCCCCGGCGCTACTTCGACGAGGAGAAGCTCAAGGAGCTCTCCGAATCCATCAAGGCCCAGGGCATCCTCCAGCCCATCATCGTCCGCAAGGATGGTGACGGCTACCGCATCATCGCCGGCGAGCGCCGCTGGCGCGCCTCCCAGGCCGCGGGCCTCAAGGAAGTGCCCGCCATCGTCAAGGACGTCTCGGAGGTCCAGGCCTTCGAGCTCGCCCTCGTCGAGAACCTCCAGCGCGCCGACCTCAACCCCATCGAGGAGGCCGAGGGCTACAAGCGCCTGACGGACGAGTTCCGCCTCACGCAGGAGCAGATCAGCCAGCGCGTGGGCAAGGACCGCTCCACCGTCGCCAACGCGCTGCGCCTGCTCGCCCTCCCCGCCGACGTCAAGAACATGGTGGCGGACGGTTCGCTGAGCATGGGGCATGCACGGGCCCTGTTGGGCGTGCCGCGCCTGCCGGAGATGCAGAACCTGGCCCGCCAGGTCGCGGAGAAGAAGCTCTCCGTGCGTGACACGGAGCGGCTGGTCCAGCAGAGTCGCTCCCACGGCAAGAAGGATGCGGGCAAGACGCCGCCGAAGCAGAGCCCGCAGGTGAAGTCGCTGGTGGAGGAGCTCCAGCGTCGGCTGGGGACGAAGGTCCGGTTGACCGAGCGAAGCCCCGGAAAGGGCACCATCGAGGTGGACTTCTTCTCCTACGATGACCTCGACCGGCTGTTGAAGCTGCTCAGGAAGGAGTAGCGCGTGGCGCTCCTTGGCGGGAAGAAAGACGAAGCACCCAGCAAGCCTCTGTTCAAGCGGGAGGAGGAATCCGTGTCGCAGCGCTCTGGTGAGGTTCATACGCTCCTGGGCAAGGGGAGCGAGTTCGAGGGAAAGCTCACCTTCGAGGGGCAGGTCCGCATCGACGGCAAGTTCCAGGGGCAGATCATCACCAAGGACGTGCTCGTCATCGGTGATGGCGCCAAGGTCCAGGCCGAAATCCAGGCCGGCACCGTCATCATCAACGGGCAGGTCGAAGGGAACGTGAAGGCCACGCAGATCATCGAGCTCAAGACGCCCGGTCGCGTGAAGGGCAACCTCGAGACGCCGTCGCTGTCCATGGACCGCGGCGTCATCTTCGAGGGCTCGCTCAAGATGGAGAACCTGGGCAATACCCGCCCTCCTCCGCCTGGCGGCGAGAAGAAGTAGGCCGTGGGTCGGGGGGCTCACCACATCGCGCCCGCCTTCGCGCTGGCGCTGGCACTGCTGTCCGGCTGCAAGGGCTGCAACGAGGAAAAGGCCACTCCGGCCACTTCCTCGGAGAGCGGCCCGTCGCCGGGTCGTTCGGGCGTGAAGGTGCCCCTGCCGAGCGGCTGGTCCGCGCAGGTGGCGCCGGATGACAGCTTCCAGGCGGGCCCGCCCGGCCGCCCGGTGCTGCGCGTGGACCTGCGGCGCGGTCAGGGGGAGCAGCTCCCCAAGATCGACGACCTGGCGGAGCGCGTGCGCTCCGAGTCGAAGAACATGGAGGTGTCACTGGACCAGGAAGAGTCCTCGGACACCTACTCGCTCCTGCGCGTCACGCTCACGCCGAAGCTGGGTGACGGAGGGCTGGGCACTCCGGCTCCCGCCCTGTTCGGCGCGCGCCGCGTGGGCCAGGACCTGTTCCTGTGCGCCACGCTGCCCGGCGCCTCGGGGGAGGACGTGCTGCTGGCCACCGAGGCGTGCCGCACCATCGAGGTCCAGACGGCCGCGCCCCGCTAGCGCGCCGTGTGCCCGCCCGCCCTGGCGGGTGGCACCCGAGCCCCGGTGTGTCCCCCGGAGGGGGGACTCGCCGCGGCGGGCGCGGGTGCCAAGCTTCGTCCCCGGGAGACGGCCATGGACTGGAGAGAGAACCTCGTCGAGGACGACGCGGGCGTGCGGGACGTGCTGGAGCACTCGCGGCGCGTCGCGGTGCTCGGCATCCGCTCGGAGCGCTTCGCGCACAAGCCCGCGTACTCGGTGCCCGCGTTCCTCCAGGCGCATGGCTACGACATCGTCCCGGTGTCGGTGCACGGGGAGACGGAGCCCATCCTGGGGCGTCCGGTGTACGCGGCCGTGGCGGACATCCCCGGGCCCGTGGACGTGGTGCAGGTGTTCCGTCGTCCAGAGGACATCGGCGCGCACGTGGCGGACCTCCTGGCCAGGCGGCCGCGCGCCGTCTGGTTCCAGCTGGGCATCCGGAACGACGCGGCGGCGGAGCGGCTCGCCCGGGCGGGCATCCGGGTGGTGCAGGACCGCTGCATGAAGGTGGAGCTGACGCGGCTGCTCGCGGAGCGCGCCCGCGCGCACGCCCCGGGTTGACGCCCGGCGCGAGAGGGCAGGCAGGCTCGACGCGGAAGTGAACCGGGGACGAGCGCCGCGCGTCTCAGGCGTTATGGAAGAAACGATGGAGCCGGTGGCCTCGAGCTCGGGACGATGGGTGCACTTCCGTGCACGCGGTGTCGCCTTCGTCACGCGGGGACTTCCCCAATCCGTCGCGAATCCATAACCTGCAGTTCCCCGGCCTGCGGTGGGTGAGCGCCCCGACCCATCCAGGACCTCCACGCAGTGCCCCGCAAGGAGTCCCCGCATGTCGTTCACCGGAATGCTCCCCCTTCACCTTGCCACCGTGGACCTCGGCCCCGTCGGGGAGCGGATGCTGGCCGCGGGCGGCCTGGCCGTCACCGTGCTCGCCGCGCTGTGGTACGCGTGGACCCGTCCCGTGGCCCAGCCGGTGCCCGTGCGAGTCCCGTCGCGCCGCCAGCCTCGCCGCTAGTCGTCGCTCGTGGAGGACGCGGTGGCCCGCCTGGGCCGCCGCCCCCCGAGTCCCTGGAGGAGACACGGTACGAGGGTGGCCCCGGAACGAGCGGCCGCCCCCGTCCTCCCCAGCTCACTGCTTCAGCGCCAGTGACAGGGCGAAGTCACCCGCCTCGTCCGTCCACCACGCCACCAGCCGCAGGCCCGCCTCCGCCAGCTCCTGCTCGACGCGCGGCTGCTGGAACTTGCAGCTCACCTCGGTGCGCAGCACCTCGCCCTCCGCGAACTCCACGCGGCGGCGGAGCGTGGACAGCCACACCGACTGCGCGCGCCGCGACACCAGCCGCATCTCCACCCACGCGTTGTGCTCGTCGTAGGGCGCGAAGTGCTCGAAGGCGTCCGGGTCGAAGTTCCCACCCAGCTCCCGGTTGAGCACGCGCAGCACGTTGCGGTTGAACTCCGCCGTGACGCCCGCGCTGTCGTTGTAGGCCGCGTACAGCCGCTCCTTGTCCTTGATGAGGTCGGTGCCCAGCAGCAGCCCATCCCCGGGCCGCAGCCCCGAGGACAGCTCCGCGAGGAAGCGCGCGCGCTCGGGGGGCTTGAGGTTGCCGATGGTGCCTCCCAGGAAGGCCACCAGCCGGCGGCCTCCCTCCGGGAGCCGGGCTAGGTGGTGCTCGAAGTCCCCCACCACCGCGTGCACCGTGACGCCCGGGTACTCCCGCGCCAGGGACGCCGCCGCGCGGCGCAGGAAGCCCTCGCTCACGTCGAAGGGCACGAAGCGCGACAGCTGCCCCGCCTCCTGCATGGCGTCGAGCAGCAGGCGCGTCTTCTCGCTGGTGCCGCTGCCCAGCTCGATGAGCGTCGTCGCGCCGCTCAGCCGCGCCACGTCCCCGGCGTGGGCGAGCAGGATTTCGCGCTCGCGCCGCGTGGGGTAGTACTCCGGCAGTCGGGTGATGTCGTCGAAGAGCTGGCTGCCGCGCTCGTCGTAGAGCCACCGGGGCGACAGCTCCTTGGGCGAGCCGCACAACCCCCGCAGGACCTCCTGCCTCAGCGCGCGCTTCGCGTCACCGGGCCGGACGTGGACGTCCACTCGGACCCCGGGGGCGCTCCGCGCCTCGCCCACGTGCATCACCCCTGGCTGCACCGTCACCCTCATCCCGTCACCTCCCGTCACGTGCACACCGGAAGCCGGCGAATATCTGCCGGCGGATGGGGAAGTCCCAGTTGCGGAAGCCATTGCGCACCGCCACCGGCGCGCTGGCCCAGGCTCCCCCTCGAAGCACCTTGTATTCGTCGCCGAAGAACACCTCCGAGTATTCCCGGTAGGGGAAGGCCCGGAAGCCCGGGTAGGGCGTGAAGTCGCTCGCGGTCCACTCCCAGACGTCGCCCAACAGGCCCCAGACGCCGTCCTGGCTGCGGCCCTCCGGGTGGCTGCCCACGGGCAGCGGGCCCCACGCGTCCCCGCCCAGGTTGGCGCGCTCGGCGGTGGGCGGCGCGTCGCCCCAGGGATGCTCGCGCGCGACTCCGTCCGAGCCGTGCGCCGCGCGCTCCCACTCGGCCTCCGTGGGCAGCCGCTTGCCGGCCCAGCGCGCGTACGCGTCCGCTTCGTACCAGCACACGTGCTGCACGGGCTCGTCCCACGGCAGCGGCTCCACCTGGCCGAAGCGGCGTCGCAGCCACCGTCGCCCCTCCTGCGCCAGCCAGAACTGCGGGTGGCGCAGGCGCTCGGCCCGGACGAAGTCCCAGCCCTTCGGGTGCCACCAGCGCGCGTCGTCGTAGCCGCCGGACTCGACGAAGACGCGGTACTCCCCGTTGGTCACCGGGTGCGCGTCGATGAAGAAGGGCGGCACGTGGCGCGCGTGCGCGGGCCGCTCGTTGTCGAAGGCCCACGGGTGCCGGCTGCCCATCGGGGACACGCCACCGGGGATGAAGACCTCGTGGCGCGCCACCGGGCCCGGGTGCGGACGGAGCCGCGACGCGGGGACGCGGTACTCCACCTCCGTCATGAGCTGGAGCGTGGCGGCCAGCGTCTCCACGTGCTGCTGTTCGTGCTGCGCCACCATGCCGAAGACGTAGCCGTCCACCAGCAGCGGCGCGTCGGTGTGCTCGGGCAGGCCGTCCTCCAGGTGCTCGCGCACGGCGTCGCGCACGCGCGCGGCGTAGGCGAAGGCGGCCTCCGGAGGCAGCAGCGGCAGCGTGGCGCGCGTGGCGCGCGGGTGCTGGAACGCGTCGTAGACGCGGTCGAAGGCCGGGTCGGTCAGGGCCGGCGCGCCCAGCGCGCGCAAGAGCCACTGCTCCTCGTAGTTGGCCACGTGGGCCACGTCCCAGATGAGCGGCGACATCAGCGACGAGTGCTGGCGCACCAGCACCGACTCGGGCAGCCCCGAGAGCAGCCCCAGCAGCCGGGCGCGCGCGTCGCGCAGCTCGCGCCAGGCGCGCGCCTTCCACGCCGTCTTCGCCCTGGCGCCCGCGCGAGGCGCGCCGCTGAATCCATCCGCGAGGAGAGACATGTCGCCCCGAAGGGTGGGGGCGCTCCGGCGCGGAGGTAAGCCCCCGCCCCCCATGGCCCGAGGCCCTCGTGCGGGAATGTACGTTTCCCAGCCGGGAGGCCGACCTGGCCCGTGGCTCGTCGGCGCGCGATATCTGTCCACTTTCGCCGGGTGAGGTGGGGGCGCCGGTCGCGCACGGGGGAGGGCACCCTTATGCTGCGTCCATGGCCAGCGCCGGGAAGCCCAGCTCCGTGCTCGTCGTGGAGGACGAAGACGACATCCGCGCGGCCATCGCTGAAATCCTCGAGGGCGAGGGCTACGACGTCACCATCGCCACCAATGGCCGCGAGGCGCTGGAGGAACTGGAGGACCCGCGCTACGTGCCCAGCCTCATCCTGCTCGACCTGATGATGCCGGTGATGAACGGGCACGAGTTCCTGGCGTACCGCCAGGGCCAGGCGCGGCTGCGCGAGGTGCCCGTCATGGTGCTCACCGCCGTCACCACGGACATCCCCTCCGGGGCCAACGGCCTGTTGCGCAAGCCCTTCTCGGTGGAGGAGCTGCTGGACGCGGTGAAGCAGCTGCTGCCCATGGCCGCGTGAGCCACGGGCCGCGTCACGGCACGCGCTCCACCGCCAGCAGCGTCAGCGTGCGCGAGCGCTCGTCCCAGGCGTAGTCCAACACCAGTCCGTGCAGGGCCACCACGTGCCGGAAGGCGTCAGCCCCCGCGGGGAGGGCGCCGCGCACGGAGGCCTCGCCCAGCCGCTCCAGCGTCGCCTGGAGCGCCAGGAAGGTCTCCGAGGGCATGCGCCCCACCTCCCGCCACGCTCGTGGCGAGTAGTGGATGCGATGGGGCCCCGGCGGGCGCTGACGGACGTGCTGCGGCATGAGTTGTCCGGTGCCCATGCCAGTCGCGTGCCCACGCCCTGGCATGGGGCGGCGCCGCCTCGGGGGGCGGGCGGGCGGTCCGCCGGGCTGAAGGAGTTACAGCGGGGTGGGGGCGGGGCCGGAAGAAACGACAGGCGAGCGGGCGTGGGGGACTGGCCGCATGGCCGTGGAGGGGGCGTCGACCCGAGCCGCCGAGCCGCGACGTGCCCTGGCTGCCCGCCCACGGCGCGCGTGGCCACGTTGACGCATGGGGGCGAGCGTGGCCCCGGACAAGGAGACGGCCATGGCACGGCGGAGGTACACCCCCTGGTCTGCCACCAACGGGCTGTTGTTCGGCATCGTCGCGGGCGTGGTGCTGGCCCTGGCGGAGGTGGTGCTGGCGCTCGCGGCGGGCGAGAGCGCCGCGCGGCCGGTGCGCCTGGCGGCGGGCATGGTGCTGGGGCCGCCGGCCTTCGGCGCGGACGTGCCGGTGGGGCGGCTGGTGCTGCCGGCGGTGCTGGTGCACCTGGGGCTGTCCGCCATCGCCGGCGTCTTCTACTCGTTCCTGGACGCGGTGCTGCCGCCGGACGGGCGGGGACGCTGGGAGTTCCAGGCCGCGGTGGGGATGCTGTTCGGCATCGCGGTGTGGTTCGTGGGCTTCCAGTTCATCGCGCGCGGCTACTTCCCCTGGTTCCTCGACGTGCCCCAGTTCCCCCAAATCGTGCTGCACGCCGTCTTCTTCGGCCTGCCGCTGGCCATGCTCTTCACCGCCGCCGAGCGCCGCCGCGCGCTCATGGACGTGATGGAGGGCGAGGGTGGGGACACGCCCCTGGCGTGAGGGAACCGCGGGCCCGCGGCCGTCGTCCAACCCATGGAGGCGGTAGGTCCACGAAAAGCCGTGTCGCGAGGGCCGCGCGAGAGCCACGGCGGGGGGCGTACGAGGGCGCCGCGCTGCGTCGCGCTCGTTTGAAAAAACGCTGAAGGTATGGTGAAAGTACCCGACCTTCAGGGTTATCTAGAGGTCTCCGAGGCGCCTGGAGCCAGGGCCCTCCTCTCGTGGACGACTGACACACGCATGGACACAGAACTGGCGAGCATGCTGGGAGCGGCGGCAAGGGCCGCCCGGGTGCGGATGGGACTGACGCAAGCGGATGTGGCGGAGCGCATCGGCATGGCGTCGGAGGTGTATGGGCGCCTGGAGCGTGGCCACATGCTGCCCAGCGTGCAGAACCTGCGGCGGCTGTGCGTGGTGCTCAGCGTGCCGCCCCACGAACTGCTCGGCCTGGGGGATGACCTGGCGGCCCCGCCACCGGCGAAGGACAAGGGCGGGGTGAAGGGGCGAGAGGAGGACACGCCGGAGATGCGGCGGCTGATGCGCAACCTGCGCAAGCTGTCCCCGGTGCAGCTCAAGCTGATGAACCTGGTCGCCTCCGCGATGCAGCAGAAGAAGAAGTAGCCCCATCGCGGGGCTCACCAGGTGTGCACGATGAACAGCTCCGCGAAGGCCTTGTAGACGAACTCGGAGGGGGGGACGGAGTCATCGACGGGCGGCAGCCTGCGTCGGCGCTGCAATCCCAGCCGCGCGCAGATGGGCATGGTGAAGCCCTTCTCGATGCGGTTCCTGCTCGGGATGAAGGCGCCGGGCTTGTCGGGGACGACCTCGGCTTCGGTGTATTGGATTTCCACGCCCGCGGCGTCGACGTACACCCAGCCCTTGAGGAGGGTGTCGCTCGAGAAGCCCGGTCCCTGGATGAACCGGCTGGTGATGGGACCTGGCTCGATGCGGGCTCGCAGCTCCGGCCTCCGCATCACGTCCTCCATGTCGCTGTTGATCTGGATCAACCCGGAGCTGTACGGGTAATAGAGGCCCTTCTCTCCGGCCCAGCCGTCGCGGACGGTGAACCAGCGGTCCTGCCGCTCATGGATTTCGGGTGGGCACGGGCCCCTGCGCTGTCGCTCATCCGGGCCGGGGCCGGCCCCTGAAGTGCTCGCGCACTGGATGCTGGCGGCGGCGGCCATGCCCACGGTGCAGCGCGCGAGCGTGTCTCCCAGCCGACGGGGAGGTGGAGGGGACCTGGGGTGCTCGGGCGTCCTGGAGGAAGGCTTCACGGTCTGCTCCTGCATGGGTGGAGGGGTGGTGGGGAGGGGCGGGCGCGCGGGACGAGCCGCGCCGGTGGTGGGCGCGCCGCCCGGCGGACCCGAGGCGGCGAGGCCGCCGTCAGCCGTGAGAGGCGCGGGGGCCGGGGGGACGGGGGCAGTGCGCGAGGCGCGCCGCCCGGCGTCGGTGGCGGCGGCGTCGAGAGGCGTGTGCGAGGTGACGGCGCCGACTCCCGCTCCGGAGACGCCGTGCTCCGTGGTCTCGGTGACGGCGAGCTCGGGCCGGGTCGACTCCGACGTGGCGTCGGGATGGAACCCGGCGGCGCGCCAGCCGATGAGCGCCACCGCTCCGACGAGGCTGGTCACCCCCAGCAGGCCCCAGGTCGCCCGCGCGGACCTCCGGGGGCTCGACGGCCTCGGCGGAGCCCCTGACGTGGAGGCCGGTGTCAGGCTGGCCGTGAGCGCCAGGTTGGACGCCCCGGCATGGAGCGGGACGTCCCAGTCCGGGGTGGCGTCGCGCAGCGCCTGCTCCAGCGCGGCGTGGAGCGAGGCCCCGTCCGGGAACCGCGCCTCCGGGTCCTTGTGCATCAGCCTGCGGGAGATGGCCTCCAGCGCCGGGGGGACGCGTGGATTCAGCGAGGACGCGGGCGCGGGGTCGCGCGTCTCGATGTACTCGACGAGCAGCTCACGGGGCAGGGTGAGTGAGTACGCGGGGGCGCCCGACAGCACCTCGTGGAGCGTCACGCCCAGGGCATACAGGTCATCCGTGGCGCGGAAGGGGTAGCGCGCGTCCGGATGCGCGTGGTGCTCGCGCCGGAAGCGCAGGGCCTCCGGGCTGCGGTACTGGGGCGTGCCTGGGGGCAGGGGCCCCTCGGTGAGCGGCAGCGACTCGGCGTGGTCCGCGCTGCCGAAGTCCACCAGCACCGGCTCCTCGTCGGCGGAGCGCACGAGGATGTTGGAGGGCTTGAGGTCGCGGTGGAAGACCGTGCGCGCGTGCAGCTCCCCGAGCGTCCGCGCCAGCTTCGAGAACAGCCGCGCCACGCGGCGGGCGGAGGGCCTGGCGTGCTCCACCCACGTGGCGAGCGTGCTGCCCTCGACATAGTCGAGGACGACGTAGTGGTAGCCGGTCCGCGCGTCCGGCCATCGCCCGTGGGCCCAGACTCGCACCACGTTGGGGTGGGCCGCCTGGAGCAGACACGCCAGCTCGCGGGCCGCGCGCGCGTCCGTCTGGTTCAGGTCCTCGCTGCCCGGACCCCGCAGCGCGAACTTGAGGGCGTGGCGTTGACCGGCGTGCTCCACCTGGAACACGGCGCCGAAGGCCCCGGCACCCAGGCGCCGATGGATGCGCCAGGGCCCCACCTGCATGCCGGGCCCGAGCCCGAGAGGATGGTCCGCGCTCATCACGGCGCCAGCTCCAGCCGGGCGCGCACCGTGAGGTGCCGGGTGCCATCGCGCTCGAACAGGTGGAGGACGAGCAGCGCCTGGTTGAAGACGCCCTCGGTGGTGGGCAGCTCCAGCAGGAGCTTTCCCTTCTGGCCCGCGAGGAAGACGGGCATGGACGCGTGGACGGTCCGCATCGGCAGGCGGGCGCCCCGATGCTCCAGTTCGGCCCGGCCCAACCTCCAGGGCGCCCCGCCCGAGGTCGGCTCCAGCTCGAGCTCGAGGGCGGCGAACTCCGGCCCGACGAACACCCGCTTGCCCGAGGGTGTGATCGCCGTGACGGCGCCCGCCTCGACGCTCTCGATGAAGAACCGCTTCTGCTCGATGTCGCCCTTCAGGTCGCGCGAGAAGAGGAACGGGCCGAAGCCCTCCGCCTCCTCGCAGCGCCGGGCCATGGCGAGCACGCGCTCCTGGAGGGCTTCCGGCGCGAGCGCGTTCCGGAAGACCCGGAGCTGGAGGTCCACCGCCGCCGGGTCGCTGACGAGCGCCAGGGTCAGCCGCTGCGGCATGAGCCCATCCGCGAAGCGCACCGTGAGCAGCACGCGCTCGCGGTGCGTGAGGGCCTCGCGAGGCAGGATGACGAGCGCGCGTTCGGTGACCTCGAGCCGCTCGAAGCGCTCGCGGGACGCGCCCACCTCCACGCTGGAGGGCAGCAGCGGCGAGTCGAACAGCACCACCGTCGCCGTGTCCGAGGCCACCATCACCACGTGCGTCCGCTCGGGAGCGTCCGCCGACAGGGTGATGTCTCGCTTGCGCATCCGCGTCTCCAGACCTGCTTCTCCCGCGACCGCTGCCATACCTGACAAGGTGGCAATCACCAGCATGACCTGAGCAATAGGTTGGAGCAAGGGTTTGTTACCTCCTGGGTTGGTACCCTAGCAGGAGGGGCCCACATTCAGTGACTCAGGAGGTAGGAGCCCGCGTCCGGGACGTCCGGCATTGGGCCGCGGCGCAACCCCTTGGATTCACGTGGCGCGGGGCTTCAGCGCGGCGGAGGTGGACGCGAGGGGGCCTCGGGTCGCCGCGTGTCCTCGGGCCGTTGCGACTCCGTGGGGGGGAGTTGTGGCAGGGGCCAGCCCTCGAACATGGGCCAGGCCCGGTACATGGCCCGGCGTTGCTCCGGGGTGAGGGCGGGCTCCTCCTGGGGCACGGGCTCCGCGTGGCGGGCGTGGGGCCTGGAGGGGCCCGGCCGGTACAGGAGCACGGAGCCCAGCACGACGCACACCAACGCCAGGGCCGCGATGCTCCAGGCCCTCGCGGGTCCTTCGAGGGCCGTGTGTCGGGACGGGGTCATGGTGGGGTCCTCAGAAAGTCCCCTGCCGCAGCAGGTCTCCCTTGGAGATGGTGCCCAGCAGGCGCCGCGTCCCGTCGACGACGGGCAGCCGCTCCAGCGCGGTCTGCGCGAAGGTGGCCGCGACCTCGCCCAGGGACAGCTCCGGGGTGATGGGCCTCACGTCCGTGTCCATCATGTCCTCGGCGATGGTGGCCTGGAGCAGCGAGTGGTCCGGCAGGTGCCCCTTGAGGTCGTCGAGCACCAGCACCCCGCGGTAGCGGCCCGTGTCGTCGGTGACGTAGAGGTCCTCGCCGGGGGGCAGCTCCAGGAGCAGCGCCACCACCTCCGGGAAGGGCGTGGACGGCGACACGCGCCTGCGCACCGGCGTGAGCAGCGCGCGGGCGCCCTCCTGCCTCAACCAGTGGGGGATGGTGGCCGGCATGCGCACGTTGCGGCGGTTGAGCACCGACGTGTACAGCGACTCCGGCTCCAGCCTCCGGCTGATGGCGGCGGACACCACCGCGCTGAGCATCAGCGGCAGCACCAGCGGGTAGTCGCCCGTCAGCTCGAAGATGAGCAGCACCGCGGACACGGAGGCGTGCGTGGTCCCGGCCAGCACCGCGCCCATGCCCAGCAGCGCGTAGGCGCCGCTGGGCGCGCTGCCCGGCAGGAGCTTCTCCGCGAACGCGCCGAACGCGCCTCCCAGCAGCGCGCCATAGAACAGGGACGGGGTGAAGAGCCCGCCCGGCACGCCCGCGCCCGCGCACAGGGACGTCAGCAGGAGCTTCGCCAGGGGCAGCACGAGCAGCAGCACCAGCGACGTGCGGCCCAGCAGCGCGCCGTTCACCGCGTCGTAGCCGTTGCCCAGCAGCTGCGGCAGCCACAGCGACGTGAGCCCGACGACCGTCATCGCCAGCAGCGGCAGGAAGGGCGCCAGCCAGCCGGGGACCCGGTCGAGCAGGTCCGACATGACGTTGACGCCGCGCACGTAGAGCGCGGAGGCCACGCCCAGCGCCGCGCCCAGCACCAGGGCCAGGACGAGCTCGCGCGGGTGCGTGAGGGCGTAGTCGGGGATGACGTAGCTGGGGTGGTTCGCGATGAGCAGCCGCGAGACGAGCGTCGACACCACGCACGACACGACGATGGGGCCGAACAGGTCCAGCGCGAAGCTGCCCAGCAGCACCTCCAGCCCGAAGAGCGCCGCGCCGATGGGGACGTTGTACGCGGAGGCCATGCCCGCGGACGCGCCGCACGCGACGAGCAACCGCGCCTGCCCGGGGCCCAGCCGCAGCACCCGGGCGAGCGACGAGCCGCTCGCCGCGCCGGTGGACAGCAGCGCGCCCTCGCGGCCGAGCGGCGCGCCCATGGCGACGGCGAGGATGGAGACGAGCCCTCGCAGCAGGGCCCGGGGCAGCGGGAGCCGGCCGGAGCGGACCCAGATGGACTCGATGATGCCGGCGGTGCCGTGGCCCCTCAGGGGCTGGCCGACGAGGAGCGACAGCAGCGTCACCAGCGCGCCGCCGAGGATGGGGATGAGCACCCTGCGCCAGGAAGGGGCCGCGGCCACTCCCGCCAGGAAGTCCTCCGAGCCGCTCCGCCAGAAGAGCCCCTGGGTGAAGCGCAGCACCTTGA
Source organism: Myxococcus stipitatus (assembly GCF_021412625.1). The sequence goes on along the minus strand of NZ_JAKCFI010000003.1, from coordinate 163,255 downwards.
GCAGCACCACCGCGCCCAGCCCGGCGATGAGGCCCACCAGCACCACCAGCACCCAGAAGCGCTTCTCCACCGCGGTGAGGCCGCGCAGGAAGTCGCCCACCGAATGGTGGAACCGGCGCACGACGCTCACGCCGGGAAGCCCGCCCTCCGTCTCCTCACGCCTCGCCCGTCGAGTGCTCACGCAGGTTCAACATCCGTCTCGTGCCGCCGCCTGTCGCGTGCTCCCTCGCTCGCCCGCGCTCGCGGACTCCGAGAAACCGATACGTCTGACGCGTAGGACTCGCGCGCAATCCGTGTCTTCCCGCTGGGCGAGGCGCGTCATGCCGCGTGCTCGCTGACAGCCAGGGGGCGTGCATGGCAAACAGGCGGTCTCTCGCTCGACCGGGGCGGGTCACCTCGATGAAGGAAGCCATGTCCAACGCACTGCTCGAAGCCATCTTCAGCGGAGACGTCGCGGCCGTCCGTACCCTCGCCACCTCGGCCGACGCCCAGACGAAGGACGGGTTCGGTCGTCCTCCGCTGAGCGTCGCGGCCTCGCGCGCGGGGGACGTGCCGGTGGAGGTGCTCTCGGCGCTCATCGATGCGGGGCACCCGGTCGACGCCGTGCAGGGGGACGAGGACGCGGACGAGGTGGGTTGGACGGCGCTGCACCACGCGTGTCTGCGAGGCACCTTCCCGGCGGCGCTCGGCGCGGTGCGCGAGTTGCTGGCCCGTGGCGCGAACCCGGAGGGAGGGGGTCAGGACCGGGGCATCACTCCGCTGATGCTCGCGCTCTCCGCGCACCACCTGGGCATCGCCGAGGCGCTGTTGAAGGCCGGCGCCAATCCCAACACGCCCGTGGCCGGTGGCAACCCGCCGCTGCACCATGTCGTCGCGCTGTTCAAGCAGCGCAAGGACGGAGGCTACGAGGAGGACGAGCGCGAGGCGATGGCCACCGATGCCGTCACGCTGCTGCTCGCGCACGGGGCGGACGCGAGCGGGCGAGACAAGGACGGGGAGACGGCGCTCGCCAAGGCGCTCATCGGCCATCTGCCCGCGGAGCTGGTGCTCGCGCTGGTCGACGCGGGCGCGCCGCTCGACGAGCGCGTGAAGCTGGGGGACGACAAGCAGCCCATCTTCTTCACGCCCGTGGCCATGGCCATCGGCCTCAAGCAGCCCGACGAGGTGCTCTCCCGGATGCTCGCGCGCGGCTTCGACGCGTCGAAGCTGACCGAGCACGAGGGCCAGTCGCTGCTGCACTACGCGGCCATGAAGCGCTTCAGTTCGTTGAAGGTCATCCTCAAGCACCAGCCGGGCCTGGACCTGAACGCCCGGGACGAGTCCGGGGCCACGCCGCTGTTCCTCGCCGCCTGGAAGGACCTCGAAGCCTCGGTGCTCCACCTGCTGGAGCTGGGCGTCGACCCGAACCTCCCGGACGCGGGCGGAAACGCGCCGCTGCACACGGCGGCGCGCAACGGGTTCGACGCCGTCGTCGAGCACCTCCTGGCGAAGGGGGCCGACCGCACCCTGCGCAACGCCCATGGCGAGACGGCCGCGGACCGCGCCCGCAAGGCCGGCCACGTGGACCTCGCCACGAAGCTGGCCTGAGGCTCGATGCGGCTCGAAGGGGGCGACGGAGGCTCGGGGCTCGACACGAAGTAGCCCCGAGCCTCGATGCGGCTCGAAGGGGCTACCGTGGCTCGGACGTCGCTGTGCAGCGGACCCGAGGCGCGATGCCACGCGAAGGGGCCACGCGTGCCTCACGGTGGACCTGAGCCTCGATGCGGCTCGAAGGGGCTGCCGTGGCTCGGATGTCGCCACGAAGCAGCACCGACCTTCATACCGCTCGACGGAGCGGCCCGGTCCCCACCTGAAGCGGGTCGAACCGCGCCGCTCACGCCGTCGCCGGCGGACCGGGGTGGCCCCGTGAGGCGGCCACGCCGGAACCGGCGTCACATCAGTTGCTCACGAAGAAGTTGAAGCTCTGGACGGTGAAGTTGCCCACACCGTCCGTCATCCACACGTCGACGGTGTGCGAGCCGTTGAGCAGCTCGTGGGTGTCGAGCGTCGCGGTGTACGTGCCATCGGCCTGGAGCGTGCCCGCGCGGATGCCGGACATGTCGCGGCTGAAGCCGATGTTGTTGAGCGGCCCGAAGTTGTCGGTGACGCGCGCGCGCAGGGTGATGACGCCGCTCACCGTGGCGCCCACGGCGGGCGACAGCATCGTCGCGGAGGGCGCCTGCGTGTCGTAGTTGATGCGGCGCGTGGTGGTGGAGCTGACGCCCGTCTCGGAGGTGGTGACGATGGAGAGGTTGTTGACGCCCGGGGTGAGCGTCAGCGTCGTCTGCACCGCGCCGCCGCCGCGCGGCACCGTGAAGGGCGCGCCGCCGTTGATGCGCACCGTGGTCGAGGACAGCGACTGCACGTTGACGGTGTAGTTGAGCGCGTGGCCCGGCAGCGGGCCGTAGAGCTGGTTGTCACCGGGGTTGGTGGTGACCACCGGCGTGCCAGGGTCCACCCACAGGGTGACGAGCTTCTCCGTCACGTTGAAGGCGCTGTCGGTGGCGCGCACCAGGATGACCTGGTCGCCGTAGTTCACCGGGACCGTGTGCTCCACCGTGCCGTTGCCGAACTCGAGGATGGACGAGGCCACCCACTGCGTCTCCACGCGCACCGGCGTCGTGTCCTGCACCGACGAGCGCACCAGCACCTGGAGCGAGCTGACGGCCGCGCCATTGGGCGGCGAGAGGATGGTGAGCACCGGCGCCACGCGGTCCACCGTGAGGTTCACCTGCTTGGTGGTGACGCCGCCGAAGCTGTCGCGCGCCGTCATCTGGATGATGTTCGGGCCATCGGCCAGGGTGATGGTCGTGTAGATGAGGCCGCCGTTGCCCGGCGTGAGGACGATGGGGGCCCCGCCGTTGATGATGAAGGCGGCGTAGATGACGGACGCGCCCGGCGCGCGCGGCGTGGCGTAACCCCAGATGTCCAGCGTCGTCTCGCGGGTGAACGCCGGCGGGTTGCCGATGGTCACCATGGGCGTCAGGTGCGGGAACGGGTCGATGATGACGGTGCGCGAGTCGGTGCTGCCCAGCAGGTTGGCCAGGGGCGGGGGACGCTCGATGCCGGAGTACACCGCGCGGAAGTCCTGCGTGCCCGTCACCGTCCACGAATCGGTGGGCGGAATCCACGAGAAGGTGAACAGGCCGTCACCATCCACGTCCGCGTCCGCGCCCACGGGGATGCCCGCGACGAAGAAGGTCACCACGCCGTTGGTGGGCCCCACGACGGGGTTGTTGTTGGCGTCTCGCACGCGCGCCGACAGCGTGTTGCCCAGGCCGATGGTGAGGTGCGCGTTGACCGCGGGCGCCTGGATGGTGGTGACCGTGGCCAGGCCCGTGACGGGCGGCAGCGGCGGGGTGTACGCGTTGACGCGCGCGGAGGCGGACACGCCGGGCGCGCCACCCGAGGCCGCGGTGAGCGTGATTTCGCCGGTGAGCGCGGGCAGCAGGTTGGGCGGCGCGATGACGGTGACGGTGACGGTGCCCTCGCCACCGGCGGGCAGGAACAGGCTCACCGGGTTGGGGAACGACGCCCAGCCGGGGAAGCCGCCGGAGGTGCTCAGCGAGTACGTGTCCGCCTGGTAGCCGTGGTTCTTCACGCGGAAGGTGAAGGTGACCTGCTGCGCGGTGGCGCTGCCGATGACCAGCTCCTTGCGGTTCTCGCCCACGACGGTGACCTGCACGCTGAAGTCACCGAAGCACGACAGGCCCAGCGACGCGAAGGTGGTCGGGATGTCGAACGTCGCGGAGCCCGTGCGCCAGCTGCCGTCCGCGGACTGGCGCGTCTTCAGCCACTCGATGCTGCTGCGCACGCGCGGGTCGGTGGCGGGCTCGCGGCCCGCCAGGCACAGCGCGTAGATGGCGCTGCCGGTGGCCACGTCGTTGGCCGCCGCGCCCTGCACGTCGCCCCAGCCGGGGTTGCCCGGCGAGGTCCGCGCGATGAGCCGGTCCGCCAGCGTGGTGATGGCGGCGGTGTTCACCCCGTTGAGGCCGGGGCCCGCGGCCTTCAGGCCCACCACCGCCCAGGCCACCTGGAAGGTGTAGGGCATGCCGTCGCCGGGGGCCGAGGTGTCGTTGTTGTTCAGGTTGGCGCGCAGGTAGGCCGCGGCGCGGTCCAGCGTCGTCTGGTACTGCGCGGCCCGCGCCGGGTCCACGCGCTGCTTCGCCTGCGCCAGGCCCGTCATGATGCGCGCCGTGGTGGGCACGCTGCCGTGGTCCACCGGGAAGCTGGCGTGGTCGGACACCCACCGGCCGCTCGCCTCCTGGTTGGCCACCGCCCAGTTGGCCGCCGCCACCAGCGCGCTGCTGTACTGCGTGGAGACGTTCTGGTCGTACCCCGCGAGGCCGAACGTCGCGTAGGACGTCTTCTCGTTGCGGAACGTGTTGTTCTCGTGAATCCAGGAGCCGTTCGCCAGCTGCTCGGTCTTGATGCGCGCCCCGAGGTACTCCAGGTTGGCCTGGTTCGTCAGGCCGTTGCTGGAGACGACGCTCATGTCGTAGCCGTTGGCGCGGGCCGCCGCGAGGCCGTACGCCGACGCACCGGCGCGGTGACACGCCACGCAGCCGTTGGTCGACGTCCAACTGGCCACGTCACCGCTGAGGAAGTTGATGGCGCGCTGGGTGGATTGGGTATTGGTCTGCGTCTGCGCCGACGCGGGCGCGGACAGGAACGACGCGCACAGCACCATCACCGCCACGAGGGCGGAATGGCACGGCGAGCGCCGGGGGGCCGAGGAACGAAGCATGGAACTCCCTTGGGTGGGTGCAGGCGCCCTTCATGGGCGGTGCTCGCGACACCTCCGGGGACTCGTCGGGATGCGGGACGGCCCTCCTGGGCCGGGGAACTCCAGGGGTCCCGGTCCGAAAGGGTGTTTCCAGGGATGAAAAGCGTCCCCCTCAGGCAGCGCGTGGAGTTGAAATACTCCCATCCCGCTGAAACTGTCCAGTAGCCGAAAATCAGACAGATTCAGTGATAACGGGGTTTTGAGTGACCCCGGCCAGCCGCGAACATTCCGTGCGGCTGGCCATGCGGATGGCTCAGCCGCCCACGATATCGAGTGTCTGTCCGACACTCTGTGCGCGGGCCTTCTCGTACAGCGCGCGAGCGAGCGCGAGGTCCTGCACGGCGAGCCCGGTCGAGTCGAACACGGTGACCTCGTCCCGGGCGCGTCCCGGTCGGGTGCCGGCGACGACCTCTCCGAGCGTGCCGGCAATCTGCTCGACGCGCAGCAGGCCGTCGTGGAGGGGGACGTTGACCTCGCCGGAGTGGGTGGCCTGTTCGGTGTCGTCGATGAAGACGCGGCCCTCGGTGAGGATGCGCGGATCGAGCTCCTGCTTGCCGGGGGCGTCCGCGCCCATGGCGTTGATGTGGGCGCCGGGGGTGAGCCACTCGCGCTTCACCACGGGGGTGCGCGAGGGCGTGGAGGTGCAGACGATGTCCGCGCCGCTGGCCTCCTGGAGGCTGACGACGCGTCCGCCCCTCTCGGCCTGGAGGGCCTTGGCGGCGGACTCGGAGGCGTCCGCGAGCAGCAGCTCCATGTCGCCGAAGAGGGCGCGGTGCGCGTCGATGAGGACGCGGGCCTGTACGCCGCAGCCCACGAGGCCGAGCGTGCGCGGCTTGGGCCTGGCGAGGAACTTGGACGCGACGCCGCCCGCGCAGCCGGTGCGCCACGCGGTGAGCAGCGTGCCGTCGAGGATGGCCAGGGGCGAGGCGGTGTCCGGGTCGCTCAGGATGTAGAGCGCGCGCACGGTGGGCAGCTGGTGCTTCTGGGGGTTGCGCGGATGCGCGTTGACCCATTTCACGCCCGCGGCGCCGTCGAGGTAGGCGGGCATGGCGCGGAAGTCTCCGTCGTACTTGGGGAGGGACAGGTAGACCTTGGGCGGCATGAGCGACTCGCCGCGGCCGTGGGCGCGGAAGGCGCGCTCGACGGCCTCCAGGCCGAGGTCGACGGTGTAGAGGCCGCGCATGTCGCGGGCGGTCAGGATGAGGGTGGGCATGGCGACGCTATATACCCGGATGGCCCCGGCGCCGCCGCGCGTGGGCGGGCCGTGAAAGGAACGCAGCGTGGACTTGTCGACCTCCCCCTTGTTCGAGCGGCTCGCGTCCGCCCGTCACGTGCTCATCGCTGGCGGCGGCGGTGGGTTCGACGTGTTCAGCGGCCTGCCGCTGTACTTCCGGCTGCGCGAGCTGGGGAAGCAGGTGTCGCTGGCCAACCTGACCTTCACGGACCTGGGGCGCGTGGACGCCGCGCCGGTGGCGCCGGGCGTGGTGCGGGTGGACGCGACGACGCCCGGGCCTCGGGGCTACTACCCGGAGGGCTTGCTGTCCCAGTGGTTCGCGGCGCGCGGCGAGCAGGTGCCCGTGTACTGCATCGAGCGGGTGGGGATGGCGCCGGTGCGGGCGTCCTACGCGGCGCTGCACGCGCTGCTGGGCTTCGACGCGGTGGTGCTGGTGGACGGGGGGACGGACATCCTGATGCGCGGGGACGAGGTGGGGCTGGGCACGCCGCACGAGGACATCGCGAGCCTGGGCGCGGTGCACGCGCTGCCGGTGCGCGACAAGCTGGTGGTGTGCCTGGGGTTCGGCGTGGACCGGTACCACGGCGTCTGCCATGCGCACTTCCTGGAGTCGGTGGCGGCGTTGAGCAAGGCGGGCGCCTACCTGGGGGTCACCGCGCTGCTGGAGCCCATGCCGGAGGCGGCGCTGTTCAAGGAGGCGGTGACGTACGTGTGTCAGCGGATGCCCCAGGCGCCGAGCATCGTGTCGCTGTCGGTGGTGTCCGCGCTGGAGGGCGAGTACGGCGACGTCCACCGCACCGAGCGCACCCGGGGGAGCACGCTGTGGATCAACCCGCTGATGAGCATGTACTGGGCGTTCGACCTGGGTGCGGTGGCGCGGCGGTGCCTGTACCTGGATGCCCTCCGGGACACCCAGACGCATTGGGAGATGGACGCGGTCATCGAGCTGTTCCGCGAGGAGTTGCGCATCCGTCCGTGGCAGGACATCCCGGTGTGATGAAGGGCGGGTGACTCGCGGGGAGGGGGCGGGCTTCGACGCGGGGCGCGGCTTCGCTACGCTCGGGGGGTGGTCGGTGTGGAGAGGAGCGCCCCGCGTTGAGTGAGCAAGACGAGGTCGAGCTGCGGCATGTGCTCGCGGAGGGGCTGGTGTCGCGCGAGGAGGCGGCGGCGCTTCGTGAGGACGCGGCGCGGCTGGGACGTCGCCCGCTGGAGTTGCTGCGCGAGCGCGGCAGGTTGTCCGAGGACACGTACGCGTCTGCGCTCCGGGTGCTCCGGCCCGTGGAGGCGGTGCCTGCCGGGGCGTCCTCGCCTGAAGCGGCGCGGGACCTGCCGGGGGCTTGGGGCGATGTGACGGGCGCGGTGCTTCCTCGTGTCCCGGCGACGGGCCCTGCTCGTGTCGACAGCGGCGCACCGGAGCGCGAGGGCGCCCACCGAGCGACAGGCGTCGCTCCGTCACCCTCACCGGATCCGGGACCTGTCGCCGCCGTCGAGCCGGTGCCCGCGTTCCCCGTGCCCGGCTGGGAGCGCTACCAACCCGTGCGCTTCCTCGGGCAGGGGGGCATGGGGCGCGTGTTCCTCGCGTGGGACCCGGGCCTGCGTCGCCACGTGGCGCTCAAGTTCGTGCGAGGCGACGAGCCCGAACTGGCCCGGCGCTTCGTCGCGGAGGCCCGCGCCCAGGCGCGTATCACCCATCCGCGTGTCTGCGAGGTGTACGAGGTCGGCGAGGTCCAGGGCCGCGTGTACATCGCCATGCGGCACGTGGATGGCGTATCGCTCGGCGCGCTCGCCGACTCGCTCAGCCTCGAACAGAAGGCGATGCTGATACGCGAGGCCGCGGAGGGCGTGCATGCCGCGCACCGTGCGGGGCTCGTCCATCGCGATATCAAGCCCGTCAACATATTGGTGGAGCGCTCGGCGGACGGCGCGCTGTCACCCTTCGTCATGGACTTCGGGTTGGCGCGGGACTGGAAGGAGGGCGTCACCGCGACGGGCACGGTGCTGGGCACGCCGCACTACATGTCGCCCGAGCAGGCCCGGGGAGAGGTGGCCCGCCTGGACCGACGCGCGGACGTCTACGCCCTCGGCGCCACGCTCTACGCGCTGCTCACCGGCCGGCCTCCCATTCCCGGGGAGAACGCGTTGGAGGTGCTCGGCAACATCGCCACGGTGGAGCCGCGTCCGCCGCGCTCGCTGGAGCGGGACATCCCTCCGGACCTGGAGGCCATCACCCTCAAGTGCCTGGAGAAGGAGCGCTCCGCGCGCTACGGCTCGGCGCGCGAGCTGGCGGAGGACCTCTCCCGGTTCCTCGATGGCGCGCCCGTGTTGGCTCGCACGGGGTGGGGCTATCGCGCGCGCAAGTGGGTGCGCCGTCGCCGTGGCCCGGTGCTCGCGGCGACGGTGGGCCTGCTCGTCGTGGGCCTCGCGGTGGGGCAGGCGGTGCATGCGCGCCGCGAGGTCGTCGCGCGCGAGGCGCTGGCTCGGGGCTTCACGGAGCAGGTGGAGCGCATCGACGCGCAGGCGCGCATCTCGGCGCTGGCGCCGCTGCACGATACCCGGGGGGACCGCGAGTCGATGCGGGGCCGCATGCGGGCCATCGAGGACGCGATGCGCGGCGCGGGCCCCACGGCGGAGGGCCCGGGGCACTTCGCGCTCGGGCGCGGCTTCCTGGCGCTGGACGACCCGGACTCGGCCCGGCGTCACCTGGAGGCCGCATGGGAGGCGGGCTACCAGGAGCCGCGCGTGGCCCATGCGCTGGCCCTGGCGCTGGGACAGCTCTATCAGCGAGCGAGGCTGGAGGCGGAGCGGCTCCAGGAAGCGGCGGCGCGCGCGGCGAGGCTCGCGGAGGTGGACCGTCTCTATCGCGAGCCGGCTCGGGACTTCCTGCGGCGGAGCGCGGGCGCCGAGGGGGCCGCGCCCGAGTATGTCGCCGCGCTGCTCGCCTTCTGGGAGGATCGGCCCGACGAGGCGCGCGCGCAGCTGGCCGCGCTGGAAGCTCGACTGCGGTGGTTCCATGAAGCGCCCCAGCTGTTGGGAGACATCCTCCTGGCCCGGGCGGTCCGCCGTTGGAACACAGGAGACCGGGAGGGTGCGCGCGCGGACCTCCAGGAGAGCGCGGCGGCCTACTCACGGGCGCTCGACATCGGTCGCAACGTGCCCGGCCTGTACAAGGCGCTCGCGCGGCTGGAGGGCTGGGCGTTGTTGATGTCGCTCTACAGCCAGGGCGAGGTCGCGGAGCACCACGCGCGCGGGGTGGAGGCGGTGTCCCGTGCGCTCGTGGCGGCGCCCGACGACGCGGAGGCCCATGAGCTGGAGGCGGGGCTCCATCGACGCTTCGCGGAACACGAGAGTCGGCGCGGAGGCGATGTATCGACGCTGACGGCGAAGGCCCTCCTGGCGGCCCGGCGCGCCGTGGAGCTGGCCCCCGGAAGCACCACGGGCCTGCACGAGCTGGCGCTCGCGAACTGGCAGGAAGCGCGGATGCGTCAGGAGAAGGGGCAGGACCCTCGCCCGTCCTTGCTCGAGGCCGCCGCCGCCTTCGAGCGCATCCCCGTCAGCGCCCGCGACTACTCCGTCCAGGCGGACCTGGGGCAGGTCTTCCGTGTCTGGGCGGACTACGAGGACGGCGTCGGCGGTGACTCGCGGGCCTACCGCGAGCGCGCCATCGCCTCGCACGAGCGGGCGGTCCAGTTGGACGCACGCAGGCCGGAGGCGTGGATCAACCTGGGCACCGAGCTGCTCGCCCGAGCCTCGCATCCCCAAGCGGCGAACCCGGGCGAGGACCTGGACCAGGCCATGGCCGCGTTGGAGCGCGCCCAGTCCATCAACCCCAGCCACGTCGTGCCGTGGTTCTACGCGGGCGAGGTGCAGCTCGCGAAGGCCGCGCGGCTCCGGGACTCGGGCGCCGACGTGGGGCCGGCCCTGGAGCGGGCGCTGACGCTCTACCGGAAGGGGCTGTCCATCAACGCGGAGCTGCCGCCGCTGCACAATGGCCTGGGCACCGCGCTCTTCGAGCAGGCGAAGGTGGCCTGGGAGCGCGGGGGAGACCCGGAGCCGCTCCTCGACGAGGCGCGGAAGGCTTTCGAGGCCGCCGTCGCCCTGGCCCCCGCGCAGGGGTATGGGCAGAACAACCTGGGGGAGGTCCACGCGTGGCGCGCGGCGGTGCTGCTGAAGGAGGGGCGCTCCCCCGAGGCCGCGGTGCGCGCGGCGCGAGCGGCGTTGGAGAAGGCCGTCACGCTGGTGCCCGACCTGCCACAGCCCTGGTTGAACCTGGGCCTCGCGCTTCATGTGGAGGCCATCTGGGCGATTCGGCGGGAGGGCACGGCGGGTGTCCTGCTGGACATGTCCTACCGGAACCTCAGCCACGCGCGCTCGCTGAATCCGAAGCTGGCCGGGGTGTGGCATTCGCTGGGCGAAGCGTCGATGGTCGAGGTGGTGGAGGAGCCAGGTCCGGACGCGGGTGGGTTCGAGGAGGCGGAGAGGGCCTTCCAGAAGGCCATCGAGCTGGAGCCCGCTCAGCCCGAGCACCGCGTGGCCTTCTCGCTCGCCTGTCTCCAGTCGGCGCGACGCTTGGGGGCGGGTGACGCGGCGTCGCGGCTGACGCGCGGGCTCGCGCTCGTGGACGAGGCGCTGGTGCTTCGCCCGGCGTGGCCGAGGGCCCAGGCCCTTCGCGCGGCGACCCTGCTGACGCTCGCGGAGCTGCCAGGTCGTCCCGAGTCGACGCCCGAGGCCCGACGCGAGGCCCGGGAGTCACTGGCCCGGGCCATCCAGGAGAACCGCCACCTCGCGCACGAGTGGAGCCCGTTCCTCGCGGAGCCGAGGCCCGGCGCCTGGAGCGCGACGCGGGCCCCGTAGGCTCGAAGTCCGCGCCGCCCTCCAGTTCGTTGGCGCGGACTCTCGTTCCTTGGCGACGCGCCTCGTTCGGCTCGGGCACCTCGGGTGCCGACATCTAGCAGGCTGGAGGTCCGCGCCCTCCAATACGTTGGCGCGGACTCCCGTTCCTTAGCGGCGCGCCTCGTTCGGCTCGGGCACCTTGGTGACGACGTCGAGGTTGCCTCGGATGGTCTCCTCGTCCTGTTCGGTGCAGTCGGCCTGCTTGCAGCCCTGGGAGCAGTCGCCGTCCTTGTTCGTGCAGACACTGAGGCAGTACGTGCCGGACGACAGGTCGAGGTCCTGCCAGTTGCCGCCGCTCGCGAGGCTGCCCGTGAGCGTGGTGCCTCCATCCGCGAGCACCTGGAGGGCGCGCAGGTCGACGCACAGGCCCTTGTCCATCAGCGAGCTGACCGAGAGCCCCTGACCCGAGCACATCGTCCAGCCGTTCTTCCCGGGCGCGGGGTTGAAGTGCTTGCCGTGGTCGCTGTCGTCGACGGACAGGGCCAGGCAGGTGCCCGCGTCCCCCGGGCACGTGCCCACCGCGCACGGGTCGTCCTTCGACGCGACCGTGAGCGCCGAGGCCCCCGACTCCGACGTCTCACGCGCCCGCGTCGTGCAGGCCACCCAGCCCGCGATGAGCAGCATCCCCGCGACCCCGATTCCATTCCTCATGTGCACACCCTCTCGATGACTCGAATGTCCCGTCGGGTAGAGCATGCCTCGTGCCACGGGAGGCCCGCACGTCACTCGCGAGGCGTCAGCCCCAGCTCCTTCAAGCGCCGCCCGAGCGCGCGCCGCGACACCTCGAGGTGCCGCGCCATGGCGTCCAGGTCGCCCGCGTGGGCCTCGAAGGCGCGGGTGATTTCGTCTGGGCTCAGGTCCCCCGCGGTGCGCAGGTTCGGGCTCTTGTCGATGAGGTCGTAGAGCGACGGGCGCGGAATCCCCAGCGCGTCCGCGGAGGCCTTCAGGTCCCACGCATGTTCGCGCAGCGTCGCCAGCAGCTCCTCCTCCGTCACCTGGGAGGCCTTGCGGCGGGTCGCTCCGGCGCGGGGCTCGGCGCCTGGCTCGGAGGCCGCGGGAGTCACGGGCGCGCCGGGCGTGGCGGCGGCCACCTCCAGCTCCTGCTCCAGCCGGGGCTCCGCGTGCAGGCGCGGCTGGCCCCGACTGCCGATGACGAGCTGCCGCGCGAGGTTGCGGAGCTGGCGGATGTTGCCGGGCCAGCCGAAGCGCACCAGCCGCACCGCGAGCGGCGCGGGCAGCCATGGCTCCGCCCACGCGTCCTCGTTGTCCAGGTGGTGGGCCTCGCCCAGGGCGGCGAGCTCCTCGCGCGCGAAGTGGAAGAAGAGGCGCCCCACGTCCTCGCGCCGCTCGCGCAGCGGCGGGACGTGGAGGTCGTAGCCCGCCAGCCGGTGGAGCAGCGGCGCCCTGAAGCGTCCGTCGCGGATGCGCTCCTCCAGGTCCGCGTCGGTCGCGGCCAAGAGGCGCACGTCCACCTTCACGGGCGCGGTGCCGCCGACGGGGTACACCTCGCCCGTCTCCAGCACGCGCAGCAGCATGACCTGCACCTCGGGTGGCGCCTCGCCGACCTCGTCGAGGAACAGCGTGCCGCCATGCGCGGCGCGGAAGAAGCCCTCGCGGCTCTGCGTCGCGCCGGTGTACGCGCCCTTCTGCGAGCCGAACAGCTCGGCGGCGGCCAGCTCCTTGGGAATCGCGCCCAGGTTGACGCTGACGAACCGCCCGTCGCGGCGACGGCTGCGCTGGTGGATGGCCTGGGCCACGCGCTCCTTGCCGGTGCCCGTCTCACCGCGGATGAGCACGGGCACGTCCAGGTCGGCCACGCGCTGGATGTGCTGGCGCAGCCGCCGCACCCCGGTGCTCTCGCCCACCATGCCGAGCGCGTCCGACGGAGCCGTCGACGACTCCGGCTCCATGGCGTGCAGCAGCACGACCACGCGCCCGCCCAGCTCCAGCGGGACGCCCGCGGCCACCTCGTCCTCCGACAGCTCCCAGGTGCCCTCCAGCGGGGAGCCCGCGACGGCGACGCGCGTGCCGCCCTCGCTGTTGGTCAGCCGCACCGCGCCGGGCCGTGAGCCGGTGGCGAGCACCAGCGGCTTGCGGCTGATGAACGGGTCGTTCAGCGGCTGGCCGAGCACCGCGCCGGGCCTCGAGAAGTCCGGCCCGTTGCGCGACAGGGCCACCTCCCGGCCCGCGGGCAGCGCGTCGAGCGACAGCCGCTCGCCCACGCGCCGCGGCAGGGGATGGGAGATGACGGTGAGGGCCGGGACGAGTCGAGGCCCCTGGGGGCCGCCGGTCCGTTCCGGCACCGCCGCGGTGGAGACGTCAGCGAGCGTGGGCGACATGGGAAGGCGTGCCTCACTCTAGCGCGGCCCCGCGCGACGCGGCGTCTGCCACCTCGCGGCTCAGCCGGCGCTGATGAACCACGCGGCGGAGAGGTTCCAGCCGCTCAGCGAGCCGGACTCCTGCGCGCTGAGGCCGGTGCTCGTCTGCCAGTTGATGTTGTTCGGGCCGATGGAGGGGATGTCCCACTGGAGCGCGAACGTCGCGTTGTTCACCGCGGCGGCCTTGTAGGTGATGTTGCCCGCGGAGGGGTTGTTGAAGTTGCCTGGGCTGGAGAACTGCCCGGACTGGCCGGCGGCGATGACGGACGGCGGGGGAATCGTCCACTGCTCGTTGGTGACGGAGGACACCAGCACCAGGTCGCCAGACGTCTGGTTGACGAGGGTGGCGGTGAGGCTCTCCGTGGACTGCGGCGAGGGCGGCTGCTGCGTGGGCTTGTCGATGGACACATTCGGCATGGTGCGCTCCGGGAGAGGTGGAACCGCGTGGCGGGAGGCGCTGTCGCGCCTCCTCGTGCCCAGGCCCCAGTGCAGCGGCCGTGCCGGGGGCTCCTCCCGGGCGCGTCGAGGGGTGGGCCGGGTCGACGGGGCTGTCGACAGGCGCTCCGACGTGTCGAACCGGGCCGGCGACGTGTCGGCCCTGGGCGGGGAGTCGCTGGAGGCGGGGTGGGGGGCGTGTCACTGTCAGGGGGCATGTCGCATGGCGTCCTCAACGGGCCATGCGCTCCCAGGTCCCGGCCGCCGACTCCGCTCCCGTGCTCCTTCCTCCCGCGCCACTTCCGTCCTCCTCGTCCCCGTCGCCCGAGCTGCTGGCTTCGGTGCGCGACCTCTATGACCGGGGCCTCTATCTCCAGGCCTTCCAGCTCACGGAAGGGGGCGTGCCCCTGGAGCGGTGGACGGGGAGCCGCGCGCGGGTGCTGGCGGCGCGGCTGCTGCATCATCTCGGGGCTCCCCGCGCGGCGCGCCTCCAGTGGACGCGGGCCTACCGGGAGTCGCCGCGAGACCCGGAGGTCCGCTACTACTATGCGCAGCTCCTGGAGCAGCGCAGGGGACCGCTGGCGGCGCTCGCCTTCCTCGACGGCCCCGTGGACCTGGAACTGGCCTCGCCGGAGGCGCGCGCGGACCTGCTGCTCGCCCGGGCGGAGTTCCTGGTCGCGCTGCGCGACTTCGAGGACGCCGGGCGGTGGCTCCACGAGGCGCTGGCGCTCGCGCCCCGTCACCCTTGGTGCCACGTGATGCGGGCCCACATGCTGGAGGAGCAGGACCGGCGCGAGGAGGCGCTGGAGTCCGCGCGTCACGCCCTGGCGCTGCGCCCGTGGTACCGCCCCGCGGTGCAGTGCGTCGCCGGGCTGCTGGGGGAGCTGGGCCGCGCCGACGAGGCGCTCGCGTTCCTGAAGGAGGCCTCGGAGCGCCTGGAGTCGTCCCCGGTGTCGGGGCAGCTGGCCGTCCTCCAGGGCGACCTGGGCCTCCACGAGGAGGCCTGGGAGACCTGGGAGCGGGCGCTGCGGCTGGCGCCCCGGCTGGAGGCGAAGAGCTTCGGCATGATGGCGGCGCTGCGCTCCGACGCCGCGTACCTGCGGGGCGACGTGGCGCTGGCTCTGGACCTGGCGTGGCTGAGCGGCTCGGGTTTCCACGAGAACATGGCCCGCAGGCTGGAGGCCCGGCCGGAGGGGCGCCGCCTGGTGCTGCCGGTGCGCTTCGTGCGCCAGCACCACAAGACGTGCGCTCCCGCGACGCTCGTCTCCGTGGCGGCGCTGTGGAATGTGCCGGTGGAGCACCTGCAGGTGGCGGAGGCCATCTGCTACGACGGCACGCCCGCCTACCAGGAGCGGCACTGGGCGGCGACGACGGGCTGGCACGTGCGCGAGTTCCGCGTCACCTGGGAGAGCGCTCGCGCGCTGCTCGACGCGGGCATCGCCTTCACCCTCACCACGCGCGGCGTGGGCAACGCGCACCTGCAAGCGGTGGTGGGCTACGACGAGCGCCGGGGCACGCTGCTGGTGCGCGACCCGTCCACGCCGCACCTGGTGGAGTTCGACACCGAGGCCTCGCTGGAGCACTTCGCGTCCTGCGGCCCGCGCGGGATGGCCCTGGTGCCCCTGGCGGAGGCCGCGCGGCTGGACGCCATCGAGCTGCCGGAGGCCGCGCTCTACGACGACCTGCACCGGCTGGATGCGGCGCTCGTCGCGCATGACCGCGCGGGGGCCCGGGCCATCGCGGAGGCCATGGCGAGCGCCGCGCCGGCGCACCGGCTGGTGTGGGAGGCCCGCCGCGTGCTGGCCTCCTACGACGAGAGCACGCCGGAGGGGCTGGCCGCCATCGAGGGGCTGCGCGCGGCCTACCCCGACGACCTCAACTACGTGATGGCCTGGCTCGGCTACCTGGGCGAGCTGGGGCGGGCCGAGGAGCGCCGCGCGGCGCTGCGCGAGCGCGCGCAGGGGAAGGGCACGCACCCGGTGGTGTGGCACTCGCTGGCGGGGGAGCTGCTGTCGGACGCGCGCCACGAGGCGGAGGCGGAGTGGCTGCTCGGGCGCACCCTGCGCGTGCACCCCACCTTCGCGCCCGCGTACCGCACGCTGGCCAACCTGCGGTGGGGCCAGCAGCGGCGGGCGGAGGCGTTGTCGCTCTATCGCGCCGCGGCCTGCCTGGAGGACCGGGACGAGGGGCATGCCTGGACATACTTCCTCGCGGCCCAGGCGCAGGGGGACACGGCGCGCGCGCTGGCCTTCCTGACGGACCGCTTCCAGCGCCTGGGTGCGCTCGACTCGGCGTCCGCCCGGACGCTCTGCCGCGCGCGCGAGGAGCTGGACCAGACGGCGGAGGCGTTCGCCGTGCTGGAGCGCGCCCGCGCGCTGCGGCCGGAGGATGGCGAGCTGGCCCTCTTCGCGGCGCAGATGCACGCGCGCTTCGGGCAGGTGGAGGAGGCCCAGCGCCACCTGGACTCGGCGCGCGGACACGTGCGCGAGGGGGCCTGGTTCCGCGCGGCGGCGCTGCTGGCCTCCACGCGCGGCGCGCTGGAGGAGTCGCTGGCGTGCTGGGAGCAGGTGTTGACCCGGGAGCCCCTGGCGCAGGACGCGCACGGCGAGCGGGTGCGGCTGCTCACCGCGCTTCACGGCGTGCCCCGGGCGCGCGAGCACCTGGAGGCGGCCTGCGCGCGCTTCCCGCACCACCATGGCCTGTTGCGGCTGCGCGTCCAGTGGGCGCGGGAGCATGACGCGGCGGCGCTCCCTGTCGCGGTGGGGGCGATGCTGGCCGTCCACCCGGACGACGCCTGGGCGCTGCGCGAGAAGGCGCGGGTGCTCGCCAGCGAGGGGCTCCGGGACGAGGCGCTGGAGGTGCTCTCGCGCGCGGACGTGCTGGACCCTCGCAGCGCGTCGCTCCACTTCGCGAAGGGGCAGGTGCTGGCGGCCTCGGGACGGACTGACGAGGCGCGGACGGCCTACCGTGAGTCGCTGAGGCTGCACCCGGCGCCACACGTGGCGGCGGCGCTGGTGGAGCTGGCGACGACGCCCGAGACGCGCAGGGAGGCGCTCGACTTCCTGCGCGAGGTGCTCGAGCACGCGCCCCTCCTCGACGAGACGGTGCGGGTGGTGGAGGAGTATGGCCGGAACGTCTACGCCCCCGAGGAGCTGGGGGCGTGGCTCGAGGGACTGCTCGCGAGAAGGCCGGAGGCGAAGGACGTGTGGGTGGCGCGGCTGCGTCACCTGCCGCGCGAGGGCCGCGCGGACGAGGCACTGGCCCTGGCGGAGCGGGCCACGGCGCACTTCCCGCTGCTGGGACAGGTGTGGCTGGAGCGTGCGTTGGTGCACCGCGCCCGGAAGGAGGTCGCGGGCGAGCGCGCGGCGCTGGAGCGGGCGTGCCGGCTGTCGCCCGGGTGGGTGCGGCCGACGTGCGAGCTGTCGGAGCTGCTGGAGCGTCAGGGCGAGAAGGCGGAGGCGCGCGCGGTGCTGGAGCGGCTGCGGCGGGAGAACCCGCTGGACTGCACGGTGCTCGGCTTCCTGGCGGAGCTGATGTGGCGCTCCGACGCGCGAGACGAGGCGCTGGCCTACCTCTTCCAGGCGCTGCGCCTGGGCGTGGACTACGGCTGGGGGTGGGAGCGGCTGCTGGAGTGGAGCCACGAGGCGGAGCGGCTCCCGGACGCGGTGGCGCTGGCGCGCGAGCTGGTGGCCCGCCCGTCCACCTCCGTGCTTCCCCGGTGGAAGCTGGCGGAGCTGCTGGAGTTGTTGGAGGGGCCCACCCTGGAGGAGCAGCTGGCGCTGCTGGATTCGGTGCTGGAGTCGGCCCCCCGGCTGGCGGACGTGTACGACGCGCGGGCGCGCATGCTGTGCCGGGCCGAGCGGTACGAGGAAGCGCTGGCCGCGTGCGCTCCCGCCGTCTATGGCGGCGCGCCCCCGGTGTCCCTGCGGGGTCGCGCGGTGTGGGTGCTCGCGCAGCGCGGGGAGCGGCGCGAGGCCATCCGCGCCATGACGGCGTTGGTGGAGCAGGACCCGGACTACACGTGGGGGTGGGTGAAGCTGGCGCAGTGGGGAGAGCGCCTCCCGGACGTGGGCGTCTTCGTCCGCGCGATGGAGGCGCTGGTGGGGCAGCAGCCGGAGAACGCCTCCTTCCACGAGCGGCTGGGCGACGCGCGGGCGAAGGCGGACGACGTGGCGGGGGCGCTCGCGGCCTGGACGCGCGCGCGGGAGCTGGACTCCGACAACGGAGTCCCGTGTCTGAAGGCCTTCGACCTGCTGGCGAAGCATCGCCGGTGGGACGAGGCGGCCGTGTGGCTGGAGCAGGGGCGCTCGCGCTGCGACGAGGCGTTCTTCGAGGCGCGACAGGTGCGGCTCGCCGCCGGGCGAGGCAATGCCCGGGGCGCCAGCGCGCACCTGGTGCGGACGATGCTGTCCGTGGACGAGGGCGACGAGTGGCCGCTGGCCGCCGCGGCGGAGGCCATGAAGGAGCGGGGCTGGGGCACGCTGCTGGACCGGGCGGTGGAGGACGCGGTGCGGCTGCGTGAGGGGCCGCTGCCGGGGACCCTGGCGCGGCTGTGGGGCGCGCGCCAGGCGGAGCGGCGGTTGACGTGGCGCGTGTGGGGCGGGTTGCGGGAGCTGCTCGCCTCTCGCGAGGGCGCGGTGGAGGCAGTGGGCGCCTACGTGGAGCGGCTGGGAGAGCTGCACCGGGACGTCCTGATGCCGCTGTTCCTGTGGCTGCACGGCGACACGTTGCGACGCCACGTCCGGCTGTGGGGCGCGGTGGGCTACGCGCTGATGCAGATGGGGTGGATGGGCTGGGCCTGGCGCTGGATGCGTGACTGGCGCGACCACCCCGTGCGCGAGCTGCGTCCGTGGATGTTGCTCAACGTGACGGTGCTGAGCTACCTGCGGGGCAACACCTCGGAGTCCGAGGAGGCGGTGGCGCGGGGGCTGGGGCTGCCGGAGGACCACTCGCGCGCGAGCCTGCGGGTGTGGAACGCCTTCGTGCTGGCGCTGGGCGGCGCGCACCGTGCGTTGGACGCGGCGCTGGAGGGGCTGGAGGCTCCTTCCGACGAGCCCGTGTTGAAGTTGCTGAAGGGGCTGGCGGAGGCCGTGCGCGCCGCGCGCGTGGCGGGCGCCGAGGGCGCGAGGGTGGCGCTGCGCAAGGCGGAGGCGGCGGGGGGAGATTTGCGCTCGAACGGGCTGGCCCAGCGCGCCTGGCACGACGCGGTGGCGCGCATCCGCGACCAGGTGGGGCACGACGCGTGGAGGCGCTCGGGAGGGTGAGGGCTACGCGCGCCCGCGCGGCTCGCGGGCGTGGGCGTCCACCCAGGCGGCCAGCACGTCCGCGTGACAGGGGCCGGGCTTGCACCAGCAGCCCAGGCGCTTGCCTCGCAGGGCCAGCACGTCGTCGCGCCACGTCGGGTCATGGCGGGCGCGCAGCTCCAGGTACCACCGGTAGGACTCGAAGGCGTCCACGTCCGGCCCCATGCGGCGCCGGGCCTCGTCGCGGATGGCCTGCTGCTCGGCCTCCGGCAGCGGGGCGAGCCAGGCGCCGAAGTAGGTCTTCAGCATGGCGCCGGGGGCGCCCACGCCCCCGGGCTTGAACGGGTTGCCGAAGCGACCGGGCACGGGGTTGGTGGGGCTCGGCTTCGCCCACGCGCGGAAGGCGCGACCCACGTACACGTCACAGCCTTCGTGGACATGGACCGCCGTCGTGCGCGTCCCGGTCATCGGCGTGTGTCCTCTCGCGGCCAGCTACTTCTTGCGCTTCTTGCCGGAAGCGGGGACGGCGGCCGGGGCCTGCGCGGCCTGCTCGGCGGCGGCCTTCAGCTCGTCGCGCTCTTTCGTCACGGAGGTCAGCTCGAGCTCCAGGCCCGTGACCTTCTCCTTCAGCGCCTCGTTCTCCTCCTGCAGCTTCTTGGTGTCCGAGCGCAGGATGTTCGCCTCCGCCTTGGCGCGGGTCAGCTCGCGCGAGTTGCCGCAGCCGACGAGGGAGAGAGCGAGCACCGCGACCGCCGTCCAGGCCTTCATTGAGTCCACTCCTGTGTGTGCCCGGGCCCAAGGGCCGGGGCGCTGGAATCCTCCGGCCACACGTCGCCCCCATCATGGGAGCCGCGCACGCGACCGGCATGCGCCGCCGAGCGTAGGCATGGAGCCGCCGCGAGCGGAAGCCATCGCGGCGTCGGATGTGCTCGGCCCGGGGTGGGTGCTTGCTTCTCAAATCTCAAGCCTCGTTCCCCGAGTAGGGTCGGTGCTCTTGAATCCAGACGTCCTCGCGGCCCCAGGTGAAGAGGGCGCGGTGTTGGGAGAGGACGACGAAGCTCTCCAACCGGATGGGGCGGGTGACGGTGAGGACGCGGGTGCCGGGCGGGCAGGTCCGCAGGCGGGTGACGAGTCGCGCCTGGGTGTCGGGGGCGAGGGCGGTCCAGTTGACGAAGACGTGGGTGGCGCCCGCGAGGTCGGCCTGGGTCGCGTCGCCCTGGACGAGTCGGGCGCCGGCCTTCGCCAGGGGGCTGGAGGCGAGGGCGACGTGGGCTTCGAGCAGCTCGAGGCCCACGGCCTGGGCGCCCAGCCAGCGCGCGGCGAGCAGGGTGCGTCCGCGTCCCGCGCCCAGGTCGACGAGGGTGTGGCCGGGGCCGAGCCCGGCCCGGCGGAAGAGCCAGAGGGCGGTGTGCACGGGCGTCTCGCCGTACATCAGCTCGTTGAAGCGCTGGCCGGTGGCCTGGAGGACGCGGATCAGCTCGAACGTGCGCTTCAGGCGGTAGGGCGACACGAGCACCTCGCGCAGCCACAGGCCCAGGTAGGGGCCGAGCAGCCGCGGGCGGAGCGTGAGCACCGCGAGGTCTCCCAGGCGGGTGACGCAGTCGATGACGAGGGCGTACAGCCGGATGACGAGCAGACGGGGGAGGGAGACGGCGTAGTCGTCTTCCTCGTTGCGGGGCGTCCTCGCGGGTGGGCTGGGGGCGTCCTCGGCCATGGCGTGTGGGGGGAGGATAGCAGCGCGGCCGTGGAGACGCGGGCGCGCGAGTTCCGGGCGTGGGCGGCTCGGCTGGCGCATCGCGCCGTGGAAGCACGACGGCCAGGGGCTTTGAGCGGGGGCGAGCGCGGTGACATGGTTGGCGGCTCGTGAAGGGGGAACCGTCATGCGTGGAAGGCTCGTGGGCCTGTGCTTGCTGGCCGTGCTGTGGGGAAGCGGGGTCGCGGACGCGAAGAGCGTCGCGCTCATCTGGAAGGGAGCGAAGGTTCAGGCCGAGGCGGAGGCGCAGCGGTCGGCGTGGGCTGGCATCGGGGAGCTCCTGGAGAAGACGAAGCTGGAGCTGCCGCAGGGGTATCCGAAGCTGGTGCGCAGCGACACGCTGGCGGGGCTCAAGCCGGGCTTCTGGGTATGGCTGGTGGGTGTCTGCGACCCGGAGGGCGCGGCCACGGCGCTGGAGCACCTGAAGGTGTTGGCGCCGGATGCGTATTCGCGCGAGGTGGCGGTGGAGGCGGTGGACCGAGCGTGTCCGAGCGCGGAGGGGGAGCCCCTGGTGGTCCGGGAAGAGAAGCTGTCGCTGCCCCAGGGGTTGAAGCTGCGCGTCTTCACGCAGGATGAGCACGAGGAGCCCGCGCCGGACGAGGAGTTCGGGGACCGCGTCACGCTGACGCGGTATCACTTCGTGCTGACGGGGAAGAAGGGCGAGCTGTTGGGGACGGCGGACGTGGTGGGCGAGGAGGACTTCACGGGGGACGTGCGGCAGGGCGCGACGGCCTATCGCTGCGAGATGGAGGGCCTCTCGCGGGCGGGCAAGGACACGCTGGTGTTGACCCGGAGCTGCCGGGCGAGCGCCGCGGAGTGTGGTTCGACGTTGGGCGCGGACGAGGTGACCCGGGTGACGGTGCGTGGCACCACGCTCACCCGTGGGGAGACGAAGCGCCGGAATGAGCAGACGATGGAGTGTGGCGAATGAGTCCGCGCGAGACGAAGCGGCCCGTGCGAGCCAAGGCGGGCGCGGGCGTGACGAAGCGTTCCGGGACAGGCACGAGCGGGACGGGGCGAGTGAAGCGCTCGGCATCGACCCGAACCCGTGGGGATGAGGCAGGACGCGCGAAGCCCTCGGCATCGACTCGAACCCGTGGGGACGAGGCAGGGCGCGTGAAGCCCTCGGCATCGACTCGAACCCGTGCGGATGAGGCAGGACACGCGAAGCCCGCACCATCGACTCGAACCCGTGCGGCTGATGCCGGGAAGGCGAAGCGCACCGAGTCGTCTCGGTCCGTTCCGAGTGGCGCGAGTCACAGCGAGCGCCCGGCTGCGCCTCGTGGAAGGTCGCGCGCCGATGCCGCGCGCGGTCTCACCTTCGAGGACGTGCGGGACATCGCGCTCGCGTTGCCGGGGATGGAGGAGGGCACGTCGTACGGGACGCCATCTTTCCGCGTGCGCAAGAAGTTCATCGCGCGGATGAAGGAGGACGGCGAGACGCTCGTGGTGAAGGTGGATCCGGAGGCGCGCGAGGTGCTCACGCGCGCGGAGCCGGAGACCTTCTTCTTCACCGACCACTACGCCGGCTATCCGGAGTACCTGCTCGTCCGGTTGGCGAACGTGAAGCGGGACGTGCTCGCGCGGCTGTTGGAGGAGGGCTGGCGGAGCGCGGCCTCCAGTCAACAGCTCGGCGCGCGCGCGGGGAAGACGCCGAGCGCTCGCAAGTAAGCGCCTCGGCGTTCCGGGGACCTCGCGTGGGTCAGGTCGCGGGGGCCTTGGCGCGGAGGATCTTCATGAACTCGCGCATCCACGCCGGATGGTCGGGCCAGGCGCGGGCGGAGACCATCTGCCCGTCGACGACGGCGGAGGAGTCGACGAACTCCGCGCCGGAGCCCTGTACGTCGAGCTTCAGGGCGGGGTAGGCGGCGCTCTTGCGGCCCTTGAGGACGCCCGCGGCGGTGAGCAGCAGGGGGCCGTGGCAGATGTGGGCGACGGGTTGGTTCTTGTCGAAGAAGTGCCGGACGATGCGCTGACAGTCGGCGTCGTTGCGGATGTATTCCGGGGCGCGGCCGCCGGGGACGACGAGCGCGACGTAGTCGGAGGGCTTCACCTCGGAGAAGGCGAGGTCCGCCGGCCACGTGTAGCCGGGCTTCTCCGTATAGGTGTCGAAGCCGTCGACGAAGTCGTGCACCACGAACTGGAGCTTCTTCTTCGACGGCGCGGCGATGTGGACCTCGTAACCCTCCTCGAGGAGTCGCTGGTACGGGTACATCACCTCCAGGGACTCGGCCGCATCGCCCGCTAGGATCAGGATTTTCGCCATGGTCGGTTGCCTCCCAATGGGGTCTCTATCGACAGCCCGGCTATCGTCACCTCTGGTCTGACCATCAGTCAATCAGGTAGTCTGTCGACCATGGTTTCGGCTCGACCCTTCCAGGCGGTGGTTCGTAACCCCTTGTATCTCCAGGTGGCGGAGCGGATCCGCGAGGCCATCCTGAGCGGCGGCCTGCCTCCAGGGGACGCGTTGCCGCCGGAGCGGGAGCTGGCGGTGCAGTTCGGGGTGAGTCGGGCCTCCATCCGGGAGGCGCTGCGGGCGTTGCAGGCGCAGGGGCTGGTGGAGGGGAAGGGCAAGGCGTTGGTGGCCCGGGCTGCGAGCGGCCTGCTGAGCGAGGCGCTGACGCACGTGGTGCGGCTGCGGTTGGCGTCGCTGGAGGACCTGGTGGAGCTGCGATGCGTGCTGGAGTCCGCGGCGCTGGAGCGGGCGGCGAGGCGGGGTGCGCCGGGGCTATTGGACGCGGCGAGGCGGGCGCTGGAGGAGATGTGCCGGCCGGACGTGACGGTGGAGGCGTTCCACGAGGCGGACGTGCGCTTCCACATCGAGCTGGTGGCGGCGTCCGGCAACCGGGCGATGCACCTGGTGATGCTGGCGGTGCGCGACGCGATGGCGAGGCACCTGCTGGAGTCCTTGCGCGCGGCGGGTCCGGGGATGTTGCGGCGGTTGGCCGACGAGCACGCGGCGCTGCTGGACGCGGTGGAGCGAGGCGACGCGGAGGGCGTGTCCCAGCGGCTGCGCGAGCACATCCAGGGCTTCTACGAGGGAACCGTGACGCCGGACGCGGCGGAGCGGCGGTGAGTCGCGCGGCGAGAGCGTGAGGGAAGGGATGGACGGCCAACGCCCTGAAGACGATGTGGTGAACGCGGCTTGCCGCGAGTGCGAGTCAGAGATGGCTTCTGGGGAGGGAGCTGCTGGTCCGCGGGCCGAAGACGCTTCGGCGAGCGTGGTGACACGGGCGTGGGTGGCGGAGGCGTTGTCGGACGTGGCCCGGAATAGCGATGTCGAGACGGACGCGGATGAGCGGGGGCACGGCGGTCGGACCTTGGGCCGGGCCCCGGTGCGTCGTGGACGGGTGAAGGGTGGGCGGCGAGGGAGCAGCCCGACGGTCGTGGCCACCCGGGAACGGATCCGGGACCGCGAGGTGCCGTGGGGGAGGGAGCCGAGATGAGCGCGACGGACGAGGTGTTGCGGGAGCTGGCGGCGGTGTTGCCGGAGGGGGCGCTCGTCACGGACGGGGACGTGTTGGAGGCGCACCGGAGGGACCAGGCCGAGTGGGCGGCGTCGGGGCGACCGTTGGCGCTGGTGCGAGCGACGTCGACGGAGGACGTGCGGGCGGTGTTGCGCATTGCCTCGGCGCGACGGATTCCGGTGGTGCCGCGAGGAGCGGGCTCGGGGTTGTCGGGTGGGGCGAACGCGGTGGAGGGCTGCCTCGTGTTGTCGCTGATGCGGATGAACCGCGTGTTGGAGGTGGACGCGCGGGGGATGTTGGCGGTGGTGCAGCCCGGGGTGTTGAACGCGGAGCTGAAGGCGGCGGTGGCGGAGAAGGGGCTCTGGTACGCGCCGGATCCGGCGAGCTGGGAGTTCTCGAGCCTGGGCGGCAACCTGGCGACGAACGCGGGTGGGTTGTGCTGCGTGAAGTACGGCGTCACGGGGGACGCGGTGTTGGGGTTGGAGGTGGTGCTCGCGGATGGGTCGGTGGTGCGGACGGGCGGGCGCACGGTGAAGAACGTGGCGGGCTATGACCTGACGCGGTTGTTCGTGGGCTCGGAGGGGACGCTGGGGGTCATCACCGAGGCGACGTTGAAGCTGCGGCCCCGACCGCCGAAGGCGACGACATTGGTGGCGACGTTCCCGACGTTGGCGGGAGCGGGTGTGGCGGTGACGGACATCATGGCGCGCACGCGGCCGTCGATGCTGGAGCTGATGGACCGGGCGACGTGTCGGGCGGTGGAGGCGTACAAGCCGCTGGGGTTGGACGTGGACGCGGCGGCGTTCCTGCTGGCGCGCTCGGACGCGGGGGGCGAGCAGGGCGTGGCGGAGATCGAAGCAATGGCGGCGGCGTGCGAGGCGGCGGGAGCGACGTTCGTCACGCACACGGGGGACGAGGCGGAGGGGGAGTTGCTGCTCACGGCGCGGCGGTTGGCGTATCCGGCGCTGGAGAAGCAGGGGGCGACGTTGCTGGACGACGTGGGCGTGCCGCTGTCACGCATCCCGGAGTTGCTGGAGGCGGTGGAGCGCATCGCGGCGGAGCGGGGTGTGCTGGTGGGGACGTTCGGTCACGCGGGGGATGGGAACATGCACCCCACGGTGGTCTTCGACCGGAGCGACGCGGTGGCGCGAGTGAAGGCGCAGGCGGCCTTCGACGACATCCTGCACGCGGCGCTGGAGCTGGGCGGGACGATTACCGGCGAGCACGGGGTGGGGGCGCTGAAGCAGCCCTTCATGACGAGTCAGCTTGGTGAAGAAGGGATGCGGTTGCATCGGAGTATCAAGAGCGCGCTGGATCCGCTGGGCATCCTGAATCCGGGCAAGGTGCTCTGAGCCAGCCTCTGGCGAGGGCGCTTTCAAAGCCTCACTCATCTCTTGCGCATGGCTGTGTAATCGGCTGAGATGCGAGCGCCTGGTCGGGGGCGCTTCACCTTGCAGCGGGAATCCATGCCCGAGTTCCTCCTGAATCCCCGGCGTCTCCAGTCCTTCCATTTCCTGCTTCCGCTGGTCGCGCTCCTGGCGCTGCCAGCCGCCGCGCAGGAGACCTCGCCCCCTGACGCCTCACCCGAGGCCACTGGCTTCGCCGTGGGGGCGCGGCTCTCGTACGGCCATCCTCGCGGCGACGCTCGGATGGATATTCCGATGGCGGGTCGCATCGATGGTGTCATCGCGCCCCAGGTGGACCTCTCCTATTTCTTCACGCCCAACCTCGCGGTGGAACTCCAGGGACAGTACGGCGTGGGTCGGTATTCGTCCCTCTGCACGGACGAGGACTGCCGAGGTGGGGTCCTGAGGTTGGGGGTGGGTTTCAGCTACCACTTCCCCGCGGCGACCCTCTGGTCTCCCTGGGTGGGGGCGGGCGTGGGCTACGAGCGGTTGCGGACGACGTCCGAGAGCCATGTCGGGAAGTCCGTCGTGACCGAGTCCGGCCTCGAACTCCTGAACCTCCAGGCGGGCCTCGACCTCGTGCTCTCCGACAGGGTGAGGGTCGGCCCCTATTTCTCGGGGGCCGTGGGGATGTATTTCTGGTCTGCGTTGCGACTGAATGGCCAGGACATCTTCTCTGGGAGCGTCGAAGAGACGACCTTGCACTTCTGGTTCCAGCCAGGAGTGCGGCTCCAGGTCCGACTGTAGGCCCGCGCGCCACGGTGTAGAGGCGTCACACCGTGGCGCCTCGCTCCCGGCATAGGGCATCGATGGGGTTTCGTGTGTGCGTCGTCCACTCGTTCCGACTGCTGGCGGAGTGTGACCTCGCCGTGCCCCTGTTGTCGCGCCTGGGTTTGCGAGGAAGGGCGAACCTACGCGCCGGCTGATGCGGCTGATGCGTTGGAGGCACAAACGCCTCGTGCTCCGCTGGGTATCCTGAATCCAGGCAAGGTGCGTCGAGGCGGCCTCACGTGCTGTACGGAAGCGCCTGCTTCGGTGGTGATGGAGAGCCGCCTTCCGATGAAGGGCTCTCGAGGGTGGAGGGCTCTCTTACAACTGGCACTGGGGCTGGTACGGGCTCGTGTGTAGGGGGCGGTGCCTTGGCGACCACGTCGCCCTGTGACGTCACCGCGTACACCTCCCACCAATCGAGGACGCGTCCGCTGGGTCCGCCACAGCGATGGAAGCGTTGCTCCACGGTCACGAAGTACAGCCCCTGCGTCGGGCCCTTGAAGACGGAGACATCCAGGCCCTGTTCTGGACTCGAACAACCCTCGAACAGATTTGGGAAGGGGTTGGTGCGTACCACTTCGCGGATGGCTCCAGCCGCGGCGAGCGCCGCGCCCGCTTCGGTAGGTGTGATGTCGGTTCTGGTCGACTGTTCATCGGGCCAGACAACGTCACCCTTCCATTTCGTGGTGGAAGTGGCGCAGCCATTCAACACAGCGATGCCAGCCACCAACATCAAGGCCTTCGTCATGGTCAGCACCTAGTCACGCAGGAGCTGCAAGCTGCCGGTATCGCATTGGGGCGATGCGTTCCGGAAGGGAGGCCGTGGGCGACGCGGCAGACAGGTGCCCAGGGTGATCCATTGGTTTTTGGGCGCGCGAGGTGCCCGCGTTGCCCGAGTCCGCCCTCGGTAAGGCCGTCGCCTACATGCGGGGCCTGTGGCCCGGCCTTACCCGCTTCCTCGAAGACGGGCGCATTCCCCTCGACACGAATGGCGTGGAGCGCGCGCTGCGGGGCGTCGTCCTCGGGAGGAAGAATCATTACGGGAGCCGCTCGCGCAGGGGCACCGAGGTGGCCGCCCTCTTATACTCCCTGCTGGAGTCCGCCAAGCTGTGCAGCGTCGAGCCGAAGGCCTACTTGCGCATGGCGACGCTCGCGGCCTTGGGCGGGCAAGCTGTTCCGCTGCCGCACGACGTCGCGGCGCGGTGATTCGGAGATACGAAGTTCCTGCGCCCTTGGCACCCTGAAAGGGTAGCGCATGACCATGAGTTTTGAAGTCCGGTTGATTGATGCCGGCCCGAATTACCTTCAGGTTGCCGCCAGAATACGGCCCCTCCTCGGCGCGGCCCCCAATCAGGTGTTGGCCCTCGTCAGATCGCCACCGATGACGGCAGCCCAGAACCTCTCACGAGAGGATACGAGGTCGCTCATCGCCGAACTGCGCGCCCTCGGAGCGACCGTGGAGGGCCGTGTTTGCGAGTGTGGTTGCAACACCTTTCCGGACCATTGAAGCGTAAACGCTCGCGCCACCCCATCCTGCCTGGGCCCCCAGATGGGGCACGGCGAGGGCTTGCTGAGCCCCCGTCCTCCGCCTACCCGCCCTTGCCGCCCGTGCGCTGCCAGAACTCGCGCGCGAGAATCGAGGCGAAGCGCGAGTCGTTCAGGATGTACCGGCGCCACAGGCGCTTGGGCTCGTTCACCAGCCGGTAGAGCCACTCGAAGCCCGCGTTGGCGATCCACCGCGGCGCGCGCTTCACCGTGCCGGCGATGAAGTCGAGCCCCGCGCCAATCCCGATCGCCACCGTGGGCCCCAGCTTCGCGGACACCTGCGAAATCCACACCTCCTGCTTCGGGCTCCCGAGCGCGACGAGCAGCAGGTGCGGGTCCTTCTCGCGGATGCGCGCGACGATGGGGTCGTTCTGCGCGTCCCCCCCGTCCGTGCGCACCATGGGCGAGTCCCAGCCCACCACCTCCACGCCGTACCGCTCCGACACGATGCGCCCCACCTTCTCCGCCACCCCGGGCCCCGCGCCGAGCAGGTACACGCGCCACTTGCGCTCCGCCCCCAGCTTCATCAGCGGGAGAATCAAATCCGAGCCCGCGATGCGCTCGGGCAACGGCACGTCCAGCGCCCGCGACGCCCAGACGATGGGCATCCCATCCACCACCGAAATCGCCGCGCCCGAATACGCCTCGCGGAACGCCGCGTGGTCCTCGGCCAGCACCACGTGGTCCACGTTGGCCGTGAACACGTACCCGCCCTGACGCGAGTCCACCAGGCGGCCAATCTCATGCACGGCCTGCTCGAAGGAGAGCTGGTCGATGGCGAGCTGGCCGATGCGCAGGCGCGGACGGCTGGTGGAGAACGACGACGAGGAGGTCTGCGGAGTCGCGGCGCTCATGGCTTCTTCACCGTCAAATCAAGCACTGTCATGGAGTAGGGCGGCAGCCGCTGCGTCAGCGTCCCCGCAGTCTTCGGTCCGGGCGTCTGCTCGAGGAACCCACCCGGCGCGCCCGAGTACCCCAGCACGCGCACGCCCTCGAGCGTCCCACACCCCTTCAACTCGACCTTCGCCTGGGCCGCCTGGTCCGGGTCGAAGTTCAGCAACACCGCCACCAGCTTCTTCCCCGACTCGTCGCGCGAGGCGAACACGCTGGTGCCCTCCCGCGCCTTCGCCGGCACCCAGTAGTCCTGGAAGCGCCCGCCGCGCCCGTCGAAGTCCCTGAACGCGCGGAACGCCCAGAACACCGGGCTGCCGTTCGTCGGGTACTGCCAGAAGTAGGCGGAGTAGAGGTCCTCCTGCGCGAAGCGCCCCAACGCCTCCGCCTGCGCCAGTCCGCCGCTCATGTGCCCGAAGGCGCCGAAGTTGTACTCGCCAATGGAGATGCGCCGGCCCGGGTAGTTCTGGGCGATCCACTCGCGCAGCCGTGGCAGCAGCCGCACCGGCTCGCCAATCCAGGACTCGTCCTTGTACGTGGGGTCCCACAGCGCGCGCGTGGAGCGGATGCGCCGCGCGTTCGTCTCCGGGTCGGTGTTGCCCTCCAGCCCCACGCCCACGTTGGTCTGCGGGTAGAAGTGCACGTCCACCACGTCGAGCAGCCGCACGCCCGTCTTCTTCTCGTGCTCGCGCAGCTGCCGCAGGTACCAGGGGAGCAGCGGAACGTCGCCATGCGCGCGCCGGTCCGAGTGCGGCGCCTTGCCCGGCGCGAAGTCCGCCGCGGACCACAGGAAGTTCGTCCAGCCCCACTCGGCGGGACCCGCGATGAGCGCCTCCGGGTCCTCCTTCCGCACCACCGTCCCGTACGCAATCGTGCGCGCCAGCAGCCCGTCGTACCCGAGCGGCTCCGGGAACACATCCCGGTGCGTCGAGCTCCACAGCATGGGCTCGTTGTCCAGGATGTACATGAGCACGCCGCGCTCGCCGCCCCGGGCCTTGTCCCGCGCGCGGATGGCGCGGACCCACTCGGCGACGAACTCGGGAGGGGCCTCGGTGCTGGTCTGCGACGGGTGCAGCGGCTTGAGCGGCGTCCCATCCCGCGTCATGCCATTGCCCGCGTCCCGGTCCTGTCCCTTCTGCGGCCCGAAGCGCGACACCGGGAAGCCCACGGACGTCGTGTCCTTCGCCACCCAGCCGAGCAGCGGCACCGTCACCGCGGACTGCATGCCGTGCTTCGCGTTGGCGTCGAGGAAGTCCGTGTAGCTCAGGCCGATGTCCACGTTCTGGAAGAACCAGTCATTGGCCGTGTTCCACGCGCCGCCCAGCTTCCAGTTGTAGCGGGACGTGGGGTTGCCGCCCCAGCGGCGCGTGGTGGCGCCCAGCTGGTACTGGTGCTTGTCCTTCTTCTCGCGCAGGCCGTCCATCGCGATGCCGTAGATGAGCGGGCTGATGCGGTGGCCGGGCGCGGTGCAGTCGATGGTCATCGGCGTCTCGCGCCCGCTGCCTCGGCCCGTGCGGCCCCCGCCCGCGGCGAGCGCGGCGGCCAGCTCCGGCGGCATGGGCACCAGCGACACCTTGTCGAACAACACCCAGTCGCGCCCCACGTCCTTGGACGCGCGCAGCACCACGCGGTCGAACGCCTCGCCGCGCGGGTTGAGCTGCTCCATGGGGATGAGCACCTCCGTCCACTCGCCGTCCTTGCGGACCTGCAGGTCGGCCGTCACGGGGATGCGCGGGAAGGACACCGCGCCCTGCGCGTCCAGCCGCACCTCCAGGAACTCGCCGTAGGACTCCGGCGCGCTGAAGCGGAACGACAGCGCGCCGAACGAGCCCGCGAGCTTGGGCCGGTAGAGAATCCAGCCGCCGTAGTTGAACAGCCGCATGCGCGCCGGCGCGCCCCGGGGCAGCTCGCGCGGCGCCCACCCGATGTCGACCCAGCCGGCGCCGAGCCCCCCGTCGTACAGCGCCACCGGCGCGGCGGCCTTCTCCTTGTCCGCGTCCGCCGAGGCGGGCGCCGGAGCGGGCGTCTCGTCCGCCAGTCCTCGCGCCACCGCCAGTGAGCCCCCGGCGAGCAGCGCGCACGCCGCCACCGCCGCGCCAGCCTTCCTCCGCGCACGCATCACACCGACCTCCATGGAGTCCCCCGTTGTCGCGTCACAGCACCACGTCGTCGGAGTCCTTGCGTGGGAAGACGCGGGCGGGGATGCCCACGGCCACGCTGTCCGGCGGCACGTCCTGGAGGACCACGGCGTTGGCGCCGATGCGCGAGCGGGCGCCGATGCGCACCGGCCCGAGGATGCGCGCGCCCGCGCCAATCCACACGTCGTCCTCGATGACGGGGTAGCCGTTGTCCTTCGCCGTGCCCACGGTGTTGTTGCCGTAGAAGCGCACGCGGTCGCCGATGCGCGCGTCCCCGCCGATGACGATGCCCAGGCTGTGCACGAAGTACACGCCCCGGCCCAGCGTCACGTCCTTGCCGATCTCAATCCCCATCACCGCCGTCTGCGCCACGCGCAGCACGTGGTTGACCAGGGGGATGTGGTAGTCGAGCGCGGCCTCGCGGGCGCGGTTGAGCGCGGTGATGCGGTACGAGTCGCTGGTGAGCACCACCTGGGCGATGGACTTCGCTCCCGCCTGGCCGTTGGCGGCGCGCGCCAGCTCCAGCGCGTCGGACACGAGCGCGCCAAGCATCGACCGCTTGTTCTTCATGAAGTTCACCGGCTGCCCCCCTGTAGATAGCGAACGACCTCGCGCGCGATGCCCGTCCAGCCGCCGGCCTCCGTGCGCGCGCCGCGCAGGTACTCCATGCCGTAGACCACCGACGTGCCGGCGAAGGCGGCCTTCTCCAGGCCCAGCTTGTCCGCGGCCTGGGCGGCGCGCATCACCGCGCCGGTGAGCACGCGCGTGGCCTGGGGCGCCACGACGGTGGCGGCGAGCAGCGGGCGCGCCAGCGGGTTGGTCTCGAACAGCAGGCGCCACGGGTTGACGCCGCGCACGTCCGGGTGCTTGCGCGCTACCTGCGTGTCGAACATCCCGTAGCGGTGCGCGCGCTTGAGCCAGCGCTCGAAGGAGACGTGGTCGCTGCCGTGCAGCACGTGCGCGTCGCTGGCGAAGACGAAGGCGCAGCCGGCCTTCTCCAGGCGCACGCCCAGCTCCACGTCCTCGGACTGGCCCAGGGACTTGTCGAAGCCGCCCACGCCCACGTAGTCCGCGCGGCGGAAGGACACGTTGCCGGTGAACAGGTGGTTGCCGCGCACCTGGGCGCCGGGGGTGGACAGCTCCTCGGCCATGCGGTGGTTGAGGTAGGCGTACCAGCGCTCGAACAGCGGCATGTCGCCGATGGCGGGGTCGGGCCGGATGCGGCCGAGCACCACGTGGCGCGAGCCCTCCGGGTGGTGCGCCAGGTGGCGCTCCAGGAAGTCGCGGTCCACCTGCATGTCGTCGTCGGTGACGAGCACCACCTCGCCCCGGGCGGCGAGCACGCCCCGGTGGCGCGCGGCGGCGGCGCCCGCGTTGGCCTGCACCTCGACGCGCAGGGCGTAGGGCAGCGTCAGGGCGGACAGCGGCTCGCGCACGGACTCCTGGGAGCCGTCGTCCACGACGACGACCTCGAATTGATCCGCGGGCAGCGTCTGGGTGGCGAGCTGCCCGAGCAGCCGGGTGATGAGCGGGAGCCGGTTGTAGGTCGCGATGACGACGCTGAGGCGGGGCGTGGGGGCGTCGGAGGGCGAAGGAGGGCTCATGGCTTCTTCTTCCTGGACGACGAGGACCGGCCCTTCTTCTTCAGCCGGGGGAAGGTGACGCTGCCCACGAAGCGCTCGGCGCCGATGAAGTCCATCGTCTTCCGCGCGGAGCCGAAGTCCGTCTCCCCCAGCGTCACGCACAGCAGGACGCCGTCGGCGGCGAGCGCCAGGGGGAGGCTGGCGGGGCGGGTGAGGACGGAGTCGATGACGGCGACGACGCGCTCGCCGCGCTGGACGCGCTCGCGCAGGGCGAGGACGCGGCGGGGGGCCTCGGCGGGGGAGATGTCGGTGGCGTCCTCGAGGTGGATCTTCTGCGTGGCCGCGTAGGGGGCGCCGGCCTCCAGGATGGCGGTGGCGGCCTCCAGGGCGGGGGCGCCCGGGTGCGCGGGGACCACGGTGAGGAAGGCCCAGCCGGTGCGCTCGAGCGCGAACCACAGCCGTTGCAGCGCGGGTGAGGGCACCGTGCCGTCAGCCACGTCTGTTTCCGGAGGGATGGGCGGTGCGCTGGAGTCGGCCATGGAGCGGCGCCCGGTATAGCGCAACGCGTGGTGCCCGCCCAATGACCTCCCCGGGCGGGCGGGGGAGCGGGTGGTTCTCGACCTGCCATTCACACGAGTCGAGAGACGCACCCCGAGCGTGGGGGCGTGGGGTCGGGCGTGTTATGGGAGGCGTGTGCAGAAGATTGGCTATCTCATCCCCGAGTTCCCCGGGCAGACGCACATCTTCTTCTGGCGCGAGCTGCAGGCGCTGCCGGGGAAGGGTGTGACGCCGGAGCTGGTGTCCACGCGACCGCCGCCGGCGCGCATCATCTCGCACAGCTGGGCGCGCGAGGCGATGTCGCGTACTGAATATCTGGCGCCGCCGGGCCCGTGGGGCATGGTGAAGGCGGCGGCCGAGGTGGCGCGGGCGATGCCCACGGGGTGGGCGCGGTGCCTGGCCTCCATCGCGCGGGCGGAGGGATTGGACGCGAAGGGGCGGGCGCAGCTGCTCGCCTTCGCGGTGATGGGAGGGCGGCTGGCGTCGCTGGCGCGGGAGCGTGGGTGGACGCACGTGCACGTGCACTCGTGCGCGAACGCGGCGCACGTGGCGATGTTCGCGAACCTGTTGTCGGGGTTGCCGTACAGCATGACGCTGCACGGGCCGCTGGATGATTACGGGCCGAACCAGCGGGAGAAGTGGCGGCACGCGAGGTTCGCGTTCGTCATCACGAAGAAGTTGTTGGGCGAGGTGAACCAGGAGCTGGCGGGGAGTCTGCCGCCGAGCATCGAGCTGGCGCCCATGGGGGTGGAGCTGGCGAAGTTCAACCGCTCGGTGCCGTACTCGGCGTGGACGGGGGAGGGGCCGCTGCGCATCTTCGCGTGCGGGCGGTTGAACCCGTGCAAGGGGCACGCGGACCTCATCGACGCGGTGGGGCTGCTGCGGCAGCGGGGCATCGACGCGCGGCTGGCCATCGCGGGCGAGGACGAGGCGGGCGGGACGACGTACCGCAAGGTGCTGGAGGGGAAGCTGGCGGAGACGAAGCTGGGCGACGCGGTGACGCTCTTGGGGGCGGTGGGCGAGGACAAGGTGCGGGGCGAAATCGAGCGCGCGCACATCTTCTCGCTGGCGAGCCTCCAGGAGCCGCTGGGCGTGGCCATCATGGAGGCCATGGCCATGCGCGTGCCGGTGGTGGTGACGGGCGCGGGCGGAGTGCCGGAGCTGGTGGACGACGGCGTGGACGGCATCCTGGTGCCGCCGCAGGCGCCGAGCGTCCTCGCGGACAAGCTGGAGTTCGTGGCGAGGGACGCGAAGGAGGCCGCGCGCCTGGGCGAGGCGGGGCGGCGCAAGGTGGAGACGACGTTCAGCAGCGAGCGCAGCGCGGACATGCTGGCGCGGATGCTCCAGCGCGCGGTGGTTTGAGGGTTGGGTTCGAGGCGTCTGCCCTAGCGTGGAGGGCGCGGGAGTCCCGCGTCCCCGGGCGAGGGATTCTGGGGTGATGGGGTGGTGGCTTCGCCCGGCGAGTCAGCGGCGCTGGGGGCATCCGGAGTTCCCGTGTTCCCTGGCGCCGCGGGACGTGAGCCCGCCTCCGTCGTGTCAAGGCGTGGGGGGACCTCGGGTCCGATTCCGAAGCTGCGCCTGAGGATGCGGCCGTCGAGGCCGATGGCGTAGCGCGCCCCCATGTCGAGCGAGAGGTACCGCGAGCCGCAATAGGCGTCGTCCGAGTCGATCTGGATGAAGAGGACGTCGCCCTGGCGGAGCAACCGATAGCGCTGGGCTTCCTGGCGGTCGCGGCATGGCTGGTCTTGCCCGTGGCGAGGCCGATAGTCGTTCGCGGCGACGAGGAGGGCGCGGAGGGTCACTCCATCGAGTTCGTAGGTCTGTTTCCCCGGGTCGAGTGTGAGGGCTTGCTGCGCGAAGAAGTTGGGGAAGGGGAGGTCTGGCTGTGCCTCGGCGGGGGAAGGAGGGGGCGCACGGACACAGCCGATGAAGGTGACGACGGCGAGCCTCAGCGAGATGTTCTTCAGTCTCAAGGTGTCACCGTTGTGATGGGGTGGGGCTGAACTCACGACATGCTATGCAGACCGGGTTCGAGCTTGCACCGACGGCCGCCTCTCCACCACGAGGACGAAGCACTCCCGCATGCCTCAGCACCACCGCGACGCGTCTCGCTCCCAGCCTTCATCCCCTCCGCGCATGAAGGAGCCGCGTGCCCGGCCAGTCGCCGTCACGGCTGGAGAAATCCCAGAAGAAACCATGCAAGCCATCAGCGCGGAGAGTGCGCCGTGTCTTGGAAGCGGTGATGGCGAGTCGCCTTTGCTGGAAGCTCTTGAGGGGAGTCATCATGCGGTTCGTATTTCGTGACGCGAGTGGGGCCTGGCGTAACGGGTGGAAGATCCTGGGCTTCGCCGGGTTGATGACGGTGGGGGCGTTGGGCGTGATCCTCGCGTGGGTCATGACGCCGGAGGAGGTGCGGCGGGTGTTGCCGGAGCCCTACTGGGCGCTCGGGGTGACGCTGCTCGTGAGCTGGGTCTGCGTGCGGTTGGAGCGACAGCCGCTGACGTCGCTGGGACTGCGATTGGATTCGACCTGGTTGCGCGAGGTGGCGCTGGGGACGGTGGGCGGCGTGATGCTCATTGGACTGGTGGCGTTGGGGGTATGGCTCGCGGGTGGGTTCTCGCTCGTGCGGACCTGGGATGATGGGGCGGGGGTCATCCTTCGCTCGGCGTGGTTGATGCTCGGCGTCGCGCTGTTCGAGGAGCTTGCGTTCCGGGGGTACGTGTTCCAGCGGCTCACCCGAGGTGTCGGGAGTCGTTGGGCGCAGGGGTTGATGGCGGTGGTCTTCTGCCTCGCGCATCCGTTCGGCGGAGAGATGGCCACGAGCATGAAGGTTGTGGCGATGCTGAACACGTTCCTCGCGGGGCTGATGCTGGGGCTGTGTTACGTGCGCACGCGGAGCCTCGCGTTGCCGGTGGGGGTCCATCTGGGGTGGAACTGGTGGATGAACTGCCTGGGCTTCGGGGTCAGCGGCAACGCCCTCACGGGAGTGTGGACACCCGAGTTCAGCGGGAAGCCAGAATGGCTCTCGGGGGGCAGATACGGCCTGGAGGCCTCCGTGGTCTGCACGGCCGTGCTCGTGCTGACGGTGGTGGGGCTCATGAGCTGGAAGGGGACGGAGCCTCGTGACGTGACAGCGCACGCCTGAGGTCGCCCGCACGAGGGAACCACGGCTTCATTCAAGGTGACCCGTCTCCGCGCGAGATGCGGTGTCGGAGCGTCTTTGGGGCACGGGCTGTGGGACGACGCGAGAAGCTTCGGTCACCCAACCCTCGCCGCGCTAGAGAGTCCCCATGCGCCGCCGGTACTTCGAACTCCACGACGACGTCGATGTTCCTGGTCGTTGGCACCTGTCCGACCCGGTGGATGGGGAGCTGCGCGCACTGGATGACATCTGGCAGTTCACCGAGGGACGGCAGGTCGCGGTTGGCCAGCAGCTGCGCATTCCCATCGATGTTCCGGGGCGTGCGCTCGACTTCACGTTGGCGGGAGCGAGCGTCCCCATCCTCCACGTCAGGACTGTTCCCCTGTTCCTGGAACGGGCTCCAGGAGATGTGCAGGTCCTTCCCGTGAGCATCGAGGGCCAACCCGACCAGTACTGCATCCTGGTCGCCACTCGCTGCATCCCCTGCCTCGACGAAGCGGCCTCGCGCGTGCAGTTCTGGCTGCCCGAGGATGGATTGCCGGAGAAGGTCGGGCAGTACTCGTCCGTGCGTGAGCTGCATGTCGACCCTGAACGGGTCGGTGAGGCCCATGTCTTCCGAGTGGAGGGGTGGCCCGGTCCGCTCGTCGTCTCGGAGGTCCTCAAGCAGGCACTGGAGCGGCTGGGTGCCACGGGCATGAAGTTCACGGAGGTCTAGGACGCCTCGTCCATCCAGGGGCGCTCGGGTGCGTGGTACCGTCCGGGACTCACCCGCTCCGTCAGGACCCATGGCCGCGCCCGCTTCGTCCGTCAGTGCCGTCATCGCCGCGTTGAGCGGCAATCTGCTCGTCACGCTCGTGAAGTTCATCGCCTTCCTGCTGTCCGGCTCGGGGGCGATGTTGTCGGAGGCCATCCACTCGGCGGCCGACACGGGTAACCAGGTGCTCTTGTTCCTGGGCCTCAAGCGGGGCTCGCGCGAGCGCGACGCGGACTTCCACTACGGCTACGGCGGAGAGCGCTTCATCTTCGGCATCCTCTCCGCCTCCGGCATCTTCTTCGTCGGCTGCGGCGTCACCGTCTACCACGGCATCCAATCGCTCCTGCACCCGCACGTGGCCGAGGTCGGCGTCGTCACCTTCGCGGTGCTCGGCTTCTCCTTCCTCGTGGAGGGCGGTGTGCTGCTGTTCGCGGTGCGCGGCATGTTGAAGTCCGCCCAGGGCATGCCCTTCTTCCGCTACGTGCGCGAGAAGGCCGACCCCGCCGCCGTGGCCATCCTCCTGGAGGACGGCGCCGCGGTGCTCGGCCTCGTGCTGGCCACCACCGGTATCCTCCTGGCCCACGTCACCGGCAATCCCATCTGGGATGCCTTTGCCTCCATCACCGTGGGCCTGCTGCTCGGTCTCGTCGCCATCTACCTCGTCGTCGAGAACCGCACCCTGCTGCTCGGTCGCGCCGCGCCTGAGTCCGCCGAGCGTCGCTTCATCGAGGTCGTCCTTGCTCGCGGTAGCGTCGCGGACATCCACGACGTGAAGACGCGCCAGCTCACCCCGGAGTCCTTCACCTTCAAGGCGGAGATCCGCTTCAGCGAGTCCTTCGTCGCCGCGCGGCTCGCCCAGGCCCTGCCCGCCGACGGTCTGCCTCCCACGCGCGAGCCCCAGGCCCTCCACGGCCTCGCCGCCCACCTCATCCGTGCCTTGAGCGAGGAGGTCGACGCCATCGAGGCCGACATCCGCCGCGCCATCCCGGAGGCGAGGCACATCGACCTCGAACTGGAGCACGTCGCAGCCAGCCCGCAGCCCGTGTCCGCTCGCCCGATGGGTGTCGTCGCCCACGTGCCCTGATGCGTCTGTGACCCGATGCTGGGGCACGCATCGCCGCCCAGTTGTCCTTGTTTCCTGCGGGCGTCATCGCCCGCGTGACTGATGCGCCCGTGACTCGAAGCAGGGGCACACATCCCGCCTGGCTGCGTCCCCTCGTCGAGTGTGCGTTGTCGCCCACAGGCGCTGCGGGGCCCAGGGCCTGGAGCCGGGCCCCGTGGCACCATGCGCACGCCACCGCGCTCCCAGGGGATGGTTGAACGAACCCCTCGAGGTGAAGGGCATGTCGGACGTGCGTGGTACCTCCGCTGCCTGCTCCGTTCGTGGAGCGGATGCCGGGGGGCACGATGATTGCGCGTTGGAGCGGTGTGCTGCTCGTGGGTCTTCTCGTGGTGGGGTGCGCGACGCCGCGAGTCGTGCGGCTCGACACGGGAGAGGGCGCACCCATCCTCTACACGCCACCTACGCGCGTGGACCCCATCGAGATTGACGAGGAGGCGTTCCGCAGCGCGATGACCCGGCTGGTGCTGGACGTGCGCTTCTCCGTGAGGACGGAGCGGGCGGAGCGCCCCCGGGTCCGGCTCGCGTCCGTGTCGTCCGAGAGTTCTTCGGGGTGGGAGGCGGGGGAGTGCTCGAGCGAGGAGGGTTCGGCGGAGTGCCTGTCGCTCGTGGACGGAGGGTTGGGATTCCTGGACGCGAAGGCGCGCAGGGATCTGGCGCTCAACTTCGCGTGGGAAGGTGTCTGGGAGGGAGTGCGGGGCGCGGTGGGAGAGGTAGCCAATCCGTTGGTGTTGCAGGCCATGGTGACGTCGGCCTTCACGGCCTACATGCTGCTGTTGGTGGTGCCCGAGCCGGTGACGAAGGTGGTGGCGCTGGCGGTGACGACGTACTTCGTGGCGTACCTGGGGCTGGAGGTGTTCTTCGACATCGTCAACGGGTGGCAGCGACTGTCGGCTGAGTCGGAGAAGGCGGTGTCGCTCGACGAGTTGGAGGGGGCGGGGCGGCGCTTCGGCGAGGTGATGGGGAAGGATGGAGCGCGCGTCATCATCCTGGTGCTGACGGCGGCGCTCGGCGGAGGGGCATCGAAGCTGGCGTCGAAGGGACCGATGCTGCCGGGCTTCGCGAGGGCGGCGGTGGCGGCGGAGACGAACGCGGGGTTCCAGCTGTCCGCAGTGGCCACTGGAGGTATCCGTTCCATCTCCGTGGCCGAGGGCGTCCTCACCGTGGGCATCATGCCCAACGCGGTGGCGATGGTGGCACGGGGAGAGGGGGAGCAGGGAGGAAACGATTCCACCGACAAGCTGCTGGAGAACCAACTGCCTGAAAGACTCGAAAGGGAACTAGAGATTGCGCGGAAGCTGGGAGTCCAGCCCGCTACGGTGGACTCCCCTGACTTCGCACGCTATGCGCAAACCGAGCGCATCAAATGGGTCGTCACGGAAGAGGGCCAGTTGAAGATCGTTCCTCATACTTGGCAGAGTGTGGAGATCACTCACGCAGTCGCGAGCGGTGGTCGACCCGTGCTGGCTGCGGGCGAAGCAGAACTCGCGGTTCATGGCTCCACCCGTTTCGGCATTCGAATCACGTCCCACAGTGATCACTACTTGAAAGGCGCATCCAAAGGCGTCAGCGAAATGGTCGTGAGAATCGGGCGACAGGCATTTTCGCAATTCGGCATCGTCTTCCCCTGACCCATGACTTCTCTTCTTCAAGTCGTCTCCGAATGGCCGCTCTCGCAGGTTCAGTCCTGGATGCAGGGGCTCGTCATCGGCGAGCCCGTCGGGGGAGAGTTCTTCAACTGGGATGCCTTCGCGTACGTCGCTGGATCAAACGCCCGGGAACACCGAAGCCTGGACTGGGCCATCGTCGCGGTGCGCATCTACGAGGCGCTCGCGAAGCAGTCCGACGACCCGTACTCCTTCATGCTCTCGGCAATGCATCTGCGAACGTGGATGATTCGTGAACTGGGCGCGCGCGCAGGGGACCCGGTTCTCGACCCCGAAACCATCTACGCCTGGTTCCAGAGCCTCGCCACCATCCCCCTCGAAGAGGCCGCCAGGGTCATCGCCACGCCCGACTGGCGCACCGTCCCCAACGACGTACTCCTCCAGCTCCGCTACGCGAAGACCGCGCTCGGGATGTTGTCCACCCTCGCCCAGGCGGGCGTGCCCCTGAATCACCCAGGGCTCGGGGACTGGTTCCGGCTGAGGGAACGGCTGCCCTGAGCGGGCCTCCACCCCACCCACTCTGCCCGGTGGCACGACTCCGAGGCGTCCGCTTCCGTGCAGCGAGCACGGTCTTCCCTGGCTTCCCTGCCCGCAAGTCCACGTTCGCGAGCGTCCGCGCCTTTTGCGGTTCCCCGCCGCCAGGCGCCGTGATTGAAGGCGCGACACAGGCGAGGCCGCTGTCCGGCCACCGTCGTGGAGGGGCGCGGCATGGTCCCCGAGTCGGAGCGCATCCAGGAGGATGAACTGAGGGACGCGTGGCCCGTGCTCGAGCCGCGCGACCGCGTGGAGGGCTTCCGCCTCCTGCCCCCCGCCAGCGCCGACGACTTCTTCCTCTCCCTGTCCGCCATGGACCAGGCCGGCCTGCTCCAGGCCCTCACACCGGGCGAGCGCCGCACCTGGATGCGCCTGCTCCCCCCGGACGACGCGGCGGACGTCCTCCAGGAAATGCCCCCGGACGCGCGCGAGGGCTACCTCGCCCTGCTCGACGACACCTTCCGCCGCGAGGTCCTCGTCCTCATGGCCTACGCCGAGGACGCCGCGGGCGGACTGATGAACCCGCGCTTCGCCCGCGTGCGCCCGGACGCGAGCATCGACGAGGCGCTCGGCTACCTGCGCAAGCAGGCCCGCGAGCAGGTGGAGACCGTCTACTACGGCTACGTGCTCGACGCGGAGCAGCGCCTGCTCGGCGTCGTCTCGCTGCGCCAGCTGTTCCAGGCCGCGCCCGGGAAGCTGGTGCGCGACATCATGCGCACCGACCTGGTCACCGTGATGGAGGACACCCACCAGGAGGCCGTCAGCCGCCTGTTCGCGGAGCACGCGCTCGCGGCCATCCCCGTGGTGGACGCCCAGGGCCGCATGAAGGGCATCGTCACCGTGGACGACATCGTCAGCGTCGTCCAGGAGGAGGCCACCGAGGACATCCAGAAGGTGGGCGGCATGGAGGCGCTCGACGCCCCCTACTTCGAGGTGGGCTTCCTCACCATGGTGAAGAAGCGCGCCGGGTGGCTGCTCATCCTCTTCGTGTCGGAGATGCTCACCGCCACCGCCATGTCCCGCTACGAGGAGGAGATTGCCCGCGCGGTGGTGCTCAGCCTCTTCGTCCCGCTCATCATCTCCTCGGGCGGCAACTCCGGCAGCCAGGCCTCCACGCTCATCGTCCGCTCGCTCGCGCTGACCGAGGTGCGGCTGCGCGACTGGTGGCGCGTGCTGCGCCGCGAGCTGTTCTCCGGCCTGGTGCTCGGCGCCGTGCTCGGCACCGTGGGGGTGATGCGCATCCTGCTGTGGGAGCACCTGTTCCACAGCTACGGCGAACACGCCACGCTGGTGGCCCTCACCGTGGGCTTCGCCGTGCTCGGCGTGGTGACGTGGGGAACGCTGTCCGGCTCGATGCTGCCGTTCATCCTGCGCAGGCTCGGCTTCGACCCGGCGAGCGCCTCCGCGCCCTTCGTCGCGACGCTCGTGGACGTCAGCGGGCTGGTCATCTACTTCACCACCGCCGAGCTCATCCTGCGCGGCACCCTGCTGTAGCTCAGGCGCCCTTCGCTCGCGCCGGCGCGTCGTCCTCGTTCGTGTAGACGATGGCGCCCGGCGGCGGCACGGGGGCGGTGGGCGCGGAGGGCACCAGCGCCGTGCTCGGCATGGGCCACGCGCCCGTGGCCACGGCCAGCTTCCCGGAGCCCACCACGCACAGCGACGTGATGAACGTGCAGATGTACGAGATGATGCCCATGTCCCCGAACACCTGGTTGATGTAGCAGATGATGGAGCCGACGATGATGAGGCCCGCGGCCCGGTGCTCGGCGGCGTGCGCGCGGTGGTACGCGCGCACCGCGAGGTAGATGGTGACCACCAGGTACATCCAGATGCCCGTGTAGCCGACCATCCCTCCGAACGCGAGCAGCCCCAACAGCGAGTTGTGCGGGTGGTAGCGGTACTGCGGGAACACGAAGGCGATGTTGGGCAGCGGGATCGGCTCCAGGAACTCGTGGCCGTAGCCGGTGCCCAGCAGCGGAAACTGCGTCCACGTGGCGATGACGTCCAGGTTCTCGATGTCGCGATAGTCCAGGTTGCCCTCGCCCCCCTCGCCGTCGATGAGCGAGCGCACCTTGTGCACCGGCGCGAACGCGCCTCCGCGCGCGTTCCAGCCCACCGCGAAGTAGACGACCATCAGCGGCGCGAGCAGCACCATGCCCCGGGTGAAGAGGCGCTTGATCGCGGGCCACGGGGTGATGAGGTAGCCGGCCAGCAGACAGCCGACGAAGCTGACGTAGGCCAGCCGCCGGTCGTTGTACATCATGCCCAGGAAGATGAAGACGATGAGCGCCAGGCCGCGCACCGCGTGGCCGCTCTTGGGCTTCTCCAGGAAGCGCATCGTCGCCACGAGCAGCGCGAAGTTGAACGTCATCGAGTCCGAGTGGCACGTGGTGTACTCGACGAACACGCCCATGGACGGCACGACGATGGCGCCGAAGTAGATGCTGACGGCGGCCTTGGTCATGCCCGCGGCGATGACGGTGCGCGCGAAGATGGGCCAGTCCTGGGGCCCTCGCAGGGCGTAATGGAACATGGCCACGATGAACGGCATCATCGCGGCCTGGTGCCACTGCCACAGGGAGTTCTTCACGTCCCCGCCGCGCAGCACGCCGCGCACCTCCATGAAGAGGATGGCCACCAGCGACAGCGCCACCACGCCCACGAGCGGCCGCGGCATGGGCAGTGTGGGCGGGTCGATGGTGGACTTCGTCACCCGCCGGTACACGGCCAACCCCAGCAGGCCGACGA
Source organism: Myxococcus stipitatus (assembly GCF_021412625.1). The sequence continues at coordinate 120,173 of NZ_JAKCFI010000003.1, read as the reverse complement.
TGAGCACGTCCACCAGCGGGAAGCGCAGGGCGCCAATCTTGGTGATGTAGCTGAGCTGCGCGAACATCAGCTCGCCCAGCGGGAACAGCGGGGACGGCCAGAAGCCGGACTGGGGCCGCTCCGGCACGTAGTCCACGGCCAGCACCAGGTAGGTGACGGCCATGACGGGGTAGCGGATGGGGACCTTGGTCACCAGCCACACCACGGCGACTCCCAGGACTGGGGCAATCGCGACCACGGGGTGGATGGCGGCCCCACCCACGGTGGCCAGCACCAGGAAGCCGAGCAGCGCCACGAAGCGCAGATAGGGAGGGCGGTCCGGGGCGTACGTCACGGCGGGTGGAGGCTACATCTGGACGGCGGGTTGGGATAGATGAAGGCACACGTATGCCTGCTCCCAGACCTCGCGTCCTCCTGATTGCCGAGCTGTGCAACCCCGACTGGGTCAGCGTCCCGCTGGAGGGATGGTCGCTCTACCGGGCGCTGGCCGAGGTGGCGGACGTCCACCTCGTCACCCAGGTGCGCAACCGGGAGAACATCCTCAAGCAGGGCGTGCAGGAGGGCTCGCAGTTCACGGCGTTGGACTCCACGCCGGTGGAGCGCCCGCTCGACAAGGTGGGGCAGCTCCTGCGGGGCACGGCGGGTGTTGGCTGGACGACGGCGACGGCGTTGAGCGTGCTGCCGTACTACTACTTCGAGGAGGTGCTGTGGCGCCGCTTCGGGGAGCGCATCAAGGCGCGTGAGTTCGACCTGGTGCACCGCTACACGCCCATCAGCCCGACGACGCCGAGCACGCTCGCGGCGCGCTGCAAGGCGGCCGGGGTCCCCTTCGTGATGGGGCCGCTCAACGGGGGCCTGCCGTGGCCCAAGGGCTTCGGCGGCGCGCGGCGGCGGGAGAAGGAGTGGCTGAGCTACGTGCGCGACGCGTACAAGCTGATGCCCTTCTACAAGTCCACGCGCGACAACGCAGCGGCCATCATCACCGGCTCGCGGGCGACGCGAGGGCAGGTGGGCGACACGTGGCAGAACAAGACGGTGTACGTGCCGGAGAACGCCATCGACACGCGGCGCTTCGGGGCGGCGAAGTCGGAGGGGCCGGTGGAGCTGCCGCTGCGGGTGGCGTTCGTGGGGCGCTTCGTGCCGTACAAGGGCATGGCCATGCTGATGGAGGCGGCGGCGCCGCTCATCCGCGAGGGCAAGGTGGTGCTGGAGTACATCGGAGATGGGCAGGAGATGCCGAACCTCCGGGCGCAGGCGGCGCGCGAGGGCATCGAGTCCGGGGTGACGTTCGCCGGGTGGGTGAAGCACCAGGAGCTGCAGGGCCGGCTGGCGAAGAACCACGTGTTCGGCTTCCCCAGCGTGCGCGAGTTCGGCGGCGCGGTGGTGTGCGAGGCGATGGCGCTGGGGTTGGTGCCCATCGTGATGGACTACGGCGGGCCGGGCGAAATCGTCAGCCCGGCGACGGGGTTCGCGGTGCCCATCGGGACGCCGGAGCAGATCGTCGCGAGCGTGCGTGACGTGTTGACGAAGCTGGTGGCGGACCCGTCCGTCATCCGCCCCATGGGCGAGCGCGCGCGGGAGCGCATCTTCAAGTACTTCACCTGGAAGGCGAAGGCGGAGCAGGTGCTGGAGGTGTACCGCTGGGTGCTCGGCGAGCGCGGCCAGCCCGATTGGGGCATGCCCCTGGCGGACTGAGCGGGCTCGGTGGTCGCCATCAATGGATGGCGATGCGCCGGATGAACTCCTGGTCCACCGTGAGGCCCGTGCTGCTGGAGGAGACGTCGATGATGCAGCCACAGCCGCAGCCGTAGTCCGGCCGCTGCGCGGGGAGCGGCTCCACGTCGACGCGGAGCGTGCGGCCCGGACGCAGCATGACCTCGGAGCGCTCGTAGGGCAGGTACTGCTCCTTCTCGAAGCGGAGCGTGTACACACCCGGGGGCAGTTGGGAGAGCCGGTAGGTGCCCTCGGTGGTCGTCACCACGACCTGTTCCCCCTGGAGTTCGGGTGAGGTCGCGGTGATGACTACGTCCGCCACGGGTTGGCGGCTGTCCGCGTCGATGACGAGGCCGATGATGTTGCCGGGCTCGTTCTCGGTGCGCGTGTTCGTCTGCGCTGTCGCGGAGGCAGCCCACAGCGACAGCGCGAGGCTCAGGGGGATGCGAGCGTGCATGGTGTGCCTCGTTCGAGCCGCGACCTCAGCGGAGGGGGATGCGCCGCATGAACTCTGTGTCCACCTTGATGCCCTGGGTGGTGGAGCCCACGTCGACGACGGGGGGGACTCCGATGAGGAGGACCACCGTGCCGACGTGCTCGGGGATGAGGTGGACGTCGACGCGCACCGTGCGGTGGGCGCGCAGCGAGATGTCGGAGCGGGCGTAGGGCTTGTAGTGCTCTCGCTCGAAGCGGAGGGTGTAGGTCCCCGCGGGCGTTTGGGGAAATCGGAAGTCCCCCCGTGCGTCGCTCGTCGTGAGCGCCTCGGTGTGGGGCGCTTCCGAGCTCAGGGTGACGACGACGTCCGGCACGGGTTGGCGATTCCCCATGTCGACGATGGTGCCGATGACGGTGCCCGTCGTGGGGGACTCGTCCACGGAGGGCTCGAGGGATTGCGCGGAGACGGGGCTGGCCCACATCGAGGTGGTGAGGCACAAGCTGACGGCGACGAGGCGCTTCATGGGGTGTGCTCCTTCGGGTGCGGTGTGTTGGGGCATCCAGCTCATGCGTGCGTCGTCGGTGCCTCACCAGATGGCGATTCGTCTGATGAACGCGGCATCGACCGTCATGCCCGTGCTGCTCGACGACAGGTCGACGACGGGTGGGGCGGGGAGCAGCTCCACGGTGGGGGGGACGCGAAACCGGGAGAACAACCGGGTCTCGACGCGGAGGACTCGTCATGGAGGCAAAAGTCCCCCGCGGCACCGGTGACCGCTTGCCATTCCTGTGAGCCCCCCGGGGGCACGAACGGAGATGACGACGTCAGGCACGGGTTCGCGGGTCCTGACATCGATGACCGTCCCGATGATGGTGCGTCGTTCGAGGTCCGCGTCTCCTGGCTCCAGCGAGGACGTCTTGCCCGAGGCGGGCTTGGGTATCAGCTCCGCGTCGATACGCGCCATGCCGCCGGGGCGCGACGATGGGAGGAGTCCGGAGCGGGTCGTGGTCAGGTAGTCCTCGTGCTCGAAGCTCAGCGTGACCAGCGTTCCCCAGGGCAGGGCAGGGAGTTGATAGCGGCCCTGGGCATCGCTCACCGTGACGTGGTCCTCCGCGAGGTGGGGCGCGCTCACGGTGACGCGGGCTCCCGCGAGGGCCTTCCCATCCTGTGCTCGGGTGATGGTGCCGAAGAACGTGAGGCTGGCGTCGGGTTGGAGCGCGTCCTCCGGTTGTGCCCAGGCGACGCGAGGAACCGCCAGCCAGAGCACACAGGTCAGGAGACACATCGAGACGGCTCTTTCCGAAGAGAACATCGGAGGCGCTCGCTTTCCCTAGTGTCGGGCCTGCTCGACTGGCTTGGTGGGCACGTGGCGCAGCTGCACCTTGACGCGGACGGTGCGGTTGGCGCGCAGCAGGATGTCCGAGCGGGAGTACGTCTCATAGTCGGGGTGCTCGAAGCGCAGCGTGTACGTGCCGGCGGGGAGCAGTGGGAGGCGATAGCGGCCCAGCTCGTCCGCCACGGCGGCGCGCTCACCCGAGAAGCTCGACGAGGTCGCAATCACCGCCACGTCCGGGACGGGCTGCTGCGTCTGTACGTCGATGATGGTGCCGATGAACACGCCAGGTGGAGAGACATCGGTGGGCTCCGCTCGGGCCAGGACCGGCGCGGCGACGGCGATGACCCACATGCAGACGACGAAGGGGGCGACGAGCTTCATCATGGGTGACCTCGGGGAGACGAGCGCTGAAGCCATCTTCCCGAGGCCGACCCGTGGGAGCCTCACGCGAGGCTCGTCACTTCGTCACGGTTTCCGCATGACGCCCTGTGTCCAGGCAGAGGTCATCTGACCGCTTCTCGACGTCCGGGCAATCCCTGGCGCACGAAAGGCAGACAGACGCGGAGGCATCACTAGTTTCCCTGGCATGAGCCTGCTCACCCGTGGCGCGGTCGTGTTGCTGCTGCTGTCGAGCGTGTCCGCCTCGTCCCATCCGCCCCCCGCCCAGGTCTGGCCGGAGAGCGCGATGGTGAAGGTGCGCCCCCAGACGCCACCTCGCCGGGACTCCGTCGTGGCGCTGGTCGGCGCCCGGAACGAGGTCCTCTCCTTCCAGGTGGCGCTCCACGGCGGCCCAGGGGGGCTCAGCGGCGTCACGGCCCGCTTCCCCTCGCTGGTCGGCGCGGCCCAGCGACGCATCGGAGGGCGCGACCTCCTGCTCTACCGAGAAGCACTGCTCGACATCACCCAGCCCACGCCCCCGGAGACGCAGCCGGGCCGCTGGCCCGATGGCCTGATTCCCGACGTGGATGAGGTCGTGGGTGAACGGCGCTCGGCCTTCCCCTTCGACGTGCCCGCCGGAGAGTCGCGCGCCATCTGGGCGGAGGTGCGAATCCCGGAGGACGCGGCTCCTGGCCTCTATCTGGGGCTGGTGGAGGTGCGGGCTCGGGGCCTCCTGACGCATGTGCTCGTCACGCTCACCGTGGTGGACGCCTCGCTGCCGAGCACCTCGTCCCTGCGCACCGCCTTCCTGCTCTGGCCACCCCACGTCTGCCGCGCGTTCACCGGGAACCCGGACTGCTCCACGGACACCCAGGTGCGTCTGTTGAAGCAGTTCCATCGTCTGGCGCTGGAGCACCGGGTCACCCTGGCCAGCGCGTTCCCCCGGCTCCCCGGGCAGGCCACCTGGGACCTGCCGGACTACGACACCTTCGCCGAGCGCTGGGGCCCCTTCCTCGAGGGCTCGGCGCCCAACGCGCTGCCCGGCGCGCGCATGACGAGCCTTCAATACCTGGGGTCCGCCACCGCGTCGGACCTCGCGACCTTCGAGGCCCAGGCCCGGGCGCGTGGCTGGCTGGAGCGCGCGTTCGACTACGTGGGGGACGAGCCCCCCTACGGCACCACGTGGGAGGCCGTCGCCGAGCGCGCACGGCTGACCCGCTCGGTGGCACCGGGCCTGCGGACCTTCCTCACCGCCACCGTGACGGACGTGGAGGCCCATGGCCTGCTCGACGATATCGACATCCTCACCGTGCTGGTGAACTTCATCGACGGAACGCAGCCGCCCTACGAGGGCAACCAGCGGCCCAAGTACGACGCCTTCCTCGCGCGGCCGGGCCGCGAGCTCTGGCTCTACCAGAGCTGCATGAGTCACGGGTGTGCGCCAGGAGAGCCGCCTCCGCCGGAGAATCAGCCAGGACAGGGCTGGCCCTCGTACATGGTGGACCGCTCCCCCGCGAAGGCGCGCGGCATGCAGTGGCTGGACTTCATCATGGGCGCGCGGGGCGAGCTGTACTACCAGACGGTGGGTCTGCTCTCGACGGCGTGGACCACGCAGTTCCGCTTCAATGGCAACGGGGATGGCACGCTCTTCTATCCGGGGTTGCCCTCGCTCATCGGCGGCGCGACGGAGATTCCCCTGCCCTCCATCCGTTTGAAGCTCATCCGCCAGGGGCTCCAGGACTACGAGTGGCTGAAGCGCGTGAGCGACGCGGGCGACCCGGACTTCGCCAGATGCGTGGCCACGCGCCTCATCCCTCATGCGTGGGCGGTGCCCGACGATGGCGCCGCGTTCGAGCGCGCCCGGCTCCAGCTCATCCAGCGCTACCTGGAGCTGCGCGGGGCGGCGCTGCCACCCGGGGCCGCCGCTGACGACCTCTCGGCGCGGGGCGGTTGCAGGTGAAGGGCTGAAGGAAGAGTCGCTCCGTGTTCATCACGGGCGGGAGCGGGTGCGCACCCTGTCGTGCGTATCGGAGAAGAGGGTTCCCGAATCGTGAGGGCCCACGAACTCAGGGATGCGTCGGCTGGGGGCCTGTTGGCGTCGATGTGGCGTCGGACTTCGGCTCGGAGGGCACTGGCGGCGGATGGTCGAAGTCCATGGACGCGAGCGGCGCGAACGCCTCGAAGCGGTCCTCGCGCTGGTCCAGGTCGTGGGCCTTGCGGATGAGCGCGCCCAGCTCCGCGACCTCCTCGCGCTCCGCGATTGGGGTGCCCACGTCGCTCCACAGCTCCTCGAGGGTGTCGTACGTGAGCGGGCGTACCCAGTACGAGCCCCGGAGCTTCTCCGCGAACGCCGCCGCCACATAGGCCAGGCGGGTGGAGGGGGACGCCTTCATGAAGGCGGGGCGCAGGCGCGCGCGCGCCAGCGGAAGCTCCAGCTCGCTCGACCTACCTCCCTCCGGCGCCTTGAAGCGGATGCGCAGCGTACCCAGGGGCTTCGTCGACGGCTCGCGCAGCTTGACCTCGTAGAGCGCGGTGACGGAGTGCCTCGCGCCCACCTCGCCAGCGTCCACGGCGTCATCCCGGAACTGCGCCTTCGTCAGCGCCCGGTTCTCGTAGCCGATCAGGCGGTAGAAGGAGACGGACTCGGCGTCGAACTCCACCTGGAGCTTCACGTCCTTGGCGACGACCTGGAGCGTCCCGTCGAGGTTCTCGACGAAGATGCGCTCGGCCTCCTTCAGCTTGTCGACATAGGCGTAGTTGCCCTCGCCCACCTGGGCCAGCCGCTCCATGAGGACGTCGTTGTAGTTGCCCATGCCGAAGCCGACGGTGGACAGCGTGATGCCTCGGGCCGCGTACTCCTTCACGCGGCGCCAGATGCCGTCCGCGCTGGTGATGCCATTGTTGGCCACGCCATCCGAGCAGAGGATGACGCGGTTGATGCCACCCGGAACCAGGTGCTCCGAGGCGATGCGATAGCCCAGCTCCATGCCCGCCTGGGCGTTGGTGGAGCCTGAGATGTCCAGCCTGTTGATGGCTGCCAGGAGGCGCTGCTTGTCCGCGAGGCGCGTCGGGGGCAGCACCTGGCGAGCATCGGAGCCGTACGCGACGATGGAGACGCGGTCCCGCTCGTCGAGGGCCTCCACCAGGAGGCGCAGCGCGCGCTTCACCAGGCCAAGCCGCTCCTCACCCTGCATGGAGCCAGAAGTGTCGATGACGAAGACGAGGTGACTGGGTTTGCGCTCCCCCCGCGCCACCTCCTGGGCCTTCACGCCGATGCGCACCACCTGGTAGCCCTTGCGGACGGGGGAGGGGAAGCCCTCGACGTGGACTCCGAAGGGTGCGTCATCCGGAGACGGATAGTCGTAGGTGAAGCGGTTGACGAACTCCTCCACGCGCACGGCCGCTTCGTCTGGCAGGGACGAGCGCTCCAGGTAGGCGCGCGTCACGGAGTACGAGGCGGTGTCCGTGTCGACGGAGAAGGTGGAGAAGGGCTCCTCCGCGGTGTTCACCGTGGGGTTCACCCCGAAGCCCTTGAAGTACATGTCGAAGAAGCGGGCGCCGTTGATGGGCATGAGGGGCCGCGGCTGCCGTGCGGGTTGGGTGGCGCTCCCCGGGGGGACGTACACGGGCTCGATGGCGCGAAATGGCTGCATCGGGGGAACGCTGGAGTAGATGCCCTGGGTGAGGATCAACCGCGCCATGCTCGGTGAGACATCGTCGAGGCCGTACGCCCATTCCGAGGCGAGGCCTTCCACCACGTAGCCGCTCTCGGGCGCGGTCGAGTGGTGGAGGGAGACACCGTAGGAGTGGTGCCGGGCTCTCGGGCCCAAGGCCGCCAGGGACTCGTAGTACATAGGCTTCCCTCCGGGTTGCATGGAAGCGGCGATGCGACGGATGAACTCAGAGTCCACGGAGATGCCCGTCGTCGTGGAGCCCACGTCGATCGTCGGCGGGGCGCCGATGCGCTCAGGGGCCACGGGGATGCCCGTGGTCGTGGAACTCGGGCCGCGCGTCGACGGGGGGCCGATGAACTCGATGAGCTCTCCAGGGGGCTCGGGAGCCAGCTCGACGTTGACCCGGACGGTGCGGTCCAGCCGCAGTTGCACGTCGGCGCGGATGTGGAGCTTGTAATGTTGCCGCTCGAACCGCAGGGTGTAGACGCCCGGTGGGAGCTGGGGAATCCGGTAGGAGCCCTGCGCGTCGGTCACCACCGTCTTCTCGCCCACGAGGTTGGGCGAGGTGGCGGTCACGACGACGTCGCCGAGAGGTTGTCGGCTCTGATGCTCGATGACCGTACCCACGATGTTGCTGCTCTCCGCGAGGGCGCGTGGGGCGAGGAGGGTCAGGAGTGCGCACAGCGTCCACCGGAGGGAGGGGGGGCAAGGGGCCACCTGCTTTCACGAGAGGTGGCCATCATCCGGAGCCCTCGCTCCGGGAGCCGCACGCGGGCCTCCGGGCTCCATCATCGTTTCCGCACGAGGTGAGGGACTGCCGCCCCTCCCGCCTCACTTCACCTGCCCCGTGAGGAGTGCTCTGCTGCACGCGTCCCTTCCGGTCAGGAGTCCCCGTGCCAGTCGCTTCGTGGTCCATGGCGTGGAGTGTGGTCCTCATCGCGTGGCTGTTGCTGCCCTCGCACGCGGCCGCTCGCGCCGCGCTCCCCGAGCGCATCGACGCGTTCATTCGCGCCGAGCAGAAGCGGCAGGGCGTGGTCGGGCTCGCGGTGGGCGTCGTGCACAAGGGGCGTGTGGTGCTGGCGAGGGGCTACGGCTCCGCCAACCTGGAGCACCGGGTCCCCGTGGGGACGGACACGCTGTTCCAGTCAGGCTCGCTCGGGAAGATGTTCACCGCCATGGCGGTGATGGCCCAGGTCGAGGCGGGCCGTGTGGCGCTCTCCGACAGCGTCACGAAGTACTTCCCCGACGCGCCCGCGTCCTGGGCGCCCATCACCGTGCGGCACCTGCTCACGCACACCTCCGGCATCCAGGACGTGGAGGGGCAGCTCGACGAGCGAAAGGACTATTCGGACGACGCGTTCGCCCAGGCCATCTACGCCCTGCCGCTGGAGTTCCCGGCGGGACACCGCTGGAGCTACAGCAACTCGGGATACGTCCTGCTGGGCATCCTGGTGAATCGCGTCGCGGGGACCTCCTATACGAACGTGCTCGCCACGGAGGTCTTCAAGCCCGTGGGGATGAAGACGGCCCGGGGCATCAGCGAGGACGACATCATCCCCTACCGCTCCTCCGGCTACCGCCTGGTGGAGGGCGAGGTGAAACACCAGACCTGGGTCTCTCCCTCGCTCAACACCACGGGCGACGGTTCGCTGTACTTCTCCCTCCAGGACATGCTCGCGTGGGACGCCGCCGTGGAGCGGCGCGCCGTGCTGAGTCGCGAGCGCTGGAGTGAAATCCTGTCCCCCGTGAGGCTCGAGAGCGGCGCGACCCATCCCTATGGCTTCGGGTGGGAGCTCCTGGAGCGCGACGGCAAGCCCCTGCATCAGCACACCGGCGCGTGGCAGGGCTTCCGCACCGCGTACTCGCGCTTCATCGGCGACTCGCTCTCCATCATCGTGCTGGCCAACACGGACCGGGCCAGGCCCCGGGACTTCGTCGAGGGCATCGCGGCCATCGTCAACCCCGCGCTCGCCGTGCCCGCGCTCGCGCCCATCGTGGACAGCGAGCCGGAGGTCACCGCGCGGCTCGCGGCGCTGCTCGAGGCGGTGCGCGCGGGCACGGTGGACACGGCACGGTTCGCCTATGTCCATCCGAGGTTCCTCGAGGGCGCGCTGCCACAGTACCAGAAGGGGCTCCAGGAACTCGGAGCGGTGGGGCCGCTCGTGCTCGCGCGTCGCGAGGTGCTGGGAGACGACCGCCGTTACACGTACCTGCTGACCTCCGGGGCGAAGACCTTCGTCTTCACCGCGCAGCTCATCCCGGATGGGCGCGTCTCGCTCTTCGACGTGCGCCCGAAGAAGTGAGGGACGGTGTGGGGCCACGGACTGGCGCACGGGCCAGCGCGTGACTCCGGCCGCGACGGGCGTGGTCGATGGGGATCATGCGTCTCACGCGGTGCTCCTGACTTCAGGAGAGCAGGTGCTGGATGAGTGGGGGTATCCGCACGGACTCCTCATCGGGATGGGTCTCCACCCAGAATCCGATGCGAGGGGAGATGAGGTGAGCGTCGCGCACCACCTCCGGCGTCAGTGTGACGGTCTCCACGGAGCTGAACCGGGAGTGGTCCGGATCCACGTACTGGAACGTGATGCGTGCCCACTGCGCCCATTGGCACACCGGGCAATCCCATTGCTCGAGCGCGCGGAGTTCCTCTGTCCCAACAGGTTTCCTGAGCGTGAGATACGCGTCCCCGAGTTCCTGGCCGTTCACTTCGAGGACATCACCTGGCCGCACGCGGGTGCTCTCCGGAGCACGGTTGAGGTCGCGGGTATTCAGGCGTGTCTCCCGCTCGCTCGGGCGCGAGCCACAATGAAGACAAGTCAGGGGAGCGAGAAACCAGACGAGGTGAGCCATCGCGGACTCCGGGGTGGGATGAACCGAGGGCGCCCCTGCTCATCGCTTCGCACTCCAGCGAGGCGCGTGTCACGTGCCTCCGTTCAGTGCTTCCTCCGACGCAGGAGCCAGCTCGTCACGGCGACGAGGACCAGCGCCAGGTAGACCCAGCCGCCGAGGTGGATGGCGTCCGCGAGCCACGGCGGTGTTACGGGATGGGGCTCCGCGAGTCGGGCCGCAGCGACGACGATGCCGGTGATGACCAGGGCTACGAGGAGCTGTGCCCAGCGTGGCCAGTGGAAGAGGTTCACCACGAGCCGGTCACGTCGGTCGCGCTCGATTGGCATCAAGTCATCGCCCATGGCCGCTCCCGCTTCATCCCTGTTCCCAGCCCAGCGCTTCCAGTAGGGCCAGCGAGGCCTTGAAGCGAGCCGAGGCCGGCTCGCCCTCCTGGAGCCAGTAGCTGTAGTTCACGGCGATGCCGAGCGTGAGTGTCTCCCACCGTTGATGGATGGAGACGGCCAGCGGCGGCTGGTCGGAGACCGGGTCGCGTGGTCCGCTGAGCCAGGTGCCCTGCTCGTCGCGCTCCAGGGGCACCGTGAGCACGCCTGCATCGGTTCGCAGCCTCACCGCGTCCTGGGTTCCTCGCCAGTCACGGGAGCCTCCCCAGGCGCGGCACGCGTCGAAGCGGAGCTCCCGCCACTCGGGTCTCCAGCCGGGCTTCTCACAGCCGCAGTTCGTGAGCGAACCGGAGAGCCAGGCTTCGAGGACAGGACGGGACAGGCGCTCCGCTTGCGCGTAGACAGGGTCGGGGTTGGTCATCATCGCCTGGAGGATGACGCCGGGGGGAATCGCGGTGCGAGAGAGCCTCCAATGGGGCTTCGCCGGACGCGTGTCTTCGGCGCTCTCCGGGTCCACGCACGTCACGACGGTCTCCGCCGAGAGCGGCTCCCAGCCGCAGGTGCGCAGCGCGTCGATGGCCTCCAGGGCCGTGGCGAAGCCGGAGATATCGGATTCGGCCATGGCGTTCCGGAAGCGGAACGACTGGCCGGGAAACTTGATGACGAATCCGTCGAGCTCCATGGTCACCGCACCCTCGTCCAGCCACCTGGCCCGCGAGCGTACTCCGCAATCACGTTGCCATCGAAGTCCACCAACCGGACGCGCTCGAGGAGGTGATTGTTGCGGATGCTCGGGAGGGCACTCTCGAAATCGGTGAGGATGTTGCGCACCCGAGCCGGCGCGGACGGGTGAGGCGGCTGGTGGCTGTAGGTGCCGGTCCCGTCGTAGGTGATGGTGCCCCCGCGTCCGCCACGGCCTACCTGTTGCTGGCCCTGGTAGAACCGCACGCGAATCACGGCCTCCCGGTCACCCGCGATGGGTTTGCCGTCGGCAATCCGGCTCTGGGCTTTGTCCCCGGCATGTTGGACGCCCGCGGTGAGGTCGGGAGAGTCCGTGACGTAGCCTTCCGTGGGCGTATTGGGCGTGCCCCGGGCCGTCGTGACTTCGACGTTGCGCTCGGCGCCGGTCGCCACGTCCTTCACGTTGATGTCGAACGACCGCATCGGGTCGGTGGCGTTGCGCATTGGCGCGTTCTCGTCTCCACCAATGGTGACGATGGCCCCAGGACTCTCACGGGCCAAGCGCTGCGCCTCGCGCAGCTCGGCAATCGCGTCCCTGGCGTGGGCCGGGCCATGCTTGGCCTCGAAGGTGAGCCAGTCGTTCATCCCCTGGATGTTCGGCATGGCGCGCGTCTGGGCGACCACGTCGGCGAGCTCGGTCAGCTCGACGCTCGTCAGCCCACCTGGGATGCCCATCTTCGAGACGACCGCCTCGCCCAGCTCGTTGACCACCCGGTCCAACTCGAGGGCCGTCAGCTCGAAGGCGAGCCGGTTCAACACCTCGGGAGGCAGCGTCCCCGCCAGGTGCGCGATTCTCGCGGGCGCCATTCCGCCCGCGACCAGCCGCTCCAGTACCTCTCTGGGCACCGTCGTGACGAGCTGCACGACGCTCTGTGGAGGCAGCCCCGCCAACAGGCGGCGCAGCGTGGAGGCCTCGATGGTCGCCAGGGTCTCCAACCCCTGGACGCCCACCGCCGCCGCGAGGTTCGCGAGCTCTCGGGAGGAGAACTCCAGCAGCAGTTTCCGCAGGGTGGCCTGGGACACCTGCGTGAGGAGGTGGATCTCCGCGGCGCTCAGCCCGTCCGCGAGCAACATCTCCAGGCCCTCGCGCTCCCAGACCCGCAGGGCGCGCTGTGCCGCCGACGCGCTCAGGCCGCCGGCCTCGAGCCGCGCGAGCAACGCGCCCTCCGTCCCTGCAGCGCGCAGCCCCGCGAGGCCGGGCGCCACGCCCCGGCCCAGCAGGTAGTTGCGCGACATCCCCCAGCCGAACGCGCGCCGCGCGCTCTGGATCGGCGAGCGGATGACACCCGGCAGCGCCCGCGCCGCCGCGACCGCCTGCGCCGGCATGTTGCGGATGCCCGCGCCGATGCTCCGGACGCCGCGCCCCACCGCTCCAGGCACTCGAGGCAGGCCCTGACGGACGGCCGCTCCCAGCCTCGCGAAGTTGCCTCCCTTCGCGATGCTCCGGCCCGCGCCGCGCACCGCCGTCCCGAGCCGCGTGGTCAGCCCGCCTCCCCAGCGCGCGCCGCCGCCGGCCCGGATGATGCCGCGCTGCATGCCACGGCCGCCCACCTGGGCCAGCTTCGCCATGCCCATCTGCAGCACGACGTTGCCCGCGGCGGAGATGTCGCTCGACATCCGGTCCGACGAGCGCTGCAACTCCTCCGCGTTCCGCGCGACGCCCGCCTCGTAGAGGTTCTTGAGGAAACAGAGGAACTGGAAGAGCAGCGCGAACTTGCCGACCGCGATGGTCCACCCGCCCGTGGTCACCATGACGCTGGCGCAGAAGGCCACCACCGGACCCAGCGCGGGGCCGAGGATGCCGAAGGTGACCAGGATGAGCGCCGTGCACAGCGCGGCGATGACCGCCGCCAGCGCGGTGATGGAGCCCAGGATGATGGTGAGGCCCGTCGCGATGTCCGCGGCGATCTTGAGCAGGTTGCCGATGGGGTCGCGCTGCCAGGCCTGGATGTTGACCAGGTTCGCCGCGCCCGAGGCAATCATGCCGAAGCCCGACACCACGCCCAGCAGTGGTGTCACCGGGTTCACCAGCCCGAGCGCCAGCGCGCCGAACCCTGGCCAGGGGATGCCCGAGAGCTTCGACCACAGGTTCCGCCCCATCATCCGCAGCGCGATGCGCCGCCGCTCCCAGGCCGTGGTCTGCTCGAATGGCTTGCCCGCCTGCCTTTGAATTTCTTCCAAGTCCTCCTTGCGCCGCTTTTGCTCGCGCTCCGCGAGCTCCTCGCGACTCAGCCGCTTCTGCCCCTTGGGCGGAGCCGTGCCGCCGAGCACTTCCGGAATGTGGCTGGCGATTGCCCCCGCCGGGTCGAAGCTCCAGCGGTCCTCGTAGCCCGCCTGGGGCTGGCGCTGCACCACTGTCTCCGCGCTAGCCTCGCTGGGTGGCCGTGGCGCGATGGGCTGCAGGTCGCCTCCTTCCGCCGCGGTGGCCTGGGCCTGCTGCATCGCCGCCTGGGCCGCGCCCTCCGGCTTCGCCTCGGTTGGAGCGCCGTCACGCGCACCGGCGGCGGCCTTCCCTCCGTTGGCCGCCGGTGGCGCCTCTCCCTCCTCGGGCTGCGCGGGCTCCGGCCGCGCCGGAGGATGCGTCTCGAGGCGTGGCGCCTCGATTCCCTCCTCCTCGCGCAGCGCCCGCTCCTCGGGAGTCTCCTCGGGGATGGCCGCCGTGTTCTGGCGGTGGGTCTCCTGCTCCTCGCGCAGCCGCTCCTCGACGGCGAACGACTGCTCGACCACGGAGCGCCCCTCGGCCTCGGTTTCGTCCGCCTGGGCGACCATCTCCCCCGGCCGGTCCGCGAGCGCCTCGACCTGGGCGCGGGCTCCGTCGGTCTGCTCGCGCATCTGCGAGAGCTTCTCGTCCGTGCGCTGGAGCACGCTGGTGCTCTCGGTGAGCTTCGCCTCGGCCTTCGTGTTGAGGTTCGCGGCCTGTGCCGCGTCGGCCGACAGTCCTCGGGCCCGCTCCTGACCCCCGGAGAACGCGCGGTCCAGGTTGTTGACGTCGCCGCCGGCCTGGTTGATTTCGCCGCGCTGCTCGCTGGCCTTCTCCGCGGCCTCGGCGTCGTCCGGCGTATTGGCCGCGCTCTCGGCCGACAGCGACGAGGACTCCTCGGCCATTCCCGCGGAGTCCTCGCGGCCCGCGTCCGCCTTGGCCAGGTGTTGCGGCGCCTGCTCCGCCACCCACGTGGTCTTCTGCCGCGACACGCCGAGGGCGGCGCGGCCCTGCTCCAGGACGGTGCGTCGATAGGCCGCGTGGCCCTGTGACGTCGTGACGCCCAGGTCCGATTGCGCCACGCCCTTGCGGACCAGGTTGAGGTTGCCCTCGAGGATGCGCGCGTTGGCGCGCTCGTTGGACGCGGCCTCCTGCAGGCTCGTGCCCTCGTCGCGCATGCCCTGGGTGGCCTCGGCGATCTCCGTGACGGCCGCGTCCACGTTCTCCACCGGCCGCAGCGCCTGGCCGCCCGCGTCCACGGGCGCCACCTGGGGCACTGGCGCGACCGGCGTGGGCACCTGGGGCTGAGGCTCGGCCGCCGCCAGGGTGAAGGCATCCTGCGCCGCCGACTGCTCCGCGTCCCCGGCGGCCGCCTCGCCGCCTCCCGCCTCGCCCTTCTTGCCCTTGCCGCCTTCCCCTTCGCCCTCAGCCTGGGCCGGCGCGTCGACCACCTGCGCCGTCTCGGTCGCGGCGGCCTGGACGCCCGGCCGCTCCTGCGCCGCCCTGTCCACGTCCGGGCGCGCCTGGGGTTGGAGTCCGAGGCTCTTGGACGCGACTTCACCCCGGTCGATGTCGGGCCGCTCGTCCGGGACGTCCTCGTCCGCGAGCTCCTCGTCGATGCGCGCCCGCATCCGGGCGGCGGGGCCCTCGCCATCCTCGGGCTGGCGGTAGTCGGCCGGCTTGCGCTGCACCGGGGGCGCGTCGCCCTCTGTCTGCTGGACGACGTGGGTCATCTCGTGGGCGAGCAGCTCCACGTCCTCGGCGCTTTCACCCCGGCCCAGGAAGACGTGCTCCTTGTGGGTGAAGGCGCGCGCCCGGAGGCTCTCCGCGGCGTCGCGGTCATCCGACGCCTGATGGACACGCACGTCGGAGAGGTTGCGTCCGACGACGGGCTCGACACGCTCGCGGACGCGGGGACTCAGCGGCTCGCCCGAGGTGCCCGTGAGGCGGTTGGGCGTCGCGGGTGGACGAGGGGGCGTCGCGGACGAGGAGGGTCCGGAGGCCGGCGCCGACGCGGTGCGAGCCACCTGGTCCGCCTGCTCCTCCAGCGCGCTCTTCGCCGGCGCGACCGCCAGCTTGGCTTGCACCGGCGGCACCGCCTGGGTCCCCGCGCCCAGCCCCATCGCTCCACGCAGATACGCGGGGAGTCCTCCGACCGGAGCCTGGGCGTCCGCGACGGCCTCGGGGGCTGGGGCCGCGCCAGTCACCGGGGTGGCGGAGCCGAGGGGACCGCGAAGGTAGAGCGGAACGCCTGGGGCCGTGGCGCTGGCCTCCGGCTGGGACCTGGGAGCCTTGGCGTCCCGGGACGCTGGCTTCACCTCCGGCTTCTTGGCGTGAGCGAAGTCCACGGCAGTCCCCCTGCTGCGTGTCGCGTTGTCACCGCCCGCGATGGTCAGGAAACGCCCAAAGGATTGGGCGCGTCAATCCCACACACAGGTGAGCGTTCGCGCGGGGAGCTCGCCAATGCGACGCGCGCCGCGACCGGATGGGTTCTTCCGAGAGGTCGGTCCCGTCATCCTGATGAGTGGGCGCCCCTACCCATCACGGTGGTTCCATGGACACGTCATGATGGGCCGTGACGCACGGGCTCATGCGTTCGTGGAGCCAGAGGGATGTCTCGGACAGGTCTCGGCGAGCGGGCCGCGGTGGACTCAGCCGCCGTGACGGGGTGGGACGAGCCATGAACAGGCACCTTCGCGGCCCGAGGGCGCGATGGATGGATTTCAGCGAGCGGGCCGCGTCGAGGGGGCGTATCTCGTGCCGATGCCGACGGAGTCCATCCATGGGGTCGGCGCCAGCTCCGCGAGGGACGTGAAGCCACGCAACCTTGGCGTCGGAGGAACGCTGGCTTCTTGGATCCGGATGGTCCGGATGAAGTCCGGATTCACGGTGGCGCCCACGGTGTAACAGCCCTCCGAGGTCGGCGGGAGCGGGGGTGGGGGCGGCTCGTAGTCCGCTGGATACAGCTTCATGTCGAACACGCGGACGCGCTTCTCCCGGACCGAGATGGAGTCGCGCTCCACCGTGGCGTAGGTGGGCTTGCTGACGCGCACGGTGTAGTCGCCAGGAGGGAGGCAGAAGAAGTGGTACTGCCCCTCGGCGTTCGTTTCGGTGGTCCACGCGCGGCCCGTGTCCGGCTGGCTCACGGTCACCGAGACCTGGGACAGCGACTCGTCCGTGAGCGCGTGACGGACGAGGCCATCCAGCTCTCCCGCCGCCTTGAGGGGCGCGCCAGCGCGACGCGAGGGCCTCACGGAGGGGGAGCTCCAACCGGCGCAATTCCGGACGGAGTTCTCCACGGGAGAAGGCGCCGACCCCTGCTGCGCTAGGGCCACCTGCGAGAAGAGGGCGAGCCCCCAGGTCAGGACCTGTTTCATGAACGTCCTCGCTGACATGGCCATGGGCGGGTCAACGGACCGCGATGCGCCGGAAGAACTCCGGGCCCACGTGGAGGCCCGTGGTGGTGGAGACCGTGTCGAGCCCCTCGCGCCGGGCGACGAACCAGCAGCCCACGTCCTCGCGGGCGAGCTTCATGTCCGCGCGAGTGGTCCGCCCGAGCTCGACCCGGGTCTCGTAGCGCTCCCAGCTCTGGTAGCCCTCCTTGAGGTAGACCACGGTGTACAGGCCCGGAGGCAGGCGTGGGACGCGGAAATGTCCGTCCCCATCCGTCAGGACGCGGAGGTCCCCGAGGAGCGAGGGCCCGACGACGCGGACCTCCACGTCCGTGAGTGGCTGCCCATCGGCGCCGTGGATGACGGTGCCCATGAGGCCGCCGCTGTCCGCGGACTGGGCCCTCGCGACGGAGGCCACCAGCCCACAGGCGAGCACCATCCCCGCATGAACGCGCGCCTTCACGAGGTCCACCTCCCACCGTGCCGAGGGAGCACAGCATCGGAGGCTCGACCCGTCGCGAGCCTCACCAGGGGCTCGCGGTTCCATCACCGTTCCATCACGACCGGCGCTCCGTCACGGCGCCGCGCGGGTCACGGGCGCTCGGCCTCGCGCGAGGTGCGCACCCACTCGCCGCGCTTCTCCGCGCCGGGGCCACGCAGCATCAGCCACACCTTCCACAGGATGTAGACGGGCGCCCACGCCAGGTCCAACAGCCCCCGGGGCCCCACGCCGGACACCCACCAGCCGCGCAGCACGTACGCGCCCAGGCTCGCCAGCCCGAAGGCCGCCAGCGCGCTGGCCACCACCGCCGTGCCCCCGGACAGCCACGCCACCACCGCCGCCGCCACCGCGCCGCCCACCGTGGCCAGCACGAGCTGACTCAAGGGCGGCACCAGCACGTCCATCGACAGGTCCAGCAGCAGCCCGCTGCGCTGCTTCAGCGCGTCGCTCAACAGCGGCCAGCCGTGCAGCTTGCGCATCTGCGCGCGCCCGCCCTCCCAGCGCTGACGCTGCGAGCGGCTCTGCTTCTCCGCCGACACCATCTCGCCCTGCACCTCCGCCTCCCAGGCGTAGTGCACGCGGTGCCCCTTGCGGCCCAGGCGGATGCCGTACTCCAGGTCCTCCACCACGCTGAACGCGTCGTGCGGCACCTCGCGCAGCACCGCGTGCGTGAAGCACATGCCGTTGCCGCGCAGGCCGCACGAGACGCCCAGCGCCTCGCGCCCCAGCGAGCGCACCTTGTGGAACATGCCCAGGGCGATGGTCATCAGCCGCGTGCGCCACGACGCCGTGGGGTTCATCACGCCGTAGTGCGCCTGCACCGCGTGCGCCCCGTCCTCCAGCCGCCGTCCGTACGCGTGCAGCAGGTTGGGCGACACCACCGTGTCCGCGTCCACCACCACCACCGCGTCCGCGAAGCCGTCCTTCTGGCTGAACTCGAACGCGTGCGCGAGCGCGTACCCCTTGCCGCGCTTCTCCGCGTCCTGCCGCTCCAGCACCGTGGCGCCGGCCTCGCGCGCCTTCCGCGCCGTCGCATCCGAGCAGTTGTCCGCGATGACCAGGATGCGCCGCAGCGGCCCCGGGTAGTCCACCGCGGACAGGTTGGCCACCGTGCGCGCGATGCCCAGCTCCTCGTTGTGCGCCGGAATCACCACGTCGAACTTGCGCGTGGGCGCCGGAGGCACGGGCGCCGCGCGCCGCCAGGACAGCAGCGTCAAGAGCAGCAGGTAGCCGCACGCCACCACCACCGGGACGAGCACCACGCACAGCGCCAGGTCCACCCAGGTCCACACCGTCACGACTGCCTCCCCCGAGCGCGCGCTAGCGTCGCTCCAGCTCCGCCAGCACCGGGAGCTTCAGGATTCGCTCCACCTGCCACTTCTCCAGGATGCGCCGGCGGATGATGTCCAGCGCCACCGCCGCGAAGATGCCCATGGCCACGCCGCCCACCACGCCCGCGGCGAGGATGAGCTGCACCTTCGGCTTGGAGGGCTTCTCCGGGAACGTCGGCGGCGCCAGCACGCTGAAGCGGTGCTTCATCGACGCGCGCGAAATCTCCAGCTCCGTCTTCGCCTGGTCCAGCCGCCGCATCTTCTCCTGGTGCCGCATCACCAGCATGCGCACCCGGTCCGCCGCCACCTGCACCTCCGGGTTGTCCGACGTCGCCGGCCCCCCCAGCGTGCCCGCGCCCAAGAGCGGCCCCGTGGTGCCCTGCTCCAGCTCACCCGGGTCGCCGCCGCTGCGGATGTACTCGTTGATGAGCTCGCTGAGCTCCGAGCGCAGCGCCACCAGCTGGGGCGAGTCCTCCTGGAGCGCCACGATGCGCTGCTCCAGGTCGGTGATGAGGGGGTGCTGCGGCGAGTAGATGACGCGCTGCTCGGCCAGCTGGTTGCGCAGCTCCGTCAGCCGCCGCGCGCGGAACTCCTCCACGTCGGAGATGGCGCGGCGCTTGGTCTGCACCATGAACCGCATCTGCGCCAGCAGGTGGTTGGTGTTGATGCCCAGCGCCGCGTTGGCCGCCGCGCCCGGGGGCGCGTTCTTCGCCGCCTGCTTCGCCTCCTCGCGCTTGCGCTTCGCCTCCACCCGCTTCACCGTCGCGTCCAGCTCCGCGATGGCCTTCTTGATGCCCTCGGCCTCGTCGATGACCTGCTTGTCGAGGATGGTGATGGCCTCCGCCACCGCGCCCATCTCCGCCGCCTGACGCATCTCCAGGAAGTTCTTCTGCGCCGCCTCGACGATGTTGAGCGCCAGCTGCGGGTCGCTCCAGTCCACGCCGATGGTCACCGTGCCAGTCCCGCCCTCCACCATGACGAGCATGGCCTGCTCCAGCATGGCGGTGAGCGCGTCGCGCTTGTCCTCGTCCGACATGGGCGCCGGCGGCTTGCGCAGCACCTTCTCCTTCAGCTTGCTGAGCGGCGAGCGCTGCAGCTCCCAGTACTCCACCAGCTTCGCGTCGCGGATGATGGCCTTGAGGTTGTCGCTCTTCATCACCATCTCCCACGCCGCGCGCGTGGGCTGGTCCGCGTCCACCGGGATGGAGCGCCCCGGGTTCGCCAGCGAGGCGATGATGAAGTTGCGCTGCGTCAGCATCCGCGTCTCGACGTGGTACTTGCGCGGGAGAATCTTGCTGACGCCCGCGGCCAGCCCCGACACGGCCCCCATCACCACCAGCGCCAGGAACCAGTGACGGAGCACCGCGTTCTTCAAATAGAAGACCGCGTCGATGGCGAAGCCCCAGTCGATGAGGTCCGACGGGGCGTTCGTCTCCACCCGCTCCGGCGTGTACTGGGGCCGGGGCACCGGGGCCGGGCCGCGAGGCCCGGGGGCCGACATCGTCACGACTTGCTCCTCGCCGCGCTGTTCTTGAGCAGCAGCTCCACCCGCCGCGCGAACTCATCCTGCGTGAAGGGCTTGCCCAGATAGCCGTTGGCCCCCGCCTCCTCGGCGTGCGCCTTGTCCTCCGGCAAGTCCCGCGCGCTCACCACCAGCACCGGCACGTCCGCCATGCCCGCCGTGCGCCGGATGTGCTCGCACAGGTCGTAGCCGGAGATGTCCGGCAACGTCAGGTCCAGGCAGACCAGGTCCGGCCGCGCCGCGGTCGCCAGGTGCTTGAGCGCGGCCTGCCCGTTGGGCAGCTCCACCACGCTCTTGAAACCCATGGCACGCAGGTAGTCGCCCAGCATCTTCCGAAAGAAGGGCGCGTCCTCCACCAGGAGGACCGTGTGCAGTTGGGGCTCCATCCGTCGTCAGCCTTTCTTCGAGAGTCGCGCTCAGCCGAACCCGAGCCGTGGCACCCAGACGATGACGCCGTAGGTGTATGCCGCGTTGAAGAGGATCACCCACAGGATGGCCTTCTTCAGTCCTCGCACCGGATCCGCGTCCCTCGCCGCCTTGGCGGGGAGGGCGATGGTGAGGATGAGGACGGACATCAGGATGAGCTTCGCCATGTGTCGGTCCTCAGAGGATACCAGTTTGGCGCAAGGACAGGCCGAGCGCCGCCGCCCACTGGAACCGGGCCGCTGGCAGTTCGGGCGAGCGGCTCCACGTGCCTCGGGTGTCGGCATCCACCGACATCCAATCGTTGAGAATCCAGGAGGTCGTCACGCCGCCGTTGACGATGCGGTCGCCGGTGGCGCCGCCCACCGCGAACGCGGTGCCCACCGTGGAGGACAGCCGCACGCGAGGGCCCAGCGCCCAGGTGCCCGTGGCCGTCACGTCCGCCCGTGGGTACACGCGGCCCGTCAGCCGGTCCGTGAACGGCGACACGCGCAGCCCCAGCCGGCCGTCGAAGTCCGCCAGCCGCGACGGCACGCGATGGCCCACCGCGAGCGTGAGGTTGGGGAGCAGCTCCGTGCGCGGCCCCGTGTCCGCCTCGCCGGGCTCCGGGTCTGGATTGACCGCCGCGGCCTCGAGGGAGTGGACGATGCTGGCGCCCGCGCCGGCCTCGAGCGAGGTGCGGCGGCTCAGGCGGCGGGTCCAGCTCTCCGTCAGCGTCACCACGGTGTTGTTGGCGCCCGTGGAGAAGCGCGCGTGGGTGATGCCCGCGGACGTCGTCACCGCGCTGAGCGGGGACAGGGCGTGGCTCAGGGACACGTCGAAGCGCGGGCCGTACTGCAGGGGCACGGCCTCGCGCGCGGGGCCGTCCAGGCCGCCGGAGACGGAGAAGCCGGCGGAGCCGGACAGCTGCCAGCGCCGCCCGAGCAGGCCGGACTCGGCCGTCAGCGTGGTGGCGGAGGAGAGGAAGTAGACGGTGTCCGTCTGGGGCAGGGGCTGCAGCGGGCCGCCGTCTTGCGGTGGGCGCAGCGGGCCGTCCGGGTCCGTGGGGTCGGTGGGCTCCGGGGACGGCAGCGGGTCGGTGGTGAGCAGGTTGACGTCGCCGAGGACCAGCTCCTCGCCCAGGCGGAAGGACAGGCCGCGCTGGGGGCGCCAGTTCGCCGCGAAGCGGCCGATGTGCTGGATTTCCGTGCGAGGCTGGCCGGTCAGCTCGCGCAGGCTGATGCGCGGCGCGTAGTCGAGCTGGAGGGTGGTGTTCCCGTCGCGCCGCTCCAGGCCGAGGATGGGGGTGAAGTCGGTGTCACCGGCGAGCGTGGGGGCGTCCGACTCGACGGCCTCGTTGGAGCGCACGCGCGAGTCCATGCGCAGCGACACGTTGTACGTGACGGCCGCGCCGGAGGTCTCCAGCACGAGGACCGTGAGCGCCGCCCCCAGCACCGCTCACTCCACCACCACCACGTCACCGGGGCGCAGGCGGAACGTCGGCGCGCGCCCCTCGGCGTGGATGAGGTCCTGGTAGCGGAAGCGGATGCGCTGGGGCGTGCCGTCCTCGTGGCGCATGACGAAGATGCGGTCGTCGTGCGCGTACTCGGTGAAGCCGCCCGCGCCGGCCAGCGCCTGGAGGAGGCTGGCGCCCACGTCGATCTCCAGCGGGCCGATGCGGTTGACCTCGCCCACCATGGTCACCTTGATGGGGCGCGGCATCTCCAGCGCCACCGTGACGACGGGGTGGTTGATGTAGTCCTTCAGCCGCGTCTGGATTTGCTGCGACAGCATGGCCGGGGTGTGGCCGGCGGCCTCCACGTCGTCCAGGAAGAGCAGGCTGATGCGGCCGTCGTCCCGCACGCGCGCCTGCGTGGTGAGCGACTCCTGGTTCCACACGCGGATGTTGAGCAGGTCGCCCGTCGCGATGCGGTAGCTGGTGTCCTGCGGCGGCGGCTTCTCCTGATACTCGTCCACCCAGACGTACCGGCCCAGCCCGCCGCACGCGGAGGCCAGGACGAGCGCCGCGCACGCGAGCGCGCGGGGCAGGGCGAGGAGGGCGGGGCGTAGGGCGCGGAACGTGGACGACGACATGGCGCTGGCGATTTCCTCTACGGCGAGGGAGCGACTGCGACGGGGGCGGCTTCCGGCGCCGGCGCGCCACGGCGGCGCGCCAGCTTCACCACGGCGAGCACCTCGCCGGGGCGCACCGCGCCGAGCGCCAGCACCCCGACGACGTAGACGAAGGCCTCCACGCCCAGCCGGGGCCAGGCCTCCAGCGGCGCGAACACCGTCTGGTCCAGCGCCACCACGGCCGCGCACACCACGGCCGTCTTCGCGACCATGACGAGCAGGCGCCGGTCCACCGCCGCGCGGCCCATGCGCGACAGCATGATGACGGTGATGGCCACCTCCATCAGCAGCATGGACAGCGCGGTGCCCGCCGCCCCGCCGCCGTCGCCGTAGGCCGCGTGCAGCCTGGGCACCAGCAGCAGGTTGAGCAGCGGGTTGAGCAGCAGGCTGCCGAAGATGCTGGTGCCCGTCACCCACCACTCGCGGTTGGTCATGGTGAGCCACGAGCCGCACGTCATCGTCACGAAGGCCAGCACGAACAGCGGCGACTGCAGCCGCAGCAGGTTGACCGCCAGCGCGTAGTCCTTGCCCAGAAGGCCAATCCACAGCGGCGCGCCCATGACGATGAGCATCATCATGGGCACGGTGACGGCGAGCGTGCCCTCCAGCGCGCGGCGGGCGATGGTGCTCACCTCGTCCTCGGAGCGCGCGGCCGCGCGCGACATCAGCGGCAGCAGCACCCAGCCCATCACCGGGTTGAGCGCGAAGGTGACGTTGGAGATGCTCCACGCGGCGCTGTACCAGCCGACCTCCTCGTGGCTGCCGAGCATCCCCAGAATCATGATGTCCAGCCGCCCGTTGGTGGCGAGCGCCGCGGCGGTGAGGAAGTAGGGCACGCCCGCCTTGAGCACCTTCCACGTCGCCGGGAAGTCCACGCGGAACGTCAGGCCCATGTGCTGCTTCGCCAGGTACCAGCCCACCGCGAGCTTGATGGCCTCCGACGCGACGACGGGCACCGCGAGCCACGGCAGCGGCAGGCGCAGCACGCCCACCGCGAACAGCCCGCCGCCCCACACCACCTTGGTGACGACGTTGGAGATGGACAGCCCGGCCACCTTGCCCTTGGCGTGCAGCAGCGCCGCCATGGACGCGTTGGTCATCACCAGCAGCTGCGCCACGGCGAAGACGTAGACCAGGTGACGCATCTGGGGCGCGTCCTCCCGGTACTCCATGACGAGCGACAGCGCGCCCATCAGCACCACCGTCAGGCCGAGCCGCAGGAGCAGCGAGGTGCCGAAGAAGTCGCTGGCGTGCTCGGGCCGGCGCGACACCTCCTTGCGGATGTACATCTCCAGGCCGAGGTTGGTGGCGATGAAGAAGATGGCGGAGAAGCTGTCCGCCCAGTTGAAGCGGCCGAAGTCCTCCGGCGACAGGTAGTGCGTCAGCAGCGGGCGGATGCCGAACGCGATGGCGTACGTCACCAGCAGCGAACCGCCGAGCTGCAGGCCATTGCGTACCGCGCCCATCGCCTCGCTGGAGCGCTCGCGCGCCTGGGCGTCCTGCTGGATGGATTCGCTCGGGTGGGTCACGGTGGGGTGGGCGGGCGGAGCCCGGCCCTGGCCGGAGTGCCCGTGTGCATAGAAGACGAGCGGGGACGGCACGTCAATGCCGCCCCCGAGGAAGAGGTCCGGCCGCCTGGGCGCCTAGCTGGCCCCGCGACCGGTGATGACCACCGGCACCGTCTGGAGCAGCAGGCGCAGGTCGCTGGTGAGCGTCCAGTGGTCGATGTACTGCATGTCCAGGTACATCCACTCCTCGAAGGAGATCTGGTTGCGGCCGGAGACCTGCCAGATGCAGGTGAGGCCCGGGCGCACCGACAGCCGGCGGCGCTGCCACGTCTCGTACTTGGCCACCTCGCTGGGCACCGGCGGACGCGGCCCCACGATGCTCATCTCCCCGCGCAGCACGTTGATGAACTGGGGCAGCTCGTCGATGGAGAACTTGCGGATGAACCGGCCGATGGGGGTGATGCGCGGGTCGTTCTTCATCTTGAAGACCGGCCCCGTCTGCTCGTTGAGCGCGGCCAGCTTCTCCTTCAGTTCCTCCGCGTTCACCACCATGGAGCGGAACTTCAGCATGTAGAACGGCTTGCCGTTGAGCCCCACGCGGTACTGCTTGAAGAAGATGGGCCCCTTCGACGTGAGCTTCACGATGAGCGCCACCGTGCCCAGCAGGGGCAGCAGCATCCACAGCGCCACCGCGGACACGCAGATGTCGAACAGGCGCTTCATCGCCATCTGGTGCGGCTTGGGGCTCACCGCGGCGAAGTGCAGGAAGCCGTCGGACACCGCGCGGGTGTCCACCGGGCGCGCGCGGTCCAGGCGGAAGGTGTGCGCCGGCAGCGCGAAGGGCACGCCGAAGCGCTCGGCCAGCTTGATGGACGCCTGCATCGCCTCGCCCTGCTTGAGCGTGTTGCCGGCGATGTAGACCTCGTCCACCGCGGTGTTGCGCAGGATGTGCTCCAGGTCGTCCACCGTGCCCAGCACCTTCGCGGGAAGCTCGCCGATGGAGCCCGTGTCGTCATGGAAGCGCACGTAGCCCAGCAGCTGCCGGCGCCCCTTGCGGGCCAGGTCCTCGCCGGAGTAGCGGCCCATGGCCCCCGTGCCGACGATGAGCACCGCGTCCATGGGGCGCTCCTGCGACGCCACCGGACGGAACACGAACAGGCGCAGCAGCAACGCCACCGGCCAGAACAGGATGAGCAGCGGCGCCACGCTCGGCACCTTCAGCGTGTCCGGCAGCAGCAGGTCCACCACCGCCAGCACCGTCACGACGGCCAGCGTCGTCACCGACACGAGCGCCACGTGGTCCAGCTTGCTGCGCTCGGCGAAGCGCGAGTCGTACAGACACAGCGCCGTGCCGGTGATGATCCACACCACCAGCGACGCGGCGATGACCGCCGGCAACAGCCACCCCGGCGTCCCCGTCAACAGCCCGCCCTGCCACGCGGAGATGGTCAACACCACCGTCATCAGCGACAGGTCCACGGACAGGTTCAGCTTCGCCGCGAACCCAGGCGCCAGCTTGGGGGTCGAGACCATCTCCTCCGACCCCGCACCGCCCTCCGCCGCTCCAGGAGCACCGACCGCCGCACCAGTACTTGCGCTGCTCATCGTGTCCACCCCCCTCTGCCAACCCAAGTGTCCAGTTCTGGCAGAGGATGCCGTTGAGGCTGCAAATCTTCAAGTCGGAAAGAACTGCTTTTTGCCACGCTTGTGCGGCGCGTTGCAACCCCCGCACCCTGGGTAAGACGAGACATGCTGTGAAATCTTGCGATCATCGAACCGGCGTCCCATCTCTCGGCGTTCCAGCGAACATCACGTGAAGCCCCCGCACTTCTCGTCCTGGAAAGCCGTGGTCGCGTGAGCACTGCATCTACGGTGCCGGTCTGACTCCTGGTCTACGTTGCCCGCCTCGCGCGTGGATTCATCCGGAGAGGGCGCTGGAGTTTCCAGGGTTTGCGTGGAGGCGAGGCGGTCTGCGCCCGCGTGGAGGTTGAAGCGTCCGTCGCGAGCGAACGTGGCCAGCGTCAGGTTGGAACGCAGGGCCAGGTCGACCGCGAGCGTGCTGGCCGCGGAAACCCCCGTGATGATTGGAATCCTGGCCGCGACGGCCTTCTGGACGATTTCGAAGCTGACGCGTCCGCTGACGGCGAGCACGGCGGCTTGACGCGTCAGGACGGACCCGGTGGCGCGGGCCCTGGCGAGCAGCAGCGCGCCCACGACCTTGTCCACGGCGTTGTGCCGCCCGACGTCCTCGAAGGTGGCCAGGACGTGGCCGTCTGCGTCGAGCGCGGCGGCGGCGTGCACGCCTCCGGTCCTCGCGAAGTTGCGCTGCCCCTCTCGCAGCCGCTCGGTGGCGCGGGCCACGGCGCGCGCGGACAGCACCGGCCCGGCGGGCAGCGGAGGACAGGCCGCCAGCAGGTCGTCCACGCTGCGCCGGCCGCAGACCCCGCAGGCGGAGGTCGTCAGCGTGCCCCGCCGCGTCGCGCTGACACGCTCCAGGTCGAGGATGACTCCTGGGGCGGGAGTCACCTCCAACACGTTTCCCCACCCTTCCTCGCCCGGCCGTCCACAGTGCGCGAGCCCGACCAGGTCGTCCGCGCTCCGGATGAGGCCCTCCGCCAGGAGGAAGCCGACCGCCAGCTCGCGGTCGTTGCCGGGGGTCCGCATGGTGATGGCCAGGGGCTCGCCGCTGACGCGGATTTCGAGCGGCTCCTCGACGGCGAGGGCGTCCTGCGCCTCGGGCCCCAGCGTGTCCCCGTCCCATCGGCGCACCGCGCGGCTGCCCACCCCGCGCGCGTCGGCCGGGAGGGGCGGGGCGGGCGGACGCGGCCCCAGCCGGCCGAGGACGAGGTCCGCCACCGCGCCGACGTCCGCCGGGGCGAGCACGCGCAGGGGGTGCGAGGTTCGCGCGAATTCCGCCGGGAGTGCGGGGGCGTCGGTGACGACGGCGAACACCTCCGGGCGTGCGGGGGCGAGCGCGGGGCCCAGGCCCTCGCGCCAGACCTCGAGCTTGGGGAGGGGGCCGTCCTTCCAGCCCTCGACGAGGAGGAGGTCCACGGCGCCCGCGAGGCGGGAGCGCAGCGCGGACAGCGCTTCCTGGGGGAAGGTGAGCTGGGTGCCCTCGGGGGTGGCGAGGCCGGTGAAGGCGGCGCCGGCCCGCTGGAAGAGGGCGGTGTCGCTGCCGTCGCGGTGCAAGGGGTGCGGGTGCGACGAGTGCTTCACCGCCGCGACTCGCAGCCCGCGCGCGGTCAGCTCCGCGACGAGCCGGGCGATCAGCGTCGTCTTGCCGGCGCCGGACCAGCCGACGATGGAGAGGGCGGGGACGTGGCTCACGCGCCGGTCTCCACCGCGTCATGGCGTGGCCGGTCGAACAGCTCCACCTCCACCAGGTCGCCCTGGGCGAAGTCAGCGCGGCCGGGGGGCAGGAGGGCCCAGCCCTCGGCGTGCACGTTCTGGAGGATCTGCCCGGCGCCCTGGGGACGCAGCCGCGCGACGGGGCCGTCGTCGCCGGGCTCCAGCGTGGTGGTGACGAGGTACGTCAGGCCCGCCTGCTTGTGGCGCGGTTCGGACAGGCGCGCGCGCACGCGGCGGCGCGTCTCGAGGACGCCCTGGCACTTGAGCAGCAGCGGGCGCGCGAACTGGTCGAACGCGACGCTCGCCGCGCCGGGGTTGCCGGGCAGCACGACGATGGCCGTGTCGCCCAGCCTCGCCACCGCCACGGGCTTGCCCGGCTTGAGCGCCACGCCGTCCACGAAGAACCTCGCGCCCAGCGCGGTGAGCACCTGCTTCACCAGGTCCTTGTCGCCCACGGAGGCGCCGCCGGTGGTGACGAGCACGTCAACTCCCGGTGAGAGTTGGCGCAGGGCCTCGCGCAGCGTCCCGGCGTCGTCACGCGCGCGCGACAGGTGGCGCACGTCGGCGCCGGCCTCGCGCGCCAGCGACGCCACCAGCATCAGGTTGCTCTCGTAGACCTGGTGCGGCAGCGCGGGCTGTCCGGGCGCGACCAGCTCGTCTCCCGTGGCGAGCACGGCCACGCGCGGCGCGGGGCGCACGCGCGCCGTCGTCTCGCCCAGCGACGCGAGCACGCCCAGCACGGCCGCGTTCACGCGCTGGCCCGCGGAGAACAGGGACGCTCCGGCGACGACCTCTTCCCCCTCGCGGCGGATGTCGTGCCCGGACTCGATGGAGACGAACAGGTCCACGTGCCGCCCGTCGTCCGTCGCGCGCGCGGCCTCCTGGCGGACCACGGCGTCGGCGCCCGAGGGCAGGGGCGCGCCGGTGAAGACGCGCGCGGCCTCGCCCGGCGCCAGGGCGCGCGACGGCAGGCTCCCCGCGTAGACGGTGTCGACGACGCGCAGCCGCGCGGGCCGGTCGCGGTTGGCGCCCCGGGTCTCCCCGGCGCGCACCGCCCAGCCATCCATCGCGGAGTTGTCGCAGCCGGGCAGCGAGCGCGACGCCCTGACGTCCATGGCGAGGAAGCGGCCGTGGGCGTCGAGCAGGGGAAGGGACTCGGGGGCCGCGGGCGATATCGCCTCGAGCGCGGCTTGCCGAGCCACGGTGAGGGGCACGAGCGGCATCGTTGGCGCGCAGCCTACGCCGTGAGCCCTGGCGCTTGTCCACGGGGCCAGGGGTCGTCTGTCCGCTCCCTGTCGACCCGGGCGAGTCCCGCCTCCGCCGCACCGCCCGCTCGCCACGCCGGAGTCTTTGCTTCCAAGAAGACGAGTGACTCGCCGCGCCGTGGGACGCGCTACGGTGGGGCGCGGATGGACCCTCGCGGACCTGGGCCCCTGGACGGCGCGTACTCCGACGTCACGCTCGCCATCATCGCGGGCGGACAGGGGCGACGGCTGTCCGGCGTCGCCAAGGGGTTGCTGGAGGTGGAGGGGCGCGCGGTGGTGGAGCGCCTCGTCGACCTGTCGCGCGGGCTGGGCGACGTGCTGCTGGTGGCGAACGCGCCCGCGCCGTATGCCCGCTTCGGCGTGCGCGCGGTCGCGGACGTGGTGCGGGACCGGGGCGCGCCAGGAGGCGTGCACGCGGCGCTCGTCGCCTCGCGCACGCCGTGGGTGGCGACGGTCGCGTGTGACATGCCCTTCGTCGCGGCCGAGGCGCTGCGCGTGCTGCTCGACGCGCGGAGCGACGCGGTGGACTCGGTGTGCTTCGAGGTCGACGGGAGGGTGGAGCCGCTGCTCGCCGTCCACCGCGCGAGCCTGGCGCCCGCGTGGGAGGCGCTCCTCGTGGAGGAGCCGTCGCTGCGCCAGTTGATGGCCCGTGGCCGCGTGGCGGCGCTGCCCGAGCGGGCGCTGCGCGCGGTGGACCCCACGCTGCGCTCGCTGGTGAACGTGAACACGCCGGAGGACCTCGCGCGCCACGGCGTGTCGCTGCCCCGGTGAGAGACGCGCGAGCCCCCGTTGGCGCGGCCGGCGGCCGGGCGGGCGCGCGGGTGGCGGGTGCGTCACCCTGACGCATGGACGGAGGCGGCCGGGGATGGGAGACAGGCCCTGGAGACCCCATGCTGAAGACCCCTCTCGGACGCTTCCGTGCCGTGGCCCTCGCGGAGGGCCTGTCCTTCGTCGCCCTGCTCTTCGTCGCGATGCCGCTGAAGTACGCGGCCGACATGCCCCTGGCGGTGCGCTACACGGGCATGACGCACGGGCTGCTGTTCGTGCTGTACCTCCTCGCGTTGATGGAGGCGGCCATCGCGCTGCGCTGGTCCTTCGGCCGCGTGGCGATGGCGTTCGGCGCGTCGCTGGTCCCCTTCGGCAACTTTCTGCTCGACGCGAAGCTGCGCAAGGACACGCAGTAGGTCGTGTCACGAACGACCCGCCACAAGCTCGCGCGGGTCGAGAAGCTGTGCGAGCATGTCGCGCGAAATTTTCCAGGCGACAGGTGGCTCATGGACCGAGGGACATGGAACTCGCCAGCAGACGTGAAACGGGAGCTGGAGTCGCGGCTCGCCCTGGTGCAGCCGAACGAGCACATCCGCGGCATGCACTTCGCGGCGGTGCTCGACACCGTGCGGTTCCTCGGCGGGGAGCAGGCCGTCAAGCAGCTCATGGACGCGGGTGACTTCCCCGCGGACCTGGACCCGACGGAGCTCTACCCCGTGCCGCCCTTCCTGCGGCTGTTCTTCGCCGCGGTGAACCTGCTGTCCCCGCAGCTGGGAGGCGCCGAGGAGGCCATGCGCCAGATTGGCGTGCAGGGCACGCTCGCCTTCGTGCGCTCCATGTTCGGCACGGAGGTGCGGCAGCAGGTGGGCGGCGACCCGAAGCAGCTCGTCAACATGCTGCCGGAGGCCTACCGCATGGCCATCGACTTCGGCGAGCTGGTGGTGGAGTGGACGGGCTCGCGCGCGGGCCTCATCCACATGCGCCGCATCTTCACGCCCGTCGCCTACAACGAGGGCATGCTCGAGGGCGCGCTCCAGGCCGTGGGCGCCCAGGACATCCGCGTCGAGGGGCGGCAGACGTCGCTGCTCGACAGCGAGTACACCCTCTCCTGGGACGACTGAGTCACCGCGGGCGCGCGTCCTGCCCCGGCGGGGCTGGCGCGCCGGGGTCCTCTCCGGAGGACGCGCCCTCCGGGGCTCCGGGTTCGACGCCGGCGGTCCCCACCCAGCGGATGCGGTAGACGCGGTTGCGGGTGTCGTCCGTCACCAGCAGGCTGCCGTCGGGCAACTCCAGCAGGCCCACCGGGCGCGCCCACGTGGTGGGCACTGCGGGGTCCGTGAGGAAGCCGGTGAGGAAGTCCTCGTAGGCACCCGTGGGGCGGTTCTGGGCATCGAAGGGGATGAACACGACCTTGAAGCCCGTGCCCCGCGAGCGGTTCCAGCTCCCCCGGAAGGCGACGAAGGCGCCGTTGCGGTAGCGCGTGGGGAAGGCGGTGCCCCGGTAGAAGGCGAGCCCCAGCGCCGCCGAGTGCGCCTGGAAGAGCACGTCCGGCGTCACCGTCTTCGCCACCATCGCTGGTGACTCGCTCTGGCCGTTGTGCGTCCGCCGCGGGTCCAGGTGCGCCTTGGAGAGGTACGCGTAGGGCCAGCCGTAGAAGGCGTCCTGCTGGATGCGGGTGAAGAAGTCGGGCACCAGGTCGTCGCCCAGGCCGTCGCGCTCGTTGACGGTGACGTAGGGCTCGCCCGTGCGCGGGTGGAAGTCCAGGCCCACGGGGTTGCGCAGGCCGCTGGCGAACACCTTCTTGTTGGCGCCATCCAGCCCCATCACCAGCACGGACGCGCGCGGCGATGGCTCCACGCTCACGTTGCTCTGGCTGCCCACCGTGACGAAGAGGCGCTGCCCGTCCGGGGAGATGCGCACGTTGCGCGTCCAGTGCTGGTTGTAGCCGAGCCCCGGCAGCGCCGTGAGCTGCTCCCCCATGCCCTGGAGACGGCCCTGCCCCGAGCGGTACGGGTAGCGGCGCACGGCGTTGGTGTTGCCCACGAAGAAGTGCGTGTCATTGAAGGCGACGCCCAGGGGCAGGTTCAGCCCGTTGGCCTCCGCGGTGGCGAAGACGTCGCGTGCTTCGGCCACGCCGTCCCTGTTCGCGTCCCGCAGGCGGCGGATGCGATGGGCGGCGCTCTCCACCACCAGCACGTCTCCCTCCGGCGTCAGCGTCAGCCAGCGCGGGGCGGAGAGCTGGTCCGCGAACACGTTGACGGCGAAGCCCGCGGGCGCGCGCAGCGTGGCGTTGGCGGGAGGCGGGATGGAGGTGGGGTTCTTGGTGGCGCTCGGCGTCGCGAAGGGCGGAGGCAGCGCGCCCACCTGGAGGTGGATGGGCGTGGGCGTCATGGGGATGACGCGGATGTTCGAGGAGGCGGGCGGGTCCAGCGGGGCCTCGGCGAGGGCCGGGGCCGCCAGGACGCAGCAGCACAGCAGGGCGCGGCGCGGGATGGAGGCCAGGAGGGCGCGCGGAGTCACGAGGAGTCCTCGGGTCGGGGGTGGAGGGGCTGCGTGGGTGGGTAGAAGACGAAGGCGCCGTAGCCCACGACGCCCGCGCGCTCGCCGGAGGCGTCTCCCGAGCTGCGCAGGTCGAGCAGGACGGGGCGCAGGCCGCGCCGCCGGGCCGCCAGCAGCAGGCCGCTGATGGCCACCGCGCAGCAGGCGTTGTCGACCTCCAGCGGCGCGCGGAGCGCGAGCACCTGTTCGACGGTGGCCTGGTCCACGCGGCGCGCGTGCTCGTAGGGCAGGTGGTGCGACAGGTCGGAGGTGACGACGGGCAGCACGTCCGGCGCCCAGAGCGCGTCGAGCAGCGCCGCGACGTCCTCCGCGCCCGTCCGCCCCACCAGCAGCGGCAGCACGGTGAAGGCCCCCAGCGCGCGCTGGAGGAAGGGAAGCTGCACCTCCAGCGAGTGCTCCAGTTCGTGCGCCTCCATCGACGCGGACACGTGCCCCAGCCGCGCAGCGCGGCGGTGCAGCTCCGGGTCCACGCGCACCTCGCCCAGGGGCGTGCACAGCGCGTCCACGTCCGGGTGCACCACGCCTCGCAGCGGCAGGAAGTGGCAGGGGCCCAGCAGCAGCACCCGCGGCGCGGGGCGCGAGGGCGGGAGCGCCCTCAAGGTGGCGTAGGCCGCCGCCGCCACGGGCCCGGAATACACATAGCCGGCATGGGGGACGATGAGCGCGGCGGGCGCGCCGACGACGGAGGGGCGCGCCTGCTCCAACCAACCATCGACCTGGCGCGCCAGCGTGGAGGGATTGGCGGGATAGAACGAGCCCGCGACCGCGGGCGTGCGCACACGAGACATGGTCCCCCCAACCGCTCATCCCGGAAGGGCTCCGGCCACTGTGGCATGCGGGAGCCCGAGCGTCCCGCCCACCTCCGGCGTGGTGCGGGGCGTCTGACGGGAATCCCACGAATGGGTCGCGGCCACACAGGATGCAAGGCATTGCTGGCTGTCCATTCCTGGGACGCGCGCATCCCAGGACCGCGCGCCGGAGTCGGGTTGACAAGGGATTGGCGCGAGGGACGGACGTGGTGGCGCGCTGCTTGCTATCCGGAGGGTTGCTCCGCGCGCTCCTCACCGGCGGTCAGGGCCGCCGGTGGCGCGGGCACCGCGAATGGGAGGGCCGGCCGGGACTGTCAGACTCCTCCACCCGGCCGACCCTTCCCCTTCGTGTTTCTCGGGAGTTCGCGCTCCCTGGAAAATTGTGGGTCCCGGCGTTGTGGTGACGCGGTATCAGGCACGGAGACGATGAAAAAAGGGGTGCGTGGCTCCGCGCATTGATTAGAAGGGGCCCGTCGAGCGCCCCGGACCAACCGCGGGCCCGTGCAACGGAGGGACGCTTCATGCAGGCAAACAAGTGGAAGGCGATGGCCGTGGTGGCTGGGGTGATGGTGTCGGCGAGCGCGAGCGCGCAGGCGACGGGGGGCGGCTCCGGCCCCTTCGGTAACGCCGGTCAGTTCGTCATCAGCTCGGACGCCTCGGGCAACCTGGGCTACACGACCGAGGGCTCGGGTTACGGCTTCATCAGCCTGAACCCGAGCGTGGACTACTTCCTCAAGGAGAACCTCTCCATCGGTAGCGGCGTCAACATCGCCGCCGCGTTCTTCGACGGGGACACGCAGGCCGCCTTCGGCATCAACGCGCGCGTGGGCTACAACATCGCCCTCTCCGAGAAGGTGTCGGTGTGGCCCAAGGGCATCGTCACGCTCTTCGTCGGTGACAACATCCTGGCGACCCAGGACGGCACGAACCGCGCGGCCACGGTCATCCTCGAGGGCTACGCCCCGTTCCTGTACCACCTGACGTCGCACTTCTTCGTGGGCGCCGGTCCCCGCCTGTCCGTGGGCCTGGGTGACGACGTGGACGTGACCATCAGCGTGGGCACCACGGTGGGCGGCTACTTCTAGTCGTCCGTCCCCCGCGTCCGCGCGGGAGGAGCGAGGCCCCGGCCGCGTTGGGAGGACTCCCACCGCGCCGGGGCATTCGTGTTTCAGAGGGTCGGGAGGAGGCCGAGGCGCTGTCGGGCCAGGGGGAGTGTCGGGAAGTCGACACGGGATTCCTCGACCCAGCCCGAGGCGGCGGAGGCGCCGCGCCGGTGGGACAGGCGCAGGCCCAGGTGGAGCGCGCGAGTGCCTCGGGCCGGCGCGTAGAGCTCGACGACGTGGGCGGCCTCGAGGGCGACCTCGCGCGAGACGGGGCGGGGCTTGCCGTCCGGGCTCGAGGGCAGCACGCGCCAGCCTTCCAGGCGCCACCCGGTGACATGGTCGTCCTCCAGGTGGAGGGAGAGGTCGGCCCAGACGGTGCCTCCCTCGGGGACGCGCACGGGCTCCAGCAGGTGGTGGAGGGCGTCGACGAGGGTCGAGGTGGAGTCGGGGTCGAGGCGGGCGTGGCCCGGGGTGGTGCGGACGCCGGGTGGGCGCGAGGCATGGAAGGCGGGGGTGGGTTCCACGGCCCAGGTCGTGGGGCGTCGGCGCAGGGTGAGGGCGACCTCGCCGGAGCGGGCGTGGGTGGCGGTCAGGAGCGCCTGGGCCACGGCGCGACGGAGCGCGGCGGTGTCGGTATCGCGGCCCGCGCGTCCGCCGCGCTCGGAGGACTGGTAGCCGACGAGGGTGAGGGTGCCCTGCTCGGACCAGAGGGTGAAGTCGAGGCGCGCGCCCATGTCGTGGACGTCGCTGGCGAGCGTGGCGACGCGTGAGGCGAGGTCGGCGGCCTCCTGTCGGCGGGACTCGTCGAGCAGGGCGGCGTCACCCGGGAGCCCGTCCGGTGCCCGGCCCGAGCCACCGACGCCCGAGGGTGTGCTGGCGCACCGGGGCGCGAGGACGAGGAGGGACAGGGCGACGAGGGCCCTGGCCCGAGAAGAACCTGAGGACATGCGCTTGCCCCCCGCCGGGCCATGAGGCTCGGAAAGACGCGGACCGGGTGACGGACGGGATGTGAGGGATTCCCGGGGAAGGACGCGGTGCCCGTCAATCATTGACGCGGTCGCGACGCGCGGACGAGGAAGGTGTCCGGTCGTTCACGTTCGCGGGGGGGGCGCGTCAGTAGCCCAGGCGGAGCTTCTGCGCCTCGTCGGTGAGGGCGTCCGCGACCTTCCTGCGTCGGGCCTCGTCCCGGCGCTTGTAGGCCAGCAGGTCCGCGACGCGGACGCGCCGATGCGTGCCCACGCGATGGAAGGGCATGTGGCCCTCGTCGAGGAGGCGGATGAGGTGGGGACGCGAGACGTTCAGCAGGTTGGCCGCCTCCTGCGTCGTCAGCTCCGCGTGGATGGGGACGATGGTCACCGCACGCCCCCTCGCCATCTGTTCGAGGACGCGCGCGAACAGCTCGACGGCCTCCAGGGGGAGGTCGATGGAGACGGAACGGGAGGACTCCTCCGCATGAAGCCGCAGGCTGGCGGCCTTCTTCTTCCGCGAGCGTCGCAGCAGAGGCGCCAGCCGCCGCACGGCCTCCGCGGCCTCCCGGGCGCTTCGTTCTCCCGGCGCGGTGATGTCTTTCAACTCCAGCCCGGGCCCCATGGTCGTCACCTCCGGTTCGGATGCCTCCTTCGCAATATCCGCAATATCCGAAGCAAACGCAACGAGCCGGCAGGGTCGGGTAGGGTCGAGGAGGGGAGATGTCAGAGGTCGTGCGTAGGCTCGCCTCGCATGGCCTTCATCGTGGTCTACGATGCCTGTGTCCTCTTCCCCGCGCCGCTCAGGGACCTGCTCGTCCGTCTGGGCATGGTGGGTCTGTTCCGGGCTCGATGGACGGAGCGGATCCTCGACGAGTGTTTCCGGAACATCCTCCACCATCGTCCGGACCTGCGACCGGAGCAGCTCGCGCGGAGTCGGAGTCTGCTCGAGCAGGCCATTCCGGATGGCCTGGTGCGCGGCTCCGAACCCCTCATCGAGGGCATCCGGGGATTGCCCGACCCGGATGACCGGCACGTGCTCGCCGCGGCCATCCGCTGTTCGGCGCAGCTCATCGTGACCTTCAATCTCAAGGACTTTCCCGCGCGAGTCCTGTCCGCGTATGACGTCGAGGCCCGGCATCCGGATGACTTCGTGCTGGATGTCATCGACCTGGATGGCGCGGCTGTCGCGCGCGTGCTGCGAGAACAGGCGGCCGCGCTGCGGAGTCCCCCGCGCTCGGTTCACGAAGTCCTGGCGCTGCTCCGACAACAAGGGCTGCGCCGCTCCGTCACACGGCTCACCGTGCTGTTGGAGGCGTGACCCGCGTCGTCGCCGCGTGTCGGGCCACCGCCTCCTCGTCGATGACGTTCCGCCTCGGAGGTCGGGACGGGCGCAACGCCCTGGAGCGGCCCGCGAATCGGAGGGCTCCGTCACGCGAGTGGCCCGGTGGCCGGGTCCAGCAGGAAGTCGCGCACGCGGGCGTTGAAGTCCGCGGGATGGCTCATGTACGGCAGGTGGCTCGCATCCGGCAGCAGGGCGAGCCGCGCCCCGGGGATGTGCTCGGCCACGTCCCTGGCCGCGTGAGGTGGCACCAGCAGGTCGCGGCCCCCTTGCACGACGAGCGTCGGCACGCGGAGCTGGCGCAGCCGTGGCAGGAAGTCCGCGGCCAGCACGTCGCGCAGCCGGCGCGCCAGCTCCAGGGGCGTCAGCCTCCGCGCCTCGCGCACGATTTCCGCCCGCCCCTCCGGGGGCAGCGCCCCACCGCCGAGCACGCGCGCCACCGTGGGCGCGAAGACATACGCCAGCGGCCGGGGCGTGCGCACCAGCGTGGACAGCGTCACCGCCAGCCGGCGCGCCCGGCGCACACACGCCACCGGCGAGACGAGCACCAGCGCCTTCACCCGCTCCGGGTGCGCGAGCGCGAACGCGATGGACACCAGGCTCCCATACGAGGACCCGAGCAGCGCGAAGCGGGGCGGCAGGCGCGCCCGCGCGTGGGCCAGCACCTCCAGGTTCCACGCCAGGGGCGAATGGCTCGCGGGTGTGTGCAGCGGCGGCGTCCACAGGAGCAGCCGCAGCGCGTCCGCCAGCGGCGCCATCGGCGCGAAGGACCGGCCACTGGCGCCCAGCCCGGGCAGACACACCACGGTGCGCGCGGTGTCCGTGCTGCCTCCGGGAAAGGTGAACAGGCGCACCTGGGCGCCGCGCACCTCCCGCGGCTCGCAGTCCAGGTGGGTGTAGCTGGAGGGGACGTCCTCGACCCGCGGGACCAGCGGGGCTCTCCGCCGGGACTCCGTCGCGAGCCCCACCGGGGCGTCATGCATTGCGCGCCCTCACCAGCATCAACCGCACGCTCGCGGCCACGCGCTCGCGCCACTCGGCCAGCCACGAATCGGAGGCGTCCGGCGGCGGCGGCTCCTGCGGCGGTCCCACCGCGAAGGTCAGCCTCACCGGCAGCGGCAGCGGCCCCAGCCCCACCATCAACGGCAGCCGGTACGTGTCGCCCTCGCGCAGCCGCAATCCCAGCCGCGCCTCACCCGGGGGCCAGACGAACGTGTCGTCCACGCCGAACCCCGCGAACGGGACCACCGGCACCCGCGCGCGCGCCGCCAGCCGCGCGAAGCCCAGCGCCCGCTCCCATCTCAGCTGGTAGCGCCCTGGCGGCCGTTTGAACACCTCGTGGGCCCCTCCCGGATAGCAGACGACCAGCGCGCCGGCCCGCAGCGCCTCCAGCGCCTTGTCCCGCGTCCCCTCCACCCCTCCCAGCCAGGGCAGGATGGTGCGGACCAGCGGGATGCGGAAGAAGCCGCGCTCGGCCAGCCCGAGCGGACGGCGCCCCGTCACATGATGGAGCAGGTGGAAGAAGGCCGGTGTCTCGTAACCCCACACACCATGGTTGCCCACCAGCAACACCGGGCCCGAGCGCGGCAGGTGCTCACCCCCCAGCAGCCTGGCGCGGTGGTACAGCGCCGACAGCGCCGCCCCCCTCGCGGCGAGCTGGAATACGGCGCTGCGCACCCTGGCGAGCGGTTCTCTCACACCCGGAAAGCTGGCGACGGCCCCCGCCTTCCGACAGTCCGGCGCCAGCCTGCCAGCCGGGCCCACGCCCCGGCCGCGCGCCCCGGTCACTCCAAACCCACGCGCCCTCCCAGGAGGGCGTGAGCGCCCCATCCCGGGAGGTTGCTTTGAGTAGGCAACGCTTCGCCGCGCGCCCCATGGGCTTCACGCCGCGATTCGCGTCACCCTGGGCGACACGCTGTTTCAGTCCCCTGCCGAACGCTCGGTCGGACAAAAGGTTTGAGTTTCAATTATGAAAGGATGAAGGTCTGCTCAGGTTGTCTGCCCTCCCGGTCGTGTCGATGGTGTGGGGAGCATGGGAGGCCCGTTCGACATCCTCGTGGAGCAGCACCGCGAGCTGGAGGAGCGCTTCGAGCGCCTGTTGTCGGACGAGGACGCGGGCGGCACGCGGGAGCCGCCGCGCGAGCTGCTGGAACTGTTGCGCCAGCACTTGCGGCTGGAGGAGCGGTGCCTGCTGCCGCGGGTGGAGTGGGTGGAGGGCCGGGAGCGGGCCCGGCAGCTGAGGGAGGACCACCTGGCCATGCGTGAGCTCATGGACGAACTGGCGGAGCTGTCGCCAGGACATCCGGAGGGCCAGGCCCGGCTGTATGCGCTGGAGGACCTGTTGGTCGCGCATTTCCAAGAAGAAGAGAGCGAAGTGTTGCCCCGGGTCATCACCGCGCTCGGGCCCCATGAGCAGCATCGGGTTCGCGCCGAGCTTGCGACGATTCGCGACGAGCAGCGTTCCCTGGGCGCCGGGGGCCCGTTTTCCGAGGAGAACCCCCTGCTGGACACCCTCCGCTGGGATGGCTGAAGGCCGCTTTCCCGCGTCACTGGAATGGAATCCGACCTGGGACGGTAGGGGGGGTGATACGTCCGTCAGTCACACCTTTTATCGCTTCCTTTAGACAAATCGGAATTTGGAAGGTATGGGTATGGCGGCATCACAAATCAACACCCCCTTCCATCCCATCAAGCT
The DNA here is from genome assembly GCF_021412625.1 of Myxococcus stipitatus. Next base: position 80,815 of record NZ_JAKCFI010000003.1, on the reverse strand, counting down.
GCATACCCCAGACGAGGATTGAACGAATGTCCGTGGATAAGGCGTTTCGGGACATGATCCGTAACGAAATCGAGGTCCAGCTCAAGCCCCTGCGTGAGGTCGTGTCGCGCCTGGAGTCGGGCACGGCGGACCTGGATGCGCTGCGCAACGTGGCCGAGCGGCTGGCCCCCCTGGCCGAGGTCGTGGGCCCCCTGTTCGGCGCCCAGGTTCCGGCGGCGGCGAAGGCCGGTCGCAAGGCGGTGGGCCGCCCGGCGGCTCCGGCGCGCGGCGCGGTGAGCGCGGCGGCGACCACCGGTGGCAAGCGGCGCGGCCGCAAGCCGGCGGCGGCTGACGGCGCCCGCGTGTGCGCCATCATCGGCTGCGGCAAGCCCAGCCGGACCAAGGGCTACTGCGCGGCGCACTACCAGAAGCTGCGCATGCTGGAGAAGACCAACCGCCGTCCGTCCGCGTGGGTCGACTACGCTCCGCCGGACAGCGTGGAGGACATCAAGCTGCCTCGTGGGCGCGCCGCTTCGAAGGCGCTGGCTGCCGCTCAAGCGGCGAACGGCTAGCAAGCGGCACGCTGCCCCGGCCCGGGCAGAGAGTGACCGCGCCCCCGTCAACCGCTCCGTCGTCTGGAGAAGGTTCGGGGTACGCCCGTACGGGAGAAGGCTTGCCCGCGGGGGCTCGCAGGGGCATGAATGCCCGGGCCCATGAACAAACGAGACTTGGAGCCTGGAATCATCACCGACCTGGCCGGACGGACCACGTACGGTGAGTACCTTCAGCTCGACAGGCTGTTGTCGGCGCAGGTCCCGCGCTCGCAGCCGCCCCATCACGACGAGCTGCTGTTCATCATCCAGCACCAGACCAGCGAGCTGTGGATGAAGCTTCTCATCCACGAGCTGAGCGCCTGCATCCGCTACGTCCAGGCGGACAAGCTGGAGCCCTCCTTCAAGATTTTCGCGCGCGTGGCGCACATCCAGCGGATGCTCTTCGAGCAGTGGAGCGTCCTGGCCACCCTCACGCCCAACGAGTACCTGGAGTTCCGCGACACGCTGGGGCCCGCCTCGGGCTTCCAGAGCTGGCAATACCGCGCGCTGGAGTTCCTGCTCGGCAACAAGGACGTGAACGCGCTGGGGCCCTTCCGTCACCAGCCGGACGTCCATGGTGAACTGGAGCGGCTGCTCCAGTCCCCCAGCCTGTACGACGAATTCCTGCGCCACCTGGCGCGCATGGGCCACGCCGTGCCGGCCAACCGCGTGGAGCGGGACTGGCGCCAGCCCTACGAGAAGAGCCCGGAGGTGGTGGAGGTGTTCCGTCGCATCTACGAGGACACCGACACGCACTGGGACGCCTACGAGATGTGCGAGAAGCTGGTGGACACCGAGGAGCGCTTCCAGCTCTGGCGCTACCGCCACATGATGACGGTGATGCGCATCATCGGCTTCAAGCAGGGCACGGGCGGCTCGTCCGGCGTGGCCTTCCTGCGCAAGGCGTTGGACCTGCGCTTCTTCCCGGAGCTGTGGGACGTGCGCACGGAGCTGGCGCCCCCGTCCGCCCGTGGCAAGGCCCCCTGACGCCTTCTCCCGGCCCGCCGCGCGGACCGTCCATGCAAGGGTTCGCGCGTGAAACATCGACAGGATGTGACGCGGCGCCCGGCCGGGGCTCCTTGCCGGGGCGCCACGACCCTGGCGGGCCGCGCGTTCGTTGGATTGACGAGGATTTCCAGCTTTCGGCGGTTGACGTGGGGAGGGGCGGGCTAGGCTGGGTGGACCATGGTTGCCGCGGCCCCCCTGCTCTTCGACAAGGCGCACATCCTCTGCTACCGGACGTTCGACATCGCGGAGGAGCTGGACCTCGAGCGCGCCCGGCGGGCGCTGTCCGAGGACACGCGGCGGCTGAAGCTGTCGCGCGAGAACAGCCAGTACCTGGAGCTGCCCAACCCGCCGCTGGCGTATGAGCTGGGGCGGCGTCCGCTGGCGTTGCGGGACGGGCCCATCACGGTGGATGCCACCGCGCGGCTGTTCGACCATGGCGCGGCCTCCATCATCCTGCGCGTGCCGGTGACGCCGGGCACGTCGTTGGAGCAGCTGACGCGGGTGGCGGACGAACTCTATGACAGCCAGGCGTTGGAGGAGCTGGCGGTGGAGCTGGTGGAGGGGGTGCGCAAGACGATTGCGCCCGCGGCGCAGGCGCCGCACCTGTGGGACCAGAACGAGAGCTACACCGTCATCTTCGCGGAGGCGATTCGCGGCAACCCCTCCGCCGAGGAGCTGCGCACGCAGGCGGACCTGGCCCGGCTGCTCCTGGGCGAGCATGGCGAGACGCCCTTGTCGCGCCGGGAGAGCGAGGCCGTCACCCAGACGTCCTTCAGCTACACCGTCAACGACCTGGTCGTCATCGACTGGAACAGCGCCTTCGTCTACGAGCCCTCCGGTTCGAGGGACATCCCGGACCTGCTCGAAATCGCCAACGCGCAGCTGTTGGAGTTCCGCTACTACGACACGCGGTTGGACGAGCACATCGCGCGCATCCACGACGAGGTGCAGGCCAAGCGGCACGGGTGGCTGCGGTTGTTCCGCAGCCCCTACCGGACGCTGACGCGCCAGACGCTCGCCACGCTGGTGGACCTGAACGAGTTCATCGAGCGGGTGGACAACAGCCTGAAAATCATCGGCGACTTCTACCTGGCCAAGGTCTACGAGGGCGCGGTGCGGCGCATGCGCATCCCCGCGTGGCAGGGTTCGGTGACGCGCAAGCAGCAGCTGCTGGCGCAGACCTATGCCCTGCTCAAGGGCGACGTGGACATCGACCGCTCGCACACGTTGGAGGCGGTCATCGTCCTGCTCATCGTCCTCGAAATCTTCTTCGCCTTCTTCAATATGTTCTCTCACTGAAAGACGCGCGCGGGGCGAGGCGTGGCCGTGTTCCGCCCACCCCGGGGGCATGGGACACTGCGCGGCGGGTGACGCAGGCGCGGGTGTCTTTCGTCCCCGGGGGGATGTGTGGGCATGAAGGCGCCCCAGAGCAGTGAGGGGGCCGCGGCGGACCGGGAGGTTCGGGTCGTGGAGCGGCTGACGTCGGTGCCGTCGGGGTTGGCGGTGCTGGACGAGTTGTTGCGCCATGCGGTGGCCCTGTTGCCCGCGCTGGGGCTCTTCGTGTGTTGGCGAGCCAACGGAGGCACGTCGCGCACGCGGCGCACGCCCGGCCTCTCCGAGGACGCGGCGGTGGCGTGTGGGCAGCGGCTGTTGCAGCGCGCGAAGGAGTCCCGGGGTGGGTTCGGGCCATACGTGGCGGTGGACCTGGAGCGGGACGGGCTCCTGGCGGAGGAGCCGGAGGCGCGGCGGCGGCTGGGGCCGGTGGCGCTGGTGGCGCTGCCGGTCGTGTTCGAGTCCGCGCGGGAGCTGACGGGGGTGGTGGGCGCCATCTTCCGTCCCGGGCACCTGCCCACGGAGGAGGACGCGACGCGGCTGGGGCCCTGCGCGCGGCTGGCGGGGCTGGCGTTGGAGCGCGAGCACGTGGAGGAGGAGGCGCGCCAGGCGGCGGCGCGGGCGCGGGCGGAGGTGGAGCAGCAGCAGGTGGCGATGCTGGGGCGGCTGCAGACGGTGACGGAGGCCTTCGGCCAGACGCTCAGCCGCGTGGAGGTGGCGCACGTGGTGCTGGACCTGGGGCTGCCGGCGGTGGGGGCGGCGGCGGGCATGGTGCACCTGACGGCGGAGCGGGGGGCGACCGCGGAGCTCATCGCGGCGGTGGGGGTGCCGGAGGCGTTGCTGGAGCCCCTGCGGGTGCTGCCCCGCGCGGGGGAGGGCCTGCCGGGCTACGACGCCGTGCGCGCCGGCGCGCCGGTGTGGCTGGAGACCTTGGAGGAGACGGCGGCGCGCTACCCGCTGGTGGCGGAGCTGATGGCGAAGGGGCCGCTGCGCGCGCTGGTGCTGCTGCCGTTGTTCGTGGAGGGGCGGGTGTTCGGCACGCTGGCCTTCGGCTTCGTGGAGGAGCACTGCTTCACTCCGCTCGTGCGCGCCTCCATCGTCGGCCTGTCGCGGCAGTGTGGGCAGGCGCTGGAGCGGGCGCGGCTGTACGAGCGCGAGCACACGGCGCGGCTGGAGGCGGAGGCGTTGGGGGCGCGGCTGAGCCTGCTGGCGGACGCGAGCGCGCTGATGGCGGGCGCGCTCGGGTGGGAGGAGACGGTGTCGGGGGTGGCGAAGCTGGCGGTGGGGCCGTTCGCGGATGGGTGCGCGGTGGACTCGTTCGAGGACGGGGTGGTGCGCCGGCTGGCGGTGCTGCACACGGAGGCGGCCCAGGCGGAGCACATCCGGGAGCTGACGCAGTTCCCGGCGCACGCGGGGCAGTCGTCGCCGCTGGCGCGGGTGCTGGAGTCGGGGCAGTCGCGCATGGAGACGCGGCGGACGCGGGCGCCGGCGGCGGAGGGGCAGGCGGCGACGTGGAGCGTGAGCACGCTCATCATCACCCCGCTGGTGGCGCGTCAGCGCACGCTGGGGGCGCTCACCTTCGTGCGCGAGTCGTGGCGGGTGCCCTTCGACGCGGCGGACCTGTCGTTGGCGGAGGAGCTGGCGCGGCGGGCGGCGATGGCCATGGACAACGCGCGGCTGTTTCGCGACGCGCGCGCGGCGGAGGAGGAGAGCCGGCGCAGCGCGGCGCGGTTGCATGTGCTGGTGCAGGTCAGCCAGCTCATCGCGGAGGCGGGGTTGGACCTGCCCACGGTGTTGGACGTGTTGGCGCGCAAGGTGTCGGAGGCGCTGGGGGGCGCGTGTGTGTTGCAGCTGCTCGACGATGACCGGACGCAGCTGGAGGTGGTGGCCGCGCACCATCCGGACCCTCAGGCGCGCGAGGTGTTGGACCTGGCGCTGCGGCTGCACCCGGCGAGGGTGGGCGGGGGGCTGTCGGGGCGGGTGGTGGCGGTGGGGCAGACGTTGTTCGTGCCCCGGCTGAGCGCGGAGGAACTGCGGCAGGACGCGTCGCCGGAGGGGGTGACGTTCCTGGAGCGGTATGGGCCGCAGAGCCTCATCACGGTGCCGCTGGGGGCGCGGGGGCGGGTGTTGGGGACGTTGGGGGTGATGCGCGAGGCGCGGGGGCGGGAGTACACGGTGGAGGAGCGGGCGTTGCTGGAGAGCCTGGCGGCGCGGGCGGCGCTGGCCATCGAGGACGCGCGGCTGTACGGGGCGGCGACGCAGGCGGTGAAGGCGCGGGACGAGCTCTTGAGTGTCGCGGGGCACGAGCTGAAGTCGCCGCTCAACGCGTTGCAGCTGCAGATCCACTTGTTGGCGCGGATGGCGAAGGACGCGATGGCGGCGAGCGGGTTGGCGGAGCGGGCGGAGAAGGCGGCCCAGGCGGGGCAGCGGTTGGAGTTGCTCATCGACGACCTGCTGGACGTGTCGCGCATCAGCGCGGGGCGGCTGATGTTGAACCGGGAGGAGCTGGACCTGGCGGCGCTGACGCGGGAGCTGGTGTCGCGGATGTCGGAGGAGCTGGCGCGGGCGGGCAGCGACGTGCGGTTGATGGCGGACGCGGTGGTGGTGGGGCACTGGGACCGGCTGCGGCTGGAGCAGGTGTTGGTGAACCTGTTGTCGAACGCGGCGAAGTACGGCGCGGGGCGGCCGGTGACGGTGCAGGTGGAGTCGCGGGGGCAGGTGGCGGAGCTGGCGGTGCGCGACGAGGGCATCGGCGTGGCGGAGGAGGAGCAGGAGCGCATCTTCGAGCGCTTCGAGCGTTCGGCCGCGGTGCAGCACTTCAAGGGGCTGGGGCTGGGGCTGTGGATCACCCGCCGCATCGTCGAGGCCCACGGCGGCGTCATCCGCGTGCGGAGCCAGCCCGGCAAGGGCTCCACCTTCACCGTGGAGCTGCCGCTGCCAGGCTTCGTCGCGCGGTGACGGATGGCTGGAGGCTCAGAGTGGTTGGCAGCCTGCTCGGGTCAGCGCGTGGGCAATGGCGTCAAACTCCGCCTTGGGCCGAGTGGGGTCTTCGTCGTTGCCAGTGGGAATGTAGATGACCGTGCCCTCTCGGGCGCGGGTGAGCAGCACGCGGTAGCTGTTCAGGCGATACTGTCGGCGTTCTGCCACCTTCACGGTGGTCCACCGGGGAGCCTGCATCTTCCGAGCAACCCACTGTTCTTCCTGCCAAAGCAGGTCGCCGCCCCAGCAAACGCCGGCATAGTCGACCTCAAGCCCTTGGCAGCCGAACTCACTGAGTGGAACCTCGAGCGCGCCCGAGCTTCGGAAGTCGGTATGGGGCTTCAAGAACCAGTGTCCGATGGCATCCAGATCCCTGGATTGCGGCGCAGGGGGAATCCCCTCTGCGACCAGCCGAACGGCGTTCGAGCTGGCCAGCAGTCCGGTGGTGCGCCCGCCTCGTCGGTGACGTCGGAGCCAGGCCTTGGCCAGGGAGAGGTCTCGGGTGAGGTAGGCAGGGGGCTCGCTCATTGTGTCGGCTGTGCACTTCGCGGCAGCGAGCGCTCCTGTCAGGAGGTGAGTGACCCATTGGCCATGGCGCTCGTTGCGGAAGGCGCGCATTGAGTTCGAAAGATGGAGCCGCGGCTCTTCGTCGATGCGGAGGACCGTGCCTTGCTGCTCTGCACAGAGCCCTGGACCCGCAACGTCAGGGCCTCCCCGAATGGCTTGGGGCGCGGCCACGACGCGCCACGGGCGTCCTGCTCGGACGGACTCGGTCAACGCCTCACCCCAGAGTGCGAGCCCACCTTCGCCCTGGTTGATTTCCTGTCCGGGCCCGACAAGGCACACAAGGCAGGCCCACTCCAGGCGATCCAAAATCGCAAGAAAGAGGGCGGGCTCCGACTGCTCTCGGTCGAGCAGCTTCTTTCCTACTGCGGCCGTCCAGGCCCGTTGGGCTTCGTCAAAGACGATGACATGCTCGGGCGGCGGCTTGGTTTCCTTGAGATGCTGCTGGAGGTACCCGAGGAGGTTTTGAATCGCGGCGGAGGCCTCTCGCTTGGTCTGCTCCTTGGAAGTCCCTGTTCGTGAGGCCCGGTCCTCAGTCAGAGACTCCGTGAGGACATGAACGAGGGGGCGGTTTCCTGAGAGCAACGCGAATGGGGATTTCGCGTCGCGGCGCGCGAGCGCGAGGTCGAGCCCCAGCAGCGTCTTTCCGGCTCCCGGTGCCCCGGTGACGAAGCAGATGACCTTCTCTCGCATCTGTTCTGCGCGGCGAGTCACGCCCCTCAGCGTGTTGGCGGCCTGCTCGAGGGTATCGCTCGCCGCATCGCCTCGGCCGATGTCTGCGACTTGGTGACCTGCATACAGCGCCTGCGCAGCTTCAATGATGGTGGGGGTAGGGCGATAGGCGGACCCCTCGAACGTTGCCCAGTCCAGCGTCGTCGTGGCCTTATGACTCAGGCTCGAGGCTGCCTCTAGTGCTGAGGCCAGCGTCTCCGCATTAGCCTCGACGAGGTCTGCGACTTGGTCGATGAGCTGTACACGAATGGGCTTCGTCGGTGCGAACTCTGCACAAAGGATGGGGACGACGAGGCGCGTCTGCGAAACCTCATGGAAGTCGCGCAGGTCGTGCGCGTAGCGCTCCGTTTGGCGAACATCTTCTGCGAGGTACCGTGATTCCCCTGTCTTGAACTCGACGACGCAGACGACGCCCGAGGCAAGGACGACGGCATCGATGCGCTTGCCCGTTCTGAAAAGGGAGACCTCCAGCAGGACCGACCACGTGTGGCACTTCGGCCCTAAGACACGAAAAGCCTCTGTGAGCAGCGCGAGTTCGCGCTCCCAGGCCCCTACCTGCTCAGGTTCGGAGGGGAGGCGGAGTGCACTTTGCTGAAGCGTCAACCTCCCGAGGAGGTTTTGTGGGTCGGCTTGGAGAAACTCGGTGATGGGGGCCGCGTAATAGGAGCGCGAAGTCGGTTCGGCACGAAGGTTCAAGGAAGAGCCTCTCCGAATGTGGGAGAAGCCTACCGTGTTCGTGAGTTGGACGTGCCCCTCGTCGCGCGTCCTTCCGACCCGACCGGCCCCGCGCGCGAAGCAACTCGTCACTCGCCGCGTGCGACAATCCTGGACTGCTGGAACGCACTCGCCATCGAGTCGAATCGGACCCTGGTGTGCCCGACGTCGGCCCCCTCCTCCAACCCCACTTCATCCAGGGACGCGCGTCACGCTCCGTCCTTGAACGCCCGGTCCTCCCGTGCCTCGAAAGCCCTCAGGCTCCTCCGCGAGACGGACGTCTCCCCGTCCACGAACAGGTGGGCTACGCTTGGCCCCACGTCCACCGCCCCCCATGGACGCAGAGGCCGAATTCATGAGCGCTTCCAGCCCTTTGTTCGGTGACCTGCTGCTCAAGCTGGGCATCGTCACCCCCAGCCAGGTGCAGGAGGCCCTCGCCCTCCAGGCCCTGACGGGGCAGCGCGTGGGCGAGGCGCTCATCTCGCTCGGTTACGTCACCCGCGAGCAGATCCAGGACGCGCTGGGTGAGGCGCTGGGCCTGCACCACGACAAGGGCCCCACCCAGCCGGCCCTGGGCGAACTGCTCGTGGGCCTCAAGTACGTCACGCTCGCCCAGCTCGAGGAGGGGCTCGCCCGCCAGCGCCGCGACGGACGCAAGCTCGGCGAAATCCTCGTGGAGCTGGGCCACTGCACCTACAAGCAGATCTACGAGGCGCTCGGCCTGCAGAACCGCATCGCTGGACGCCAGGAGAACCCGCGCCCCTTCGTCGACGGCCGCCGCCGCGTCGTCGTCGTGGACGACAGCCCCCTGGCCTGCGCCTTCGTCCAGGAGGGCCTCGTCGCCCTGGGCTACGAGGTGCTCTGCTACCAGGACCCGTTCGAGGCGCTGGAGGGCATGAGCCGCCTGCAGCCCGCCATCGTCCTGAGTGATTTGGAGATGCCCGGCCTGGACGGCGTGGAGCTGTGCCGCCGCCTCAAGGAGGGCCCCACGCGGGGCCTGCCCGTCATCATCCTCACCGCCAACGACCGCGAGGCCGAGCGCGTGCGCGGCCTGCGCGCGGGCGCGGACGACTACGTCAACAAGTCCGCGTCCATGGACGAACTGGCCGCGCGCATCGAGAGCGTGGTGCGCCGCACCGGCGAGACGGAGCGCATGCGCAAGCTGTTCGCGCGCTACACCTCCGCCGCCGTGGTGGACGAAATCCTCAAGAGCGCGGACGCCGTCGTCCTCACCGGCGAGAAGCGCGAGGTGACGGTGCTGTTCGCGGACATCCGCAACTTCACGGGCCTGGCGGAGAGCCTGCCTCCCGAGCAGGTGGTGGGCGTGCTCAACCAGGTGCTGGGCCGGCTGTCGGACGCGGTGCTGACGTGTGGCGGCACGCTGGACAAGTTCCTCGGCGACGGGCTGATGGCGGTGTTCGGCGCCCCGGTGGCGCGCACGGACGACGCGCTGCGCGCGCTGCAGTGCGCGAAGATGATGATGGACGCCATGACCGACCTGCGCGTGGAGGCCGAGGCGGAGTGGGCCGCCAACGGACGCGAGGGCCAGCCGCTGGTGCTGGAGCTGGGCGTGGGCATCAACTCCGGCGTCGTCGTGGCGGGCAACATCGGCGGCACCCTGCGCGCGGAGTACACCTGCATCGGCGACGCGGTGAACGTGGGCGCGCGGCTGTGCGCGCTCGCGGGCCCCGGGGAAATCCTCGTGGGCGAGCGCACCCGCGAACTGGTGGACGCCAACGAGACGGCCTTCGAGGATCTCCCCCCCGTCCGCCTGAAGGGCAAGCAGCAGCCAGTCCCCCTGTTCCGCGCGCTGTGAGGCCGCGAGAAGTCCCAGCAACCCGGGCCCGGCGGCGGTAGGGTGCGCCGCATGAGTTCCACCGCCGACCCCCGTCCTCCCCCCTCACGCCGCTCGCCCATCCTGTGGGTGGGCCTGGTGTTCGCGCTGCTGCTGGTCTGCGCGGTGCTGGTGGGAGCGCTGACGCGCTCGAAGGCGGTGTACTCGGAGCGCATCCACCACGACATCGCCACGCTGGAGGACGCGCTGGGGCGCTACCAGGCGGACGGGAACGTCCTGCCGGAGGAGGCGGACCTGGAGACGCTCCTGGTGCCTCGCTACCTGCCCTCGGTGCCCGTGGACCCCTGGGGCCGGCCCTACCGCTACTCCTCCAACGGGGAGCGGGCGTTCATCGCGACGTTCGGCAAGAGCGACGACCGGGGCGGCAACGGCGAGGAGCAGGACCACACCAACCACGACGGCCACGCGGCCCCGGCCGCGAAGTAGCCCCGCCTCGTCCGCGGGCCCCCGGCCGGTCCGCTGGCCTCCAGGGCAGGCGGGCGTGCCAGCGAGGCCGCCGCTCGCCACGCATCGTGGCCATCTGTTCCTCCTGGGGTGCGTGGAGTCCCCGCGCCACCGAGGAGGGCGGCCATGGCCATCGTCTGTGCAACCCACCTGTCCGCCGGGGTGCCGGGCGCGGCGGACGTCGCGGCGGCGCTGGCGACGAAGCTGGCGGAGCCCCTGCTGCTGGTGGGGGTGCCCGAAGGGGACTCTCCCCAGGGGGACACGGCGACGCTCGACGAGCGGCAGGAGCGCCTCGAGGAGGTGGCCGAGCGGCTGGGCCTCCCGGAGGGCCAGGTGCGCTGCCGGGTGCAGTCCGGGGTGGAGGACGTGCTCGCGGACGACGAGTGCCGGCACTCGCGCTGGGTGGTGGTGGACGCGGAGGGGTGGCGCACGTCGGCCTGGAGGCGGGCCTCGCTGCCGGAGCGGCTGGCCCGGGCGGGCTGCGGCCCGGTGCTGTCCGTGCGGCGCGCGGAGGCGCTGGTGGACTGGGTGCGCGGGCGCCGGCGGCTGCTGGTGCTGACGGGGGTGGACCCGCTGTCGGCCACCACGGAGGCGGCGGTGACGTTCCTGCGGGAGCTGCGCCGCGTGGGCGCGTGCGACGTGCTGGCCACCTACGTGTGCTCGCCGCTGGAGGCGCGCGAGCGGCTGGGCATCCACACGCCGGTGCACGTGGACGTGCTGGAGCCGTCCGCGCGCGACATGGAGAAGCTGGACCCGGCGGTGTCGACGGTGCTCCAGCGCGAGGTGCGCGAGCGGGTGGGGGACCTGCTGGGCGAGGGGGGCGTGGAGGTGGTGCTGGAGCCGGGCTATGGCCGCCCCGCGGACCACCTGCTGCACGTGGCGCTGGAGCGGGGCGCGGACATGGTGGTGGTGGGCATGCACGCGCGCGGCGTGGTGAAGCGGCTGTGGCACGGTTCGGTGTCCGCGGGCGTGCTGCGCCACGCGGAGCAGGCCGTGGTGTGCGTGCCGGAGGGGATGCGCGAGCCGCGCCGCGCCCTGCCTCCGCGCAGCGTGCTGGTGCCCGTGGACTTCTCCCAGGCCAGCCTGCGCGCCATCTCCCAGGCGCGCTCGCTGGTGGGCCCCGGGGGCCGCGTGCACCTGCTGCACGTGCACCGCAAGCGCATGGGCGAGCCGGGCTACCCGGACCACGTCGGCGTGCTGCCCGAGCCCCTCCACGGACGGGACCTCCTGCTGCGGCGGCTGTGGGAGCTGGTGCCCCGGGACGAGGGCGCCCAGTCGCTCCAGTGGAGCGTGGAGGGCGTCTCCGGGGACGACGTCACGCAGGCCATCTGCCAGGCCACGGAGCGCGAGGGCGTGGACCTGGTGTGCGTGGGCACCTCCGGCGAGGTGCCCCGGGAGCCGGACGTCCTGCACGGCGCCATCGCCCGGGAGCTGGTGGCGCGCTGCCGCCGGCCCGTCATGGTGGTGCCCTCCGCGTGAGCGGCGTGCCCCACGCACATGAAAAGCCTTTCAGGGTGGGTCATCGCGCGCCCCACCTGTCAGGGCAGCCGGGGCGTTGAACGGCGCACCCGGTGGAGCGTTAGAATCCGCACGCCACGCTATCTCAGTCGGCAGGAGGTTTGCCGGGTGACACCGAGCGGTTACCGAGAAGAAGAACTCGTCTGCAACCGGGCGTCCGTGCTCATCCATGGAGGGACTGAAGAAGAGCGGCGCAACTGGGCCCAGGAGGCCGCTCGCCACTTCGACGTGGAGCTGATGGAGGTGCGGCAGGCGGTGGACCTCCCCACGGCGCTGCGCCAGCGCAATGGCGTGGTGTTCGTCGCGGACGCGGCCAAGCTCGGGCGGGACGCTCAGGGCCTCATCCTCCGCTGCCTCCAGATGCAGGAGGAGCGCCCCAAGGTGGTGGTGGGCGTGTCGGGCGGCGCGGAGTCGGCGCTCGCGCGCGGCACCCTGCGCGAGGACCTGCACTACCGGCTGCACCAGGCCCAGGTGGACCTCCAGCGCGAGGGCCTGCGGGAGCTGCTGCGCCGGCGCTGGGCCGCCCAGGCGGAGCAGCTGGCGCTCGAGGCCGCCGCCGCGAAGGCCGCCGAGGACCTGGCGCGCGCCGCCGCGGAGGCCCGTCGCCCCGGTTCGGTGACGCGCACCGCGCCCCGTCAGCGCAAGGTCTCCTCGGCCTCGCGCAAGGCGGCCCCGCGCAACGCCCAGCCTCGCTGACGTCGCGCGCGGGGGGCCGCGTCCTCGCGCGGGCCCTCGTGACACGAACGTCACGCGGCGAGGGGCGCATCGCCCCACGGCAGGGGTGTGCCCGCGCGTGGTCGACGCCTTCGCGCGTGCGCGCCGTCAGCGGCCGGGGCCCGACGTCGTCCACCGCGGCCCACCTCGCCGTGACACAAGGAGCCCCTCATGGACACGAAGCTGGCGCTCATCCAGGGAGACATCACCCGGGTCGACGCGGACGCCATCGTCAACGCCGCCAACAGCTCGCTGCTGGGGGGAGGTGGCGTGGACGGCGCCATCCACCGCGCCGCGGGGCCGGAGCTGTTGGCCGAGTGCCGCGAGCTGCGAGGCTGCGCCCCCGGACAGGCGAAGCTGACGAAGGGCTACCGCCTGCCCGCGCGCCACGTCATCCACACCGTGGGCCCGGTGTGGCGGGGCGGAGGCCAGGGCGAGGCCGCGACGCTGGCGCGCTGCTACCAGAGCGCCCTCGCCATCGTGGAGGCGCGCGGCTTCCGCTCCGTCGCCTTCCCCTCCATCTCCACCGGCGTCTACCGCTTCCCCATCGACAGGGCCTCGGCCATCGCCCTGCGCGAGCTCCATGCGGGGCTGGAGCGATTGCCATTTCTTGAGAAGGTGACAGTGGTCCTCTTCTCCCAGGCGGACCTGGAGACCTATGTGCGCGCGCTCGCGGCGCTCACCTCGTCTCGTGGGGCAGGGAATGTGTGAACGGGGAAATCTGGGCTACAGTCCGCCGCACTGCCTGACTTCTTTACGTGGAGCGAGCCATGTCTCAGCAGGGGAGTGGTGCTGAAAATCCGAAGCGCGGCCTCAAGCGGCCCATCGAGGTGGTGCGTGCGGAGCTGCTCAAGGACCCGGACACCAAGAAGATTGCCGACGCGGTCCAGCTGAAGCTGGAGGAGTACGTCGAGCTGGTCCTCAAGTACGCCCAGGACAAGGACCTGGAGCCGCAGCTCGCCATCGTCTCCGACGAGGACCTGCGCAAGCACGGCGTCACCCCGGTGACCGTCGACGACGCGGTGGACATCGTCGTGAAGGGCATGAAGGGCGAGCTGCCCGGCTCTCCTCCGGACTTCGACTCCTCCAAGTTCTCCGAGTCGAAGGGCGCCGGTGGCAAGCCGTCGCTGTCGGGCGACACCGCTCAGGCGGCGGATGCGTCCGCCACGCAGGCCCCCCAGGACGAGGCCGAGCGCAAGGCGCTCATGGATCAGCTCAAGCGGGGCGGCGGCGGTGGTCGGGCCTGAAATCCGGCCTGGCTGGGCGGTGTGGAATGCCCCGGAAAATGAACCTGAAATTCCGGCGGAAACAATTCCACGCCCTCACCGAGAATCACTCTGAGTCTTCTCTTCGGCGAACGCGCCTCACCAAACTTCCTAGCACTTACGAGGTGATACCATGGGCTTCAGCATCGGCGGTCTCTTCAGCGGCATCAAGAACATCGCGAACAAGGTCTCGGAGTTCGCGAAGGGCGTGACCAACATCGCTGGCAAGGTCACGGAGACCCTGTCGAAGCCCGCCTCGTCCCTGATCGAGCCGTTCGCCAAGAAGATCAGCGAGAAGCTGGGCAAGATCCCGGTCATCGGCAAGTTCCTGGGCCCCATCGCGGAGGGCCTGATGAAGCAGGGCGCGACGGCGCTGCTGGGCTCGGGCCCGCTGTCCGGCATCGGCTTCCTCTCCAAGATCGCGCAGGGCGCTGGCCAGCTGTCGAAGGTCGCCCAGACGGTCGGTGGCATCGCCGGTCAGATTGGCGCGCTGGGCAACCCCCAGGGCCAGGCGAACCTGGCGAACATCTTCGCCCACAAGCAGGCCGCCTCCATCTTCTGAGCTTCGCTCGCGCCCCAGGCGCGATGACGTAGCCAACCGAGGGCCGGTTCCCGCCAACGCGGGGCTGGCCCTTCGGCTTTGCGGGCCCGTGGAGCTTCGGGGCGGGACAGGGCCGGGGAGAGGTTTCGCCCAGGGCCCGCCGTCCCTGGCTTCGGCGCAGGGCAACGGCGCCTCGCGCCATGCGGGTGGAGCGCCATCGGCCGGCCCCATCCTCGGCCCTGGTAGCTCGGAGCGAGGACCACGCTCCGCCCAGCTGATGCGTCACGAGCGTCAGGCCTCGAGGGGCACCATTCGGCCCCCACCGCGTCGGTCCATCCCCCGAAAAGGTGGGTGTTCGCCTGGCGCGAGGTCCTGCAGGCCGCGTCTCGGCGCGGTCGGTTGTTCACCTCCATCTCGAGGATGCGCTGTCTACGGGGCCCTGCCGCCCAGGTGGTGCCGCACCACCCCTACCGAGACCCACGCACGCTGCGGGGCCACTGGGGGCTTCCCCGGGGGGACACGGGTCCGGATTCTCGAGAGGGCTCGTTCGCAGATCCACGGGGCGGGTCGACAAGGCCCCTCGGGAAGCTCGTTTCCCTTCGTCACAATCCACACCCGGAGTGAATGCCTCGGCTGGCCACGCTCTCACATTCTGAGGGCGTGGATCATCCCGGTGGAGCGGGCGGGTGGTGCCGCGGTGCGGGCTCGATTCGGGGCAGGTGGATCAAACCGCCGGTCGACCCGTGGGGCGTCAGCCTTCCTCGCGGGCCAGTCGCTCGACGTCCTTCAGGAGGCGGTCGGTGGAGGTGCTGTCGGCGCTGTCGTAGTAGCCGCGCACCTGTCCGTGGGAGTCGACGAGGACGAAGTGGGTGCCGTGGAAGATGGAGAGCAGGTCGTCCTCGGGGGCGCCGGCCTCGCGGCCCATGCTGACCTTGAAGCCCTGGACGATGGTGTCCTTGAGCACCTCGTAGTCGCCGGTGAGGAAGCTCCAGCGGGCGAAGTCGGCGCCGTGGAGCTGGCCGTACTCGGCCAGGCGCTCGGGCGTGTCGTACTTCGGGTCGACGGAGAAGGACACGAGCTGGAGGTTGGCGCCGTGCGAGGCGGTGCCCTGCTGCACCTGGGCCATCTTCCGCGTGAAGGCGGGGCACACGGTGGGGCAGCGCGTGAAGATGAAGTTGGCGATGAACGGGTGCCCGCGCAGCTGGGCGCTGCCGAACGGCTTGCCGTCCTGGCGGGTGAAGGTGAAGTCCGGGAGCGCCCCCAGCTGAGGCAGGGGCTCGCTCCGGCCGCGCAGCAGGCTGAGGCCCATGGCGGCGGTGGCGCACAGCGCGGCGACGGCGATGCCGGCCCAGAAGCCGGGACGCTGGGTGAGGCGGGCCTGGGGAATCGCGAGCGGGGATTCGACGGACATGGGGGCGGAACTAACGAAACGACCGCACCGGCACAAGCGCGGCGGGGCGGGCACGGTCAACCCGCCTACTCACGGGGTGTAGGCGACAGCGGGTCGCCCCGGGAGCAGGCAGGCCCGTGGGAAGACCTCGGCTTGAGGGCCCTCGGGGTGCATGCTAGCCGGGGGACTGGCGATGACGGGCGGACACTCCCAGGTCGTTCGCGATGGCGCGGCCCGCCCTTCCCCGGGAACGGCGCGCGTCGACGTGTGCCGTCCGGAGCCGACCCGCACGTCGCCCTGGCCCCGACGTGGAGCGACCGCCACCATGAGGACCTCGACCCGCCTGGGAGCCGGGGGGCGTGGTGCCCTCGCATCGTCCTTCGCGCTGCTGCTGGCCTGCCTGCCCGGGGATGCGCTCGCCTGCGCGACCTGCGCGTTGCGTGAGCCGGAGTCCGCGGTGCGCTCGGTGCTGCTGGTGGTGGGGCTGATGCTCGCGCCCTTCCTCGTCGTGGGCGTGGGGGTGTGGGCGGTGCGGCGGCTGGCGCGCGAGCGCGAGGAGCTCTCGTGAGCGACCTCGCGCCTCGGCCCGTCGAGGCATCGTCGGAGCAGGTGGGCGGTGCGTCACCGCGGACGTGGACCCTGGCGCTCCCCGAGGACGCGAGCGCCCACGGGCATCGCATCGACGCGTTGCTGGGGTGGAGCCACCGCTTCGAGGCGGGGCTCGCGCTGGTGGCGTTCGGGTGGATGGCGGTGGCGGTGTGGCGCTTCCGGAAGGCGCCGCGCGCGACGGTCGCGCACGGGGGCACGCGGCGCTCCCGCGCATGGGTGCTGGGGTTGGCGTTGGGCGCGTTCCTCGTGGTGGATGGGACGTTGCTGGTGGGCTCGGAGGGCTACCTGCGCGACGTGCTGTGGAACCTCGACGTCCCCGCGAGGGACCCGCGCACGGCGCGCATCGAAATCAACGCGCACCAGTGGTCCTGGGAGGCGCGCTACGCGGGCGCGGACGGGCGCTTCGGCACGGCGGATGACGTGGTGACGTGGAACGACCTGCGCGTGCCGGTGGGCGTGCCCGTCTGGGTGCAGCTCGTGTCCACGGACGTGGTTCATGGCTTCTCGCTGCCGCACTTCCGCGTGAAGCTGGATGCGATTCCGGGACGCGTGAACCAGACATGGTTCCAGGCCGCGCGCGAGGGGGAGTGGGAGGTGGCCTGCTATCAGCACTGCGGCACCAGCCACTATCGGATGCGTGGCGTGTTGAGGGCCCTCTCCCCCGACGCGCACGCCGCGTGGCTCCGCGAGGCCGGGCGACAGGCGGAGCGCGTGTACGACGCCGACGACAGCGCGGCGAACTGGGGTTGGGAGTGGAAGGCGCCATGAGTCTCTCCTCGAGCGACCACAAGGCGGTGGCGCGGCGCTATCTGTGGAGCGGGCTCGGCTTCCTGGCGTTCGGAGGGCTGCTGGCGCTGCTCATCCGCTGGCAGTGGGCCTTCCCGGGGCAGCCGGTGCCGGGGCTCGCGTGGGCGTTGCCCGAGTCGCATGGCGCGCTGACGCCTCCGACGTACACGGCCGTGTTCACCACGCACGGGCTGGTGATGATCTTCTTCGCGGTGACGCCGCTGCTGTTCGGTGCGTTGGGTCACTTCGTGGTGCCCCTGGCCATCGGCGCGAGGGGGCTGGCCTTTCCCCGGCTGTCGTCCGTGGGCTTCTGGGTCTACGCGCTGGGCGGCGCGCTGGTGCTGGCGTCGTTCGGGTTGCGGCTCGGGCCGGCGAGCGCGGGGTGGACGGGCTACCCACCGCTGTCGACGTCGGTCTTCACGCCGGGCCTGGGGCAGACGCTGGTGACGGTGGCGGTGCTGTGCGCGGGCGTGTCGGCGTTCCTGTATGGCCTCAACTTCGTCGTCACGGTGGTGCGCTGTCGCGCGCCGGGGATGACGTGGGGCAGGCTGCCGTTGACGGTGTGGGGGCTGTTCTTCGCCTCGGTGCTCAACGTGCTGTTCGTGCCGGTGCTGGCGGCGGCGACGGTGCTGGTGCTGATGGACCGGTTGCTCGGCACGCAGTTCTTCGTGGCGGGCGCGGCGGCGGTGGGCGGAGGCGGGGACCCGTTGGTGTACCAGCACCTGTTCTGGCTGTTCGGCCACCCGGAGGTCTACATCCTCATCCTCCCGGCCTGGGGCATGGTGGGGGACTTCGTGGCCTTCTTCAGCCGACGGCCCGCGCACGGCTATCGGCTGACGGCGGGCGCCATGGGCGCGGTGTCGGCGCTGAGCGGGCTGGTCTACGCGCACCACCTCTTCACCAGCGGCATGTCGCCGGTGCTCGGGCGCACGTTCATGGTGCTCACGCTGCTCATCTCGCTTCCGGCGGAGGTGATGTTCCTCAACTGGTTGATGACGCTGTGGCGCGGCAGCGTGCGGTTGACGTCACCGATGCTCGCGGCGCTGGCGACGATGAGCGTCTTCGGCCTGGGTGGCATCACGGGGCTCGCGCTGGGCGCGGTGGCCACGGACGTGCCGTTGCACGGGACGCTGTGGGTGGTGGGCCACTTCCACCTGACGATGGGCGCGGCGAGCTTCCTGGGGGTCTTCGCGGGCCTCTACTTCTGGTTCCCGAAGATGTTCGGACGCGCGCTGCACGAGGGGCTCGCCAAGGCGCACGTCCTCGCGAGCGCGGTGTTGTTCCTCGGCGTGTTCGGCGGGCAGCTCGCGGCGGGCTACGCGGGGCAGCTGCGCCGTCTCTACGACCCCTATCAGTACACGTACCTGCGGCACCTGCTCCCGCTGAACCAGTGGACGACGGCCTGTGCGTTCCTGCTCGGCGCGGTGCAGGGGCTGTTCGTGGTGAACCTGGCGTGGACGCTGAGGCGCGGTCGCGCCGCCGACGCGAACCCATGGCGGGTGGGCACGTTGGAATGGACCTGCGCGCCGAGCCCGCCCCCCGAGGGGAACTTCGCGCGCCCGCCCGTGGTGCTGCGCGGACCGCATGCGCTGTCACAACCCGAGTCGATCGAGCGACTGGGCCGCGACTGGCTGGGACAGGCGGAGGACCTCCCGGCGAGCCCGGCGACGGCGACGTCCCCCGAGGCCCCGGTGGCCCTCACATCGGGTGGCGCATCATGAGCGCGCGAGGTGACACCTCGGTGGAGGCGGGACTTCCAGTGGTCGCCGCCCATGAGACACAGCCCGCCCCGAGAAGGAGCCGCCGCGCATGAGCACGGATTCCACCCTCGATCCGCGGACCGAGTCCCCGTCGGTCGAGACGTCGCCGCCCTCCACCGGGGCTTCGCACGAGGAGGGCACCCGCTGGCTCGGGACGGTGCTCGCCTGGTCCGCGTGGGCGATGTTCTTCGTGTCGCTGGTCTTCGCCGTGGGCTGGTACCGGATGCGTGCCCCGTGGCCATCGTTGCCCATCTCGCGGTGGGCGCTGGGCCTCACGGGGCTGGTGCTCCTCGCCGGCGACGGCGTGCTCCCGCTCGTGGCGCGTCGTGACCGTCGCGAACCGTCCGGCGCGCGTCGCTCGCCCCTCACGCCCTGGGTCGCGATGGGGCTGGGGCTCGTCTTCCTCGCGCTCCAGGCGACGTGGACGCACCTGGCCTGGTGGGACGAGCACCTGCGCATCCCCGAGGGAGGCGTGCCCGCGTCGGCCTTCTACGGCCTCACCGCGCTGCACGCGCTGCATGTCGTCGGGGTGATGTCCGGATTCTTCTTCCTCGTCCTCCGTCACCTGCGCGGCGCGGATGTGCGAACCTCGCTGCGGCGCCACGTCCTCGGCTGGCGCTTCGTGAGCGGGATGTGGCTGCTCCTCTTCGCGGCGGTGTACCTCCCATGACCCTTCGCGGCGCACGGGTGTCCTCGTCATCCACCAGTCCGGGCCGCGCGGGCCGATGCGCGCTGGCGCTCCTCACGGCGCTCGCCGTCGTGGCGGGCTGCCGCTCGCGCTCCAGCCCCACCTTCGAGCCCCTGAAGCTCGCGGATGGCCGCGTCATCCCGGCGGAGACGCTGTCGCGTGGACACTCGGTGTACACGTACTACTGCGCCTCCTGTCACGGCGAGCGCGGAGACGGGCAGGGGCCCGCGGGGCGCGGCATGCGGCCGGTGCCGCGCAGCTTCCGACAGGGCCTCTTCAAGTTCGGCGGCGTCGCGGTGGGCGAGCTGCCCACGGACGAGGCGTTGAAGCGCACGCTGCGGCGCGGCCTGCACGGCACGCCGATGTTCGCCTGGGACGTCCCGGACGCGGACCAGGACGCGGTGCTGCAATACTTGAAGACCTTCAGCCCGCGCTGGACCCAGGAGCCCACGGGGCAGCCGCTGGCCATGTCACCGGACCCGTGGAAGGGGCGGGAGGCGGAGGCCGTCGAGCGCGGCAAGGTCGCGTACCACGTCTCCGGAGGCGGCAACGCGGGCTGTTCGGGCTGTCACGTCGCGTACCTGCCGCGCGCCGAACTGGCCGCGCTCCTGGAGAAGTCCCTGGGCCGCAAGGTGGACCTGTCGAGGCTCGACCCGTACACGGCCCAGGCCCGCGAGTCCGACCACCCCGTGGAGGTCGACGCGAAGGGCGAACCCACGCGCACGCAGAAGGTGCTGCCCCCGGACTTCCTCTTCCACGAACTGCGCACCGTCTGGCCCGAGGGCGAGACGGTCGACGGCGCGCCCTACACCGCCGAGCGCCAGCGCGAGGACCTCTACCGCGTGATTGCCTCCGGCGTGGGGGGCGCGGCGATGCCCACCTGGAAGGGCGCCATCCCCGAGGAGAATCTCTGGGCGCTCGCGTACTACGTGCAGTCGCTCGTGAGGCTGCGCGACACCGACGAGGCCGAGGCCCTCAAGGCCCGGCTGCGCGCCTCCACCATGGCGAACCCGCCCTAGCCCCGCTCACGCGGCCAGGGCGCTCGTCGCCTCCGGGGCGGAGCCGCCGCGCGAGGTGGGGCTCGACTGGAGCCGGACGAGCTTCAGCCGGGAGAGCAACCGCAGCGCGTGCCACACCGGGTCCAGCTCGAAGCGGCGCGAGGCGAAGTTGGGGCTCGCGGGGCGGGCATGGTGGTTGTTCTGGAACAACTCCCCCATGCACAGCACGTCGAAGGGGAGCGTGTTGCGGGACTCGTCCCGCGTCCCGAAGTTGCGGTAGCCATAGCGGTGGCCGCACCAGTTGACGATGGCGCCGTGGATGGGACCGAGCACGAACTGCGCGGGCAACAGCGCCCAGTGCCAGCGTCGGGTGGCGAAGCGCTTGTAGAACAGGGTGTAGAGCGTGCCGAAGGCGACGCGAGAGGTCCAGTGGTTGAAGACCCGCTCGGCGAACGGCCACTCCGGGTAGCCTCCCTCGAAGCGTGGCTCGGAGCGCAGGCGACGGGTGAGCAGACCCTCGAAGCGTCGCGCCGTCTCCCGCATCATGCGCAAAGGATTGCCATGATGTGTGGGCGCGTGCGGGTCCCTCTTCGTGTCCGCGAAGGCGTGGTGCTCGCGATGCAGGAGCGCGTACGCGCGTGGGTCCAGGTAGCTCGAACCCTGCACGAGCGCGGTGCACAGATGGAGCGCCCGCTCGGTCCGAGGCTTCATCGTGTACATGCGGTGCGCGGCGTAGCGGTGTTGGAAGAGACTCTGGAAGAAGACACTCAGGGCCCAATGGGCGGCGAAGAAGAGAGGAACCATGAGCGGCGAAACCGCCGGAGGTGTCACGCGCGTGTCAGTGTCCGACCGAAATCGTCGGATGGGTGACAGGCGGCACGTCGTCTCGTCGCATGCTCCTCCCTTCGGCCGTGGAGCGGACGCACCCGGTCCTATCGGTGGTCTCTCCGGAGAATGAAGCCGTGGAGATGGCGTCATGGTGAGCGTCACGGAGGTCATCCAAGCGCAGCGGCGCGAAATCCTCCGGTGCTGGACCGAGGAGGCGACGCGGACGGCTGCCTCGCGTGGCCTGAAGGCCCCGGAGCTCCTCGACATCGTGCCGGCCTGTCTGGACTTGCTCACCACACGGGACGACCTGGTGACCCGACGCTCGCGGCTCGCGAGCGACCTGGCGGCGCGCCTCCGTCAGGGCTTCCATCTGGCCCAGGTCATCGAGGAGTTCGCGAGCCTGGGACGCTGCATCACCCGCATGTGGACCACGGAGCCACCGCGGCAGCGGCCCGACAGCCTCGAGGTCGAGCGCCTCTTCACCGAGCTGTACTCGATGTCGGCGGCGGCGATGGATGTCTTCGTCGAACGGCTCGTGGAGGATGAGCGGACGGAGAAGCGCTACCTGCGGCTCATCCAGGAGGTGGCCAGCGAGGCCCTCGAGGTGGACTCCGTCGCCTTCAAGGACCGGCTGAAGGAGGTCCTCACGCTGGTGAAGGAGTCCATGGGCGCCGGGGGCGCGGCCCTGCTCTTGTACGAGCCCGACGCGCGCGAGCGCGTCACGGTCATCTCCGTGGGCGTGGCGGAGGAGCCCTGGCTCCGCTTCATGTCGGCCTCGGGGCCAGGCCCGGCGATGGTGCCCGGGCCCCTGGTGACGGAGGCGGTGTCCATCCTCCTCGACGCACACCCACGAGGCGAGGAGGCGCGGCTGCTCCAGCGCGAGGGCATCCGCTCCCTGCTCGGTGTGCGTCTGAACACGCGCCACGCGCTGGTCGGGGTCATGTATGTCGGCATCACCACGGCGCGGGAGTTCACCGGCCGGGAGCGGCGGCGCCTCGAGTCGCTGGGCGAGCGCCTGACGGTCCACCTGGACAACGCGAAGCTGCATGCGGACCTGCAGCAGCAGGTCGGCGAGCTCCAGGTCGAGCGGGACCTGCGCGAACGGTTCGTGTCCGTGCTGGCCCATGACCTTCGCGGTCCGCTGTCCTCGGCGAAGCTGAGCGCGCAGCTCATCCTCCGCAACCCCGAGCGGCTCGACGAACGACGGGACCTGGCGGTGCGCATCGACCAGAACATCGAGCGCGCCGACCGGATGGTCCGGAACCTGCTCGACGCGAACCGCATCCGGGCGGGGGAGCGGCTCCCGCTGCGGCTCGATACCTGTGACCTCGGACGGGTCGCCCTGGAGGTCGTCGAGGAGATGCGCGACCTGCACGGAGAGCGCTTCGTGCTCCGCGCGGAGGAGCAGGTCCGCGGAATCTGGAGCGTCGACGAGCTGCGCCGCGCGCTCTGGAACCTCACGAACAACGCGGTGAAGTACGGGGCCCCCGCCACCCCCATCACCGTGACGGTGGCGCGAACGCCCACCGGGGCGATGGCCTCCGTGCACAACGAGGGGCCGGCGATCCCCGTCGCCGACCAGGAGTCCATCTTCAAGCCCTTCAGCCGCACGCACTCGGCCCGGACGGGGCCCTCGAAGGGCTGGGGGCTCGGCCTGACGCTGGTCTGGGGCTGCGCCCAGGCCCACGGGGGGAGGGTGTCCGTCACCAGCGACGCGCGTCACGGGACGACCTTCATCCTGGAGCTGCCCCTCGACGCGCGGCCCTATCAGCAGTAGCGCCGCGCGGTTCGACGTCCGCTTCCGGAGATGCCACGTCCCAAGGGCGCGATCCCTCGCGCGCCGCGAGCGGGGGCGTGACGAGGCGGAAGCCCTGGTGCGCCGGATGCAGTGCGGCTCCGGGTCCCTTCCGGAGTCGCCGCCATGTCCCGAATCGAGCCGTCCGGTCCCTCGCCGCTGCCCACCGAGTCCTCCTCCGAAGTCCTCCCACCTCCCTCGCCCGCCACGCCGCGCGCCTCCGTCGCGCCGGCCTCCCACGAGCCGAACGCGGTGCGGCCCTATGACGGGCCTCCGGCCCGCTCCCCGTCGGGGACAGGGAGGGGGACCGATGCCCGGGACACGGGCCCGACGGTGTCCGCGGCGTCGCTCGCGGCCCTGGGAGGCAGGCTGCGCGCGTTCACGCCGGAGGTGCCCGCGGACGCCTACGCGAGCATCCAGTCCAGGTTGACGCGAGGCGCGGCGGACTGGGCCGTCACGGACGGCGATGTGGAGAAGGTCCACTCGACGCTGGAGGGCCTGGAGCCCGGCGTGTACCGCTCCACGCTGGAGCGGATGGAGCGGGACGGGTTGCTGAAGACGTACGTGGGCGAGCAGGGCGTGGAGGCGCGCAAGGCCTTCCTCGCGCAGGCCGAGTCCAAGGGGCTGCTGCTGAAGCTCGAGGGCGAGCCCGCGTCGGGGCCGCTGGGCCCTCCGGGGCGGCCGGGCTTCTATCGCTCCGGCCCCCGGCTCCCCGAATCCCTGCGCGAGGCCGTGGCCGCGCACGCGGTCGACGCGGGCCGCGCCTACCTCCGGGCCCACGGCGAGTACCTCGACCGGTACACGCGCGCCGTCGAGGACGCGACGAGCCTGCCGGAGCTGCGCAAGCTGGGTGCGCCGCGCGAAGCGGAGCTGCGCGACGGCGTGCTCGGCTTGTCCGCGAGGGACCCCCAGCGGGAGACGCGGGCCCGCGAATGGCGCATGGCCATTGGCACGCCCGTGTCCACCGTGGGCGCGTGGCGGGCCGTCGCCGCGCGGCAGTGGGAGCTGTCCGGCCAGCGGGCGGGAGGCACCTTCGCGCTGGAGGGCAAGGCGGAGCTGACGCAGGGCCAGTTCAAGGTCGGCGGCGAGGCGTCGCTCGACTCGCGCGGCCGCGTGGACGTGAAGTCGAAGGCGGCGGCGACGTTGAAGGGAGGCCCGCTGGCGCTGGACGTCTCACTCGACTCGAAGGGGAAGTCCCGCGCGGAGGTGAAGCTGGACCTGGGGGCGGTGGCCATCACCAGCGCGTCGGACGGAGAGCTGAAGGTGGCCGTCGGCGCGGGGGAACTCTTCGGTGGCTACGTCACGCTCGACACGCAGGCCGCGAAGTTCGGCGGGGGCGTCTTCGCGAAGGTGAAGTCGGGCAACGACAAGGTGGAGGCGCGGCTCGGCGCGACCATGAAGGGCCTGACGCGCGAGCGCGCGGAGGCCGCGGTGGACAGGGCGCGGGTGGGCATCTTCGACGAGCCTCCCGAGCGGGCCCGGGGCCTCTCCTGGGACGCCCTGACACCGGCCCGGCGAGAGCAGTACACGCTGAATGGCTGGACTCGCGAGGACTGGATGGGGGCACGCGCGCCCGGCGGGTGAGGCCCCCTCTCGTGGCGGCGCCGTACCCCATGCGGGGCGCTCGCTCCCTCGTCCGCCGCCTTCACGCCAGCGCGCCGTCCGGGCCACCGCCAAAGGCCGCCAGTCGGGCGGGGGAGGGGGCTGGGACGGCAGACAGGTCCCTTCCGCGTGCGCACCCTCCCCGCAAGGAAGACTTCTTTCACCTGGGGCGAGCGAGGGTGCGCATGTCGATGGAGCGAGCACAGCGATTCGTGGAGGCACTGTCGAGGCTGGAAGAGGAAGGGGACGTGGAGGCGATGGTGGCCCTCTTCAGCGACGACGCGCAGGTGAGCAACGTGGCCTCCCAGCGCGTCTTCTCCGGCAAGGAGGGCGCCCGGAAGTTCTGGTCGGAGTACAAGGGCACGCTGCGCCGCGTGAAGTCCTCCTTCCGGAACATGATCGAAGCCGGGGACAAGGTCGCGCTGGAGTGGGAGTCCCAGGGCACCGCGCAGAACGGCGCGGCCGTGTCCTACGAGGGCGTCTCCATCCTCGAATGGGACGGCGAGCTCGTCCGCCGCTTCTACGCGTACTTCGACCCGCACCTGCTGGGCCTGGAGCTGGCCCATGGCACGGCGAGGCGCTCGGAGGTGCCCGCCACCACGCCCGCGTGAGGGGGCGTCAGGGGCGGTCGTCCTCGGGGGCCTCCGGCATGCGCGGCAGCTCCACGGTGACGGTGGTGCCCTGGCCCGGCGCGCTCTCCAGGTGGATGTGGCCGCCGTGGGCCTCCACCACCTGCCGGGAGAACCACAGCCCCAGGCCGAAGCCGCCGTAGTGCCGCAAGGGGACCGCGCGGCCGAAGCGCTGGAAGAGGTGGGCCAGCTGCTCGGGAGGGATGCCGATGCCCCGGTCCCTCACCACCAGCCGCGCCAGATCCCCGGGCATGCAGCGCACCTCCACGTCCACCGGATGGCCCTGGCCGTACTTGAGCGCGTTGGACACCAGGTGCGTCACCATGCCGTCCACCCGCGCATGGTCCCAGCGGCCGGACACGGCGCTCGGGGCGTGCAGATGGACGGCGGTGCCCGCGCGGGACTGCTCCTCGGAGAAGCGCTCCAGCACCTCGCGGCAGACGTCCACCAGGTCCACGGGCTCGGGGGTGAGGTGCAGGCGGCCCTCGGACAGGTGGGCCACCTCGAGCAGCTCGCGCACCAGCCGGCCCAGCCGGTCCACCTGCTGGACGGCGGAGAGCGTGCGCTCCTGCATGTCCACGTCCGAGGACATGCGCCGCAGCCGGGACAGTTGCAGCTTGAGGGCCGTCAACGGTGTGTTCAGCTCGTGGCTGGCGATGGCGAGGAACTCGTCGCGCAGCTGGAGCGCCTGCTGGGTCTGGTGGAACAGGTGCGCGTTCTGCACGGCCGCGCTCGCGCGGCGGGCCAGCTCCGCGGCCAGCGCCAGGTCCTCGGGCGTGTGGTGGCGGTCGGAGAGCGAATACCCCAGCGTCAGCGCGCCGAGCAGGCCCTCCGGCGTCTCCAGCGGCACCGACAGCCAGGAGCACGGCGCCAGCGCGCGCAGCAGCTCGAGCTGCTCCGGGCCGCACGCCGTGCCCTCCACCCACGCGGCGTCCACCTGGGGGTGGAACTGGGGCGTGCCGCTGGCGAGCGCGCACACCGGCGTGCCCGAGCGCTCCGGCGGTTGCCAGCGGCTGGCGGCGAGCAGGGCGGCGCTCCCGGGCGTGGCGGCGTGGAAGGTGCGGCGCACCTCCCGGTCCGGTCCCATCACGTCGATGATGCAGAAGTCGCCCAGCGTGGGCACCAGCCCCAGCGCCACGCCGCGCAGCGTGTGGCCCAGGTCCAGCGACGTGGCCAGCACCGCGGTGGCCTGCTGGAGCAGCTCCGTGCGCTCCACCTGTCGCCGCTCGGCCGCGAGCAGGCGCGCGCGCTCCAGGGCCATGGAGGCCTGCTGCGCCATCATGTCCATGAAGGCCCGCTCCTCCGGGTCGAACGCGCGCGTCCGCTCCCACGTGAAGCCGAGCGCCCCCACCGTCCGCCCGCGCCCGTGCACCGGCAGGCATGCCACGGACATGTCACCACTCGCCGGCCGCGTCAGGATGGAGGCCGGCGGGTAGCGCTCCGTCAACCGCTCGTAGCTCTCCAGCCACAGCGGCGCGCGCGTGCGCACCACCTCCGCCACCGGCAGGTTCGCCTCCAGCGGGATGCGGCGCATCGCCGCCTCGACCTCCGGAGGACAGCGCACCGCGTGGACCAGCTCCAACCCGGTGCCCGCCCCATCCATCAGGTACAGGACGCCAATCGACGCGTCCATGGTGCGCACGGCCTCCACCACCACCGCCCGGGCCACGTCCTCGGGGGTGAGGGCGCCCGACAACGCCAAGGTGAGTGACTGGAGGCTGCGCATCCTCGCGCTGGCCAGCTCCGCGCCCTGTCTCGCCCGGCGGGCCTCGGCCAGCAGTTCCAGCCCCGTGCCTTGACCCTCTTCGGTCGGAGGCAACCTGAGGCTGGCGGATGAATGCTTCTCCATGCGCGCTGCCCACCGGCGCAGGTGACACCGGGAGCGGCTCCACTGAAACGCATCCGAGGCCGGATTTCCGGCCTCCGGCTCGTGATTGTCTCCAGCCCGTCACTCCCCCGCGCGCCCAGTGAACACACCGGCCGGAGTCGTCCGACCCAAAGCGGGAAGGAAGGTTCCTGTCGGACAGACCAGACAAACCGACATGCTCCTTTCGCATTGCGTCGTGGGGCGCTACCGTCATCGCGGGGTCCCCTGGGGTCCGGGCGACGGGTCCGGCCCGCCCTGGAAATCATTCCCGCGTGGGTTGCCCGTCGGCCCTCGCCTGGCGTCTCCCCTCGGAACTCATTCGATGAACCGCTTCGCCGCAGTCCTCGTCATCCTCTCCCTGCTTTCCACCACCACGGCCCGGGCACAGCAGCCGTCCTCCGCCTCGAAGGACGCGCCGGGGTCGGACGCGCCCAGGAAGGACCCGCAGGAGGCCTCGCCCGCGGAGGACCCCGCGCTGGACTTCGACCTCCTCGAGCCCGCGGAGACCGCGGCCGCCGCGCAGGTGGATCCGGAGCTCCAGGCGCGCATCGACCGGCGCCGCACCATGCTCAAGCTGCACCAGGGGCTGGGCATCGCGATGGCGGCGGGCATCGCCACCACCACGGTGTTGGGTCAGCTGCAGTTCAACGACTCCTTCCGGGGGGGCGGTGACGACCGCAACCTCCTGGGCTTGCACCGGGGCTTCGCTATCGGCACCTCCGCGTTGTTCGCGTCGGTGGGACTGCTGGGCCTGCTCGCCCCGGAGCCCTTCGAGAAGGAGAAGACGGAGTGGGACACCATCAGCTACCACAAGCTCTTCATGGCGCTCGCCACCGCGGGCATGGTGGCGCAGATCATCCTCGGCATCATGGCGACGGACCGCTACGGCAAGCTGTCGGAGACGGACCTGGCCACCGCGCACCAGGTGGTGGGCTTCACCACGCTCGGCGCCGTGACGGCGGGTGTCGTCACGCTCTTCTTCTGAATCTTTCCGCCCGCGCGCCGTTGGCTTCGAGGTGACGCGGGCCCTCGGGTTCCCACCTGGAGATGCACATGATTGGTCGACGACTCGCGCTGCTCGCTCCGCTGCTCTTCTCCCTGTCCGCCGCCGCCCAGGATGCCGGCAAGACGTACGCGCTGAAGAAGGACGACAGCTCGCTCACCTACAAGATGAAACACCCGGCCCACGAGGTGGTGGGCACTGCGAAGCCCAGTGACGGCAAGGCGCGCCTCCTGCCGGACGGCACGCTGCAGGTGGCCGTGCGCGCCAACATCAAGGACTTCGACTCCAAGAACGCCAACCGCGACGCGCACATGATGGAAGTGACGGAGGTGGCCAAGTACCCCCTCGTCGACTTCAAGGGCGCGGCCTCCGGCGTGAAGCCCCCCGCGTCGTTCCCCGGCAAGGTCCCGGTGACGCTCAAGGGCCAGCTCACCTTCCACGGCGTGAAGCAGAACGTGGAGATTCCGGTGACGGTGGTCTTCAAGTCGCCCACGCTCGTCACCACCGACGGCGCCTTCGACATCAGCCTGGAGGCGTTCAAGATCGAGCGCCCCTCGCTGCTGATGGTGAAGGTGGAGGACAAGCTGGTGCTGGAGCCCAGGCTGACGTTCGAGGTGGAGGGGAAGTGAGCACGTCGCGGCGAGGCTTCCTCAAGGGCATCCTGGGCACGGGCGCGGCGGGGGCGGCGGCGACGCTGCCGGCGTGCGCGCCAGACATCAATCCCGCGCCGGTGACGGACGTCACCGCCAGCTCCGAGGGCGTGGTGAGCCTGCTCGTCACCCGCTACCCGGACCTGGAGCCAGTGGGCGGCGCCCTCACGGTGCGCGTGGCGGGCGAGGACGAGCCGGTGCTGGTGACGCACACCGCGAAGGACGAGTTCTCCGTCCTGTCCTCCATCTGCACCCACGCGGCCTGCCCGCTCGGGTTCGACGGCCGCGAGGTCGTCTGCCCCTGCCACCTGTCCAAGTTCAACCCGGTGGACGGCACGGTGACGCAGCGTCCGGCGACGGTGGGCCTGCGCAAGTTCTCCTCCAAGTACAACCCGGCCACCCAGGTGCTGAGCATCGACCTGCGCGCGGGCGAGTCGGGCTTCCCCGCGGCGGTCAACGGCGAGGTGCGCCTGCCCTTCGCTCAGTTCCCGACACTGCGTGACAACGGCAGCGTGGTGGATGGAGTCCCCTCCGGCTACGGCAAGCGCATCTTCGTCTTCCGCCAGGAGGACGGGACGTTGTCCGCGGTCGACTCCGTCTGCACCCATCAGGGCTGCGAGGTGCAGGCCAACCAGGAGGAGCTGAACCTCGTCTGTCCCTGCCACATGTCCATCTTCTCGGCGACGGGAGACGCGGTCAGCGGAGTCGCCACGCTGCCCCTCAAGAAGTTCACCGCCACGGAGACGGCGGACGAAGTCGTCCTCACCGGCGTGCAGTGACGCGGGACGTTCCGGGTCTCCTCCCAGTGGGAGACCCGGATAGTTTCCTGGTGTTTCGCACTTTCGGAGAATCATAGAGAAGTCTTGACCCACACCGGGAATCAGGGATGGATCTCCAGGAATAATGGAATCCATGCCAAAGAACCGAGGCTTGCGGGTCTGGCGCGCCCTGGGGGGGCGGTGGCTGTGTGTCTTGTCGCTGGGGCTCCTGCTGTTGCCCGTGGGAGCGCGGGCGGAACCCTCCCCGGACGTTCGCAAGTACCTGATGTCCATCAACCGGCTCATCGAGGACCTGGAGTACGAGCGGGCGCTGGAGCAGATCTCCCGCGCGAAGAAGGTCTCCCAGGGGCCCGAGGACGACGTGGCGGTGTCCCTCTACGAGGGCGTCGTCCTGGCGGAGCTGAGCAAGGGGCGGCAGGACGAAGCGGAGGCCGCCTTCAAGTCGGCGTTGTTCCTGGACCCCGACGCGAAGCTGCCGTTGAGCGTGTCGCCCAAGCTCAAGCGGCGCTTCGAGGAGGTGCGGAAGAAGGTCCGCGCGGAGCTGGCGGCGCGTGGGGAGAGCGCGGCCAAGGAGAAGAAGGTCGACGTCCCGCCGCTGCCTCCCCCCAGCGATACGCCTCCCATCCGGAAGGAGCGGGAAGACCTGTTGTTGGAGCAGCCCGCCTCGTTGCGGAGCCGGGCATGGATTCCCGCGGTGGCGGGGGGCGCCCTGGCCGTGACGGGGGGCGTGTTCTATGGGCTGGCGCACGGACAGAAGTCGAAGCTGCGCGACCGTGACGCGAGCCTCGACTCGCCTCGGGCGGCGGAGGACGTGGCCTCGAAGGGGAAGACGCTCCAGACGGTGGGCGTGAGCCTGCTGTCCGTGGGCGTGGTGGGCCTGGGCATCGCCACGGGGATGTACGTGCTGGGCGGGCCCCCCGAGCCGTCGGGGTCGATGACGCTCCAAGTGGGCACGGATGGCACGTCCGCGTTCATTTCCGGGAGGTGGCCGTGAAGACGCTCTGGCGCGCGGTGGCGCTGGTGGGCCTGGGGCTGGGCGGCTTGGGCCTCGGCTGCATCGACTTCGACGACGAACTGGACCGCTTCTGCGAGGGCAATCCCGTGTGCCAGGACGGCGGCGCGTCCTCGGACGGAGGCTCGGATGGTGGCGGCGACGGAGGCTCGGATGGTGGCGGCGACGGAGGCTCGGATGGTGGCGACGCGGGGCCGAACGGTGGTGAGGATGGCGGCGACGGAGGCCCGGATGGTGGCGACGCGGGGCCGGACGGCGGATCCACCTTGGAGTCCGGTTGGCATGAGCGCGCGCCCCTGAACCTCATGCGGTCAGGGCATACGGCGACGCTCTTGAGGAATGGAACGGTCCTCGTGGTGGGGGGGCTCACGCCCGATGGCATCACCTCGACCGCCGAGGTCTACGACCCCAAGACGAATAGCTGGATCCTCCTGAAGAACGAACTCGCACAGCCTCGGATGGACCACACCGCGACGCTGCTCCCCAATAATCAGGTCCTGGTGGTGGGAGGGCTGGTGGATGGAACGACCGCGACGGGGACGGCGGAGCTCTATGACCCGACAACCCAGAGCTGGTCGCCCGCGAGCGGCATTCCCGCCGCTCAGCGGGCGAGTCATGCGGCGGTGCTGCTGCCGTCGAACAAGGTCCTCGTGACCGGAGGCGGAAACAATCCCAACGGAGGACTCGCGACCTCGGCGGTCTATACCTCGGATGCGGGCTGGTCCCCTAGCGCCTCCATGAAAGCCGAGCGCAACGCACTGACCCTCACCGTCCTGGGCTCGGTGGCCATCGCCGTGGGGGGCTATGACCTGAATGGACGACATCGGTCCGCGGAGGTCTTCGATGGAGTGGAGTGGCGTCTCACCGCGACCTCCGTGCCCGGGGAGGGACGTGAGGGGCATACCGCGACGGCGCTCTCGGAGAACGAGCTGCTCATCGCGGGAACCTACGTCACGACCACCGATGCGGGCGTTGGCAATAGCGCCGCCATCTACAACGCGACCTCGGATTCGTGGTCCACGGTGGCGTCCATGCAGCAAGGCCGCTTCCGTCATGCGGCCGCGCGGGTGTCGACGGGAGAGGTCCTGGTGACGGGAGGCTACTCCGCGGCGTATCGCGCCGCGCACAACTCCGCGGAGCTGTTCGACCCGAAGGATCGACGCTGGCATCCGGCGAAGGGAGACATGGCGCATCCTCGCGTCGGTCACACCTGCACTGAAATGCCGGACGGGACCGTGCTCGTGGTGGGCGGTGAGGACCCGGTTGGCGAGACCTTCCTCGACTCGGTCGAGCTGTACGTCCCCTGACCTCGGCTCGCGCGGGCCCGCCGTGTGACTCCGGCGGGCCCGTGGCCGATGCACGGGCGCCTCACGCGTGGGCGCCCTGCGTCTCCTCGAACCCGTCGGTGGAGAGCGACAGCGCGCGCCACGCCTCCAGCTCGCGGTTCACCTCGCGGTTCTTCTCCGCGATGCGCTCGAGGGTGTCGCTGCCCAGGGCCAGGCGCAGGGGCGGCTGGGGCGCGTTGACCAGCGTGACGATGGCGCGGGCCAGCTTGGCGGGGTTGCCCGGCTGGGAGTGGTTCATCACCTGCGCGTGCTGGCGGATGGCGCCGGACGTCCCGTCGTAGTCGGTGATGCGCTCGCGGGAGACGGCGAGCGACTGGCCGTCGAGGAAGTCCGTGCGGAAGTAGCCGGGCTCCACGATGGTGACGTGCACCCCGAGCGGGGCCAGCTCGCCGGCCATGGCCTCGGAGAGGCCCTCCACCGCGAACTTCGTGGCGCAGTAGACGCCCCAGCCCGGCGCGGACGCGTAGCCGCCGATGGACGAGAAGTTGAGGATGTGCCCGGAGCGCTGCTGGCGCATGCGTGGCAGCACGGCGCGGGTGACGGTGAGCAGGCCGAAGACGTTGGTGCGGAAGACGCGCTCCACGTCCTGGGCGCTCGCCTCCTCGACGGCCCCGAGCAGCCCGAAGCCCGCGTTGTTCACCAGCACGTCGATGCGGCCGAAGCGCTGGACGGCCGCCTCCACGGCCTCCCGGGCCTGGGACTCCTGGGTGATGTCGAGCTTCGCGGCCAGCAGGCGGGGGTGCTCGCCCAGCTTCGCGGTGACGTCGGCGGGGTTGCGCGCGGTGGCGACGACGGCGTCGCCCGCGGCCAGCGCCTCGGCGGCGATGAGGGCACCAAAACCACGGGACGCACCGGTGATGAACCAGACTCGCATGAGGGACTCCCCTTCGTGGGACCGCCGACGACGGTGTCGGCCGGTATGGAGAGAAGGTACGGATTCCGTTTTGATGAGAGAATCTCTCGGACGTTCATCGAGCTGTTGAGGTGCTTTCATCAATGAAGCGCATCGACCCCGCCGCGCTGTCCGCGTTCCTGTCCGTCGCCACGCACCGCAGCTTCCGGAAGGCGGCGGCGGAGCTGGGGGTGACGCCCTCGGCGCTGAGCCATGCGCTGCGGGGCATCGAGGCGCGGTTGGGCGTGCGGCTGGTCAACCGGACGACGCGCAGCGTGGCGCTGACGGAGGCGGGGGAGCGGCTCTACGCGCGGGTGCGGCCGGCGTTCCTGGACATCCGCGACGCGCTGGAGGACCTGAACGCGTTCCGGGGCCAGCCCATGGGGACGTTGCGCCTCAACGCGGCCCGGCAGTCGGCGCACCTGGCGCTGCTGCCCGTCGTCGCGCGGTTCCTGCGCGCGTATCCGGACGTGCGGGTCGAGATACGGGTGGATGACGCGCTCACGGACATCGTGGGGCAGGGGTTCGACGCGGGGGTGCGGTTCGGCGAGGCCGTCGCGGCGGACATGGTCGCGGTGCCGCTCGGTGGGAAGCAGCGGTCGGCGGTCGTCGCGTCGCCCGGGTTCTTCGCGAGGCACGTGGCGCCCGCGTCACCCCAGGACCTGCGCGGGTTGCCGTGCGTGCGCTTCCGGTTCTCCAGCGGCTCGTTCTACCGCTGGGAGTTCGAGAAGGACGGCGAGGAGGTGCTGGTGGAGGTGGAGGGGCCACTGACGATGAACGACCAGGGGTTGATGGTGGACGCGGCGCTGGCGGGCGTGGGGCTCGCGTATGTCTTCGAGGCGCAGGTGTCGTCGCTGCTCGACGAGGGGCGGCTGGTGCGGGTGCTCGAGGACTGGTGCCCGCCGTACGCGGGGTTCTTCCTGTACTACCCGAGCCGCCGCCAGCTTCCGTCCGTGCTCCGGGCCTTCGTGGACTTCATCAAGGCGCCGGTGTGAGGATTCGCGGAGGACGGGTTGCGTGTCTGAGCGCCCTCACCGCAGCCGCATCCAGAACGAGCGTCGCGAGGAGATTCGCTCCAGCGTCCGTTGGAGCTCCTCGTCGTTGTCGGCGCGGCGGGCGATGTCGCCCAGCGAGACGATGCCGATGACGCGGTCATCGCGCTCCACGACGGGCAGGCGTCGAATCTGTTTCTGGCCCATGACGGCCAGCACGCCGTGCAGGTCCTCGTCGGCGGTGACGGCCTCCACTTCGTCGGTCATCACGTCCGAGACCTGGAGCTGCTCCACGGAGCGGCTCTGGAGGAACGCGCGCAGGGCCAGGTCTCGGTCGGTGACGATGCCCTCCAGCCGGCCCAGTGAATCGACGATGGGCACCACGCCACAGTCCTCGTCCATCATGATGCGCGCCACGTCGCGCAGGGGTGTGTTGCGCCGCACGGTGCGCACGTCGCGGGTCATCACCTCGCCCGCCGTCAGGGGCTCGCGCTTCCAGCCGCGGCGTCCCGGCGCCGTCGACGGCGCGAAGCGGAAGTCCTGGCTCCGGTCCTCGCGGAGGTGGTCCACCATGCGGGTCCGTTCGGAGCGCTCGCGCGGGTCCATGCCATGTCCGCGCTCCCGTACGCTCCAGCCCGACTCTCGCGGCCCCATGGGACGCACGCGCTCGTCGCCATAGGTGTCGCCGCGCATCGCCGCGCCACGCGCATGCGCATCGAGAGGGCCGCCCTCGCGCCTCCAGCCGTGGCGAGCGTGTCCTCCACCGTGGAAGTGTTCGTCGTGCTGGGCGTGCTCGTGCCGACCCGCCCCGAGCCTGTCGCGTCCCGGAGGACCCCGGTGCATCGCTCCGAGGCCCCCGTGCCGGAGCTCTCGATGGCCTCGGTCGTCGTGCCGCGCGTGCTCCTCCTCGCGCGGCGTCGCGCGGCGTCGTGGCTCCTCGTCCGGACCGTGTCCGCCGCCACGCCACCGGCGTCCTCCGCCCCACGACTCCTCCACGGAGCCCATCCGTTCGTCCTGGCGCGTCCAGTCCTCGCGGAGCGCGTGCCCGTCCGGGCCCACGTCCTCGGCGCCGTAGCCGGCGCGGTCCCACGCACGGAACTCGGCGCGCTGCGGACGCAGCTCCTGGTCCTGCTCGCCCATGATGGCGCGCGAGCCGCGCCCGTCCGCGTACCGGTCATCCCGGTCATCGAGTCCGTACGGCCCACCGTGGACGCCTCCCGTGGCCCACTCCGGTCCCCGTCCCGAGCGCCACTGGGCCTCGTCCCGGTCGTCGATTTCCGTGCGGGGCTGCGCCATGCGCAGCTGCGCCGCGCGGTGGAAGCGCCCCTCTCGCAAGGAGGACTCCTCGTCGCGTGCCGGGTTCCATCCCGTCAGGTCCGACTCGCCGCGCTCGCGCGAGCCCGGCGGGGCCGCGTCGACGGGCCGCGAGCCCTCGAGTTCCATCCTGCGCCGCCGCGCGTCCGGGGAGTCGTCCCGACCGTTGTCGAGTCTCTGAGCCATGCAGGGAAGCTGAAGACGCCCCCATCCCCCTCCAACCCGGCCCTCCGAGCCCTCCGCTATGGCCGGCCGGTCCACGGCGCTGCGGCGAGGCGGCTGGCCGCTACCCGGCACCGGGCCCGCTGACGCCCGGAGAAGCGCGTCGTCGGGTCCGAGCGGGCACCCACCGGCCGGGCGGCAGCGTGGCAAGGAGCGCAGTGCTGGCCTGGCCACTCCATCGACCAGGCGCGATGGCGGCGCCCATACGGCCGGCCAGCCGAAGGGAAAGTCGTCGGACAGCTCGCGCGCGGACACATCGCGCACGGACGTGTAACCCGCCCGCACTGTTCTGCCTCAACGGGCCATCCGCTGAACACCTGCATCGCGGCGACATCGCCTTCACCCAACTCGTTGGTAAGTCCATGCAGCGGGCTGGCAGGGCGCGCCTCGGCAAAGGCGGTGAGCGAGTCGTAGTCTCGCTCTCGAACTCACTCATGAGGTGCCTTCGTCTGTGAATGCGCTGGACTGGCCAGGCGATCGGCGACTCCCTCAATGCAATGCATGTCTGACCGAACGGACAGTCTCCGTCCCTTGTCGCCCCTGCCGGGGCCTTTCACGGGAGTCGCCGATGTTCAGCCATTGGAGTTGGGCCGTCGTATGGCTGGTGCTGCTGCCTGCGACGGGAATGGCCCAGCTGCTGGGGCAGGGCGGCACGCCGCTGTGCCCGGAGGCGACAGGGACGCCGCGGTCGGGGGCCTTCGCGGGTGTGGGGCTGGGGGTGGACAATGTGCGCTGAGCGACGGCCGCGCGGCAGAGCCTGGCTGGCCTTGGCGGCGGCGATGCTCCAGCTCGCCTGTGCCTCCCAGTCCTCCTGGCATGGGCGGGACCCCGCCTTCTCGTCCCATTCGGGGCGGATACCCATGTTCGAAGCGGGGCACACGGCCGGCGCGAGTCTGCCGGAGGACGGCACGCTCGAAGTCGTCCCTGGCGCAGCGGACGAGGGGACGCCGCTGGTTTTTCGTCACGGCCCAGCACATTCCGACGGGGCAGGACTGGATGAGACAGCGCCCCTGCGTGTCGGCGGGACGAGGTCGGCGGCCTGTGGGGTGCTGCCCCCTGGCTGGCCGCGCCTGGACTCGGACGAGGCGGTGCTGGCGCCCTTCCTGGAGTGCACCTCGCCTGCGGCCTTCCTGGCCTTGCAGCGCCAGGCGGACATGCCCCGGGTGGTGGAGTCCCTCTCGGCTTGGAACGCCGTCCGGCTGGGAGCCCTGGGGCCCCTGGGGGCCAAGGCGGCCCGCGTCCTCCTCGAGAAGCGCGCGACCTTCCTCTCCACCGCCGTGGAGAAGCACGGTCTGGCCAAGGCGGAAGTCCTCGCCCTCTTCGTCCTGCACACCACCCACGACGACGAGGTGCGGCAACTGCTGCGCCGGCTGGCCGAGGACAAGCTGCTCAAGCGCGCCCTGGGGGCGATGGAGGTGGTGCGCGAGGAGCTCAAGCAGCGGGGCATGGCCCTCACCGACTTCCCGGAGCGGGACTTCCGCGCGGGCGACATCGCGCGCGGGCTGGGACGGGCCGCGGATGACGTCGCGGTCTCCGTTCCCCTCGTCGGTGGATCCCGGAGCGTGGAGGCGTCCGCGCTGCCCCCTCGGCTTCCGCCGCCCTACCGAGCCGCATACGAGGAGGTGGAGAAGGCGCAGTACCTGGGGGCCTTCGCACCGGGCAACGTGGCCCTGGCGTCCTTCGACCACCTCACCTTCGGCGTGCCGCTGGGCTTCTACCACCTGGCGGCGGGGACGGCGCGAGGCGGGGCTTCCCTGGCCAAGGGCGAGTACGAGGAGGCCACGCGGCAGTTGGCTCCCGCGGCCCTCATGGTGAGCCTGTACGCGGGAGGGAAGGGGGCGCGCGTGCTGCGTGAAGCGGGCCTCTCCATGTAGGAGGGGGCTCGACTCCGCGCGTTGGTGCCCCGTGTGGAGGCGCTGAAGGCGGTGCTGGGGAGGTTGGAGGCGCGAGTCGGGGAGGGCGCCGTGGGGGAGTTGGCCCGTTACCTCCAGCAGAACCGGGAGGCCGCCATCCTGGTGGGGGAGTGGGGAGAGGCAGGCGCGCTGGCGTTGCACGAGGCGCGCGGTAACGTCGCGCAGGCACAGGCCACGTTGGCGGTGCGCTACCGCGAGCCCACCGGTGCCACGTCCACCGGTGGAGGCTCCGGGAGAAGGGATGGAACCCGTCCCTCCGTGCCCCCGGAGGCGACCGGACTCCCGCCACAGGTGGCGGAGGCGAAGTTCCGGCAGCTGGAGGCGGAGTTCCCAGGAGAGCGCCTGCCAATGGACGTGGCGGAGCTGACGAGGCACCGCCAGGCCCTGCTGGAGACGGCTCCTTCCTCGGTCACCGCGCAGCCACGCTGGGCCGACTACGTGGCGTACCTGGAGACGCGGGCCGCTGAAATCCGCCGGGGGATTGCCGAGAAGGGGCCGCTGAAGTGGGCGGGCTACCAGCTCGTTCGTGACAGGTACGCCCGGGGCCTGGCCTTCGAGAGGAAGATGGTCGCCCTCCTGGAGGCGGACGCGGCCCTTCCACGGGCGAAGCGGCAGTGGCTCAAGGACTTCGACCAGCCGCGCATCGAGACGCACGTGGGGGTGGCCAAGTCAGATCTCCGCTTCGCGGACGTGCTCGTCATCGAAGCCGGGCCTTCGGTCGGCTCGGCGCCCCGTGTGGAGACGTTCAGCTTCAAGAGCCGGGACCTTTCGCGGTTCGGAGCCGAGGCGCTCACCGCGCAACTGATCGAGGACGCGAGCGCTGCCGTGAGGTACTACGGGGAGACCCTGAGAATCCGCCGCCCAGGAATCGCACAGACGGCACGGATCCAAAGGGTCCGCCTTGTATATGAGGGCGGACAGCTCAAGCCTGCTGACCCGAAAGCATCGCGAGCGGCGGTGCGAGATGCTCAGCATGAAGTCGAGGGAGTGGAGGTGTCGTTTCAATGAATGGAGCGGAGAAACGCGAACTCAACACCGACGACCGTCTTCGTCTCTCCTTCGAAGCCACCTTCGACCAGACCGTGGACCTGAAGCGGGCATTGGAGCCCTTTCTCGAGGGCCTCGAAGCGCGTGCGGGCGCGTGGATGCCGGACGTTGTCGAAGGCAACCGGCGGTACACCTACTCCCGCGCCGCTGTCCTGAAGGCGCTGGCCGAGAAGCGCGGAAAGAAGAGCATGTCCGCGGGCCTCTCTCGTGCGACGTGGCCCGCATTGGATATGTCCCTGAGACTCTGGCTGCCGCCATCAGCCCCCAGATTGTATGTCTGGGTCTCTGTTCAGCCGCTTTCGCTCTTCAGCGAGGAAGTGCGCTGTCTTGAATTCGTGGACATGGTTCGTGACTGGGCCTCCCATTACCCGGTGGCCAGCGCCACGGCCAGCAGCCTTGCAGAGGACCAGTTGGTGGACGCCTCTGGTTCTGACCATGCCGTGGAAACGTCGGAGGGGAACGAGGTCGACAGGGTTCAAGAAGTGTCCTGGCTGAACGTCTTCGGCCCCGAACTCGTCGAAAGCGTGGGACGAGAGCGGATGCTCTCGACTCCCGCGCACCTCGTGGAGGCGCTCCCCAACGGCTCCGTCCTGCTGGTGCTGCGGCCCGCCGCCGCGGACTTCGCGAGCGACGAAGCGCGTGTGGCCCAGGCACGAGCTCAGGTCCACCTGCGGCCAGACCTCGACTTCGACACGGTGCTTCGCACGCTGAGGGCGCGCAGCGCCGCGCTCGCCCCCGTGGAACCCCGCTTCCATCCTGACCTGGCGCCGCTCCTCTCGCGGTTGCCCGCCGAGTTCGCTATCAGCGAAAGGCAGCGGAAGATTTCCGAACTCAACGCCTTCCGACCGCCCGAGCCGGAGGAGTGGCTGCCGGTTGCCCTCCCCTCGGACGTGGAGAATCCCGAGCGTGTCCGCGGCGATTACGGCGACCTGTCTGAAAGCCTCGTGGCGGCGCTGCACTCCCAGGTGCCCTCCATCAGGGAGGCGACGCCCGAGTCTCTCACGGACCTCGACTTCTTTTTCTGGAGGGAGAGCTTCCCGGAGAGGTACGAGCGGAAGCTCATCGACGAGCACACTGCACCGGCCCTAGGTGCCTACCTGGGTGGCATGTTGGTGCGGGGACTGGGCGGCACATGGGTGCCGCGGCACAAGCGAGAGGAGTCGCAGGTGCGCGTAGGCCAGCGCGTCTGGCTGCCCTTCCTCCGAGCCCGCCGGTACATGCAGTCCCGCCAGTCGCTGTTGGAGTACTCGCTCACCCAGTTCTTCAAGGAGGCGGAGCGGCACCGGCCCTGAGCGTCCTCTCCGCGCAGGCGCGCCAGGGCCTTCAGTGCACCGCCCACCGCTCGGCGATCTCCTCGCACGCGAGCACCACGTCGCTCAGCCGGCGGATGTGCGCTCGCGGCGCGGTGAAGATGGTCCCCGCGAAGACATCCACCACCTGGATGAGCTTGTGGTCCGAGGGACCGAGCTGGCACAGGTGCTGCTCCGCGAAGCGCTGCAACATCGTCCCGATGTACTGCCCCGAGCGCTCGTCCAGCGGGTGGTGCTTGGAGAAGTAGAGCTTCATCAACCCCACGCGCGGGCCGCCGTGCCGGTCGATTCGCTGGATGACGACCTCCGGCCGCACGCTGATGGTGACGCCCGCCATCTCCAGCACGGGCGGCTCGGCGCCCACCGCGCTGAGCACCGCCTCCTCCAATCCCAGCCAAGGCACCACGTCCGCGAAGCGCTCCAGCGCCTCCGAACACAGCTGCAGCCGCTGCGCCTCGAACTCCGTCTGCGGCACGCTGCACGCGAAGCGGCGCTGGTGCTCGCGCAGGATGTTCGGGTCCATCCCCCGGCAGAGGAAGTCCGTGATGGCGTGCGAGGCCTCCGGATAGCGCAGGTACTGCTGCTCCGGAGGGTGCTTCTGGTCGTAGATGATGCGCTTGCGGCGCGCGGGCGTGGCGACGAGGTATTCCCCGAGCTTGTTCACGGACACACGCGGCAATTCACGAATCTCCGCCATGGAGTGCTCCCCCTGGGTGCTGGCGAATGTGTCCACGTTACAGAGGGGGGCTGACATCCCGGGAAACACGTGAGGCATTGAAAGACGTGTCCCTCACCACGCACGTTTGCCCTGTCCGGCGGGACGGGACGCGCCGGGGTGGTCCGGGGCCTGGGGCGCGCGGGGATGCTCGCGCGTCGTCAGGCCCCAGGGCGCGGGTGCCCGCCGTCGGGTCGGGCCCACGAAGGGGCGGGTGGCGTGGAGGAGGGCGCGCGGGCGCGAGACCTGGAAGGTCTCCGAGCACCTGGGACGCGCGCAACGGCTGCGGGCCAGCCGCGAAAGACAGACAACCGCCAACCGTGTGGCCTCCGGTCGGCGGGCGCGCCACGGTATTCGACTCACCGTGGCGCGCGGGGGACGTCGACCGTCAGCGCTCCTCCTCGAGGGCGCCGGGGTAGGCCGTCCAGTAGTGGTCCGGCAGCGGGTTGGTGCCCGCGTCGCTGCGAGGGCCGTCGCCGTCGGGGATGTCGTCGAGGATGGCGCCCGGGGTGCGCTCGGTGGGGTCGAGAGGACGGGGCCGGTCGCGCTCCAGGTCCTCCTCGTCCGCCGCGAGCGCCTCTTCCTCGCGCGTGTCCTCGGTGTCCACCGCCGCCTCGCGCGCGATGGCGGGACGCGCGGGCGGACCTCCGCCCTTCTTCTCGGAGGGCGCGTCCTCGGCGTCACCGCTCAAGCCCACCTCGTGGCGCGAGCCCGTGGTCCTTCCGTAGTAGTCCTCCGCCGGTTGGTTGGGATGCTGCCGCTCGTTGTCGTGCGCCATGGTGCCCTCCTCCGTCGAGGTACGTTCGTGACGGAGGATGCGTCCCGCAAGCCCGCCTGGACGCTGGACCCGGAGCCCGTGGAGCGGACGAGCGGACGGGGCCTCGCGCGCTCAGCGCCCCGAACCCCCGGGTGGCTCCCCGTCGTCGTGAGGCCGCGTCGGGTCGCTCTCGAGGGTGGCCTCGTCCGCGGTCAGCCCCTCCGGCATCACCCCGTTCTCGAGCAGCTCGGACTGGTTCCTCCGCTCCGTGGCCTCGGCCGCCGCGCGGACCACCTCCTGGGCGATGTCGTGACGCCCGTGGTTGGGCGCGCTCGCGTGCAGCCACGCGCGCAGCGCCTCGCCCAGCTCCGCCGCGCTCTGGAAGCGGTCCGCCGGGTCCACGCGCAGCGCGCGCCGCACCACCTCGACGAGCGGCGCGGGCGCGCCCTCCGCCAGCCGGGCCACCAGCTCCGGCTCCAACCGGAGGATGCGCGCGGACACCTCGCTCACCGGCATCCACGTGGGGCCCTGCGCCTCCAGCGGAAGCCCGGGCGCGACGGGCGGGGGCGGCGGCTCCTCCACGCCGAGCGGGTGCTTCCCCGTCAGGAGCTCCAGCAACACCAGCCCCAACGAGAAGACGTCCGAGCGCGCATCCACCGGCACGCGCAGCAACACCTCCGGCGACGCATAGGCGATGTCGCCCTTCACCAGCGGCCGGCTGGTGTCCTCGCGCCCGGCGAGCCGTGACGTGGCCACCGTGAAGTGCGTCAACTTCACCTCGCCGTGGGTGCCCACGCGGATGTTCCGGGGGCTCACGTCCCGGTGGACGATGTCCAGCGGCCGGTTCGCGTCGTCGCGCAGCTGGTGAGCGTGGTGCAGCGCGTCCGCCACCTCCGCCACCACGTGCGCGGCGAACGCCGGGGACATGGGCCGGCGCCGCATCGCCGCCAGGTTGAGCACCGTGTCCAGCGAGCGGCCCTCCACGTGCTCCATCACCACGTGCGGCGCGCCCCGGTACAGCTTCAGGTGGTGCACCTGGGCGATGTTGGGGTGGTTGAGCCGGAACGTCAGCTCCACCTCCTCCACCAGCCGCCGCCGCTCGACGAACGTCGTCGGGTTGCGCAGCCGCTTCACCACCACCAGCCCCCCCAGGCCGTTGCGGTAGCGCCTCCGGGCCAGCATCAACAGCTCGCCCGTGGAGCGCACCTCCAGCTTGCGCACGAACTCGAACACCGTGCCTCCCACGCTGAACAGCACGCGCGGGACGCGGGGACTTCCGGGGGCATCATCCAACGTATCGGGAGTGTCGGGCGTCGTCATGAGAGTCGATGGACCTCCAGGGTGGAACGCGATTCAGTCGTCGTGCGAGGGCGGTGTCCCGGGACCCTTGCGCCGCCAGGGTCGCAGCGCCGAGCGCAGCGCATGCAAGTGCTTGCGCACCCACGCGCGCCACGCCGCCGCCGCGTCGGACGGATGCGGCGGGCCGGGCTCGGTGGGCGGCGTGCGCGCGGGCGCGGAGTCGGAGTCCACGCCCGGCCACTCGGGCCGCCGCATCCACCGCCGCAGCGCGCGGGCATCCTCGTCGCCGTCGAACAGCTCCTCGGCCTCCTCGGTGACGGCCTCGTGGGGCGGACGCGGCGGGAACAGCGGCGCGTCCCAGGTCGCGTCCGCGTGCTCCAGCGCCTCGCTCAGCGCCGCGTACAGCTCGCCGCCCGTGGCGTAACGGTCCACGGCGTAGCGGCTCAGGAGCTTGAGCACGATGCCGTCCAGCGCGGGCGGCACGCGCGGGTTGAGCGAGGACGGCGAGGCCAGCACGGCCGACTCGATGCTCGCCAGCAACGCCGACGGCGGCAGGTGGGCGGGGTAGGGGAAGGCGCCCGTGAGCAGCTCGTGGAACACCAGCCCCAGCGAATACAGGTCGTCGGTGCGCTCGAAGCGGTAGCGCGACCCGGGCGCGCGTGGCCCCAGCCAGAAGCGCAGCGCCTCCGGGCTGCGGTAGCTGGGCGTGCCCGGCGGCAGCCGGTCCTCCGTCAGCGTGGGCGTGCACGCGTGGTCCCCGGAGCCGAAGTCCACCAGCACCGGCTGCCCGTCCGACGCGCGCACGATGATGTTGCTGCCCTTGAGGTCGCGGTGCATGACGCCCTCGCGGTGCACCGCGTCCAGCGTCAACGCCAGCGACGCGAAGACCTCCACCGCCCGGCGCGGCGTGGCCTGCGGCCCCAGCGCCCACTCGGACAGGGTGGGGCCCTCCACGTAGTCCATGATGAGGCACAGGTAGCCGCGCCGCGCGTCCGGCCAGCGGCGGTAGCCCAGCAGCTCCACCACGTTCGGGTGGGCCAGGTGCATCAGCAGCTTCGCCTCCTTGCGCGTGCGCGCGTCCACCCGCGCCTCGTCGTCGCGCGACGGCCCCTGGAGCGCGAACTTCAACGCCACCGTGCCGCGCGTCTCGCTCTCCGCCAGGAAGATGGCGCCATACCCCCCGGTCGCCAGCCTCCGGATGATGCGCAGCGCGCCGATCTGCTCGGAGCCCTGGAGGAGCAGCGGGTGCATCGCCTCGAGGTCGCTCATCTCCCGGCCCTCCCCTCCACGCCGCATGCCTTCATATGACTTCCAGGGTCCAATCCATCTCTCACGGGTCGTTGGTGGATGTTCATTCCTGGCATCTCGATTCAACCTCTGAGGTCCATAGCATGGTGGACGCCGTTTCGGGTAGTGTCCAGCCGTGACGGGTAGGGATTGGGGTGGGAGACGTGACAGGGAATGCCCGGGAGGGGCGCGAGGACGATGAACGAGGAACTGGCCATCACCGCGGGCGCGGTGGCGAGGAGGGCCCGGGCGCGGCTGGGATTGTCCCAGGCGGACGTGGCCGTGCGCGTGGGCATCTCCCCGGAGGTCTATGCCCGACTGGAGCGGGGCCGGGCGCTGCCCTCCGTCGTCACGTTGCGCAGGCTGTGCCAGGTGTTGGCGCTGGACGCCAACGCGCTGCTGGGCCTGCCGGACGCCCGGGGGCGGAGCGAGGCGGTCCGGTGACGGAGGCGCCGCCGGGGGCCCCTCCCGCTCCGGGGGCGGAGGCGGGGCCCGGAAACTTGCCGCGCCCCCAGCGCGTGCGAGGCTCGCGGACCATGCGTGAGCCCGTCGACTTCGAGCTGGCCGCCGTCCTGGGCGGCGCCGCCCGCGTGGCTCGGATGCGGCTGGGGTTGACCCAGACGGACGTGGCCGAGCGCGTGGGGATGTCCATGGAGGTCTACAGCCGGCTGGAGCGCGGGCGGATGTTGCCGCGCACACAGACGCTGCGCCGGCTGTGCGAGGTGCTCCAGGTCTCCTCGGATACGCTGCTGGGCGTGGGGCGTGGAATGGCCCCCGTGGGCCGCCCCGTGCGTGCCCCGGATGAGGACGACTCCCTCGAGCTGCGGCGGATGACGCGCAAGCTGCGGGAGCTGGACCCGGCTCAGCTGCGCGCGGTGTCGCGCGTGGTCAACGCCGTGGTGACGGTGATTCCCCGCGCCCCGCCGGCGCCT
The DNA here is from genome assembly GCF_021412625.1 of Myxococcus stipitatus. Next base: position 36,155 of record NZ_JAKCFI010000003.1, on the reverse strand, counting down.
CCCCGGGCCAGGCCCGCGCGTCGGCGTCGGGCGTCCGGGTAGGTCGGGCGACTCCATCGCCACCCACGGCGGGAGGGCGGGGCCTCGCCTCCCCGCCGGGGGAGCGGCCTTGGACGGACGTCCACTGCCTGGACGGGCCCGGATGCGGTAGCACGGGAGTGCCCCGGTTCGCGCCCCGCGAGCTAGCGTGCAGCCGTTCCCTCCATCCTGGTCGCGCCCCACCCCCGCAACGACCCCGAGGACTGTTCGCATGACGACGCTTCGCAAGGTGATGCTCGTGGATGACGAGGAGGACATCCGTGCCATCGGCCGGCTCAGCCTCAGCCGCGTGGGCGGGTGGGAGACGGTGCTCGCGGCGTCGGGGACGGAGGCGCTCGCGGTGGCGCTGGCGGAGCTGCCCGACCTCATCCTGCTCGACGTGATGATGCCCGGCATGGACGGGCCCACGACGTTCGGCAGGCTGCGCGCCCAGGACGCCACGTCGCGCACGCCCATCATCTTCATGACGGCGAAGGTGCAGAAGCAGGAGGTGGCGCGCTACCTGGAGCTGGGCGCCGCGGGAGTGATTGGCAAGCCCTTCGACCCCATGACGCTGCCCCAGGAGATTCGCAAGCTGGTGGCGGGATGACGCGGACCCGTCTGTCCAAGCGCTCCGTGGGGCTCGCGGGGGTGGCGCTGCTCGCGCTCTGCGGCCTGTTCGCGTGGGGTCGCCCCTGGGCGACGGCGCAGAGCGACCGCTACCGCGCCCTGCTGCAGCAGCTGCGCGTCGCCAGCGTGGAGCTGGAGCAGGACGTGCTGCGCGAGCGGCTGGGCCTGCCGCAGCTGCATGGCTCCCAGGCGCCGGCCTTCGCCGCGCTGCGGGCCCGCGCGGACGCGCTGCGCGACTTCCCGTCGTTCCTCTCGCGCGAGGAGCGGGGCGTGCTGGGCGCGGTGCTGGACGGGTACGCGCGCGCGCTGGAGGACGACCAGGCGCTGTTGGAGCGCTCGCGTCAGGCGGAGGCCCGAGGCGACCGGCGCGCGTCGGACGTGGCGCTCCAGGCGCTGTTGGAGCGCTCCGCCAGCGCCCAGGCCGAACGGCTGATGGGCACCTTCCTCCAGCTCTACGAGGAGGCGCAGCGCGCGAACGAGCGCTCTCGCATCGTCCTCTTCGTGGTGTCGGTGGTGCTGGGGGCGTACGTGCTGGTGGTGCTGGTGCGGCTGTCGCGCGTGGGCACGCAGCTGGCCCTGCTCAACCAGGACCTGGAGCGGCGCGTGGAGGAGCGCGGCCAGGACCTGGTGCGCGCGAGCGCGGACCAGCGCGCGAGCGAGGCGCGCAAGGCGGCCATCCTGGAGGCGGCCCCGGACGGCATCCTGCTGCTGGACGAGGAGGGGCGGCTGCTGGAGCTCAACCCCACGGCCGAGCGCGTCTTCCTCTTGTCGGAGGCCCAGGCGCGCGGGCGCGACTTCCTGGCGCTGGCGCTGCCCGCGTCGCTGCCGGCGGGCAAGCGCGAGGAGGTGGCCGCCGCGCTGCGCGACACGGCGCGCGGGGCCACGCGCGTGGAGTCGCCGTGCCTGCGCGCGGACGGGAGCATGTTCCCGGCGGAGCTGACGATGCTGCGCGTGCCCGGCGAGGGCCCCGCGCGCTTCACCGCCTTCGTGCGCGACATCACCGAGCGCAAGGAGGTGGAGCGGATGAAGAACGAGTTCGTCTCCACGGTGAGCCACGAGCTGCGCACGCCGCTCACCTCCATCCGCGGCTCGCTGGGCCTGCTGGAGGGCGGCATCGTGGGGGAGATGCCGGCGCAGGCGCTGGACATGGTGCGCATCGCGCGCACGAACACCGAGCGCCTCATCCGGCTCATCAACGACATCCTCGACCTGGAGAAGATGGAGGCGGGCAAGCTGGAGCTGAAGCTGGCCCCGCTGGAGTGCCACGAGCTGGTGGAGGCGACGTTCGCGGGCGTGCGCGGCATGGCGGACGCGGCGGGCGTGTCGCTGCGCGCGGACGTGGAGGACGCGCCGAAGGTGAGGGGCGACCGCGACCGGCTCATCCAGGTGCTCACCAACCTGGTGTCCAACGCGGTGAAGTTCTCGCCGTCCGGGGCGGAGGTGACGGTGCGCGTGCGGCCGGAGGGCGCGGGGCAGGTGCGCTTCGGCGTGGTGGACCGGGGGCCGGGCATCGCGGAGGAGCAGCGGCAGAAGCTCTTCGGGCGCTTCCAGCAGCTGGACGGCTCGGACACGCGCTCCAAGGGTGGCACGGGCCTGGGGCTGGCCATCTCGCAGGCCATCGTGAACCAGCACGGCGGGCGCATCGAGGTGGTGAGCGAGCTGGGGCGGGGGTCGACGTTCACCTTCACGCTGGAGGCGCCGCTGCGCGCGGTGTCGGGCTCGCACGCGGTGGTGGGGCCCGTCCGGGACGCGTCGCGGCACACGGTGCTGGTGGCGACGGCGGACCTGGAGCTGTCCACGCTGCTGCGCGGGCTGCTGACGAACGAGGGCTACCGGGTGGTGCGCGTCTCGTCGCTGGTGGAGGCGGCGAAGGCGGTGGAGGACGTGCTGCCGGACGCGGTGGTGCTGGACACGCAGATGCCGGACGGGCACGCGCTGGAGTGGGTGCGGGGGCTGCGAGAGCAGCCGCGCACGCGCGACCTGCCGATGCTGGCGCTGTCGGGGCGCTCGTCCGAGGAGGAGGGCGTGGGGCGCCCGCTGTGGGTGGACTGGGTGCCCAAGCCGCTGGAGGCGTCGCGGTTGTTGGCGGCGCTGCGCTGCGCGATGCGCAGGCCCGGACAGGCGCGGGTGCTGGTGGTGGACGACGACGCCACCACCCGGCGCATCATCTCCGCGCAGCTGGAGAAGCTGGGCAGCGTGCAGGTGTTCGAGGCGGCGGATGGGGAGAGCGCGGTGGAGCTGGCGCGGGAGACGCCGCCGGACCTCATCGTGCTGGACGTGGCGTTGCCTCGGCTGGACGGGTTTGAAGTGGTGGACATCCTGCGCCAGGAGCGGGGGCGGGCCACGCCCCTCATCGTGTTTACTGCGCGGGAGCTGTCGCGGGCGGACCAGCGGCAGCTCACGTTGGGCATCACCCGACACTTGATGAAGGCGCGCTCGACGGAGGAGGAGCTGGTGGCCTCCGTGCGGGAGCTGCTCAGCGGACTGCTGTCGCGCAAAGAGGCCATCGAGCCGACGAGAAAGGCGATGTCATGAGCGAGGCGCGGACGCTCCTGTTCCTCGAGGACGACAAGGACCTGCAGAACCTGGTCTCGGCCTTCCTGCGCGAGAAGGGCTTTCGCGTGGAGGCGGCGCGCACGGCGGTGGAGGCGCGCACGCTCCTGTCGAGGACGAAGGTGGACGCGGCCATCGTGGATGGCCTGTTGCCGGGAGTGACGGGGACGGACTTCATCCGCGAGCTGCGCGAGACGCAGCCGGAGCTGCCGGTGTTGTTCGCGTCCGCGTTCTGGAAGGACCTGAAGAGCCACGAGCTGCTGACGCGGCAGCTGCGGGTGGCGCGCATCATCCACAAGCCGTACCGGCCGGAGGAGCTGTTCGTCTGGGTGAGCCAGCTCTTCACGCGGGCGTTGCCTCCGCCGGCGAGCCCCCGGGCGTTGGCGGACGTGGACCCGGGCGACGAGCTGGCGGCGAGCTTGGCGGCGCTGAACGCGGAGTACGGCGCGCGGTTGAAGGACAAGGTGGCGGCGCTGGAGGCACTGCTGCGGGAGGCGCGGGCGGGGGCGGCGTTGGAGGACGCGTACGTGCTCGTGCACAAGATGCATGGGACGGCGGGCAGCTATGGCTTCGCGGCGGTGAGCGCGGCGGCGGGGAAGTTGGAGGACGTGTTGCGGCCGGGGCGCGAGGGCCTGGCGTTGGACTGGGGGGCGGTGGACGCGGCGTTCCGGGACCTGGTGGCGACGACGCGGGTCCCCCTGGCGCCGCCGCCCCGGGTGGTGCCCGCTCCGGTGTTGCCGACGGAGGGGGTGTTGCTGGTGGTGGACGAGGACTCGCGGGTGTTGGCGGAGGCGGAGCGGCTGGGGCGGACGCACGTGGTGCGGGTGGTGACGGCGGGGACGCCGGAGGGGGCGCGGGCGGTGGCGCGCCGGCAGTGGGTGGATGGGGCGCTCATCCACATGGATCTGGGCGGGCCCCAGGGCGGCATCCAGGCGGCGCACGTGCTGCGCGCGGAGCCGGGGCTGGAGGCGTTGCCGTTGGCGTTCACGGGGGAGGCGTTGGGGTTGGAGGACCGGGTGGCGGCGGCGCACGCGGGGGCGTCGTTGTTCCTGCCCCGGCCGTTGACGGGGTTGGACTTCGCGTCGGCGGCGGAGCGGATGGTGGCGGCGCGGCGGCCGGAGCGTTCGCGGGTGTTGGTGGTGGATGACGACCTGGAGGCCATCGCGGTGCTGGTGCATGCGTTGGCGAGCGACCAGGTGGAGGTGGTGGGGCTGAGCGACGCGCACCGGCTGATGGAGTCGTTGGCGGAGCACCGGCCGGACCTGTTGTTGTTGGACGTGCAGATGCCGGGGCCGAGCGGGTTCGACTTGTGTCGCATCCTGCGGTCGACGCCGGAGTGGCAGGAGCTGCCGGTGTTGTTGATTACGGCGCACCTGGGGTTGGAGTTCCGGCTGGCGGCGTTCCAGGCGGGGGCGGACGACTACATCTCGAAGCCGGTGTTGCGCGAGGAGTTGCGGGCGCGAGTGCAGGCGCGGCTGGAGCGGGCGCGGCTGTCGCGGGAGCGGGCGGAGCGGGACGCGCTGACGGGGTTGTTGATGCGGCGGCCGTTCATCGAGGGGTTGCGGGCGCGGTTGTCGGAGGCGGGGCGGCAGCAGCGGCCCCTGGCGGTGTGCTTCCTGGACGTGGACCACTTCAAGCAGGTGAACGACAAGTACGGGCACCTGGCGGGGGACCGTGTGTTGACGCGGCTGGGGCGGCTGTTGGGGGCGCGCTTCCGGAGGGAGGACGTGCGCGGGCGGTGGGGCGGGGAGGAGTTCGTGGTGGCGCTGTTGGGGGAGACGGTGGAGAGCGCGAAGGCCATCCTCACGCGGACGATGACGGAGGTGGCGGACATGCGCTTCGAGGGGGACGCGGGCGAGTCCTTCCACATCACGGTGAGCGCGGGCATCGCGGCGACGCCGGGGGACGGCGGCACGATGGAGGAGCTCTTGCGCGTGGCGGATACGCGGCTCCACCGCGCGAAGTCGAACGGGCGCAATCGCATCGAGACGTGAACCTCGCCTCCCGGGGGACTGGAGCAGTTGGATGTTGAGGGGGAGATCCTCGCCTGGGGGCGCATCATCGTGATGCGCCGGTACGACCGCGACGACCTCATTCATGCGCTCGAGCGCATCGTTGCTTCTTGCGTGGCGGAGAGCTGGAGCGGCTGTGTCGATTTGCTGCGCCGACACTTCAATTGGGAGTTCGAGCCATGAGCCATGGCAAGGAGATGCCAATGCTCTCGGGGCATCGCATCCCCATGAGCTGGAGCTCCGTCGGCCCCGACAGGCCCTACAGTGATTGACCATGACGCTCGACACGCTCCTGGACGAAGTCGTTCGTGCGCACTTCCCACGGCCTCCGGCGACGGCGGAACGGATTGCCGCATTCGAGGAGAGGATGGGGTGGCGGTTGGATGCGGACCTTCGCGCGTTCTATCTCCGCTGTGACGGCGCGGAGCTGTTCAAACCGCTCCCTGATTCGAACTACAGCATCCTCTCGCTCGACGACATCGAGCGCGCATGCGTGCGTCTACGCAGGCGCGACCAGGGCGCTCCCGAAAGGGCTTCCTTCTTCCCACTCGTGGACTGCCAGGACTCGGATTGGGTCCTGGTCGACGTGACCCCGACGGGCGGCCCCTATCCCCTGCTCGACGCGTATCACGAGACCTATCCACGAGAGGTCCGCCGCATCGCGGAGTCGTTCCAGGAGTTCCTGTCGCGGGCCCTGCGCGGCTCGGGTCACCTCTACTGGCTGGAATAGCGCGAGGCCACGGCCCTACTGTGGCTCCGTGAGCACCAGCAGCCCGCGGGACGTATCCACCACGTAGACGTGTCCGTCCCCGGGCACCTGGAGTCCGGTGGCGCCCTCCATCATCGAGTCGCCCCGGTTCGGGTCCGTCTCCCGGAAGCTGTTGAAGTACGCCACCTCGCGGGGGCGCGTGGGGTTGGACACGTCCAGCACGCGCACGCCCTCCTGGTGGTACGTCATGTACAGCCGGTTGCCGCGCAGCTCCATCCCCCGGGGCGACACCGCGCCCCGCAACCCGTACTCGCCAATCTTCACGATGTGCGCTGGGTCCGTGACGTCCAACGCCCGCACCCGCGCCCCCACCCCCAGGCTGCTCTCGAACGCGACGACGCGCCCCGCGAACGTGCCCACCGCGCTCGCGCGGCTGTTGGTGTACGGATACGTGTAGCGCCCCAGCACCTGCACGCGCGTGGCGTTGCGCGCGTCGACGACCTGCAACCCGTCGTGCAGATGATTCACATACAGCCGCCCCTCGTACGACACCGCGCCCCGCGAGGTGTTGGGCTCGTCCGACAGCCGCGAGCCGCTCGCGATGCGCTCCAACAGCTGCGGCGCCGTGGGCGTGGTCAAGTCGAACATCAACGTCCCCGACCTGGGCGCCATCGCCAGCGCATAGAGCCGGTCCTCCGCCACGCTCACCAGGCTGACGTCGGTGGGCTCCTCTGGCACGTGGCCGATGACCCGGGGCGCGGTCGGCTCGGAGATGTCCACCACCACCACGCCCCGCTGACTGCTGGCGACGTAGAGCACGTCCTTCCGCGACGCCACGCCCTTCCAGTCCGAGTTGCCCGGAGGCACCAGCTCCGCCACCCGCACCGGCGCCGCCGGGTCGCTCACGTCGAACACCGTCAGCCCCCCCGGCGCCCCCTGCTTGTCCTGCGACACCACGTACGCATGGTGCCCCACGACATGCACGTCCACCGGCATGCCCAGGCTCACGTACGTCTCCGACACCAGCCGCATCCCACCGGAGGCGTCCTCCTCGCCCTTGAAGCGCGCCATGCGCTCCACCCGGAACGTTCCCGCCTCCACGAGCCGCCCCTGACGGCACCGCGAATAGCACCCCGTCAGCGAGCGGGGGCTCACCGCGTTGCAGCCCACGAAGGTGAACGAGCCGCTCGCGTCCTGCCCGGAGACGAGGAACGTCCTCGCGTCCCACACCCCGTCGGTGGCGGGCATCCCCTGGACGCGCTGGGGGAAGCCTTGCGTGTCGAGCTTGAAGCCCGCGCCCACCGGCCCCCTGGGCGTCGGGTCCACCGCGCCGAAGGACGCGCGCAGCTCCCCCCGGTAGATGCCCTCGCGCTCCAACGTCGACAGCGTGCGCCGCTGGCACCGCGACAGGTCGAACGACGCCAGCGAGCCACAGGCCACCTCGGGGCTGTCGAGCACCTGACACGTGGACTTGGGGCCGGAGTCCACCCAGTCTCCCCGCTCCTCCAGCGGTGTGTAGTGGCCGTCCCAGGGAGCGTCCCCCGCGTCGGAGCATCCGGACGCGGATGCCACGCTGGCGAGCAGGACCATCAGCGCGAGACGCGTGGGCCTCATCGCACTCCCTTTCCAGGGAGCCCGCTCCGGCCAGGGAGCCCCCTGGCACGAAGTGTAGGGACCCGGCGACTGTTTCGGGAAGCCCACCCCAGGAGGTGGGCCTCGTCACCGTACCTCACACATCCATTCGCTGGCCCGCACCGCGCCAGCGGCCCTCGCGGACGCGGCGGCTCACTCCTCGTCGAAGATGAGCAGCCCGCGCGACGTGTCCACGACGTAGATGGTGCCGTCGTCACCCAGGCGCACGCCGATGGCGCCCTCGAAGAGGTTGTCGGTCCGGTTCGGGTCGCTGTCGCGGAACGTGTTGTAGTGCGCCACCTGCGTGGGCTTCGTCGGGTTGGAGACATCCAGCACGCGCAGGCCCTCCTGGTACCAGGCGATGTAGAGCCGCTCGCCCTTCAGCAGGATGTTGTGGATGGACGCCGCCGGCCGCAGGCGGAACTCGCCCATCTTCACGATGCGCTCGGGCGCGCCCACGTCGAGCACTCGCAGATGGGCGCCGCTGAACTCGCCGCCCTCGAACGCAATCGTGCGCCCGGCGAACGTGCCCACCGCGCTGTGGTGCGCGTAGCCCCTGTCCGGGTGGGGGTAGTGGCCCAGGACCCTCACGTCGTCCAGATTGGACACGTCCATGACGATATAGCCGTCGAACTCGTGGCTGATGTAGAGCCGGCCCTCGTACACGAAGGAATCATGGGGGCCGCCGAGCGCGAACTCCGTCCCCGGCGACACGACCGTGCGCAGCACGGGGTCTAGGGGATGGGTGACGTCGTAGACGTACGTGCCGATGCTGGGCGCCATCGCGTAGAGCCGGTCTCCATCCACGAGCACCGTGTGCACTCCGTAGGGGGCGGTCTCGAAGTGGCGGACGAAGACGGGCTCCGCAGGCTTGGAGATGTCGTAGACGATGAGGCCGGAGCCGTTGGCCGCGATGTAGAGCGCGTCGCCCTTCGACCAGACGCCGTTCCACGAGTTGTCACCCGGGAGGGAGATGGTCGTCCTGAGCACGGGGTGCTTCCGGTCGCTCACGTCGAACACGCTCAGTCCGCCGAGCCGGGGGCCTTCGGCGAGCGAGACGACATAGGCGTGCCCCTTGGCGACGTAGATGTCCGCGGGCAGGCCCACCGGCGTGGAGGATTCGGAGACGAGCTTCAGGCCTCCCGAGGACTCGCCCTCGTGGCCGTGCCACGACATGCGATGCGCGGCGAACGTGCCCACGGTGCGCCCGGTGCGCGGGTTGGAGGAGCAGCTCACGAAGCAGCCGGTGATGAGCCCCGGGGTGCGCGCGTGGCACCCCATGAGGGCCGTGGTCGTGGTGGTGTTGTTGGGCAACTGGCGCTTGCTGAGCAGGAAGAAGCGCCCGTTCGACGTCTCCCGCGTGACGAGGGGCGTTCGGAACACCGTGCCCGTGGTGCCGTCCGCGAACAGCCGGAAGTCGACTGCGCTCCACGCGAGGGTGTTCGACGGGGGCTGCCCATCACGCAGGCGCTGCTCGATTCGCAGGAGGCTCGAGTAGATGCCGGTCGTCTCCGTCGCCGCGAGCCCGGCCGCGTCACACCCGGAGATGTCGAACTGGGACGGGTCCTCGCAGACGGCCGGGTCGGGGTTCTCCGCCGCCAGGAAGCGGCAGGCCTCGTCATAGGGACCCTCGTCCACCAGGTCCCCCGGGTCCTCCAGCTCGGTATAGGTGCCGTCCCAGGGGACGGGCTCGGGCTCTGGCTCGGGATCCGTCGGCGTCGGATCCACCGGCGTGGGGCTGGTCGGGGTGGGCTTGGCGGAGGAGTCGTCGTCGCAGCCAGCCAGCGACAGCATCAGCAGGACGCAGCAGGTCAGGGACGTTCGAGCGGGTCGTGAAGCGAAACGGGGCATCTGGGACCTTGGGAGTAGGCCCGCTCCCAATCGGCGGGCCGCCCTGGAATGTCACAAGGACACGGATGGGCGGGTCTGGCCGGGAGGAATGCTTGTCGGATGGAGGATGTTCCCCGCGAAACCTGGAGTCGCGGCTGTTTCTCCTCTCCCGGGTCCTCGTCTTGCAGTGCTTGGGCCAGGCCCACCGTGCGCGCGAGCCCACCTCCGGGGCCTCGTGGGGCCGCTCGGCGGATGGGCCGAAAAGGGCACCCTCCGATGCGCCGATTCCCACGCAAGCCCCGCTCTCGCGACGGCGCCCCCCTCCGACTACCTCTTCCCCAGGAAGACCTCATGACGAACGGGAGAGAGGGCGACATGGAGCGGAGTCGGTTGCGCAAGGACGTGGTCATCGTCGGCTCGGGGCCGGCGGGGCTGAGCGCGGCGCTGAACCTGGGGCGTGGGCGCAAGAAGGTGCTGGTCTGCGACGCGGGGACGCGGCGGAACGCGGCGGCGGAGCACATGCACGGCTTCGTCTCGCGGGATGGCATCCCCCCGGGGGAGTTCCGGGCCATCGGCCGCGAGCAGCTCGCGCGCTACGACGTGGAGCTGCGCGACGTGCGCGTGGCCCGCGTGGAGCGCCACGAGGGCGTGTTCCACGTCGAGCTCGAGGACGGGACGCTCGTGGAGGCCCGGCGCATGCTGCTCGCCACGGGCCTGGTGGACCAGCCCCTGGACCTCCCCGGCTTCCGCGAGCTGTGGGGCAAGGCCCTCTTCCAGTGCCCCTACTGCCATGGCTGGGAAATCCAGGACCGCGCCTGGGGCGTCGTGGCGTCCGGTGAGCACTCGCTCGAGTTCGCGCAGTTCGTGAAGGGGTGGTCGGCGGACGTGACGCTGTTCACGAACGGGGTGCTGGAGGTGTCGGCGGAGCAGCGCGAACGCCTCCGCCGGGCGGAGGTCCGCCTCGTCGAGCCGCGCATCCGTCGCCTCGTGGTCTCCGCGTCGGACGCGGGCGCGCTGGAGGCGGTGGAGCTGGAGGACGGGACGCGCGTGGCCCGGGACGTCCTCTTCGTGCACCCGCCGCAGAAGCAGGTGCCGCTGGTGGAGTCGTTGGTGCGGACGATGGGGCTCGCGCTGGACGACATGGGCTTCGTGCGCGTGGACGCCTTCCAGCAGACCTCCGTCCCCGGGCTGTACGCGGCGGGGGACCTCACTACGCGCTTGCAGGGCGCGCTCGTGGCGGCGGCGGCGGGCGCCATGTCCGCCTACCGGATGAATCACGAGCTGAACATGGAGGCGGTGGGCGGGAGCCATGGATGACGGGGGCTTGAGTCCATCCGCCGCACCCGTTACGCAGGCGGACATGTCTCCCGAGCCCCGCGCCCCCTCCCGTCGCGACTTCGAGGAGGGGCGCCTGCCGGTGTGGGCGGGGCCCCTGGGGCGTCATGGCCCGCGGCCCTGCAAGGCCACCGCGGTCCACACCTACGCCGTCGTGCTGCTCGTCACGCGCGGCGAGTCGAGGGTGCACCACGCGGGCGAGGTGGTGCGCCGCCCGGGCGACGTCCACCTCATCCCTCCGGGGGACGTCCATGGCCGGGAGACCTCGGACGGCGAGGGCCTGGGGCTCGCGTTCTATCCGGAGGCGTTGCCCGCGAAGGAGGGCGAGTCCCCGCTCGGTCCGCTCCTGCGCGTGCGTCAGGGCTGTCACCCGGTGCTGCGGCCCACGGTGACCCAGCGTCGGCGCCTGCGCCGGTGGATTCTCCTGGTCGCCGACGAGCTGGCTCGCAACGAGCCGGGCCGCGACGAGGCGTGTCTGGCATTGCTGCGGCTGGTCCTCCTCGAGCTGGAGCGGATGACCGCGACCTCGCTCCCGCCCGACGGCGCGAGCGTGAGCCTGGGCCGCAAGGCCCTCACCTATATCGAAGCGCACTGCCTGGAGCCGCTGTCGCTCGCCAAGGTGGCCCGCGCGCTGGGCCGCTCCGCGCCCCACGTCGCGAGCATCGTCCGTCAGGAGACGGGCCGCACCGTGGGCGAATGGATTCTGGAGTGCCGCATGGCCGAGGCCCGCCGCCGCCTGCGGGCCTCCGACGAGCGCGTGGACATCATCGCCGAGCGCGTGGGTTACGCGGACGTGACCCACTTCATCCGCCTGTTCCGCCGCGTACATGGCGTCACACCCGCCGCGTGGCGCAGACAGGGTGGGACGCCGCCACGCTGAGCCATTGAACACTCGCGTCGCGCCAGGGTCTTGATTGACAGGTTCCTGTCATGATGTTAGCTCATGGGACCATGCCCGAGCCCACGCTGGACCCCGCGGTCAGGGAAGGGGCGAGGTCTCTGCCCGGGGCGAGTCACTGATGGCGCGACGTGCGAATCGCGTGGTGCGTGAGCTGTCCGAGCGACGGGGCTGGAGTCGGGACGGGGTGCGGGCCATCTCGCGGCCCGAGGGTGGTGCGCCTCCGCTGCTGTGTGCCTTCTGGTTCAACCTGGGGCCGGTGGAGCGCGCGCCCCGCCGCAAGAGCGTGAAGCCGACAGGACGCGTGTCTCGCAAGGCACCCCCGTCGCGGGAGTGAGGACCCGCGCGGGGAAGTCCGCCGCCAGGCGCGCCAGGGTGTCTCATCACGCCCACCGTCGCGGGAGCGGGGACGGCCTTCAGTGCGCGCGGGTGCGGGCCACGGCCTCGTGCGCGAGCGCGCGGAAGCGCGCCGCCGCGGGAGAGGGCTGGGGGCCGGGGTAGGCGAGGGTCAGCTCGGCCTGGCCGTGGGCGCCCCGCAGCGGGCGGAAGACGACGCCCCGGGGCTTGAGCGCCTGCGCGGACGTGGGCGCCAGCGTCAGGCCCATGCCCGCCTCCACCAGGCCGATGACGGAGGGCCAGGAGCTGGCCTCCTGGACGACGCGCGGGGAGAATCCCGCCGCCAGGCACATGCTCGTCACCGTGTCGTGGAGGCCCGGCGCGGAGTGGCGGGGGAAGAGCACGAAGGGCTCGTTGGCGAGCGTCGACAGGGTGATGGCGCGCTGCTCCGCTCGGGGGTGGGCCGAGGGGAGCGCCAGGGCGAACGGCTCGCTCAGCAGCCGCTCCGTGGTGACGCCCGGATGGCGGAAGGGCGCGCGGAGGATGGCGACGTCCAGCTCTCCCCCGACGAGCGCGGCGCCGACGTTGAGCGACTCCCGGTCATCCAGCTCCAGCGTCACGTGGGGGAAGCGCTCGCGGTAGCGGGACACGATGGCGGGCAGCACGCCGAAGGCGGAGGACGCGGCGAAGCCGACGCGCAGCGTGCCCGTCTCGCCGTGGGCCGCGCGCTGGATGGAGGTGATGACGTCCACGCGGCGGGCGAGCAGGCTCCGGGCCTCCTCGAGCAGCCGGGCTCCCGCGGCGGTGAGCGCCACGCGGCGGCTGGTGCGCGTCAGCAGCGTGACGCCCAGCTCGGCCTCCAGGCGGCGTATCTGCTGGCTGAACGGCGGCTGGGCCATCCCTATGCGTGAGGCGGCCCGCCCGAAGTGCAGCTCCTCCGCGACGGCGACGAAGAGCTGGAGCTGTCGGAATTCCATATCGAGACGATATCCGTCTCGATGCGGGGTGAAAGATATATTGGTCGCGCGGGATGCGGCTCCCTACCATCCGCGCATGCGACGCTCCCTCGTGTGTCTCGGATGTCTGCTCGTGTTCGTGCTGGACGCGGAGGTCCACGCGGCATCACTGGCGGAGGCCGCCTCCGGTCCCACGCCTCCTCCGGAGCTGCGCGCGCGGTTGGACAGGGCCCAGGACTTCCTGCAGCTGCCCGCGCGCATCGAGGACAGCCTCGTCCCGCCGCGCTGGCTGAAGGATGGCGCGAGGCTCGTCTTCTGGAGTCAGGCGGAGGGCGGGACCTGGGCGTTGGCGGACGCGCGCACGGGGAAGGTGAAGCCGCTGCTGTCGGGCGCGGACCTCCGCGAGCACCTGTCCCGGTTGCTGGGCGCTCCCGCGAAGCGGCTCCGCTTCACGGAGGTGGCGCTGACGCCGGATGAGCGGGGGCTCGTCTTCACCCATGCGGGACGGGTGTTCCGGCTCGGCCTGGAGGATGGGGCGCTCACGGAGCTCTCGAAGGACGACCGCGACGGGGGGGGCCTGTCCCGCGAGCACGTCGTCGCGCCGGAGGGTGGCGCGGTGGCGGCGCGGCGCGGGGAGGGCTTCGCGGTGCTGGACGCCGCGGGGCGGACGGTGGTGGAGCGCGCGGGGGAGCGTGGATGGGATTGGCGCATCCCGGACAAGGCGTGGTCACCGGACGGCCGCTTCCTCGTCGTGTGGCACGTGGACGCGCGCGCGGTGCACCAGGTGCCGGTGGTCGACTACTCCAGTCCGCTGGAGAAGGTGGAGTGGGTGCCCTATGCGAAGACGGGGACGCCGCTGCCGCGCTGGGAGGCGCACGTGGTGGAGGTGGCGACGGGGCGCGTGACGGCCGCCGCGCCGGTCGACGGCGAGCACCATGACGCCTTCGTCGGGTGGTGGCCGGACCGGAACGAGGCGCTGTTCCTCCATCTCTCTCGCGACGGCAAGCGGCTGGACCTCACGGCGGTGGAGGCGACGACGGGCGCGCGCCGGCGGGTGCTGCGCGAGGAGCGCCCGGAGAGCTTCGTCATGGGGCTGGACTTCGAGGTGGGAGGCGCCGCGCCGCGGGTGTTCCCGTTGCCGGCGAACCGGGGCTTCCTCTGGCTGTCGGAGCGCGATGGCTGGCGCCACGTCTACTACTACGACAGCGAGGGTCGGAGGCCCCGTCAGCTCACCCGGGGCGCGTTCCCGGTGCACGAGGTGGTGGGCGTGGAGCCCGGCACGGACGCCCTGCTCGTGGTGGCCTCCGCCGAGCCGGGCTCTCCGTACGCGCAGCTCGTCTATCGGGGGAGCTTGAAGGGCGGCGCGCTGAAGCGGGTGTCCTCGGCGGAGGGGCTGCACCGCGTGTCGTTCGCGCCATCGGGGCGCTACTACGTGGACACGTGGTCCTCGCGCACGCAGCCGAGGTTGCGCGAGCTGCGGTCCATGGATGGGCGCATGAACGTGCGGCTCACCACGTCGGACGTGAGCCAGGTCGAGGCCATGGGCTACGTGCCCCCGGAGGGCTTCGTCGTCCGCGCCGCGGATGGTGTCACGCCGCTGCATGGCGTCCTCTACAAGCCCCGGGACTTCGACGCGTCGAAGCGCTACCCCGTGCTCGCGTACGTCTACGCGGGGCCGTTCCTCAACGTGGTGCCCTGGAGCTACGTGGGCAGCGGCATGTCGCTCAACTGCGCGGGGCTGGCGCAGCTCGGCTTCGTGGTGGTGCTGCTGGACCCCCGGGGGACTCCGGGGCGGAGCAAGGCCTTCCAGGACGCGAACTACGGGCGCGTGGGGCAGACGGAGATTCCCGACTACGTGGAGGGGTTGAAGCAGCTGGGCGCCACGCGTCCCTGGATGGACCTGGAGCGCGTGGGCATCCACGGCACCTCGTGGGGCGGCTACTTCGCGCTGCGCGGCATGCTGACGGCCCCCGACTTCTTCAAGGCGGGCTACGCCGGAGCGCCCGGCGCGATGGAGGAGGAGGCCATCATCAACGAGCCCTACCTGGGGCTGCCGTCCTCGAATCCGGAGGGCTACGCGGTGGGCTCCAACCCGCCGCTGGCGGGGAAGCTCCAGGGGCACCTGAAGCTGATGCACGGCACGAGCGACGTGAACGCCACGCTCTCGGTGACGATGCGCATGGCCGACGCGCTCATCCGGGCGGGCAAGCACTTCGAGCTGCTCATCCTGCCGGGGGAGCCGCACTCCCCCAGCCCCGCCGCGTATCGCTTCTACTTCGACGACGTGGGGATGTTCTTCCTGCGCACGCTGGGCGAGCCGCGCTCGGAGCCTCAGCGCGGGTAGCCGGATTGCGGGAGGCGGGCCTTCACGGCGGCGACGTCCGAGCAAGGGAGTGGCGGAACGCGGAGGATGTCCCGCTCACCGCCGGGAGGGGATGAACTTCTTCACGGCCTCCTCGACGGACGCGCCTCCCCGCACCGCGGCGGCGATGGAGCGATAGAGCGTGCCGGTGATCGTCTCCCCGAAGATGAAGGGCACCTCGGGCGTGTACAGGCCCGCGCCCAGCGTCGGATAGGCGAAGGGCGCGACGGTGCCCATGTCCAGCTTGGGGGTCGTCTCTCCGTTGAAGGTCGGCACGCCGAACTCCGCGGAGGGGACGAACCCATAGCGGTTCTTCGCCGGAACGCAGGCCTCTCCCCGCAGGAGCCACAGGGCGGGCCAGGGGATGATGACGTTCCACGGGCCGAACCTGTAGGTGATGCGGAACAGGCTCCCGTTGATGGGCGCGAAGGAGTCCCCCGGAGTGGGGGCGAAGCCGGTCATGCCCTTGAACGGCTGCGCCTCGGCGGGGGGCGGGCCGTAGTCGCCCATGTGCGCATCGACGAGCAGGTAGTCCTGGATGGGGCGCGGACGGGGTGGCTCCGCTCGGACCACGACGGGGGCGGGGCTCGGTCGGCAGAGCTGGATGGGGCTCATCAGCCCCCGGCACTCCGGGCACCGCGAGGATGACGGCCCCCCCGAAATCAACGCGTCCAGGTCGCGGCCGTCGGGAATGGGCGTGTCGTCCTCGATGTGACCGCATTGCAGGCAGCGCATGGCCATGGCGTGGCTCCTCCCCGGTTGCGAGGGACTGCACTTCACACGCCAGCGCCGTGTCCGCCCGAGGAGGCCCATTCCAGACGCTGTTACGCGGCGCTGCTGCGTCCCGAACGGACGCCGCTGCTTCCCGGGACACGTGGCGCGAGGACACTCGCCACGCGCGAGGGCGTCCACGAGAGGGGCGGCGTGCGTTCCGGGTGGTGGGTCCATCGACACCGCTGCGGGCCAGGACGGTGGGCCTGGGGGGGAAGGAGACGACGGGCCTCGCGCGACGGTAGGCTGGAGGTCGCAGCCTGGGCCGGAGCAGCGGTGTCGATGTCCTCTCCGGTCCCGTCGAGGTGAGTGGGAGGAGGCCGGTCCTTCCGTTCCCTCGGCTCGGCGCGGGCCCGGGGGCGTCTTCACGAGCCCTCCGGTCCGTGTCGAGCCACGCGGCAGCGAGGCTTGGCTGCCTCCGTCGACACCTCGGACCCTGAACGTCGCCAGGGCTGTTCGAGGCGCGGGCGTGTTTGGTCTAGGGTCGGGCGTCGATGCCTCTCACCCGTCTGGACATCGCTGGCTATCGCTCCGTGCGGAGTCTGTCGCTGGAGCTGGGCCCCGTGAATGTGATTGTCGGCGCCAATGGCAGCGGCAAGTCGAACCTGTATCGCGCGTTGTCGCTCCTCGTGGCGGCGGCGGAGGGGCGACTGGCGCGGACGTTCGCGGAGGAGGGCGGGACGCCGAGCGCGCTGTGGGCGGGGCCTCGCAAGCGTCACGAGTCGCCGAGGCTGACGGTGGGCGCGGAGCTGGGCGAGCTGGCCTACGAGTTGAGCTGCGGGGTCGTTCCTCCGACGCCCACGGAAAAGGGCGTCTTCGACCTGGACCCGGAGGTGAAGGAGGAGCACCTGTGGGCCTGGTCCGGAGGCCGCAAGGTCATCCTGATGGAGCGCAAGGACCGCACGGCGTTCCTGCGTGACCAGGGGGGCGCTCGCGTGAGGTTCCCCACGGAGCTGTGGAGCTCCGAGTCGGTGATGGACCAGCTCGGCGAGCCACAGCGGTTCCCGCGCTTGATGGAGGTCCAGCGCCAGTTCCGCGCGTGGCGCTTCTACCACCACTTCCGCACGGACATGGACGCGCCCATGCGCCAACCGCAGATTGGCGTGCGCACGCCGGTGCTGGCTCATGACGGGCGGGACCTGGCGGCGGCGCTGCAGACCATCCTGCTGATTGGCGACACGCGAGGACTCCTCGACGCCGTCGAGGACGCGTTCCCCGGCGCGAGGTTGGAGATCCACCGCACGAAGGAGACGCGCTTCGGGGTCTTGATGCACATGCCGGGACTGCATCGGCCCATGGCCGCGTCCGAGCTGTCGGATGGGACGTTGCGCTACCTGTGCCTGCTCGCCGCGTTGATGAGCCCGCGTCCGCCGCCCTTCCTGGCGCTGAACGAGCCGGAGACGAGCCTCCATCCGGACCTGTTGGCGCCGCTCGGCCGGCTCATCGTGAAGGCGTCGAGGCACAGCCAGCTCTGGGTGACGACCCACGCGGAGCCGCTGGCCCGGGTGGTGGCCGAGGGCTCGGGCTGCGAGCCCGTGCGGCTGGTGAAGACGGAGGGCGCCACCGGGGTGGAGGGCGCCCACCCACTGGGGCTCCGTGTCGAGGAGGCCGTCGAGGACACGGAATGAGCCCCAACGCCCAGGACCTCTGATACGGGAGGCTCCGCCATGACGCCCGGCATCTATCGCGTCCACAAGCCCGTGGGGCCGACGAGCTTCTCCGTGGTGCGGTCCTTCCTCGAGGAGACTCGCGCCACGCCGGGCAAGCGCGTGCCCGTGTGTCACGGCGGCACGCTGGACCCGTTCGCGGAGGGGCTCCTGCTGATGCTGGTGGGGCAGGCCACGCGCTTGTTCGAGCTGCTGCACGCGGTGCCGAAGACCTACGAGGCCGACGTCGTCTGGGGCACGGAGATGGACACGGGGGACCTGCACGGCCGCCCCATGTTCCAGGGCGACGTCGCGGGCCTCACCCCGGAGCGGCTCGACGCCGCGCTCGAGC
Organism: Myxococcus stipitatus; assembly: GCF_021412625.1. Next base: position 18,115 of record NZ_JAKCFI010000003.1, on the reverse strand, counting down.
CCTTCCTGGGGTGGACGGAGCAGGTGCCTCCCGCCACGAGCGCGAAGAAGGTGGGCGGGGAGCCCGCGTACCGCAAGGCGCACCGGGGCGAGGTCGTGGAGCTGCCGCCCTCGCGCGTGTACCTGCACTCGGCGCGGTGGCTGTCGCATGACCTGCCGCGCGCGAGCCGCCTGCGCCTCGTCTGTCGCGGGGGCTATTACGTCCGCGCGCTCGCCAGGGACCTGGGCCGGGCGCTGGGCTGTGGCGCGCATCTGTCCGCGCTGCGACGCACGGCGATTGGGCCGTGGGAGGACCCGGGGCAGCGGGGCGGGCGCGTGGGCCTGCACGGGCGGGAGCTGCTCCCGTGGTACGCGTCGCGTCCACTGACGGACCAGGAGGTAGGCGCGCTGCGCCGCGAGCAGTCCATTCCGCGTGCGCCGAGCCAGCCTCCCGACTGGCGTCTGCCGCCGGGGTTCCCGGACCCGGAGCCGTGGGTCCGAGGCTTCCATCAGGGTCGGCTCACCTTCCTGCTGCGCGAGCGGGATGGCGTGCTCTGGAGCGGCCAGGAGCTGCGTGGCGGTCTGTGATTCCAAGGGACGCTTCGCGGGCCTACGTTGAGGGCGACCATGTCCATCGACCTCGAGATTCGTGAGCTGACGCCGGACCTGTGGCCCGCGCTGGAGACGTTGTTCGGAGAGAACGGCGCATGTTCGGGCTGTTGGTGCATGTTCTGGCGCCTGGAGGCGGGTGAGCAGTTCCGCGACGTGAAGGGCGCCCGCGCGAAGGCGCGGATGAAGGCGCTGGTCGCGCGAGGCGAGGCGCAGGGGCTGCTGGCGTTCGTCGACGGGACGCCGGTGGGGTGGCTCACGCTGGGGCCCCGCAAGAGCTTCCCCCGGTTGGACCGCGCGCCGAGCCTCCGCTGCGACGACGCGGACGAGGTCTGGTCGCTGCCGTGCTTCTTCATCCAGAAGGGCTTCCGGGGGCAGGGCGTCGCCACGGCGCTGTTGAAGGCGTCCGTGGACGTGTTGCGGCGGAAGGGCGCGCGTGTGGTGGAGGGCTATCCGGTGAAGCCGCCCCCGGGCTCCACGCGGACCTCCAATGCGTCCGCCTATACCGGGACGCTGCCGCTGTTCGAGAAGCAGGGCTTCGTCCTCGTGGGCGAGCGGCCCCAGGGAAAGCAGCGCGTGCGCCGGCGCCTGTCTCCGCCGCGCGGTGCCTCCAAGCGGATCCGGTGACTGTCGTCACCACCCCCAGGCGCGGATCCCTGGTGATTGCAGTCACCGGTGGTGACTGTTGTCACCATCCTCCTGGTGACGGATGTGTCGCCTCAACTCTTTGAAATCATGGGGGATTGAGAGGCGGAGTCGGGCCGCGGAGGGCTGGCACGACGCGCGCAATAGGGCTGGTCATCACGCTCCAAACGAAAGAACGGAGAACTCAAATGACCACCCGCCTGAACGCCCAGCTGAACGCCAACGTCGCCTCCAAGAGCCACGGCATCACCTCGACGGTGTCCTCGCCGCTCAACCATGCGCGCGGCCTGCGCGAGGCCGAGCAGCGGCTGCTGGGCGCGCTGCACCAGGCGGTCAACTGCGGCCGCCCGCTGGTGCCGCACCACAAGCTGGGTGACCTCTTCGACAAGGGTCAGCTGGGGCGTCCCGCCCGCAAGCTGCCCAACGAGTGGCAGCCGCTCGACACCGGCGCGCTGCGCGAGACGGCGAAGCTGGACCAGACGAAGGGCCCCATCACGGCGGAGCAGCTCACGCAGGCCATCGAGCGCGGCACGGCGGACCTGGACAACCAGGCGGCGGGTGGTGAGTACCGCGCCTTCGAGGAGTGGGCGCGCCAGAACGGCGACCGCCTCACGCCCGAGGCGAAGCAGGTGATGGACCTGTACTCGAAGGCCGCAGCGAAGGCGCAGGCCAAGGGCCAGACGGGCATCCCCACGGGGGAGTGGAACCAGATGCTCGAGGACATGCGCTCGGTGGGCGACAAGGGCATGGAGCGCGAGCTGGCGAACCTCGACAAGAAGGCCGCCCCCATCTCCGGTGAGGATCTGGCGCGCGCCATCGAGCGCGGCGTGCGCGACGCGGATGGCCAGACGCACGCGGAGGCCAAGGCCCTGGCGGACTGGGCGCGGAAGAACGAGGGCAAGCTGTCGCCCGAGGCGAAGCAGGTGCTCTCCACCTTCGAGCGTCACGCGAAGAAGGTGACCGAGTCCGGCAGCAAGGACTTCTCGAAGGCCGAGCTGCGCGACCTGCACGACGCGTTCAAGAACATCGGTGACGTGAGCGCGCAGAAGGCGCTCTCCAAGCTCGACAAGGAGCACGGCCCCATCTCCGGCGAGGACATGCTCGAGGCCATCAAGGAGGGCGTCTCCGACATGGACGGGCACTCCTCCACCTCCGAGCTGCGCGACTTCAAGAAGTGGGCGGAGAAGAACAAGGACCGGCTCACGCCCGAGGCCCGCCAGGTGCTCGCCACCTACGAGAAGCACGCCAAGAAGGCCGGCTCGGGGGGGCTGACGCAGGCCAACTTCGACTCGATGGTGAAGGAGGCCTCCCAGTTCAAGACGTTCCGGGACGACTCCATGCGCGCCGCGCTGGAGAAGCTGGACGACAAGAACGGCACCATCTCCGGCCGCGACCTCATCAAGGCCATCTCGGACGGCGCGGGTGACCTGGACGGCCAGGCCGCGGGCCTCGAGTTCGCGGACCTCCAGAAGTGGGCTCGCGACAACTACGACCGCCTGAGCCCGGAGGCGAAGCGGGTCCTCGGCATCTACGAGCGCACCGCCACCAACGCCCTGGCGAAGGGCGAGACGGGCATCGCCAACAACGACTTCAAGAAGATGCTGACGACGATGAACCTGGTGGTCGCGCTGCCGGCCCTCCGCCAGATCGTGGCCTGATTCGCGGTCCCAACGGCGCGGTGGGGACACCCGGTGGGGGGCCGGGTGACGACGGGGGGATTCCCCACCGCGACGAGAAGCGGGGATGGGCTCCTCTCTTGCAAGGGGAGCAGCAGGGCGCTCGGACTTTCGGGGGAGGGTCCGAGGCCCTTTCTCTCCGTGAGGCCCCTTCTTAGAGGGGACGGAGGGAGCGCTGGATACCGGGGGGGATCCAGAGGCTCGGGTGGTACGTATCCAAGCCCTGATGACGGGCACCTGAATCACCGGGGGGTGGATCCAGGTGCCCGTTCGAGGGCGACATCGAAGCCCGACGCCGCGTGCCGGGAGTGACCGGGGGACACTCCAGGCACGCGCGGTGAAGGTCGAAGAAGAAGCCCGACGCCGGGCGCCAGGAACCACCGGGGGGAGGTTCCAGCGCCAGGGTGAGAGGGTGGCAGGACGAAGGTCACGGCCGGGGAGCCGGGAATCACCGGGGGGTGTTTCCTGGAGCCGGTCGGAGCCGTCGGAAAGGAAGGACGCCGGATGTGCGGAGCCACCGGGGGGTGGGCTCCGGCATCCGGAGGCGTACCGGAAAAACGAAGGGCCGCGGACCCTCGGGGGATGGTCCGCGGCCCTTGTCTTTTCAGCGCCCGGGGCGCGGCGAGCCGACTACGCCTTCGCCTTCGCCAGCGTGTCCTTGGCCACCTTCACCACGTTGTCCACGGTGAAGCCGAACTTCTGCTGGAGCGCCTTGATGGGCGCGGAGGCGCCGAAGCTGCGCATGCCGACGATGCTCCCGCGCAGGCCCACGAACCGCTCCCAGCCGAACGCCGCCGCCTTCTCCACCGCGACGCGGGCGTGCACGTCCGGAGGCAGCACGCTGTCGCGGTACTCCTGCGACTGCTCCTCGAACAGCTCCCACGACGGCAGGCTCACCACGCGCGACCGGATGCCCTCGGCCTTGAGCTTCTCGTGGGCGTCCAGGCACAGCGACACCTCGCTGCCCGTGCCGATGAGCACCAGCTCTGGCTTGCCGCCCTCCGCGTCCGCCAGCACGTAGCCGCCGCGCGCCACGCCGGACGCCGCGCCGTACTTGCTGCGGTCCAGCGTGGGCACCGCCTGGCGCGTGAGCACCAGCACCACCGGGTGGTGCCGCTGCTTCGCGATGACCTTCCACGCCTCGGTGACCTCGTTCGCGTCCGCCGGGCGCAGCACGATGAGGCCCGGAATCGCGCGCAGGCTCGCCAACTGCTCCACCGGCTGGTGCGTGGGGCCGTCCTCGCCCAGGCCGATGGAGTCGTGCGTGAAGATGTGGATGGCCGGCAGCTCCATCAGCGCCGACAGGCGGATGGCGGGGCGCTCGTACTCGCTGAAGATGAGGAACGTCGCGCCGTAGCCACGCACCTTGCTCAGGCACAGCCCGTTGACGATGGAGCCCATCGCGTGCTCGCGCACGCCGAAGTGGATGTTGCGCCCCGCGTGCTCACCGGGCTTCATGGACTCGGAGCCGTTGATGTACGTCTTCGTCGACGGGTTCAGGTCCGCGGACCCGCCCACCAGCCACGGGTAGTTCTTCGCCAGCGCGTTGAGCACCTTGCCGCTCGACTCGCGCGTGGCCAGGCCCTTGGCGTCCGCCGGGAACACGGGCAGCTCCGCGTCCCAGCCCTTCGGCGCCTCGCGGCGCTGCATGGCCTCCAGCTGCTCCGCCAGCTCCGGGTGCGCCTTCTTGTACTCGACGAAGCGCTGCTCCCACGCGCGGCGCAGCTCCTGCCCGCGAGCGCCCATGCGCTCCTGGAACCGCTCGCGCACGCCCTCGGGCACCAGGAACTTCGCGTCCTCGGGCCAGCCGTAGTTGCGCTTGGTGCCCTTGATCTCCTCCTCGCCCAGCGGCTCGCCGTGCGCCTTGGACGAGCCCTGGAGCTTGGGCGCGCCGAAGGCGATCTGCGTGGTGACGATGATGAGCGTCGGCTTGCCCCGCAGCGTCTTGAAGGTGCGCAGCGCCTCGCTCAGCGCCGTCAAGTCATTGCCGTCGGCCACGCGCAGCACGCGCCAGCCATAGGCCTCGAAGCGCCGGCCCACGTCCTCGGTGAAGGCCAGCTCCGTGCTGCCGTCGATGGAGATGTGGTTGCTGTCGTAGACCCAGCACAGGTTGGGCAGCTGCAGGTGTCCGGCGATGGACGCCGCCTCGGACGCCACGCCCTCCATCAGGTCACCGTCGCCACAGATGGCGTACACGTCGTGGCTGAACATCTCGAAGTTCGGCCGGTTGAAGTGCCCGGCGAGCCACCGGCTGGCGATGGCCATGCCCACGCTGTTGGCCACGCCCTGGCCCAGCGGGCCCGTCGTCGTCTCCACGCCCGTGGTCCACCGGTACTCCGGGTGGCCCGGCGTCGACGAGTCGAGCTGGCGGAACTTCTGGATGTCCTCCAGCGACACCGCCGGCGTGTCCTCGACGCGGTAGTCCTTCGTGACGCGCTTCACCCCGGCCAGGTGCAGGAGCGCGTACAGCAGCATCGACGCGTGGCCGTTGGAGAGGATGAACCGGTCGCGGTCCGGCCAGATGGGGTTGGTCGGGTCGTACCGCAGCTCCTGCTGCCACAGCTGGTACGCCACGGGGGCCAGCGACATGGGCGCCCCGGGGTGTCCCGAGTGGGCCTGCTGCACCGCATCCATGGCCAGGGTGCGGATGGTGTTGATGCTCAGCACGTCCTGCGAATTGGTCGTCATGGTGTCCTCGCGCTCCCTTGCGTGGCGCGCACCATGCCGTAACTGGCGCCGGGGCGCCGCACCAAACGCCATGCCCCCTCGCCCCAGCGTTTGGCGGTCCACGGGGTCACCGGAAATCCCGGCCCCGGGAGCATCCGTCCAGGCTAGCGCCGGGCCGCGCTGCCCTTCGCGGTGCGGCCCCGGGTGAGGTGGTTCACCGCTTCACCCAGGCCCTCGACGGTGAGGGCGAACATGGGGAAGACGCGCGCGATGGTGGCGATGCTCCCCGAGCGCCAGCTCCCCACGGGCTCCGGGTTGAGCCACACGTTGCGCTCGAAGTGCTGGGCCAGCTGCATCAGCCACGTCAGCCCCTCCAGCCCGTCCGCCTTGTAGCGCCCCTCCGCGTCCGTGCGGATGGCCAGCTCGTACGGCGCCATGGCCGCGTCGCCCACCATGACCAGCTTGTGGTGCCGGCCCACCTGCGCCGTCAGCTCCGGCACCGTCAGTCCCCCGGTGAGCTGGGGCGTGGCGTAGAGCTTTCCGTAGACGCAGTTGTGGAAGTAATAGATGCGCAGTTCCTTGAAGTGCGTGGCCTGGCTGGCGACGGAGAACAGCCGGCTCATCACCGCCGCGTACGGGTCCATGGAGCCGCCCACGTCCATGGCCAGCACCACCCGCGTGTTGGGCCTGCGCGGCGGGCGCGTCACGACCTCCAGCTCGCCCGCGTTCCTCGCGGTGGCGGCGATGCTCTCGTCGACGTCCAGCTCCTCCGCCACGCCCTCGCGCGCGAAGGCGCGCAGCTTGCGCAGCGCCACCGCCAGCTGCCGCGTGTCGAGCACCAGGTCGTCGCGGTAGCCCGCGTACGCGCGCGCCCCCGCTTGCATCAGCGCCATGCCCTGCCGGCCGCCCGTCTTCCCGCCCACGCGCATGCCCGCGCGGTTGAAGCCGTTGTTGCCGAAGGGCGACGTGCCGCCGGTGCCTATCCACCGGTTGCCGCCGTCGTGGCGCTCCTTCTGCTCGCGCAGGCGCTCCTCGTAGAGGCGGCGGATCTCCTCCGGGTCCAGCGCCTCCAGCAGCGCCATCTCCTCCGGCGTCAGCTGGGGCTTCTCCCGCGCCTCCTCCAGCCACGACAGGATTTCCTGTGTCAGCTCCAGCCCCGCCGTCTCCACGCCCTGGAAGTGCGCGAGGAAGGCCTGGTCGAAGGGGTCGAGCTGCGTCTCAGAGTGCACGAGCAGCGCGCGCGCCACGTGGTAGAAGCCGTCCAGGCTGCTGTCGTGCAGGCCCGCGTGCAGCGCCCCGGCCAGGGCGAGCGCCTCCTGCGCGCCCACCTTCAGGCCGCGTCGGCGCAGCTCGTAGAAGAATGGCAGGAACATGGCGCGCGCTCCTGGGGGTCAGGCCCGGCTCCTGCGCCCGCGTCCGAACGCCTCCGCCACCGACACCAGGTCCTGCTCCTTCTTCAGGAGCGCCCCCAGGAACGGCAGCTGCTCCTCCAGCTTCAGGTCGTGGATGCCCTGCGCCTTGAGCACGGAGATCCAGTCGATGAGCTCGCTGGTGGAGGGGCGCTTGCGCAGGCGGGTGAAGCCGCGCAGCTCGTAGAAGATCTTCAGCGCCTGCTCGGCGAGCGCGGCGTCCAGCCCCGGGTGGTGCACGTCGACGATGCGGCGCATGAGCTCCGCGTCCGGGAAGTCGATGAAGTGGAACACGCAGCGGCGCAGGAACGCGTCGGGCAGCTCCTTCTCGTTGTTGGACGTGATGACCACCACGGGGCGGTGCTTCGCGCTCACCTCGTCGTTCGTCTCGGTGATGCGGAAGCGCATCCGGTCCAGCTCGTGGAGCAGGTCGTTGGGGAACTCCAGGTCCGCCTTGTCCACCTCGTCGATGAGCAGCACCACGCGCTCGGGCGACGAGAACGCCTCGCCCAGCGGGCCCAGGCGGATGTAGCGGCGGATGTCCCGCACGTCCCCGTCCCCGAAGCGCGAGTCGTAGAGCCGCTGCACGGTGTCGTAGACATACAGGCCGTCCTGGGCGCGCGTGGTGCTCTTCACGTGCCAGGTGAGCAGCTTCAGCCCCAGGGCCTCGGCGATGGCCTCCGCCAGCAGCGTCTTGCCGGTGCCGGGCTCACCCTTCACCAGCAGGGGGCGCTGCAGCGTCAGCGCGCAATTGACCGCGGCCTGGAGGCCCTCGTGGGTCAGGTAGGTCGCGGTGCCTTTGAAGCGGACGGGGGGAGGTGCCGAAGTCATGTCCCGCCTCCTTTAACACCCTCCCGTCGCTGGCGGGGCCGCGGCCGCCGCGTGCGCCCGGACGCCGGGCGGGCCCCTGGCTCCCACCCCGGGTGCTGGTGAGACCTTTCCGACGGGCCCGTGCGTATTCCCCCTCCAAGAAATGCGGCGGGTCGCGTTTCTCGTGGGTATTCCGGCTCTTGTTGGAGGCGTCGTCGTGGGTCACCCGTTCGTTCCAACCCTGTTGTTGCTGTGGGCGCTTTCCACGGCGCTGCGCTCCTGCCCCATGGCGGCGGCGCTGCTGCCGGAGCACCCCCCGGCGCGGCCGGCGGCGGGCTCCGTGAGCGAAAAGACACCGGCGCCCGTTTCCGCGCCCTCGGTCCGGAGCTGAGCCGCCGCCAGCCCGTCTCGTCGAGGGTTCAATCCCTGTCGTTGGCACTGGCCCGGCGGTCGGAGTCCAACGCGGGGAGGACGACCCTGGGAGGGGGGCTCCGCCGGGGATTCGCCCGTGGGATGACCGTTGGCGCGTGCCATGCAGCGGATTTCCCGTTTCGAGACGTGGCAGGGCGTATATCCTCTCGTCACATGTCCATCGCGAATGAGCTCGGAGAATTGTTCCGGCGTGAGCTGCAGACCCAGCTCGTGCCCCTTCAGGAGGCCGTGCGCCGCATGGAGGAGGGCCTGGAGGCCCTGGAGATGCTGCGTTCGGTGACGTTCCGGCTGGCGCCGCTGACCAGCAGGCTCGGCGCCATGGCGGGCGTGCGGGCGCCCCTGGCGAAGCAGGCCGGTGCGTCGTCGCCGCCCGCGGCGAAGCGCGGCCGGGGTGGACGGGGCGCGACCCGGCAGGAGGAGCTGCCGCTGCTGGGCGCCGCGCGAGTGTCGGCGAAGGCGCCGGTGGTGCGGGCCCGGGGCGCCGAGGGCTCGCGCACGTGCGCGGTCATCGGCTGCAAGCGCCCCAGCCGGTCGAAGGGGTATTGCTCGGCGCACTACCAGAAGCTGCGGCTCCTGATGCGCACGGGGCGGCGTCCCTCGGAGTGGGTGGACGACGCGAAGCCGCAGTCGGTGCAGGACGTGAAGCTCCCGCGGGGGCGCGCGGCCAGCAAGGTGCTCCAGGAGGCCCGCCAGGCGGCGGCTCCGTCGGCGCGCGGCGCGAAGGCCAAGGGGCGCAAGAAGGCGCGCTCCGGCCAGCTCTCGTTGCACTGAGGTCCACGCCGGGGCCCGGGCACGTCGCGCCCGGGCCACTCCGGTGGGGAAGACGCGGGTCGAGCGTCCGTGCCGGGGTCGGCGGCGGGACGCTCCCCTGTCGAGGTCCCGGCTCCAGCTCGCATGGTCGCGAGGCCGGGGGGCTGTCGCGCGCGAGTGGCTGGCCGACAGGCGAGGCCCCGACGCCGTTGACACCCAGGGGGCGGGGATGGGATTCGGGCGCGCATGAGTGATCAAGGCTATCCAGTCACCGTGGCGGTGCGGCGTCCGGACGGGCGCGTGGAGCAGGTGCGAGTCGGCACGGCGTTCAAGAACGGCGACGGCTTCAGCTTGAAGCTGGGCGAGATGTCCATCGGGTCCACGCCGGACGCGGCGGCCCCGGCCCCGCGTCGCGCGGCCCCCAGCGGTGGTGGCGGCGGTGGCGGGGACGGAATGGTCTTCCCGAACTATGGCCGCAGCAAGGGCGCCCCGGTCGCGGGCGCGAGCATGCAGGACCTCGAGTTCTACGCGAACGGCGCGCGCCGCTCGCTGAACGACCCCAGCAAGGCGCGCTGGCACGACAAGGAGCGCCAGCTGCTGGCCGCCATCGAGGCGGAGATGGCGCGTCAGCGGGGCGAGGGCGGGGGCGAGGGCGGTGGCGGCTACGGCGGCGGTGGCGGCTACGGCGGCGGTGGCGGCCGTGGCGGCGGCGGCTTCCAGGACGACGACATCCCGCCGCCGGGTGACGACGACAACATCCCGTTCTGAGGAACGATGGAGGTGGGCGCCCTTCGCCTCGCGCGGGGGGCGTTCCGCTCGGGCCACTCAGGCCGAGGCGCGCGGCGCGGCTTCCTGGGGGTAGGGCAGCCACACGGTGAAGGTGGTGCCCTGGCCCACGGTGCTGTCGACGGCGACCTCTCCGTGGTGCCCGTCGACGATGCGCCGGACGATGGCGAGCCCCAGCCCGGTGCCGCTGGCGCGGGTGGTGAAGAAGGGCTCGAAGATGCGCTGCTGGAGCTCGGGCGTGATGCCGTGTCCGGTGTCGGAGATGGTGAGCCGGGCGTGAGGCGCGCCGGCGCGCGTGTCCGGCTCGAGGCGGGCCACCAGGTTGCCGCCGGAGGGCATGGCCTGCACCGCGTTGGTGAACAGGTTGGTCAGCGCGACGTGGAGCAGGTGGGCGTCCACGGCGATGGGCGGCAGGGGCTCGTCGAACGCGTGGGACACGCGGATGCCGCTGGTGCCGGAGCGCAGCGAGGCGGTCAACGCGCCCTCCACCACCGGCCCCAGGGCCTGCGCGTGGAGGCGGGGCTCCACGGGCCGGGTGAAGTCGAGCAGGTCGTTGACGATGAGGTCCAGCCGCTGCACCTCCTCGTCCATGATGCCGAGCAGGGTGTTGGCGGGGCCCTCGGCCACCTGGGGCACGAGCCGGCGCAGGGCGGCCAGCGCGTTGGAGATGGCGCCCAGGGGATTGCGCACCTCGTGGGCCACGGTGGCGCTCAGCTCTCCGAGCGCGGCCATGCGCTCGCGGCGCACCAGGGTGGCCTGCGTGGCCGCCAGCCGCTGGAGGGACTGGCGCAGCTCCTGGTTGAGGTGGCTCACCTCCTCCTGGGCGCGGCGCCGCTCCCCGAGCGCCCCGGCCAGCAGCAGCCCGGACACGCTGGCGCCCGCGAGGAAGGACTGGAGGAAGGTGAGGCTGTCGTGGCTCCAGGCGGACTGGGCGAACGGCCCGTGGCCATGCGCGGTGTGCCACAGCGACAGCGTGGCCATGAGCGCGGTGGCCATGGAGATGCCGCGGGCCTCGAAGCGCAGGGCGGCCCACAGGAGGAAGGGGAAGGACAGATAGGTCGCCGGATGGAACGTCGCCGGGGGCTCCATGGCGGGCGGCATGCGGAACACGGCGTGCGTCGCGACCCCCAGCAGCAGCAGCAGGGCGACCAGCTCCCACTGTCGCCGCCGGGGCCACGGTGACTGGCTCCGGGACAGCCAGGTGAGCAGCAGCGGCGCCACCAGGAGCACGCCCATGGCGTCGCCCACCCAGAACACGCGCCAGCCCTGCCAGAAGTGGTCCGGGGAGATGCGCCCCTCCAGCAGCGTCATCCCCATGCCCATCGTCGCGCTCAGCAGCGTGCTCCCCGCCGCGGACAGGCCCACCAGCCCGAGCACGTCCCGCACCCGATCCATGGAGGGGCGGAAGCGCACCCACCAGCGCAGGAGCACCGCCCCCACGACGGCCTCCACCATGTTGCCCGCCGCGACGATGAACGCGCCGGGGGTCAGCGTCACCCCGGAGCCCTGGGCGACGAACGGCTCGACCAGGATGGCGACGAGGATGAAGCCGGGCCATTCGCGGTGGCGGGTGAGCAGCAGCGCCGCGAGCGCGATGCCGCTGGGCGGCCACATGGAGGACACGCCCTCGGGCGCGAAGGCCAGCGCCATGCCCAGGTGCGTGCCGAGCGCGTGGACGCAGGCGAAGAGGACGAATCGGGCGAGGGGCTGCCAGCTGCGGCGGTAGAGCTCGAACGTGGGCACGTTCTTCCACTTCGTCGGGCCACGCCGGGGACCCATGTCCCCTGGCGCGTATCGCGGCCGGCGCCTTTCGGTGGGGCGGCAGCCTGACACGGGCACTCCACCGTCGGGAAGGACCCGGAGTATGGAACCCCTCCCCGCGCGTGCCACCGGTGTCTCCGGGGCTCAATGACTTGCAGTGTGGCGGGCATCGGCCCGCGGGTGGATGGTGAACCCCTTCACGCGGGCGCAATGTCTGCGTGGACCCGGGTGGAATCCGCTTCAAATGCGCCCGGTGCATCGTGTGTCGCACCAGAAGTATCGCTCACGGCTCGGGCCTGCTTCAGATACGACACGAAGTGCTTCAATCTTGAAGCATCGTCTCGACGAGAGATTTGTCACGGAATCCAGTGGGTTGCGATGTCGGGGAAGCTTCATTGTTGAAGCAGTCGCTGCGGGCGGCCGCCGTCATTTCAAGGGTTTCGAAGCTGGCCTGGATCCTGCTCGATACGTCTCGCCCAGGAAGTTCCCCCCACCTGGCCCGGATGTGAAGGAAGCGAGGCCATGAAATGACACTCAATGTCTGTGTCGTCGGAGCCGGAGCCTTCGTCCCCACGCGCAAGGTGAGCAACGCGCGAATCACGCGAGCCATCCCGGGTTGGCCGGCCGAGCGCATCGAGGAGAAGCTGGGCATCCGCGAGCGCCGCTTCCTCTGGGACATCGACGAGGCGACGGGGCGCGCGGTGCCGCCGCCGACGGATGACGGGCACTACTACCCGGCGACGAACACGGACATGTGCGAGGTGGCGCTGCGCAAGGCGCTGGAGGGGTCGGGCGTGGACGCGCGCGAACTGGACGCGCTCTTCGTGGTCACCTGCACCCCGGACGCGCCGCACTTCAACCACGACGCCATGGAACTGCACCGGCGCCTCGAGCTGCGCGAGGACGCGTTCGCGCTGGTGGTGGACGACGGCTGCGGCGGCACGCCGTACGTGCTCGACATGGTGAAGAAGATGATGGAGGGCGGCCGGTTCCGCTCGGTGGCGGTGGTGGCGTCCGCCTTCACCTCGCCGCTGGTGAATCGCGAGGTGTACATGGACGAGCTCCCGCCGGGGCCGGGGCGCTCGAAGGCGCTGCAGGGCTACCTGTCCATGTACGTGTTCGGGGACGGCGCGGGAGCGGTGGTGCTCCAGTCGAAGGAGGGGGAGTCCGGGCGCGCGGGCATCCTCGCCTCGTTCTCCGGCAACGCGTACGCGGACCTGGTGATTCGCAAGGGTGGGGGCCTGTTGAAGCTCCCCTACCAGCCGGGGCGGATGCGTCCGGCGGACATGGCCTTCGTGGTGGATGGGTTCCGCGTGGCGCGCAGCTATCCGGAGTACATGCAGAAGTGCCTTGACACCGTGCTCGGCCCCAGGCCCGAGCTGCGCGGCGAGGTGCGCCGTTACTACTTTCACCAACCCAACAAACGCGTGATGGATTCGTTCGTCTCACGTGCGGGGTTGCCCGCGGACGCGGTGGCCTGCAACGTGGACCGATACGGGAATACCTCCGCCGCGGGAATGCTCATCCTCCTCGCGGAGGACCTGGAGTCGGGTCGGGTGCGACTCGGTGGGGGAGACCTGGTGTTGGTGGCGGCCGTTGGCGCCAACGTCCACTACGGCGCGCAGTTGATCCGCCTGTAGACTTCGAGTGGCTCCTTCCCCCCATGGAGACACTCCGTGACGACAGACATGAACGCGATTCACACCACCGGGCTCGAACCTCGACACGCACGGGACCTGGAGGAACGCCTGGCCCTGGCCACGCGCGACGACACCGCGCGAGGACTCTTCTTCAATGGCGCGCTTGGCGCGGTGAAGGTGCTCGGTGGCGACGCCGCGGTGCAACGCTGCCTCGCCGCCGCCGGTGAGAAGAAGTTCGTCGACTTCTTCAACTACCCGGTGACGGCCTTCCTGAAGCTGGCCTTCACGGCCGCGGAGGTGATGGGGCCGCAGCTGGGTGGCTTCGACGTGGCGTTGCGGCGCATGGGCGTGCAGGCCACGGCGGACTTCCTGTCGTCGGCGGCGGGCAAGACGCTGCTGCTGCTGGCGGTCAACAACCCCAAGCGCATGTTGAGCAACCTGCACTCCGGCTACCGCGCGGCGGTGAGCTATGGCGAGCGCGGCGTGCGCTGGACGGGAGAGACCAGCGGCGTGTTCACCATGAAGCGCGACTTCATGACGCCGGAGTACCACGAGGGCGTGCTCCAGGCCGTCATCGAGGCGGTGGGAGGCAAGGACGTGCGCGTCACCGGCCAGAAGACGGGCCCGCTCGACGCCGAGTACGTGCTGTCCTGGCGGTAGGCCCCGTCGGCGCGCCGGGAGGGAGGGCCCGGCGCTCGAGGGAGCATGAGGCTTCACGCCGTCGCGGTGGGCTTGCGAACCGAGGTCTTCCCGAGAGGGGTGTTGCATGTCGCTGAGTCGCGGGGACGTGGTGCTGGGTGTCCTGCTGGTGCTGGTGGGAGCCACCCAGGCTCGGGCGGAGGAGGTGATGTTCCAGTTCCGCACGCAGGAGGATGCGTCCAGGCCTCCGGACGAGGCGGTGTGCGCGGCGGCGCCCTTCGTGGCCACGGTGAAGCTGGGCGCGAGCATCTACATCCCGCTGCACCGTCCCCAGGACGGCAAGGTCGTCTACGAGGGCCAGCGGCGCGCGGGGACCGCCACCGCGTGCCTGCGCATCACCGACCCCACGTTCCCCCCGGGCCAGCAGGTGCCGGCGCACTTCCGCTTCAGCCTGCCGGAGGGCCACTTCACGGCGACGGGCGCGTGCACCCTGGTGAGCAACGACGTGCCTGAGCCGAAGCTGGTGCTCGGCGCGTGTGCGCTGAAGCTGGTGGAGTTCCCCCCGGGCTACAAGGGCGGCATGGTCTCCAGCACCAGCATCTTCAACCCCGCGAAGCTGTCCGGATACGCGACGGGCTCCTTCTACACGCTCCATGCGTACCGGGACGGCAAGGCGAAGGATGCCCGCGCGCTCGCGAAGGAGCGCGACGAGCGGGAGGCGGCCATGAAGACGGAGGCGAAGGTCGACAAGTAGCGGCGCGCGTCCCCAGGGGGAGCGTGGAGAATCGGACGATTCGCTCCGATTTCGGAATATCCGGGGGCGGGTGGGGTGTTGAGGTCGGCGCATGAGGCCGCTTCGATTCGTCCTGGAGCTCCACCGGGCCACCCATCGGGTCGGCCTGTTCCTGGAGGAGGCGGAGCCTCCCTTCGCTCTGTCCCAGGGTGAGGCCCACCTGCTGGCCTACCTCGTGGAGTCGGGCGACACGTCGCTGAGCGAGCTGCACGCGGCCTTCGCGCACAAGCGCTCGACGCTGACCAGCTACATGGACCGGCTGGAGGCGAAGCGGCTGGTGAAGCGGGTGGCGCGCGAGGAGGACCGGCGCTCGTTCCAGGTGCTGCTGACGCCCACGGGGCGCGCCCTGGCCGCGAGGGTCCACCGGCGGCTGGAGGCGCTGGAGGCGCTCGTCCAGACCCAGGTGGGGGAGCGGGACGTCGAAGGGCTGTGCAAGGTGCTCGCGGCGTTCGCCAGGGCGGATGCCCCCGAGGAGCCGGCGTCGCCAGCGCCCCGGGCGAGCGCGAGGAAGCGGGGCGGACATGCCCGGTGACACGGCGACGGACGCGTTGGACGACGCGGCCTTCCTCTCGGCGGTGGAGACGGCCACGTGGCCGGGGGAGCGCTTCCGGCACCGGGAGCACCTGCGGCTGGCCTGGCTGTGCCTCCGGGCGCATGGCGTGGAGGCGGGGCACGCGAGGGTGCCGGACCTCATCCAGCGGTACGCCGCCGCGCTGGGGGCGAGCGGCAAGTACCACGAGACGCGGACCCGCGCCTGGGTCCTGCTGGTGGGCGCTGGCCTGGCCGCCGCTCCGGCGGGTGAGACCTTCGGGGACTTCCTGGGCCGTTGCCCGGAGCTCCTGGAGGGGAGCCTGCTGGCGCGGCACTACCGCGAGGAGACGCTGGACTCCCCCCGGGCGCGCGCCGAGTGGGTGCCGCCGGACGTGGCCCCGCTGCCGTGAGGAGGAATGGCCGGCGCCGCGCGCTCAGGGACCGGTGAGGCCGCGCTCCTTCATGAACTTGTCGAGGGAGCGCTGGGCCTGCTTCCGGACCTGGTTCTTCAGCAGGGGCGTCCACCCCAGCAGCAGTCCGGCGGGACCGAGCGCCTGGCGCGACCACGTCCAGAAGTCGAAGGCGTCGCGGTGGCGGACGATCTTCCCGTCGCGGAACTCGAACGCGGCGTCGATGCGGTTGATGACCTTCCGGCCGGTGGTGGAGAAGGTGTAGTGCGCGTCCCAGTGGGCGCGGCCGGTGTGGTCATCGGCCTGGACGTCGCGGAAGGTCAGCTGCAGGTCCGTGCCCCGCTCGACGAGCATCGTCCACATGGCGGTGGCGCGGGCGTGGCGCAGGCCGACGAAGACAGCGTCGGAGAACTCCAGGTCCGGGTGGTAGCAGGCGGCCATGGCCTGTGCGTCGCGCCGTTGGAACGCGGTGTAGAAGTCGTGGATGAGCTGGGCGTGCGGGTGCATGTCCATGGTCTAGCAGACCTGGGGGCGGACCAGGACCCGCGGTGTGTGCCCTCGAATCGTGGAAATGCGGAATCGCGCGGCATGGCCAGGGGGCGCGTGGCAGATTGTGGCCTCATATGGCTCGCGACATCGTCATCTGGCCCCACAAGGTCCTGTCCTCTCCCACGAAGCCCGTGACGGACTTCGGCCCCTCGCTCCAGAAGCTGCTGGAGGAGATGGCCGAGTCCATGAAGGAAGCCGAAGGTATCGGCATCGCCGCCAACCAGGTGGGCGAATCCCTCCGCGTGGCGCTGGTGTCCCGCGAGGACGGGACGTCCTTCGAAATCGTCAACCCGCAGGTGCTCGAGAAGAAGGAGCCCGTCACGCTGGAGGAGGGCTGCCTCTCGGTGCCGCGCGAGTGGGAGAAGTGCCCGCGCTTCCACAAGGTGAAGGTCCGCTTCCAGGACCGCGCGGGGGAGTGGCACGAAATGGAGGCGGAGGGCCGCATCGCCCACATCCTCCAGCACGAAATCGACCACCTGGACGGGCACGTCTTCGTGGAGCACCTCTCCAGCCTGAAGCGCACCCTCATCCTGGACCGGATGAAGAAGTACCAGAAGGCGAAGGCCCGGCACGAGAAGCGGGAGGGCTGAGCGCCCACCCGGGGGAGGCACGATGGACGAGGGCGCGGTCCCAGCCAGGGTGGCGGCCTTCCGGGAGGAGTACCGGCGGCGCCACGTCGGCCCTCGCTATTCGGGGGTGGGGCACTTCGCCTTCACCAGCCTCGGCTCCCTCGGGGTCATCGGCTTCGCGCTCGGGCGGCTGGACGGGGTCCGGCCGCTGGAGTGGCTGACCGTCCCGGCGGTCTTCGTCCTGGGCAACCTCGTGGAGTTCCTAGGGCACCGAGGGCCCATGCACCACCGGAGGAAGGGGCTCGGGCTCCTCTTCCAGCGGCACACCGAACAGCACCACCGCTTCTTCACCCACGACGCCCTGGCCTGCGAGTCGTCCCGGGACGTGAAGATGGTGCTCTTCCCGCCGGTGCTCCTCCTTTTCTTCCTGGGGGGCATCGCCACGCCGCTGGGCATGCTGGCCTGGTGGCTCGTCTCTCCGGCGGTGGGCTGGCTCTTCGCCGCGTCGGCCATGGGCTACTACCTCTCCTATGAGTGGCTGCACTTCTGCCACCACCTGCCGCCCGGGCACCCCGTGGCCCGCCTCCCGGTGATGGCCCGCCTGCGCCGCCATCATCAGGCGCACCATGACCCCTCCTTGATGGGGCGCTACCACTTCAACATCACCCTCCCTCTAGGAGACTGGCTCTTCGGGACCCTCTGGCGGCCGGAGCTCCCGCCGGGAGCGGAAGCGCGGCCCGCCCCGGCGGAGACCGGGAAGGGAACGTGAGGCTTGGCCTCGCGGGGGAGGGGCGGCCGGCGGGGCGACCTAGGACGCGGGAGGAAGTCCCGACCCGGGCACCCGGTTCAGATTTCAGGGGGACCTGGCAAGGCGTCCCTCTGTCCGCCACGGTTCGAACATTGGGTATTTGACGGACGCAACGCGGCAGGGTACTAGATGGACCCCTGCTCGACGCCTCGGTGCCCCGGCACCCGGAGTTGGCAGGACGGGGGGAAGTAGAGGTCGACGAAGGTTGTTGACCTGGGACGCGGTGGTGATAGAAGCCGCGCCCCCTCGACCGGCCCGCTGATCCAGGCAGCACGCGGATGGCGGACGGAAGAAAACGAAGGGCTCAACCAAATAGGTTGATCCGGAGCGCGGCGGTGATAAAAGGCGCGCCTCCCGAAAACGACAGCGGAAGCCACTGGGCGGCGCTGGAGTGGACGGGAAGTCGAAAAGAAAAAAGCTGAAGCTGAGAGGTTGACAGCGGACGCGAAGATGAAATAGAAGAGGCGCCCCGCTGACGGCGAGAAGGAGGTCGAAAGCGGAAGCGAGAGTAGCAGAAGGTCGCGGTTGAAACAAGCGACTCGGTCTTTGAAAACCAAATAGCAAGCCCAAGAAGAAGAAGGATTGCGGAAACCGCAGTCAATTTCTTGAAACGAAGCCAGCCAGGGAGCGCTGAGAAGCGCATACCAGCAGCT